>CAWJZE010000001.1:0-1910000 GCA_963847265.1 uncultured beta proteobacterium | reverse complement strand
CGAGCTGGCCGACGTCTCCAAGTCCTACGGCGACAGGGCGATCGTGCGCGGCTTCACGGCGACTGTGCTGCGCGGCGACAAGGTCGGGCTGATCGGGCCCAACGGCGCGGGCAAGACCACCCTGCTCAGGCTGATCCTGGGCACGCTGGAGCCCGACCGCGGAAAGATCCGCCGCGGCGCCAACCTCGAGGTCGCCTACTTCGACCAGATGCGCGAGGCGCTCGACCTCGACGCCACGCTGGAGGACTTCATCAGCCCGGGCAGCGAGTGGATCGAGATTGGCAGCCAGCGCAAGCACGTGAAAAGCTACCTGAGCGACTTCCTGTTCTCGCCGGCGCGCGCGCGCTCGCCGGTGCGCTCGCTCAGTGGCGGCGAGCGCAACCGGCTGCTGCTGGCGCGGCTGTTCGCGCGGCCGGCCAACGTGCTGGTGCTCGACGAGCCGACCAACGACCTCGACATCGACACGCTGGAGCTGCTGGAAGACCTGCTGCAGAACTACGAGGGCACCGTCTTCCTGGTCAGCCACGACCGGACCTTTCTCGACAACGTGGTGACCAGCACCATCGCCTTCGAGGGCGAGGGCCGCTGGCGCGAGTACGAGGGAGGCGTGCAGGACTGGCTGGAGCAGTCCCGGCGCACGCGCGAGATCACGCTGGAGCGCGCAGCGGCGACGGCCTCGCAGAAGCCGGCCCTGCCGGCGGCAGCGCCGGGCGCGACGCCGGAGCGGGCGAGCCGCGGCACCGGCGCCGCCTTGGCCTCTCCTGCGTCCGCGCCTGCCGGCGCCGCGCCGCCCCGCAAGCTCAGCTACAAGGAGCAGCGCGAGCTCGATGCCTTGCCGGCGCGCATCGCCGCACTGGAGGACGAGCAAAAGCGCATCGCCGAGGTGCTGGAGCGCGACGGCGGCTCGGTCTATGCCACCGAGCCCGCGCGCGCCGTCGAGCTGGCCGCGCGCCACGCACGGATCGACGACGAGCTGATGGCGGCGCTGGAGCGCTGGGAGGCGCTGGACACGCCCCGTTAAGAAAGAAAAAGCGGCGGCCTCTCGCCGCACCCGTGCACTGCGTTGCACGGGCAGCATGAGCGCGGCAGCGCCGGAGGGGCGTCCAGGCAGGCGCTACGCACCCGGCGACGGCGTGGAACACGACGCTGTCCGGAGCGCCTGTCCGATGGCGTGGAAATCCACGGCACGCTATACGGAATACCAACCAAAGCCTGCCGCCAACTCCTCGCCCGCCCGATGCTCTCTCCGAACCGCACGCCGACCGTCTTCCAGCGCTGGGCCTGCGCGGCCGCGTTCGCCTTGAGCGCCCTCGTCGCGCCCGGCTGCACGCGGCTGCCGACGCAGGTGGACCGTCCGGTATCGATGGCGCTGTCCGATCCGGGTGGCACGCCGCTGGCGACGCTGGTGCAGCAGCGCCGCAGCGCGGCCGCGGCGCGTTTCGATTCGGGCTTCCTGCTGCTGGCCGGCCCGCAGGCGGCGTACGGCAGCCGTCTGGCACTGGTGCAGGGCGCGCAGAAGACGCTCGATCTGCAGTACTACGCCATCCACGCCGACGCCAGCACGCGGCGGCTGCTCGACGGTATCCGCGAAGCGGCGGCGCGCGGCGTGCGCGTGCGCATCCTGATCGACGACTTCCACAGCACCGGACGCGACGCGCTGGTGCTGCAGCTGGCGTTCGAGAAGAACATCGAGGTGCGCCTGTTCAACCCGCTGCCCGGCGCGCGCGACTCGACGCTGGCGCGGCTGCTCAACGCGGTCGGCGACGCCGCGCGGCTGCAGCAGCGCATGCACAACAAGCTGTTCCTGGCCGACAACGTGCTGGGCGTGACGGGCGGGCGCAACCTGGGCGACGCCTATTTCGGCGTCGGTCAGAGCGGCAACTTCATCGACATCGACGTGCTGGCCGCCGGGCCGATCGTGCGCGACCTGTCGCGCAGCTTTGACGCCTACTGGAACAACGCGCGCGCCTACCCGGTGCCGTCGATCGTCTCGCCCAAGGACCTGGAGGCCATCCGCGCTCGCGTCCGTGACGCGGCAAGAACCTCGTCGGACGGCGAGGCCGGCACCGCGAGCGCCGGAGCGACGCCGCGCGCGCAGGCGGCGCCCCCGCGCGGCGCCGCCTCGGCCGCGGCGGCGTCGGAGCGCGTCTGGGACGAGCAGCCGCTCGACCTGCGCAGCGTGCCCTTCGTCTGGGCGCCGGCTGCCATGCTGGCGGACCGGCCCGGCAAGATCGCGGCCAACCCGCAGGAGGAGCCCGCGGGCGCGGCAGGCGCGGCCGGTCCGGCTTCCCCTGCCGGACCGGCTCCCACTGGCACCCCGACCGGCGGCGCCGCACGGGCTGCGAGCGACGCGGCGGGCTTGGTGGTCGCGCTGCCCGGCACGGCGCCGACGCCCGCGCCCGCGCGCGGCGCCACGACGTCGCTGCACAGTGCGGCGGCTGCGGCGGCCGGCGGCGACACGGTGGTCGAAGGGCTGCTGCAGCTGCTCGGCCAGACCCGGCGCGACCTGCTGATCGTCTCGCCCTACTTCGTTCCGGGCCCCGAGATGGAACGCGCCTTTGCCCGGCTGCGGCAGCGTGGCGTGCGCGTGCGCGTGCTGACGAACTCGCTGGCCTCGACCGACGCGCCGATCGCGCACGTCGGCTATGCGCGCCACAGGAAGGAGCTGCTCGGCATGGGATTGGAACTCTACGAGATGCGCAGCGAGCAAGCCGCAGCTGGCGGCGCCCTGGGCTCGTCGGGCCGGCCAGGAGCCGGCGGCCTGCTCGGCTCGTCGGGCGGCTCGGCCACCGGCGAGTCGCGCGCCATGCTGCATTCCAAGGCGATGGTGGTGGACGGGCGGCTGCTGGTGGTCGGCTCGATGAACCTCGACTTGCGCTCGCAGCTGCAGAACACCGAGGTGGCGCTGCTCATCGGCAGCAAGGCACTGTCCGGCACCGTCACCGAGGCGGTCGAGGCGACCCTGCGCGAAGGCGCCTGGCGCGTCGAATGGTCCGGGGGCCGACTGGTCTGGCGCGCGCCCCTGGGCAGCGGCCTGCACGATACCTTCGACGAGCCCGATGCCAGCCTGGGGCTCAGGCTGATGGTCAGGCTGCTCGGGCCCCTGGCGCCCGACGCCCTGCTCTGAGCCGCGCGTTCACAGCGGCGCGCGCACGCGCTCGAACACCTGCCAGAAGGCCGCGTCCTGCGCCGTCGCGAAGTTGATGCGCATCAGCGTGCCGGGGGCGCGGCGCGCGTGGAACAGCGAGCCGGGCGCCAGCAGGTAGCCCTCGTCGAGCATGCGCTGGGTCAGGGCGTCGGTGTCGACGCCGGTGTCGACCCAGCCGAACAGGCCCGCCGGCTCCGAGACGAAGCGGCAGCCCGCCGCCAGCGCGAGCTTGACGGTGCGGGCGCGCGCGCCGTCGAGCCGGGTGCGCACGCGCTCGGCGTGGCGGCGCAGCTGGCCCTGGTCGATGCAGCCGGCCAGCGCCCGCTCGAACAGGGCCGGCGTGGTCAGCGTGGCGAGCAGCTTGGTCTCCAGCAGGCGCTCGAACAGCCCGGTGGGCGCGGCCAGATAGCCGATGCGCCAGTTGGGCGCCAGGATCTTGGCGAAGCCGCTGACGTAGATCGTGCGCTGCAGCCCGTCGAGCGCGGCGAGCCGGGTGGCGTGCGGCGGCGCGATGTGGCCGTAGGTGTCGTCCTCGACGATGTGGAAGTCGTGCTCCTGGGCCAGTTGCAGCACGCGGTGCGCGCTGCCGGGCGTGAGGCTGTAGCCGGTCGGGTTGTGCAGCACGCTGACGCTGACGAACAGCCTGGGGCGGTGCGCCGCGCAGTACTGCGCCATCACCGCCAGGTCGGGGCCGTCGGCACGTCGCGGCACCGGCAGGATGCGCATGCCCAGCGCCTCCAGCCGCGCGAACTCGATGGCCCAGCCGGGCTCCTCGACCATCACCGGATCGCCGGCGCGCAGCAGGGTGCGGCTGACGATGTCGAGCGCGTGCGTGGCGCCGACGGTGGTGAGAATCTGCTCCGGCGCGGCGCTCACGTGGATGCCCGCCAGCTTGTGCGACAGGCTGCGGCGCAGCGCGGCGTCGCCGGCCGGCTCGCCGTACTGCAGCGACAGCTCCTGCAGCGTGCCGCTGCCGGTCAGGCGGCGCAGCGCGGCCGGCAGGAAGCTCGACGCCATCCAGTCGGGCGGAAAGACGCCCATGCCGGGCTGCGGCCTGTCGCTGTGACGGTGGAACATGCCGCGGATCAGCGAGCTGGCATCGGCCGGCACGCGGGGCGGCGCCGCCGCGTTTGCTATCGAATCGATAGCACTATGGCCCCACCCCTCCTGCGCCAGCGCCGTATCCCGCACATAAAAGCCGCGCTGCCGGCGCGCCTCGACCAGGCCCTGCGCGAGCAGCCGGTCGTAGGCCGCGACCACCGTGTGCGGGCTCACGCCCTGCTGGCGCGCGCACTCGCGCACCGAGGGCAGCCGCGCGCCGGGCGCCAGCAGCCGGGTGCGGATGCGCTCGGCCAAGCGGTCGGCCAACTGGCCGGTAAGCGACTGGGTGGAAGTTCGTGTCAGCATGGCAGCTTCGATGTGTGTCGGGGGAGCAGGCGATACAGATCGCGTGCTTGTCCGCTCTACTGTACTGGTACTGTAATGGCCATCCGTTTAGAGTTCATTGCATGAACGGTCAAGAATTCACCGCGCTGCTGGTGTTGGCCACGGCGATGAGTTTTTCGCCCGGGCCCAACACCACGCTGTCGACCACGCTCGCGGCCAATGGCGGACTGCGGCGCGCGATGCGTTTCGTCATCGCCGTGCCGGTGGGCTGGAGCCTGCTGCTGGCGCTGTGCGCGGGCGGCTTGGGCGCGCTGGTGATGGCCGCGCCGGCGCTGCGCTGGGCCATCAAGGCGCTGGGCATCGGCTATCTGCTATGGCTGGCGCTCAGGCTCGGCGCGCGACGCACGGCGGCGGGGCGCGCCGAGGGCGGCCGCGTCGACGTCGGGTTTGGCGAAGGGGTGATGCTGCAGTTCCTCAACATCAAGGCGTGGCTGCTGGCGCTCACGCTGGTGGCGGGCTGGATCGCGGGCCAGCCCGATGCGCTGCACCGCTTCGCCATCGTGGCGCCGGTGATGCTGGCCTATGCCTTCGCCAGCAACTTCACCTATGCGCTGGTCGGCGCGCTGCTGCGCGACTGGCTGGCGCAGGGACAGCGGCTCGCGTGGTTCAACCGTGGGATGGCGGCCGTGCTGGTGGCGACGGCGGCCTGGATGGTGGGCGCATGAGGCATCCGCCCCGCCCCTCGCAGGAAGAGGCCCTCATGCCCGGCCCGCCCGCCCGGCGCGCTCTGAAGGACACGGCTGCGGGCGCGGGCGCCGACGCAGCGCCAGTGGCCCGATCCGCGCCGCAGGCCTCGCCAGACGCGCCGTCGCATGCCGCTGCCGCCGCCCGGTGGAGCGTCAAAAAGGAAACGCTCGGCATGGCGCTCGGCGTGCTGGGGGTGGCTTTTTTCGCGGTCACGCTGCCGATGACGCGGCTGGCCACCGGCAGCGCGGCGGCGCCGCAGCTCTCGCCCTGGTTCGTCACCTTCGCCCGCGCCGCGCTGGCCGGCGGGCTGTCGATCGCGACGCTGCTGGCCCTGCGCGCGCCGCGCCCGCGGCGCGACCAGTGGAAGCCGCTGGCCTTCGCCGTGCTGGGCAACGCCATCGGCTACCCGTTGCTGCTGGGCTATGCGCTGCGCGTGGTCACGGCCAGCCACGCGGCGGTGGTGACGGCGCTGCTGCCGCTGGTCACGGCCGCCGTGGCGGCGTGGGTGCTGCACCAGCGCGCGCGGCTGGGCTTCTGGGTCTGCGCGGTGGTCGGCAGCCTGCTGGTGGTGGCGTTCTCGCTGCTGCGCGCGCGCCAGCAGGGCCACGGCTTCGGCCTCGAATGGGCCGACGTGCTGCTGGTCGGCGCGGTGCTCGCAGCGTCGGTCGGCTACATCTACGGCGCGCAGGTCACGCCCGCGCTCGGCGCCGAGCAGGTGATCTGCTGGGTCTGCGTGCTGGCGCTGCCGCTCACGCTGCCCGGCGCGCTGCTGACCTGGCCGCAACACGCGGTGGCGCCCTCGGCCTGGGCCGGGCTGCTCTACGTCGGCGTGTTCTCGATGTGGGTCGGCTTCTTCGCCTGGTACCGCGGCTTGGCGATGGGTGGGGCGCTGCGCGTCAGCCAGGCCCAGCTGCTGCAGCCTTTCCTGTCGATCCTGGCGGCGGTGCCGCTGCTGGGCGAGTCGCTCGACACCGTGACGCTCGGCTTCGCGCTGGCCGTGGTCGCCACCGTGCTGGTCGGCAAGAAGCTGTCGCAGGGCGCGCGATGAGACGGCCACCGGGCCGAGCGCTCGGCCGCTTTGTGCTCCGATCCTCCCGCTGATGGCAGTGCTCCGCTTTCCTCAACCTCTCCCCGGGAAAACAACGACATGACGATCTGGAAACTGGCCGCCCGCGCCGAAAAGATGAACCCCTCCGTGCTGCGCGAGATCCTCAAGGTGACCGAGCGCCCCGGCATCGTCAGCCTGGCCGGCGGCCTGCCCTCGCCCCGGACCTTTCCGGTCGAGGCCTTCGCCGAGGCCTGCGCCAAGGTACTGCGCGACGACGGGCCCGCCGCACTGCAGTACGCGGCGAGCGAAGGCTACGCCCCGCTGCGCCAGGCAGTGGCCGACATGCTGCCGTGGCCGGTCGATCCGGCGCAGGTGCTGATCACCACTGGCTCGCAGCAGGGGCTGGACCTGGTCGCCAAGGTGCTGCTCGACCCCGGCAGCCGGGTGCTGGTCGAGACGCCGACCTACCTGGGCGCGCTGCAGGCGTTCTCGCCGATGGAGCCGCTGCCGGTCGCCGTGGCGAGCGACGGCGAGGGCGTGATCGTCCAGGACCTGCTGGAGCAGGCGCGCGCCGGCGCCGGCGGCGACGCGCGAGAGGCCGCGCGCTTCGTCTACCTGCTGCCCAACTTCCAGAACCCGACCGGGCGCACCATGAGCGAGGCGCGGCGCGCCGCCGCGTCGGCCGCCGCGGCCGAGGCCGGCCTGCCGATCGTCGAGGACAACCCCTACGGCGAGCTGTGGTTCGATGCGCCGCCGCCGCTGCCGCTCGCCGCGCGCCATCCGGAGGGCTGCATCTACCTCGGCTCGTTCTCCAAGGTGCTGGCGCCGGGGCTGCGGCTGGGCTTCCTGGTGGCGCCGAGGGCCATCTTCCCCAAGCTGCTGCAGGCCAAGCAGGCGGTCGACCTGCACACGCCGATCTTCACGCAGCGCATGGTGGCGGAGGTCATGAAGGACGGCTTTCTGGGGCGCCACGTGCCGACCATCCGCGCGCTCTACCGGCGCCAGCGCGACGCCATGGTGGCCGCGCTGCGGCGCGAGATGGCGGGGCTCGACGTGCGCTTCGACGTGCCCGCGGGCGGCATGTTCCTGTGGCTGCGGCTGCCCGCGGGCATCGACACCGTGGCGCTCCTGCCGCGGGCGGTGGAGCGCGGCGTGGCCTTCGTGCCGGGCGCCCCGTTCTATGCCGGCGCGGGCGACGCGCGCACGCTGCGGCTGTCGTTCGTGACGGCCAGCGTGGAGCAGATCGATGCCGCCATCGCCGCCCTGGCCGCGACGCTGCGCGAGCAGCTCGCGCACGACGCGGCCGCACGGGCGCAACGCGCTCTGGCCGCGACCTGAACGGGCATTGGGCCATGATCGGACCGACGACGCTGGGGCTGTTTCTCCTCGCCGTGCTGGCGCTGCTGGCGTCGCCTGGACCGAACATGGCCTTCGTGCTGTCGCACGGCGTGGCGCACGGGCCGCGCGGCGGCTTCGCGGCGGCCGTCGGCATCGCCGCGGCGGACCTGGTGCACACGCTGTGCGCCGCCACCGGCGTCACCGCGCTGGTGGCGGCCTGGGCGCCGGCCTTCGACCTGCTGCGCTGCGCCGGCGCGCTGTACCTGCTGTGGCTCGCGGCGCAGGCGCTGCGGGCGGGCCGCGCGCCGGTCGGCACGGCGCCCGCCGCCGGCTTCGGACGCGTCGTGCGCAGCGCCTGGCTCAACAACCTGGTCAATCCGAAGGCGCTGCTGTTCTTCATGGTGTTCCTGCCCCAGTTCGTCGAGCCGGCGCGCGCCCCGGTGGCGGCGCAACTCGTCCTGCTGGGCCTTATGCTGTCGCTCGTGGGACTGCTGTTCAACAGCGCGCTGGGTGCCTGCGGCGGCCGCCTCGGCCAATGGCTGCGCCAGCGCCCGGACGCGGCGCGGCAGGGCCACCGGCTGCTGGCGGGCGTGATGCTGGCGCTGGCCGTGCGGCTGCTGCTGCTCGACCGGCCGGCCCTGCGCTGAGGCGCGGCTTCCGCTGTTTCTTTCCCTTTCTTTCTTCCCTTCCCTCAAGCTCATCCGCAAAGGCAATCAAGACATGCTCAACATCTGGGGCCGCATCAGTTCGCTCAACGTGCGCAAGGTGGTCTGGTGTGCGCAGGAGCTCGGACTCGACTTCCAGCGCACCGAGGCGGGCGGCAAGTTCGGCGTGGTGCAGACGCCCGAATACCGCGCGCTCAACCCGAACGCGACGGTGCCCACGATCGACGACGGCGAGGGCGCCGAGCACATCACGCTGTGGGAATCGAACGTGATCGTGCGCTACCTGTGCGCCAAGTACGACACCCCGGCGCGGGCGGCCGCCCGCGAGGCGTCGGGCCACGGCGCCGGCGGCGCGCTCTACCCCGAGCCGCTGGTGCGGCGCTTCGACGCCGAGCGCTGGATGGACTGGCAGCAGACCACGCTCAACCCGGCCGCGGCGCCGGCCTTCCTGCAGCTGGTGCGCACGCCGCCCGCCGAGCGCCAGCCGGCCCTGATCGCGCGCTCCGTCGCGGCCGCCGAGGCCCTGTTCGCGCGGCTCGACGCGCACCTGGCGACGCGCCGCTTCATGCTGGGCGACGCCTTCACCATGGCCGACATCCCGCTCGGCTGCGAGGCGCACCGCTGGTTCGGCCTGCCGCCCGCGGACTACGCGCGCCCGGCCTGGCCGCACGTCGAGCGCTGGTTCGCCGAGCTGGCCTCGCGCGCCGGCGCCCGCGGCGTGCTCGACCTGGCGATCGAGTGAGCGGGCCATGCGTTCCCGCGCGTTCCAACAGGTCGATGTCTTCGGCGAGCGGCCGTACCTCGGCAATCCGCTCGCCGTGGTGCTCGACGGTGACGACCTCGATGACGCCGTGATGCAGCGCTTCGCGGGCTGGACCCACCTGTCGGAAACCACCTTTTTGCTGCCGCCGACCGATGCGGCGGCCGACTACCGCGTGCGCATCTTCACGCCCGGCGGCGAGCTGCCGTTCGCCGGCCATCCGACACTCGGCAGCTGCCACGCCTGGCTGCAGGCCGGCGGCCGGCCGAAAGTACCGGGGCGCATCGTGCAGCAATGCGCGGGCGGCTTGGTGACGGTCCGGCGCGAGGCCGGCGAGCGCCTGGCGTTCGCCGCGCCGCCGCTGCGCCGCCAAGCCCCCGGGCCGGCGCTGCTGGCCCGGGTGGCCGGCGCACTCGGGCTGAAAGCGGCGCAGGTCGTGGCGGCGCAACTGCTCGACAACGGGCCGGTCTGGCTCGGGTTGCTGCTGGTCGATGCCGACACCGTGCTGGCACTGCGCCCGGACCACCACGCGCTGCGCGAGATAGGGCAGAAGGTGGGCGTGGCGGGCATCCCGGCGGCGCGGGCTGCCGCGCTGACGCGCCGCCTTGCGGCGCCGCGACAAGACACCGCCACTGGCGGAAGCGACGCGGCGCCAGCCGAAGCCGAAGCCGAAGCGACACCTTGGCTGATTTCCCGGTCGAATCGTGAAGCTCGCGCATTCGGCAATCGACGAGGCGAACTCCCGGATCTGGAGGTGCGCGCCTTTGCCGCTCCCGTCGGCATCGAAGAGGATCCCGTCACAGGCAGCCTGAACGCCAGCTTGGCGCAATGGCTGATCGGCGAGGGATACCTGCCGAAACGCTACACGGCCGCCCAGGGCCGTTGCCTGGGATGCGAGGGACGGGTGAACATCGAGTGCGATGCCGCAGGACGAATCTGGGTTGGCGGAAGCGCGGTGACCTGCGTCAGCGGCAGCGTCACGCTGTAGCGCTTCCGCCACATCGCAGTCCACCGCGACTGCGACCGCGGGCGCCGAATCAAGCCGATCGTGGCAGCCCGGCCCTCTCCCTCTACAACGCCGCAAAGCTCGAGGGGCGGTTTTGCTCGCAGTACTCGATCAGCGCCTCCAGCTCGGTCGATTTGTCGAACACCGCATCGGCGCCCAGACTCATGCAGCGCTCGCGCATGTCCTGCGTGGCGTAATTGGTCAGCACCACGGCCTTCTGATAGGGCAGTCGGGCCTGGCAGCCCGACAGCACGCCCAGGCCGGAGCCCTGGCGCAGAAACAGATCGACGATGACCATATGCCAGTGACCGTTGTGCGCATGCAGCCACGCCGAAGCCTCTGCTTCCGTTTCGGCAAAACCGACCACGCTGGCATCGGCCAGGTCTTCCAGCGCCGGAATCAGGTTTTCGCGGATGGTGCGGTTGTCCTCGACGAGGAAAGTGATCAGTGCCATACATGCTTCTTCAGGTCGGGCGGATGGACCCGACGGGAGCGGTTGCGGCTCGTGCAATGCCGCCACGGGGTCTTTCCACGCCCCGGCAGCAAAAGAGATCGGCACGCGCTCCATGACGGGAGCGCGTTGCCAAAAGACATCGAAACTTCGAACATTGATGGATTCCGGCGCTGGACGCAGAGCTGCAGGGTCGGTGGGCTGCCAAGTGCGCCGATTCTAGGAATCCGTCGCCACTGCCTCGCGTAGGCCGGCAACCCGTGCTATCGCGGCATCGCGCTCACACGGCTCCATGCGCCTTGTTGCGTCAGTAACCTGGGCCAAGACGGCCGCCGCGGATGCTTCCCTGATGCCGGCAGCCCCCACCCTCTACGCCGAGCCGCAGGTCCTGCGTTTCGTTGTCGCCTCAGTCCCGCCCGAGACGCCGGAGGCGAGCCGCTTTTGCCAGAATCCGGTCGATGGGAACCCTCTACCTAGTCAGGCACGGACAGGCGTCGTTCGGCGCCGACGATTACGACCAGCTCAGTGAACTCGGACATCGGCAGAGCGTTCGGCTCGGGGCCTACTGGCGCGAGCGCGGCATGCAGTTCGACGCCGTGCTCATCGGCGGCCTCAAGCGCCACCGCCAGACCTGGGAAGGCATCGCCCAGGGCCTGGGGATCGACCTGTCCGGCCACGACCCGGTGCTGCTCTGGCCCGGCCTCAACGAGTATGACAGCGAAGCCGTGATCGCGACGGTCCATGCGCAGAAGCTGCAGAAGCCCGACAGTCCGGAGATGGTCCGCCATCACTTCCGCCTGCTGCGCGAGGGCCTGGGCGCCTGGATGCGGGGCAAGACGGCGCCCGTCGGCATGCCGAGCTACATCGACTTCCTGGCAGGCGTGACGACGGCGCTGGACCACGTGCGCGAGCGGCACCACGGTGCGCGCGTGCTGGCCGTCTCCAGCGGCGGCCCGATCTCGACGGCCGTCGGGCACGTGCTGCGAACGCCCGCCGAGACGACGATCGAGCTCAACATGCGCATCCGCAACACCTCGGTCACCGAGTTCGTCTTCACGCCCAAGCGCCACATGCTGCTGACCTACAACACGCTGCCCCACCTCGACGGGCCGGCATACGAGGACTGGGTCACCTACGCCTGAGGGCGCCGCCCAGCGCGGCAGCAGACGGCGCCATGACGGCTGCTGCCGGCGGAAAACCGCCAAAACCCCTGACGACGCTCGCCATGGCAAGACGGGGCGCTATCAAAACGATAGCGCCCCGTCGATGCCGTCAAGGACGCCCGTGACGGCGTCGCGCTGCCGCCGCTACCAGCGCGCCTTCAGGCCGATCGAGCCCTGCACGGAACTCTTGACGCGCGCGTCGCCGCCGCTGGCGAACAGCCGGCCCACCTCGCCGTAGACGCTCATACCCGGCCTGAACGTCAGCGTGAAGCCGCCGGCCACCTCGGTCGAGGTGCCCCCGGTGCGGGTCGCGATGTCGCCGAAGCCGCCCGGACCGATGAAGCGTGCGATGTCAGTGCCCGAGCCGGTGTGGTAGACGTTCAGGCGGCCGTAAGGCTGCAGCGTGCCCGCGCCGGTGGCGAACACGCCCTTGACGCGGACGCCGGCACGGGCGATCCAGTCGTTGTGCGTGTTCTGCTGGACCAAAGCGCCGCTGATGAGCGTGTCGTCCAGGCTCAGCCGCTGGTGCGCGAGCTGCAGCTGCGGCTCGATGACCCAGTTCTGGGCCAGCCCGAACGACTGGCCAACCTTCGATCGACGCCAGCAGGCTGTTGCCCTTGCTGGCGGCCGGCAGGTTGAAGTTGTTGGGATAGACCGTGTAGCGGTGGCGTCCGGCCTGAAGGACGGCATCGGCATAGAAGCCCGACGCCGGCGCGTAGGTCGCATAACCGCCGAGGTACTGGCTGCGCAGGTCGGTCGAGCCGACATTGCCCAGGATGCCGCGGGCGAACCCGGTCACGCTGGCATCGCCTTCGAGCTGGCCCACGTAGAGGCCGGCGCGCCAGTCGCGAGCCGCCCAGAGGTCGGTGCCGACCTGGAAGCCGTTGACCCGGCCCTTGCTCGACGGCGTGACGGTACCTTGCTGGCGGATGTCCATGCTGCTGCTGATCAGGCGGCCCCACGCATTGCGGCTGCCCTGCGGCGCGCCGCCCGGCGCCGACGCGACCTCGTCGCCGATGCGCTGGTGCAGGTTGCCCAGCATCGCGATGTTGGACTGACGCAGCTGCGCAGGCAGTGCCGCGAACGAGGAAGCCTCTGCGCGGTAGGAGGTGATGGCCACCGGTGCTGGCGCAGGTGCCGGTGCCGGTGCCGGTGCCGGTGCCGGTGCTGGCGCAGGTGCTGGCGCAGGAGCCGGTGCGGGCGCAGGAGCTGGTGCTGGCGCTGGCGCAGGAGCCGGTGCCGGCGCAGGAGCTGGTGCGGGCGCAGGAGCCGGAGCCGGAGCCGGAGCAGGCGGCGGCGGCGGGGGAGGCGGAGGCGGCGGAGGCGGCGGAGGCGGAGGAGGCGGAGGAGGCGGAGGAGGCGGAGGAGGCGGAGGAGGCGGAGGAGGCGGAGGAGGCGGAGGCGGAGGCGGAGCGACCACCTGCGAGCGCAGGTACCAGTTCTCGCCCTGGCCGGCCGCGTCCGCGGCGAACAAGGAATAGTCGTAGGCACCGGCCGAGATGAAGGGAGTCGCCAGCCGGAAGGCGCTCTTGGTGGTCTGCGCGGTGGTGGTCGCGCCGTTGAGCGCGGTAATCAACTCGATGCCGTTGCCGGTGGTCTGGGCGCCGAGCTGTCCGGTCACGGGCACCTGGATGGTGGTGGTGCCCGATGCGCTGGCCTCAGGGCCGTTGAGCACGAGCCGATCGGACGGCCCGGTCGCGCCCAAAGCGTTGCCCAGCACCAGCGTGCCGTTGTTCCCGACGTACGCGCCGTTGACAGTGAGCGTGTTGCCCGGCACGGGGCCCGCGAGCGACACGGTGCCGCTGTTGGTGAGACTGGCGACCGTCTGCGCGAAGCCCGCGAGGTCGAGCGTGGCGCCAGCGGCGACGGTGTGCGCGGAGGCGGCGCTCAGGGCGTTCGCGGCCCCCGTGCGCAAGACCCCAGCGCCGACGGTGGTGCTGCCGGTGTAGGCGTTGGCACCCGCCAGCGTGAGCGTGCCGGTGCCCACCTTGGCGAGCGAGCCGGGGCCCGAAATGCTCCCGCTGATCGTGTCGCCGAGGTTCAGAGCGCCGAGCCTGAGCGTCGAGTTGCCCAGCAGGACATTGCCCGCGCCGCTGAGCGAGCCGACCGGCACGTCGTTGACCGTGCCAGCGAGAGTGACCACCCCCGTACTTTCGAGCGTGGCGTTGTTGTTGTTGACGATGCGTGCGCCGGCCAGGTCGGCATCGTTGAGGGTGACGGTGCCGCCGTTGTTGTTGGTGGTCGAGCTGCCGCCCAGGCTGCCGCCCAGGAAGAACACGCGCCCGCCGTTCGAGTTGATGGTCGCGTTGCCTGCTGTGGTGCCCGTGTCCTGGAACACCACGTAGCCGCCCTGCCCCGGATTGATGGGGAGACCGCCCGGATTGATGTTCAGCGTCGCATTGGCGGCCGTGGCTCCAAACCTGAAGAGGACGCCGCTGTTGGTGCCGGGCTGGTTGGTGCTCTGGTTGACGTTGATGAGCAGGTTCTGCGCGCTGACGGCAGGGGCGTTGTTGACGCCGAAGATCATCTGGGCATTGATGCCGATGTCCAGCGGACCGGTGCCCAGCGCCCCGGTGGTGGCCGCCGTGGCGTTGAGCCGGCCGAAGTTGGCGCCCGGCACGCTGTAGTTGCCCTGGATCAGGGTGCCGCCGCTGTAGTTGTTGGTGCCATTGGTAATCGTCAGGCGCTCGAACTCCGTGGCATCGGTGCTTGCCGCCAGCGAGTTGGACAGCGTGAGCCGGCCGGGTCCGCTGATCTGGCCGCTGAGCGTGGCGCCCGTCGTGCCATTGACTTCGACCGTGCCGCCGCCCGTGCCGAGCGTGATGGCGCGAGCGCTGGTGAAGCCGTTGGCGCCCAGGCGCAAGGCCGCGTTGTTGGCGAAGATCAAGCTGCCGGTCGGGGCCCCCAGATTGCCATTGTTCGACACCTGCAGGGCCCCGCCGCTGATCGTGGTGGAACCCCCATAGGTGTTGGCCCCGCTCAGGATCAGCGTACCGGGGCCCGTCTTGGAAACGGTATCGCCCATCAAGGGAAGAATGCTGGAGATCGCGCCCGACTGCGTCGCGGTGCCGGCGTCCGAGCTGTTGAGCGTGGCGGACAGGCCGGGCAGGAGAAGAATGGGCGCGGTTCGGTCTTGCCCGTTCGTGTAGTTGAAGGTCTGGCCCAGGGCGCTTGCGCTCGCCAGCACTGCCAGACTCGAGATGACAGCAGCGCCGATGCAGCGCGCGCTGGCGGGCTTGCCTCGACCCTGTGTGATTTCCGAAACGGCGACCCAGGCGCCGAGCGACGGGTTCCAAATACTTCGATAGGACTTGTTCATGAAGGGCGTTCTTTGCTGCCTGTGGTTGAAAAATGGCATTGACGTGCACCGATGCCGTCAAAGGTTGCAACACACTAAATGTTTGATAACACTTAAGTGGACAGTATAAACCCTTGGTGTTACAACGACGCTGTCCGGACCTTACCATCTCGGCGCTCCTTTGCCAGGCATGAACGGACAGGATTTTTTGCCAGTCACCGCTTGGCGGAAGGCCTTTGTAAAAGTGCTGACGCCTGATCCAGCGCCCGAACAGTCATGCCGCTGCGAGCTTGACGAATCGGTCGGCCGTCAGCCCGAATTGTGCTTCGAGCCAAAAAATGAAACAGCTCAGCAACAAGTTTTAACAACAAATATGTTGCCAAGAAGCAACATTTAAAACATGCCAAGACAGGACTTCATGGCTTTCAAAAACCAGCGCAGGACCCCGGGGCCCTATGCGACCCGGAACGACAGCCCAGGCGAACTCAGCCCCTTTTGGCAATCATTCCCCAGACGAAGAGCAGCACGATGGCGCCTGCCACGGACGCAATGAACCCGGCGCTCTCGCCGGCGCGGTACCAGCCCATCGCCTGGCCCAGGTAGGTGGCTGCCAGCGAGCCGGCGATCCCGATGACGGCGGTCAGGATGAAGCCCATCGGATCGTTGCCGGGCTTGATGGCGCGCGCCACCAGCCCCGCGACGAAGCCGATCAGGATGGTCCAGATGATGCTCATGCGTTTTCCTCGCGAGGGTGGTGGTCGAGCCTGTAAGACGCCACAAGGGCGAGCCATGATATCGGGCGACTGGCGAGGTCAAGCGGTTGCCCTTGACGGGCTTCCTGCCGTCTTTGGCAGAGCGATGTCCTACAAACAGCCTGGGGAGCCGGCGCTATACCGAAGGCTTCGTTTTCCTGCCGTATCCATGCTCGAAAAACTGCCCGACATCATCGGTCACGCCCTGCACGAGGTGCGCGCCGGGCTCGACCAGATCGTCTTTAACACGCTTGGCCTGCGCGCCGGCCAGGCCGCTGTCGAGGTCAGCAGCCTGGCCTTTGCCGACCATGCGCCGATTCCGCCGCGCTACACCGCCGATGGCGAAGGCCTTTCGCCGCCACTCCAGTGGACAGGGCTGCCGACCGGAACCGCTTCGGCAGTGCTGCTGGTGGAGGACGCCGATTCGCCGACGCCGCATCCGCTGGTGCACGCCATCGTGGTCGATCTGCCCGCGGGCGACGGCGCGCTGGCCGAGGGTGCGTTGCCGGGCGGCGGCCAGCCGGGCATCGGGCTGCACGTCGGTCGCAACTCGTACCTGCAGGCCGCCTGGCTGCCGCCCGATCCGCCACCGGGCCACGGCGTGCATCGCTATGCGTTCCAGATCTTCGCGCTGGCGGCGGGCGAGGCCTTTTCCGAGACTCCCGGGCGCGACGAGCTGATCGGTGTCCTGCGCCAGCGCGCGCTGGCCAGTGGGCTGCTGATCGGCACCTGCGAACGCCCGGACGGGACCATCAGGCTCGATCAGACGGAGAGCGCGCCGGTGGTGCCGTCGTCGACGCCGCTGGCGGGTGGCTGAAAAGACAGGCTGTCGTCCTTGGGCGCTGCCTGGACGCTGCCGTCCGGCGCGGCAGGCATTGCGCCGGCGGTCCCTGGCGCCGAAGCAGGCGGAACGGATCGGCCGGCCATCGGCGGCCGGCTCCGCGGGCGTGCCGGCAGCACGCTTGCACGCGCCGGCCGCGACGCGCCGACCTGCACGCTGCAAGCCGCCCGTATGACGCGCTGTGCCGGACGGCCGGCAATGCCCTGGAAGGCCATCGGGCGCAGGTCGCCTTCGCCGAAGGTTTTCTCGGCGACCGTCGGCGGCATGAAGTGGGGCTGTGCGTAGAACGTGGCGTGCAGGTAGCGGGCGCTGCGCGTGCCGCAGTCGATTTGCACCTGCGAGTCGAAGGAGCGGTGCGCCACGCCATCGGAGCTGACGAATTCGCTGGCGCGGCTCACGCGCACCGGCACCTTGCGGATGTCGCCATCGACCTCGATGGCGGCCGGGTCGACCTGCACGTAGTTGCTGTTGTCCCGACCCGCGGTTCCGCTCACGGTGAACCACTCGGCACGAACCGCGACGGCCAGATTCAGCAGGACGAGAACGCCCGAGACTTTGCCCTGCCAGTTCATCGCGCCCCTTCTTCGGGTGCCATGGTCGACAGCGGCAGTTGCACCGCTTCCTGCAGCAGCGCCGCGAGCTGCCGCGCCGCCGCGTCGATCAGGGCCTGGCCCTTGGTGGCCGTGGCCGCCGCCGCATTGCCGGCGGCGCCCTGCGGGTTGTAGTCCTGCATGGCCCAGCCGAGCTTGGCGCTTCTGCCATTGCCCAGGATCGCGCAGCCGGCGGCGCGCTGCCGCGAGGCCGAGTCGAAATCTCGCGCCTCGTCCATGCGCACCAGCGGCGGGGCGAGCGCCAGCATCATCGAGGTCTCGATGTCGCCGGCGTGCACGCCGAAGCGGTGCTCGTCGGCATCGAACTGTGCGTTGGCCTCGTCCAGCGGCAGGCTGAACCAGCTCACGCTGAAGACGATCAGGCGGTGCGTCATGCGCAACTCGCGCGCCACCACGTCCATGGCGCCGACATGGCCGCCATGCGCGTTGAACAGCACCAGCTTTCGGACGCCGGCGCGCGCGACGCCGGCGCCGATGTCCTTCCACAGGCGCATCAGCGTCTCGGCCGACAGGCTCAACGTGCCGGCGAAGGCGCTGTGTTCGGGGCTCAGGCCGACCGGCTGCGTCGGCAGGAACAGCACCGGCAGCGCCGCCGGCAGCTGCGGCAGTGTCGCCGCCACGATGCCCTCGACCAGCCGCGTATCGACCGACAGCGGCAGGTGCGGTCCGTGCTGCTCGGTGGCGCCCAGCGGCAGCACCGCGACCGTCGCGGCCGGGTCGAGCCGCGCGAAATCACGGGTCGTCAGGTCGGCCCAGAACCGGCTCGGGAGCCGCGGAAAACTCGACGCATCGGCGTGGGCGGGCATGGCCGGGATTTTAAGTGGCGTCCATGGTGGTGGCATCGATGCATGACACAGTGGCCAGCGCAGCGAAGCCCGTTCGGGAAACACCGCGGAACCGGCTTCGCCGGGCCGCCGGTGTTGCCCCCTCGAAGGGGGTGGGCGAGAGCGACACGAAGTGCGCGAAGCCTGGGGATGAGCCTATTGCCTCGACACCCGCCAGACCGCGTTGCCCACGTCGTCGGCCACCAGCAGCGCGCCGCTCTTGTCGAGCGCGACACCGACCGGGCGGCCCTGCGCCTTCCCGTCGGGGCTCAGGAAGCCGGTCAGGAAGTCCTTCGGCGTGCCGCTGGGACGCCCGCCGATGAAGGGCACGAACACCACCTTGTAGCCGGACTTGGGCTTGCGGTTCCACGAGCCGTGCTCGCCGATGAAGGCGCCGCTGGCGAACTCCGCGGGCATGCGCGCGCCGGAGAACGCCAGGCCGAGCGGCGCGACGTGGTTGCCGAGCGCGAAGTCGGGCGCGACGGCCCGGGCGACCATGTCGGGGCGCTGCGGCTGCACGCGCGCATCGACGTGGCCGCCCCAGTAGCTCCACGGCCAGCCGTAGAAGGCGCCGTCCTTGACCGAAGTCAGGTAGTCGGGCACCAGGTCGCTGCCGATCTCGTCGCGCTCGTTGACCACCGCCCACAGCACCTTGGTTTCCGGCTCGAAGGCCAGGCTGGTCGGGTTGCGCAGGCCGCTGGCGTAGAGCCGCTTGGCGCCCGTCTTGGCATCGACCTCCCAGATGGCGGCGCGGCCCTCTTCCGCGGCGAGGCCGTTCTCGCCGACGTTGCTGTTGGAGCCGACCGTCACGTAGAGCTTGCTGCCGTCGGGGCTGGCGACCACGTTCTTGGTCCAGTGGTGGTTGATGCCGGCGGGCAGGTCGGTGACCTTGACCGGCGTCGCCGAAATCGCGGTCTGGCCCTCGGTGTAGGGCACCTTGACCAGCGCGTCGGCGTTGGCGATGAACAGCTCGTTGCCGACCAGCGCCATGCCGTACGGCGAGCTCAGGCCCTGCAGGAACACCGTGCGCGTCTCGGCGGTGCCGTCGCCGTTGGCGTCGCGCAGCAGCGTGATGCGGTTGGCGCTGGGCACGCCGGCGCCGGCGCGCTTCTGGACCGCGCCCATCACGGCGCTCTTGATGCGGGCGAACGGCCCGCTGCCGCCGTCGTGCGCGCCCTCGGGCTTGGGCGGCCTGTTGCTCTCGGCCACCAGCACGTCGCCGTTGGGCAGCACGTAGACCATGCGCGGGTGGTCCAGCCCGCGCGCCAGCGCCGCCACCTTGAAGCCGGGTGCGGCGGTCGGGCCCTGGGTGTCGGTCCAGCCCTCGGCCGGCGCGATGTCGAGGGTGGGCAGCAGCGTCCGGGTCGGCGGCGGCAGCTGCGGCGTGGGGCCGACCCCGGCCTCGAAAGGCAATTTGGCCGTCTCGCCGCAGCCCGCGAGCAGCGCCGCGAGCGCCAGCGCGCCGATGGCCGCGGCCCGGAACGGCGACGGAAGAGCGAGGGGAAGATCGAAATGACGCGCCATGGTGAAACTCCCGAATCGTTGTTCGCCTGCGGCATGCTGCGGGCGTTTGCGTCCGGGTTCTGTCGGCCACACGCGCATGCTGGCGTCGATCGAACGCAGGAACCGGTCCAGCCCGTGCAAGCTGTGACCGCTTGCGACGACCGCCGTGCACGGACGGGTTTCACATGGGTGCTGCGCGGTCCGCAAGGTGCGCGGGCTACCATCGCGGCCGGCGGCGCCGGAACTTCCCCCGGGACTGCCGCTCGGACCCGACACATGAATTTCCCGCACGCTGCTGCCGCGCTTGCCGCGCTGTCGATGACCCTGGCCGGCGCCTGCATGCCGGCAGCCGCCCAATGGAGCGCCGCCGCCAGCCCCCAGGCGGTCGTCACGACGCCGCACGTGCGCGCCGAGCTGGTCGCGCAGGCGCCCGAGGGCATCGCGCCCGGCGCGCCGGTCTGGCTGGGGCTGCAGATCACGCACCAGCCCGAGTGGCATACCTACTGGAAGAACGCGGGCGACTCGGGCCTGCCGACCGAGCTGCAATGGACGCTGCCGGCAGGCCTGGCGGCGGGCGACATCGCCTGGCCGGTGCCCCGGAAGATCCCGATCGGCCCGCTGGCCAACTACGGCTACGAGGGCACCGTGCTGCTGCCGGTGCCGCTCACGGTGGCGCCCGGCTTCCGGCCCGACCCGCTCGCGGGCGGCGCGGACGCGGTGGAGGTGCGGCTGCGGGCCTCCTGGCTGGTGTGCCGCAAGGAGTGCATTCCGGAGGAAGGCCGCTTCGCGCTCAGGCTGCCGGTGAAAGGCTCGACCGCGCTGCATGGCGCGGCCTTCGACGCGGCGCTGGCGGCGCAGCCCGTGCCGCTGGCCGGGCCGGGTCGCATCGAGGTGACGGGCGACCAGCGGCTCAAGCTGAGCGTCGACGGCCTGCCCGCCGCGGCGCGCGGCAAGATGCTCGAATTCTTTCCGGAGACCGGCGAGGTCGTGCGCAACGGCGCCGTTGCGGGACGCGACTGGACGCAGGCGTGGGACGGCAGCCGCTGGAGCGCCACGCTGCCGCTGGACGCGCAGCGCAGCGCCAGCCCGTCCGTGATGCCGGTCGTGCTGGCGCTGGCCGAGGCCGACCGGCAACCCGGCCAGCCGGTCGCCTGGCGCGTCGAGGCGCCGGTCTCGGGGGCGTGGCCCGACGCCGCGCCGCGCGCCCCGGTGTCGCCCGCGCTGCAGGCGGCGCTGGCCGCCAACGCGGCCGCTCCGGCAACGACCGCGGGCGGCGCCGGGGCGGTGGCTCCGGACATGGGCGCAGCCGCTCCGACGCCGGTCGGCGCCGCGCCGCTCGGCCTGGCGCTGCTCGGCGCGCTGCTGGGCGGCCTCCTGCTCAACCTGATGCCGTGCGTGTTTCCGGTGCTGGCGATCAAGGTGCTCGGCTTCGCGCGCCACGCCGATGCGCGCAGCGCGCACCGCCAGGCCGGGCTGGCGTACACGGCCGGCGTGGTGCTGTCGTTCCTGACGCTCGGCGGCCTCATGCTGGCGCTGCGCGCGGCCGGCGCGCAGCTCGGCTGGGGCTTCCAGCTGCAGTCGCCGGCCGTGGTGGCGGCGCTGGCGGCGCTGTTCACGCTGATCGGGCTCAACCTGGCGGGCGTGTTCGCGTTCGGCAACTTCGCGCCGCAGGCGCTGGCCTCGGCGCAGGCGCGGCATCCGCTGGCCAACGACCTGCTGTCGGGCGTGCTGGCGGTGGTGGTCGCCTCGCCCTGCACCGCGCCGTTCATGGGCGCCTCGCTCGGGCTGGCGCTCGGCCTGCCGGCGGCGCAGGCGCTGGCGCTCTTCGCCGCGCTCGGGCTGGGCATGGCGCTGCCCTACCTGCTGGCCGGCTTCGTGCCGGCGGTGGCGCGGCTGCTGCCGCGGCCCGGCGCCTGGATGGAGACGCTGCGCCGCCTGCTCGCGTTCCCGATGTTCGCCACCGTCGCCTGGCTGGTCTGGGTGCTGGGCCAGCAAAGCGGCATCGACGGCGCCGGCGCCCTGCTGGCGCTGCTGGTGTGCCTGGCGGCGGTGGTCTGGTCGTTCACGCTGCGCGGCCGCGCGCGGCTCGTTCTTGCTCCTGTTTTGATAGCTGTCGGCGCACTGCTGACGGGCGCCATCGGCCAAAACGTCATCCAGCCGGTGGCGGTGGCACCCGGCATCGCCGCGCAGGCCGGCGACCGCTGGCAGCCGTGGTCCGCCGAGCGCGTGCGCCAGCTCGCGGCGGGCGGCCGCCCGGTGTTCGTCGATTTCACGGCGGCCTGGTGCGTGACCTGCCAGTACAACAAGAAAGCCACGCTGGCCGACGCCGCCGTGCTGGCCGACTTCGACGCCAAGCAGGTCGCGCTGCTGCGCGCCGACTGGACCCGGCGCGACCCGGCCATCACCGCCGCGCTGGCCGCGCTCGGGCGCAACGGCGTGCCGGTGTACGTGCTGCAGGCGCCCGGCAAGGCGCCGGTGGTGCTGACCGAGATCCTCGGCAGGGATGAAGTGCGTGCGGCGATCGCGGCACTGTGACCGACGCCGTCCGGCGGGCGGCGCGCCGGGCATGCGGATTGCTGGATGGATTTCCAGTTCCAACCCGATGAGAAGTCCCGAATGTCCTCAACTTTCTCCGACCGCCCTCGCTGCCGTCTCTCCGTTTGCATGGGCTGTCTCGCATCGCTTGTCACAGACGCGTGACAAAAGCTGAATAGCCTCTGCCATCCAAATTCAAAAATCTGTTGCCCATCGAACCGACCATGTCCGCCCTTCCGCCGCCTCTCAAATCCCGCGTATCGCCATCGTCCCTGCCTTCGTTGCCCTCTTCCCTCCCCGCGCCGCCGCGGCCGGGCGCCGCCGCGCTGTCGCGCCGGGCGCGCGCCGCGCTGTCGCGCGCGTCGCGGCGCGCGGTCATGGCCGCCGCCGTGGCGCTGGGCGCCTCGTTCCTGGTGCCGCTGCCGGTGCAGGCCGCCGCCGTCGGCCAGGCGGCGCCCGACTTCGTGGCGCGCGACACGCGCGGCGAGACGCACCGGCTGTCGGACCTGCGCGGCCGCTACGTGGTGCTCGAGTGGACCAACCCGGGCTGCCCCTTCGTGCGCAAGCACTACGGCAGCGGCAACCTGCCCGCCACGCAGCGCGCAGCGGTCGAGCGCGGCGCCGTCTGGCTGGCGATCGACTCGACCGAGCGCGCCTCGATCGACTACCTGCAGCCCGCCGCGCTCGACGCCTGGATGCGCGAGCACCGCGCCGCCGCCACCGCCGTGCTGATGGACGAGGACGGCGTGATCGGCCGCGCCTACGGGGCGCGCACCACGCCGCACCTGTTCATCATCGACCCGCAGGGCACGCTGGTGTATGCCGGCGGCATCGACAGCATCGCCTCGGCGCGGGTGGAAGACATCCCGCGCGCCACCAACCACGTCATGCGGGCGCTGGAGGAGGCCTTCGGCGGCGCGCCGGTCAGCACCGCGAGCACGCGCGCCTACGGCAGCGCGGTCAAGTACAAGATCTGAACCCGGACGCGGCCCACACGCTCCAACCCTCCGGCATCGCCCGTGCATGCCGGCCCGCGGCGGCCCTGCCGACCTTCAGGAAGACACCATGCAGTCCGCTTCCGCACCGTCCGCCGCCGCTTCCCCCTCCTCCTCCAAGTTCGCCACCGTCCTGCGTGTGACGGGCGGCAACTTCATGGAGATGTTCGACTTCTTCCTGTTCGGCTTCTACGCCACGCAGATCTCGAAGACCTTCTTCCCGGCGGGCGACGAGTTCGCCTCGCTGATGCTGACCTTCATGACCTTCGGCGCGGGCTTTTTGATGCGCCCGCTCGGCGCGATCGTGCTGGGCGCCTACATCGACCGCGTGGGACGCCGCCAGGGGCTGATCGTCACGCTCGCGCTGATGGCGATGGGCACGCTGCTGATCGCCTGCGTGCCGGGCTACGCCACCCTCGGCCTGGCCGCGCCGCTGCTGGTGCTGGCCGGGCGGCTGCTGCAGGGCTTCTCGGCCGGGGTCGAGCTGGGCGGCGTGTCGGTCTACCTGTCGGAGATGGCCACGCCCGGCCACAAGGGCTTCTACGTGAGCTGGCAGTCGGCCAGCCAGCAGGTGGCGATCATGGTCGCCGCCATGCTCGGCTACTGGCTCAACGTGGCCTTCACGAGCGCCCAAGTCAACGACTTCTACTGGCGCATCCCGTTCTTCGTCGGCTGCCTGATCGTGCCGGTGCTGTTCGTGCTGCGCCGCTCGCTGCAGGAAACCGAGGAATTCATGGCGCGCCAGCACCGGCCCGACGTGCGCCAGATCTTCCGCTCGATGGTCGCCAACGCGGGGCTGGTGGCCGCCGGCATGATGCTGGTGGCGATGACCACCGTGTCGTTCTACCTGATCACGGTCTACACGCCGACCTTCGGGCGCGCCGTGCTCCAGCTCGGCACCACCGACGCCCTGCTCGTCACGCTGTGCGTGGCGGTCTCCAACTTCTTCTGGCTGCCGGTGATGGGCGCGCTGTCGGACCGCGTCGGGCGCAAGCCCCTGCTGATCGCCTTCACCGTGCTGACCGTGCTGACGGCGTACCCGACGCTGCGCTGGCTGGTGGCCGCGCCGAGCTTCGGGCGCATGCTCGAGGTCGAGCTGTGGCTGTCCTTCCTCTACGCCAGCTACAACGGCGCGATGGTGGTGGCGCTCACCGAAGTCATGCCGGTGGAGGTGCGCACGGCCGGCTTCTCGCTGGCCTACAGCCTGGCGACGGCGCTGTTCGGCGGCTTCACGCCGGCCATCGCCACCGGGCTGATCCAGTACACCGGCGACCGGGCCGCACCGGGGCTGTGGATGACGGCGGCGGCCCTGTGCGGGCTGGGCGCCACGCTGGTGCTGTACCGCCGCCGGAGCGCCCTGCCGCCCCTGGGCGCCGCGGCCTGAGCAGCGGGCGCCGGCGGCGCGGCCGCGGCGGCAGACGACGGGCCTGCGACAATCGTCCGATGCCCTTCGCCCCCCTGCAAAACGACACCTTCCTGCGCGCCTGCCTCGGCCGGGCGACCGAGCAGACCCCCGTCTGGCTGATGCGCCAAGCCGGCCGCTACCTGCCCGAGTACGTGGCCACGCGCGCCAAGGCCGGCAGCTTCATGGGGCTGGCGACGAACGTGGATTACGCCACCGAGGTCACGCTGCAGCCGCTGGCGCGCTACCCGCTCGACGCGGCGATTCTGTTCTCCGACATCCTGACGGTGCCCGACGCGATGGGGCTGGGCCTGTCCTTCGAGGCCGGCGAGGGGCCGCGCTTCGCCCGGCCGGTGCGCGACGAGGCGGCCATCCACGCCCTCGAAGCGCCCGACCTGAACAGGCTGCGCTACGTGTTCGACGCCGTCGCGTCGATCCGCCGCGCGCTGGCCGGCCGGGTGCCGCTGATCGGCTTCTCGGGCAGCCCCTGGACGCTGGCCTGCTACATGGTCGAGGGCGCCGGCTCCAGCGACTACCGGCGGGTCAAGACCCTGCTCTACAGCCGCCCGGACCTGATGCACCGGCTGCTCGCGGTCAACGCCGACGCCGTGGCGGCCTACCTGAACGCCCAGATCGACGCCGGCGCGCAGGCCGTGATGGTGTTCGACAGCTGGGGCGGCGTGCTGGCCGACGGCGCCTTCCAGACATTCAGCCTGGCCTACACCGCGCGCGTACTGGCGCAACTGAAGCGCGACGGCGCCGACGGCCAGCGGGTGCCGCGCATCGTCTTCACCAAGGGCGGCGGGCTGTGGCTCGACGCCATGCGCGCGCTCGACTGCGACGTGCTGGGCGTCGACTGGACGGTGAACCTGGGCCGCGCCCGCGCGCTGGTCGGCGAAGGCCCCGGCGCCAAGGCGCTGCAGGGCAACATCGACCCCAACGTGCTGTTCGCGCCGCCCGAGCGCATCGAGGCCGAGGTGGCGCGCGTGCTGGCCGACTTCGGCGCGCCGCACCGCGACCCGGCGACGCGCGGGCCGACGCACATCTTCAACCTGGGTCACGGCATCAGCCAGTTCACGCCGCCCGAGCACGTGGCGGTGCTGGTCGATGCGGTGCATGCCGAGTCGCGCCGGCTGCGCGGCCTGCCACCCGTGGCGGCCTAGGCGGCAGCGTGCCGGCCGCCCGGAGAACGCCACCGGCCTCGGTTGTCAAGAGCCAGCGGCGCAACGCGGCTTGACTTATACACAAAACGGGTGTTGCGTCGTCGCGGGGGCAAATCACCGCGCCGGCCTTGCTACGAAAGCCATAGCGCATCCAAGTCATTGATTTATATAGGTTTGAAGTTTTTGCCATTTTCGGCGGCACCGCAATGGAAGCCTTGACTGGCGCGGCCCGGCAGCGTGTCCCACAGGGATATCAACAAAGTTATCCACAGGAAATCTGAATCAGTGGACAAAGGCTTTCCAGATCAAGCACTTAAGCCGCTTTCGCCGCGTCGCGCCGGCAGCCGGCGTTCCGGGGAGCCGCGATGACATGGCGGCTCGACGTGGCGGTGCAGACGCCGGCGCACAGCGCCCTGGGCGACACGCTGAGCTACGCCAGCGACGTGCCGCACCCGCCGGGCACCCTGGTGCGCGTGCCGCTCGGGCCGCGCGAGGTGCTCGGCGTGGTCTGTGCGGCCACCGCCGGCCGCGGCGGAGACGAAGGCGACATGGCGCTCAAGCCCGTCGCCGCCGCGCTCGACGGCGTGGCGCCGCTCTCCGAGGGCTGGCGCGACCTGGTCGCCTTCGCGGCGCGCTATTACCAGCGCTCGCTCGGCGAAGTCGCGCTGGCCGCGCTGCCGCCGCAACTGCGCGACCTGAGCGCCCTGCAGCTGGCGCGGCGGCTCAGGCGTCGCCCGGCCGCGTCCGGCCCAGCGCCGCAGACGGCGGAGGCAGAGTTCGCGGATTCCGCCGCTTCCGTCGCTGTCGGCGCTACCGAATTCATAGCAGCCAGCCCAGAGCAGACGGACGCCCTGGCCCGATTCGATGCCGAACCCGGCCCCTTCCTGCTGTTCGGCAGCACCGGCAGCGGCAAGACCGAGGTCTATTTGCGTGCCGTGGCGTCGCTGCTGGCGCGCGACCCCGGCGCCCAGGCGCTGGTGATGGTGCCCGAGATCAACCTCACGCCGCAGCTGGAGGCGCGCTTTCGCGCGCGCTTCGAGCCGCGCTTCGGTACGGGCGCCGTGGTGTCGATGCACAGCGGCATGACCAACCCGCAGCGCCTGGCGAGCTGGCTGGCGGCGCACGGCGGGCAGGCACGCATCCTGCTGGGCACCCGCATGGCGGTCTTCGCCTCGCTGCCGGCGCTCAGGCTGATCGTGGTCGACGAGGAGCACGACCCGAGCTACAAGCAGCAGGAGGGCGCGCGCTACTCGGCGCGCGACCTGGCGGTGTGGCGCGGCCGGCGCGAGGGCGCCAAGGTCATCCTCGGCTCGGCCACGCCGTCGCTGGAGAGCTGGCATCACAGCCGCCCGGCCTCCGAGGACGACGCGGGCGGGCGCTACGCACGGCTGACGATGCCGTCTCGCATCGGCGCCGGCGCGCTGCCGACCGTGCGCGTTGTCGACATGGCGCAGCAGCCGCCCAAAACCGTGCTGTCGGACGCGCTGCTCGGCGCCATCGGCCAGCGCATCGCGCGCGGCGAGCAGAGCATGGTGTTCCTCAACCGGCGCGGCTATGCGCCGGTGCTGGCCTGCAACGCCTGCGACTGGAAGAGCGAGTGCCCGCACTGCAGCGCCTACCGCGTGTTCCACAAGATCGACCGCACGCTGCGCTGCCACCACTGCGGCTTCGCCGAGCGCGTGCCGCGCGCCTGCCCGGCCTGCGGCAACCCCGACATCGCACCGGTCGGCCGCGGCACCGAGCGGCTGGAGGAGCACCTGGGCGAACTGTTCGCGCCGCTCCAGCGCCCCGACGGCGGCGCGGTGCGCATCGCGCGCATCGACGCCGACAGCACGCGTCGCCAGGGGGCGCTGGAGCAGCAGCTGGCGCAGGTCCACGGCGGCGAGGTCGACGTGCTGGTCGGCACGCAGATGATCGCCAAGGGGCACGACTTCCGTCGCATCACGCTGGTGGCGGCGGTGAATCCGGACGGGGCGCTGTTCTCGAGCGACTTCCGCGCGCCCGAGCGGCTGTTCAGCCTGCTGATGCAGTCGGCCGGCCGCGCCGGGCGCGACGCCCGCTGGCTGGCGGCGCAGGGCAGCGCGGCCGAGATGTGGATCCAGACGCACCACCCGACGCACCCGCTGTTCGCCGCGCTGCGGCGCCACGACTACCCGGCCTTCGCCGCCGGCCAGCTGGCCGAGCGCCGCGCCGCCGCGCTGCCGCCGTTCGCCTTCCAGGCGCTGCTGCGCGCCGACGCGCGCACGCAGGAGGCGGCGCAGGCGTTCCTGAACGCGGCAGGCGCCGCCGCCGACGCGCTGCCGGACGCACCGCACGTGGCGCGCTACGCGGCGGTGCCGCTGGCGGTGCAGCGCGTGGCCGACGTCGAGCGCGCCCAGATGCTGGTCGAGAGCCGCTCGCGCGCCGCGCTGCAGCGCTTCCTGCACGCCTGGCAGCCGCTGCTGCACGCGCTGCGGCGCGCGCCCGAGGGCAAGGGCATCGTCCGCTGGCTGATCGACGTGGACCCGCAGGCGATCTGACGCGCGCCGGCCGGCCCGGCCCCGCAACCGCGGCCGTCTCACCGGCGCCAGTCTTGACCCGCCGGCCATCACGGTTGCGGCGGCCGGCTACATTGAAGCCAAACTGCGGGAGAGACGACATGAAGACGAGGAGGCCGATGCGCACCGCGCTGCTGCTGGGCGCGCTCGCCGCCACGGCGGCCGCGGCGGCCAACATCGAGTACGAGGGCCGCCAGCGCCTGGTGGTGACCGGCACGCTCGACGGCAGCGGGCTGGCCTTCTTCAGCCGGCAGCTGGCGGACGGGCGGGCGCGCACCGTGGTGTTCGAGGACTCGCGCGGCGGCAGCGCCGAGGTCGCCGAGGCCTATGCGCGCGCCATCCGCGCCGCGGGCGCCAGCACCGAAGTGCGCGGCCAGTGCGCCGCCGCCTGCGCCTACGCCTTCCTGGCGGGCCGGGAGCGCCGCTTCGCCCGCGGGCTCCAGGTCAACAGCCTGCTGATCCCGCTGGGCGCGCGGCCGCAGGAAGGCGATCTGGCGTTGCTGGCGCCGCGCGACGAAGCGCTCCCGAAGGAGAGCGCCGGCCCCGGCGACGACGCGGCGCCCGCCCCCGCCGCCACCGCGCCGCAACGGGTGCCGGCCGCCATCCGGGAGGCCTGGCGGCCCGAGCGGGGCGTGCTGTTCACCACCCAGCCGACGCTGTTCGGGCGCGTCTACAACACCTATTACTGCGACGGCCTGCAGGGACGCGACACGTCGAAATGCGAGGGACTGGGCGGCGCCGACCCGCTGCGCCTGGGGGTGCTGACCGGGCCCTAGCCGGAGCTGGCGCCGTCCTTTCCTAAGCCATCCACCCCGCCACCAGCGGAAAGCTGAAGAACGCCGCCACCGTGGTCCACAGGATGATGCGCGCGATGCGGCCGTTGTCGGCGCCGAAGCGCTCGGCCAGCATCGACACGTTGCTCGCGCTCGGCAGCGCCGCCACCAGCACCAGCGCGGTGAACGCCGTGGGCGAGAGCGGCCACCCCGCCGCCCGCGCGGCCGTGGCGGCCAGCCACACCAGGAGCGGGTGCACCCCCAGCTTGACCACCACCAGCGGCAGCACGTCGCGCCAGCGCGCGGCGGAACGCTGCGCCAGCCCGGCCCCGCGCGCCGCCATCGCGCCACGCGCCAGCACCGCGCCGATGGTGAACAGCGCCGCCGGCGACGCCGCGTCGGCCAGCATCGACACGGTCTGCCAGAGCGGTGCGGGCGGCGTCCAATGCAGCGCCGAGGCCAGCGCGCCGAGCGCGATCGACCACGGCAGCGGATTGACGAGCACGCCGCGCAGCGCCTGCCGGGCGGCCCGCCCCGCCCCGGAGCGCTCCGCACCGCGCGCGTCCCGCCGGGAGGCGGCCGGGGCCCCGGCCCCGTGCGCGCCGCCGCCGTCCAGCCGCGACAGCGCGATGCACAGCGACGAGGTGACCACCATGTCGAAGGCGATGGTGAAAATGACCGGCCCGGCCGCCGGCGCCCCCAGCAGCGCGAGCAGCAGCGGCACGCCCATGAAGCCGGTATTGGGAAACGCCGCCACCAGCGCGCCGAAGGCCGCGTCGCTCCAGCCGATGCGCTCGTTGCGGCTGAAAGCCACCACGCCCGCGACCAGCACCAGCGCGCAGGCGCCCCACACCGCGAACACGCCCGCGTCGAGCAGCTGCGCCAGCGGCGTGGTCGAGCCGAAGCGGTACAGCATGCACGGCAGCGCGAAGAACAGCACGAAGCCGTTGAGCCCCGGGATGGCTTCCAGCGGCAGCCAGCGGCAGCGCGCCGCCAGCCAGCCCGCGGCGATCAGGGCGAAGAACGGAAAGGTGATGGCGAAGATCTGCGGCACGGGGCGATTGTCGTCGCGGCCGCGCGGCGGGCCACGTGCCTTTGCAGGCCAAAAGCAGCCGCAGCGCCCGTCCTGTGTGCGCGGAACGCTATCAATTCAGGAGCAACCGGCGATTTCGCCGGACTTGGAGGCGGCCGGGCCGTGCGTGCGAGCGCGACACAAGACGCCGCCACTCGGCCATGATGGCAGGCGGCTCGACATTCTGTGGAGGCAAGCATGTACATCTGGCCCTCTGCGATCTCGCCCGCCGGGCACCCGGGCATCCCGCTGCTGGCCGCGGCGCCGATCGCGGCGGCGGCGCCGGGCGCCGGCCTGCCGGCCGGGCTGGCCCGCTTCCTCGGGGACCGGCTGCCCGGCCGCCGCATCGTGCTGCCGGGCGATCCGGGCTACGACGCCGCCCGCAAAACGTTCAACCCCCGGTTCGACGCCGTCCGCCCGTGGGCCGTCGTCTTTTGCGTGGCCGAGCAGGATGCGCGGATCTGCCTCGAAGGTGCGCGCAGGTACAGGGTTGCGTTCCGAGTGCGCTCGGGCGGCCATTCGTTCGCCGGCCAATCGTCGCTCGACGACGGCCTGGTCATCGACGTGCGGGGGCTCAACAACCTGCAGATCGACCCGGCGCGCCTCGAAGCCACCGCCGAGGCCGGCTGTACCCTGGGCGCGCTGCGCACGGCGCTGGCGGCCCGCGGGCTGCAGCTCCCGCTCGGCGGCGACCCGGTCGGCGTCGGCGGCTTCGTGCAGGGCGGCGGCTTCGGGGAGACCTCGCGCACCTTCGGCATGAATTCGGACCGCGTCGTCGCGGCGCGGGTGCTGCTGGCCGACGGGCGCACCGTGCACGCGAGCGAGACGGTCAACCACGACCTGTGGTGGGCCCTGCGGGGCGGCACGGGCGGCAACTTCGGCGTGCTGCTGGAAGTGCGCTACGCGCTGCATCGCGCCGGCGAGCGCAACGACTGGTCGTACTCCTGGCCGCTGCGGCAGCCGGCGGACCGGGCGACGGCGGCCCGGGCCCTGGCAACCCTGCAGGACGAGGTGCTGCGCCACGCCGGCCCCGAATTCAACGCCTCCGCCGACCTGCGCCACTGGGCGGAGCAGGACGGCGGGCCGCCGCAGACGCTGCGCCTCTATCTCTGGGGGAACTTCTTCGGCGGCAAGGGCGACATGGACCGGCTCGTCGCGCCGCTGGCGCGCATTCCGGGGCAGGAGGCGTTCAGGCAGCGCGCCACCGCGCCACTGCCCGTGCTGCGCCAATCCCGCTTCGTCTCGGAGCTGGGCGCGCCGGACTGGCAGGCGCTCGTCGACGATTTCGCGCAGCACGCCAACCTGCATTCCACGCTGACGCTGTCCGCGTGGGGCGGCGCCATCGGCGCGTACCCGCGCGAGAACAGCGCCTTCGTCCACCGGAGCGCCGCTTTCAACATGTACGTCACCGGCTTCTGGGACGGCGCCGCCGAGGAGCAGAAAATGCAGGCCTACCTGCGGCGCTGGCGCGGCTTCGTCGCGCCGTTCTGGAACGGCGGCATCTACCAGGATTTCGCCGATGCCGAGTGTCCCGACTACCGCGCGGCCTACTGGGGCGACGCGTTTCCCGCGCTCCTTGCGGTCAAGCGCAAGTACGACCCGCGGGGCCTGTTCCGCCATCCACAGGCGATCGCGCCGCGCGCCGGCCGCCAAACCTCGCCGACGTGGCCGCCGCTGGTCGTCGCATGGCTGGGCCGGCCCATCGAAGCCTGAACCGGCGCCTGCCGGGCCGCGGCGGTCCACGGCGGCGGCAGCCCGCGCGCCCTACTCCTTTTGGTGGAACACGCGCCCCCGGGTCTTGGTGTAACCTCGTTCGTCCTACCTCCCGGGGGTGGCGCGAGGACAAGGTCATGCGCCCATGTCGGCACTGCCAGGCGACGAATCCCGAGGGCGGCCGCTTCTGCGAAACCTGTGGCGCCGCCCTGGAGGAAGAATGCGCCGCCTGCGGCGCCCCCCACCGTCCGGACGCGCGCTTCTGCACCCAGTGCGGCGCCCCGCTGGGCGCGGCGCAGGCGCTGCTGCCGGCCCCCGTGGCCTCGAAGGCCGCCCGGCTTTCCGGGGAAGGCGAGCGCAAGCAGGTCAGCGTGATGTTCGCGGACATCCGCGGCTCGACGCAGCTGATCGAGTCGCTCGACCCCGAAGCCGCGATGCGCCAGCTCGACCCGGCCCTGCGGGCCATGGCCGACGCCGTGACGAGTTTCGGCGGCATGGTGAACTCCGTCCGCGGCGACGGGATCATGGCACTGTTTGGCGCCCCCGCGGCGTGCGAGGACCACGCGGTGCGGGCCTGCCTCGCCGCCTGCCGCATGATCGAGGCCACCGGGCGGCTGAACGATCCGGGCATCCAGCTGCGAGTCGGCATCGACAGCGGCGAGGTCGTCATCCGGTCGACCGGGCAGGACGAATCCGACTACGACGTCACGGGCGTGATCGCCCACGTCGCGAACCGGGTCGAGCAGCAGGCGACGCCGGGCACGGCCTTCATGACGGGCCGCACCGCGCGGCTCGCCCGCGGTCATGCCCGCATGGCCTCGCTGGGGCGCCTGGCGATCAAGGGGCTGTCCGAGCCGCTCGAAGTGTTCCAGCTGCTGGCGGCGACGGCCCGGCCGTCGTGGGAGGCCCGCTGCTCGGTGCACGCGCTGAATTTCTTCGTCGGACGACAAGCCGAGCTGCTTCGGATATCGGCGGCGCTGGGCCGCGCCGAGGCCGGCCGTGGCCAAGCTGTGACGCTCGTGGCCGACGCGGGATTGGGCAAGTCCCGGCTGGCGCATGAATTCCTGCGCGAGCTGCCGAGCGGGAGCTGGCACGTGCTGCGCGTCGCCGCCGTGTCGCACACGGCCGGGGCGCCCTATTACCTGGCCGCCGAGCTGCTGCGCTCCCTGCTGGCGGTCGATGTCGCCGACGACCGCGCGGAGGTCGCGCGCAAGCTGGCGCACACGCTGGCGCTGATCGATCCCGAGGCCCACGCGGACTTGGCGCCGCTGCAATCGCTGCTCGACCTGCCGGTGCAGGAGGCGCAGTGGCTCCAGTTGGGCCCCCCGATGCGCCGCAATCGCTCGATCGCCGCGCTGCGGACCCTGGTGCTGCGCGAAGCGGCGTCGCGTCCGCTGGTGCTGCTCGTCGAGGACTATCACTGGGCCGATGCACCCAGCGCCGCGCTGCTCGACGCGCTGGTCGAAGGCATGGAGGCGGCGAAGCTGCTGCTGCTGGTGACGACCCGTCCCGATCGCGCGCCGCCGTGGGACCATCGCGCGGGCTGCCTCCAGCTGCACCTGCCCGCCCTGGAACCGCACCATGCCGCGGCATTGCTGCGCGAGCTGATCGGGTCGTCGGCCGACCTGGAGCCCCTGCGGCGGCAGATACTGGCCCAGGCCGATGGCGTCCCGCTCTTCATCGAGGAGATCGCGCGCTCCCTGATCGAGAGCGACGTCGTCTCGACCGCGTCCGCACGGCAGCGTCCCGCCGAAGTCGTCATTCCCGCGTCCGTCCAGGCCATCATCGCGGCGCGCATCGACAGGTTGCCGCCCGTGCGGCGCCGGCTGCTCCACGTGGCGTCGGTGATCGGCATGGATGTGCCGCTGAAGCTGCTGCAGGCCGTGGCCGACCTGCCGCCCGAGCGGCTCGAAAGCGAGATCGCCGGGTTGCTGGCCGCCGGCTTTCTCTTCGGGCTCAACACCCCGTCGGCCCGGGAATACACCTTCAGGCACGTCCTGATCCAGACGGTCGCCTACGAGGAGATGCTGCGCACCACCCGCCGCGAGCTGCATGCCCGCGTCCTGGGCGCCATGCAGACGGTGCTCGCGGACCGCCTGGACGAGCTGACTGAACGCCTTGCCGAGCATGCGGTGCGCGGGGAAGTGTGGCCCGCGGCCGTGGCCTACTCGCTCAAGGCAGGCGACCGCGCGACGGGACGCTGGTCATGGCGCGAGGCGATCGGCTTCTACGACCGAGCGATCGAGGCGCTCACCCATCTTCCGGAAACTCCGGACACCATCAAGACCGCGATCGAGGCGCGGCTGCGACTGCGCGTGGCGCTGCCGGGCGTGGCCGACCTGCCCCGGATCGCGCGTTGCCTGGAGGAGGCCCGGAGCCTGGCAGCGGGTCTGGGCGATCCGGCGCAACTGGCCGAGATCGACACCAGCATGTGCCTGACCCGGACCAAGATGGGGCTGCTGGACCAGGCGATCGAGGCCGGCCGGCAAGGCCATGCCCGCTCCAGGGCGCTGGGCGACAAGGCCGCCCTGTTGAACGCGAGCTTCGCGCTGGCGCAGGCCTGCTGGTACCGGGGCGAGTTCCGGCAGTCCGAGGCGCTGCTGCTGGAGCGCCTGCCCGACGTGCGCGGCGAGCTGCGCCTGAAGAACACCGGCACCACGGGCACGGCGTCGGTGCTCGCGCTGGTGTGCCTGTCGAAGACCTACGCCATCACCGGCCGGCTCCCGGAAGCCCTGGCCACCATCGCGCAGGCCCGGGACATCGCGCAGGACTCCGGCAAGCTCTTCGACCTCAGCTATTGCGGCGTGGGCCGCGGCTTCTGCCTGCTCATGCGCGACGACCCTCACGGCGCCGTCGTCGAGCTCGAAGAGTCGCTGCGCCTGGCCCGGGCCGCCGACATCGCCTTGCTGATCCCGTCGTCCCAGCGCTACCTCGGCCGCGCCTACGCGCTGGCCGGCCGGCTGCACGACGCCCGGGAGCTGCTGCGCGACGCCATCGCACGGACCACGTCGGCCGGGCTGCTCGGGATGCGGCTGTGGTCGCAGGCCGCCCTGGCCCAGCTCCAGCTCCTGGAGACGCCCGGCGAGGCGGGCGCGACGCTCGCGGCCACGCTCGAACTCGCGAGCCGGCACGGCTTCCGGCCGCTGCAGGCGCACCTTCTCCGGCTGCTCGGCCGGCTGCGCGCCCTGGACGGCGAGACCGACGCGGCCGAAACATTGCACCGCCAGGCCGTCCTGCTCGCGCGGCGGATGGACATGGCGCCCGAGGTGGCGCACGCCCTGCGGGACCTGGCCGCGCTGCTGCGCCGCGCCGGCCGCGAGGAGCAGGCCCCGCGGCAGGGCGGCGCGCGCCGGGCACCGGAGCGCGCGGCGGGAGGGGCCGGAGACGCCGGCTCCGGCTTGCTGGCGTGAAGGGGCCGGCCAGCCCGCCTGGCGCCATTGAGAAATGCCGCGATACGGACTACTCTTTGCTCCTTCCACAAAAGGAGCATGTCATGGCGAAACCCGGCGAGAAGAACAGGTTCGTGGTCGATCTGGGCGGCATGTCTCTCACCCCGGCGGACCGGCGTGCGATCGCGGCCACCATCCAGGGCGCGGTGCTCGCGCACCTGGCGATCAAGCATCCCATGCCGGCCGAAACGCTTCGCCTGGTCGACGGCGGCATCGCCGGCATGTTCATGCCCGAGAAGCCGGAACCCGGGCCGGACCTGTGAACGGCAAGGCCGCCGGCCCGGTGCTGTGCCCCAGCGCCCCGGCCGCACCCGGGGCGGCCCTGGTCGGCGTGGTCGAGGCCGGCGGGCGTGTCGTCAATCTGATCACGCCGCTGCGTGTCGAGGCCGGCTTCGTCGAATCCGCCGTCGCGGCCGGCCTGCCCCTGGAGAGGCGCTTCCGCTTCGCTGCGCCCTGCCAGCAAGGTCGCTGCGGCCACTGGGCCGGGCACGAATGCGGCCTCATCGGGCCACTGCGCCAGGCCGCGTCCGATCTCGGCCAGGGCGCGGCCCAGGCGCTGCCGCCCTGCGCCATCCGTGCGCAGTGCCGCTGGTGGCAGCAAAGCGGCCGCGATGCCTGCGCCGTCTGTTCGCTGGTGGTGACCGACCAGCGGTCACCGGCCATGGCGCCGGCCTCCGCGGGGTAGCGCGGCGGAGCGCCTGGCCGGCAAGGTTGCGCCTTCATTCGAAATGGACCCTGGCCACCGTCGGGGCGCTCGGCTCGTTGGTATTCGCGTTCGCGAACGCGCCATCCTGCCTGAACCAGTAGCGGCAGCCGGTCCGCGAGACCATCGTGACGCACATGGACCCGTCCGGATGGATGGTCCAGGTGCCGGAGGCGCTCCCCGGGCCGCTGCGGTTGACGAACTCGACGCGGCCGTCCGGATGGAACTCCCAGTGCGAGACCATTCCGCTCGCCAGGTTTCTCGAGACGATGCTCTTGCCGATCAGGGTCTGCTCGATCTCCGCCTTGCCCAGATAGACGCGCTCCTGGGCATGCGCCGGCGGGTCGGTGAGGGTCGGCATCGTCGCGATGCACAGCAGCGTGCGGAGAATGCAACGGCTGAGGAACATGGCGATCTCCCAACAGGAGGCAGGCCGGCCTCACTGCGTCTGCGGACCGTCCTCGAGGCGGGCGCCTGCCGCGGCGGCGCCCGGGTCTTGCGTGGCCGAAGCCACCGGAAGCGCCGGAGCCTCGCGCAGCCCCTGGTACATCGCCACGCGACGCGGGCGGTAATAGGGTGCGTCGTAGTACTCCCCGCTGGCGAACTGGCCCTGGCCAGAGCCGATCCAGTTGCGCAGGTCGGCAACCACCTCGGCGCGGCCCATGGTGCCGGCGCGGGCGTCGGGCGGGCCGATCCGGAATTCCTGCGGGGCCTGCGCGGTGCGGAGCGCGCCGAAGGAGTCGGCCATCACGCTGGCGCGGCTGAGGCTGCCTGTGGCGGGAAATGGCGCCACGACCCACTGCTCCTGCGGAACCGTCTGCGCCGACACCGCACCGGCGACGGCAAGGACCGAAATACCGAGAATTTGCTTGGCATCCATGATGAAATCTCCATTGGCTGTGCGATTTGTGAGACCGCGGGAATCGCTGTCATCACGGAGCCCACTGTGACGATCCATTGCGGTTTGGTATGTGCGTTCGCGCACAGGTTTCTGCAAACGGGCCGGCCCTGCTGGCCGGACCGGCCATGACGGTTCCTCGCTCCAGCCTTGCCCTGCAGCGCATCGCGCTGCTGCAGGGGCTTGCGCCGCAGCGGCTGGACCTGCTGGCGCAGCGTTGCGCGTGGCGCAGCATCCCGGCGGGCCAGCCGCTGCTGCTGCGCTCCGAGGAAAAGAGCGACGTGTACTTCCTGGTGTCGGGCCAGCTGCGCGTGACCACCTATTCGACGCACGGCCGGCAGGTCACGTTCCGCGACTCGGTCGAAGGCGAGCACTTCGGCGATCTGGCGGCCATCGACGGCCTGCCGCGCTCGGCCGACGTGATCACGCTCGCGCCCTGCGTGGTCGCCAGCCTGGACCGAGCCGCGTTCCTGCAGCTGCTGCGCGACGAGCCGCTGGTCGCCGAGCGCGTGATGCGGGGCCTCGCCGCGCTGGTCCGCCAGCTGTCGGAACGGGTCATCGACCTGAGCACGCTGGACGTGCCGCACCGCCTGCAGGCCGAGTTGCTGCGCCGGGCCCGGGCGGCCGGCATCGCGGGCAACCGGGCGCGCCTGGAGCCGGCCCCGACCCACGCGGCGCTCGCCAGCCACATCAGCACCGGCCGCGAGCAGGTGACGCGCGAACTCAACGCGCTGCGGCGCGCCGGCGTATTGGCCAAGGACGGCAAGGCCCTGGTGGTGGCCGACGTGCAGCGGCTGGCCCGCATGGTGGCGCAGGCGGGCGGCACGGCCGACGCACCGCTTGGCGACTGACGGGATGCGACCAGGCCGGCGCAAGCGCGGACCCGCGACCGGCGCGCAAAACAAGCGGGGCCCACGCGGAGGCTCCAGGCGCGCCGGCGCCACGCCCTGCCGCGCGCGCGGCTACAGCTGCAGCGACAGCACCGACGCCAGGTGCTCCGCCGCCTTTTCCTGCAGCGGGCGGTTCTGCCACTCCTCCAGCGTGATGCGCCGGGACTGCTTCAGGTCGCGCTCGAAGACGGCGGTTTCCTGGGCGGCGAAGGCCTCGTCGTAGATGTTGAGGTTGGCCTCGTCGTTCAGGCGGAACGAGCGGTTGTCGAAGTTGGTCGAGCCGACCGACACCAGCAGGCCGTCGACCGTGAACACCTTGCAGTGGAACATGGTCGGCTGGTACTCGCTGATCTCGGCGCCGGCTTCGAGCAGCGGGCCCCAGTCGGCGCGCGAGGCGCCGCGCACCGTCTGCGCGTCCATGTGCGGCCCGGGCGTGATGATGCGCAGCCGCACGCCGCGCTTCATGGCCGCCACCAGCGCGTCGCGCGTCAGCGCATCGGGCACGAAGTAGGCGCTGGAGAGGTCGATGGTCTTGCTCGCCGCCGTGATGGCCAGCAGATACATCAGGTGCATGGTCTCGGCGCCGCCCGAGGGCGAGCTGCTGAACACTTGGGCGCGGCCGCCGTCCGTCGCGCCCGCGTCGGCAGCTGGGGGAATGGTCGGAAAGTAGCGCTCGCCGTGCAGCACGTCGCCCGAGGCCTTGATCCAGTTGTCCATGAACACCGCCTGCATCTGCGCCACCACCGGCCCCTCGACGCGGTAGTGCGAGTCGCGCCAGTGGTCGGGGTCCTGCGCGTGGCCGGTCCATTCGGGCGCGATGCCCACGCCGCCGGTGAAGCCGACGCGCCCGTCGACCACCAGCAGCTTGCGGTGGGTGCGGTTGTTCATGCGCGAGATGTCGTCCCAGGCCGGCTTGTGGAACTTCTGGATCTCGACGCCGGCCGCGGCCATCTCCTTGAGGAAAGCCTCGTCGATCTTGGCGCTGCCGACCCAGTCGAGCAGCACGTGCACCGGCACGCCGGCGCGGGCGCGCTCGGACAGGGCGTCGGCGAAGACGCGGCCGATGTCGCCCGACCAGTAGATGTAGGTCTCGAAGGTGATGCTCTGGCGCGCGCCGCGGATCGCCGCGAGCATCGGCGGGAAGATCTCGTCGCCGTTGTGCAGCGCCTTGAAGGTGTTGCCGCCGGTGATGGGCGGGCCCAGCATGGCGCCCAGGGTGCGCTGGAACTGCTGGCTGTGCACCGGGTAGTGGCGCTCGACCTTCTCCTCGATCTTCTTCTCGCCCGCCGAGAGGTTGAGCGTGAGCAGCGTGATGCCCAGCGTCAGCACGAAGGTCCAGGCGATGGTCTTGAAGCGGCCGCGGTGTGGGTTCTTGGACATGGAAGCGTTCGTTCGAAGGGCAGACTCGGTGCGGCAGCGGGTCCGCACGGGCCGGATGGCGACGGCTCCGGCCGGCTCTGCAGCAGAAAACGAAAGTTAACACATTTCGTTACTTCAGCCGCCGCCCGACGGGGGTCGCTATCATTGCGCGCTCCTTCTGCCCGGCGCCCCGCGTCCGTCGCCTCGCTCCCGCGCACGCCGCGTTTCTGCCTCCTCTCCCCCGCCTCGCTCCGCCCCCGCTCCATGTCCTCCGGTCTCAATCTCGCCCAGCAGGAAGCCGTCAACCACCTGCACGGGCCGTGCCTGGTGCTCGCGGGCGCCGGCTCGGGCAAGACGCGCGTCATCACGCACAAGATCGCCCGGCTGATCCAGGCCGGCATGGAGCCCAAACGCATCGCCGCCATCACCTTCACCAACAAGGCCGCCGCCGAGATGCGAGAGCGCGCCAAGGGGCTGATCGGGCGCGACGCTAGGCACGTCGTGATCTGCACCTTCCACGCTTTGGGCGTGCGCATGATGCGCGAGGACGGCGCGGCGCTGGGCCTGAAGCCCGCCTTCAGCATCCTCGACAGCGACGACGTGACGAAGATCCTGAAGGACGCCGGCGGCACCACCGACGCCGCCACCGCCCGCACCTGGCAGTGGACCATCAGCAAGTGGAAGAACATGGGCCTGAACGCCGCGCAGGCCGAGGCGCAGGCCACGGACGACGGCGAGCGCATCACCGCCAGGATCATGGCGCGCTACGAGGAGCGCCTCTCCGCCTACCAGAGCGTCGATTTCGACGACCTGATCAGCCTGCCGCTCAAGCTGCTGCGCGAGCACGATGCCGTGCGTGCCAAATGGCAGGCCGCGCTCGGCCACGTGCTGGTCGACGAGTACCAGGACACCAACGCCACGCAGTACGAGGTGCTCAAGGCCCTGGTCGGCGAGCGCGGGCGCTTCACCGCGGTGGGCGACGACGACCAGTCGATCTACGGCTGGCGCGGCGCCACGCTCGACAACCTGAGGAAGCTGCCGGTCGACTTCCTCGGCCTGAAGGTCATCAAGCTGGAGCAGAACTACCGCAGCACCAGCGCCATCCTGCGCGCGGCCAACAACGTGATCGGCCCGAACCCGAAGCTCTTTCCCAAGACGCTGTTTTCCGAGCTGGGCGAGGGCGAGCCGGTGCGCGTGGTCGATGCCGACAGCGAGGCGCACGAGGCCGAGCGCACGGTGGCGCGCATCCAGGGCCTGCGCGAGACCTCGCAGCACAAGGAATTTCGCGACTTCGCCGTCCTCTACCGCGCCAACCACCAGGCGCGCGTGTTCGAGCAGGCGCTGCGCAAGGCGGCCATCCCGTACAAGGTGTCGGGCGGGCAGAGCTTCTTCGACCGCGCCGAGATCAAGGACCTGTGCGGGTGGTTCCGGCTGTGGGTCAACCACGACGACGACCCGGCGTTCCTGCGCGCTGTCACCACGCCCAGGCGCGGCATCGGCCACACCACGCTGGCCAGCCTGGGCAGCTTCGCGAGCCGCTACAAGCTGAGCCTGTTCGAGGCGCTGTTCTCGCCCTCGCTGCCAAGCGTGATCCCGAAGCGCGCGCTCGACGGCCTGCACGAGTTCGGCCGCTGCATCAACGACCTCGAATACCGGGCGCGCCGCACGACGGGCGCCGAGGACGCGCGCGCGTTCCTGGCCGACTGGCTCAAGGACATCGACTACGAGAAGCACCTGTACGACGGCGAGGACAGCGAGCAGGCCGCCGCCGGCCGCTGGAGCAACGTGCTGGAGTTCTGCGACTGGATGGCGCAGCGCTGCGGCGGCGAGATCGACGATGCGAGCGGCGCGTCAACGATGAGCGAGCGCAAGAGCCTGCTCGAAGTGGCGCAGACCATCTCGCTGCTCTCGACCCTCAGCGAGCGCGAGCAGGACCAGAACGTGGTCACGCTCTCGACCCTGCACGCCGCCAAGGGGCTGGAATGGCCGCACGTGATGCTGGTCGGCGTGACCGAGGGGCTGCTGCCCTTCAAGCTCGACGACGACGATGGCCGCCAGGAGAAGGTCGGCGACGACACCGCCGCGCGGCTGCAGGAAGAGCGCCGCCTGATGTACGTCGGCATCACGCGTGCGCAGCGCAGCCTGGCCGTCAGCTGGACCCGGAAGCGGAAAAAAGGCCGCGAGATGGTCGCCGCCCGGCCCAGCCGCTTCATCGCCGAGATGGCGCTCGACAAGACCACCGCCCGGGAAGACCCGCGCGAGAAGATCCGCGCCCTGCGCGCCGAGTTCGCCCGGCGCGCCGCCGACACGGCCGCCGCCGCGGCAGCGGCCACCGGCAGCCCCGCCCCGCCCGCCTCTTTCGCCGCCACCCGCGCCGGCGCAGCCCCATGAAATTCCGTTTTGCTTCATTTTTGATAGCACTCTGCGCCCACTGGACGGGCGCTGCAGCCCAGAATGACCCGAACCCGGCCACGCCGCAGGCGTCCTGCCCGGCGCGCGGCGATCAGCTGCCGGTGCAGGCGCTCTACGGCCGCTGGGAGGCCACCTTCGAGGGCCTCCCCGGCGTCGCGGCGGTCGAATTCCACCGCCATCCCGAGTACGAGGGCGGCGTGCGCGGCACCCTCGCGCGCGGCGCCGCGCCCGTCGCGCAGCTCGCGGGCGACATCGACGACGACGGCCTGCTGGTCCTGGACGAGTCGCAGGACGGCCGCGCCATCAGCGCCATCTGGTCGGGCGAGCCGCAGCCCGGCTCGTGCGGTCGCGAGTTCAGGGGCACGCGGCGCGAATCGGCCGACGACAGCACGCGCGCCTTCGTGCTGCGCAAGGCCCGGCCATGACGAAGGCGCATCGCCTGCCGCGGGCGCACGGCGCGGCGCGCTGTCTTCGGACGCCGGCCGCGATGCTGGCCCTGCTGGCCGCCGGTCCGGCCCTGGCGCAGGCGCCCGCTCCGACGCCACCGGCCAGCCCGCTCGCCACCGCCGAGCTGACCTGGCAGCAGTGCCAGCGCCTCGCCGGCAACGACGCGGCGCGCCTGGCCTGCTTCGACCGCTGGGCGCAGCAGCAAACGCTGCCGGCGGCGGCGGTTCCGGCCGCGCCGCCGGTGCTGGCCGCCACCCAGCCCGACGGCGAGGCCGCCCCGCCGGTCGATGCCAGCCTGCCGGCCACGCGCGTGATCGCCGTCGGCGGAGACGGCTGCCGCGACCGGCAGTACTCCGAGCTCTCGCGCTTCTGGGAGCTGGAGGCCGGCACCGCCTGCGGCACCTTCGGCTTTCGCGGCTACCGCCCGCTCAACGTGTCGCTCGCGACCGCCACCGACCGGCCGGGCATCCCGGATTCGCCCGCGCCCGGCCACCTGGGCAGCGCCATCGACTACCAGCGCCACGAGATGCGCATCGGCCTGTCGGTGCGCACCAAGCTGGCGCAGAACCTGCTCACGCGGGGCGAGCCGTCGGCGCGCGACTCGCTGTGGTTCGGCTACACCCAGCAGTCGAGCTGGCAGGTGTTCAACGGCGCCCTCTCGCGGCCGTTCCGCACCACCGACCACGAGCCCGAGCTGATCTATGCCTACCCGCTGGATCTGCAGCTTCCCGGCGGCTGGCGCTGGCGCTACGCCGGCGCCGGGCTGGTGCACCAGTCCAACGGCCAGAGCCTGCCGTACTCGCGCAGCTGGAACCGGCTCTACCTGATGGGCGGCATGGAGCTCGACCACCGCTTCCGCGTCACGGCGCGGGTGTGGCGGCGCGTGCACGAGAGCGCGGCGAACGACGACAACCCCGACATCGCCGACTACATCGGCCGCGCCGAGGTCGCCGGCTTCTGGAACCTCGACGGCAGCAACACGCTCGGCCTCACGGTGCGCAACAGCCTGAAGAGCGCCGGGCGCGGCTCGGTGCGGCTCGAATGGCTGCGCGCCTTCGGCGACCGTGCCGACAGCAACCTGCGCTTCCACGCGCAGCTGTTCCACGGTTATGGCGACACGCTGATCGACTACAACCGCCGGCGCACGGTGCTGAGCGTCGGGCTGAGCCTGGTTGATTTCTAATGAAGCGAACGCAGCCGGCGGGCACGGCATGCCTCTTGCTGCAATCCACAGGCTTCCCAGACAGGAGAGAACCGCCATGACCTTCGAGCCCACCGCAACCGATCCGGTGCAGCGCGACATCATCGCCGCGCTGCAGGTCGATGCCGATTTCGATGCCGCACGCGAGGTCGAGCGGCGCACCGCATTCCTCGCGGACTACCTGCGCGCTAGCGGCCTGAAAACGCTGGTGCTCGGCATCAGCGGCGGTGTCGATTCGCTGGTGGCCGGCTGCCTGGCGCAGCGCGCCGTTCTGCGTCTGCGCCAGGCCGGCCACGACGCCACCTTCATCGCCATGCGCCTGCCCTACGGCGTGCAGCGCGACGAGAGCGACGCGCAGGGCTGCCTGGACGTGATCCGTCCCGACCAGACGATGACGGTCGACATCCGCCCCGCCGCCGACGCCATGCTCGCCGCGCTGAAGCAGGGCGGCCAGCGCTTCCGCGACGCCGGCCACGAGGACTTCGTGCTCGGCAACATCAAGGCGCGCGAGCGCATGATCGCGCAGTTCGCGGTGGCCGGCGCGACCGGCGGCCTGGTCATCGGCACCGACCAGGCCGCCGAGGCGCTGATGGGCTTCTTCACCAAGTTCGGCGACGGCGCGGCCGACGTGACGCCGCTCACGGGCCTCACCAAGCGCCGCGTGCGCGCGCTGGCGCAGGCGATGGGCGCGCCCGACGCGCTGGTCTTCAAGGTGCCCACCGCCGACCTCGAATCGCTCGTACCGCTCAAGCCCGACGAGGACGCCTACGGCGTGAGCTACGAGCAGATCGACGACTTCCTCGAAGGCAGGCCCATCGACGCGGCCGCGCGCGAGATCATCCTGCGCACGCACCGCAACAGCGCGCACAAGCGGGCGCTGCCGGTCTCGCCGCCGCTGCCGTAGGGCACGACCGCCCCTGGAAAAACCCGCGTCCCGAAAGGCCGCAGGCTTTTTTTGGTGCCTCGGTTCGAAGTCGTCGCGATGCCTCGCGGACGCCGGCTCGGATCGGCTTCGACGAACTTGCGCAGACGACGCGCCGACCGCCGCCGCGGCTGCCCAAGTCAGAGGTGTAAAAATCGGGCTGAAAGGAAAACAAATGCGCGAACCGCAATGGCGACAAGAGGGCAAGGAGCCCGACTACCGGTTCTCGCTGGCCAACGAACGCACGTTCCTGGCCTGGATCCGGACCGCGCTGGCGCTGCTGGCCGGTGGTGTGCTGCTCGACCAGTTCTCCACCAAGCTGGCGCCGCATCGGGTGGTCGCCACCCTGGCCATTGTGCTCGGTGTGCTGGCGGCCGTGCTGTGCGGCATGGCCTATGTGCGCTGGCGCGCCAACGAGATCGCCATGCGCCACGCCCGCCGGCTGCCGGGCACCCTGGCCATCCCGCTGCTTGCCGCGACCACGCTCGGCATCGCGGCGGTGCTTGCGATGCTGCTGGCGCTGCAAGCGTGACAGGTCTTGAAGCCGCGACGCAGCGCCCCCGGGACCCGGGGCTGCAGGCCGAGCGCACGGCGCTCGCGTGGAGCCGTACCGGCCTGGCGGTGCTGGTCAACGCCCTGCTGGCGCTGCGCTCGGGCTGGGCAAGTCGGCAGACGCCCATCACCGCCCTGGCCTTCGTGCTGCTGGTGGCGGCGGGCGCGGCCGTCCTTTACGGCGGGTGGCGCCGCAGGCAGCTGTTGCGCGCCCGGGGCGCTGTCGCACCCCCTGCCGTGGCGATCGTGACGGCGGCGACCGTCACGCTGGTCGCATGTGCCACCGGGCTGGCCTCCATCGTGGCCAGGTGAGGCTGCGGGCCAGGGATGCGGTGGCGTCAGATCAGAGCGCTGGCTTTGCAGCACAGTCCAGCGCGCCCCGGATGCACTCTTGCTTCTGACCCCGGCGCTGCGGCCACACAACAGCCATACGGACAAGAAAACAAAAAAGTCTGCTACCGTTTCGATAGCAGGATTTTTAGTATCCATGCGGGTTTGACTGGTGGTGTAGTTCCCCTTTAGAGGAAACCGCCCTGCCGTACAGGCAGAGATACCATAGGCGTGAGTGTGCACCATGCGGAAGTCCGGGGAGAGTTCCGCCGTCTCCGCGCATTTCCGCAACTGCCGAACGCCGGGCGACATCAACCCTTCGGAGTTGAGTCTCCCTATCGGAGCAGGACATGAGTCACTCTGGACGCCCCGGGGTACGGCGAACCCTCTTCCGATGACGACAGTCACTCGCTCACCGTGCCACCCGGCGATCCGGGGTGGTCTACACGAAAACTTGCCAAAATGTCAACCGAAGTGTAAAGTCGAATCGGTCACTTGGAGATGATCAATAGATGGGAACCCCGCTCAAGAACCCGCCCGTGTACCTAACCTTGGCTCAGGTGCGGTTCAACCCGATTCTGAAACTGGCCGATTTCTTGCCAGGCATCCAGGAGAGCTTCCGCCAAGCAGGCTACCCTGATTTCGATCGCCAGCATCTCATCTTGATCCAGTTGACTGCCCAAGAAGGCCAACCGCCGACCCCTACGCCTGTTCAGCAGGAAAGGTTCCTATTCGGCAACGTCGAGAACACTCATACCTTCATCCTCGACGGCCAGAGCCTCACCCTCCAGTCAACCAATTACGGCCAGTTCGAAACTTTCTCCGCTTGCTTCTTAGATGGATTGAGTATCGTCAATGACGCAGTAAAACTCGCATTCACAGAACGCGTTGGGCTTCGATATCTCGACCGTGTAATGCCGCAATCCGGAGAATCCATCGGGCAATACCTCGTTGAACAGGTTCAGGGGCTGAGTTCACGCCTTGAAGGACGCTCGCTGTACTCCTATACAGAGGCCATGAACGAGATCGGGAACATCAAGTTATTGAGTCGGGTTGCCATACAAGAAGGCACTCTGGCCTTCCCTCCGGATATCCAGCCGGGGAACATGCGGATTATTGAAAGATTCGCATCTTATATAGGCATTAGTGCCGTTCTCGACAATGATGGTTTCGTAGAAGGCCGTGAAGTCTTTTCGACGAAGGCCGTTGCACACCATCTTGACGTTATCCACAAGGTTATCGGATCTGCGTTCAAGACTACCGCAACACGGTATGCATTTGACGCTTGGGACAAGTAATCATGTTCGGACTCGCAGTTTCCCTTGGCGATATCAATGACCACGCCCATTACAGGCCCGCTCCCGCAATCTACAAACGGGCTACCGCTGGCGACGGCGGTCCGCTGCCTTGCTTTGGCGGAAGCGGAACCGGCGGTGTCGAGAGCGTGTACTTTGTCATGTCGCGCCCAGGCTATAGCTCCTACGCGATCCTGAAAGTTGAACTCGCAGCGGCACAGGAAAAATTTGCCCCCTACACCGACCTGATGAAGGAGGTGAAAGCCGGTTTCGGCCGAACCATGTCCCATCTGCCGGCCGTTTTCGGGGTATCGCGCCAGACGCTCTATAACTGGCTCAATGGCGAAACGCCCAAGGAGCAGCATCAGGACAAGCTCGTACAGCTGGCCGCAGCCGCTCGAGCGTTCACTAAGGCTGGTTTCAAGCCGACAGCACTTTCTCTCGAACGTACCGTTGCACAGGGCAGGTCATTCGTCGAACTGATTGGACAGGGTGCCGACGGCAAGGAAACGGCGGAAAGACTCGTTCGGATAGAAAAACGGGGCACGGCCGCAAAAGCCAAACTCAATGCCTTGCTTGGGGGCAGAACGCCTTCGCGTCCCGACGTATCCGACATGGGTCGTCCCGCATTGAATGAAGACGTTTGACCGACATGGATGGCATGGCAGGAAGCTGGACTCGAGATACTCCGTGGCGCCAGGGTCACATCCTCACGACGGATGCCATCCAGGCGCTGGGACTACTCCATCCTGAGTCCTCTGACTCAACCTGTGTGGTCATCATCAGTCACGATTGCGATTTGGCCAACGATGCCCTGCAGATCGAACCCGACGTGGAAGTCATCGTTGGGCGTCATGTGCCGAAAGGGGACGGTAACTATTACTGGGCAAAAGCGCCCCGCACGCTACACGTCGATGTGCTGCAAAACGGCATTGCAGCCGTTGTCGAATTGGTCGCCACAGCCAAGCGCTCGATCCCGAAGCGGGCACTCGCAGCATTTACTCCCGACACCACTCATGTGTTTCCTGGTAAGTCGTTGTCGGCGCTGCGCTCTTGGCTGGAAGTCCGCTACAACCGAGCGGCATTCCCTGACCCTTTCGTGAATCGCCTATCCCAGTCGAAAGTCGACAAGCGCCTCACGAAAATCATCGAACCGGTCGGTAACCTGCTGTCCGCCGTCTATTTCGATGTGGACGGCGGCAATGAAATCAATCATTCCGATGGCAGTCCCTACGACCTGAAAATCGTTCTTACATACCCGCCGGGTGACGATCCGGAGCAGACCGCCGACGATGTGGAAAAGATCGAAACCGCGATCACGACTCTCTTCGCGGAAAAGTACTTCGATCAAGCCACGGACAAATGGAGCGGGATTGCCTTGAAGGGATGTATGTCCATCTCGGAAGACGATCTACCCGTGAGTAAGGCAAGACTGCTCACGCAGTGGCGACTGGAATACATGACCCTGAAAGCCGACGACGATCAGGTTGGTGCTCCAGACTAAAAGTTACGACACATATTCCACCAGGAGAGCCGAGCTGGCTCCGACACCGGCTCATCCCAGGCTTTCCAGATAGAGGCGCACGGCCAGCACTCGGGCCCGGCGTCGGAGCCGTCGCGGTTTCCATGCGGAATTTGCATGGAGACCACGACGATGACCAAACGCTGCGCACACTGCGGCCAACCCTGCGAACCCCGCCCGCAGGTTCCCGACCAAGCCTTCTGCTCTGCACCTGACTGCCAGCGCGCCCGTAAGCGCCAGTGGCAACGGTCCAAACTCCAGTCCGATCCCGACTACCGAATCAACCAGCGAGCCGCCCAGCAGGCGTGGTCGCAGCGCAATCAAGACTACTGGCGCAACTACCGCGACGACCAGCCCGAATACGTGCAGCGCAACCGCGAGCAGCAGCGGCTGCGCGATGCCAACGGAGCAGATGTCGATCTTGCAAAGATGGACGTGTGCGACCTGCCGACCGGTCTGTACCGCATCACGCGACACCCAGCGTTTCCGAGGGGAAACGGCGATTCGTGGGTCGTCGAGATCAAACCGGTCTGTATGACGTGTCCGTGCAAGATGGACGCGTCAAGAGAGGACTTGATCGACACGCCGGCCATCCGCCCGTAACTTTGACCCCAAACAGGCTCTCGAATGTTCTGCATGGCACGATTCCGACCGTGTGCGATGCCGCCGTGGTGCGGCGTCGCGTTCATTGAATGGAGTGGCAGGCCCGAGAGCACCAATCACAGAGTGACCGGGCCTATGCAAGAGATCGAACCTCTAGTGGTTCGGACGCTCATCGAAGTGCTCGTCCCACAGTGCCCAGAGGCTGTCCATCGCGATGGCGTCGACGATCTCGGGGGTGGGGTATGGCGGCTGGGTGACTCACGGCGCTCGCCGGTCCTGCTGGCACGCAACATCGTTCGTCTGTGGCGGGAGCCCGCACTGCTGGACCGCGTCCGTGTGGCCGGTGGCGACATCCGGGTGATCACGCCGAAGCCCCGTGAGACCCGTGGCGCGCCCTTCGGGCCTGGCGTGCAGTGGCTGGCGCTGGAGGACCGATTCGCCTTCTACGGCGGCGGCATTTCGTTCGTCGGCATGCCAGGTTTGCAGAGCCCGGCGCCGGTGCTCGACCCGACGATGCCCGTCTTCGGGCCTTTCTCGGCGGACTTCAAGTGGGTGACGCTGCCCGGCGAGGAAGGGCGCCCGATCCTCTGCACGGACGGGCAGGCTGCCGTCTTCCAGGCGTTGTGGTCATTCAAGGGCGAGCCCCGGACGTCCGAGCAGGTCATGGGACGCGCGCAGCTCACCAGTCAGAAGCCCATCGACGTGTTCAAAGGGAAGAAGCACGCCGAGCCGTTGCGTGCCTACCGAGCCCTCGTGGTCACGCAGCAGCGCGCGGACTTGTACTCAATGCCCTGTGCCGCGGCGCCGAGCCTCGCGCCGGCTTGATGCCTGGGCATGCAAGGGCGATGGACAACCGATGGCAGTGACGCACGCGCAAGTGATGGCCACGAAAGGCCGCCTGCGTGTGCTCCGGCGAAGAAGTTGGCGCAGGTTTTGAGAGAACAGAGAGCAGAAGAGAGTCAAACCGGGCGACTTCAGGACGCCAGGCCGCCAGGCCGCCACGGCGTACCACATGCAGATCGGCGCCGCACCCCGCGTGGTGTCGCGAAACCCAGAATTGAAAACGCCCAACCGATAGAGGTTGGGCGTTGAATGGTGGTGGCCTGGGGCGGAATCGAACCACCGACACAAGGATTTTCAATCCTCTGCTCTACCGACTGAGCTACCGGGCCGTGCCTTCGATTATACAGCGCTGCGCCGGCCCCTCGACAGGTCGACGCCGAGCTGCTTGAGCTTTCGGTAGAGGTGCGTGCGCTCCAGCCCGGTCTTCTCGGCGACGCGGGTCATGGAGCCGCTTTCCATAACGAGGTGGAACTCGAAGTACGCCTTCTCGAAGCTGTCGCGCGCCTCGCGCAGCGGCCTATCGAGGTCGAAGTTCTGCATCGACCGCGGGCCGGCGTCGAGGGAGGCGGCAGGCGGGTGCACGGCGATGGAAGACACGCCTTCGGCGCCCGGTGCATCCACGAGCGTCGCACGCGGGGCGACCGCCGCCGGCGCCAGGGCCGGGGACGCCCGTTGCGTGCCTTCGCGCGCCAGCGCCTGCTCGACCGACTTCAGCAGCTTCTGCAGCGTGATGGGCTTTTCGAGAAAGGCGAAGGCGCCGATACGCGTGGCCTCGACGGCGGTGTCGATGGTGGCGTGGCCGCTCATCATGATGACCGGCATGCCGAGCAGGCCGGCGGCCGACCACTCCTTGAGCAGCGTCACGCCGTCGGTGTCGGGCATCCAGATGTCGAGCAGCACCAGGTCGGGCCGCGCCGCCAGACGCGCGGCACGGGCCTCGGCCGCGTTCTCGGCCAGTTCGACGTTGTGGCCTTCGTCGTTGAGGATCTCCGACAGGAGATCGCGGATGCCCAGCTCGTCGTCGACCACAAGGATGTTTGCCATGGATGCTTGCTCAGGAATCCGTGCCGCGCAGCGAACCGCAGGCACGGAGGAGGAAGTGCGGGAGGAGGATGATTTTCTTCGCGCGCCGCCGGCGCACGAGGCGCTCAGGCGGGAGGAGGCTGCGAACCGTCATGGGAAGAATGGGCAGGAGCTGGCGGCCGGTCGTCCGCCAGCGCGAATGATAGCGAGACTTGCGCCCCGGCCACCACACCGTCCACCACGCGGTTGGACAGCTCGATGCGCGCGCCGTGCTCGTCGGCGATCTTCTTGACCACCGCCAGGCCCAGCCCGGTGCCCTTCGATTTGGTCGTCACGTAGGGCTCGAAGGCGCGCTTGAGGATGTGCTCGGGGAAGCCCGCGCCTTGGTCCTGCACGGTCAGCCGCACGCGCGCGCCGGAGTCGGCCAGCCGGGTGCGGATCGACACTTCGGCAGGCGTGCCACCGGTCGCCTCGGTCGCGTCCTGGGCGTTCTGCAGCAGGTTGTGGATCACTTGGCGCAGCTGCTCGGCGTCGCCGCGGATCGGCGGGCAGCGCGCATCGAGCTCGGCGCGCACGGCCACGCTGGCGTGCTCGGCTTCGTACAGATGCACCACGTCGTGCACCAGCGCGTTGAGGTCGATCGGGCGCAGGTCGGCCGCCGGCAGGCGCGCGTAGTCGCGGAACTCGTTGACCAGCCGCTTCATGGCGTCGACCTGCGTCGACGATGGTCTTGACCGACTTGAGGAGGATGGCCTGCTCGGGCGGCGCGAGCTTGCCCGAGAGCTTCATCTCCAGCCGCTCGGCCGACAGCTGGATCGGCGTGAGCGGGTTCTTGATCTCGTGGGCCAGGCGCCGCGCCACCTCGCCCCAGGCCTGGGCGCGCTGGGCCGAGACGATCTCGGAGATGTCGTCGAACACCAGCAGGCGCGCGGCGCCCGGCAGCCGCGCGCCGCGCGCCACGATGCTGATGATGCTGTCGCGCGCCACGCCGCCGCGGTCCTCGCTGCTGTCGGCGCCGTCCGGGTGCAGCTCGAAGGCGTGCTGCCAGTGGTCCAGCCCGTGCTGGACGCGCTCGACCTCGAACTCGTCGAACTGGCGCAGCACGTCGCGCGCGAAGCCGTGCAGCCCCGGCACCTCGGCCAGGGGGCGGCCCTCGAAGGCGGCCAGCGGCGCGCGCAGCACGCGCGTGGCGCCGGGGTTGGTCGAGAGCATGGTGCCCGCGGCGTCGAGCACGATCACGCCCGAGGTCAGGTTGTCGAGGATGGTCTGCAGGTTGGCGCGCGCCGCGTCGAGCTCGCGCCATGGTCTGCTCGACCGCGGCGCGGGCATCGGCCAGCTGCTGCGTCATGACGGCGAACGAGCGCGTCAGGCCGCCCAGTTCGTCGCGGCCGCGCAGCACGGCGGTCGGGCGCAGGTCGCCGGCGGCCACTTGGCGCACGCCCTCGGCCAGCACCAGCAGCGGGCGCGCCAGCTGCGTGCCGAACAGGATCGCCAGCAGCACGGCACCGAACACCGCCAGGAACAGGCTGAGCGTGAGCGTGCCGATGTACATGCGCCGCAGCCCGTCGCGCGCCAATGCGCGCTCCTGGTATTCGCGGTTGGCCTCCTGCACCGCCAGCGCATTGGCGACCACCGCCGGCGGCAGCGGCTGGGTGATCTGCAGAAAGCGCGCCTCGGCGCCGAAGTCGAAGCCCGGGCGCTGCACCAGCGCCAGCGCCCGGGCGCTGGCGGGCGTGGCGGCAGCGCCCGCCGCGCCGGCGGGCTGCTCGTCGATGCCCTCGATGCGCGAGATGGCGCGGTCCATGCGCGCCTGGCGGAACTGCTGGGGCGAGGGCCGCTCCGGGCTCAGGTTGAAGCGCGAGGCGCCGGCGCTCGCGAGCAGCTGGCCGGCGCCATTCCACAGCACCACGTCGCTGGCGCCGAGCTGCTCGCGGATGCGCTCGAGCACCAGGCCGGCGCCGGCGTCGGGCACGTCGGCCAGCTGCAGACCGGCCGCGCGCGTCTTGGCCGCCAGATCGCCAGCCAGCGAGTCGAGCGTGGCACGCCCGAGGTTCAGCCCGGCGTCGAGTGCACCCTCGACCTTGACGTCGAACCAGGTCTCGATCGAGCGCGTCACGAACTGGTAGGACACCGCGTAGATCAGGAGGCCCGGCACCAGCCCGACCAGCCCGAAGATGGCCGCCAGGTTGATCAGCAGGCGGCTGCCGAACTTGCCCTGGCGCAGCCGCATCCACAGGCGCAGCGCGACCCAGCCGATCACCAGCAGCAGCAGCACCGCCACCACCACGTTGAGGGTGAACAGGCGCGCGTAGTTGCGCTCGTAGAGCGCGCGGTTGTTGGTGGCCTGCGCCAGCAGGAACATCAGCACCAGCCCGATGGCCGTGACGGCGGCGGCGCCGACCCCGATGGCCCAGCGCACGGCGCGTGAGCGCCGCGCCGGCGGGGGTGGAGGCGGCACCGGCGCGGCGGGCGGCCGGGGTGCGGAGTGCTCGCTCATGGCGACTGCTGCTCCAGCGGCAGGCGGGCGCTGCGCTCGACCGCCATGTTCCAGTCGGCGCTGCCGACCGCGCCGATCTGGATCGGGCGCGGCAGTTGCGACATGTCGAGGCGGAAGCGGAACACGACCGGGTACAGCGCCTCCTCGCCGAGTTCGGCGATGTCGCCCAGGTGCAGCCGGCCGATGCGCTTGACGGCATCCAGCGCGTCGGCCAGCTCGTCGAAATTCTGGTTGAAGGCCACGCCCAGCCGGGCGTTGGTGATGGGCTGCGGCGACACGTTCAGGCGCCAGCGCCGCGTCAGCGGCTGGTAGGCCAGGCGCATGTAGCGGCTGGCCTGCGCCAGCTTGCGGTCGGTCCAATACCAGCGCTCGCGAAACAGCTCGGCCTCGGCCACGAAGAAGATCGCGATGCCCTTCTCCAGCACCTCGCCGACCAGCGGCGGCAGCTCGAACTGCACCGCCGCGTTCAGGTAGACGCCGCCGTCGGCACGCTCCAGCCGCAGCTGCGTCACCTCGATGTCCTGCGCCAGCGCGGGGCGTGCGACGGCGCCGCCCGCGAGCAGCAGCCCGGCCGCCGCGGCGCGCAGCAGGGCGCGCCTAGAGGCCGGTCTTTTCGAGGAGGGCGTAGAAGAAGCCGTCGTGGTCACCGTCGGGATTGTCCGGGACGCCGCGCGCCGCCGCGCCGCCGCGCGGCAGCAAATGCCCGGGCGACGGCAGCAATCGCGCACCGGTGTGGCGTGCAAGGAACGCATCGATCTGCTGCGATCCCTCGGCGCGGAACACCGAGCAGGTGCAGTAGAGCAGCCGCCCGCCCGGGCGCACCAGCGGCCACAGGGCCCGCAGTAGTTCGGCCTGCAACCGGGCGAGCTGCCCGACGTCGCCCTCGCGGCGCAGCCAGCGCACGTCCGGGTGGCGCCGCGCGATGCCCGAGGCGGTGCAGGGCGCGTCGAGCAGGACGGCGTCGAACGGCGTGCCGTCCCACCAGTCGGCCGGGCGCGCAGCGTCGCCGATGCGCACCTCGGCGCGCAGGCCCAGGCGCGTGAGCGTGTCGTCGATGCGGCGGGCGCGCGCGGCATCGACTTCGAGCGCGGTCACGTGCGTCGAGGCCGGGTCGGTCAGCTCCAGCAGGTGCGCGGTCTTGCCCCCGGGCGCGGCGCAGGCGTCGAGGATGCGCAGCGGCCGCCCCTCGCGCGGCGGGGCCAGGCCACGCAGCAGCAAGGGCGCGGCGCGCTGCGCGGCGGCGTCCTGCACCGAGAACTCGCCCTCGGCGAAGCCGGGGAGCTGCTGCACCGGACGCGCATGGGCCAGCTGCAGGCCGCTGTCGCCCACCCGGGTTGCTATCAATCCCATAGCGGACAACGCATGCTGGTAGTGCGCTGGCGTGGTTTTTTTTACATTGACGCGCAGCGTCAGCGGCGGCTGCAGGTTGTCGGCGGCGAGCACGCGCTGCCAGTCGCGCGGGTGGTCGTGGCGCAGCCGCTCGATCCACCAGCGCGGGTGGTTCCACTGCGCCACCGGCTCGGGGTCGGTGGCCGCCACCAGCGCCTCGCGCTCGCGCAGGAAGCGGCGCAGGCAGGCGTTGACGAAGGGCGCCTGCGCGCGCGTCGCCGGGTTGCGCTTGGCCGCCTCGACCGCCTGGTCGACCAGCGTGAAGGGCTCGTAGGGCGAAATTTCCGGGTTCCAGCCCAGCGCCAGCGCCGTGCACAGCAGCGCGTCGGCGGCCGGCGGCGGGGTGCGCCTGGCGAGATGGCGGCGCAGCGCCTCGGCGCGGCCGAGCCAGCGCAGCGCCTGGAAGCCGAGTGCCTGCACGCCGGGGCGCAGCGCGGGCTCGACCTGGGCGAAGGCCACCGTGCCCGAGGTGCCGGCGCGAATCTGCGCCAGCGCGGCGGCGGCCTCCTGCAGTTGGCGCCACAGCGGCACCTGCCCGGGCGGGCCGGCGCCTTGGTCGTCGTCGTCGCTCATGGGTGTACCTTCGTGCTGCGCACTTCGGTATTCGCCCTTGGGGCGGCCCGGCAGGCTCATGCCGGGCCGAACAGCGCCGCCAGCGCCTCGCCCGGCTCGTCGGCGCGCATGAAGGCCTCGCCGACCAGGAAGGCGTGCACGCCGGCGGCGCGCAGCGTGGCGACGTCCTCGCGCGTGGCGATGCCCGACTCGGTCACCGCCAGCCGCCCGGCCGGCAGCCGCGGCAGCAGGTCGAGCGTGGTCCCGATCGAGGTCTCGAAGCTGCGCAGGTTGCGGTTGTTGATGCCGACGAGCGGGGTCCTGAGCGCGAGCGCGCGCTCCAGCTCGGCGGCGTCGTGCACCTCGACCAGCACCGCCATGCCCAGGCCGTGCGCGATGGCCTCGAAATCCTTCATCCGCGCGTCGTCCAGGCAGGCGGCGATCAGCAGGATGGCGTCGGCGCCGATGGCGCGCGACTCGTAGACCTGCCAGGCATCGACCATGAAGTCCTTGCGCAGCACCGGCAGGTCGCACGAGGCCCTCGCCTGCTTCAGGTAGTCGATGCCGCCCTGGAAGAATTTCTTGTCGGTCAGCACCGACAGGCACGCCGCGCTGGTGCGGCCGTCGCCCTCGGCGTAGCTCTGCGCGATGTCGGCGGCGATGAAGTCGGCGCGCAGCACGCCCTTGCTCGGGCTGGCCTTCTTGACCTCGGCGATCACCGCCGCCTGGCCCCCCGCGATCTTCGCGCGCAGCGCGCCCTCGAAGTCGCGCGTGAGCACGCGGCTCTCGGCGTCCTGGCGGATGGCGGCGAGCGGTGTGCGCTTCTGCGCCGCGGCGACCTCTTGGTGCTTGACGGCCACGATGTCCTGCAGGATGTCACTCATCGGATTGCGCCTCCTTGGGCGCCTCGTTTTTGAGAATCTTGACGAAAACGCGGTGCATCACGAGCCCCACGACGATGAAGAGGACCGAGACCCCGATGGCGATCCAGGCGCCTTCGCCCTGCCACACCGCCTCAGCCTCCGGCCGCGTGCGAGGCGCGCACCAGTTCGTCCAGCTTGGCGCGCGCCGCGCCCGAATCGATCGCCGCGCGCGCGCGCTCGACGCCGTCGCCGATCGAGGGGGCCACGCCCGCCGCGTACAGCGCCGCGCCGGCGTTGAGCAGCACGATCTCGCGCGCCGGCCCCGGCTGGCGCTCCAGCACGCCCAGCAGCATGGCCTTCGACTGCTCGGGCGTCTCCACGCGCAGCGCGCGGCTGCTCGCCATCGCCATGCCGAAGTCCTCGGGGTGGATCTCGTACTCGCGGATCTCGCCCGCCTTCAGCTCGCCGACCATGGTGGCGGCGCCCAGCGAGACCTCGTCCATGCCGTCGCGCCCGTACACCACCAGCGCGTGCTCGGCGCCCAGGCGCTGCAGCGCGCGCACCTGGATGCCCACCAGGTCGGGGTGGAACACGCCCATCAGGATGTTGGGCGCGCCGGCCGGGTTGGTCAGCGGCCCGAGGATGTTGAAGATGGTCTTGATGCCCAGCTCCTTGCGCACCGGGGCGACGTTCTTCATCGCCGGGTGGTGGTTGGGCGCGAACATGAAGCCGATGCCGACCTCGGCGATGCACTGCGCGATGCGCTCGGGCTTGAGGTCGATGTCGACGCCGAGCGACTCCAGCACGTCGGCGCTGCCGGACTTGCTCGACACGCTGCGCCCGCCGTGCTTGCTGACCCGGGCGCCGGCCGCCGCCGCCACGAACATGGCGCAGGTCGAGATGTTGAAGGTGTGCGAGCCGTCGCCGCCGGTGCCGACGATGTCGACCAGGTGCGTGGTGTCGGCCACCGGCACCTTGACCGAGACCTCGCGCATCACCTGCGCGGCGGCGGTGATCTCGCCGATGGTTTCCTTCTTGACGCGCAGCCCGGTGATGAGCGCCGCCATCATGACCGGCGAGCACTCGCCCGTCATGATGAGCCGCACGATGTGCAGCATCTCGTCGTGGAACACCTCGCGGTGCTCGATGGTGCGCTGCAGCGCGTCCTGCGGGGTGAAGGTCATGGTCGTCGTCGTGTGTTGCATGGTGAATCCGATGGCGGCGGCTCAGCGGGCCGGCGCGGCGGCCAGCGCCAGCCGCAGGCCGAAGCCGATGAAGACCAGGCCGGCCGCGCGCTCCAGCCAGCGCAGCAGCCCGCGCGGGCCGAGCACCCCGCGCCCGACGCGCCGCCCGGTCCAGGCGGCGGCGCAGGCCCAGCCCGCGTTGACCCACAGCCCGTTGAAGTCGAACAGCAGCCCGAGCGCCAGGAAGGCCAGCGAGGGATGCGCCGTGTGCGGCGCGATGAACTGCGGCACGAAGGCCAGGAAGAACAGCGCCACCTTCGGGTTCAGCGCGTTGGTCCAGAAGCCGCGGCGGAACACGCTGCCGAGCCGGTCCGGCGCCGCCGAGGGCTCCGGGGGCACGCCGCCGCTCCCGGATGAATTCCTTGGGCCGGAAGTGCCCTGAGCGCCCGACCCGCCTGCCCCGGCAGCTATCGAATCAGGAGCGCTCCGCGGTCCGCGCGAGCCCAGCATCGAGACGCCGACATACACCAGGTACGCCGCGCCGGCCCACTTGAGCACGGCGAACGCGGTGGCCGATGCGGCCACCAGCGCGCCGACGCCGACCGTCGCCGCGACGATGTGCACGCCGCAGCCGGCGGCGACGCCCAGCGCGGCCGCCAGCCCCGCGCGCAGCCCGCCGCGCAGCGCCTGCGTCACGATGAAGAACACGTCGGGTCCGGGCGTCAGGTTCAGCAGCAGGCCGGCCGCGATGAAGGCCAGCAACTGGGGTGTCTCGGGCATGGCGGCGCCTCGTTGCCTTCTCTTCTCGCTCAGGCGCCGAAGAAGCCGCGCACGGCGGCTGCGGCGCGGTCCACGCCGGCGGCATCGACGTCGAGGTGCGTCACGAAGCGCAGCCGGTACAGCCCGGTCGCGAGGATGCCCTGCGCGGCGAGGTGCGCCAGCAGCCCGGCCGAGCGCGCCTGCGCGGCGCCCGTCAGGTCGACGAAGACGATGTTGGTCTGCGGCGGCTCGACCGCCAAGCCGTCGATGCCGGCGAGCCCGGCGGCCAGGCGCCGCGCCAGCGCGTGGTCGTCGGCCAGGCGCTCGACGTGGTGGTCGAGCGCGTGCGAGGCCGCCGCCGCCAGCATCCCGGCCTGGCGCATGCCGCCGCCCGCCATCTTGCGGATGCGGTGGGCGCGCCGGATGAACTCGCGCGAGCCGCACAGCGCCGAGCCGACCGGCGCGCCCAGGCCCTTGCTGAAGCACACCGACACCGAGTCGAAGCACTGCGCGATGCGGCACGCCTCGCCGCGCGCGTCGCCGCCGGTGGACGCCGCCTGCGCCACGGCCGCGTTGAACAGGCGCGCGCCGTCGAGGTGGCGCCGCAGGCCCTTGCGCCGCGCCAGTTCCGTGGCCTCCTCGACGTAGCCGAACGGCAGCAGCCGGCCGCCCAGCGTGTTCTCCAGCGCCAGCAGGCGCGTGCGCGCGAAGTGCGCGTCGTCGGGCTTGATGGCCGCCTCGATGGCGGCCAGCGGCAGCGTGCCGTCCGGCGCGTGGTCGAGCGGCTGCGGCTGCACGCTGCCGAACACCGCCGCGCCGCCGCCCTCCCAGCGGTAGCAGTGCGCCTGCTGGCCGACCAGGTACTCGTCGCCGCGCCCGCAGTGCGCGAGGACGGCGCACAGGTTGCCCTGCGTGCCGGTCGGCACGAACAGGGCGGCCTCGAAGCCGAGCAGGGCGGCGATCTTCTCCTGCAGCGCGTTGACGCTCGGGTCGGCGCCGAACACGTCGTCGCCCAGCGGCGCGCTGTCCATCGCCGCGCGCATCGCGGCGGTGGGTTGCGTGACGGTGTCGCTGCGCAGGTCGATCATGACCATACAGGGCCTCTCCATGTCAGTTCAGAAAGTTGCGCAGCATCGCGTGCCCGTGCTCGGTCAGGATCGACTCGGGATGAAACTGCACGCCCTCGATGCGCACGTCGTGCGCGAAGCCGGTGTGGCGCACGCCCATGATCTCGCCGTCGTCGGTCCAGGCGGTCACGGCCAGCTCGGCCGGGCAGCCCGCCCGCTCGATGGAGAGCGAGTGATAGCGGTTGACCGTGAAGCGCTTCGGCAGCCCGGCGAACACGCCCTCGCCCGTGGTGGTGATCTCGCTGGTCTTGCCATGCATGAGCCGCTGCGCGCGAACGATGTTGGCCCCGAAGGCCGCGCCGATGGCCTGGTGGCCCAGGCACACGCCCAGGATCGGCAGCCGCCCGGCGAACTCGCGGATGGCCGCGACCGACACGCCCGCCTCCGTCGGCGAGCACGGCCCGGGCGAGACCACCAGCCGCGCCGCGCCCGCGGCGATGCGCTCGCCGATCTCTTCCAGCGTGATCTCGTCGTTGCGCGCCACCTCCACCTCGGCCCCCAGCTCGCCCAGGTACTGGACGATGTTGTAGGTGAAGCTGTCGTAGTTGTCGATCATCAGCAGTTTCATTCCAGCCCCTCCTCGACCAGCTCCGCCGCCCGCAGCAGGGCGCGCGCCTTGGCCTCGGTCTCGCGCCACTCCAGCTCGGGCACCGAGTCGGCCACCACGCCGGCCGCGGCCTGCACGTGCAGCACCTGGTCCTTCACGATGCCGGTGCGGATGGCGATCGCCACGTCCATATCGCCGGCGTAGCTGATGTAGCCGCAGGCGCCGCCATAGAGGCCGCGCTTGACGGGCTCCAGCCGGTCGATCAGCTCCATCGCGTGCACCTTGGGCGCGCCGGTGAGCGTGCCGGCCGGGAAGGTGGCCTTCAGCACGTCGATGGCGGTCATGCCGTCCTTCAGGGTGCCCTCGACATTGCTCACGATGTGCATCACGTGGCTGTAGCGCTCGACCGCGAAGGCCTCGGTCACCTTGACCGTGCCGGTCCTGGCGATGCGGCCGATGTCGTTGCGCGCCAGGTCGATCAGCATCACGTGCTCGGCGCGCTCCTTGGGGTCGTTGACGAGTTCCTGCTCGGCCGCGCGGTCGGCCTCGGGCGTGGCGCCGCGCGGGCGGGTGCCGGCCAGCGGACGGATCGTGACCTTCTGCTCGCCGCCCGCGGTGTGCTCCTGGCGCACCAGGATCTCGGGCGAGGCGCCGACCACGTGCAGGTCGCCCGCCGTGCCGTCGGCGCCGCTCAGGTTGTAGTAGTACATGTAGGGCGACGGGTTGAGCGAGCGCAGCGCGCGGTAGAGCGACAGCGGCGATTCGGTATAGCGCTTGCTGATGCGCTGGCCGATTTGCACCTGCATGAAGTCGCCGGCCGCGATCAGCTCCTTGGCGCGCTCGACCGCCGCCAGGTAGTCGGCCTTGGCGAAGCCGCGCTCGGCCGGGTGCGGCGGGCTCGGCTTCACCTGCGGCGCGCTGACCGAGTACTTGAGCTGCTCGCGCAGCGCGCGCAGGCGCCGCCTGGCATTGGCGTAGGCCTCCGGCTCGGCCGGGTCGGCATAGACGATCAGGTACAGCTTGCCCGAGAGGTTGTCGATGACCGCCAGCTCCTCGCACTGCAGCAGCACGATGTCGGGGCCGCCCAGGGTGTCGGGCGGGCAGCTCGCCGCCAGCTTCTTCTCGATGTGGCGCACCGTGTCGTAGCCGAAGTAGCCGGCCAGCCCGCCGCAGAATCGCGGCAGCCCCGGGCGCAGCGCGACCTTGAAGCGCCGCTGGTAGGCGGCGATGAAGTCGAGCGGATTGCCCCCGGCCGCCTCGACCACGCGGCCGTCGGTCACGACCTCGGTGCGCGCCGCGTCGCCGAAGCCGCTGGCGCGGATCAGCGTGCGCGCCGGCAGTCCGATGAAGCTGTAGCGCCCGAAGCGCTCGCCGCCCACCACCGATTCGAGCAAGAAGCTCAGGGCGCCAACGGGCCGTCCCGGGGCCGCGGAGCCGCCTGCGGCGGACGGCGCGGCGTGCGGGCCGGCGCGCCGTCCGCCGTCGGGCGTGTGCGCCAGCTTGAGGTAGAGCGACAGCGGCGTCTCGAGGTCGGCGAAGGCCTCGACCATCAGCGGAATGCGGTTGTAGCCCTGCGCGCTGAGGCTCTTGAATTCGAGTTCGGTGATCACGGCGGTGTCTCTGCGGCGGACCGGCGGTGCGTCGTCGTCGTCGCGCGCGGCGGCCGGTTCGGGTTCACGGGGATGAGGTCCGGTGCGGACCGCGGGCGCACGGCGTGCGCCGTGCCGTCAGGAGGCGGGCCAGAGCGATGGCCGGCGCCAGGGCCAGGCTCCCCGGCCGCCGCCCGTCCGAACGCTGTGGTGAATGAACATGTGCGCGCCAGTGTAGCAGCGGCTTTGGCGATTGCCACGCCGCCCCGGCCCGGCGGCCGGGATAGGGGAAAGTCCGCGCGCGACGGCGCCCGCTCGGCGCTCCAATCGGCGTCATGCAGGAGTCACCATGATCCCGTTTCAATGGCGTTGCGCCGCCCTGGCGCTGGCCTGCGCCGCGAGCGTCGCCGCCGCCGCGGCCCCGGTCGAGGTGGCGGGCGTCCGGCTCGACGATCCGGTCGAGCTGCGCGGCAGCCGGCTGCAGCTCAACGGCGCGGGCGTCCGCTACAAGGCCGTCTTCAAGGTCTACGTGGCCGCGCTGTACCTGGAGCGCAAGGCGAGCACGCCCGAAGAGGTGCTGGCCGCCCCGGGCCCGAAGCGCATGGCGATCACCATGCTGCGCGACATCGACGCCGACGAGCTGGGGCGGCTGTTCACGCGCGGGGTGGAAGACAACTCGCCCGGGGAAGCGATGTCGCGCCTCCTGCCCGGCCTGATGCGCATGAGCCAGATCTTCTCCGCGCAAAAGCAGCTGCGCAGCGGCGACCGCTTCGAAATCGACTGGGTGCCGGGCACCGGCACGGTGATTTCGATCAAGGGCGTGGCGCAGGGCGAGCCGATCAGGGAGGAAGCCTTCTTCAACGCGCTGATGCGCATCTGGCTCGGCCCGGTGCCGGCCGACGGCAAGCTCAAGGAAGCCCTGCTCGGCCGCGGCGGCTGACGGGCTGGCCCCTGGGCGCGCGGCACGCCGAGTCCCCGAGGTGCCGCGGGAAGGCTCTAGGCCGTCCCGATGCTCTGGCCACCCCGGGCGGCTCAGGCGAGCTGCGCCAGCGAATCGACGTACCCGTCGGCGTCGACCGCGCGCACCGGCTCGCCATGGTTGTAGCCGTAGGTCACCAGCACCACCGGGCAGCCGGCCGCGCGCGCGGCGCGCGCGTCGTTGCTGGAGTCGCCGACCATGAGCGTGCGCGCCGGCGCCGTGCCGAGTGCCTCGCAGGTGCGCAGCAGCGGCAGCGGATCGGGCTTCCTGCGCTCGAAGTCGTCGCCGCCGAACACGCGCTCGAAGAAGCCGTCCAGCCCCTTGGCCGCCAGCAGCGCCCGCGCGAAGACGGCCGGCTTGTTGGTCAGGCAGGCCAGCCGCAGCCCGCGCGCGCGCAGCACCCGCAACCCTTCCGCCGCGCCGGGGTAGACGCGCGCGTGGCGTCCGTTGACGATCGCGTAGTGGCGCTGGTAGCTTGCAAAGGCGCGGTCGAACAGGGCCGGCGCCGGCGGCTGGCTTGCTATTGTTTTGCTAGCGCCCGACCCAAGCCCCACCTGCGCCAGCACGTGTTCGAGCACCGAAAGGACGAGGTGCTCCGAGCCCTTGCCCACGCGCTGCTCGACCGCGGCCGGCGCCGCCCGCGGCAGCGCCAGCTCGTCCATCACGCGGTCGAGCGCGACCACGAAGTCGCCCAGCGTGTCGACCAGGGTGCCGTCGAGGTCGACGATGGCGGCATCGAAATCGCGAAGGTTCAGGGTCATGGCGCGAGCATAGCGGGCGGGCGCCCCGCCCGACGCGTCAGGCCTGCCCCTTGGTCAGGGTCTGCGCCGCAAGAACGGCCTCGGTGCGGTTGCGCACGTTGAGCGCGCGAAAGATCGCCGCCAGGTGGATCTTGACGGTGCCTTCGCTGATGCCCAGGCTGCGGCCGATCAGCTTGTTGGGCTTGCCCTGGGACAGCAGGCGCAGCACCTCGACCTGGCGCTCGGTCAGGACGCGGTGCAGGTTCTCCAGCGTGGTCGGCGTGGCCGGCGCGTCCCCGTCCAGCGTGTTGGCCAGCGGCAGCCCCGACAGCAGCATCGGCGGCACGTACACGCCCCCGGCCAGCACCAGCCGCACCGCCGACAGCATGACCTCGGCCGAATAGGCCTTGGGGATGAAGCCGAGCGCGCCGCGATCGAGCGCCGAGCGCATCAGCGCCGGCTCCTCGGAGCCCGACAGCACGATCACCGGCAGGGCCGGGTGGCGCCGCCGCAGCGCGTCGACATGGCTGAAGCCCTCGGCGCCGGGCATGTGGAGGTCGACCAGGGCGAGATCGATGTCGCGGTCCGCGCACGCCAGTAGCGCGTCCACGTCCAGCGCGACCTCGAAGGCGATGTCGCCTCCCAGCTCGGCCAGCTTGGCTTTGACCGCCTCGATGACGAGCCGGTGGTCGTCGGCGATCAGGATCTTCATGCAGGCTTCTCCGAGGGCGATGCACGAAGATAGCTTTGAACACCCTGCCGGGCAAGCCGGCAGGGCCACACCAATGGCCTAGCGCCCACGGCCTATGCGTGCAGGGTCATCGCCCCGCAGGGCGGCCGCGGGCCGGCCGGTCAGGGCGCGCGCAGGATCGCGGTCTGCTCGTCGTAGGCCCTGGCGAGACGCTGCAGCCGCGCCTGCCGCGCCGCCTCGCTGACCCACTGGCCGTCCAGCGCGTTCTGCCGCTCCAGCTGGTAGGCCAGCGTGGCCGCCGGCAGCAGCGAGCGGTTGTCGGCCGCGACGAAGCCGGCCAGGTCGTGCAGCGCCTTGAGCACCGCCCGCTGCGCGTCGGCCGCGGCGCCCGTACCGCGCCCGTAGCCCGTGAGAAAGCCGCGAACGCGCTCCAGCAACTCCGGCGGCCAGTCGCGCCGCGCCACGATCTGCGCATGCGGGATGAGCTCCGACTGCCAGATGACCTGCAGCCGCTCGAACTCGACCGGGAACTGCTGGCGGAAGCGCGCCAGGTCGGCCGTGTTGTTGGTCGCCACGTCGGCCTGGCCGTTGGCGACCGCCAGCGCGGTGAACTGGTGGGTGCCGACCAGCTCCTCCTTGAAGCGCGTCTCCATCGCGATGTGGTGGGGCAGGAAAAGCTGCAGCTGCGGCACCAGGTAGCCCGACACCGAGCGGCTCTCGCCGCGCGCCAGGCGCCAGCGGTCGGGGTCGGCCAGCAGCTGGTCGAGCGAGCGCAGCGGCCCCGTCTTGCGCGTGAGCAGCACGGCCCGGTAGCCGGGCAGCCCGTCGTGGCGCGTGACCTGGGCCAGCACCGTCATGCCGTGGCGCGTCACGGCGTCGAGCGCCATCTTGCCCGAGAGGAACGCCATGTCGACCTCGCCGCGCTGGATCGCCTGCTCGAGCGCCTCGTACGAGGTGGCCGAGAGCATCGCCACCGCGCGTCCGATGGCCCGGCCCAGGTCGCCGAGCAGCGGCTCCCAGTCGTTGCGCGACTCCAGGGCGCCGCCCAGCGGCAGGATGCCGAAGCGCACGACCGCGCGCGCCTTGCCGTCCTGGGCCGCAGCGCCGGCGCCCGAAGTCTCCAGCGCGGCCACGGCCAGCGCCTGGCCGAGCAGCAGCCGCAGCGCCCGCCTGCGCGCGGGCGTCGCACGCAGGCGGGCGCCGGACCCGCAAGTCTCGGCGGGGACGGCTCGGACGTGGAACATGGCGGGCGGCGACTCCTCGGCACCTGAAGCGAAAAAACCACCGCGGCGCCGCTCGATGCAACGCCGCGCTCGCGAACCATTACACAATTAAAAACCAGGCCGAGACATTTGTGACGCGACCGGCGCCGCCGGCCCACCGACAAAACGAGTCCTGGCTTCCCTGGAGACCGGTTGAACCGATGACGTGGCCCGCTCGCTCCCGACCCTTCACGCCGTGGACGGGGCGCGCCTCGCTGGCGCGCCAGCTGGTGCTGCTCGCGCTGCTGCCGGCCATCGTGACCACGGTCGTGGTGGTCGGCGTGCTGACGCGCCAGCACCTGGGGGCCATCGCCGAGCTGATGCGCGCCAATGCGCAGACGGTCGCGCTGCAGGTGGCCGCGCTGGCGCAGGCGCCGCTGGCGCGCATGGACCGGCGCGTGCTGGCGCGCACCGCGCAGTCGGCCCTGCGCCAGCCCGACGTGCTGCAGGTGCAGATCTGGTCCGACGACGGCGAGATCGTGGCCCGGGCGCAGGCCCCCGGCGCGCCGCCCGGACAGCCCAGCCTCCGCGCCGTCGAGTCGGTCCTGGGCGAAGACCGGGCGCCGATCGGCCAGGTGATGGTGGAGATCGGCCTCGCCTCGGTGGAGCGCGCGCGCGCGGACACGCTGCGCAGCGTCGGCCTGCTGCTGCTGGCGAGCCTGGCGGGCATCGGCGGCGCGGGCTGCTGGGCTGCGCGGCGCATCGGCGGGCCGATCCGGCGCCTGGGCGACGCGATGGACCGCCTGGGCGCGGGCGAGGAAGTGCGCGTGCCGGTCGAGGGCACGGCCGAAATCGGGCGCCTGCAGGCCGGCTTCAACGAGGCGGCGCGCGCCCTGGCGGAAAACCGCCGGACGCTGCAGGTGCGCATCGAGGAGGCCACCGCCGAGCTGGCCCGCAAGAACGCGCAGCTGGAAGCCGCCAGCCTGGCCAAGACGCGCCTGCTGGCAGCCGCCAGCCACGACCTGCGCCAGCCGCTGCACGCGCTGACGCTGTTCTCAGACGCGCTGGGCCACGGCGAACGCGACCCGGCGCGCCTGCAGCACATCGGCCACATGCGCGAATGCGTGGCGGCGCTGGACCGGCTGTTCTCGGAGCTGCTCAACCTGTCGCAGCTCGAAGCGGGGGTGCAGCGCCCCACGCTGGCCGAGTTCTCGCTGGACGCCCTGTTCACCGAGGTGAGCCGCAACTTCCGCACGGTGGCCGAGGCGCAGGAGCTGCGTCTGGTGGTGCGCCAGACCGACGAGTGGGTGCGCAGCGACTACCTGATGCTGTCGCGCATCCTCAACAACCTGATCTCCAACGCGCTGCGCCACACGCGCCGCGGCGGCGTGCTGCTGGCGGCGCGCCGCCGCGGACAGCGGGTGCGCATCGAGGTGTGGGACACCGGCATCGGCATCGCGCGCGAGCACCAGGCGCGGGTGTTCGAGGAGTTCTACCAGGTCGAGCCGCAGCAGCGCTCGCAGGGCGTGCGCGGCCTGGGCCTGGGGCTGGCCACGGTGCGGCGGCTGGCCGACCTGCTGGACATCCCCGTCACGTTGAAGTCGGTGCCGGGACACGGCACTCTGGTGAGCGCGCTGGTCGATCGGGCCACGCCGCTGCCCGTGCCGCCCGCCGCGCCGCTGGCGTCAGGCCTCACGGCCGACCCCGAATTCGCCGGCCTCTCGGTGCTGGTGGTGGACGACGAGCCGAGCATCCTCGAAGGCCTGCAATGGCTGCTGCGGCTGTGGGGCGCCGAGGTGATGTCGTCCCCCGGCCTCGAAGGCGCGCTGGCGCTGGCCGACCGCTGGCAGCGCGCGCCCGACCTCGTCGTGACCGACCTGCTGCTGGGCAACGGCGCCAGCGGGCTCGACGTGCTGCGCGCCCTCGACGCCCACCCCCGGGGCACCGGCGCACGGACCGCGCGCCTGCTGGTGACCGGGGAAACCAAGCCCGAGCGCCTGCAGGAGACGGCCCGGGCGGGCGTCGCGGTGCTCTACAAGCCCGTCGCGCCCGCCCTGCTGCGCGAGGCGATCCGCATGCAGCTGCGCCGCGTGGCGGCGCGGGACGTCCCGCGCCCGGTGCCAAAGACGCAGGCCCCCGCCGCCTGAGCCTCAGGCCGCCACCGCCTCCAGGCCCGGCCGGTCCCAATGACGGTGCCGGGCGATGTCCGCGACGAAGCGCTGCGCGATCTGCAGCGCCTCGGTCGCGTCACCGGTGGTCATGACGGGTGCGGGCGCCACCAGCACGCCGGCCACGGTCGCATCGTCGTCGCGCTCCGCCGCATCGCGCAGGCCGAGCGTGGCCAGCAGCCGCACACCCTCGCCCAGCGCGCAGATCGCCTTGCCGTGCTTGTAGGCCTCCAGCACGAAGTGGACCGCCTCGCCGCTCGCGGCCAGCGCCTCGATGCCGTCCGCGCCCGCCGGGATCAGCACCGCGTCGAACAGCACCGAGGGCCGGCTGGCGAAGGTGGCGTCGACGGCGATCTGGCGCTTCGACGCGCTGGTCACCGTGCCGAACCGCGCCGCCACCACCGTGCAGTGCGCGCCGGCCGCCTCGACGGCCTGCTGGATGGGCTTGAGCGAGGCCGAATCGACGCCGTCGGCCGCCAGCACCGCCACCCGGCGCGTGCGCGCCGAGGCCTCCGCCGCGCCCTGCATGGCGAGCGCGGGCGACTCGTCCAGCTCCAGGCTGATGCGCTGGTCGCGAAAACCCGCCCGCCCCGCCGCCGCCTTCGCGTCGGGCGCGCCGAGGCCCAGCCCCTCGGCCACGCGGCGCGCCAGACGGCCGTCCACGTGCGCCAGGTTGTCGACCACGCGCTGCCGGATGGCGGGTATTTCGAGCTTCGAGAGTTCGAGGCGCAGGGCGGCGGCGATGTGCTCCTTCTCCACCGCGCCCTGGCTGTCGAAGAACAGGCGCGCCTGCGTGAAGTGGTCGTCGAACGACGGGCTGCGGCCGCGCACCTTCTGCGCCTGGAGCTCCTGCGGAAACGACTGGAAGCCGCCGCTCGCGCCATCGACGCGGAACTCACCGCTGTTGCCCAGCGTGTTGGGTTCGTAGGCCGCCTGGCCGCGGTGGATGGCCGGCTGGTGGCGCCCGTCGCGCTGCAGGTTGTGGAACGGGCACACGCCGCGGTTGATCGGCAGCGCGTGGAAGTTGGCGCCGCCCAGGCGCGCCATCTGTGCGTCGGTGTACGACAGGAGCCGCCCCTGCAGCAGCGGGTCGTTGCTGAAGTCGATGCCCGGCACCACGTGGCCCGGGTGGAAGGCGACCTGCTCGGTCTCGGCGAAGAAGTTGTCCGGGTTGCGGTTGAGCACCAGCCGGCCGATCTTCTGCACCGGCACCAGCTCCTCCGGGATCAGCTTGGTCGCGTCCAGCAGGTCGAAGCCGAGCGAATGCTCCTTGTCCTCGGGCACCATCTGCACGCCCAGCTCCCACTCGGGGAAGTCGCCGCGCTCGATGGCCTCCCACAGGTCGCGGCGCAGGAAGTCCGGGTCGCACCCGGCGATCTTCTGCGCCTCGTCGGCCAGCAGCGCGTGCGCGCCCAGACGCGGGCGCCAGTGGAACTTGACGAAGTGCGCCTCGCCGCGGGCGTTGACGAAGCGGAAGGTGTGCACGCCGAAGCCCTCCATCATGCGCAGGCTGCGCGGCAGCGCACGGCCGCTCATGGCCCACAGCAGCGCGTGGGTGGTCTCGGGCATGAGCGAGGCGAAGTCCCAGAAGGTATCGTGCGCGCTCGTGGCCTGCGGCATGCCGTGGTGCGGCTCGGGCTTGATCGCGTGCACCAGGTCGGGGAACTTCATCGCGTCCTGCACGAAGAACACCGGGATGCTGGCGCCGACCAGGTCGTAGTTGCCCTGCTGCGTGTAGAACTTGACGGCGAAGCCGCGCACGTCGCGCGCCGTGTCGGCCGCGCCCTGCGAGCCCGTCATGTTGGAGAAGCGCACGAACACCGGCGTGCGCTGCGACGGGTCCTGCAGGAAGTCGGCGCAGGTGAACTGCGACATCGACTTGTAGACCTGGAAGTGGCCGTGCGCCCCCGCGCCGCGCGCGAACACGACGCGCTCGGGAATGCGCTCCTGGCCGAAGTGCGCCAGCTTCTCGCGCAGGATGAAGTCTTCGAGCAGCGTCGGCCCGCGCGGCCCGGCGGTGAGCGAATGGTGGTTGTCGGGCACCTGCACGCCCTGGTTGGTGGTGAGCTGCGCCACCGGGTCGACGGTGCTGGCCGCCAGCTGCTCCTGCTTGGCCGACGCGCCCTCGCCCGTCGTCTTCGGGCGCCGCCCGGCGGCCGCTTTGTTGTGTGGCGTCATCCGCGTTGTTCCTTGCGATGGGGTGCCGGGCGCTGCCGGCCGGCACGAGAGAGGGGAAGGCGTCAGCCCGCCGGGGTGTCGGTCTCGAAGGAGCGCGCCAGTGCGTTGAGCACCGCGATCGCGCTCAGCACGCCGACCAACGTCGCCGCCACCCAGACCAGCAGTTCGTCGGGCGACACGCCGTGCAGCAGCCATTGCGCCAGCGGCACCGCGAACACCCCGGCCAGCGCGCCGGCGCACGTGAAGAGGGCCAGGCGCCAGGGCCGGGCGCCGACCAGCGCCAGCCCCGACGCCCAGCCGGCGAGCGATCCGGCGAGCGCGCCGAGCAATGAATAAAGCGCCATCGGCGACTCCTGAAAGAAAGGTGAAATACGGGATCGGGCTGCCGCGACAGCCCAAAGCGTGCCCGCTGCCGACAGCAAGCCCACAAGCTTAGGAGAGCGGGCGGGCGGGCACCGTAGTTGGGCCGGGCGGCGCCCTGTGGGAGCGGCACGGACCGATGGGTAGGAAAGTACCGATCAGGGCGCGCCGGGGCGCCGGCGTGGTTCTGCGCCTCAGGTGGCGCGCCGGCGCTTGGCGGCGGCGTGCGAGGCCGGTCCCGCGGGCTTCTTGGCGGCGCCGGACGCGGGCGCCTTGCCCGAGGGATGGCGGCCTGGCGCGACCTTCCCCTCTTCCTCCGGGGCCTCGCCCTGGCCTTGGCCCCCCGCCGAGGCGACGCCGCCCGGGCGCAGGCTGCGCTGCAGCAGGTCGGTGAGGTCGAGCACGTCGGCGTCGGGCGGCGCCTCCTCCAGTGGGGCGGCCGCGGTGGATTCGGTGTCGCCGGCCGCGATCTTGCGCTCGACCAGCCGCATGATCTCGTCCTTGAACGAGTCGCGAAACTGCTGCGGTTGCCAGTCGCCGCTCATGCTCTCGACCAGCTGCTCGGCCATGGCCAGCTCGCGCTCGGTCACGCCGGCCTCCTTGGCGTCCTCGGGCGGCAGCGGCAGGTCGTTCCAGGGGCGGATGTCGGCGTCCCAGCGCAGCAGGTCGATCAGCAGCCCCGCGCCGGCGGGCATCAGCGCCGCCAGGTGCTGCTTGGTCTGGATCACGAGGCGCGCCACGCCGATGCGGCCGGTGCGCCGCAGCGCCTCGCGCAGCAGCGCATAGACCTTGGCGCCGTGCTCGACCGGCGCCACGTAGTAGGGCCGCTCCAGGAACACGTCGGGGATGGCGCCCGCGGGCACGAAGGACTCGATCTCGATGGTCTGGGTGGTGCGGGGGTAGGCGGCGCGGATCTCGTCGTCGCTCAGCACGACGTAGCGGCCGGACTGGTACTCGATGCCCTTGACGATGTCCTCGCGCGCGATTTCCTCGCCGGTCTTCTTGTTGATGCGCCTGTAGCCGACCGGGTCCATGCTGCGCCGGTCGAGCCAGTCGAAGTCGATGCCGCTGTCGCGCGAGGCCGGGTAGAGCGCGACTGGGATGTGCACCAGGCCGAAGCTGATGGCGCCCTTCCACAGCACGCGCGGCGCGGCGGCGGGCCTTGCGGCGGCAGTCTTGGATGCAGGCATGAAAGGAGATCCTCCAAAGGCTCACCTTAGCGGAGGCGCGGCCGCAGGGGCTGTAGGAGCGCGCCACGTCGTCGGCCGCAGGGCCGGCCCGCCACCCGGCTCCTACGCCGCGCCCGCGGAACGTCCTACCCCGGCGGCGGCGGCGCCGACCCACAGTCACTGCCTTCGCAAAGCACCGTCATCGCCGGCTGCCTGCCTGACTGACTGACCGATCCTTCGAGCCGGCGTGGCCCCACCCTCATCCGGAGACTTCCATGAGCGACCCACGCGACCCGCGCAGCGCGCAGCACACCGGCACCGTGCCCGACGGCGACGGCTCCACCACCCACAGCAGCCAGCTCGGCACCCCCGACGAGGACGCCGCGCCGCGCCTGCCGCACGAGCACGACCAGTCGTCCGACCAGCAAAAGCCTTCCGGCCCGCCCAGCGCCACCGTCGGCGCGATACCGGACGTGGGAAAGAAGGCGCTGGCCGACGTCGAGCGCGGCGTGGTCGACACCAGCCGCGCCGAGGCCACCGACCGCACCTACAAGGACATGAAGCGCAAGCCGGACTGAAGCGGTGCCGCCGCCTTCGCAAAAACGGCATCCGAAGATGCCGTTTGGATACCGAATCGGGCAGCAGCGCCCGTCCCATCTGCGCCAGTCGCTATCAACTTGATAGCAGCATCAGTGCCGAAGGCTCCCTCGGCAGGCGATCAGGCCGCTTCGCCCTTGACCTTCAGCCGCCACGCGTGCAGCAGCGGCTCGGTGTAGCCGCTGGGCTGCTCCAGGCCCTTGAAGACCAGGTCCTGCGCGGCCTTGTAGGCGGCCGAGGTGTCGAAGTGCCCGGCCATGGGCTTGTAGTTCGGGTCGCCCGCGTTCTGCCGGTCCACCACCGCGGCCATGCGCCGGAAGGTGGCATCGACCTGCTCCCTGGTCACGATGCCGTGCAGCAGCCAGTTGGCGATGTGCTGGCTGGAGATGCGCAGCGTCGCGCGGTCCTCCATCAGCCCGACGTTGTGGATGTCGGGCACCTTCGACACGCCGATGCCCTGGTCGATCCAGCGCACCACGTAGCCCAGGATGCCCTGCACGTTGTTGTCGAGCTCCTCCTGGCGTTCGGCCTCGCTCCAGTCGGCCTCGGGCGCGACCGGCACCTGCAGCAGGTCGTTCAGGATGGCGTCGCGCTCGGCGCCGGCGTCGATTTTTTCCAGCTCCTTCTGCACCTCGGCCACGTTGACCTGGTGGTAGTGCAGCGCGTGCAGCGTGGCGGCGGTGGGGCTGGGCACCCAGGCGGTGTTGGCGCCGGCCTTGGGGTGGCCGATCTTCTGCTTGAGCATGTCGGCCATCAGGTCGGGCATGGCCCACATGCCCTTGCCGATCTGCGCCTTGCCGCGCAGGCCGCACGACAGGCCCGCCAGCACGTTGTTCTTCTCGTAGGCGGCGATCCACGGCGTGGACTTCATGTCGCCCTTGCGGATCATCGGCCCGGCGTACATGCCGGTGTGCATCTCGTCGCCGGTGCGGTCGAGAAAACCCGTGTTGATGAAGGCCACGCGCCCCGCCGCGGCGGCGATGCATGCCACCAGGTTGACGCTGGTGCGGCGCTCCTCGTCCATGATGCCGAGCTTGACGGTGTTGGGGGCCAACCCGAGCAGCTGCTCGACGCGGCCGGACAGCTCGTCGGCGAAGGCCACCTCGGCCGGCCCGTGCATCTTGGGCTTGACGATGTAGATGCTGCCGGTGCGCGAGTTGCCGCGGCGCTTCAGGTCGATGGTGGCGATGGTGGTGGTCACGACCGCGTCCAGGATGCCCTCGGGGATCTCGCGCGTCTGGCCCTCGCCGTCGGTGTAGAGGATGGCCGGGTTGGTCATCAGGTGGCCGACGTTGCGCACGAACATCAGCGAGCGGCCGTGCAGTTTGACCGGCCGGCCGTCGGGGCCGGTGTACTCGCGGTCGGGGTTGAGGCCGCGCGTGAAGGTCTTGCCGCCCTTGGTGACCTCCTCGGTCAGCGTGCCCTGCTGGATGCCGAGCCAGTTGGAATACCCCTGCACCTTGTCGGCGGCATCGACCACCGCGACCGAGTCCTCCAGGTCGAGGATGGTGGAGAGCGCCGCCTCGACGATCACGTCGCTCACGCCGGCCGGGTCGGTGCGGCCGGTGGGCGTGTTGCGGTCGATGCGGATGTCGAGGTGGATGCCGTTGTGCTTGAGCAGGACCGACGTGGGCGCCGCCGCGTCGCCCTGGTAGCCGACGAACTGCGCCGGGTCGGCCAGACCGGTGTCGCCCGCCTTGGTGGCAACGGCCAGCCGGCCGTCCTTCACGCTGTAGCCGGTCGCGTCCTTGTGCGAGCCCTTGGCCAGCGGCGCGGCCTGATCGAGCACCTCGCGCGCGAAGGCGATCACCTTGGCGCCGCGCACCGGGTTGTAGCCCTGGCCCTTCTCGGCGCCGTCGGTCTCGGGGAGGGCGTCGGTGCCGTAGAGCGCGTCGTAGAGCGACCCCCAGCGCGCGTTGGCGGCGTTGAGCGCGTAGCGCGCGTTCAGGATCGGCACCACCAGCTGCGGGCCGGCCTGCAGGGCGAGCTCGTCGTCGACATTGGCGGTGGTGGCGTGCACCTGCGCGGGCTGCGGCAGCAGGTAGCCGATTTTTTCCAGGAACGCGCGGTACGCCGGCATGTCGGCGATCGGGCCGGGATGCGCCTTGTGCCAAGCGTCGATCTCGGCCTGCAGGCGGTCGCGCTCGGCCAAGAGCGCGATGTTCTTCGGCGCCAGGTCGTGCACGATGGCGTCGAACCCGCGCCAGAAGGGCTCGCTCGCCACGCCGGTGGCGGGCAGGACCCGGTCCTCGATGAAGCGGTAGAGCTCGGTGGCGACCCGGAGGCCGTGGACGGGGGTGCGTTCGGTCATGGTGGAACCTTGAAAAGTGAATGTTGGAGCGCAAGCTTCGCGCGTGCCCGTACTGTATTTGATACCGGTCAAATCATTAAGAAGGCGAAAGTCGATTGATTGATGACCAAAAGAAGTCCAATCAAACCCTGCCGTCGAGCCTGGCGGCGGCGGCGCGCACGGGTTCGATCAAGCGCTCGTCATAGCGGTGCGCCGGCATGGTGAGCGTGATCGCGCCCGCGAGCGAGCCGTCGACGTGGAACACCGGCGCCGAGATGCCGGCGAGCTCGGCCGAGCGGTCGCCCACCAGGGCGCAGTAGCCCTGCGCACGGATCGCGTCATAGAGCTTGCGACCCCTGGCGCCGCGCGGCCGCTCGGCCTCGGGGCCGAACGCGATCAGGACCCGGGCGCCGGCGCCGCGGTCGATGGGCAGGAGATCGCCGGCGAGCACGTGGTCGCGCACCACGTGCGGCGAATCGACCCGGTAGAGGCACAGGCGCGCCCAGGTGGCGCCCTGCGCCTGGCGCACGTGGTAGGCCGCGCTCTCGCCGGTGGCCGCGACCAGCTCGCGCAGCACCGGCGGCACGATGCGCTCAAGCGAAAGCGACGCGGCATAGAGGCCATGCAGCCGGGCGATCTCCGGGCCGAGCGCATAGCGGCCACCGTCCTGCCGCTGGATCAGGCGCGCGTGCTCCAGCGACGCCAGCAGGCGCAGCACGGTGCTCTTGTAGAGCCCGGTGCGCTCGGCGAACTGCGCCAGCGTCAGCGCCTCGTCGCTAGGCCGAAACGCCGAGAGCAGGCTCAGCGCCCGGTCCACCGCGGCCGCGCCTCCGGGTGCTGCGTTCAGGTCGGACACCGATCCGGTTTGGGCTTTGCGGGGCATGGGCGGGGCTTGACAGGCAGAGTGCTCGACGGTTTAATTCTATTAAACAGAATATAGTTCTATTAGACAGAACTTTCAACCTCCGAAAGAGACGCAATCCATGCCATTGCCCGATGTCCTCATCAGCGAGGTCGGTCCGCGCGACGGCCTGCAGTCGGTCAAGGCCACGATGCCGACGGCAGACAAGCTGCGCTGGATCGATGCGCTCCACGCCGCCGGCGTGCGCGAAATCGAGGTCGCCTCCTTCGTGCCGGCACGGCTGCTGCCACAGATGGCCGACGCCGCCGAGGTGGTGCGCCACGCCGTCACGCTGTCCGGCCTGACGGTGATGGCGCTGGTGCCCAACCGCCGGGGCGCCGAGGCGGCGCTGGCGGCCGGCGTGCACAAGCTGACGGTGCCGGTTTCCGCCAGCGCGGCGCATTCGCTGGCCAATGTGCGCAAGACGCGCGAGGAGATGATCGAGGAGGTGCGCGCCATCTCCGAGCTGCGCCGCGACATCGCGCCGCACGTCAAGCTCGAGGCCGGCATCTCGACCGCCTTCGGCTGCACGCTGCAGGGCGATGTGCCCGAAGACGAGGTGATCCAGTTGGCCGCGCAGTGCGTCGCCGCCGGCGCGGACGAGTCGGGTCTGTCCGACACCGTCGGCTACGCCAACCCGGCGCAGGTGCGGCGCCTCTTCAGGCGCCTGCGCGCGGAGATCGGCGAGCGGGCGGGCGCAGCGCACATGCACAACACGCGCGGCCTGGGCCTGGCCAACTGCCTCGCGGCCTATGAGGAAGGCGTTCGCACCTTCGACGCCTCGCTGGGCGGCCTGGGCGGTTGCCCGTACGCGCCGGGGGCCTCGGGCAACGTGGTGACGGAAGACCTGGTCTTCATGTTCGAGGCGATGGGCGTGCGCACCGGCATCGACCTGCCGCAGCTGATCGCGGCGCGCGCGCCGCTCATGGCCGGGCTGCCCGGCGAGCCCTTGTACGGTATGACGCCCGAGGCCGGCCTGCCCAAGGGCTTCCAGCCCTGATGCGGGCCGCTCAGGCCAGCGCCAGGTAGGCCAGCACCAGGCCGGCGAGCCACACAGTCTCGATCAGCATCAAGGCCAGCGGCCGCCAGCCCAGACCCATCAGCTGGGCCAGCGAGGTCTTCATGCCCAGGGCCGCGATCGCGACGACCAGGCAGACGCGCGACAGGTCGCTCAGCAGACGGCCGGCGGTCGCGGGCACGCCGCCCGCGCTGTTGAGCACGACCAGTGCGATGAAGCAGCCCAGGAACAGCGGCACCAGCGGCGGCCGGGGAGCGGCCCGCGACCCGGCCGGTGCCGCGCCGGCCGCCTGCAGGCCCCGACGCCGCCAGTACAGCGCGAGCACGGCCACCACCGGCACCAGCAGCAGCACGCGCAGCAGCTTGACGATGATCGCCGCTTCGGCCGCCTCCTGCGAGATCATGGCGCCCGCGCCCACCACCTGCGCCACGTCGTGGATGGTGCCGCCCAGGAAGATGCCCGCCGCCGCGTCGGGCAGGTCCAGCAGCCGCGCCAGCGACGGATAGAACACCATCGCCAGCGTGGAGAGTGCCGTCACGCCGATCACGGTCAACAGCATGTGGTGCTCGTTCTCCTCAGACTTGGGCATCACGGCCGACACCGCCAGCGCAGCCGAGGCGCCGCAGATGGACACCGCCGCGCCCGACAGCAGGCCAAAGTCGGTCTTGAGCCCCATGCGCCGCGCCAGCCAGCCGCCTAGGCCGATGGTGCTCACGATGCCCGCGACGGCCACGCAGAAGGGCCCGAGCCCGAGCTGCGCCACCTGCCCCAGCGTGATGCGCGCGCCCAGCAACGCCACGCCGACCCGCAGCACGGTGCGGGTGCAGAAATCGATGCCCGGCCGGCAGCGGCCGTCGTCGTAGAGGAAATGCAGGGCCAGTCCGATCAGCAGCGCATAGAGCAGCAGCGGGCCGCCGTAGTGCTCGGCCATGAAGGTGGCCGACAGCATCGCCATCGACGCCACGGCAATGCCCGGCCAGAGCGCGCGGGCGCGTTCGAACCGGCGCTGCGCCGGCGGTGCGGCGGACAGCAGGCTCATCGGGCGCCCGGGCCGGCGCCCTGCATCGCGGCGAAGCCCGCGTCCAGGTCGGCCAGCAGGTCGGCCGGGTCTTCCAGTCCCACGTGCAGGCGGACCACCGGTCCGCGACCCTGCCAGTCCGCGCAGCTGCGGGCGCGCGCCATGTCGACCAGGACGGCGAGGCTCTCGAAGCCACCCCAGGAGGCACCGATGCCGAACAGCGACAGGCTGTCCACCAGCCGCTCGGCCGCCAGCGACGAGATCTGCGGCTGCAGTTCGAACGACAGCAAGCCGTTGGTGCCGGCGGCATCGCGCAGCCACAGCGCGTGGCCCGGATGCGTCGGCAGCGCGGGGCAGAACACGGTCGCGACTTCCGGCCGCGACTGCAGCCAGGCGGCCACCTGCAGCGCGTGGCGCTCGTGCATCTGCAGCCGCGCCGACAGGGTGCGCATGCCGCGCAGCACCAGCCAGGCGTCGTCCGGGCTGACCGTCATGCCGAAGGTGTCGCTGCGCCGCGCCAGCGGTTCCCAGGCCTCGTGCGTGGTGCACACGGTGCCCATCATCACGTCCGAGTGCCCTGACAGGTACTTGGTCGCGGCCATGATGGAGATGTCGGCGCCGAGGGCGAGCGGGCGGTACTGGCAACCCGAGCCCCAGGTGTTGTCGGCCGCGAGCCAGGCGCCATGCGCGTGGGCGAGCGCGGCCAGGCGGGGCAGGTCGCACAGCTCGTAGACCAGCGAACCCGGGCATTCGGCGTAGACCATGCGCGTCGCGAGCGTGAGCCGTTCCGCCACGTCGCTGCCATCGGCGCGGAAGAAGGTGCAGCCGATGCCGTACGGCGCGAGGAAGTCGTCCGCCAGCTTGCGCACGGGCTCGTAGACGCTGTCCGACATCAGCACGTGGTCGCCGGGCTTCAGGTAGGCCAGCAGCGTCATGCCGACGGCCGCCAGGCCGGTCGGGAACAGCCGGGTGCGAAAGCCGCCTTCGAGCTCGGTGACCGCGTCCTCGAGCGCGAAGGTGGTGGGCGTGCCGCGCGCGCCGTAGGTGAACAGGCGCTCGTCGCCGCGGCGCGCACGCATCTCGCGCTGCGCCGCGACGCTGTCGAACAGCACGGTGCTGGCGCGCACCAGCGGTGGGTTCACCGCGCTGCCGCCGGCATAGGCGGGCGCCTTGCCCGCGTGCAGCAGGCGGGTCTGCAAGCCCAGGCCGGGCGCTGTGGGGGACGGGGCACTCATGGTCGCTTGCGCCGGGTCAGTCGATCTTCGCGCCCGATAGCTTCACCACGCGCGCCCAGCGGACGATGTCCTGCTGCAGCTGGGCGGCAAAGGCGTCGGCCGTGCCGGCGACCACCTCGCTGCCGCCGTCGGTGATCAGCCGGCTGACCTCGGGCATGCGCAGCGTGCGCACCAGCGCTTCGTTGAGGTAGGCCACACGTTCCGGCGGCGTGCCGGCGGGCGCGAAGAAGCCGTACCAGTCCTCGAAGCGGGTGTTCGGGTAGCCGAGTTCCTCCAGCGTCGGCACTTTGGTGAACACGCCGATGCGGCGCGGGCTGGTGACGGCAAGGGCGCGCATCTTGCCGCTCTGCAGCATGCCGGCCACCGAGGCGGTGGAGCTCACGAGCACATCCACCTGATGGCCCAGCAGGTCCGTGATGGCCGGACCCGCGCCCTTGTAAGGCACGTGCGTCATCTCGATGCCGCTGTCCTTGCCGAGCACCACGCCGACCAGGTGCGACAGGGTGCCGTTGCCGGGCGTCGCATAGGTCACCGTGCCCGGATGGCTCTTGGTGCGCGCGGCCAGGTCGGCGAAGGTCTTGTACGGCGATTCGGCCGCCACCACCAGCGCCAACGGCGCGGCGTTGATCTGGGTGATCGGCACGAAGTTCTTCAGCGGGTCGAAGCCGGCCGAGGCATAGAGGCTGGGGTTGACCGCCATCAGCGACACCTGGGCCGTGAGCACGGTGTAGCCATCCGCCTTGGCGTCGGCGACGGCCTTGGCGCCGATGTTGCCGCCCGCGCCGCCGCGGTTCTCCACCACCGCCGACTGGCCCGTCACCTCCGGCAGCCGGGTGGTGACGAAGCGGGTGGTGCCGTCGTTGCCGCCGCCTGGCGGGAAGGGCGAGATGAAGCGGATCGGCTGCGACGGGAAGCCGTTGCGCTGCGGCAGCGGCTCGGAGGCGACCGGCAGCATGAAGGAGGCTGCGCAGCCGGCGATGGCGGCCCATTGCAGCACGGACGGGAGACGAAGCACACGAAGCACGGAAGGCATGGCGAAACTCCTGGAAGTGGAAGAGGCGGAAAAAGGGAAAGGCGCTAGCGAGATCTAGGCCGATGCAGCCGGCAGCCGGAAGCCGGCGAGTTCGTCGGCGTCGAGTTGCGCGACCAGGCCGGTCTCCCAGGCCAGGTAGCGGCGCGCGGCCTCCTTGTTGCCGTCGTGCCGGTCGTGTACGAAGAACAAGTAGTCGATGCACTGCGCGTCCGGCGGCGTGTCCGGGCTGGCGGCCACGGGCTGCCCGGCTTCGCGCCAGGCCGCCATGCCGCCGTCGAGCAGCAGCGGCGCGGGGCGCCCGTCCGGCCATTCGGTGGCGGCCCACGCGGCGAGCGCGGGCGTGTCGGCGACCAGCACGACCGGCCGCGTCTCGTGCTGTAGCAGCGAGGCCAGCGCAGGCCGGATCGACCACCGCGCCTGCGGGATGTGCGCCGCACGGAAGGCCATGCCGGGGCGCAGGTCGACCAGCGCCACCTCGTCGCGGCGCAGGCGCGCGGCCAGGGTCGCCGCGTCGATGCCGGCCAGCGCCGGGGGGTGCGGCGCATCGGCCGACGGGAGCGCCAGGCCGCTGGCCAGCCCGCCCGTGAGCACGCTGGCATCGTGGCCCATCTGGCGCAGCCAGCTCGCCACCGTGGGCGCGCGCACACCGTCGTCGTCGATCAGCACCAAGCGCGCGCCGCGCACGCCGACGTACTGGTCGCCGGCCTGCATCAGCTGCCCGCCCGGCGTGTGCTGTGCCGTCGGCAGGCTGCCCGCGGCGAACTCCTCGGGCGTGCGCACGTCGCACAGGAACAGCGTGCGCTGCGGGTCGGCGGCCCAGCCGCGGACGGTGGCCGCATCCACCTGCGGCACCCCGAAGCGCCGCGCGAGCGCCTCGGCGGCCGGCTTCAGCGCGGGGCTGCCCGAGTCCTCGGCGTAGCCCTGGGTGCCGCCGTGTGCCAGCCGATGGTCGGCGAGGTACCAGCCCTGAGTGCCGTTCTCCAGTGCGTACACCGGGTTGGGCACGCCCAGGTTGATGAGCGTCTGCGCGCCGATGATGCTCCGCGTGCGTCCGGCGCAGTTGACCACGATGGGCATAGTCGCATCGGGCACCAGCGTCGACACCCGCCAGGCCAGCTCGCCGTTGGGGCAGCAGGTGGCACCGGGGATGTTCATCTTGTGGAACTCGGACAGCGGGCGGCCGTCGAGCACCGTCACGGGTTCGCCCTGCGCCAGCATCTGCGCCAGGCGGTCGGCCCCGATGCGGGGCGTGTGGTACGTCTGCTCGGCGAGTTCGCCGAAGGTCTTGGAGGGGAGGTTCACGCCCGCGAACAGGACAAAGCCCGCCGCCTTCCATGCGCGCGTGCCGCCTTCGAGCACCCGGACCTGGGTGTAGCCCAGTGCCTCCAGCCGCGCGGCGGCACGCTCGGCCACCTGGGGCGTGCTGTCGTCGCCCGCGTCGTAGACCACTAGGCGCACGCTGCGGCGCGGCACCAGCCGGGGCGCGTCGATCTCTAGCCGGCTGTAGGGCAGCGGCACCGCATAGAACAGGTGCGCTTCGCCGTACTGGCCATGCTCGCGCACGTCGAGCAGCGCGATCTCCTGTCCGTCGTGCAGCCAGGATTTCAGAGTGGAAGGAGACAGGTAGGTCGTCATGCGAAGGTGGGGGCTGGGTGTGGGCGTGCGACCGGCGTGCGCGGTCGCTGCTGCCGCGGCACTGGGTGCCGTCGCAGCAGGGGTTGTGTAGAGACGTGGACATGCGGCTGCCGCCGCGGCGAACTAGCGGCGCGTCTGCACGCCGATGCCCATGGTCTGGCAGGTGCCGGCTTCCAGGTCGTAGCCGGTGCGCGAGTTCAGCGTTTCCAGCGCCCGGCCGTACATGTGGAGATGGCGGATCACCTGGTCGCCTTGAATTTCCACCGAGTGGATGTCCTCGGGCATCAGCGCGATGCCGGTGCCGGGTGCGACGACCACGCACTCGGTTTCCCGCAGCCGGCCCACGCCGGGCACTGTGCCGTCGTCCAGCCGCTCGTAGACGCGGTTGTGTTCGGTGCCTTCGACCGCCGCGATGCAGGCCCAGGTCGTGTGGTTGTGCGGCACGATGCGCTTGCCCGGCCGCATCACGTTGAGATAGAGCGCGAAGCTCTGGTCGGCGTCCTCGGCGATCAGGTAGCGCGCCTGGTGCTCGCCGGCCGCGGGCGCCTGGAAGCTGTCGTCCTGCCAAAGCGGCTTCCGGTTGGCGAGTTGCAGCAGCGCGTCCAGCACCGAGGCCAGCGTGTCGCGGGTCGCCTCGCCGCCCCGCAGCGTTTTCTTCATTTGCTCGATGGCAGACTGCACCGCCTGCTGGCGTTCGTCGGCAAGGGAAGAGTGGGTCGCGGTCATGGAAATGGCTCCTTCGGAATTCGTGTCGGTTTGATTCGCCTCGACTTCACACTTTAGTGACGACCGTTCGTTCGAACAATCCATCTGCAGCACGGAAAACATCAGTAAAGTTAATCAGTGGGCACACTCGATCTCGAACTGCTGCGCGCGCTTGCGGCCATCGTGGCGCACGACGGTTTCGCCGCCGCGGCGGTGCACCTGGGCAAGACGCAGTCGGCCGTCACCCAGCAGATGCAGCGCCTGGAAGAGCAGATCGGCCATCCGCTGTTCGAGAAGCACGGCCGCAACAAGCGCCTCACCGACCATGGGCAGCGGCTGCTCGTCTACGCCCGCCACCTGCTGGCGATCAACGACGAGGCCCTGCGCAGCCTGCAGCAGGGCCAGCTCGAAGGCGTGCTGCGCATCGGCGCACCGCACGACGTGGCCGACACCATGCTGCCGCTGCTGCTGACCGAGATCGCGCGCAACTCGCCCCTGCTGCAGCTCGACATTCACATCGGCCGCAGTCCCTTCCTCATGAAATCCATCCGGAGCGGCGAGCTCGACATGATCATCTCCAATCGCAGCGATCCGCAACTCGAAGGCGTGGTGCTGCGGACCTCGCCGAGCGTGTGGCTGTGCGGCGCGGGCTACCTGCACGATCCAGCCAAGCCGGTGCCGTTGATCATGGCGGACGGACCGAGCATCTTTCGCTGCATCGGCCACGAGGCGCTGGACGCCGCCGGCATCGCCTGGACGCCGCGCTACACCTCGTCGAGCCTGATCGGCATCAAGGCCGCCCTGCGCGCGGGCCTGGGCGTGACGGCGCGCGGCGTGGAACAACTCGATGCCGGCCTGCGCGTGCTCGGGCCGGGCGACGGCATGCCGCGCCTGCCCGACCTCGTCTATTACCTCTACGTGCGCAGCCACGTCGTCAACCCGGTCACGCGCCAAGTCTTCGAAACGCTGAAGAAACACCTGGGGCTGCTGAGCTCCGACGCGCTGGAACGACCATGAAGCGCTGGGCCTCAAGCATGAGCGTTTCTTATAATTTTCAGGACGTGTCGATCGTGATGCCGCACGCCGCGCCTGCTGCCGATCGCCCCGAAAATAGCGCTTTTCCAGCGCCTCAGGCTCAGCCATGTCCCATGCTCCACCCCTGCCGTATGCCGGCGTCCGCGTCGTCGAGTTCACCCACATGGTCATGGGCCCGACCTGCGGCATGGTGCTGGGCGACCTGGGCGCCGAGGTCATCAAGGTCGAGCCCCTGGCGGGCGACGACACGCGCCGGCTGCTCGGCTCGGGCGCGGGCTTCTTCCCGGCCTTCAACCGCAACAAGAAGAGCATCGCGCTCGACCTGAAGCAGCCCGAAGGCCGCGAGGCGGCGCTGCGCCTCATCGCCACCGCCGACGTGGTGAGCGAGAACTTCAAGCCCGGCACCATGAAGAAGCTGGGCCTGGACTACGCCGCGCTCGGCCCGCTTCACCCGCGCCTCATCTACGTCAGCCTCAAGGGCTTCCTGCCCGGCCCCTACGACCACCGCACCGCGCTCGACGAGGTGGTGCAGATGATGGGTGGCCTCGCCTACATGACCGGCCGCGCCGGCGACCCGCTGCGCGCGGGCACCAGCGTCAACGACATCATGGGCGGCATGTTCGGCGCCATCGGCGCCATGGCCGCGCTGCGCCAGCGCGAGCTGACGGGCCGCGGCTGCGAGGTGCAGTCGGCCCTTTTCGAGAACAACATCTTCCTGGTGGCACAGCACATGCTGCAGTACGCCGCCACCGGCGTCGCGGCCGACCCGATGCCCAGCCGCATCTCGGCCTGGGGCGTGTACGACGTGTTCACCGTGAAGGGCGGCGAGCAGATCTTCCTGGCGGTGGTGAGCGACCGCCAGTGGGCGGTGTTCTGCGAGGCCTTCGGCCTGCGCGACCTGCAGGCCGACCCGCGCCTGGCGACCAACAACGACCGGGTGCGCGCGCGCGACTGGTTGATGCCCCTGCTGCGCTCTCACCTGGCTGATCGCACTGCGGCGGAACTGGCTGCGGTGTTCGAAGCCAACGAACTTCCCTTCGCGCCCATCGCCCGGCCGCAGGAGCTGTTCGACGACCCGCACCTGAACGCCACCGGCGGGCTGGCGCCGGTGCGCATGAACGACGGCAGCACGTCGAAGGTGCCGCTCCTGCCGATCACGCTCGGCGGCGAGCGCCCGGGCCTGCGGCTGCAGCCGCCCGCGCCGGGCGAGCACACGCGCGCGCTGCTGGCCGACATCGGCTACGGCGCCGACGAGATCGCGATGCTGGAAGCGCAGCGGATCGTGGCGGCTGGTTGAGCCCGCTGGTCCGTTGGTCCGCCAGCGCGGCGGGCATCGTCACGCAGGCCGCAACCGCTTTGCTATCGAAACAATAGCTGCAGGCGCACGCCGGTCGTGCGCTCGCGGCTCTTTTGGCTCATGAACCCGGCTGCCAGCCGCCGCCCAGCGCGCGGTACAGCCCGACCTGCGCCGCGAGCCGGTCGGCGCGCAGCTGCAGCACGGTCTGCTCGGCGCCGAACAGGTTGCGCTGCGCGTCGAGCTCGTCGAGGTACGAGGCATAGCCCTCGCGATAGCGGTTGCTCGCCACGCGCGCCGCTTCCTGGAGCGCGCGGCGCTGCGCCTCGGCCTCGGCGCCCTGGCGGGCCAGCCGGTCGATCGCCGCGAGCTGGTCCTCGACCTCGGAGAACGCCGTCAGCACGGCCTTCTCGTACGACGCCAGCGCCTGCTCGCGCCGCGCGTCGGCGGCACGCACCTGCGCGCGCAGCCGGCCGCCTTCGAAGACCGGCGCCAGCACGCTGCCGCCCACGCTCCACAGCGTGAACGGATCGCCCACCAGGGCGCTGGAGCTGACGCGCCCCAGCATGGCCGACAGGTGCACGGACGGCAGCAGCTGGGCGCGCGACGCGGCCAGCTGCGCGTCGCTGGCGACCAGCTGCGCCTCGGCGCCCGCCAGGTCGGGACGGCGGCGCAGCAGCTCGGACGGCAGGCCCGCGTCGGGCAGCGGCGGCGCCTGCAGCTCGGCGAGCGCCAGGCCGCGCGGCACGGCGCCCGGCGCGGCGCCGGTCAGCACGTTCAGGGCGTGCTCCTGGCGCCGGATGGCGAGCTCGAGCTGCGGAATCGCCTGCGCGGTGGCGCGGTACTCGGCCTCGCTTTGCTGGGTTTCGAGCGTCGAGGTGTAGCCGCGCTGCTGGCGCGAGCGTGCCAGCGCCAGCGCCGCCTCGCGCGCCGCCAGCGTGCCGCGCGCCACCTCCAACCGCGCGTCGAGCGCGCGCAGCTGCAGGTAGCCCGACGCGGTGGTCGCCGCCACGCTCAGCGCGGCGCTGTCGCGCGCGGCCTGGCTGGCCTGAAGCTGCGCGTCGGCGGCGCGCTCCAGGTTGCGCACGCGCCCCCACAGGTCGACTTCGTAGGCCGCCTGGAACTGCGGCTGGACGGCGCTTGCGAGGTACGGCTTGCCGGTGGCGGCGCTGATGCTCCTGCTGCGCTGGACGCCGGCGCCGAAATCGAGCGTCGGCCAGGCCGCCGAACCCTGCGCCTCGGCGAGCGCGCGCGCCTCGGCCACGCGCGCCCCCGCCGCGCGCAGGTCGGTGTTGTGCGCCAGCGCCTGCTCGACCAGCCGGTCGAGCGCCGCATCGCCGAACGCCCGCCACCAGCCGGCCTGTGCCGCGCTGCCCGCGTCCCCCCGGCCGGCTTCCTGCCAGGCGGGCGGCACGGCGGCCACCAGCGTCGGCGCGGTGGGCGCGCCGGCGCAGGCCGACAGCGCCAGCGTCGCCGCCACCAGCCAGGCGCCGCGGCGCGGGGCCGCGCGCTTCACGACGGGCTCCCGGTGCCGGCGCGGGTGCCGCCGGCGGGCGCCGTCGACGCCGTGTCCACGCTCACCACCACCGACATGCCCGGGCGCAGCCGCTGCGCCTGCGCCTGGCCGGCATCGACCGCGATGCGCACCGACAGGCGCTGCGGGATCTTGGTGAAGTTGCCGGTCGCGTTGTCCTGCTTGATGACGCTGAACTCCGAGCCGGTGGCCGGCGAGATGCGCTCGACGCGGCCGGTGAGCCGGGCGCCGTCCAGCGCGTCCACCTGGAAGCGCGCCGCCTGCCCCGGCGCCATGCGCGCGGTCTGCGCCTCCTTGAAGTTGGCCACCACCCAGACCTGCTCGGGCACCACGGCCATCAGCTGCGTGCCGGGCGTCACGTACTGGCCGAGCTTGACGCCGACCTCGCCCACGTGGCCGTCGCGCGGCGCGCGGATCCGCGTGTTGTCCAGGTCGATCTCGGCCAGCCGGACGGCGGCGCGCGCCGACTCGACGGCCGCCTCCACCGCGCCGCGGTTGACCACCACCGTCTGCAGGTCCTGCGTGGCGACCGCACGGCCGGCCTGCGCCTGGGCGGCGGCGGCCTCGGCCTGCTTGACCGCCGCCTCGGCCTGGTGCAGCGCCGCCTCGGTCTGGTCGCGCTCGCGCTGCGACAGCGAGCCGTCCTGCGCCAGCGGAATGGCACGGCGCATGTCGGCCTGGGCGCGCGCCAGCTGGGCGCGGGCGTTCACCAGTTGCGCCCCGGCGCCGGCGATCTGCGCCTGCGTGCTGCCGATCGAGGCTTCGCGGGCGCGCCGCGCCTGCGCCGTGTTGGCGAGGTTGGCCTGCTGCGCGGCCAGGTTGCTGCTCGCCTGGTCGAGCCGCTGGCGGTAGATGCGGTCGTCGAGCTTCACGATGACCTGGCCGGCCCGCACCGGCATGTAGTCCTGCACCAGCACTTCGGTGACGTAGCCGTCGACCTTGGGCGCGACGATCGTCACCAGGCCGCGCACATAGGCGTTCTCGGTGCTTTCAACGCCGGTTTGGAACGGCGGCAGGCGCCAGGCGTAGAGCACCAGCGCGAGGCAGGCCAGCGTGGCCGCGAGCACGATCCAGGTGCCGCGGGAGCGGAAGAATTTGGAAGCGAAGGACATGGTGGAAAAACCGTCAGGAAGAGGTCGCGGGGGAGGCCGCGGCGGAGGTGGCCGGCGCGGTCGCGGGCGGCGTGGCGGCCCGGGCCGGGGCGGCGCGCCGCGCGCGGTGCCATCGGTGCGTCTTGACGCCCGCGAACAGCAGGAAGCCCAGGCTCGACAGCACCGCGACCGTGTGGAACAGGTCGTCGTAGGCCAGCACCCAGGCCTGTTGCGTCACCTGCTGACCCAGGAGCGCGAGCGCCTGACTCGCGCGCGCCGCGCTGTCGTTCAGGCTCGATGCGTAGGCGCCGCCGAGCTGCGCCACGCGCAGCGCCACCTGCGGATCGGCCAGCGTCAGGTGCTCGGTCAGCCGCGCGTAGTGCAGCCGCTGGCGCTCGGCCAGCAGCGTCGAGAGCAACGCCTGGCCCGCCAGGCCGGCCAGCGCCTGGCCGCCGCTGAAGACGGCGATGAAGCTGATGATGTTCTTCATGCCGCCGGCGATCACATGGGCGAAGCCCTGCATCATCGCCGCGGCCAGGAACATCGAGCCGGCGGCGGCGAGCATCGTCTGCGACAGGTACAGGTCGTGCGGGCGCGTCAGCACGGTCGCGTGACCGTCCATCCAGGCCGCCAGCATGATCAGCACCAGCGCGGCGTCGCCCAGCGGGCCGAAGCGGCGCGACGGCAGGGCCAGCAGCGCCAGCCCGAAGCCCGCCACCGTGCCCGCGGTGACCCAGAGGAACAGCCCGTGCATCTGGTCGTTGGTGAAGCCCAGCGTGTTCATGAGGCCGACGGCGCCCACCGTCTGCTCCGACAGCACGACCCGGAACAGCACGATCGCGATGGCGAAGCGCAGCATGAACGGGCTCGTGAGCCAGCGCAGGTCGATCAGCGGCTTGTCGCGCTGCAGCTCGACCGCCACGTACAGGCCGAAGCACGCCACGGCCGCCGCCAGGCAGACGCCGAGCCAGGGCGTGTCGCTCCACCAGTGCAGCCGCCCCTGCGCCAGCACCACGCACAGCAGCGCGAGCGCCGCGGCGTACAGCGTGAAGGCGACGCCGTCGCCGCGCGCGAACATTTGCTGCGTCACGATCGGCTTCAGGCGCACCACGTTGATCACGGCCATGCACAGGATCGCCAGCGCGACGTCGAGCAGGTTCAGGCCGCGCCACTGGCCGATCTGCAGCAGGTCCTCGGACAGGATGCGCGACAGCGGCATGCCCAGCTGCAGCGTCGCGAAGCCCAGCAGGAAGCCGACCGCGACGCGCGCCGGCGGGAACGCCTGCGACATGTAGAGCACCGCCAGGCTGCTGATCGGCGCGGCCGCCACGCCCAGCGCCGCGCGCACCACGATGGCCGACCCCAGGTGCTGCGCGAACAGGTGCGCCAGCGCCAGCAGCAGGTAGACGCCGATCGCAATGTCGGCGAACCAGCGCAGCCCGTACTGGTAGCGCACCTTGGTCAGCAGCAGCGTGGCCGAGATGTTGGTGGCGAAGTAGGCCGTGGTGAGCCAGCTGGCCTCGGTCGGCGTGGCGCCGAGCGCGCCCTGGAGGCCGGTGAGGTTCGAGTTGACCAGGTTGACCCCCAGGCCTTGCGTGATGCCCAGCAGCAGCGCGATGGCGACGAACGCCAGGCTGTGGCCCAGCTCGAAGGGGGGCGAGACGGGCTCCGTGGGCGAGCTTGCGTCGGACGCCGGGTCGGGCGCCGGTGCTGTCACCGGCCGGTCCTGCGGCACGGGCGCCGGACCGGGTTCGGGCCGCGGGCCCGGCGCGGCCGCTGTCGCGCGCTCGCCGCTCACGCCGGCCGCTCCGGCCCGCGCCGGCGCACCAGCGGCATCATCAGGCCATCGACAAGGCGCGCGATCAAGGCGCGCGTGACCTTCTGGCCGCGCGTGTTGTAGCGCGACAGGACCATGGCCGGCACCACGTCGAGCCACAGCTCCAGGTCGGGCGGCGCGTCGATCTCGCCGCGCGCCACGGCGCGCTCGAACAGCGCGCGCACCTTCTCGCGCCGCGCGCCCAGCCGCCCGGGCGCCGCCTTCCCGGCCCAGGCCAGGTGCTGGCGCACGTTGCCCAGCATTTCCTGCACCGCCGCCTGCACGATGGGGTCGCCGATGCCGTAGTAGTGCTCGTACATCCGCACCAGGTCGTCGCGCAGGTTGCCGGTGTCGACCTCGACATCGACCGGCGAGTGCAGCGCCAGCGCGTCGGCCAGCAGCTGGTCCTTGGACCGCCAGCGCCGGTAGAGCGACGCCTTGCCCGCGCCCGCGCGCTGCGCCACCGCGTCCATCGTCACGGCGGCCATGCCGGCCTCGCCCAGCAGCTCCATCGCGGCGCGCAGGATGGCGCCATCGAGCGCGGCGTCGCGCGGACGGCCGACGGAGGCGGGCGAGGCATCGCTGGAGGACATGTTAATTTCGGAACCAAATAGTTTCGGAACGCGATTGTATCGAATCCAGAGAAAACCGCAACCGCCGCCGTGCTTCGTATCATGGCCCGCCATGGACAAGCTCAAGCAGCTCGAATCCTTCGTCTCGGTCGCCACCCGCGGCAGCCTGACGGCGGCGGCGCGCTTTGAGGGCGTGGCGCCGGCGGTCGTCGGACGGCGCATCGACGCGCTGGAGGAGCGCCTGGGCGTCAAGCTGCTGCTGCGCACCACGCGGCGCATCGCGCTCACGCACGAGGGCAGCGCCTTCCTGGAGGACTGCCAGCGCCTGCTGGCCGAGTTCGCCAACGCCGAGGCGAGCGTGAGCGCTGGCGGCGTCAAGGCCAGCGGCCACCTGCGGGTGACGGCGCCGGCGGGCTTCGGGCGGCGCCACGTGGCGCGGCTGGTGCCCAGCTTCCACGCGCTGCACCCGGACGTCACGATGTCGCTCAACCTGAGCGACCGCGTGATCGACGTGGCCGGCGAGGGCTACGACTGCGCCGTGCGGGTGGGCGACCTGCCCGACTCGTCGATGGTCAGCGTGCGGCTGGCCGACAACCGGCGCCGCTGCGTCGCCACGCCGGAGTTCCTGCGCCGCCACGGTACGCCGCGGCACCCCGACGAGCTGGCGCGCTTCGCTTGCCTGACGCTGTCGAGCGACGCCTCGCAGACGCGCGGCTGGGCGTTTCGCGTACCGACGGCGCGCGAGGACGCCCGGGGCGGCGCCGACGAGGTGGTGCACCTGCGGCCGAGCGGCCCGCTCGACTGCTCCGACGGCCAGGTGCTGCACGACTGGTGCCTGGCCGGCCACGGCATCGCCTGGCGCAGCAACTGGGAGGTCGAGTCCGAGATCGCCGCCGGCCTGCTGGTGCCGCTGCTCGACGACTTCGCGGCGCAGCCCAACGGCATCTACGCCGTGTTCCCGCACGCCAAGCACCTGCCGCTGCGCGTGCGGCTGTGGATCGACTACCTGAAGGAGCAGTACGCGCGGCCCGACTTCTGGAGTGGCCGCATTTAGGACGATATCCGGCTCTGGCGCTCGTGGATGCTGCGTTGTTCGCTATTGATTCGATAGCGAATGGCAACTTGCGGTACAAGGCACAATGACGCCGCCCTTCGTGCCGCCACCCTCCGGATTCCCGATGACCCTCGAAGCCGTCCTCGCCTACCTGCACCTGCTCGCCATCCTGACGATGGTCGTCTTCATCTCCAGCGAGGCCGCGCTGTGCCGCGCCCAGTGGATGAACGCGGCCGTGGTCGAGCGGCTGGCCCGGGTCGACCTGATCTACGGCATCTCGGCCATCGCCGTGCTGGCCACCGGCGTCGCGCGCACCTGGTGGGGCGTCAAGGGCACGGCGTGGTACTGGACCAACCCGCTGCTGCACCTGAAGCTCGCGCTGTTCGCCGCCATCGCCATCCTGTCGGTGTTCCCGACCATGACCTACCTGCGCTGGAAGAAGACGCTGCGCGCCGCCGGCACGCTGCCGGGCGAGGCCGAGATCCGCAAGACGCGCCGGCTGGTCATGGTGCAGGCGCACCTGATCGCGCTCATCCCGCTGGTGGCCGTGTTCCTGGCGCGCGGCTTCGGCAAGTAGGCAAAGCGCAGCGCGTGCCGCCGCGCAGCAAAAACCCCGCAGGGCTCGCGCCGTGCGGGGTTCGTCGCGGGCCCCGAAGGCGCCGGGGCCGGGCCGGGCTGCCGCTCAGGCGGCCTTGTTGCTCAGGCAGGTCTTCATGAAGGCCTTGCGCGCGTCGCCCTTGAGCGCCTGGGTCTTGGCGTCGGCGTTGCAGCTCTTCATCTTGGTCTGCTGCGTGACCTTGGCGGCCGACAGGCAGCTCTTCATGAAGGCCTTGCGCTCGGCGCCCTTCTTGTCGCCGGCGTCCTTGTTGCAGGTGGCCATCTTGCTCTGCTGCGCGGTCGGCGCCTTGTCGCCGGCCGCCACGGCGGCGGCTGCCGGCGTCCCCGGCAGCCCGGCGGCGGGAGTGGGCGCCGTCGCGGCGGCAGGGGCGGGAGCTGTCGCGGCCGCCGGTGAAGCCGGCTGGGCCACGGCGTTGAACGACAGGGCGGCGCCGAGCGCGAGCATGGAGAAAAGCTGTTTCATGGTGTGTTCCTGATCGAGGGTGGGCCGGGCGAGCCTTCCGGAATCTCGCCCGTGGCCCCTGGCAGGAGCCAGCCCTGCTAACGCTCGATACCGGAATCCGGCTGACGCCGCGGCTCGCCCAAGTCCCGCAGCCCGCCTCGACCCGCAACGGCGCCTCCGGGCGACGCGGCTGCGCGGACCGTGACCGTGGCGGGTGCCGAGACCCTAGGGACGCAGCGCGGAGCGGCTGTTGCGCCCCGTAAAATCCCGCGATGATTTCAGTCAAACAGGAGCTGCTGGCGGCACTGGCCGAGGCGCTCGAACAGCTCGCGCCCGGCGCCGGCGCCCGGGTGGCGTTCGAGTCGCCCAAGGTCGCCGCGCACGGCGACTTCGCCAGCACGGCCGCCATGCAGCTGGCCAAGCCCCTTGGCAAGAACCCGCGCCAGCTCGGCGAAACCCTGCGCGCGGCGCTCTTGGCCACGCCGGCCTGCCGGCGCTGGGTCGAGGCCATCGACATCGCCGGCCCCGGCTTCCTGAACTTCCGCCTGAAGCCCGCCGCGCGCCAGCAGGCGGTGCGCGAGGTGCTCGAAGCCGGCGCGCGCTTCGGCCAGCGCGAGGCGAGCGGCGAGCGCGTGCTGGTCGAGTTCGTCTCGGCCAACCCGACCGGCCCGCTGCACGTCGGCCACGGCCGCCAGGCGGCGCTGGGCGACGCCATCTGCAACCTGCTCGCGACGCAGGGCGCCGACGTCTGGCGCGAGTTCTACTACAACGACGCCGGCGTGCAGATCGCCACGCTGGCCCACAGCACGCAGCTGCGCGCCAGGGGCCTGAAGCCGGGCGACCCCGGCTGGCCCGAGCAGGCCTACAACGGCGAGTACATCGCCGACATCGCACGCGACTTCGTGGCGAAGCAGACCGTGGTCTCGGACGACCGCACCGAAACCGCCAGCGGCGACGTCGACGACCTCGAAGCGATCCGCCGCTTCGCCGTGGCCTACCTGCGCCACGAGCAGGACCTGGACCTGAAGGCGTTCCAGGTGCGCTTCGACCACTACTACCTCGAATCCAGCCTGTACGCGAGCGGCCGGGTCGAGGCCACGGTGCAGAAGCTCGTCGCCGCCGGCAAGACCTACGAGCAGGACGGCGCGCTGTGGCTCAGGTCGACCGAGTACGGCGACGACAAGGACCGCGTGATGCGCAAGTCCGACGGCGGCTACACCTACTTCGTGCCCGACGTGGCCTACCACCTGGCCAAGTGGGAGCGCGGCTTCCACAAGGTCGTCAACATCCAGGGCAGCGACCACCACGGCACCATCGCGCGCGTGCGCGCCGGGCTGCAGGCGGTGGGCGAAGGCATTCCGGCGGGCTACCCCGACTACGTGCTGCACACCATGGTGCGCGTGGTGCGCGGCGGCGAGGAAGTGAAGATCAGCAAGCGCGCCGGCAGCTACGTCACGCTGCGCGACCTGATCGAGTGGACCAGCACCGACGCGGTGCGCTTCTTTCTGCTCAGCCGCAAGCCCGACACCGAATACACCTTCGACATCGACCTGGCGCTGGCGCAGAACAACGACAACCCGGTCTACTACGTGCAGTACGCGCATGCGCGCATCCACAAGATGCTGCGCGACTGGGGCGGCGACGTCGCCTCGCTGCAGGGCGCCGACCTGTCGCCGCTCGAAGCGCCGCAGGCGCAGACGCTGATGCTGCAGCTCGCCAAGTACCCCGGGATGCTGAGCGCCGCCGCGGCGGACTTCGCGCCGCACGACGTCACCTTCTACCTGCGCGAGCTCGCCGCCCAGCTGCACAGCTACTACGACGCCGAGCGCGTGCTGGTGGACGACGAGCGGCTGAAAAGGGCGCGCCTGGCGCTGGTCGCGGCCTGCGCGCAGGTGCTGCACAATGGCCTGGCGGTGCTGGGCGTCGGCGCCCCGGAGGCGATGTGAACACCCCCAGGCTTGCCCACTGCGTGTGGTCGCCCACCCCCTTGCAGGGGGCAACACCGGCGGCCCGGCGGAGCCGGTTCCGCGGTGTTCCACGAACGGGCGACGCTTCGCTTGCCGATGATTTTTGTGTCGCGAATCGCGCGGCACGGTGGAACAACTGACATGAAGACCAGACAACGCGGCAGCACCGTCCTCGGCGTGATCGTCGGGCTCGTGCTCGGGCTCGGGGTCGCGCTCGCCGTGGCCGTGTACGTGACCAAGGTGCCGGTGCCCTTCCTCAACAAGACGCAGCGTGGCGGGCCCGAGCAGGACGAGGCCGAGGCGCGCAAGAACCGCGACTGGGACCCGAACGCGCCGCTGGCCGGCAAGAACGCGCCCCGGCCCGCTCCGCCGCCAACCAGCTCCGCCAACTCCGCCAACTCCGCCAGCAGCGGCACGCTCAACGCGCCGGCGGCGCCGGGCAAGCCCGCCCCCCCGGCGCCGGCCGTGGCGACGCCGAGCAAGCCCGCGACGGCGACCGAGCCCCTGCCGCGCGCGGCCCGGGCGCCGGTGCCGGCGGAAGTCAAGACCGCGTCGGCTCCCAGCACCTCGTCGGCCAGCGCCGACCCGCTGGGCGACCTGGCGCGCGCGCGCTCGGGCAGCGGCGACCCGTTCCTGTACTTCGTGCAGGCCGGCGCGTTCCGCACGCAGGAGGACGCGGAAAGCCAGCGCGCCAAGCTCTCGCTGATGGGCGTGCAGGCGCGCGTCACCGAGCGCGAGCAGTCCGGACGCACCGTGTTCCGGGTGCGCGCCGGCCCCTTCGAGACCAAGGACGCCGCCGACACGGTGAAATCGCGGCTCGACAACAGCGGCCTGGACTCGGCGCTGGTGCGGGTGCAGCGCTAGGCGCGACTTGACTTCCCCGCGCGATGCGGCGCCCCGGACGCTGCTTCCACTTTGCATTTGCTTTGCATTTCTTTGCCCGCCGCCGGACAGCCCGATGCCGCCACGGCGGCGTTGAACCCTGCGAATCCGGCGGTGCGGGAACTCCCCGCCGCGCGCCGGCCTCTCTCAGCAGTACAGGAGAAACACTTTCATGAACCGTCGCAATTTTTCTCGCACCGCCGGCTCGTTCGGCCTGCTGCCCCTGCTGGGCGGCGCCGGGCTCGCGCAGGCGCAGGCGCGCGTGCCCAAGGCCGGCAAGGACTACATCGAGCTCGACAAGCGCGCGCCGGTCGAGGCGCCGGCCGGCCGCGTCGAGGTGATCGAGTTCTTCTGGTACAACTGCCCGCATTGCTATGCCTTCGAGCCGCTGCTGGAGCCGTGGGCAAAGAAGCTGCCGCCCTACGTCACCTTCCGGCGCGTGCCGGTGGTGTTCCAGAAGAGCTTCGAGCCGCAGCAGCGCCTCTACTACACGCTGGAGGCGATGGGCAAGGTCGACGAATACCAGCCCAGGGTGTTCGACGCCATCCACAAGGGCCGCCAGAACCTCGGCACCGACGAGGCCATCCTGGCCTGGGCCGAGAAGAACGGTCTCGACAAGGCCAAATTCACGGAACTGTTCAAGTCCTTCAGCGTGGCGACCAAGCTGCAGCGCGCCAAGCAGCTGCAGGAGGCCTACCAGGTCGCGGGCGTGCCGGCGCTGGGCATCGCCGGGCGCTACTACGTCGACGGCGACACGGCCGGCAGCATGGAGCGCGCGCTGCAGGTCACGGACTACCTGGTCGGGCAGGAACACAAGGGCTGATGGCTTCGGGGCGCGGCGTGGGCCGCGTCCGCTGAGCCGCGTCCTTGCCTCGGAGAGGCTGCGGCGCTCCTGAACAGGCTGGCCTGGCCTTGGCACCGCCGGCCGGCACGTCGGCGCCCTGGCCGACCTCGTTCTCGAGGGCGGCACCCTTTCCGGCCCGGCACAGGCGGCCCCTACAATCGATGAGCAAGTTTCATGCCTCTATGACCCCGCTGACCCCGCGCGCGACGACCCCCTCCCCTGCCCACCGGCCGAAGCACGCCAGGCTGGCCGCGCTCGTCGTGCTGGGTGCGCTGGCCGCGGCCCTCGTCAGCCCGGTCCATGCCGAGAAGGCCGACCGCAGCAAGCCGATGAACATCGAGGCCGACGCCATGCGCTACGACGACCTCAAGCAGACCAGCGTCTTCACCGGGCGCGTGGTGGCGACCAAGGGCACCATCATCGTGCGCGGCGCGCGCATCGACGTGCGCCAGGACCCCGAGGGCTACCAGTACGGCGTGGTGGTCGCCGAGCCCGGCAAGCTGGCCTACTACAAGCAGAAGCGCGACGCCGGCCCCGACGAATGGATCGAGGGCGAGGCCGACCGCATCGAGTACGACAGCCGCGCCGACGACGTCAAGTTCATCGGCCATGCGGTGATGCGCCGCCTGCTGGGTGCCAAGGTCAACGACGAGACCACCGGCGCGCTGATCGTCTACGACCAGGGCAGGGACACCTTCACCGTCAACGGCAGCGCGGTGCCGCCGGACGCCAGCGTGGCGGCCGGCGCGGGCGGCGGGCGCGTCAAGGCGCTGCTGACCCCGCGTCCGGCCGCGCCCGCTCCCGCCGGCACGCCCCGGCCCGCGGCGCCACCGCCGCCGGGCAACGGCCTGCGGCCCAGCACCACGCTCGGCGGAGAAGCGCGCCGGTGATCGAGCGCGCGCCCCCCGACGAGGACAACGGCCGCGGCGACGGCGCCAGCCGCCTGGTGGCGCGCGGCCTGCGCAAGAGCTATGGCAGCCGCACCGTCGTCAAGGACGTGTCGCTGGAAGTGCAGAAGGGCGAGGTGGTCGGCCTGCTGGGGCCCAACGGCGCGGGCAAGACGACCTCGTTCTACATGATCGTCGGGCTGGTGCGCTGCGACGCGGGCGAGATCAGCATCGACGGCGAGCCGATCGCGCACATGCCGATCCACCGCCGGGCGCGCATGGGGCTGTCCTACCTGCCGCAGGAGGCGTCGATCTTCCGCAAGCTCACGGTCGAGGAGAACGTGCGCGCGGTGCTGGAGCTGCAGTTCGAGCCCGACGCGCGCGGCCGCCCGCAGCCGCTGTCGAAGGCCGCCATCGAGGACCGGCTGGCGGGCCTGCTGGCCGACCTGCGCGTCGACCACCTGCGCGACTCGCCGGCGCTGGCGCTCTCGGGCGGCGAGCGCCGGCGCGTCGAGATCGCCCGCGCGCTGGCGACGCAGCCGCGCTTCATCCTGCTCGACGAGCCCTTCGCCGGCATCGATCCGATCGCGGTGATCGAGATCCAGCGCATCATCGGCTTTTTGCGCGATCGCGGCATCGGCGTCTTGATCACCGACCACAACGTGCGCGAGACGCTGGGCATCTGCGACCACGCCTTCATCATCAGCGACGGCCAGGTGCTGGCGCAGGGCACGCCCGACGAGATCGTGGACAACGCCGAGGTGCGCCGGGTCTATCTGGGCGAGCACTTCAGGATGTGAGACTGTTGCTCTCCCCCAGGCTTCGCGCACTGCGTGTCGCTTCGCCCGTCCCCTCACCGGGGGCGGGCCGGCCGCTTCGGGCGGCCGGGCGCGGCGGCCCTCTTGAAAGGCAAGGGCACGTCCTCGTCTGCGGAAGCAAAACGCGTCCTTTGAAGGAAGGCGGCCGTCCATGAAGCAGGGGCTGTCGCTCAAGGTCTCGCAGCACCTGGCGCTGACGCCGCAGCTGCAGCAGTCGATCCGGCTGCTGCAGCTCTCGACGCTGGAGCTGGCGCAGGAGGTCGAGCAGATGCTCGACGACAACCCCTTCCTGGAGCGCGAGGCCGACGAGGCGCCGCGCGAGGCCTTCGGGCTCGACGCGGCCGACACGCCGGCGCAGGGCGATGACCCGCCCGACGCCGGGGAGCCGGCCTTCGTCGCTACGAATTCGATAGCTGCCAGCCTAGACGCGACGGGCGCTGCGGCCTCGAACGACCCAGAAACGGCGACGCCCGACGAGCCCGCCGCGCACGAGCCCGACTGGGACGGCGACGGCACCGTCGAATTGGCGCCGGACGACGGCGAATGGGGCGGCGAGGCGCCCGCGCGCGGCAACAACCTGGGCGCCGGCGACGACGGCGAGCGCGCCGACGCCGCCGAGCTGGCGCGCGCGCCCGAGTCGCTGCAGGCCTTTCTGCACCGCCAGGCGCTCGGCCTGCGCCTGGGCGAGACGGACCGCGCCGCGCTGTACTTTTTGATCGAGTCGCTCAACGACGACGGCTGGCTGGAGGACTCGCTGCCGGCGCTGGCGAGCACCCTGGCGGGCGACGACGACGAGGCCTTCGACGAGCTGGTGCACCGCTTCACGGTGGCGCTGGCGCTGCTGCAGAGCCTGGAGCCGGTGGGCGTCGGCGCGCGCGACCTGGGCGAGTGCCTGGCGATCCAGCTGCGCGCGCTGGCGCCGTCGCCGCACGGCGCCGCGTCGACAGGCGCCGGCGCGGCGCCTGTCGACGCGGCGCAGGAGGCCGTGCGGCAGACCGCGCTGGCGATCTGCCGGCAGCCAATGGAACTGCTGGCGCGGCGCGACTTCAGGCGGCTGGCCACGCTCGCGCGCACCAGCGAGGAGCGCGTGCGCGCCGCCCTGCAGCTGATCGCGCGGCTCGAGCCCAAGCCGGGCCGGCGCTTCGTCGACGTCGAGCGCAACGTGGTGGTGCCCGACGTCATCGTGCGCCGGATCGGGCGCGGCGACCAGGTCGATTTCCGCGTGCAGATCAACCCGGACGTGCTGCCGCGCCTGCGCGTGCACGACCTCTACGCGGGCGCGCTGAAGGCGCACAAGGGCGAGGAGGCGGCACAGGCGCTGGGCGCGCGGCTGCAGGAGGCGCGCTGGTTCATCAGGAACATCCAGCAGCGCTTCGATACCATCCTGCGCGTGGCGACCGCCATCGTCGAGCGGCAGAAGAGCTTCTTCCTGCACGGCGCGCTGGCGATGCGTCCGCTGGTGCTGCGCGAGATCGCCGACGAGTTGGGCCTGCACGAATCGACCATCAGCCGCGTGACGACCGCCAAGTACATGGCCACGCCCTACGGCACCTTCGAGCTGAAGTACTTCTTCGGCTCGGCGCTCGGCACCGAGGCCGGCGGCAACGCGTCGAGCACGGCGGTGCGTGCGTTGCTCAAGCAGTTCGTCGCGGCGGAAGACCCGGCCCGGCCGCTGTCGGACAGCCAGCTCGCCGCCATGCTCAAGGAGCAAGGCATCGAATGCGCGCGCCGCACCGTCGCCAAGTACCGCGAGGCGCTCAGGATCGCGCCGGCCAACCTGCGCAAGACGCTCTGAACACTCCATGAACCCGCTGCAACTCTTCCTGCCCTGCGCCGCCGGCGTCGAGGACTTCCTGGCGGCCGAGGTGCACGGCCTCACCGGCTTGGCGGGCGACGACCTGATGACCGCGCGCGGCGGCGTGTTCGCCCGCGCCGCGTGGCGCGATGCGCTCAAGCTCAACCTGCACAGCCGCCTCGCGCAGCGCGTGCTGATCGAACTGGCGCACGCGCCCTACCGCGGCGAGCAGGACCTGTACGACGCGGCCAGCCGGGTGGCGTGGGAGATCTGGTTCACGCCGAAGCAGACCTTCAAGGTCGAGATCACCGCGCAGCACAGTCCGCTGCAGAGCCTGAACTTCGCCACCCTGCGCATCAAGGACGCCATTGCCGACCGCTTCCGCGCCAAGGCGGGCGGCGTGCGCCCCAGCATCGAGACGCAGTGGCCCGACGTGCGCGTGTTCGCGCACCTGACCACCGACCGCGCCACGCTCTACATCGACACCTCGGGCGAGCCGCTCTTCAAGCGCGGCTGGCGCCAGGACAAGGGCGAGGCGCCGCTCAAGGAAACGCTGGCCGCCGCCATGCTCGCCGCCAGCGGCTGGTGGGACCCCGAGCGCAACGCCGTGGCCGAGGGCGTGGCGCTGTACGACCCCTGCTGCGGCAGCGGCACCATCGCCATCGAGGCGGCGCAGATCGCCCGCGGCATGGCGGCCGGGGCGCAACGTAACTTCGGCTTCGAGAAGCTGCTGCCGTACCGGGCGCACGTCTGGTCTGCTCTCAAAAACGAAGCAAGCTCCTCAATCAGGACGGGCGCCGGGGCCATTTTCGGCTCCGACGTATCGCACCGCATGGTCGATTTCGCCGAGCGCAACGCCGAGCGCGCCGGCGTGGCGCAACAGGTTCAGTTCCGCGGCGGCGACGCGCTGCAGCGCATGCCGCCGGCCGCCTCGGGCGTGATCGTGCTCAATCCCCCCTACGGCGAGCGCATCGAGGTCGGCGGCGTGGCGCGCGCGGGCGAGCGGCCGCAGCACGACGGCCATCCGGGCACGCGCGCGGACGAGGGCCGCCTCGCGCGTGCCGCCCCCCCTGGCGCTGCACCTCGCCCACGGGCGCGCGAGCAGGCCGAAACCGGCGACGGCGGCGATTTCTTCCCGCAGCTCGCCGCCCACTGGAAGAAGCACTACGCCGGCTGGACCGCCTGGGTGCTGACGCCCGACCTGAAGCTGCCGCAGAAGATGCGGCTGAAGGAATCGCGGCGCGTGCCGATGTGGAACGGGCCGATCGAGTGCCGGCTGTTCCGCTTCGACATGGTGGCCGGCTCGGCGCGCGACCAACCCCGGTCGCCGCAATGACGCCCCAGCGCGCCGCCGCCACGCTGGTGCTCGACACCAACGTCGTGCTCGACCTGCTCGTGTTCGACGACGTCGCCGCCCGGCCGCTGCGCGCGGCGCTCGAAGCCGGCGCGCTCGAATGGCTCGCCACGCCGGCGATGCGCGACGAGCTGGCGCGGGTGCTGGGCTATCCGCAGATCGCGCCGCGCCTGGCGTTCTACGGCCTCGCGGCGGCGGACGTGCTGGCCGCCTTCGACCGCCATGCGCGCCTGGTGGCGGCCGCGCCCAGGGCCGCAGCCACCTGCCGCGACCCCGACGACCAGGGCTTCATCGACTTGGCCGTGGCGCACCGCGCCACTTGGCTGCTGAGCAAGGACCGCGCCGTGCTTTCGATGCGAAAAAGGCTCGCAGCGCACGGCGTGCGGGCGCAGTCCGCTATGGATTAGATAGCATCGGCGCAGCCTCGCCGTCCCAGCGCGCCAGCAGCCGCGCCGCCGCGCGCACGCGCTGGGTGTCGCGGCCCCAGCGCCGCCCGGCGGGCAGGTGCCGCAGCCAGCGCATGCGCGCCGCCGCCAGCGCCAGGCGCTCGCGCACCGCGTCGCTGGCGCCCGCGAGCGCGGCCTGCCAGTGCAGGCCCGCCGCGTGCGGCGCGGCGGCGTCGATCAGCGCGGCGGTCGAGTGCAGGTAGCTCAGCCAGTCGCGCGTCTGGCACTGCGCCAGCTCGAGCGTGGCGCCGGGGTCGTCCTCGAAGTCGATGCAGCCGATCACGCCGTCGGGGCAGCGCACCAGGTTGCGAGCAAAGGCCTGGCTCAGGTACTGGCCGCGCGCGTGCACGCCGGCGATGGCATCGAGCCCTTCGCGCCACACCGCCAGCAGCGCCGCCGGACCGCTGGCGGCGGCGCCTTCGAGGCGCTCCAGCACCGTGGCGCCCGGGCGGCCGCCCCGGCCGAGGTCGGACAGCAGCAGGCCGTCGGGCTGCGCGGCCAGCACGGCGGGCACGCGCAGGCCGGCGGCGCTCAGCTGCCGCAGGCGCCGCGCCTCGGTCGCGATGGCCGCCGCGCCGCCCGGATTGGGCACCGGCGTCAGCACGTCGAGCCGCAGCGCGCCGGCCAACAGCGCCAGCAGGCGGTAGCCCAGCTGGCCGTGGCGCGGCGCGGCCGCCTTCTTGAGCCAGACGCGCTCCTCGCCGAAGCGGTGGCTCGCCACGCTCGCGCGCTGGCGCGGCAGCATCTCGCGCAGGAAGGCGGCGTGGTCGCCCGGCACGGCCTGCACCGGCGGCGCGGCGCAGCGGCCTGCCACCGGTCCGCCACGCTGCGGCAGCGAAGGCGCGGGGCTCGCAGGCGGCGCGCTCACGGGCCGCCTCGGGAATGTTCTGGCATCGTGCTGCATCATAGAAGGCTACTTTCCTCCACCGTCATGACCACCCCTCCCGACTCCGCCGCCGCCCCGCCCATCCGCTCCGCCGACCCCGCGCCGCTCGGCCCCGACGACTTCGACGTGCTCGATGCCGAGCTCGACCTCATGCGCGAGAGCGACGAGGAGATCCCGCAGTGGGAATTCTGCGAGGGCTTCATGGCCGCGCTGATCTGCTCGCGCCGCCCGGTGCCGCCCGACGAGTACTGGCCGGTGCTGCTCGGCGACTTCGTGCCGGCGCGCCACATGGAGTTCGTCTGGCACTGGAAGCGCCGCTGGAACGAGATCGAGCGCGCGCTCGACGCGCCGGTCGAGACGCTCGACGACGAGCGCAGCTACCACCCCGAGGTGCTCGACACGCGCGGCGCCATCGCCTCGCTGTCCGAAGAGGAGCGCGCCGAGGTGGCGGGCGAGGCGGTGCCGTCGTTCGGCCAGGTCTGGGCGCTCGGCTTCATGTACGCGGTCGAGAACTGGCCCGAGGACTGGGCCGCCCCGCGCGACCCCGAGGCCGCGCAGATGCTCGACGACGCGCTCGACGCCATCGTGGTGCTGACCGAGGACGACACCGCGCCGCCCGCGCTCTCGATGTTCAGCGAGGACGGCCCGCCCAGCGTGAGCCAGCAGCGGCTCGACGACTTCGGCGCCGCCATCTGGGCCGTGTACGACCTGCGCCAGCTCTGGAAGAGCCTGGGCCCGCGCGTCGAGTCGGTCCGCAAGGACGCCACCCCGGGGCGCAACGACCCGTGCCCGTGCGGCAGCGGCAAGAAGTACAAGAAGTGCCACGGCGCGGGGTAGCCGCGCACGCGGCCCGCCCCCGGCCGGCACGCTGAGCCCAGCCGGCCGCACGACGCAGGACGACACCGATGACCGGCCGGGCGTCGCGCCGGTTGCGGCAGTCGCCCTGCGGCCCGGCGACAATGCGCGCCGCCCGTTCATCCCGCAACGGGCGCCCACCCCGCTGCGCCATGACCCTCAAGACCTTCTTCTCCCGCCAGGTGGTGGAGTCCGGCGTCAACCGCTGGGACTGGGCGCTGCTGCCGCCGGTGCTGGCGGTGCTGTTCGCGCTCGGCTGGGCCGGCGCGCAGATGGCCCGGCCCTACGCGGTGGGCCAGGCGCTGCCGATCTCGCTCGACGCGGCGGTGCTGCCCTACTACCTGCTGCGCACCACGCTGCGCATGTTCCTGGCCTTGGGCGCCTCGCTGGTGTTCGCCTGCGGGTTCGCGGTGCTGGCGGCCAAGTACCGCCTCGCCGAGCGGATCATGGTGCCGATGCTCGACATCCTGCAGTCGATCCCGATCCTGGGCTTCCTGTCGATCACCGTCACCGGCTTCATCGCGCTCTTTCCGGGCAGCCTGCTGGGCGTGGAGTGCGCGGCGATCTTCGCCATCTTCACCTCGCAGGCGTGGAACATGGCGTTCTCGCTCTACCAGTCGCTGCGCACCGTGCCCTCGGAGCTGCGCGAGGCGGCCGAAGTGTTCCAGCTGTCGGGCTGGCAGCGCTTCTGGCGGCTGGAGCTGCCCTTCGCGATGCCGGGGCTGCTGTGGAACATGATGATGTCGATGTCGGGCGGCTGGTTCTTCGTGGTGGCCTCGGAGGCGATCACGGTGTCGAACCAGCGCATCCTGCTGCCGGGCATCGGCTCGTACATCGCGCTGGCCATCGAGCGGCGCGACCTGGGCGCCATCGGCCTGGCGATCGTCGCCATGCTGGTGGGCATCCTGCTCTACGACCAGCTGTTCTTCCGCCCGCTGGTCGCCTGGGCCGACAGGTTCCGCTTCGAGGAAAGCGGCAGCGAGGTCGCGCCGGACTCGTGGCTTCTGACCTGGCTGCGCCGCACCGTGGGGCTGCGCCGCGTCGGGCTGGGCGCGGCGCGGCTGCTGGAGCGCTCGCTGCTCGTGCTGCGGCGCCGCCACGACGGCACCTCGATCCGCGCCCGCCCGCGCCCGCCCCGGCCCGCGCTGCAGCGCGCCGGCGACGCCCTGGTGGCCGGCGCGGTGCTGTTCGCGCTGTGGTGGCTGCTGCGCTTCATCCACACCGAGGTCGGCTGGGCCGAGGTCGGGCATGTCTTCGTGCTGGGCTTCTACACGCTCGCGCGCGTCGCGGTGCTGATCGCGCTGGCCGCGCTGGTGTGGGTGCCGGCGGGCATCTGGATCGGCAGCCGCCCGCGCTGGGCCGGGCGGCTGCAGGCGGTGGCGCAGTTCCTGGCGGCGTTCCCGGCCAACCTGATGTTCCCGGTGGCGGTGCTGCTGATCGTCAAGTGGCGGCTCGACCCGGACCTCTGGCTGTCGCCGCTGATGGTGCTGGGCACGCAGTGGTACCTGCTCTTCAACGTGATCGCCGGCGCCTCGGGCGTGCCGACCGAGCTGCGCTACGCGGCGCAGAACCTGGGGCTGGGCGGCTGGCTCAAGTGGCGCCGCTACCTGCTGCCGGCGGTGTTCCCGAGCTTCGTGACCGGCGCTATCACGGCCAGCGGGGGCTCCTGGAACGCCAGCATCGTCGCCGAGTACGTGACCTGGGGCGACACCACGCTGCAGGCCCGAGGGCTGGGCAGCTACATCGCCCACATGACGGCCATCGGCGACTTCCCGCGCATCGCGCTGGGCATCGCGGTGATGTGCGTGTTCGTCATGGCGATGAACCACTTCGTCTGGCGCCGGCTCTATCGGCTGGCCGAGGACCGCATGCATTTCTGATGCCGCTTCCAATTCGATGCGATAGGTCGTTGCGCCGTCTTGCCGTGCCGAAGCACTGTCTGCGGCGGCGCGCCTGATCTCGCATCGAATTGGAAACGGAATGAGCGCCACAGCACACCAAAGCAAGGAATTCCTCATGCCCCAGGCCATCGTCGAACTCACCGGGGTCGGCAAGTCGTTCCGCTCGGCCGACGGCACCACGCGCGCCGTGCTGCAGGGGGTCGACCTGCGCCTGGCCGAAGGCGAGATCGTGGCGCTCCTGGGCCAGTCGGGCTCGGGCAAGTCGACGCTGCTGCGCATCATGGCGGGGCTGGTCGCGGCCGACGCGGGCGAGGTGCGCTACCGCGGCCAGCCGGTCTACGGGCCGGCGCGCGGCATCGGCATGGTGTTCCAGTCTTTCGCGCTGTTCCCGTGGCTGACGGTGCAGCAGAACGTCGAGCTCGGGCTGGAGGCGCGCGGCATGGCGGCGGCCGAGCGCGCGCGCCGCGCGGCGGCGGTCATCGGGCTGATCGGCCTGGCGGGCTTCGAAGGCGCGCTGCCGCGCGAGCTCTCGGGCGGCATGCGCCAGCGCGTGGGCATCGCGCGCGCGCTGGTGGTCGAGCCCGACGTGCTGCTGATGGACGAGGCCTTCTCGGCGCTCGACGTGCTGACCGGCGAGCGGCTGCGCGACGACATCCTCGCGCTGTGGGACGACGGCGCGATGCCGACCCGGGCAATGCTGGTGGTGTCGCACAACATCGAGGAGGCGGTGCTGATGGCCGACCGCGTGCTGGTGATGGCGACCGACCCGGGGCGCGTCGGCTTCCAGCTCGCGGTGACCCTGCCGCGCCCGCGCGACGCCGACAGCCCCGAGGTGCGCGGGCTGATCGACGAGGTCTACGCGCTGATGACCGCCGGCACCCCGCACGCCGCGCGCGCGGCCGACGACGCGGCGACGGCGCGGCGGCACCTGGCCGACCGGCTGCCCGACGCCGACGTGGGCCGCATGGAGAGCCTGCTCGAAATGCTGGTCGAGGACGGCCGCGACGGGCGCGCCGACCTGCCGCAGCTGGCCGAGGAAACCGGGCTGACCGACGACGAGCTGCTGCCGCTGGCCAACGCGCTGTCGCTGCTCGGGCTGGCGCGGCTGGCCGAGGGCGACCTGGAGATCCGGCCCGACGGGCGCCGCTACGTCGAGGCGCCGCACGCCGAGCGCCAGCGCCTGTTCGGCGAGCTGCTGCTCGCGCACGTGCCGCTGGCCGCGCACATCCGCCACAGCCTGCGGCAGGAAGCCTCGGGCGTGCTGCCCGAGGAGCCGTTTTTGAACCTGCTGCGCGAGACGCTGGAAGAGGCGCAGGCGCAGCGCGTGCTGCAGACCGCGATCGAGTGGGGCCGCTATGGCGGGGTGTACGACTACGACTACCACACCGGGCTGATCCACCTGCCGGCCGAGGCTGCGGTCGACAGCACGTCGCCTGCGCCCTGAGAGCCCGTTTGGAAACTTTCTTGCTCTGCCGTGTCCCAGTCGGATGTGGACCAAAGAGCAACGCCAGCAGCAATCCAAAATCGAGCGCGCGACCAAGAAGCGCTACCCGAGTGACCTGACGGATGCGGAGTGGGCAGCCATTGAGCCGCTGCTGCCTGCCCCCGCACGGCAGGGCCGACGCCGGCAGGTCGATCTGCGCGAGGTCCTCAACGCGCTGCGCTACCTCGTGCGCGCGGGCTGCGGCTGGCGCATGCTGCCCATCCACTTCGGGCCCTGGCAGACCGTCTACTGGTGGTTCCGGCGGCTCACGCGCCGGCTGCTGTTTGCCATCTTGCACGACGTCACGCTCATGCTCGACCGCGAGCGCCAGGGCCGCTCGCCGCAGCCGACTGCAGGCATTCTCGACAGCCAGAGTGTCAAGGCCCCGCAAGGTGCCGGGCACCGCGGCTACGATGCGGCCAAGAAGATTACCGGGCGCAAGCGCCACATTGCCGTCGACACCGACGGGCGGCTGCTGATGGTCAACCTCACGGCTGCCGACGTGGCCGACAGCACCGGGGCGGTGCCCGTGCTGGAGGCGCTCAAGCACCGCTGGCCAAGCCTCAAGCACTTCTTTGCCGACGGCGCCTACGACCGGGCTGCGCTGCTGGACAAGGCCGCCGCGCTCGAATTCGTGGTGGAGGTGGTCAGGCGCCACGAGGACCAGGCCGGCTTCGAGGTGCTGCCCCGGCGCTGGGTGGTCGAGCGCACGTTCGGCTGGCTGGTGCGTCATCGCTGGCTCGTCAGGGACTACGAGCAGCGCCTCGATGTCTCCCAGGCCATGATCCACATCGCCTTGGGCAGCACGCTGCTGCGCAGGCTCTTCGTCTGAACAGCTATTCCAAACGGGCTCTGATACCAATGAGCCTTCAATAAGGTAGATAATCCCATTCATCCTGTCGCGATGGGAGAAGCGGATGAAGACCTTGATCGAGGGGGACTGTTCGACCATCGAGCGCCTGGCCGAGCGGCTGAAGAAGGCCAGGGGGCACTCCGAGTACCAGCGCATCCAGTGCGTGTTGCTGCGCGCCACACTGGGGAGTTCGGCCGCCGAGATTGCGCGGGTGCTGGGCTGGGCCACCCCCACCGTGTACAACATCCACTCGCGCTGGGCACGCGAGGGTGACGCCATCTTCGATCTCAAGCCCAGGGGCGGGCGCCGCCACCAGCACCTCACGCTCGAGGACGAGGCCGGGCTGCTCACCCCTTTCATTGCCGCTGCGCGCGCCGGGGACGTGCTGCAGGTGGCGCAGGTGCGGCATGCCTACGAGCAGCGCGTGGGCAGGGCAGTGGCGGCGAGCACTGTCTACCGGCTGCTCGATCGCCACGGCTGGCGCAAGGTCGTGCCGCGCCCGAGGCACCCCAAGGCCGACGTTGCGGCACAGGTGGCTTTTAAAAAAACTGCGCCCCACGCTGCGCCGCGAGGTTGAGCGCCAGGCCCGGCAGGGGCGGCCCGTGCGGCTGATGTTCCAGGACGAGGGCCGCTTCGGCCTCCTGGGCAGGCCCAGGCGGTGCTGGGCGCCCCGGGGCCTGCGGCCTATCGTCGGCGCGCGCCTGGTGCGCCAGTTCACCTATGCCTTCGCGGCCGTCAGCCCGCACGACGGCGCCATGGACAGCCTGGTCCTGCCGTGGGTGAACGCCGAGATGATGTCGCTGTTCCTCGCCGAGGTCGCCAAGCGTCACGCCCGGGAGTTCATCGTCATGGTCATGGACCAGGCGGGCTGGCACGTCGCGGGCGATCTCGCAGTGCCCGCGAACATGCGATTGTTGTTCCTGCCGCCCTACAGCCCCGAGCTCAATCCGGCCGAGCACCTGTGGCGCGCGCTGCGCGAGGAGTGCCTTGCCAACACGGTGTTTGCCAGCCTGGACGCCGCGGAGGACGCCTTGGCTGCGGGCTTGCACACCATGGAGAAGGATCAACGCCGAACCCAGTCACTGACCGGGTTCGAATGGATCACTTCTATTTCTTTGAAGGCAAATTAGTATGAGGGCGAGCCCCGAGCTTCCAGCCGCTTGACGCCGCCACCCATGGAAATTATATTTAAATATAATTTTTAGAACGGAGTGCGACATGCACACAACCAACCTGCGCAAGGTCGGCGGCTCGGTCATGATGGCCGTGCCGCCTGCCCTCCTCGATCTTTTGCACCTGCAGGCTGGCGCCACGGTGGGCATGGCGGTCGACCACGGCCGCCTGGTGATCGAGCCCAGGCCGCGTCCGCGCTACAGCCTGGAGGAGCTGCTGGCCCAATGCGACGCCTCGGTCGCAGTCGCGCCCGAGGATCGCGAGTGGCTCGATGCGAAGCCGGTGGGCGGCGAGCTGCTGTGATGGAGCGCGGGGATGTCTACCTGGTGTCGCTCGACCCGACGTCCGGACACGAGCAGCAGGGCACCCGTACAGTGCTGATCGTGTCGCCCTCGGCCTTCAACCGGCTGACGCGCACGCCGGTCGTGCTGCCCATCACGGGTGGGGGCAACTTCGCCCGCACGGCCGGCTTTGCGGTGTCGCTCATGGGCGCGGGAACCCGCACCACGGGCGTGGTGCGCTGCGACCAGCCGCGCGCCCTCGACATCGACGCACGCCACGGCCGCAGGCTGGAGAGCGTGCCGGAAACGGTCATGGACGAGGTGCTGGCCAGGCTGGCGCCGATTTTCGAGTAGCCGGTGCCGCAGCCCGGCCGGCGCAGGCGGCTACGCGCCGCGCTGCACCAGATCGAGGTACTCGTCGTGCTTGGCGATCCAGGCGGCCATGAAGCCGCAGGTCGGGTTCACCTGCCAGCCCTGGCGCCGGGCCGTGTCGAGCGCGTGGCGCGCCAGCGCCGAGCCGACGCCGCGGCCCTCGAAGGCGGGCAGCACCTCGGTGTGCGACAGGGTGAGGGTGTCGCCCGCGCGCCGGTAGTCGGCGAAGCCGGCCAGCGCGCCGTCGTCGTTGCAGCGGGCCTCGTAGCGCTGGCGCGCCGGGTTGTCGGTCACGGTGAGGTCGGTCATGGCAGTCATTCCTTGACAGGGTTTTCTTCAATGCGCAGCAGCGCCACCAGCGTCTGCAGCGCGAAATGCACGGCGGCGGCGCGCACTGCGGCGCGGTCGCCCTCGAAGCGCCGGCGCTCGGCGCGCGTCGCGCCGCCGTCCAGCGACCAAGCGAACCAGACGGTGCCGACCGGCTTGTCCGCGCTGCCGCCGCCCGGGCCGGCGACGCCGGTGACGGCCAGCGCGGCCTGCGCGCGCGAACGCGTGCGCGCGCCCTCGGCCATGGCGCGCGCCACCGGCTCGCTGACCGCGCCGTGCGCTTCGATGAGCGCGGCGTCCACGCCCAGCAGCTCGCACTTGGCGGCGTTGGAGTAGGTCACGAAGCCGCGCTCGAACCAGCCGCTGGATCCCGCCAGGCCGGTGCACGCCGCCGCGACCAGGCCGCCGGTGCAGCTCTCGGCGGTGGCCAGCATCCAGCCTCTTTCCTGCAGCAGATCGGCCGCCAGCACCACCAGGGCGGGAGTTTCCAGTTGCGGAATCGACAGCAAAACTGTCACATCAATGCTCCTTTGAGCAGTAGCCACGCTGAAGGCCACCGGCAAGCGAAGCGAGGCCCGTTCGGGAAACACCGCGGAACCGGCTTGCCGGGCCGCCGGTGTTGCCCCCGGTAGGGGGTGGGCGGCCACACGAAGTGGGCAAGCCTGGGGGCGAGCTCATAGGTTTTTCCACAGCGCGAACACCAGCAGCGTGCAGAATGCCGCCACCAGGTCGTCGAACAGGATGCCGAAGCCGGCCTGCATCCAGCGCACGTCCTCCGAACGCGCCTGACGTTGCTTGAAGAGGCGGTCGGCCCAGCCCACCGGGCCCGGCTTGGCGGCGTCGAAAAAGCGGAACAGCGCGAACGCGACCGCCTGCCCGACGAGGCCCGTGGGCATCACCAGCCACAGCACCAGCCAGAACGCCACCACCTCGTCCCACACGATGCAGCCCGGGTCGGCCACCCGCAGGTGGCGCGCCGTCACGCTGCAGGCCCACCAGCCGATCGCCAGCGACACCAGGATCACCCCGCCGATGGCCGCCGCCGACAGCCAGCGCTGCAGCGCCAGGTACGCGATCCAGCCCCACAGCGTGCCGAAGGTGCCGGGCGCGACACGCGGCAGCCCCGAGCCGCCGCCCAGGGCGATGATGTGCGCCGGATGCGCGAACAGGAAGCGCACCGTCGCGCGGCGTGGCGCGGCCTCGACGGCGGCAGGGGTGGGATCGGCGTCGGACATCGGTGCGGCGGCGGGCATGGCGGGAGCGGCAGTGTCGCGGATTTCGGCGCCGACGTGCCGTCAGACGAAATGGTCGAAGGACGCGAAGCGCTGCGCCACCGGCGCGCCCCGCCTGTCGACCACCCGCACGCCGGGCTCGGCCTCGATGGCGCCGATGCGCGCGACCGGCGTGGCGCTGGCGCGGCCGGCCTGCTCGACCGCCGCGCGCGCGGCCGGCGGCGCGGTGAACAGCAGCTCGTAGTCGTCGCCGCCCGAGAGCGCGCACAGGCGCAGCGTTTCCACGTCGAAACCGGCGCCAGCGCCCGCCGGATGGGCGCTTGCAGCTATCAATCCGATAGCAGCGTCGGCGTCCACGCGGGCGCCGACGCGGCTGGCGTCGAGGATGTGGCGCAGGTCGCCCAGCAGGCCGTCGCTGACATCGACCGCGGCGCTGGCGATGCCGCGCAGCGCTTGGCCGAGCGCGATGCGCGGCGTCGGCTGCTCCATGCGCGCGCGCGCCAGCGCGAACAGCTCGGCCGGCAGCGCCAGCGTGCCGCGGAACGCCTCCAGCGCCAGGCGCGCGTCGCCCAGCGTGCCGCTCACCCACAGGTCGTCGCCGGCCTTGGCGCCCGAGCGCAGCAGCGCGGCGCCGGCGGGCACCTCGCCGAACACCGTGATCGAGATGTTGAGCGGCCCGCGCGTGGTGTCGCCGCCCACGAGCTCGCAGCCGTGCGCGTCGGCCAGCGCGAACAGGCCGCGCGAGAAGCCGGCCAGCCAGGCCTCCTCGACCGAGGGCAGCGCCAGCGCCAGCGTGAAGGCGACCGGCCGCGCGCCGCACGCCGCCAGGTCGCTCAGGTTGACCGCCAGCGCCTTGTGGCCGAGCCGCGCCGGATCGACCGTCGAGAGGAAGTGCCGCCCCTCGACCAGCATGTCGGTCGAGACGGCGAGCTGCATGCCGGGCGCGGGCGCCAGCAGGGCGCAGTCGTCGCCGACCCCGAGCGCGACGCGCGAAGGCTCCGGGTGCGCGGATGCCGCACCCCGCCCGCGCCGCGTGAAGTAGCGCTCGATCAGTCCGAACTCGCCCAGTGCGCTCATGGTCGCCTCGCCTGACTTTCTTCAGAGGATCACACCTTGGCGCCGCGAAAGCGCAGCGCCGCCTGCCGCACCACCTCGGGCAGCAGGCGCTCCTTGGCCTGGCGCTCGCGCAGCCAGCGCGCGTCGTTCTGGCCGACTTCGACGCTCGCGCGCAGCTCGGCCAGCGCGGCGGCGGCGTGCACCGACTCGCCGTGCCATTCGAGCCGCGCCAGGGTCGCCAGGATGTGCTCGCGCAGCGGCAGGTGCTCGCCCGTGGCCGGATCGACATACACCGCGTCGAGCCCGAAGCGGCAGGCCTGGAAGCGGTTGTAGGTGTAGACCAGGTAGTCGTCCTCGCTCGGCATGAAGGGCTCGTCCTTCAGGAACCAGGCCGCGAGCGACTGCACGAAGCCGGCCAGCGCGGCGGCGCGCTCGAGGGTCAGCGGCGTGTCGAACACGCGGATCTCGATGGTGCCGAACTCGGGCTTGGGGCGGATGTCCCAGTAGAAATCCTTCATGCTGCGCACCACGCCGGTGCGTGTCATGCGCTCGAAGTAGGCCTCGAACTCGCGCCAGGTGAGCGCAAAGGGCGCCCGGCCCGACAGCGGAAAGGCGAACACCGAGTTGAGCCGCGCCGAGTCGAACTGCGTGTCCTGCCCCTGCACGTAGGGGCTGGAGGCCGACAGCGCGATGAAGTGCGGGATGTAGCGCGACATGCGGTGCAGCATCAGGAGCGCCGCGTCCGCATCCGGGCAGCCCACGTGCACGTGCTGGCCGAAGATGGTGAACTGCTTGGACAGGTAGCCGTACAGCTCTGAGAGCTTGCGAAAGCGCGGCTTGTCGTAGATGCGCTGCTCGTGCCACTGCTGGAAGGCATGGGTGCCGCCGCCCAGCACGGCGATGTTGAGCTTGTCGGCGCTTTTCACCAGCGCGTCGCGGATCGGCGCGAGCTGCCTCACCACGTCCTCGGCCGAGCGGCAGATGTCGGTGGAGATCTCGATCATGCTCGACGTCATCTCGGGCACCACGCTGCCGGGCAGCTCGTGCTGCGCCATCAGCCGCAGCATGTCGTCGGCGTAGGGCGCCAGGTCGAAGTTGTGCGTGTTGACGAGCTGCAGTTCCAGCTCGACGCCGAGCGTGAGCGGCTCGGACTTCTGGAACGGCTCCAGCGGCACCGCGCGGTCCGGCGGGCCGGCGGCGGCCGCGCTCGCGGCAACGGAGCGGGAGGCCGCGCCGCTCACCGCTGCGCCTCCTCGGCCGCGAGCGGCGTCGCGGCGAGCCACGGCCGCGACGCCTCGCCGGCGGCGTAGAGGGCCAGTGTCGCGACCACCGCGCCCAGCACCTCCATCACCAGGATGGCGGGCAGCGCCACCTGCGTGATCAGGTGGCCCAGCAGCGGCGAGGCGGTCACGAAATTCGACGCGACCAGGAGCGCCAGCGCCGACAGCGGCGACAGGGCGCAGCCGACCCACAGCGCCTGCTTCCAGCTCGCGCCGCTGCCCGGGTTGGCCACCGCGACGCCGGCCACCTTGGCCAGCATCCGCGCGCCGATCAGCGCGAGCACCAGGCCGGTCACCGGACCGCTCCAGTCGGCCTGCGCCGCCACGGTGGAGACCAGCACGAACATCAGCATGGTCAGAAGCGACGCGGCGGTGCCGAGCTGGCGCGGCCAGCTCCAGGGCTTGGGGTTGAGCTGCTTCAGCAGCACGCCGGCGATCAGCCCGGCCAGCGGCGCCGAGCCGCCCAGGTGCGCGGCCAGCGCGGCGCCGGCGGCGATCAGCGCCAGGAGCAGCAGCGACGTGTTCTCGCTGGCCGGGCTCATCACGCGCAGCGCCGAGCGCAGCGCCAGCGCCAGCACGGCGCCGACCACGTAGGACAGCCCCAGCACCACGAACACCGGCTGCAGGTGCTGCGCCAGGCCGGTCGGACCGCGCTCCAGCAGGCCGGCCTGCGCATAGCCGAGCGTGAGCGCGTAGAACGCGCTGAGCGTGGCCAGCGCCAGGGCGCGGTCGGTCACCGGGCCGGCGGCGCGGGTGTCCATGGCGACGCGGCTGAGCACCGCCGGCGAGGCGACGATGGCCATCAGCCCGAGCGGGTTGGCCACCGGCGCCGGCACGCCAAGCCAGAGCATCGACCAATAGACCGCCATGTACGTCAGCGTGGCCTCGACCACGCTCTGCACCAGCACCATCGGGTTGTGGCGGAACCAGCGCAGCGGCAGCCGTCCGCCGGCCTCGAACAGCACCATGGCCGCGGCCAGCTCCAGCAGGAACAGCGGCGTGCCCTGCAGCGGCCAGATCGCGCCCTCGAAGCCCGAGAGGCCGACCGCGGTGCCCACCACCGTGTAGCCGACCAGCTTGGGCAGGCCCGCGTAGCGCTGCACCAGATGCCCCATCAGCGCGGCGACGGCCAGCAGCAGCGACCAGGCCACCGTCGGCAGCCCGGCCGACGGGCGCACCCACTCGGCGTAGAAGGCCATCAGTTCGTTCGTCAGATTCATCGCAGGTCGCGCAGTGTGGAGGTCATGCGATGGCCCGGCGGACCATCGCATCAAAGAGATCGGGGCGCAGGGCGACACGCAGTGCGCGAAGCCTGGGGGGTGAGCCTCATTCAGTGCAACACGCGCGAGGGACCGTCCACATCGGCCTCCAGCACGAACACCGGGATCGGCACGTCGAAGCGATCGCCCGCCTCGGTCACGAAGAAGTAGCTGCCGTGCATCGTGCCGCCGGAGGCGCGCAGGCGGCAGCCGCTGGTGTAGCGAAAGCTCTCGCCGGGCGCCAGCAGCGGCTGCTGGCCGACCACGCCCAGCCCCTTGACCTCCTGCACCGGGCCGGTGCCGTCCTGGATCAGCCAGTGGCGCGAGATCAGCTGCGCCGCCACGGGACCGTGGTTGGTCACCGTCACGCTGTAGGCGAAGGTGTGGATGCCTTTCGCGGGGTCGGACTGCTCGGGGAGAAAGCGCGGCTCCACCTGCACGCTGATCGGGTTGTTCGGCATGGGCGCGATGGTAACGCCGGGCCTCGCTCAGGGCCGGGGCGGGTGGTCGAGCTGCAGCACCAGGCGCAGGCTGGCGTCGGCGCCGACCACCACGCGCCGCGAGCGCACGACGAAGGCGTCCGGCCCGGCGGCGCGGTCGAGTTCGACGACATCGCCCGCCTGCGTCCAGGCACCGAGTTCGAGCGCCGCCAGCGCCCCGGCCACGCCGAGGCGCGCGGCATGGCGCTGGGCGGTGGAGGTCAGTTCGATGCTGGTTTGCATGGCTCGCCTTTCTGCCGGGCCGCCTTCAGAATCGGCCCGCGCGCCATCTTGCCGCGTCCTCGTCCTCGAACTCCAACCCGGAATAAAAACATGACCCGACGCTACGCAAAGATCGTCATGACCCTGGCGCTAGCCGCCTTTGCCTTCATGGTGACCTTCAACAACATCACCGACTACGGCTCCAACTTCGCGTTCGTGCAGCACGTCTTCAGCATGGACACGACCTTTCCCGGCAACGCGGCCATGTACCGCGCCATCACCACGCCCGCGCTGTGGCACGCCGGTTATTGGCTCATCATCGCCGGCGAAGGCGTCACGTTCGTGCTGCTGCTGCTCGGCGGCCTGGCGATGTGGCGCGCCCGGCGGGCGCCGGCCGCGGCGTTCGAGCGTTCCAAGCAATGGGCCATCGCCGGCGCCACGGTCGGCTTCCTGGTGTGGTTCTTCGGCTTCATGGTGGTCGGCGGCGAGTGGTTCCTGATGTGGCAGTCCAAGACCTGGAACGGCCAGGACGCCGCCTTCAAGTTCTACGCGGCGATCCTGGGCGTGCTGGTGTTCCTGAACCAGCGCGACGGCGAGCCGGACTGACGGCAAGCGGCGGGCGATCCGGCTGGGCGGGAGGCGGCCGGGCCGCTGCGACAATCCGGCAATGAGCCTTCCACCGCCCGCCACGCTGCGCATCGCGCCCTCGATCCTGTCGGCCGACTTCGCGCGCCTGGGCGCCGAGGTGCGCGACGTGATCGCCGCCGGCGCCGACTGGATCCACTTCGACGTGATGGACAACCATTACGTGCCCAACCTGACCTTCGGCCCGATGGTCTGCCAGGCGCTCAAGCCCCATGCCGTGACGCCCGCGGGCGCGCCCGTGCCGATCGACGTGCACCTGATGGTGCAGCCGGTCGATGCGCTGGCCGCCGCCTTCGCGCAGGCCGGCGCCGACTGCATCAGCTTCCACCCCGACGCCTCGCCGCACACGCACCGCAGCCTTCAGGCCATCAAGGCGGCCGGCTGCAAGGCCGGGCTGGCGTTCAACCCGGGCCTGGGGCTGGAGGCGCTCGACTGGGCGATCGACGAGGTCGACCTGATCCTCATCATGAGCGTCAACCCGGGCTTCGGCGGCCAGGGCTTCATCGACTCGGCGCTGCGCAAGATCGAGCAGGCCAGACAGCGCATCGATCGCAGCGGGCGCGACATCCGCCTGGAGGTGGACGGCGGCATCAAGGCCGACAACATCCGCCGCGTGGCCGACGCCGGCGCCGACACCTTCGTGGCGGGCAGCGCGATCTTCGGCGCGGGCGAGTACGCGGGCGCGATCGCGGCGATGCGCCGCGCGCTGGCCTGAGCCGCAGGCAGGCGTTTTTTCGCCGCTCGGGGTTTTTCCCTACAAACCGGTCGCACCGCGACGGCGTACCTGTATCGGGCGCTGCGTGACGCCGCCATCCGGCGGGCTCACGGGTACTCGAATCCCTCCACTTCAGAGAACAGGAAATCGCCATGAAAAAACTCATCATCGCAGCGGGCGTCAGCGCGCTGCTCAGCGCGTGCTCGGGCATGGGCATGGGCATGGGCATGGGCATGGGCGGCATGAGCATGGGCTCCGGCAACCCCATGGGCCCCAACAATGGCGGCACCGGCGTCATGACGCCCGGCAGTGACGCCGGCCGCGGCGCCATGGGCTCGACGGCCGGGATGAACACCGGCGGCGGCATGGACGCCAGCATGGGCACGATGGGCAGCACCGGCACCGTCATGGTCGGCGGCGCGCCGATGTACCCCACCCGGGACATCATCGACAACGCCGTCAACTCGAAGGACCACACCACGCTGGTGGCCGCCGTGAAGGCCGCGGGGCTGGTCGACACGCTCAAGGGCGCGGGCCCGTTCACCGTGTTCGCGCCGACCAACGCGGCGTTCGCCGCGCTGCCGGCCGGCACCGTCGACACGCTCTTGAAGCCCGAGAACAAGGGCGCGCTGACCACGGTGCTGACCTACCACGTGGTGCCCGGCCGGCTCGACGGCGCCGCGCTGATGCGCATGATTGCCGCCGGCGGCGGCCGCGCCATGCTCAGGACCGCGAGCGGCGGCACGCTGACCGCGACCAGCAACGACGGACGCCACATCATGCTGACCGACGCCAAGGGCAACACGGCCATGGTGACCATCGCCAACGTCTACCAGTCCAACGGCGTGATCCACGTGGTCGACAAGGTGCTGCTGCCGGGTTGAAACAGGCGGCCCCGGCGTCCCGGTTCTCCGGGCCTTCCGAGCGTGCCGCCATCCCGTCCTACAGTGTTGCGCGCGCCCCACCGACCCCGGTGGCAAACCGCAACACTATGTTAGAAATCGGTTGGCCATCCCGGCCAACGACAAAACGATTCACCCAAGGAGTCACGCATGAACAGGTCCATCTCCCTCTCCGGCGCCATGAAGGCGGCCACTGCGGCCGTGGTGTTGTGCGGCGCCGCCGGCCTGGCGTTCGCGCAGGCCACGCCGCCCACCACCGCGTCGCCGAACCCGGCCACCGGCGCCGGCCAGCAGAGCCCGGCGGGTGGCCCGATGGGCACCACCGGCGTGATGCCGCAAAACCAGGGCGCCGGAGCCGGCATGTCTTCCGGCAGCCCGTCTGCCTCCAGGGCGCCGGGCTCGTCGATGTCGAACAACGACACGTCGATGTCGTCGGACGGTTCATCGCGCCGCATGCGCCGCCACGCCCGCGCCGACCGCAACTGATCCGGTCCTCATGCAACTGAGTCTGCCGGGCCGCGCGCCCGGCTTTGTTTTGCCCGCCTGTGCGCTGGCCGCCGCGTTCCTGACCGGGTCGCTGCCGCTCCCGGCGCAGGCCGCGGACCCGTTGCCGCCGGCGATGTCGTCCCGCGCTTCGGGCGAGGTGGCGAACCTCGTGCAGTGGATCGTGGCCCGTCGCGACAACCGGGGCCTGCCCTTCGCGGTCATCGACAAGAAGGTGGCCATGGTGCATGTCTTCGACAAGGCGGGAACCCTGCGCGCGTCGTCGCCGGTGCTGCTCGGGCTGGCGCGCGGCGACGATTCGGTGCCCGGCATCGGCGAGCGCAAGATGTCCGAGATCAAGCCGCACGAGCGCACCACGCCGGCGGGGCGCTTCGTCTCCGAGCCGGGCGAGAACCTGCAGGGCGAGGACATCGTCTGGATCGACTACGACGCCGCCGTGTCGATGCACCGGGTGCGCACCAGCAACAAGGCCGATCGCCGGCTGGAGCGCCTGGCGACGCCGACGCCCGACGACAACCGCATCTCGTACGGCTGCGTCAACGTGCCGGCGGCGTTCTACGACGCCTACGTGAAGCCGGCCTTCGGCAACGCGCCGGGCGTGATCTACGTGCTGCCCGAGACACGCTCGGCCGAAGCCGTGTTCGGCATGGCCGCCGGCCCGCACTGAGGCGGCTCGGCCTCCCGCGCCGCCGCCTCGGCCTCGACGCGCAGCCAGCGCACGAAATCCTGCGCGTCGGCATTGCCGGCCGCGCGGCGCGAGGTGTGGATGAAATAGCCCCGGTACGACGTGGCGCCCTCGCCGAAGGGCGCCACCAGCCGCCCGGTCCGCACCAGCTCGCGCAGCAGCGGCAGGCGGCCGATGACCACGCCCTGGCCGGCCACGGCGGCCGCCACCGCGTCGGGGTACTGCGTGAAGCGCAGGATGTTCTTCATCCGCAGGTCCATGAGGCCCATCACCTGGAGCCAGGGCTCCCAGTCGGCGGTGGGCGCATCGCCGTGGCCGGGCAGATCGACCGTGAGCAGCGACTGGCCGGCCAGATCGCCGGGAGCGCGCAGCGCGAGGGCAAGCTGCGGGGCGCACAGCGGCATCACCGACTCCTCGAAGAGCGCGGCGCCGCTGCCGCGGCCGATGGCCGTGAAGCGCACCGCCACGTCGATGCGGTTGCGCTCGAGGTCGAGCACGTCGAGCGTGGCCGACACCCGCACGTCGACCTGCGGGTGGTCGGCCGTGAAGCGCGCCAGCCTCGGGATGAGCCACAGCGAGGCAAAGCCCGGCGTGGTGGTGATCGCGACCTGGCGTGGCGCCGGCGCGGCGCGCACGCGCACGGTGGCGTCGCGCAGCCGCTCCAGGCTGTCGACCACGGCGCGCTGCAGCACGCGGCCGGCCTCCGTGAGCGCCAGCGCGCGGTGGCGCCGCTCGAACAGGGGCACGCCCAGGCTGGCTTCGAGCTGCTGGATCTGCCGGCTGACCGCCGATTGCGTGAGAAACAGCTCGCCGGCCGCCCGCGTGAAGCTCAGCGTGCGGGCCGCCGCCTCGAAGCTGCGCAGCAGTTCCAGTGGCGGCAGCTCGGCAGGGGCTTTGGCATTCTCTGGGCGCATGCAACGAGTTCCGGATGACCGTGTGACACTGTGGAGTCGGCTCACTATATTCATTCGTACGACGAATGTGAAGGAGCCCACCATGCAATCCGTCCCTCCCCGCTTCCAGCTGAACCTCGAGGACAACGCCAGCCTCACCCTGCCCGACGCCGCGGACGTCGGCATCGAATGCCGCGGCGGCACCGTGTGGATCACGCTCGACGGCGACCCGCGCGACATCGTGCTGGCGCCGGGCGAGCGCTTCCAGGGCAGCCTCCACCGGCGCGCGCTGGTGACCGCGCTCGGCCCCTCGTGCATCGCCGTGTCGGGCTCGCGGCCCGCGGCGCTGCCGGTGCCAAGGCGCGAGCGAGCGGCCTGGTGGCGCCTGGCCCCCGGGCTCGCCCCGGCCTGAGCGCGGGCGGCGCCCACGCCCGCTTGCTATTGAAACAATAGCGTTCCGCGCCCACCCGATGGGCGCCAAAGCCCGATTTGGCTTCCAACCCCGGCTGCGCGAGAATGCGCGCATGACCGCCGCCGATGCGCCGCCCGACCCGACCCGCTGCCCGCTGTGCGGCGCCGCCAACGCCTGCGCGATGGCGACGGCCGGGCGCGGCCCGGCCCCGCCGCTGCCGCCGTGCTGGTGCCGCACGGCCAGCTTCCCCGAATCGCTGCGCCAGCGGGTGCCGGCCGCCGCGCGCGGGCGCGCCTGCATCTGCGCGCGTTGCGCCGCCGCGGCGCAGCCCCACCCAGCCAGGCCGCAACCCGAGGAGCGCGCGCCATGCCTCTGAATGCCTTCTATGCCCAGTCCGGCGGCGTGACCGCCGTCATCAACGCCTCGGCCTGCGGCGTGATCGAGACCGCACGGCGCCATCCCGAGCGCATCGGCACGGTCTACGCCGGGCGCAACGGCATCCTCGGCGCGCTGGCCGAGGACCTGATCGACACCGGCGCCGAGCCGGCCGAAGCGATTGCCGCGCTGCGCTCGACGCCCGCCGGCGCCTTCGGCTCGTGCCGCTACAAGCTCAAGTCGCTCGACCAGAACCGGCGCGAGTACCAGCGGCTGATCGACGTGTTCCGCGCGCACGACATCGGCTACTTCTTCTACAACGGCGGCGGCGACTCGGCCGACACCTGCCACAAGGTGAGCCAGCTGTCGCAGTCGATGGGCTACCCGCTCGTCGCCATCCACGTGCCCAAGACCATCGACAACGACCTGCCGCTGACCGACTGCTGCCCGGGCTTCGGCTCGGTCGCCAAGTACGTGGCGGTCTCGACGCTCGAAGCCTCCTTCGACGTGCGCTCGATGGCGGCGAGCTCGACCAAGGTGTTCGTGCTGGAGGTCATGGGCCGGCACGCGGGCTGGATCGCCGCGGCCGGCGGGCTGGTGGCGGCGCAGGGCATTCCGGTGGTGGTGCTGTTCCCGGAGGTCGAGTTCGACCGGGCGCGCTTCCTGGCGCGCGTCGACGAGCTGGTCAAGCGCCACGGCTACTGCACGGTGGTCGTCTCCGAGGGCTGCCACCACCCGGACGGCAGCTTCCTGGCCGAGCAGGGCGCGCGCGACGCCTTCGGCCACGCGCAGCTGGGCGGCGCGGCGCCGGTGGTGGCGCAGATGGTCAAGGCCGGCCTGGGCCACAAGTTCCACTGGGCGGTGGCGGACTACCTGCAGCGCTCGGCGCGCCACATCGCCTCGGCCACCGACGTGCAGCAGGCCTACGCGGTCGGGCAGCGCGCGGTCGAGCTGGCGCTGGAAGGCCGCAACGCCGTCATGCCGACCATCGAGCGCACCGCCGACGCGCCCTACGCCTGGCGCATCGGCACCGCGCCGCTCGCGGCGGTGGCCAACGCCGAGAAGAAGATGCCGCGCGAGTTCATCGCGGAAGACGGCTACGGCATCACCGAGGCCTGCCGGCGCTACCTGCTGCCGCTGATCGAGGGCGAGGACGGCCCGCGCTACGAGAACGGCCTGCCGGTGTACGCGACGCTGCGCAACCAGGCGGTGCCGCGCCGGCTGCCGGCGTTCGAGGCGGCGGCGTAAAACCCGGCGCCCGGCGGCGCGCAGGCGGGCGGCACCGCCCGCGCAAATCCCGATATCCTCATGGGACGGCCCCGTTGAGCCGCACCGCATGAAGACACCTCCTCCGCTCCCGCCCCCGGCCCCGCATCCCGCCTCGCCCGAGGCGCTGCGCCAGCGCCACGGCGAGCGCTACCGCTGGCTGCTGCTGCTGTCGCTGATGGTGGGCACCATCGCGTCGATCCTTTCGTCCACCATCGTCAACGTGGCGATTCCGGCCCTGAGCCAGCAGTTCCACATCGCGCAGGACCGCGCGCAGTGGGTCAGCTCGGGCTTCATGCTGTCGATGACGGTGTCGATGCTGACCACGCCCTGGCTGCTGGCGCGCTTCGGCTATCGCAAGACGTATGCCGGCGCCATGCTGCTGCTGCTGGCCGGCGGACTTATGGGCGGGCTGGCGGGCAACTTCACGCTGGTGCTGGTCGCGCGGGTGCTGGAGGGCCTGGCCGGCGGCGTGGTGCAGCCGATTCCGGCCATCATCATCCTGCGCGCCTTCCAGCCGCAGGAGCAGGGCCGCGCCAGCGGCGTGTTCGGCCTGGGCGTGGTGCTGGCGCCGGCCGTGGCGCCCAGCATCGGCGGCGTGCTGGTGGACGGCTTCGGCTGGCGCTCGATCTTCTTCCTGGTGGTGCCGTTCTGCCTGGCGTCGCTCTGGCTGTCCTGGAAGTTCGTGCCCGCCACGGCGCCCGGCGGGGTGGCCGCGTCGCGCGACAGCGCGCTCGACTGGCGCGGCCTCCTGCTCGGCACCGGCGGCACGCTGTGCCTGCTCAACGGCCTGGTCGCGCTGCGCGGCCAGGCGCCGCTGGAGGCCACGGCGCTGCTGGGGGCCGCCGCGCTGCTGTTCGCGGTGTTCGTGTGGTGGCAGCTGCGCCTGGCGGGTGCAGGCGCCGCGCCGCTGATGAACATGGCGCTGTTCGGCTACCGCCCGTTCGCCGCGGGCAGCCTGGTCGCCTTCATCTACGGCACCGCGCTGTTCGGCTCGACCTACCTGCTGCCGGTGTACATGCTGGTGGCGCTGCATCTGTCGGCCACGGTGGTGGGCACCATCATGCTGCCGGCGGGCATCGCGCTGGCGCTCACCATTCCGATGGTCGGGCGGCTGGCCGACCGCCAGCCCACGCGCTGGCTGGTGGCCATCGGGCTGGCGCTGCTGGCGGCGTCGTTCGCGCTGATGGCGGTGCTGCGCCTGGGCAGCGCGGCCTGGCTGCTGGTGGCGTTCATCGCCGTCGGGCGCGTCGGGCTCGGCTTCATCCTGCCCTCGCTCAACCTGGGCTCGATGCGCCCGCTGGCCAAGCCGCTGATCCCGCAGGGCGCCAGCGTCATCAACTTCATCCGCATGCTGGGCGGCGCCGTCGGCGTCAGCCTGTGCGCCGTGGTGCTCGAATGGCGCCTGGCCGCGCACGGCGACTCGCTCGCCAACCCGGCCAGCAGCCCGGCGCGCATCGCCGCCTTCGACGAGGTGTTCCTGCTGCTGGCCGCACTGTGCGGGCTGGCCATCGGCGCGGCTTGGCAATTGCGCGAGGCGCGCGCGGCACCGGCGCTGGCGCCCATCGGCACGCCTGCCGAGACGGCCGAGAAGACTGCCGAAGTTGCCGAGACGGCCGAGGCTGCCGAGACGACCACCACCCCCCCGAAAGGCTGAACCCGTCATGTGCCAGCTGCTCGGCATGAACTGCAACACGCCGACCGACGTGACCTTCAGCTTCACGGGTTTTGCGCAGCGCGGCGGGCGCACCGACCACCACGCCGACGGCTGGGGCATCGCCTTCTTCGAGGACAAGGGGCTGCGCCACTTCGTCGACCACCTGCCGGCCTGCGAGTCGCCGGTGGCCGAGCTGATCCGGCGCTACCCCATCCAGAGCCGCAACGTCATCGCCCACATCCGCAAGGCGACCCAGGGCCAGGTCAACCTGCAGAACTGCCACCCCTTCGTGCGCGAGCTGTGGGGGCGCTACTGGGTGTTCGCGCACAACGGCGACCTGAAGGACTTCCGCCCGCGCCTGCACGGCCACTTCCGCCCGGTCGGCGACACCGACAGCGAGCATGCCTTCTGCTGGCTGATGCAGGAGCTGGCCAAGTCGCACGCGGGCGTGCCCAGCATCGACGAGCTGACGCTCACCCTGCGCGAGCTGGCGCCGCAGGTGGCGCGCCACGGCACCTTCAACTTTTTGCTGTCGAACGGCCAGGCGCTGTGGGCGCACGCCTCTACGAACCTGTGCTCCACCCTGCGCCGCCACCCCTTCATGCCGGCGCACCTGGCCGACGAGGACGTGGCCATCGACTTCGCCGAGCACACCACCCCGGCCGACCGCGTCGCCATCGTCGTGACCGCGCCGCTGACCACCGACGAGCAGTGGACGGCGTTCGCGCCGGGGGAGCTGAGGGTGTTTGTGGATGGGTGTGAGCGGCAAGGGCTGTGAGCACTGCGCGGCTCGGCATCATCCGTGAATTTTTAGATTTGCCTAAACGCCTGTGGGCAGGGGTTTGCCTAGAGATGCTGGGGACTTGCCAGATTGGCTGGCTTCCTGCCATGAGCTTGCAGTCGGCTATTTATAGTTAGGCCTCTCACAAAAGCCGTATGAGCAAAATCGCGCAAGCCCTTGATGCACTGCACGCCAGCGATCCATCTGGCGACTTGGTTTCCGAACTGGACGAGCTATTAGCTCATGTCGGTCCGAGCGATACAAACGATGACTCATTCCGTTCGGCATTCCGCTTTTTTGAGCGTCATGCTGCTTGCGATCTTGGCTCTCCGGGTCCATTGGTTCACTGGCTAGAAAAATCGTTTCCTCGATACATAGACGCGCTGGTCGAATCAGTAAATAGGCGGCCTACTGAGTACACGCTATGGATGGTCAATCGCATCCTCAACGCGAACGTCAACGCGCAAGCTAGGTCGGCGCTAGTAGCTGCCCTTAGATCCGCCTCTTTGCGTACTGATGTGGAGTCGTCAACCTCTACTTCCGCGCGGGATTTCCTAAAAGCGCAAGCCAGCTAACCGAATGCTTAACCGGACGCCAAGCCTAGGCCTAACTGGTTGGTCAAGCCGACGCCAACAGCTTGCAGCTGTTGGCGCCCTGCGCACTTCATGCTCCGGCGCGGCTTACCGCGAGCGTTAGCGCCCATGGTTCTATTCGACGCAATTCCATCCGCAGTGGCGGAGTTGGTTGCCTACGTAGCGGGCAAAGTGATCGGTCTTGTGTTCAAGCTTCAACCGAAGGACGCTCAAAGAATTGGTGAGTACATCGTCTTTAGGCTTATCGCCTTTACTGGTCTCGTTGTCACCCTGATTTATTCGTAGCATGGCGATGGGCTCTAACATTTCGTTCCAGCCGACGGCCTTCGGCCGTGGCTGAACTCAGACGTCAGGCGTCATACACAGCCCCGCCCCACTCAACCGGTACGCTTAATGGCAACAGCTCAGATCTTCAATCTGCCAACTGACCGGCAGATGCGGGAACGACTCCTACTACTAGCTAGCTACGTGCTCGAGCTGAAAGGGCAGTCGCCGGAAGACAAACCGACCGTTTGGATCTCTCCCGTGCGATGGGAGCCATTGGACATAGACCCCGAAACAGAAGCGGATGCGCTAGTCGCGAACGTGTTCAAGTTTCTTTCGGACCAGTATGATGTCAGCGGCTGTCGCGGCCAAGCCCTTACCTTTGAGAAGATGCCACTCAAGTCGATGGCCGCGTATGCCGCTGCGGACGGCAAACTGACTTCAAAACTTGGACTGGTCTACTACGAAAAGTCACTCTTCGCATTCGTCCTTGGCACGGAGACTCTGCCTGCCGACAACAACGTAAGACCATGGATCGAAGCTCTCGCCTACGCGGAACGCGAGAAGTCAATAGGACATCCGTCATTTGGCTGGTGTGCGGCAATCGGCCCAACAGGCAGAGCAGATCGTCAGACACCAAGCTTTCACGACGTCCGCCTTACCCTGGGCGATCTCAGCCTGCAGTCCTGCAACTTCTCCTATGAAGAGCGTCGCCCACTTTCATCTCTAAGCTCCTGGTCGCCTTATCGCTGGGTGCCACTCGTACTCCAGGGCTTTTCCAGAGGGCAGCACTGGCGGAGTGCTGAGTTCGATGCACTACGACAAGTGCATCGCCTTTGCGCCGTTCTTTCCGTTGAGACCGGTGTTCATTGGTCACTCAAGGAGTCCCCCCGCCCAGCGGAGTGGGGGTCCCTTCACTTTCCTGAAACTACACCACTTGGCCTAGAGAAGAAGGACGTAGTCAACGACGATCCAGATGTGCCCTTGAACCTTAGTGCATCAATCGATGCTGTCCGGCTCAATCGCATGTGGCAGCGCTGCCTTGAAGACGAGTCGGTCGATCCTCCCATTGAGGCTTATTACCAAGCTGCGTCGCTGCGAGACAGCCACCCTTCTTTCGCGCTTGTGGGGTTCGTCGCGGCGATTGAAGAGGTGGGGAAGTTGCTAGTGGCGCCTCCTTCACCCGAACGGTGCCCAAACTGCGGTAAGGAGAAGACCAGTAGCAGCGCAGAGCGATTCCGGTCGGCTCTGCGACTGGTCCTGCCCGAAGAAAAGATCAAGGATGTCAGCGGTCAGCTCTATCGTTGGCGCTCAGGAACCGCACACGCCGGTCGTACATACTCGTGGGAGAGTTCGTTTGGTCGGCCGCAGATGGGTGATAGTCTTCTTGTCAGTCAGCCCCAGGCTATGTTTGGCTTTCGTGGGACGATGCGTGCGGATGAGCTTGCAAGAGACCTGCTCCTCACACTGCTTAATGGCAAGTCACCCGCTTTGCAGTCGGATCTCAACGAGCAATGATGCCTAACCCTTCCATCGAGAGGACGCCTTCCGCGGCCTACGGCCTCCAAGCGCCTCTCATGTCAAACGCTAGGCTAGAGCGCGTGGTGGTGTTCCAAGAATTTTTAAGATGGGAGGCAAAATGGTAGAAAAGATTGGGCACATCAAAAACCCGCTGACAGTGATTGCAATCTTCGCTGCGTTAGCTGAGGTCAGTGGAACAGTTGTGCTTCCATTGCTAGACAAAGACACACAGCTGCGGGCAGCAAGGTCGCAGACGCTCTAGTGCTCGTAGCCTTCTTCGTCTTTGCTTTCGGATTCGTCGCGTACGCCCTGTACGACCTCTATCGCTTCATCCGGTGGGTGGCGCATGCGCTCTAACAGGTCGTTCGACACGGACACGCAGCGGCATTGCGCTGGGAGGTGTGCTGGCGTGCGTACGCTCCACGGCGCAACGCCACTGCGTGCCGGTCAACTACTTCGTTAGGTTACGCCCGAGTCGCTGAAGCCGCTGGCATATACGCTGCTTGAGGTCAGCCGCACCTAGGCTCAAGACTTGGGCACCTACCGGCGTTCAAGGGCTGTTGCACTTGGATTCCTGCTTCACGCCGAGCAAACTCAAGATGCTTGTAGAAGAAGGCCGCATCGGCTGACGCAACGGAAGAAAGGAAACCGGAGATGAACGATCTGCGCGGCGTCCCGCTGGGCACCCTCTCGGCCACCGCCGCCGCGCTGCACGAGCGCGCGCTGTGGCACCTGGTGGGGTTCTACGGCGACCCGTTCGCCACGATCGACGCGCTGATCGACGCCGACCCCGGCTGGGGGCTGCCCCAGGTCATCAAGGCCGACCTGACTCTCACCCTGACCGAGCCGGCGCTGGTGCCGCAGGCGCACGCGGCGCTGGAGGCCGCGGCGCCGCTGATGCGCCAGGCCAGCGAGCGCGAACGCCAGCACCTCGGCGCCGCGCGGCTGGCGCTCGACGGCCGCTGGCGCGAGGCCTGCGCCGCCTGGGACGCGATCCTGCTGCGCCACCCGCGCGACCTGCTGGCGCTCGTCAGCGCGCACCTGTTCGACTTCTACCGCGGCGACGCGCGCAACCTGCGCGCCCGGGTCGCCCGCGTGCTGCCCTGGTGGGACGAAAGCGACCCGCTCTACCCCTACGTGCTGGGCATGCACGCCTTCGGGCTGGAGGAATGCAACCTCTACCCGCAGGCCGAGGAAGCCGGCCGCACGGCGCTGGCGCTCGATGCGCGCGGACCTTGGGCGGTCCACGCCGTGAGCCACGTGATGGAGATGCAGGGCCGCCACGACGAGGGCGCCGCCTGGCTGCGCGGGCGGCGCCACGACTGGGCTGAGGACAACGGCATGGCGGTGCACAACTGGTGGCACGCGGCGCTGTTCATGCTCGAAACGCTCGACACCGCCGGCGCGCTGGCGCTGTACGACGGCCACATCGGCGGCAGCGCCTCGGTGGTCAACCTGCAGTGGCTGGACGGCGCCTCGCTGCTGTGGCGGCTGCAGCTGCTCGGCGCCGACGTGGGCGGGCGCTGGCAGGCGCTGGCGCAGGCCTGGGCCGACCCGCTGGGCCATGCCGGCCACTACGCCTTCAACGACGCCCACGCGCTGATGGCGCTGCTGGGCAGCGGCGAGGCCGCGCAGGCGCAGGCGCTGATCGGGCGCTGCCGCGACCGGGCCGAAGAAGCCGGCACGGGCGACAACCGCGCCATGGCGCGCGAGGTCGGCCTGCCGCTGATGGCGGGGCTGGCCGCGTTCCAGCGCGGCGACATGGCCGAGGCCGGCCGACAGCTCTACCCGCTGCGCGCCGTGGCGCACCACTTCGGCGGCAGCCACGCGCAGCGCGACCTGATCGACCAGACCCTGCTGGCCGCGGCGGCCGCGCCGGGCGGCGACCGGGCGCTCGGCCGTGCCCTGCTCAACGAGCGCCGTCTGGCCAAGCGCGCCACGCCGCTGACGCACCACTGGGCGCAGCGCTTGGGCGGTGGCGCTGCACTGAGCGCCTGCCTTTTGCCGGTTTAGGGGAACTCAGGGTGCTTTTGGATGCGTGCGTGCGCCAAAGTCTGTGAACACCACAAGCGCGAGATGCCAGAGTCTGATTCCGCCTTGAGGCCGGTCCCCGACGATCAACCGCCAGATGGCTCGGAACCGACTCCGCCTCGACTGCGCCCCTGCCTGTGGAGTGACGTTCGCGGCAAAAAGTGTGGAGCGGCGCACCCGGCTCCCATAGACTTGCCCAGTGCGGATGCGGCAACGCCGCGTGCGCAGACGGATAGTCACTTGGTCAAGCAGCTTGGGTTCGCGCACTGGCGGTGACTGCGCTGTTCAGCAGCATCCGCAAGTTTTTAGGTTTGCCTAAACGCCAGCAGATAAGCGTTTGCCTGAAGATGCTCCGAAATTTGCTGAATTGGCTGACTGCCTGCCGTGGATTGCAGTCGGATATTTGTAGTTAGCCTGCTAGAGCCCTGCTCATTCGCTATGAAATTCACAGCTATCCCCCTGGCACTTTTCCTCTCTGGAGCGTGCATCGCGCAGACCGCCTATACCCCATATGTGAATCAGAGATTCACGTTCGCGGTTGAATATCCGAATCAACTTCTTCTCCCTCGCGGCGAATCGGACAATGGTGACGGGCAGATTTTCGCAACGAAAGAAGGCGACGCGAAGCTGACCGTCTTCGGCCGTTGGCGGAGCAAGGACTTTGACTTTCCTTGTGAAGCTCTCGAGACCGCTGCGAGTTATGCTGGCGAGAACGTCACGTACAAGTGGAAGAAGGGTGGCGCGTCTGTTGTTTCGGGCATCACCAGTGATCGCAAGATTTTCTACGTGAAGAATATTCGAAGCAGCGACAAATGTGTGACGCTGATATTTGAATACCCGGAAGCTCGCCGCAAAGCGTTTGACCCCCTAGTTTCCCACACCGCGAATTCCCTGCGGAGCAGACGTTGAACGTGGCAGCGCAGGCTAGCAGGTCGCTCGACGCGGACACACAGCGGCATTGCGCCACAAGGCGTGCAGGCGAGCTTACGCCTCGCGGCGCAATGCCGCTGCGTGCCGGTCAACTCCGACGTTAAGCGTCATAGGAAGAAGATCGCGGTGTGAAAACGTCACAGCTCTACGTCATCACTGGCGCTTCTGGAGGCGGCAAATCGACCTTATGTGACGCACTCGCCGGTCTCGGATATTCCGTCATCCCGGAAATGGCATTATCGGTACTGAAAGAAGGCGAGCAATATGGCGAGGACTCGCTTGCACCGGCTAATCTTGCAAACTTTATGGAGGAGGTCCTTGCTCGCAACCTGTGCGCCTTCGATGCTGCTCAGGCGATGAAACCCCCGGTGTTTTTTGATCGCGGCATTCACGAGTGCTTAGTGCACATGCGATTGCTCGGCCTGCGCATTAAGGGTGAGTGGCTGGCAGCGGCCAAGCGGCGTCGCTACGCTGACAAAGTCTTCGTGGCTGAGCCTTGGCCGGAGATATACGTTTGTGATCGCTGGCGCCGATTCACATTTGAGCGGGCAATCCGGTCTTTTGAACCGACAGTGACGGCCTACGCTGACGAAGGCTACAAGACTTGCGCTCTGCCCAAGTCGAGCGTCGAGGACCGCGTTGCATTTATCTGTCGGCATGCCGAAGCTGACGCCGCCTCGCGGCACAGCATAACTCAGGTGTCAGAGCCCGTTTGGAAACGTCCCTGCGGCGTGCTATCACCGCAGGATGTGGACTCAAGAGCACCGCCAGCGCCAAGCGCAGATCGAAGGCGCGACCAAGAAGCGCTACCCGAGCGACCTGACTGACCCCGAGTGGTGGTTCCGGCGGCTCGTGCGCCGACTGCTGTTTGCCATCCTGCACGATGTCACACTCATGCTCGACCGTGAACGCCAGGGCCGAGCGCTGCAGCCGAGCGCAGCCATTCTCGACAGCCAGAGCGTCAAGGCCCCGCAGGGGGCCGGGCACCGCGGCTATGATGGGGCCAAGAAGACCACTGGCCGCAAGCGCCACATTGCTGTGAACCGCACGTTCGGCTGGCTGGTGCGGCATCGCCGCCTCGTCAGGGACTATGAGCAGCGGCTCGATGTCTCCCAGGCCATGATCCACATCGCCTTGGGCAGCACGCTGCTGCGCAGGCTCTTTGTCTGAATGCGTTTCCAAACGGGCTCTTACAAAACCAACAGCCAAAGTCCAGCACATGGCGCCTACAGTTGTCCGCGATGGTCAGTTCCGACTGTTCTTCTTCTCACGCGAGGAGACGCGGATTCACGTGCATGTTGCACATCCAGATGGAGAAGCAAAGTTCTGGCTGACGCCGCAGGTCTCGTTGGCAACCTACACAGGCCTGTCAGCCAAGCAGTTGCGCGAAGCGCAGTCCATCGTCGAAGCACATTTGAAGGAGATTCAAAATGCATGGAATCACCACTTCGGTAGCTGAGGTCACGCACGTTTCCAGGCACGGGTTCTGGTTGCTGCTCAACAACGAAGAGCTTCTTGTCCCATTCGCCGAATTCCCTTGGTTCAAGAAAGCAACGATTGAGCAGCTCTCAGACGTCGAATGGCCGAGCGAAAACCATCTGTACTGGCCGCAACTCGACATTGACTTGTCTGTCAAGTCGATCCGTACTCCGAAAGCATTTCCACTTGTGGCAAAGAGCTAACCCATCGTCGCAGCGGACAGCCAAAAGCTGCGCTTTTGTCTGCCGCTGAACTCAGACGTTAGATGCTCAGGGAGAAAGCATTGACCTTCGGAATAGTTCTGTTCGAGCAGGCAGAAGAACTGGACTTCGTCGGCCCCTGGGAAATGGCAACCATGTGGAGCAAGTATGCTGACGGGCCCAAGCATTGTGTCCTCGTGTCGCAGCACAAGGCGCCCATCTCCTGCGCAAAGGGCATGTCAGTCAACCCGCATCTTTCGTTCGAGTCATGTCCGCAGCTCGACTACTTGCTCGTCCCCGGAGGGGAAGGCACTCGCCGAGAAGTCGGCAATCCGGCGCTGCTTTCATTCATCTCCTCACAGGCTAGGTCATGCAAGGCCGTTCTGTCCGTGTGCACGGGCGCCTTCCTTTTACATGCGGCAGGCTTGTTGTCCGGCAAGCGTGCAACCACGCACTGGGGTTCGCTTGAACGCCTCCGTGCCCTTGGCGATGTTCAGGTTGTAGAAGAGCGCTACGTGAACGACGGAAACGTCTGGTCTTCGGCAGGCGTGTCCGCGGGCATCGACATGCTGCTGGCTTTCATCGCTGTCGTTGCCGGTGCTGATGCCGCAGGCAAAGTGCAGTTCGGTGCCGAGTACTACCCGGGCACGCAGAGGTATGGAGGCTTCGATCAACACCCGAAGGCGCCTGCGTATGTGCGCAGCATCTAACCCCATCTTTCAGCGGACGCCGAATGGCGCCGCTGAAGTCAAACAGCGACACAGGGTGAGCACCTCGCGAATTGGGCTCGTGCCCTTGAAGCCAGACGGCGAGCGGCTCGTCGCGTATCCCGAACGGAGGACACCATGGGACTCTTGACCTTCAGCATCAATGTCACGCTCGACGGCTGCATCGACCACCGGGAGGGCATCGCCGACGACGAGACGCACACCTTCTTCACCCACCTCATGGACGAGGGCGGGGCGATGCTGTGGGGCCGCGTCACCTACGAGATGATGGAGAGCTACTGGCCGGCGGTCGCCCGCGGCGACGCGGAGGCACCGCCGGCGATGCGCGAGTGGGCGGTCAAGCTGGAGGCCAAGCCCAAGTACGTGGTGTCCTCGACGCGAAAGGACTTCCCCTGGAGCAACAGCCACCACATCGCCGGCGATCTGCGCACGGGCGTGCAGAAGCTCAAGGATGCGACCCCGGCCGGCGTGCTCCTCGGTAGCGGCAAGCTCGCGACCGAGTTGGACCGGCTGGATCTGATCGACGAGTACAAGTTCCTCGTCCACCCCAGGATCGCCGGCCACGGCCCGACCCTGTACGAGAGCGGGCTCCCTAGCACGCGGCGGCTCGAGTTGATCTCGGCGAAGCCGCTCCGCTGCGGCGCGGTCGCCATGCACTACCGGCGCGCGCGCTGACTCGGAGATGGGTCAGGTCGACTAACAATTCATTCAAGCCGACGCCGCTTCGCGGCGCGCCGCGCACGTCGAAGCCCGTCTGCTCAGTGATTTCCTGAAAGCACGTCGGGCTGGTCACGTTGATCTCGGATTTGCCTTTTTTCTCTATGATCTGCCGCGGCCTATCACGGGCAGTGTGAGGACAACAAGGTGCGGACTGGCCAGACTACAACCGGTCACTGCTGCAGCGCTTCAGTGGCTGCGGACCCTGATGAAGGACGCACGCGGGAGACCCGCGCCTCAAGCATCGCCCAGGCCATGCGCGCGTTCTTGGCCGCAACAATGGCCAACAGGCAAGTGGCGGTGGCCTCGCCCACACCGCTCAGATGCTTCAGGCGCTTGGCGCGTGCGTCTTGGCGGGCATAGGATGTATTGCCTTCATGCCCACGGACCATGAGCAATTCAGCCGTCGTTCTCACGTTGCTCATCGCCTGGACGTTGCTGTTGCTCGTCTTCATGGAAGCTCTGCGCAGCTACCTCGTGCTCAAGGGTCGGGTTCGCTCCAATGAGTTCAAGCCCGACAACTCGAACATTTCGCCGTTCATGCAGCGCCTTGCCCGAGCGCATGCGAACTGCGTGGAAAGCCTTCCCGTTTTCGGTGGTCTTCTCGTGGTGGCGCTCGCGACAGGCCGGGCTGAAGCCACGGATGCGCTGGCACCCTGGCTGCTGGGCGCTCGAATCGTTCAGTCCAGCATCCATCTCGCATCGACAAGCGTGGTCGCGGTCAACGCCCGCTTCACAGCTTTCGCCGTGCAAATGGCCATCGGCGTCTATTGGGTGTGGGTTCTTCTTGCCAAGTGAATCGCAAGCGGCTCAACGTGAGCCTTGACCCTGCCATCAAGCGCACGGCCGCGCGCTGCTCAACGGGCGCCGGCTGGCCAAGCGGGCCATGCCGCTGACGCACGACTGGACGCAGCGCAGCGCTTGGTCAGGGCAATGCACTGAGCACTTGTTTCGTCAGCTTGCTACATTTTTTGTAGCTGCCGGCACAGAAGGGACGTGCGCTACGGCTCCTTTTTATTCAAATCCGCCTCCAGCGCATCGACAAAACGCGCCGGCACGTCGAAGCCCGTCTGCTCGGTGATTTCCTGAAAGCACGTCGGGCTGGTCACGTTGATCTCGGTCACGTACTCGCCGATCACGTCCAACCCGATCAGCATCAGCCCGCGCGGCGCCAGCACGCGGCCGATGTCCTCGGCGATCTGGCGATCCTTGTCGTTGAGCGGCTGCGCCACGCCCAGGCCGCCGGCCGCCAGGTTGCCGCGCACCTCGCCGCCCTGGGGGATGCGCGCCAGCACGAAGGGCACCGGCTCGCCGTCGATGATCAGGATGCGCTTGTCGCCGGCGGCGATCTCGGGCACGAAGCGCTGCACCATGAGGGTCTGGGCGCCGTGCTGGTTGAGCGTCTCGACGATCGAGCCCAGGTTCAGCCCGTCCTCGCGCACGCGGAAGATGCCGGCGCCGCCCATGCCGTCGAGCGGTTTCAGGATGATGTCCTTGTGCTCGGCGTGGAAGGCGCGCACGGCGGCCGCATCACGCGTCACCAGCGTCGGGCTGGTGTAGCGGGCGAACTCCATGACGGCGAGCTTTTCCGGGTGGTCGCGCAGCGCGCGCGGGCGGTTGAACACGCGGGCGCCCTCGCGCTCGGCCTGCTCCAGCAGGTGCGTGGCGTAGAGGTACTCGGCGTCGAAGGGCGGGTCCTTGCGCATCAGCACGGCGTCGAAGGTGGAAAGCGGCGCGACGCGCGCCGGCGTCTCGGTGAACCACGCGTCGGGGTGGCCGGTCAGGGTGATGTCACGCACCTTGGCGGTCACGGGCTGGCCGGTCTGCCAGCCCAGGTCGACCGGCTCGCACGCCGAGATGCCGTGGCCGCGGCGCTGGGCCTCGCGCATCATCGAAAAAGTGGTGTCCTTGTAGATCTTGAAGCGTTCGAGCGGATCGGCGACGAAGAGGAAGTTCACGGTGAAGTCTTTCCGGTGAGGGCGGCAGAAGATGAAGAGGAAGCGGATTCGGCCGGCGCGGCGGGCGCGGGCACGGCCATCCGGTTGCGCCGCCCCAGCCGCTGCACGCCGAGCGCGACGACGCCCGCCGCCACGCCCCAGAAGGCCGAGCCGATGCCCGCCAGCGTCACGCCCGAGAGCGTCACCAGGAAGGTGATCAGCGCCGCCTCGCGGTGCGGTTCCTCCTGCAGCGCCGCGGCCAGCCCGCCGCCGATGGTGCCCAGGAGCGCCAGCCCGGCGATGGCGGCGACCAGCTCCTTCGGGAACGCCGTCAAGAGCCCGGTGACGGCGGCGCCGAACAGGCCGATCACGACGTAGATGGCGCCGCAGCTCACCGCCGCCGTGTAGCGCCGCGCCGGGTCGTCGTGGGCCTCGCGGCCCATGCAGATGGCGGCGGTGATGGCGCTCAGGTTGAGCGCGAAGGCGCCGAAGGGCGCCAGCACCAGCGTGAAGAGGCCGCTGATCGTGATGAGCTTGCTGATAGGCATGTCGTAGCCGGCGGCGCGGATCGCCGCCACGCCGGGCAGGTTCTGCGACGCCATCGTCACGACGAACAGCGGCAGCGCCAGGCTGATGGCCGCCTGCCACGTGAACACCGGCATCGTGAAGACCGGCCGCGCCAGCGTGAAATGCACCCCGCTCCAGGCCAGCTCGCCGCGCGCGGCGACGAAGACGATCGAGGCCAGCAGCGTCAGCGGCACCGCGTAGCGCGGCCAGAAGCGCCGCGCCAGCAGGTAGGTGGCCAGCATCACGAGCACCAGCGGCAGCGCCGTCTGCGCCGCCAGAAAGGCCTGCAGCCCGAAGCGCGCCAGCACGCCCGCCAGCAGCGCCGAGGCGATCGCCATCGGAATCCTGTTCATGACGCGCTCGAACCATCCCGTGGCGCCGGCCAGCGTCATCAGCACCGCGCAGACGATGAAGGCGCCGACCGCCTCGCCCATGCCGTAGCCCGCGCCGGCCACCGCCAGCACCGCCGCGCCGGGCGTGCTCCAGGCGATCATGACGGGCTTCCTGAGCCACAGCGACGGCAGCGCCGAGGCCAGCCCCATGCCGAGGCCGAGCGCCCACATCCACGAGCTGACGACTTCCGGCGTCGCGCCGAACGCCCGCGCCGCCTGGAACACGATGGCGATCGAGCTGGTGAAGCCCACCAGCACCGCGACGAACCCCGCCGTGAAGGCCGACAGGCTCAGATCCCTGAAAAAACGCATCCCCCGATTCTGCCGGCAGCCACCGCCCCGCTTCGCTCCCTTTCCTGAAACCCGTGGAATCGGCGGAAGTGAGTCCAGGGACACCGCGGAACCGGCTTGTATGGTGAGGGTGTTGGGGTGGAGGGCCTGAACTACCGGCTATCGGGTCTGACCGACTGGCGCAGATTGCCCCCACCCCGCCTTTGAGCGTCGATAAGGAACTGAGCAGCACCTCAGCGCCGATCTCTGAGCAAGCTAACGCCGCTGGCGGGATTCCACCCCAACGATCGTCATTGTTCATTGGAGGAATTCGGCTATGCAAGTACCCCTGAGTAGCTTCTTCATCGGTGTGGACGTGTCCAAGGCCGAGCTGGTCATCGCCACGCACGGCCAGGACGGCGGCCTGAGCGTGCCCAACGAATGCACCGCCATCGTGCAGTGGCTGCGCACCTTGGCCCCCGGCTCGCTCGTGGCCATGGAGTCCACCGGCCGATACCACCAACTCTTGGCCCATCTGGCCGCGGGCACGGGCTTGTCCGTATTCGTGCTCAACGCTCGCGACGTGTACTTCTACGCCAAGGGTCTGGGTGCACGCGGCAAGACCGACCGGGTGGATGCCCGGGTCATTGCTCGCTACTTGGCCGAGCACCATGACCGGTTGCACCCCTACCGCGCCCCCAGCGCCGCCCAGGCCGAACTGGAGCAGTTGCTGGGCCAGCGCTGGACGATCGTGACCAAGCGAGTCGCCTTGCGCGCGTCGCTGCAGGCCTGCGGCGCGAGCGTCGCGCAGGCCGCCTCGCAGCTCGATGGCGCCTTTGCCGCCTTGCTGCGGACCATCGATGGGCGCATCACCGAGCTGATCGATGCCGAGCCCCAACTGCACCGTGCACGCACCTTGCTGCAAAGCATCGTGGGCGTGGGGCCTCAATCGGGCGCCTTGCTCGCCAGCTTGCTCGCGCGCGTACCCTTTGCCTGCTCGGATGCCCTGGTGGCCTACAGCGGCCTGGACCCGCGAGCCAACGACTCCGGACGCTGCAGAGGGCGTCGCCGTCTGTCCAAGCGTGGCAGCCCGGCGCTGCGACACCAGATGTTCATGGCGGCCATGTCGGCCTGTCATACCAGTGCCTTTGCGCCCACTTACCAGGCACTGCGCGCCCGGGGCCTCAAGTCCACCGAGGCGCTGGTGATCCTGGCGCGCAAGCTCATGCGCATCGCCTTCGCCGTCTGGCGATCCGGACAACCCTTCCAGGCTCATCGCGTCACCCGCAACGCTTGACAAAACCATAGAACCTCCGCCGGGCCGCCGGTGCCGCCCCCGGTGAGGGGCTGAGGCCCGCGGCTCCGCGCCTGCCTGCGCAGGCTCGGACGGGCCGAAGAGCCGCTGCCTCTGGCAGCGACCCTGGGCGGCCACACGCAGTGCGCGAAGCCTGGGGGCGAGCTAAATCTCGACTTTCGCGCCCAGCTCCACCACCGCGTTGGTCGGCAGCCCGAGGAAGCTGGCGGCGCCGCTGGCGTTGTGATGCATCTGCGCAAAGAGCTTCTCGCGCCATGCCGCCATGCCGCTGCCCAGGGTCGGGATCACCACGTCGCGCGAGAGGAAGTAGCTGGTCGTCATCGGGTCCATCTGGCAGCCGCGGCCCTTGACCTGCTCCAGCGCGCGCGGCAGGTTGACGTCGCCCTTGAAGCCGTAGTGCACGATCACCTGCCAGCAGTGGTGGCCCAGCGGCTCCATCTCGACGCGCTTGTTCATCGGAATCCACGGCACCTCGTGGTTGCGCACGGTGACGAACAGGTTCTGCTCGTGCAGCACCTTGTTGTGCTTGAGGTTGTGCAGCAGCGCGTTGGGCACCGTGCCCGGCTCACCGGTCACGAAGACGGCGGTGCCCTCCACCCGCGCGGGCGGGCTGACGAACACCGAATCGAGGAAGGCGCGCAGGTCGATCGCCTCGCCGCGCTGCGCCTCGCTCATCAGGCGGCGTCCTTCCTTCCAGGTGATCATGAGCGTGAAGACGCCGCCGCCGATCATGAGCGGGAACCAGCCGCCCTCGACCAGCTTGAGCAGGTTGGAGGCGAAGAACATGAAATCGACGACGAAGAACAGCGAGGTCGAGGCGATGCACAGCGCCAGCGGCAGCCTCCAGGCGTAGCGGATGACGAAAAACGTCAGCACGGTCGTGATCAGCATGTCGGTGGTGACGGCGATGCCGTAGGCCGCCGCCAGGTTGCTCGACGAGCGGAACATCACGACCGCCAGCACGATCGCCACGAACAGCCCCCAGTTGACGAACGGGATGTAGATCTGGCCACTGGTCTTCACGCTGGTGTGCAGGATGGCCAGGCGCGGCAGGTAGCCGAGCTGGATCACTTGGCGCGTGACGCTGAAGGCGCCCGTGATGAGCGCCTGCGAGGCGATCACCGTGGCGCCCGTGGCCAGCAGCACCAGCGGGATGCGCGCCCAGCCGGGCGCCATCATGAAGAACGGGTTGCTCACCGCCTCCGGGTGCTCCAGCAGCAGCGCGCCCTGGCCGAAGTAGTTGAGCGTGAGCGCGGGCATGACGACCGAGAACCAGGCGACGCGGATCGGCCGTTTGCCGAAGTGCCCGAGGTCGGCGTAGAGCGCCTCGGCGCCGGTCACGCACAGCACGACGGCGCCCAGGATGATGAAGCTGGTGCCGGGGTTGTTCCAGATGAAGCGCAGCGCGTAGTGCGGGCTGATGGCCTTGAGGATCTCGGGGTGGTTCAGGATGTGCATCACGCCGAGCAGCGCGATCACCACGAACCAGAGCAGCATGACCGGCCCGAAGAAGCGCCCGATGCCGGCGGTGCCGCTCTTTTGCACGAAAAAGAGGCCGAACAGCACCACCAGCGTGATCGGGATGACGTAGCGCGTGAAGTGCGGCGACACCACCTCCAGCCCCTCGACCGCCGACAGCACCGAGATCGCCGGGGTGATGACGCCGTCGCCGTAGAACAGCGAGGTGCCGAAGATGCCCACCAGCAGCAGCACCTGGCGCAGCCGCGGCTTGTCGATCACCGCCTGCGAGGCCAGCGCCAGCATGGCGACCAGCCCGCCCTCGCCCGCGTTGTCGGCGCGCAGCACCAGCACCACGTACTTGACCGAGACGATGATGGTCAGCGTCCAGAAGAACATCGACAGGATGCCGTAGACGTTCGGGATGGTGAAGGCCACGTGGCCGTGGCCGAACACCTCCTTGACCGAATAGAGCACGCTGGTGCCGATGTCGCCGTAGACGACGCCGATGGCCGCGACGATGAGCGCGGCGGAGCTGGCTTTGGGAGCTGACACGGTGTGATCGCCGGATCGAACGAAGCGCATGTCCGGCGTGCGCCCGGACCGTGCGGGGCCCGGCGTGCCTCCGGGACGCCTTCCTTCTTTTCTCCGCCCTTTTGTTGTGTTGCTGTGGGGGGCTATTCTGATGCCACGCGCGGCCGCCGCAAAGCGCGGCGCCGTCTCCAGCGCGTCCGGCGCGTCACTCGTAGACTTCCGCCTCCGGGTCGGTTGCCTCCAGCTCGTAGCTGGCCGCCGCCATCGCCAGGCGCGCGACCACGCCGTACATGTAGAACCGGTTGGGCGCGCTGGCGCCCGGCTTGGCGCCCGGTTGGGGCAGTTGCGCGCTCTCGGCGAAGGCCAGCGGCACGTAGCTGGCGTCCGGCGCGGCCAGGCTCTCGCCGCTGGCGCGCCCGGCGTGCACGCGGTAGAAGCCGCCCACCACGTAGCGGTCCATCATGTAGACCACCGGCTCGGCCACGCTGTCGTGCACCCGCTCGCGGGTCAGCACGCCTTCCTGGACGATGAGCGCCGGCGGCTCCTGGCCCGGCGCCGGCGCGGACAGACGGCTGCGCGCCGCACGGCCGAGCGCCTCGAACTCCCGGGCATCGTGCGCCGCCATGGCACCGAACCCGCTCGCGCCGGTGTCGGCCTTGACGACCACGAAGGGCTTCTCGTTGATGCCGTACTCCTTGTACTTGCGCCGCACCCGCGCCAGCATGGCCTCGACCTGCTCGACCGCCGCGGCCAGGCCCGCCTCGCCGGCGAGATCGGCCTCCTCGACCTTCGCATACAGCGGGTTGATCAGCCACGGATCGATGCCCAGCAGCTTGCCGAAGCGCTTGGACAGCTCCTCGTAGCTGCGGAAGTGGTTGCTCTTCCTGCGCACCGAGCCGCCGGCGTGCAGCGGCGGCAGCAGGTACTGCTCGCGCAGGTCCTCCAGGATGCCCGGCGCGCCCGCCCGCAGCCGGTTGTTGAGCAGGATGGCGCAGGGGTCGAAGTTCTTGAGCCCCAGCCGGCGCTTGCTGCGCACCACCGGCTCCAGGCAGACGCTCTCGCCGTGCGGCAGCTCGATCTTCTTCGGCGCCTTGAGCGCCGGGTCGATCGAGCCGATGCGCACGTTGAGGCCCGCCATGTGGAAGATGCGCTGCAGCTGCGCCACGTTGGCCAGGTAGGACGTGCTCCGGATGTCGTTGTCCGGGATCAGCAGCAGGTTGCGCGCCTCGGGGCAGATCTTCTCGATGGCGGCCTGCGCGGCCTGCACCGCCAGCGGCAGCATGTCGCGCGTGAGATGGTTCCAGCCGCCCGGCGACAGGTCGGTGTCCACCGGCGCGAGCTTGAAGCCGGCGTTGCGGATGTCCACCGCGCTGTAGAACGGCGGCGTGTGCTCCATCCATTCCAGCCGGAACCAGCGCTCGATGGCCGGCATCGAGTCCAGGATGCGCTGCTCGAGTTCGTTGATGGGCCCGTGGAGGGCGGTGACGAGATGGGGAACCATGCGGACGCCTTGTGATGGCAGAAGTCTCTGCACAAAGCAGAAGCGGCAGTGTAGGAATTGGGGCTGACCCGCCGGATGACAAGCCGAGGCAAAGGACGCGCCCGACCATTTTCCGAGCGCCACAGATCGATACCGCCATGTACCGGCCCTGCCAGGAACATCGCAGCAAAGCGCGCCCCGGCGAGCGAAGCAAAGCCCCTTCGGGAACACCGCGGAACTGGCTCTGCCAGGCCGCAGGTGTTGCCCCTCGAAGGGGGTAGGCGAAGCGACACGCAGTGCGCGCAGCCTGGGGGTGAGCTCAGTTCCTGCGCAGCCTGGGGGTCAGCTCCGGACCTCGCCTTGGCCCAGCACCACGTACTTGAGCGAGGTCAGCCCCTCGATGCCGACCGGCCCGCGCGCGTGGAACTTGTCCGTGGAAATGCCGATCTCCGCGCCCAGCCCGTACTCGAAGCCGTCGGCGAAGCGCGTGCTGGCGTTGACCATCACGCTGGCCGAGTCGACCTCGCGCAGGAAGCGCTGCGCGTGCACGTGGTCGCGCGTCACGATGGCGTCGGTGTGGTGGCTCGAATGGCGGTTGATGTGCGCAATGGCCTCGTCGATGCCCGCCACCACCTTGATGCTGATGACCGCGGCCAGGTACTCCTCGGACCAGTCGGACTCGACCGCATCGACCACCAGGCGCGCGTCGATCGCCGCTGTCACCGTCGCTCCTGATTCGATAGCATTCGACCCAGCAGTGGCGGGCGCTGGCGTCGCATTCGACCGCAGGATGCGCGCCGCCGCCGGGTCGCAGCGCATCTCCACCCCCTTGGCCGAGAACACCGCGCCGATGCGCGGCAGGAAGTCCGCCGCAACGCCCTCGGCCACCAGCAGGCCCTCGGCGGCGTTGCAGGGGCTGTACTTCTGCGTCTTGGCGTTGTCGACGATCTTGAGCGCCATGTCGAGCTCGGCCGGGTCGTCCACGTAGACGTGGCAGTTGCCGTCCAGGTGCTTGATGACCGGCACCTTGGCGTCGCGGCTGATGCGCTCGATCAGCCCCTTGCCGCCGCGCGGGATGATGACGTCGACGAACTCGGGCATGGCGATCAGGTGCCCGACGGCCTCGCGGTCGGTGGTCTGCACCAGCTGCACCGCTTCGGGCGGCAGCCCGGCCTCGACGAGCGATTCGGCCACCAAGAGCGCCAGCGCCTTGTTCGACTCGATCGCCTCCGAGCCGCCGCGCAGGATCGCCGCGTTGCCGCTCTTGATCGCTAGGCTCGCCGCCTCGATCGTGACGTTGGGCCGGCTCTCGAACACCATGCCGAAGACGCCGATCGGCACGCGCATCTGCCCGACGCGGATGCCGCTGGGCTGCTGTTTCATGCCGGTGATCTCGCCGATCGCGTCGGGCATGGTGGCCAGCTGCTCGCAGCCCTCGGCCAGCGTCGAGAGCACCTTGGGCGTGAGGCGCAGGCGGTCCACCATGGGCGCGGCCAGGCCGGCCCCGATGGCGCGCGCCAGGTCGCGGTCGTTGGCCTCGGCCAGCGCCGGGCCGGCCTCGCGCAGGCGCCGGGCCAGGGCCTTGAGTGCTCTGTTTTTGGTAGCAGCATCCGCCCGCGCCATCTGCGCGGAAGCCGTTTTTGCCTGCAGGCCCAGGGCCTGCATGTGTTCGCTGACGTTGAAGGCGTTCATGCGGCGATTTTCCCATGGGCGGCGTACGCCGAGGAGAAGTCGATGGCGTGCCCGCCTGGCTGGGTGCTGCCTCAGCGCCTCAGCGCCGCGGCGACGGAGCCTGCGGCGCATCCGCCATGCAGGCGCGGCACAGCATCAGCGCCAGCCGTCGCAACGCCTCCCAGCCGTTGGCCGGCCAGTCGGGCAGCTTCAGGCCCTTGACGACGCCGTCCACCTCGTGCGCGGCGCGCAAGAGGCGCGCCAGCGCGGAGGCCTCCAGGCGCGGCAGCACGCGCTCGAAGGCGCGCTCGCGCGGGCCCCAGATGCGGTTCTCGCGCAACGCCATCGGCAGCGGGCGGCCGGCCGCCATCGCATCCTTCACGCGCTTCAGGGCACGGATGTCCTCGGCCAGCGCGTAGTGCACCAGCACCTCGGCCTCGCCCTCGGCCTGCAGGCCGTCCAACATGCGCGCCACGCGCAGCGGCTGGCCGGCGAGCACCGCCTCGGAGAGCTTGAAGACGTCGTAGCGCGCCACGTTGTTGACGGCGGCCTCGACCTGCGCCCAGCCCAGCTCGCCCGCCGGGTGCAGCAGCGCGAGCTTCTGGATTTCCTGGTGCGCGGCCAGCAGGTTGCCCTCGACCCGGTCGGCGAAGAACTGCAGCGTGCGCTGGCCCTCCTCGCCGGCGGCCACACGCTGGCCCTGGCGCGCCAGGCGCTCGGCGATCCACTGCGGCAGCGCGGCGCGCTCGACCGGGTCGATCTGCAGCGTGACGCCGTCGGCCTCCAGCGCGGCGAACCAGGCGGCGCTCCTGGTGGCCTTGTCGAGCCGGGGCAGCACGACGAGGGTGAGCGTGCCGTCGTTGCCGCGCGCGGCCTCGGCCAGCTGCTGCAGCGCGGCGCTGCCGTCCTTGCCGGGCTTGCCCGATGGGATGCGGATCTCGACGAGCTGCTTGTCGGCGAAGAGGCTGAGCGAGCCGCCCGCGACCAGCACCGCGCTCCAGTCGAAGTGCGCGCCGGCCACGGTGTGCACGCTGCGCTCGCTGTAGCCGCGCCCGCGCGCCGCCGCCCGGATGGCATCGGCCGCCTCCTGCGCCAGCAGCGGCTCGTCGCCATGCAGCGTGTAGAGCGGCCGCAGCCCCTTCTGCAGGTGTGCGGCGAGCTGGGCGGGGGCGAGTTGCATGGCGGGGGCGCCGCCCGGCTACAGCGACTTGACAGCAGCCAGCCGGCGCAGGATCTGCTGCACGATGTCGCCCTGCATGTCGCGAAACAGCAGCTGCTCCTCGCCTTCCTTGGCCAGCGCGGCGGTCTCGTTGTAGCTGATGTCGCGGTACTGCAGCAGCTCGGTCGGTGGCAGCAGCTCGCGGCCGTCGGGCGTCACCAGCCGGAACCTGACGCGCAGGCGCAGCTGCAGCTCGCGCACCTGGCCCGACGCGTTGGTCGAGAGCACGGCCCGCTCCTGGTTCTCCGAGAGGATCTCCAGCACCGCCTCGGCCTCGGCCCGGCGCTCGGGCGGCAGCACCTGCAGGTTGCCGCCCAGCGGCAGGCTGCGGCGCAGCTGCCGCGCGATGACCGAATTGCCGGGCACGACGATGGTCTTGAAGGCGAAGACCGGGGCCTGGCGCAGCTCGAAACCGCAGCCGGCCAGGCCCGATGCCGCCAGCACGGCAGCGCTCAGGGCGAGCAGGCGCCGCCGGCGCGGCGGCATCGAATCCGGCAACGACGGCGACAACGACGGGGCCGTGGACGGCGCCAGCGGCGTGGGCGGGAGGGACATGCGGGCCTCGTTTCTTTTCAATGGCTCGACCGTGCCACGTGCAACCCGGACGCACGAAGCAGCCGCACTCCGTTCAGGGAGCACTGCGGCGCCGGCGACACGGAGTGCACGAAGCCTGGGAGCGGGCTTCATCCTCAGGTCACCACGTTCACCAGCCGCCCCGGCACCACGATCACGCGCCGCACGGCCGCGCCCTCGCCAAACTTGGCGAAGGCCTCGCTGGCGAGCGCGAGCTGCTCGATGGCGGACCTGTCGGCGCCCGCGGGCACCCGCAGCGCGCCGCGCAGCTTGCCGTTGACCTGCAGCATGAGCTCGATCTCATCCTGCTCCAGCGCAAGCGCGTCGACCTGCGGCCAGGCGGCGTCGAGCAGACTGCCGTACCCGGCCTCGTAGCCGAGCTCGCGCCAGAGCCGGTGCGCGATGTGCGGCGTGGCCGGGTACAGGCAGCGCAGCAGGATGCCGAAGCCCTCGCGCACCGCCTGAGCGTCGCCGGCGTCGCCCGCGCGGGGCTTGAAGCCCTCCAGCGCGTTGAGCAGCTTCATGGCGCCCGAGACCACCGTGTTGTACTGCATGCGCTGGTAGTCGTAGTCGATCTGGCGCAGCACGGCGTGCACCTCGCGGCGCAGCGCCCGGGCCTCGGTGCCGAGCTTTATTTTGGGATCAAAACCGGCTTCCGCGCCCGCCCTGTCTGCATTGCTTGCTACGCTTTCGATAGTATTCGGCCGCGCGGCCAGCGCCGTGCCGAAGTTCCACACCCGGCGCAGGAAGCGGAAGCTCCCCTCCACCGCCTGGTCGTTCCACTCCAGCGTGGCCTCGGGCGGGGCGGTGAACATGGTGTAGAGCCGCGCGGTGTCGGCGCCGTATTTCTCGATCAGGTCCTGCGGATCGACGCCGTTGCGCTCGCTCTTGCCCATCTTGCCGATGCCGCCGTACTCGACCGCGCTGCCGTCGGCAAGCGTTCCGCCAGTGATGCGGCCCTGCGCGTCGAGCACCGGCGTCACCTCGGCCGGCGGGAAGTACTCCTTGCCGCCCTGGGCGCCGCGGCGGAAGTAGATGTGGTTGAGCACCATGCCCTGCGTCAGCAGCCGCTCGAAGGGCTCGTCCACCGCCACCAGCCCCAGGTCGCGCATCACCTTGGTCCAGAAGCGTGCGTACAGCAGGTGCAGGATGGCGTGCTCGATGCCGCCGATGTACTGGTCCATCGGCATCCAGTAGCGCGCGCCCTCGCCCACCATGGCCCGGTCGTCCTTCGGGTCGCAGTAGCGCATGAAGTACCACGAGCTGTCCACGAAGGTGTCCATCGTGTCGGTCTCGCGCCGCGCCGGCCGCCCGCACACCGGGCAGACCACGCCGGCATGGAAGCCTTCGTGCTTCGCCAGCGGGTTGCCCGATCCGTCGGGCACGCAGTCGGTCGGCAGCACCACCGGCAGGTCGCGCTCGGGCACCGGCACCGCGCCGTGCGCGTCGCAGTGGATGATCGGGATCGGCGTGCCCCAGTAGCGCTGGCGGCTGATGCCCCAGTCGCGCAGCCGCCAGGTGGTCTGCTTGCCGCCCAGGCCCTGCTGCTCCAGCGCCTGCGCGATGGCGTCGACCGCTTCCTGGTACGTCATGCCGCTGAAGACGTCCGAATTGATGGTCACGCCGCGCTCCTTGTCGGCGTACCAGTCCTGCCAGCGGTGGTAGTCGAAGTCGGGCGCGTCGTCCACCAGCACGACCTGGACGATGTCGATGCCGTACTTGTTGGCGAAGGCGAAGTCGCGCTCGTCGTGCGCCGGCACGCCCATCACGGCGCCGTCGCCGTAGCCCATCAGCACGTAGTTGCCGACCCACAGCGGGATCGGCTCCTCGGTCAGCGGGTGCTCGACGACCAGACCGGTCGGCACGCCCTTTTTCTCCTGCAGCGCCAGCTCGGCCTCGGTGGTGCCGCCCGCCTTGCACTCGGCCAGGAAGGCGGCGACGGCGGGGTTGGACTTGGCGGCGTGCAGCGCCAGCGGGTGCTCGGGCGCCACGGCGCAGAAGGTCACGCCCATGAGCGTGTCGGCGCGGGTGGTGAAGACGTACATCAGCCCGTCGCCGATCAGCCTGCCGTCCTCGCCGCGGATGTCGTGCGGGAAGGCGAAGCGCACGCCCTCGCTCCTGCCGATCCAGTTCTCCTGCATCAGCCTGACGCGCTCGGGCCAGCCGGGCAGCTTGTGCTGCACGCTGTCCAGCAGCTCCCCGGCGTAGTCGCTGATCTTGAGGTAGTAGCCCGGGATCTCGCGCCGCTCGACGGTGGCGCCGGTGCGCCAGCCCTTGCCGTCGATCACCTGCTCGTTGGCCAGCACGGTCTGGTCCACCGGGTCCCAGTTGACGACCTGGGTCTTGCGGTAGGCGATGCCTTTTTCGAGCATCTTCAGGAACAGCCACTGGTTCCACTTGTAGTAGGCGGGGTCGCAGGTGGCGATCTCGCGGCTCCAGTCGATGGCGAGCCCCATCGCCTGCAGCTGGCCGCGCATGTAGTCGATGTTCTCGTAAGTCCACTTCGCCGGCGGCACGCCGTTCTTCAGCGCGGCGTTCTCCGCGGGCAGGCCGAAGGCGTCCCAGCCCATGGGCATCAGCACGTTGAAGCCCTTCATGCGCAGCTGGCGCGCCAGCATGTCGTTGATGGTGTAGTTGCGCACGTGGCCCATGTGCAGCTTGCCGCTGGGGTAGGGCAGCATCGAGCAGGCGTAGTACTTCTCTCGGCCCGCGTCCTCGGTCACGCGGTAGGCATCGGCGGCGCGCCAGTCGGCTTGGGCGGCGGACTCGACTTCGCGGGGTTGGTAGCTGGGGTTCATGGACGTTGTGCGACGGCCCGGCGCCGGTCGGCCGGGGAAGGCGGATTATCGCGGCTGCGCCGGTCCGGCATGGCCGCCCTGGGCGGCAGCCAGCGATTAGCATGCCTCCATGACACCCTTTGCCACTTTCCTCATCGCAGCAGTGATCCTCGCCGTCACACCCGGCCCCGGGATCGCGTACGTCGTCGCCCGCACCGCGGCGGGCGGCCGTGCCGAAGGTCTGGCGTCCTGCGCCGGCACGGCGCTCGGCGGCCTGGTGCATGTCGCAGCCGCCGCGCTGGGCCTGTCGTTGCTCCTGGCCCAGTCCGCAGTGGCCTTCTCCATCGTCAAATACGTCGGAGCGGCCTATCTCATCTACCTCGGTCTGCGGCTGCTGCTCGCCAGGTCGGCGGGCCGCCCGGTCCGGGTGCAGGCCCAGGGAGCGGGCAAGGCGCTGCGCGAAGGCATCCTGGTCGAGGCCCTCAACGTCAAGACGGCCCTGTTCTTCCTGGCGTTCCTGCCGCAGTTCGTGGTCGGAGGCTGGCCGGCGGCACCTCAGATCGTCCTCATGGGCACCCTCTGCGTTGTCCTCAACACGCTGGTCGATGGGGTGGCCGTGTTGGGCGCGAGTCGCCTGATGCGATCGGAGCTGGCCCGCGAGCGGCGCGCCCGAACGCTCACACGGGTGTCAGGACTCACCCTGATCAGCCTCGGGCTCTATGTGGCGGCCACGCGGCGAGGCACCTGACTCCGGAAACGGTCACCGCCACCGCGCAAGGCGAAACCCTCCGGAAAGCCGTCGGTGCCTTGGGTTCCAAGGGGCGTTGTCCGCCGAGAAGCGGCATCGGGGAAGGCGACGCACCCGGCCGAACCGCCCCGCCACGGTGCTACGCTGCGAGGCCACCGCAACAAGAGGCCCTGCCGCACGGAGACCGACATGCCCGACAACAACACCCTCCCCTCCCGCTCGCTGGAATCGCACCAGCTGGTCCGCCGCACCATCGCGCTGGTGCTGGCCGGCGGACGCGGCTCGCGCCTGAAGCAGCTGACCGACCGGCGCGCCAAGCCGGCGGTGTACTTCGGCGGCAAGTTCCGCATCATCGACTTCGCGCTGTCGAACTGCCTGAATTCGGGCATCCGGCGCATGGCGGTGGTGACGCAGTACAAGTCGCACTCGCTCATGCGCCACCTGCAGCGCGGCTGGAGCTTTTTGCGCGCCGAGCTCAACGAGATGGTCGACGTGCTGCCCGCGCAGCAGCGCACCGGCGACGAGCACTGGTACCGCGGCACGGCCGACGCGGTATACCAGAACCTCGACATCATCCGCACGCCCTCGACGCCGCACGACTACGTGGTGGTGCTGGCGGGCGACCACGTCTACAAGATGGACTACTCGATCATGCTCAAGGACCACGCCGAGCGCGGCCTGGGCTGCACCGTCGGCTGCATCGAGGTGCCGCGCATGGAGGCCACCGCCTTCGGCGTGATGCACGTCGACGAGGACCGCAAGGTCACCGCCTTCCTCGAAAAGCCGGCCGACCCGCCGGCCATGCCGGGCCAGCCGGACGTGGCGCTGGCCAGCATGGGCATCTACGTGTTCGATTCCGACTACCTGTTCCGGCTGCTGGAGGAAGACAGTGCGAACCCCGACTCCAGCCACGACTTCGGCCGCGACATCATCCCGCGCGCCGTCGCCGAGGGGCGCGCGCTGGCGCACCCGTTCGGCATGTCGTGCGTCACGAGCAACCCCGCCGCTCCGGCCTACTGGCGCGACGTCGGCACCATCGACGCGTTCTGGGCCGCCAACCTGGACCTGGCCTCGATCATTCCCGAGCTCGACATCTACGACACCAACTGGCCGATCTGGACCTACCAGCGCCAGCTGCCGCCGGCCAAGTTCGTGCTCGACCGCAAGGGCGAGCACGGCGTGGCCTACAACACGATGGTGTCGGGCGGCTGCATCGTCTCGGGCTCCCAGGTCAGCAATTCGGTGCTGTTCTCGGGGGTGCGGGTGCATTCCTTCTGCGAGATCGACCAGGCGGTGCTGCTGCCCGACGTGGAGGTCGGCCGCGGCTGCCGCCTGAGCAAGGTGGTGGTCGACCGCGCCTGCGTGCTGCCCGACGGCATGGTGGTCGGCGAGGATGCCGAGGCCGACGCCGCGCGCTTCGAGCGCACCGAGGGCGGCGTGGTGCTGATCACGCGCGAGATGCTGGCGCGGCTGGCGAAGTCACAGCCTCCGGCGCCGCCGCAGTCCGATCCGCCGTCGGGTTCGCCATCGCAACCACCGAAGTCCGGGTCGCGGCCCCAGCCGCAGCCGGCCTCGCAAGCCCAGCCACGGAGTGCCGCCTGATGCGCATCCTGCAAGTCAGCGCCGAGCTGTTCCCGCTGCTCAAGACCGGCGGGCTGGCCGACGTCGCCGGCGCGCTGCCCGTGGCGCTGGCGGCGGCCGGGGAGGACGTGCGCGTGCTGCTGCCGGGCTTTCCGCCGATCATGGCGGGCGTCGCGGACCGGGTGCCGGTCGCCGAGCTGCGCGCGCCCTGGGGCGAGAGCGTCCGGCTGCTGCTCGGGCGCATCGAGCTGCCGGGCGCGCCGGCGCTGCCCGCCTACGTCATCGACGCGCCGGCGCTCTACGACCGGCCGGGCAACCCCTACGAGGACGGCCAGCGCCAGCCCTACCCCGACAACCACCGCCGCTTCGCGCTGCTGGGCTGGGCCGCGGCGCGGCTGGCCGCCGGGCTCGATCCGGACTGGGCTCCCGAGCTGGTGCACGCGCACGACTGGCACGCCGGGCTGGCGCCGGCCTATATGGCGCTGTCGCGGCCGAGCGACGCGCCGCGCGTGGCGAGCGTCTTCACCGTGCACAACCTGGCTTATCAGGGCGTGTTCCCGTCCTGGCACTTCGCCGAACTCGGCCTGCCGGGCAGCGCCTTCGACGTCCACGGGCTGGAGTACCACGGCCAGATCTCCTTCATGAAGGCCGGCCTCTACTACGCCGACCGCCTGACCACCGTCAGCCCGACGTACGCGCGCGAAATCCAGACGCCCGAGCAGGGCTGCGGGCTCGACGGCCTGCTGCGCAGCCGCGCCGACGCGCTCACCGGCATCCTGAACGCGGTCGGCGAGACCGTCTGGAACCCGGCCACCGACGCGCTGCTGCCGCACGCCTACGACGCGCGGCGCCCGGGCGGCAAGGCGCGCTGCAAGGCGGCGCTGCAGGAGGCGCTCGGCCTCGCCGTGCTGCCCGACGCGCCGTTGTTCGTCATCGTCAGCCGGCTGACCGAGCAGAAGGGCCTGCACCTGGTGCTCGACGGGCTCGACGACCTGCTCGCGCGCGGCGGCCAGTTCGCCCTGCTCGGCAGCGGCGACGCGTGGCTGGAGGCGGCCTTCCGCGAGCGTGCCGCGGCGGCGCCGCGCTCGGCGAGCGTCACGCTCGGCTACGACGAGGCGCTGGCGCACCGCCTGTTCGGCGCCGGCGACGTGACGCTGGTGCCCTCGCGCTTCGAGCCCTGCGGCCTGACGCAGCTCTACGGCCTGAAATACGGCAGCCTGCCGCTGGTGCACCGCGTCGGCGGCCTGGCCGACACGGTGGTCGACTGCACGCTGGAGGACATGGCCGAAGGCACGGCCACCGGCTTCGTGTTCGACGCCTTCGGCAGCGCCGGCTACGCCCGCGCGCTGCGCCGCGCCTTCGCGCTGTACGACCGGCCCGCCGACTGGAAGCGCGTGCGCGCCAGCGCCATGCGCCGCCCGGCCGACTGGGCCACGGCGGCGGCGCGCTACATCGAGGTGTACCGCCAGGCGCTGGGCTGAGGCGACGCGCGCTCCGCTGTCGGCGGAGCTGCCGCGCCCTGCCATCCTCAACCTTTTTTTGAACGACGGCCCGCCGCAGGGCCTCTCTGCTTGCATGACGCCCGAAGACTTCACCTACGACCACCCCGACCGCGACGTCGCCGCCTTCAAGCGCGCGGTGGCCAACAAGCTGATCTACGCGGTCGGCAAGGACCCCGCTGCCGCGCACCCCGACGACTGGCTGCAGGCCACCGCCCTCGCGGTGCGCGACCAGCTGGTCGAGCGCTGGATGGCCACCACCCATGCCCAGTACCGCCAGGACGTCAAGCGCGTCTACTACCTGTCGATGGAGTTCCTGATCGGGCGCACCTTCACCAACGCCCTGCTGGCGCTCGGGCTGCACGACACCGTGCGCCAGGCGCTGGCCGATTTCGGCATCGAGATGGAGGCCCTCGCCGAGCGCGAGCCCGACGCGGCGCTCGGCAACGGCGGGCTGGGCCGGCTGGCGGCGTGCTTCCTCGACTCGATGGCGACGCTGGGCGTGCCCGGCTTCGGCTACGGTATCCGCTACGAGTACGGCATGTTCCGCCAGGAGATCGTCGGCGGCCGGCAGGTCGAGACGCCCGACTACTGGCTCACGCACGGCAATCCGTGGGAGTTTCAGCGCCCGGAGGTCACCTACCGCGTGCGCTTCGGCGGCCGGGTGATCGCCGCCGGCGGCGGCCCGCGCGAGGCCGGCGCCGCGGCGCGCTGGACCGACACGCAGGACGTGCTGGCGATGGCCTACGACACCATCGTGCCGGGCTACGGCACGCAGGCCACCAACACGCTGCGGCTGTGGTCGGCGCGCGCCACCGAGGAGATCGACCTGTCGGCCTTCAACCGCGGCGACTACTTCGAGGCGGTCGAGCGCAAGAACCAGTCGGAAAACGTCTCGCGCGTGCTCTACCCCGACGACTCGACCCTGTCGGGGCGCGAGCTGCGGCTGCGCCAGGAGTACTTCTTCGTCAGCGCCAGCGTGCAGGACCTGCTGCGCCGCTACCTCGACACGCACGACGGCTTCGGGCGGCTGGCCGACAAGGTCAGCATCCACCTGAACGACACGCACCCGGTGCTGGCGGTGCCCGAGTTGATGCGCCTGCTGCTCGACGAGCACGGCCTCGACTGGGACACGGCCTGGGCGCAGACGCAGCGCGTCTTCAGCTACACCAACCACACGCTGATGCACGAGGCGCTGGAGACCTGGGCCGTCGAGCTGCTCGCGCGCGTGCTGCCGCGCCACCTGGAGATCGTCTACGAGATCAACGCGCGCTTCCTGGCCGCGGTGGCCGAGCGCGTCGGCCACGACCCGGACCTGCTGCGGCGGCTCTCTCTCGTCGACGAGACCGGCGGGCGGCGCGTGCGCATGGCCTACCTGGCGGTGCTGGCGAGCCACTCGGTCAACGGCGTGTCGGAGCTGCACTCGCAGCTCATGACGCAGTCGATCTTCGCCGACTTCGCCCGGCTCTTCCCGGAGCGCTTCAACAACAAGACCAACGGCGTGACGCCGCGCCGCTGGCTGGCGCAGGCCAACCCGCCGCTGGCCGCGCTGCTCGACGCGCGCATCGGGCGCGGCTGGCGGCGCGACCTCATGCAGCTCGAAGCGCTGCGCCCACTGGCGGACGATGCGGCCTTCGCCGAGGCTTTCCAGGGCGCCAAGCAGGCCAACAAGCGGCGGCTGGCGCGCTGGGTCGGCGAGCACCTGGGCGTGGCGCTGGACGCCAATGCCCTGTTCGACGTGCAGGTCAAGCGCATCCACGAGTACAAGCGCCAGTTGCTCAACGTGCTGCACGTGGTCACGCGCTACCACCGCATCGTCGACGCGCACGAGGCCGGAGAGCCGCTGGCCGACCGGGTGCCGCGCGTGGCGGTGTTCGCCGGCAAGGCGGCGTCGGCCTACCACATGGCCAAGCTCGTCATCCGCCTGATCAACGACGTGGCCGCGGTGGTCAACAATGACCCGCGCACCGCCGGCCTGCTCAAGGTGGTGTTTTTGCCGAACTACTCGGTCAGCCTGGCCGAGATCGTCATGCCGGCGGCCGACCTGTCGGAGCAGATCTCCACCGCCGGCACCGAGGCCTCGGGCACCGGCAACATGAAGTTCGCGCTCAACGGCGCGCTCACGCTGGGCACGCTCGACGGCGCCAACGTCGAGATGCGCGACGCCGTCGGCGCCGACAACTTCTTCATTTTCGGCAACACCACGCCCGAGGTCGCGGCGGTCCGCGCGCAGGGCTACCAGCCGCGCCACATCTACCAGGCCAACCTCGAACTGCGGCGCGTGCTCGACGCCATCCGCGACGGCGCCTTCTCGCCAGGCGAGCCGGCGCGCTACCAGCCGGTGTTCGACGAACTGGTGAACTGGGGCGACCGCTACCTGCTCCTGGCCGACTACGCGAGCTACGTCGAGGCGCAGGACGCGGTCGATGCGCTCTGGCGCGACCACGCGGCGTGGACGCGCAAGGCGATCCTCAACGTGGCGGGCATGGGCGCGTTCTCGTCGGACCGCACCATCGACCAGTACGCGCGCGAGATCTGGCACACCGAGCCGGTGGCGCTGCCGGCGGAAGGCGAAGCGCTGCCGCAGTAGCGGGGCGCTGTCCGGGGCGGGATCAGCGCGCCGGCGCCGGCCGCTCGACCACGAAGCCGAGACGGGCGAGTCCGGCCCGGTTGGCCAGCGCCATGACCGTGGCGACGCGGCCGTAGGGCACCGCCTCGTCGGCGCGCAGCTGCACTTCGGTTTCCGGATCACGTTGGGCCGCCTCGGCCAGCAGGGCCGCCAGCGCGTCCAGCGCGACCGGCCTGTCGTCCAGGAACACCCCGCCCTCGCGGTCGAGCGAGAGCGTGACGAAGTGCGGCACCACACCGGCTGCGGGCCCTTCGGCCTTGGGCAGGTCGAGCCGGATCGCACTGGTCATGAGCGGCGCGGTGATGATGAAGATCACCAGCAGCACCAGCATGACGTCGACCAGCGGCGTCACGTTGATGTCGCCCATCGGGCGCTGGCCGCCGGCGCCGGTCGCGCGGCTGCCGCCGGCGGCGGGGCTCCCGAGCGAGGTGCGACCGAAGGCCATGGGCCGTCCGTCAGACCGGCACGATCCGCGCCGGCGGCAACTCGCCCACAGCGGCGGGCGCCGGCGGCGGCGCGAACTGCGCCAGCAGGTCGTGCGCGAAGCCTTCGAGCTCGGCCTCGATGCGGCCGATCGCGCGCCCGAGCACGTTGTAGGCGAGCACGGCCGGGATGGCGACCGCCAGGCCCGCCGCCGTCATCACCAGCGCTTCGCCGACCGGCCCGGCCACCCGGTCGATGGTCAGCCCGCCCGCGTGCGCGATGCCTTCGAGCGCCCGGTAAATGCCCCACACGGTGCCGAGCAGGCCGACGAAGGGCGCGGTCGCGCCGACCGTGGCCAGCAAGATCTGCCCGGCCTGCAGCCGCCGCAGCGCGCCGTGCAGCGCGTCGCGCAGCGCGCGCGTGAGCTGCGCGGCACGGTCGCCGCGACCGCCGAGCGTCGCCCCCGCATCGCCTGTCGCTGCATTTTTTATAGCAACAACCGCAGGCAGGACAAGCGCTGCACGGTCGAAAGCCTGCAATGTGCCCAGCGCCTCGTCGATCGATGCCGACTGCCAGAACGCCGCGATGCTGCGCAGCACGTCACGCGTGCCGGCGCGCAGCAGCCACGCCTTCCAGACGATCACCACCCAGCTGCCGACCGACATCGCCAGCAGCAGCGCCGCCACGCCGCGGCTGACCGCGTCGCCCTGCGTCAGCAGGCCCAGGGCCGACATTCCGCCAACTAATTCAGGCCGAGCACGTCGGCCATGTCGAACAGGCCGGTGGTCTGCCCGGCCAGGAAGCGCACCGCGCGCAGGCTGCCCTCGGCGTAGGTGGCGCGGCTCGACGATTTGTGCGAGATCTCGATGCGCTCGCCGGTGCCTGCGAACAGCACCGTGTGGTCGCCGACGATGTCGCCGCCGCGCACCGTCGCGAAGCCGATCGACGACGGCTCGCGCTCGCCGGTCACGCCCTGGCGCGCGTAGACGGCGCAGTCCTTCAGGTCGCGGCCGAGCGCGGCGGCGATCACCTCGCCCATGCGCAGCGCCGTGCCCGAGGGCGCATCGACCTTGTGGCGGTGGTGCGCCTCGACGATCTCGATGTCGTAGCCGGTCGAAAGCGCGCGCGCGGCCATCTCCAGCAGCTTGAGTGTGACGTTGACGCCCACGCTCATGTTGGGCGACATCACGATGGCGATGTCGCGGGCGATGTCGGCGATCTGCGCCTTCTGCGCGTCGCTGAAGCCGGTGGTGCCGACCACCGCCTGCACGCCCAGCTCGCGGCACGACGCCAGGTGCGCCAGCGTGCCCTCGGGCCGGGTGAAGTCGATCAGCACCTGCGCGTCGCGCAGTCCGGCGCGCAGGTCGGCCGTGACCGGCACGCCGCTGGCCAGGCCCAGGAAGGCCGCGGCATCCTGGCCGATGGCGGCACTGCCCGCGACGTCGAGCGCGCCGGCCAGCCGGCAGTCGTCGGCCGCGCTGATCGCCTCGATCAGCATGCGGCCCATGCGCCCGGAGGCGCCCGCCACGGCGACGCGGCGCAGCGCGGCGCCGTGCGTGAGGTCGACGGAAGGAGTCGTTGAAGAGTCGGTCACGCGGGGCGCTTTCAGGAGAACGACGGGAGACGGAGAAGTCAGGGTTGCCGGCGGGCAACCTGGCGGCGCGGCCTCGGACAGTGAGGCAGAGGCATCGTGGCGGTCCGCACACGCTCGGGACAGGAGCCGCAGGTGCGCAAGGCAGCGGAGCGGCTCACACCCCTTCTCAGCGGCCGCTTTCCAGCGGCGGGTAGCTGGCGGGCAGCGGCGGCAGGGGCGCCGGCTCGGCCTTGCGGGTGGCGGCTTCGCCACGGGCGGCGTCGGCCTTCTGGAGCTGCTCCGGCGGCACTTCGAGCTGCGGCACCTTGCCGGCGCGCTTCCTGGTGTCGAGCGCGGCGACGAACTCCTCCTCGCTCGGCATCTCGTCACCCTCGAAGCGGTCGAGCGCATCGCCTTTGAAATAGAGGGCCAGATGACGGCGCTGCGGCTCGACGCCCTGGCGCCGGATGGTGAAGACGTAGTCCCAGCGGTCGCTGTGGAACACGTCGGTCAAGAGCGACGTGCCCAGGATCTCGCGCACCTGCTGGCGCGACATGCCCGGCTTGAGCGCGGCGACCTGCTCCTTGGAGACGAAGTTGCCCTGCACCACCTCGACCTTGTAGGGCGTCACGGCGTGCAGCGCGTCGCGCGTGCGGTCGCTCACGCTGCTGCAGGCGCCGAGGCCGAGGCCGGCGAATGCCAGCAGCAGCACGGCCGGACGGCGGAAAGGGGTAACGGGCATGGGACCAAACGGTAGCGATATGATCGAATCATTGTAGCGACTGGCCACTGCCGGCCCGCTCTCCGGCGCCTGGCGGCCCGCGCCAAGGAAGCTTTCATGGGCAACATCAACGAACTCAAGAACACCGGGCTGAAGGCCACGCTGCCGCGCCTGAAGATCCTGGAGATCTTCCAGGCCGGCGGCCAGCGGCACATGACGGCCGAAGACGTGTTTCGCGTGCTGCTCAACGACCATTCCGACATCGGCCTGGCCACCGTCTACCGCGTGCTGGCGCAGTTCGAGCAGGCCGGCATCCTGGAGCGCAGCCACTTCGAGAGCGGCAAGGCGGTCTACGAGCTCAACGAGGGCACGCACCACGACCACCTGATCTGCACCGCCTGCGGCCGGGTCGAGGAGTTCTACGACCCCGAGATCGAGCGCCGCCAGCAGCTGGTCTCCAGCGACCGGGGCTGGGTCCTGCAGGACCACGCCATGTCGCTCTACGGCCTGTGCGCCGCCTGCGTCGCGCGGCGCTGATTCCGCTTCCAATTACGGCGCGATATGTCGTTGCCCCGCCTTGCCGTGCTGAAGCACTGTCTGCGGCGGTGCGCCTGATCTCGCGCCGAATCGAAAACGGAATGGAGACGCACATCGGCTCCGCGCTCTTCCACGGGTCCCCTCAGAGGTCGTGGTCGCCGTCGCCTTCCATCGCCTTCTGGTGGCGTGCGACGAACTCGGCGTAGGTGTCGATGCCGCGCAGCTGCAGGATGCTGTTGCGCACCGCCGCCTCCACCAGCACCGCGATGTTGCGCCCCGCCACCACCTGGATGACGACCTTGCGGATCGGCACGCCCAGCACGTCCTGCGTGATCGGCTCGGCCGGCAGGCGCTCGTAGTCGCGCTCGAAGCTGTCGCGGCGCACCAGGTGCACGATCAGCTTCAGGCGCATCTTCCGGCGCACCGCGATCTCGCCGAAGATGGCGCGGATGTCGAGCAGGCCGATGCCGCGCACCTCCAGCAGGTTCTGCAGCAGCTCGGGGCAGCGCCCCTCGATGGTCGCCTGGTTGATGCGGTAGAGATCGACCGCGTCGTCGGCCACCAGCCCGTTGCCGCGCGAGATCAGCTCCAGCCCGAGCTCGCTCTTGCCCAGCCCCGACTCGCCGGTGATCATGACGCCCATGCCCAGGATGTCCATGAACACGCCGTGCATCGAGGTGCGCTCGGCGAAATACTTCGACAGGTAGGCGCGCAGCACCTCGATGACGAAGGCCGACGACTCGCGGGTGGAGAACAGCGGCAGCTGCGCGCGCTCGCAGATGGACATCAGCTCCTCGGGCGCCTCCTGGGCGTCGGCCAGCACCAGCACCGGCGGCTCCAGCGTGACGATGCGCCCGATGCGGCGCAGGCAGTCGGCGCGGCTGCCGCGCATCAGGTAGGCGATCTCGCGCGTGCCGAGGATCTGCACGCGGTTGGGATGGATGTAGTTGAGGTAGCCCACCAGATCGGCGGCGGACTGCGCCCGGCTGATGACCGCCTCGTCGAAGTGCCGCTCCGAGGCCCCCAGGCCGGCCAGCCACTCCCAGCGCAGCGAGCCGCGGAACTCCTCGAAGATGGCGTCGGCGCTGACGACGGCGGCTTTCACGAGCGCACTCGGTAAGAAGGGTTCAGGACAAGGCCGCGCCCGGCCGCAGGCGCAGGCTGTTCATGGGCTTCAAGCCACCTGGGCCGACTGCCAGCCGGCGATCAGCGCGTGCAGCACGCCGGCGTCGGTGGCCGACTTGATCCGCTCGCGCAGCCCGGCGTCGCTCAGCAGCTCGGCGATTTCGGAGAGGATTTCGAGGTGCTTCTGGGTCGCCGCCTCGGGCACCAGCAAAAAGATCAGCAGCACCACGGCCTGCTCGTCGGGGGCGTCGAAGCCGATCGGTTGCGCCAGCCGGAACACCGCCGCCATCGGCGACTTCAGCCCCTTGATGCGGCCGTGCGGGATCGCCACACCGTGCCCCAGCCCGGTGGAGCCCAGCCGCTCGCGGGCGAACAGGCTGTCGGTGATGAGGGCGCGGCCCAGGCCGTGCAGGTTCTCGAACAGCAGGCCCGCTTCCTCGAACGCACGCTTCTTGCTCGTGGCGTCGACGTTCACGAGAACCTGGGCGGGCGGGAGGATGGACGCAAGGCGGTTCATGGTCGGACGGGGCGATTATGCACCCCGTGCGCGGCCGGCAGCACCTCCCTGCAAGCTCCGGGCCGCCATGGCCCGGGCGCGGGAGTTCCGGCCGGCTCCGTCCCTACATCAGCCCCTTGCGCGCGTCGTGATGGTGGTCCTGCAGGCGGTCCTTGTGGCGCACCACCTGGCGGTCGAGCTTGTCGACCAGTTCGTCGACGGCGGCGTACAGATCAGCGTGACTCGACTCGGCGAACATGTCGTTGCCCTTGACGCGAATGTTGCACTCGGCGCGCTGGCGGCGCTCCTTCTCCCGCAGGTTCTCCACCGTGAGGATCACCCTGACATCGACCACCTGGTCGAAGTGCCGGGTGATGCGGTCGAGCTTGCCGGTGACGTAGTTGCGCAGCGCGGGAGTGACGTCGAGATGGTGACCACTGATCGTCAGATTCATGGAAAAACCTCCTGGAGTGGACGGTTGGAAAAGGCCGCGCCGCAGGCGCGGCGCAGCCGGCGAAAATCGGGGTGCCCGTGATCGGCGGGAAGCGCCGCAAAAGGCTGTCGGCCCACTATGCCCAAGGGCCGGATGAAAAGCAATCCCTGCCCGGCAGGGGTTTTTCCGTCGCCGGAAAGCATTACGCCTTGCTATTGAAAACATAGCAATGAACCTAGATGCCACAAGCGATTCTCGTTGTTTTGATGCAGAACGGGGATGCTGTCCGGGCACTTCGGCGCGGCCTCCGGCCCGGACAGCGGAGCGACACCGCCGCCAGCGCAGATCGGCGCGGAGGCGGGCGCCCGGGACGCCCGGGAAGCTTGACAAGCCAGTGACATAATCCCGCGTCAAAATCCGGGAGCGCCGCCGCGCACGGCTGCCGTCCTGGCGGGCGCCGGGCTCCCGTTGCGGCCCTCGCGCCGCTCGAAGTCCGGAAGACCTCTTCGCAGGTCCGGCGCTTCCGCCTTCCCTCAGGTACTCCGAGGCCACGCGCCATGCTCAACATCTTCACCCTCGCCCACGGCCGGCTCGTCCAGGAAGAGATCGAATCGCTGGAGGAGCTCTCGCGCTTCCAGCCGATCTGGGTCGACCTCGAATCGCCCACGGTCGAGGAAAAGCGCTGGATCAAGCAGTACTACGGGCTGTCGATCCCCGAGGACGCGATGGACGAGGACATCGAGGAGTCGGCGCGCTTCTATGAGGAGGACAACGGCGAGCTGCACGTCAGGAGCGACTTCCTGATCGCCGACGCCGAGGAGCCGCGCTCGGTGCGCGTGGCCTTCATCCTGAACCAGCACAACGACGAACTCCGAAGCCGCGGCGTGCTGTTCTCGATCCACGACGAGGACGTACCGGTGTTTCGTCTCGTGCGCATGCGGGCGCGCCGCGCGCCGGGGCTGATCGAGGATGCCAAGGACGTGCTGCTCAAGCTCTTCGACGCCGACGCCGAGTACTCGGCCGACACGCTGGAGCACATCTACGACGAGTTGAAGCAGGTCAGCGAGCAGGTGCTCTCGGGCAACATGACCGACGCGCTGGCCAGCGAGGTGCTGGGCGGCATCGCGCGCCAGGAGGACCTGAACGGGCGCATCCGCCGCAACGTGATGGACACGCGCCGCGCCGTGAGCTTCACCATGCGCAGCCGCATGTTGAACGCCGAGCAGTTCGAGGAGGCCCGCCAGATCCTGCGCGACATCGAGTCGCTCGACAACCACACGGCGTTCTTGTTCGACAAGATCAACTTCCTGATGGACGCGACGGTCGGCTTCATCAACATCAACCAGAACAAGACCATCAAGATCTTCTCGGTGGCGAGCGTGGCGCTCCTGCCGCCGACGCTGATCGCGAGCATCTACGGCATGAACCTGAAGTTCCCCGAGTTCGAGGCGCTGGGCACGGCGGCCTACCCGTACGTGCTGGCACTGATGGTGGCGAGCGCCGTGGTGCCGATGCTGTTCTTCCGCCGCAAGGGCTGGCTGTCCTGAAAAGCCGGGCGCGCCGCTATTTCGCCGCGTCGCGCAGCTCGCGCCGCAGGATCTTGCCCACGGGCGTCTTGGGCAGTTCGGTGCGGAACTCGATGATCCGAGGCTGCTTGTAGCCGGTCAGGCGGGTCTTGCAGTGTGCGCGCACCTGCGCCTCGGTCAGCGCGGGATCTTTCTTGACGATCACCAGCTTGACGGCCTCGCCGGACTTCGGGTCGTTGACGCCGACCGCCGCGCACTCCATGACGCCCGGCAGCTCGGCCGCCACGTCCTCGATCTCGTTGGGGTAGACGTTGAAGCCGCTCACCAGGATCATGTCCTTCTTGCGGTCGACGATCTTGTAGTAGCCGCGCGCATCGACCGTGCCGATGTCGCCGCTCTTGAAGTAGCCGTCGGGCGTCATGACCTTGGCGGTCTCGTCGGGGCGCTGCCAGTAGCCGGCCATGACCTGCGGGCCCTTGATGGCGATCTCGCCGGGCTGGCCCGGTGCGACCTGGTGGCCGTCGTCGTCGAGCAGCTTGAGCCAGGTGCTCGGCAGCGGCACGCCGATGGTGCCGGTGTACTCCTGGCTGGTGGTCGGGTTGCAGGTGACCGAGGGCGAGGTTTCCGACAGGCCGTAGCCCTCGCAGATCGGGCAGCCCGTCTTTTCGAGCCACAGCTTGGCGACGGCACCCTGCACCGCCATGCCGCCGCCGACCGAGACCTTGAGGTTCTTCCAGTTCACGGTGCCGAAATCGGGGTGGTTGGCGAGCCCGTTGAACAGTGTGTTGACCGCCGGGAAGCTGTGGAAGGTGTGCTTGGACAGCTCCTTGAGCACCGCCGGGATGTCGCGTGGGTTCGGGATCAGGATGTTCTTGCCGCCGGTGCACATGCCCAGCATCATGTTCACGGTGAAGGCGAAGATGTGGTAGAGCGGCAGCGCGCACACGCTGGTCGACTGCTCGCCGGCCGGAATGCGCCGCATCACCGGGTCGTTCCACGCCTCGGACTGCAGCACGTTGGCGATCACGTTGCGGTGCAGCAGCACCGCGCCCTTGGAGACGCCGGTGGTGCCGCCGGTGTACTGCAGCAGGGCGATGTCGTCGCTGCCGATGGCGGGCTTGTCGAGCTTGCGCCGGCTGCCCTGGTCGATGGCGTCGTTGAAGCGCACGGCGCCCGGCAGGCTGTACGGCGGCACCGCCTTCTTGACGTTGCGCACCACGTAGTTGACCAGCGCGCCCTTCAGGAGGCCGAGCCGGTCGCCCACCGCGCCGAGCACCACGTGCCGGACCGGCGTGGCGGCGATGCACTGCTGCAGCGTGGCGGCGAAGTTCTCCATGATGACAATGGCCCGCGCGCCCGAGTCCTTCAGCTGGTGCTCCAGCTCGCGCGGGGTGTAGAGCGGGTTGACGTTGACCACCACCAGCCCGGCGCGCAGCACCGCCGCCACCGCGATCGGGTACTGCGGCGCGTTGGGCATCATCAGCGCGACCCGCTCGCCCCTGGCCAAGCCCAGTCCCTGGAAATAGGCACCCAGCGCGGCGCTCAGCCGGTCGGTCTGGGCGTAGGTGACGTCCTTGCCCATGAAGCTGTAGGCCACGCGGTCGGCGAAGCGGGTGAAGCTCTCCTCCATCAGCGCGACCAGCGAGGCGTACTGGCCGGGGTCGATGTCAGCGGGCACGCCCTCGGGGTAGCTGCCGAGCCAGGGGCGGTCGTTCATGGGGATGGGCCTCCTTTTGCTCTGCGCAATCCAAAAAGCGTCACGGCCAGATTCGCGGGGCGCCATCGATCCGGCTTCGCCGGTCGATCGGCGCCGCCTCCGGCCGGGGGTGGGCGAAGCGACACGCAGTGCGCGCAGCCTGGGGGCGAGCTCTTATTCGATGGCTTTGGCCATGTCCTCGACCACCTTCTTGGCGTCGCCGAAGACCATCATGGTCTTGTCCATGTAGAACAGCTCGTTGTCCAGCCCCGCGTAGCCCGCGGCCATGCTGCGCTTGTTGACGATCACCGTCTTGGCCTTGTAGGCCTCCAGGATCGGCATGCCGTAGATGGGGGTGCCCTTTTGCAAGGCGGCCGGGTTCACCACGTCGTTGGCGCCCAGGATGATGGCCACGTCGGCCTGTGCGAATTCGCCGTTGATGTCCTCCATCTCGAACACCTGGTCGTAGGGCACCTCCGCCTCGGCCAGCAGCACGTTCATGTGCCCCGGCATGCGCCCGGCCACCGGGTGGATGGCGTACTTCACCGTCACGCCCTTTTCGGTGAGCTTCTCGGCCAGCTCGTTGACCGCGTGCTGGGCGCGCGCGACCGCCAGGCCGTAGCCCGGCACGATGATCACGGTGTCGGCGTTGGCGAGCATGTAGGCCGCGTCGTCGGCGCTGCCGCTCTTGACCGGGCGCTGCTCGGCGGCGCCTGCGCCGCCGGCGGCTGCCGCCTCGCCGCCGAAGCCGCCCAGGATCACGTTGAAGAACGAGCGGTTCATCGCCTTGCACATGATGTAGGAGAGGATCGCGCCCGAGGAGCCCACCAGCGAGCCCGCGATGATGAGCATCGCGTTGTTGAGCGAGAAGCCGATGCCGGCGGCCGCCCAGCCCGAGTAGCTGTTGAGCATCGACACCACCACCGGCATGTCGGCGCCACCGATCGGGATGATGATCAGCACCCCCATGACGAACGCCAGCACCAGCATGGCGAAGAACGCGCCCCAGCTCTCGGTGGCGACGAACAGGAGGCCCAGCGCGATGGTCACCAAGCCCAGCACCAGGTTGAGCAGGTGCTGGTTCCTGAACTGCACCGGCGCGCCCTGGAACAGGCGGAACTTGTACTTGCCCGAGAGCTTGCCGAAGGCGATCACCGAGCCTGAGAAGGTGATGGCGCCGATGGCCGCGCCCAGGAACAGCTCCAGCCGGTTGCCGTAGGGAATGGCGTAGCGCAGGAAGCCGTCGATGACCGCCGCGCCCTCGGGCGTGTTGACGCCCACCTGCGCCGCCGCCGGCGGCGGCGTGATGCCGAAGGCCCACGGCTCGGCCACCGCCGCCACCGCGATGAAGACCGCCGCCAGCCCGATCATGCTGTGGAAGAAGGCCACCAGCTCGGGCATCTGGGTCATCTCGACCGTGCGGGCGCGCCAGGCGCCGTAGCCGCCGCCCACCACCAGCCCGAGCAGCACCCAGCCCAGGCCCGCGACGCGCCCGCCCGCGAGCTGCACGATCAGCGCGGCGGTGGTCAGCACGGCGATCGTCATGCCGACCATGCCGAACAGGTTGCCGCGGATCGACGTGGTCGGATGGCTCAGGCCCTTCAGGGCCTGGATGAAGCAGACGCTGGCCACCAGGTACAGCAGCGTGACGACGTTCATGGACATGTTGCGATCTCCCCCAGGCTGGCCATTGCGTGTGCCACGCGGTTTTTATCGAGAGGTGGCGCGGCGCTCATGCCGCGCTTCCCTTGCCGGCGGCGGGCGCCGCCTTCTTCTCCTTCTTGCGGAACATCTCCAGCATGCGGCGCGTGACCAGGAAGCCGCCGAACACGTTCACGGCCGCCAGCGCCACGGCCAGCACGCCCATGGTCTTGCCCAGCGTGGTGCCGGTCAGCGCCGCCGCCAGCATGGCCCCGACGATGACGATCGCCGAGATGGCGTTGGTGACCGCCATCAGCGGCGTGTGCAGCGCCGGCGTGACGGTCCACACCACGTGGTAGCCGACGTAGATCGCCAGCACGAAGATGATCAGGTTGATGACGGTGTGGGAAACGACGTCCATGGGGTTCTCCTCGGGTGTCTCGCGGGCTCGCTCGGGTGGGTGTCGGTCTTCTGGAGCTTTTTTGTCGTCTTCTACCTGCGGGTGACTTCGCCGTCGCGCGTGACCAGACAGGCCGCGACGATGTCGTCCTGCAGGTCGATCGCGAGCGCGCCCTCCTTGGTGACGATGAGCTTCAGGAAGTCGAGCACGTTGCGCGCGTAGAGCGCCGATGCGTCGGCCGCCACCAGCGCGGCCAGGTTGGTCTCGCCCACCAGCGTGACGCCGTGCCGGATGACCGTGCTGTCGGCCTCGGTCAGCGTGCAGTTGCCGCCGGTCGTGCCCCCGTGCGCGTCGGCGCCCCGGCCGGCGGCCAGATCGACGATGACCGAGCCCGGCTTCATCGAGCGCACCATCTCCTCGGTGACGAGCGTCGGCGCGGCGCGCCCCGGAATCAGCGCGGTGGTGATGACCACGTCGGCCGCGGCCACGCGCTTGGCGACCTCGGCCTTCTGGCGGTCGAGCCAGCTCTGCGGCATGGGGCGCGCGTAGCCGCCGACACCCTCGGCCGCGTCCTTTTCCTCCTGCGTCTCGTAGGGCACGTCGATGAACTTGGCGCCCAGCGACTCGACCTGCTCCTTCACGCTCGGGCGCACGTCGGAGGCCTCGATCACGGCGCCCAGGCGCTTGGCCGTGGCGATGGCCTGCAGGCCGGCCACGCCGACGCCCAGGATGACCACGCGCGCGGCCTTGACGGTGCCCGCGGCGGTCATGAGCATCGGGAAGAAGCGCTGGTAGCGGTCGGCGGCGATCATCACGGCCTTGTAGCCGGCGATGTTGGCCTGCGACGACAGCACGTCCATGCTCTGCGCGCGCGTGGTGCGGGGCGCCGCCTCCAGCGCGAAGCCGGTGACGCGCGCGGCGGCCAGGCGCTGCAGGCCCTCGGCGTCGAAGGGGTTGAGCATGCCCACCAGCGTGGCGCCGGGCTTCATCCGCGCGGCTTCGGCGTCGGAGGGCGTGCGCACCTTGAGCACCAGCTCGCAGCCCAAGGCACCGGCCTGGTCGCCGATCTCGGCGCCCACCGCCTGATAAGCCGCGTCGGTGACGCTGGCCGCCACGCCGGCGCCCGCCGCGACGCGCACCGTGTGGCCCTGCGCGACGAGCTTCTTGACCGTCTCCGGAGTGGCTGCGACGCGGGTCTCGCCCGGCGCGGTTTCGGCGGGCACGCCTATCAACATATGGGTCTCCTCGGCAGCGATGGGGCTTGTTGGATTTGACCAAGAGCTTACTCGAAGACATTGCGCGCGAGCTGTCTCCGAAGTTCAATCGACAATTCCGCTGCAGCGCGCACGGGGAGTGCGCCGGCAGCTATCGAAACAATAGCAATGGCGACGCGGCACGCAGCCCGTCGCCGGCGATGCGCACCGGCGTCGACCCCGGGCCCGCCGCAAGCCTGGCCACGGCGCGGGCCGCGCCGGCGCTGCCGGCAGGGCGCACCGGCACCTCCATGGACAATGACGACGAAACGCAATTCCGTGTGAAAACGCACATTCGTATATGTGTGTCACTTGTCGCATCTTTGTGTAACTCATAGACTCGCGACGATCCATTTCCAAGTCCCCTCCCTATGCGCATTGCCACGCTTGCAGACGAAACGAGTTCATTGGAGCTTTTTCATCCGGTCCTCACGTCGCTGGGACACGAATGCTGCCATTTCTCCAGCACCTCCACCCTGCTGCGCGAGTTGCGCAAGAAAAGCTTCAACCTGCTGATCCTCGACGGGCATGCGGCGGGCTGCTGCAACACGTCTGTCCTGAGAACGATCCGCCACGACTTCGCCCATGCCGTTCCGGTGCTGCTCGTCAACGATCAGGACGGGCGCGACGACGCCGTCGAGTCGCTGAGGCCCGGTGTCGACGATGTCATGGCCCGGCCGATCCGCGCCGACGAGCTCGAGGCGCGGGTTCACGCGCTGTTGCGCCGCCCCCATCCGAGGCGGCACGCGCGCGCCGTCACTTTCGGGCGCTACCGCTTCCTGCCGCACCTGTGCGCGCTCGAGATGGACGGCCGGCGCGTCGACCTCAAGCACCGCGAGTACGAGCTGGCCCTTTTCCTGTTCCGCCATCTCGGCCGTCTGGTGACGCGCCAGCAACTGCACGATGCGGTCTGGGGCACGCCATCGAACGTGGGATCGCGATCGCTCGACACCCATATCTCGCGCCTGCGCAGCAAGCTCAACCTGCGCCCCGCCAACGGCTTCCTGCTGTCCGCGACCTACGCCCTGGGTTACCGGCTGGAAGCGATCAGCGAGGAAGCGCTCGCGTCGCTGGGGCCGCAACGCGACCACGCTTTCCCGGACAGGGACGGCACGGCGGCGCAGACGCACCCCTGAGCGCGCTACAGTCGTGTCCCATGACACGACACGCGACCGCCGGGGCCGCCGCATGAGGCCCCTTCCGATCCGCCTTCACCCGCTGCTCGCCGGCATCCTGCTGCTTGCCGCCGGCACCGGCAGCGCGGCGGCGCAGGACGTCGACGCGACGGCGATGATCCGCAGCGGCCTGCGGGCCACCCAGCAGGTCGATCAGGACAAGGCCGCCGAGTTGTGGGACGACGCCACGCCGGCCGCCCGCAAGGGCGTGAAGCGCAGCGACTTCGTGAGTCAGGTGGCGCAGGCGCGCAACCCGCTGGGAGCCGTGCTGCAGCGCGACTGGGTGGCCATCAACCGCCAGACCGTGGCCAACGCCGACGCCGAGATGGCCGGCCAGTACGTGAGCGTCGAGTACGAATCGCGCTTCGCCAACGCCCCCGACCGCACGGTGCGCGAGATCACCAGCTTCCATCTCGACCGCGACGGCGTCTGGCGCTTTTCCGGCTACGTGCTGCGCTGAAGGAGCCCAGCGATGGCCGACGTGCGCTGGAAACCCAATGTGACGGTGGCCGCGGTGATCGAGCGGGACGGCCGCTTCATGCTGGTCGAGGAGCAGACCCGCGACGGCCTGATGCTCAACACGCCGGCCGGCCACCTGGAAGCGGGCGAGACGCTGGTCGCAGGCTGCGCGCGCGAGGCGCTGGAGGAAACCGCCCACGCCTTCACGCCGACCGCGCTGGTCGGCGTCTACATGGCGCGCTTCCGGCGCGGCAGCCGGCCCGGCGAGCCCGACGAAGTGGAGGACGTGACGTACCTGCGCTTCGCCTTCGCCGGCACGCTCGGCGCACGGCAGGCCGGCCGCGCGCTCGACGACGGCATCGTGCGCACGCTGTGGATGACGCCCGAGGAGATCCGCGCCTGTGCCGGGCGCCACCGCAGCCCGCTGCTGCTGCGCTGCGTCGAGGACCACCTGGCGGGCCAGCGCCATCCGCTCGCGCTGCTGCACACCGACGCGTCGGTCGTGGCGCTACAAAAACCATAGCTGACGACCCAGGCGGGACGGGCGCCGGAAGCCGTTTTCATCCTTGACGATGGCCGCGCAGGACCGCCGCGCCGCCGCTGCTGCTGGCGGCCATGCGGGCGGGCGCGGCCCCGGCCCGTAGGCCGCACCGTCGCGGCATCAGGACGCCTGCGCGATCACGCCGCCGCCCAGGCACACGTCGCCGTCGTACAGCACCGCCGACTGCCCCGGCGTCACGGCCCATTGCGGCTCGGCAAAGGCGAGGCGGAAGGACGCGCCGCCGTCCTGCCGGCCGCCCTCGTCCCCGCTCGTTTCCACGCCCGCGTCCAGCAGCGTGCAGGCCGAATCCGCCTGCCGGTAGCGCGACTTGGCCGCGAAGGCGCCAGGCGCGGGCGCCGTGCCCGCGACCCAGCTCGCGTCGCCGGCTTCGAGCGTGCGCGCGAGCAGCCACGGATGGTCGTGGCCCTGCACCACCCACAGCGTGTTGGCTTCGAGGTCCTTGCGCGCCACGAACCACGGCGCGTGGTCGCCGCCGCCGCGCCGCGCGCCGCGCTCCTTCACCCCGCCGATGCCCAGCCCCTGGCGCTGGCCCAGCGTGTAGAAGCTCAGGCCCTGGTGCTCGCCCAGCGTGCGGCCGCGCTCGTCCTTGATGGGGCCCGGCGCCCGGGCGATATAGCGGTTGAGGAACTCGCGGAACGGCCGCTCGCCGATGAAGCAGATGCCGGTCGAGTCCTTCTTGCGCGCGTTCGGCAGGCCGATCTCGGCGGCGATGCGGCGCACCTCGGTCTTCTCGATCTCGCCGAGCGGGAACAGCGTGCGGGCGAGCTGCGCCTGGTTCAGCCGGTGCAAGAAGTAGCTCTGGTCCTTGGCCGCATCCCGCCCCTTGAGCAGCTGGTGGCGCTGCGTCGCGGCGTCGAAGCGCACCCGGGCGTAGTGCCCGGTGGCGATCCGCTCGGCGCCCAGGCGCATGGCGTGCTCGAGGAAGGCCTTGAACTTGATCTCGGCGTTGCACAGCACGTCCGGATTGGGCGTGCGCCCGGCCCGGTGCTCGCGCAGGAACTCGGCGAAGACGCGGTCCTTGTAGTCGGCCGCGAAGTTGACGTGCTCGATCTCGATGCCCAGCACGTCGGCCACGCTGGCGGCGTCGATGAAGTCGATGTTGGACGAGCAGTACTCGCTGTCGTCGTCGTCCTCCCAGTTCTTCATGAAGAGGCCGACCACCTCGTGGCCCGCCTTCTTCAGCAGATGCGCCGTGACCGCGGAATCGACGCCGCCGCTCAGGCCCACCACGATGCGCTGCGGGGTCACGGGTGGGCCTCCGCGCTGCGCCGCCGCGGGGCCGGGCACCGGAATCGGGAACAAGGCGCCGCCGGAGGGGCGGCATGGCACGCTGCGCTCATCGTCATGGCGCCGCATTGTCCCAGCGCCCGCCCGGCCCCGGCGGCCGTGGGGCCGGCGCAGCGGTCTCAGGAGCGCCGCCCGGACCGCGTTCGGGCAGCAAAAACGGGTGCCGGCGCTCATCCATCCTGAGCTTTCAGCTATTGAAAATATAGCAACGGACACGGCCCGGCACTGGATGCCAACGCCCGACCGCCTGGGCCTCCAGCCATCGAATCCATGGCAATGGGTTTGACCCCCACAATGCACGCACGCCGTCGCGCCGCCGCCATGCCGCCTCCCCGCATTCCCCCGATCCAGGGCCTGCTCGCCTTCGAGGCGCTGGCGCGCCTGCGCAGCGTGACGCTGGCGGCCGAGGCGCTGAGCGTGACGCCCAGCGCGGTGAGCCACCGCATCCGCCAGCTCGAATCGCAGCTCGCGCTCAAGCTGTTTTCGCGCGACTTCGCCCCGACCGCCGACGGCGCCGCCTACCTGGCGCGGGTGCGCGAGGCGCTGGCGGCGCTGCAGCAGGTGCCCGGCCGGCGCGAGGCGCCCGCCGCGACGCGGCTGCGGGTGGCGGTCACGCCGACCTTCTCGCGCCAGCTGCTGCTGCCGCGCCTGGCGCTGTTCCGCCACGCGTACCCCGACATCGAGCTCACGCTGCAGGTGGCCATTCCCGTGGCGCACGTGACGGCCGAGGACGCCGACATCGAGCTGCGCTTCGGCGCCGGCCCGTTTCCGGACCGCGAGTCGATGCACCTGCTGTCCGACGAGGTGTGCCCGGTGTGCAGCCCGCAGTACCTGGCCGAGTGCGGCCCGCTGGGCGACTTCTCGACCGACGAGGCGGTGTCGCGCGCGCACCTGATCCGCTCGCCGCTGGAGCCGTGGCGCACCTGGTTCGCAGCGCACGGCCTGGCGCTGCCCGAGCCGGACGCGGGTTCGCAGTTCAACGACCTGGGGCTGGTGCTCGACGCCGCGGTGGCGGGCTTCGGCGTCGCGCTGATGCGCCTGAAGCTCGGGCAGGCCTGGCTCGACAGCGGGCGGCTGGTGCGGCTGTCGCGCGAGAGCGTGCGCTCGCCGCACGACTACTTCCTGTGCTGGAAGCCCGGCACGCTGGCGCGCTGGGAATGCGCCGCGTTCGTCGACTGGCTGCGCCAGGCGCTGCGCGACTGAACGAACGCCACAGCGCGCCGCCCGCGTGAAAAATCTTCAGCGCGGCGCTTAGCGTTTTTCACGCCGGCCGGGAGGCGGCATTTTTAAAGTAGGGCTTGCCCCGGGCCGCGCTTTTCGCCTTCAATGGCGACGCGGCCTTTTTCGAACAACAACGTCATCGGAGACGCCATGCCCTGGCAGCAAATCTACAACCCCTTCGGCAACATGATCATCTCCACCGCGCTCGCCGCCATTCCGGTGGTGGTGATGCTGGTGGCGCTGGGCTTCCTGCACATCAAGGCGCACTACGCGGCCGGGCTGGGCCTGCTGGCGGCGGTCCTGGTGGCCATCTTCGCCTATGGCATGCCGGCCGGCATGGCCGGGCGCGCGGCGGTGTTCGGCGGCTTCACGGGCCTGTTGCCGATCGGCTGGATCGTGCTGAACATCATCTTTTTGCAGCAGCTCGCCGAGCAGAACGGCAGCTTCAAGATTTTGCAGGACTCGCTCTCGGGCATCACCGAGGACCGGCGGCTGCAGCTCCTGCTGATCGCGTTCTGCTTCGGCGCCTTCTTCGAGGGCGCGGCGGGCTTCGGAACGCCCGTGGCGGTGACGGCCGGCATCCTGATCGGGCTCGGGTTCTCGCCGCTGGCGGCCTCGGGGCTTTCGCTGATCGCCAACACCGCGCCGGTGGCCTTCGGCGCCCTGGGCACGCCGGTCATCACGCTGGCCAAGGTGCACGGCTACGACCTGATGGAAGTCACCGCCATGATCGGCCGGCAGCTGCCGTTCTTCTCGCTGATGGTGCCGTTCTGGCTGATCTGGGCCTTTGCCGGGCGCAAGGCCATGATGGAGATCTGGCCGGCCATTCTGGTGACGGGCCTGTCGTTCGCCATCCCGCAGTACCTGGTCTCCAACTTCATCGGCCCGGAGCTGGTGGACATCATCGCGGCCATCGTCTCGATGGTCTGCCTGGTGCTGTTCCTGCGCGTCTGGCAGCCCAGGAAGATCTGGACCTCGCCCTCGCTGCGCGGCCATGACGCCAGCGCCGCCGAGGCCAAGCCGCCCGCGCCGATCGTGACGCACAGCCGCGCCGACCTGGTGCGCGCCTGGACGCCCTGGGTGATCCTGTCGGTGTTCGTCTTCGTCTGGGGGTTGCCGTCGGTCAAGAACTGGCTCAACGGCCTGTACGCCCCGTCGTTCCCGATGGGCGGCCTGCACAACCTGGTCGAGAAGATGCCGCCGGTGGTGACGGCGCCGACCAAGGAGAGCGCGGTGTACGTGCTCAACCTGCTGTCGGCGACGGGCACCGGCATCCTGCTCGCGGCCATCGTCGGCGCGCTGGTCATGAAGTACAACCCGGTCGAGATCGTCAAGACCTTCTTCCGCACGCTCTGGCTGGTGCGCTATTCGCTGCTGACCATCGTGCTGATGCTCGCGCTCGGCACCTTGACGCGCTACTCGGGCACCGACACCACGCTGGGGCTGGCGTTCGCCAACACCGGGGTGCTGTATCCGTTCTTCGGCACGCTGATGGGCTGGATCGGCGTCGCCATGACCGGTTCTGACACGGCGTCGAACGTGCTCTTCGGCGGCATGCAGAAGGTCGCGGCCGAGCAGCTGGGCCTGAGCCCCAACCTGATGGGCGCGGCCAACAGCTCGGGCGGCGTGATGGGCAAGATGATCGACGCGCAGTCGATCGTGGTGGCCTCCACCGCCACCAAGTGGTTCCACCACGAAGGCGACATCCTGCGCTTCGTGTTCTTCCATTCGCTCGCGCTGGCCGCGCTGGTCGGTCTGTATGTCACCATGCAGGCCTATGTCTGGCCGATGACCCTGATGGTGGTGAAATGAAATGAGCGCAATCACGACGACGATCGAAGACCTGCGGGTGATGGCCGAGCGGCGCGTGCCGCGCATGTTCTACGACTACGCCGACTCCGGCTCGTGGACCGAGAGCACCTACCGCGCCAACGAAAGCGAGTTCCAGAAGATCAAGCTGCGCCAGCGCGTGGCCGTCAACATGGAGAACCGCAGCACGCGCACCACCATGATCGGGCAGGAGGTGGCGATGCCGGTGGCCATCGCGCCGACCGGCTTCACCGGCATGCAGCACGCCGACGGCGAGATCCTGGCGGCGCGCGCGGCCGAGAAGTTCGGCGTCCCGTTCTCGCTGTCGACCATGAGCATCTGCTCGATCGAGGACGTGGCGGCGCACACCACGACGCCGTTCTGGTTCCAGCTCTACGTGATGCGCGACAAGGCCTTCGTCGAGAGCTTGATCGACCGCGCCAAGGCGGCGGGCTGCTCGGCGCTGATCCTCACGCTCGATCTGCAGGTGCTCGGGCAGCGCCACAAGGATCTGAAGAACGGCCTGTCGGCGCCCCCGAAGCCGACGCTGGCCAACCTGATCAACCTGGCGACCAAGCCGCGCTGGTGCCTGGGGATGCTCGGCACCAAGCGCCGCACCTTCGGCAACATCGTGGGCCATGCCAAGGGCGTGGGCGACCTGTCGTCGCTGAGCGTGTGGACGGCCGAGCAGTTCGACCCGACGTTGTCCTGGGCCGACGTCGAGTGGATCAAGAACCGCTGGGGCGGCAAGCTGGTGCTCAAGGGCATCATGGACGTGGAGGACGCGCGCCTGGCGGCGTCGAGCGGGGCCGACGCGCTGATCGTCAGCAACCACGGCGGCCGCCAGCTCGACGGCGCGCCCGCGACCATCGAGGCGCTGCCGGCGATCGTCGAGGCGGTCGGGCGCGAGATCGAGGTCTGGCTCGACAGCGGCATCCGCTCCGGGCAGGATGTGCTGAAAGCCGTGGCGCTGGGCGCGCACGGCACCATGATCGGCCGCGCCTTCCTCTACGGCCTGGGCGCGATGGGCGAGGAAGGCGTGACGCGCTGCCTGCAGATCATCCACAAGGAGCTGGACGTGACGATGGCGTTCTGCGGCCGCACCGACATCAACACGGTGGACCGCTCGATCCTGCTGCCGGGGACGTTCCCGAGGTAAAAGGCTCGCCCCCAGGCTGCGCGCACTTCGTGTCGCTCCGCCCAGGGCCGCTGCCAGAGGCAGCGGCTCTTCGGCCCGTCCAAGCCTGCGCAGACAGCTATCCTTCCGATAGCGCTCCGACCCGCGCCAGGATCTCGTAGCTGCGCAGCCGCGCCGCGGGGTCGAACACCTGCGTGGTGATCATCAGCTCGTCGGCGCCGGTGCGCGCCACGAAGGCCTCGACGCCGGCGCGCACCGTCTCGGGCGCGCCCACCGCCGCGCACGACAGCACCGAATCGAGCAGCGCCCGCTCGGCCGGGCCCACGCCCTCGCGGTAGCCGGCCACCGGCGGCGGCAGGCGCCCCGGGCGGCCGCTGCGCAGGTTGACGAAGGCCTGCTGCCACGAGCTGGCGAGGAATTCGGCCTCGGCGTCGGTGTCGGCCGCGAACACGTTGAAGCCGAGCATCACGTACGGCTTGGCCAGCTGCGCCGAGGGCCGGAAGGTCTCACGGTAGATCCGGATGGCCTGCATCATCTGCTGCGGCGCGAAGTGCGAGGCGAAGGCGTAGGGCAGCCCCAGGTGCGCCGCCAGCTGCGCGCCGAAGGTGCTGGAGCCCAGGATCCAGATCGGCACCTCCAGCCCCGTGCCCGGCACCGCGCGCACCGCCTGGCGCGGCGATTTGGACAGGAAATCCATCAGCTCGACCACGTCCTGCGGGAACTGCTCGGCGCTGGTGTCGAGGTCGCGCCTGAGGGCCCGCGCCGTGCGCTGATCGGAGCCCGGCGCGCGGCCCAGGCCCAGGTCGATGCGCCCGGGGTAGAGCGATTCGAGCGTGCCGAACTGCTCGGCGATCACCAGCGGCGAGTGGTTGGGCAGCATGACGCCGCCCGCGCCGATGCGGATGGTCGAGGTGCCCGCGCCGATGTACGCCAGCAGCACCGCAGTCGCCGCGCTTGCGATGCCCGGCATGCCGTGGTGCTCGGCCAGCCAGTAGCGCGTGAAGCCGAGTCTTTCGCCATGCCGCGCCAGCGCGAGCGAGTTGCGGAACGACTGCGCGGCGTCGCTGCCCTCGGTGATGGGGGAAAGATCGAGGATGGAAAGGGGTGGCATGGCCGCTATCTTCGGGCAAAGCGGCGATCTTCAACCGCCAGCTTCGTAGTGCCGCGTGCATTGCCCCACAGCCGGGCGAGGCTGATGGGAATTTCCAGTTTCGCGGAACGCCCATGCCCATGCACCCCCACCCGAGCGTCCGACGCCGTCAAGGCAAGGCGCCGGATCGCGACATGCTTGGCAGCCATCGGCACGCGGCGCGGCCGTGAGCGCGGCGGTCATGGCCGATCTGGCCGGGGTTCTCAGGCTGGAGCAGCCCATCTGGGAAATGGTGCTGCGCGGCAGCGTGATCTACTGGTTCCTGCTGCTGGTGTTCCGCTTCGTGCTGCGCCGCGTCGCGGGCTCGCTGGGCATGGCCGACCTGCTGTTCGTCGTGCTGATCGCCGACGCCTCCAGCAATGCGATGCAGGGCGAGTACAAGACCATTGGCGACGGGCTGGTGCTGCTGGCGACCCTGATCGGCTGGAACTTCTTGCTCGACTGGCTGGGCTAACACTTCAAGACCGTGGACCGCCTCATCGAGCCGCCAGCGGAAGTCCTGATTCGGCACGGCAGGCCGATCCGACGCGTCATGCGGCGCGAGCTGATGACGCACGACGAGCTCATGAGCCAGCTGCGCGAGCAGGGTATCGAGGATATCGCCACAGTTCGGATGGCGCGCCTCGAAAGCGACGGCCAGCTAAGCGTGCTGACCTACAGCGACGCTTCCGCGCAAGGCAAGCCCGCCGCAAAGAGCAAGGCATCCGGCCCGCCGTAGCCGGCCGGGCCAATCGCGCGGCGGGCCGCCGCGCCGTCAAAAGGCAACCCTACTTGGACATGGGGTAACGTCAGGAGCGGATGTTGCCGATGCTGCGCGGCTCGACAACGTAGTAGCGAGTGCTCGTAGAGTTACCATTGCCCGTAATGATCTGGAGCAGTTCGAGAGTGGTAGAAGCTGGTGAGGCTTCTGAAGCTATGAGTGTAGAGGCTGCGCCCCCATTGAAGTTCGTGCACAGCCCGTTCTCCAGCGAGCTTGTTCTGGTGGAATCAATTCTGAGGTGTATGCGCGGCGCAAGGCGCAATGGATGGAGCATCGCTTTGGAACTCGATGCTGGGGTTGGTTTCGCGGACATCGTGTTGGCGAATCGCAGGCTCAATTCGACCCGTCCGTTGAAAGCGTTGGCGTCGATTCCTACGCGCTTGGCGCCTCTCTTGGACCCGGCGGCCTCGGCCAGTGTGACTTCACTGCCAAAGTTGGCCGCAGTGCTAGGGCTGTCTACTAGTGCGGCGGCGAGGGTCCTTTCGACACTCCAAGAGGCGGGAGTGATCCGACGTCGTATGGATGGCTTTTCGATTGCGTCGATTGAAAATCCACCCTTCAAGACCATTGTTGCGGTCGAAGCGAAGCTTTCGGACTGGGCCCGCGCGCTTGTACAGGCCTACCGAAATCAGCAGTTCGCGGACGAGTCATGGGTCGTTCTCGATCATTACTACCATCGCGCTGCACTCAAGAACTCCGATCAGTTTGCAAAAGCGGGGGTCGGCCTCGCTTCAGTCGCGCAAGGGCGTGGATTATTCATCCACGTTTCTGCTCAGACTACGGAGCCCGTGAGTTCCGGAAAGCGATGGACTGCGCAAGCAGCCCTCGCCAAGAGAATTCTGGCCCGTTGAAAGCTGCTACTTGAGAGCGTCAATCCAAGCAGACACGTGACTACCGCGTCCGTGCTTCTCGAGTTGGATACCTCGGCTCGCCAGTTGGCTATACGCCCATCGGGCAAGATTCAGTTGCTGAAGAAGGTATAGCCTACGGTCGTTGGGAGATAGTTTTCCAAGAACCCGGAACTCGTCGTCCATGTTCTGGAAGTAGTGCTTATAAAGGTGCGACTGATTGAACGTCGGCTCGACCGGGAAGCCAAGTGCCTCCTCCGAGTGTGTCGTGCCGCGGTACACAGCTTTCCATACCTCTGGCGCTCTAGCTCTGATGGTTTTGGCATCCTCAAATTGCAGCCAGTTCATCAAACCGGCCAAGTAAATTCTGGCCTTGGGACCGCGCCGCTCTTCCTCTGAGATCAAGAACCGATCAATCGAGAAGATTCGCGTATTCTCGAACGAGCCGATGGTCAAAGTGAGATCGCCCACCGTAGAGAACAACAAACCTTCAACGTTGGTATATCCAACAGTGAGTGCAAGGCCGGTCGCGCGAATCTCAGAAAAAAACCGCAGGCAATCTCGTAAGAAATCTTCATCTTGGACCAGCTTCGTGTCGCGGGGATGTTGGTACATGAGATAGATCTCGTCCACGTTTGGATACGACGTGATCCAGTTCAGCAGCTTCGTTCTAAACCCGGAGTCCTGGATCATGGCTGAGGTCACAGCAACGGAAAGACAAAGCGGTTGATCGCCCGCAGCCTCCATGAATGCTTCAACCGTGAACTGCCGCTGCCGATCAACGTAGTCCGTCAGCATCTGATCAATGAACCGAGTCGGTACGACGACCTTCCGGAACCCCTGCTTGACTTGGAAGGTGACGCATTCTTTTGCAACCGCGAGAGCTTGAGCTTTGAACGTTGACGTCTGGAATCCACCATCCGCGCTTTCCGGAAAAAACGGATACGTTAGAAGTTTGGGCTTTCGCGAACTAGGTAGGTAGAACTGTGGATCGAAGAGTGAAGCCGCTCGTGTAGTGGGCTTCAGCTTCTCGACCGCTGTCATGTTTTGATGAAGCGGACTCAGAATGAGACCATCGCCAAGGCCTAGGCCTTGATATGATTCGACGTTCCAGTTGCTGTTGTGACCAACTTGATGCAGCAGTTGAAGAGCCATTCTGTTTATCCGGCAATGAGTTTCTGAAGACCGTCGAGAAGTAGGGTAGGAGTGCGGGGGCGCATGTATGGTGCTTGGCTAATCAGCGATTGCACAAAATCCGAGACTTCAGCGTTGGCTACGCCGATTTCGCGCAGACTTTTTACTTCGCACTTTTCGATTGCCTCTGCCAACTCATAGTTGCTCATGCCCTGACGGGTTCGAAAGGGATGACGCCCAGAGAGAAGCACGTACATGAGGACGCCAATTGCAAAGAAGTCAGTCTTGAAACTGATGGCATCTTTATCGTTCTTGATCTGCTCTGGCGCCGCATAGTCCAGCGTGAGTGGAGCGTTCCCCCAGCCGTCTTGCGTAATGCCAGCCCCACCTGTTTCGCGAACGATCCCAAGGTCAATGACAACGACTCCACCGTCTGGTCTGATCAAGATGTTATCGGGCTTGATGTCACGATGGACAAACCTCTTCGGATGCGTCCAAAGTGGCAAAAGCGCGTTTGCTATTCCCTGGCACAGTTGCGCGACGACATTCGGCTGACCGTAAAAATCCACACAGCAACAACTAAGCGGCTTGGATTTAACAAATTCCTCTATGCTGACAAAGAGGTTTTGTGGAAGCGGTTCGTCGGTGACTGGGTTTTCTATGAATAGATTGCAAAATCGAAGCGTTGGAAAGTTCTTGGGACGGAGTTCTTCCAGAATCGCGGTCTCTGCTTGGAGTCGCGTGAGTGCATCGGCTGACGCGCCAGCCACCACCTTGATCACGATGCGGCCCCACTGATCCCAGCCGTGTAAAAACGCCGGTTGTCCATCTATTGGTGGCGGAACGTCCGCCGGGATCAGAGTATCGTCAAACCTGCCAAAGTAAACGACGCGCTGTCCTGACTGAGCGGCAACCTCCTCAATGACCAAGCTGGGCAAACAGGCCACCAAGTGGTCACGCAAACCAGGGGTATCGATGTGCAACTAGCTCCTCCATCCTCACGTTCGTTCGGGCACAAGTCTACTGGCGACGCCACCTTTGTCGGCTCATGTATTGGAATTGTGCGCAGCAGAGGTTTTTCGTTGAATTACCACAGGTTGCTCTTAACTGCGGCAGTCGCGAGACTCGCTGCAGACTGGGCTGCTACCGGATTTTTGCACACTAAACCCTGCTCGTCGGTCGGCAGAATTTTGATACCCGACTCATGACCTGGAGTCGCCATACGATGTCTTAAATCGACTAGCCGCAACCGCTGCACAGCGGAATTCGGATTCAATGCTATGGCGCTTGAGGCGCTCCAAAGCCGCTATCGATGTCGTGTTTGCGAATGATAGACCAAGCTTGCGAATCTTTTTAAGTCAAGGAAGTTGTGAGCCGATCAGGAATTCTAAACCCTCTAGCAGGTCGCTCGTTGTCAGGCGATCCAAAGACGGTGCTGTAATTGGGGCGGAAACTTCTGCTATTACGAGGCAAAATATGATTGCCCTCGCCGTATTGAAAGCGGACCTCCTTGCAGGCGAGCCGAATCGATTGAGCGACAGCACATCGTCGAACTCACCCTGGTCATTAGGCACCCATAAAACTGAATGATCAGTACAACGCCAAGATTGCTAAGTAGTTCGTCTCTAGGGATGCTCTTCACGAATCGCTCGCCGTCGTGCTTGCACTGAACAAGCGAAGCTGTGAGCATCGGCACCCATGAAGCAAGGCAGCCTGGTGTTGGGTGGTTCGACCAAGCGCACGCGCAAGCGTGAATTTCTGGATGCGATGGACCGGGTGGTGCCCTGGGCTGAACTGGTGGCGTTGATCGAACCGTTTGCGCCTGAAGCCGGCCGGCGCGGCCAGCAACCCTTTGGCTTTGAAGCGCTGCTGCGCATCCACTTCATGCAGCAATGGTTCAATCTGTCGGACCCGGCCATGGAAGAGGCGCTGCACGACGTGCCGGTGTTTCGCGACTTCGCGGGCCTGAGCAACTGGGGCGATGCATTGCCCAGCGACTCGAGCATCCTGCGCTTTCGCCGCCTGCTGGAGCAACACAAGCTGGCCGAGCAGATCCTGGCCACCGTCAACGACTTGCTCAGCGGCCAGGGCCTGCTGCTCAAGGCCGGCACGGTGGTGGACGCCACGCTCATTGCCGCGCCCAGCTCCACCAAGAACAAGGACGGCGCGCGAGACCCCGAGATGCACCAGAGCAAGAAGGGCAACCAATGGCACTTCGGGATGAAGGCGCATATCGGTGTATGCGCCGACTCGGGACTGGTGCACACGGTGCGCGGCACGGCGGGCAACGTCTGCGATGTCGTTGAGGGCAACACCCTGCTGCATGGGCAGGAAGAAGTGGCCTTTGGCGATGCGGGCTATCAGGGTGTGCACAAACGCCCGGATGCCCAACTCCAGGTCACTTGGCATGTGGCAATGAAGCCGGGGCAGAGGCGCAAGTTGGACAAGAGCCTGCCCATTGAAGCGCTGCAAGACAAGATCGAGCGCTTGAAGGCCAGTGTGCGGGCCAAGGTGGAACACCCGTTTCGCGTGATCAAGCGCCAGTTCGGCCACGTGAAGGTGCGCTACCGGGGGTTGGCTAAGAACACGGCGCAGCTCAAGACGCTGTTTGCGCTGAGCAATCTGTGGATGGTCAGGCGCGTGCTGGTGGACCAGGTGCGTGCGATGGGCACATGAAAGGCCCAAAAGCACCCCCAAAAGGCCGATTCCGACACTCAGGGGGCATTCGATCGTTCCACTATGACCGTGCTTATCGATTCAGCACACGCCAAGGCGATTCGTGAAGAGCATCCCTAGCCGTTCAGCCTTCCAAAGCGTTGAGAATATGCTGCCAAATCCTAATTAGAAGGGAATGTCGTCGTCCATGTCGTCGAAGCCCGACGAGGGACGCGCCGGCGCGCTGGCGGCCGGGCGGCTGGCGGGAGCACGCGGCGCCGCAGCCGGCGCACGCGAGAAACCGCCACCGCCACCGCCACCGCCATACCCCTCATCGTCGCCGCCACCCGACGGCGCGCCCTGCCCCTGGCGGCTGCCGAGCATCTGCATCTGGTCGACGCGGATGTCGGTGGCGTACTTCTCGATGCCGTCCTTGTCCTGGTACTTGCGGGTGCGGATCGAGCCTTCGACGTAGATCTGCGAGCCCTTGCGCAGGTACTGCGCGGCGATCTCGGCCAGCCGGCCGTTGAAGACGAGGCGGTGCCACTCGGTGTGCTCGCGCATCTCGCCGCTTTGCTTGTCCTTCCACTTGTCGGTGGTGGCCAGCGTCGCGTTGCAGACCTGGTCGCCGCTCGGGAAGGTACGGGTCTCGGGGTCGCGCCCCAGGTTGCCGACGAGGATGACTTTGTTGACCGATGCCATGTGCGCTGCCCCTGATGAATGGGTGAAAGAGGAGGAAGCTTTTGATTATCCCCCAGGCTTCCCGCACTTCGTGTCGGTCCGCCAACCCCCGGCCGGGGGCGAGCCGGCCGCTTCGGGCGGCCGTGCGCGGCGGCCCCACCTCATCAAGATCGCTGTCGCAATAAAATGTTCGGTTGCCCAAAACAGACTGCCCGTGAATCCTCCCTCCGACGACGCCTACCTCGGCGCCGTGCTCGCGCAGCAGCGCATCGCCATCCGCGGCGCGCGAACGCACAACCTGAAGGACGTCGACCTCGACATCCCGCGCAACCGGCTGGTGGTGATCACCGGCCTGTCGGGCTCGGGCAAGTCGAGCCTGGCCTTCGACACGCTCTACGCCGAGGGCCAGCGACGCTACGTCGAGAGCCTGTCGGCCTATGCGCGGCAGTTTCTGCAGCTGATGGACAAGCCCGACGTCGACGTGATCGAGGGCCTGTCGCCTGCGATTTCCATCGAGCAGAAGGCCACCAGCCACAACCCGCGCTCGACCGTCGGCACCGTGACCGAAATCCACGACTACCTGCGGCTGCTCTACGCGCGCGCCGGCACGCCCTACTGCCCCGACCACGACCTGCCGCTGGCGGCGCAGACCGTCTCGCAGATGGTCGACGCGGTGCTGGCGCTGGCCGAGCCGCGCCGGGCCGCCCCAAGCGGCGAGAGCCCCCCCGGGGGGCAGCGAGGGCACGACAGTGCCGAGCGTGGGGGCGGACAGCATGAGCCGAGGCTCATGATCCTGGCGCCGGTGGCGCGCGAGAAAAAAGGCGAGTTCGCCGAGCTGTTCGCCGAGATGCAGGCGCAGGGCTACGTGCGCTTCCGGGTCGATGGCCGGATCTACGAATACAACGACCTGCCCGCGCTCAGGAAGACCGAGAAGCACGACATCGACGTGGTGATCGACCGGCTGCGCGCCCGCCCCGACATGCAGCAGCGCCTGGCCGAGAGCTTCGAGGCGGCGCTGCGGCTGGCCGACGGCCGCGCCATCGCGCTGGAGCTGGACGCGCCCGCCGCCACGGCCGACGCGCCGCCGGGTACCGCCGCCACGCCGCGCGAGCACCTGTTCAGCGCCCGCTTCGCCTGCCCGGTGTGCAACTACTCGCTGGCCGAGCTGGAGCCGCGGCTGTTCTCCTTCAACTCGCCGGTCGGCGCCTGCCCGGGCTGCGACGGGCTCGGGCACCGGGAGTTCTTCGATCCGGCGCGCGTGGTGGCGTTTCCGAGCCTGTCGCTCGCCGGCGGCGCCATCAAGGGCTGGGACCGGCGCAACGGCTACTACTTCAGCCTGCTGGAGAGCGTGGCGCAGCACTGCGGCTTCGACATCGAGCAGCCGTTCGAGCAGCTGCCCGAGGCGGCGCGCCGCACCGTGCTGCACGGCTCGGGCGACGAGCCGATCCGCTTCAGCTACGTGATGGACAGCGGCGCCCAGGCCGGCCGCAAGGTCACGCGCCGGCACCCGTTCGAGGGGATCGTGCCCAACATGGAGCGGCGCTTCCGCGAGACCGATTCGGTCGCCGTGCGCGAGGAGCTCTCGCGCTATCGCAACGTGCAGCCCTGCCCCGAGTGCGGCGGCGCGCGCCTCAGGCGCGAGGCGCGCAGCGTGTTCCTGGTCGATGCCGCGCCGCCCGAAGGGCCTGGCGCGGACGCCGCAGCGAGCCACGCGGACCACGCAGGCCACGCGGACGCCGCCGCGCCGCGGCGCCGGGCGATCTGGGAGATCAGCCACCTCACGCTGCGCGACGCGCTGGACTACTTTCGGACGCTCAGGCTGCGCGGCGCCAAGGCCGAGATCGCCGACAAGATCGTGCGCGAGATCGGCCTGCGGCTGAAGTTCCTGAACGACGTCGGCCTCAACTACCTGAGCCTGGAGCGCAGCGCCGAGACGCTCTCGGGCGGCGAGGCGCAGCGCATCCGCCTGGCCAGCCAGATCGGCTCGGGCCTGACGGGCGTGATGTACGTGCTCGACGAGCCCTCGATCGGGCTGCACCAGCGCGACAACGACCGGCTGATCGGCACCTTGCGCCACCTGCGCGACATCGGCAACAGCGTCATCGTGGTCGAGCACGACGAGGACATGATCCGCGCCGCCGACCACGTCATCGACATGGGCCCGGGCGCCGGCGTGCACGGCGGGCGCGTGATGGCGCAGGGCACGTACGAACAGGTGCGCGACAACCCCGATTCGCTCACGGGCCGGTATCTCTCGGGCGCCCGGAAGATCGCCGTGCCCGCGCGGCGCACGCCCTGGCTGCCGGTGGTGCGCCAGCAAGCCGCGCCCGGTGGCAAGGCGCCGGCCAAGCCCCGCTTCGCCCCCAGCGCGGCGGCGCTCAAGCGCCAGGCGCGCGAAGCGGCGCACCTGGCGTCGCAGGGCGGGCTGCAGGAAATCCGCGTCGTCGGCGCCACCGGCAACAACCTCAAGGACGTGAGCGTCGCCTTCCCGGTGGGGCTGCTGACCTGCGTGACGGGCGTGTCGGGCTCGGGCAAGTCCACCCTGGTCAACGACACGCTCTACGCCGCCGTCGCGCGCACCCTGTACCGCGCGCACGAGGAGCCGGCGCCGCACGAGGCGGTGGAGGGCATCGAGTACTTCGACAAGGTCATCAACGTCGACCAGTCGCCCATCGGCCGAACGCCGCGCAGCAATCCGGCGACCTACACGGGGCTCTTCACGCCGATCCGCGAGCTGATGGCCGAGACGAACACGGCGCGCGAGCGCGGCTACGGGCCGGGGCGCTTTTCCTTCAACATCGCCGGCGGGCGCTGCGAGGCCTGCCAGGGCGACGGCGTGGTGAAGGTCGAGATGCACTTCCTGCCCGACGTGTACGTGCCGTGCGAGGTCTGCCACGGCCAGCGCTACAACCGCGAGACGCTCGAGGTCCAGTACAAGGGCAAGAACATCGCGCAGATCCTCGAGCTGACGGTCGAGGCCGCGCACGACTTCCTGAAGGCGGTGCCGACCATCGAGCGCAAGCTGCGCACGCTGCTCGACGTGGGGCTCAGCTACATCCAGCTCGGCCAGTCGGCCACCACGCTCTCGGGCGGCGAGGCGCAGCGCGTGAAGCTGGCGCTGGAGCTTTCCAAGCGCGACACCGGCCGCACGCTCTACATCCTCGACGAGCCGACCACCGGGCTGCACTTCGCCGACATCGAGCTCTTGCTGAAGGTGCTGCACCAGCTGCGCGACGCGGGCAACACCATCGTCGTGATCGAGCACAACCTCGACGTCATCAAGACCGCCGACTGGGTGATCGACATGGGCCCGGAGGGTGGCGCCGGCGGCGGCACGGTGGTGGGCCAGGGCACGCCGGAGGCCATCGCGGCGAACGGGGCGAGCTTCACGGGGCGGTACCTGAAGCGGCTGTTGTGAGTGAAAAGCGGGGTTTGCGCACGTCCGGCAAGCTTTTCTTGCTATTAAAAATGTAGCGTACGTACCGGCCTGCCCGGACGGCTTTTTCCCGGTGGGCGTTCAGGCCGCATCGGGTTTGGCATGCCGCCGAACCCAGGCGGCGAAGGCTGCCTCGTCCAGCTTGCCGGCGGCAAGGTCGAGCATGGTGAGCACGCAATCGGCATCCTCGGCCGTCAGGGCGACGCCGTTGAGCGCGAGAAACAGCTCGACCGCCACGAAGGCCGTGCGCTTGTTGCCGTCGATGAACGGATGGTTGCGCGCGATACCGAAGCCGTAGCCCGCCGCCAGGTCCGCGACGTCCGGCTCGGCGGCGTAGTTTGCGAGCTGCTGCGGCCGCGCCAGGGCCGAGGCCGAGGCCAGCAGGTTTTCGTCGCGCACTCCCGCCGCGCCGCCGTGCTCGGCAAGCTGCTCCTCGTGCACGGCGTGGATCACGGCGCCATCGAGCCTCACCCACGCCCGGGGCGGCGCGCTCATTTTGCCAACTCGCGCAGCACGTTGCGGCGCTTTTTCATAATGCGGCGCGCCTCGGTCATTTGCGCCTCGAATTCGGTGCTGTACGGCGTCAGCGTGACCCCGTTGACCGCCTCGGTGACGAACACCGTGTCGCCCTTCTCCAGCTTGAGCCGCGCCAGCAGCTCCTTGGGCAGGATGACGCCGACGGAGTTGCCGATCTGGGTAAGCTTGAGGGCGGTCATCGCGGCTTTCTGGAGTTATAACGAACGTTATATTTTACGTCGCTGAGCGGGCTTTGCAGGGCGAAGCCCGCGCACGCAGCCCGAGGGCAGCCCTGCACAGTCCTCAGCCGCGCCGTCCCGGCCGAACGTGCGGCTCCGCGTTGCATGCAGCAGAAAAAGCGCCGGCGGCGCCGAGGCCCCTTTTTTCCATGCGAATCGCTCCGCATCGGAATCCGGGACCTTCCTTCAAAGCAGCTTGCAGGCCTCGTCGAAATCGAGCCGGGGGCTGCGCGGAAACAGCTTGACCGGGTCGCCGTAGCCCAGGTTGCACAGGAAGTTGGTCTTGATGTGGCTGTCGGCGAAATACTCGTACTCGAAATCCGGCGGCGGCTGCTCGGCCGGGAAGAACTCGTGGTCCACCCGGGCGTGGTCGAACCCGGACAGCGGCCCGCAGTCCAGGCCCAGGGCGCGCGCGGCCAGCATGAAGTAGGCGCCCTGCAGCGAGCTGTTGCGGCGTGCCGTCACTTCGGCCAGCTCCGGCGTGTTGGCGAACCAGGCGCGGGCGTCCGCGTGGGGAAACAGCTTGGGCAGCTGTTCGTAGAACCTGCCGTCATAGCCGATGATGGCCGTGACCGGCGCCGCCAGGGTCTTTTCGACATTGCCCGGAGCCAGGGCCGGCAGCAGCCGCTGCTTGGCCTCGGGCGTGCGCAGGAACAGGATGCGCGCGGGAGCGCAGTTGGCGCTGGTGGGGCCCCATTTCATGAGGTCGTAGATCTGGCGCAGGAGGTCGTCGCTCACGGGCCGGTCCAGCCAGGCGCTGTGGGTGCGGGCCTCGCGGAAAAGGAGGTCGAGCCCTGCCGCGTCGAGCTGATGGCTGCTCATGAAGGCGTCCTTGATTCGTGGATGGGGGTCGGGTCTGCCTCGACGGAGTCCGGCGCCCGCCGAGGAGCAGGTGGCGCCGCGTTCAGCGGATTCAGCTTACTCCCCGGGCGCCTGCCTGTCGATGCGGCCTGTGCACCGCGCTCGTGCAGGGGCGACGGCGCTGCGACGGCTGCGGCAGCGTCGCATCCGGCGGCCCGGGGCCGCCGCAGCCGCCTAAACTGCCGCGCCATGGGATTTCTTTTTCAACGCCCGGCGCGCCCCCCGGCATGACCCCGGCCTCTACCAGCGACATCCCCGCCCGGCTCGACCGCCTGCCCTGGTCGCGCTGGCACTGGCGGGTGGTGCTCGCGCTGGGCGTGGCCTGGGTGCTCGACGGGCTGGAGGTCACGCTGGTCGGCTCCCTGGGCGGCGTGCTGGAGCGCCCCGACACGCTGGGGCTGAGCGCGTCGCAGGTCGGCTGGACGGGCTCGCTCTACATCGCCGGCGCCGTGCTCGGCGCGCTGGTGTTCGGGCGGCTGGCCGACCGGCTGGGGCGCAAGAGGCTGTTCCTCGCCACGTTGGCGATCTATGCGGCGGCGACCTTCGCCACCGCCTTCTCGCCGAACTTCGTTTTCTTCGCGCTGTGCCGCTTCCTGACCGGGCTGGGCATCGGCGGCGAGTACGCGGCGATCAACTCGGCCATCGACGAGCTGATCCCGGCGCGGGTGCGCGGCCGCGTGAACCTGGCCATCAACGGCAGCTTCTGGATCGGCGCGGCGCTCGGCGCGGCGCTCAGCCTGGGGCTGCTCGACCCCCGCGTGCTGGGGCCGCTGTGGGGCTGGCGCGCCGGCTTCGCGCTCGGCGCGCTGCTGGCGGTGGCGATCCTGCTGGTGCGGCGCGACGTGCCCGAGAGCCCGCGCTGGCTGCTGGCGCACGGGCGCGCCGACGAGGCCGAGCACATCGTCTCAAACATCGAGGCCGAGGTCGCCGCGCGGCACGGCCCGCTCGCGCCCGCCGTTGGTCGGGTCGCCTTCGGCGGCGGCGCGAGCCCCGGCTGGCGCGAGGTGGCGCGGGTGCTGCTCAGGCGCTACCCGCGGCGCAGCGCGGTGGCGTTGGCGCTGATGGTGTCGCAGGCCTTCTTCTACAACGCCATCTTCTTCACCTACGCGCTGGTGCTCACGCGCTTCCACCACGTGCCCGAAGAGCGGGTGGCGCTCTACATCTTCCCGTTCGCGCTCGGCAACGTGCTCGGGCCGCTGCTGCTCGGCCCGCTGTTCGACCGGGTGGGGCGGCGGCGCATGATCGCGCTGACGTACACCCTCTCGGGCGTCGGGCTGGGGCTGACGGGCTGGGCCTTTTTGCAGGGCTGGCTCGACGCGCGCAGCCAGGCGCTGTGCTGGTCGGCGGTGTTCTTCCTGGCGTCGGCGGCGGCCAGCTCGGCCTATCTCACGGTGAGCGAGGTGTTTCCGCTGGAGATGCGCGCGGTCGCGATCTCGATCTTCTACGCGGTGGGCACCGGCGCCGGCGGCTTCGTGGCGCCGGTGCTGTTCGGCGCGCTGATCGAGACCGGCAGCCGCGGCGCGGTGGCCGCGGGCTACGCGGTCGGTGCGGTGCTGGTCGTCGCGGCCGGGCTGCTGGCGCTGCGCTGGGCGGTCGATGCCGAGCGCCGGCCGCTGGAGGATATCGCGCCGCCGCTGGGCCGAGCCCCGAACGATGATCGTGCCTGACGCGCTCCTCACGAAGGCGGCGCAGGGGTCCGGGCAGGACATCACTGCGCCTGCACCGTGATCCTCGCCGTCATGTACGGGTGGATCGAGCAGACGTAGTCGTACATGCCGGCCTTCGCGAAGACCCGGCTGAAGCGCTGGCCCGGCAGCATCTCGTCGATGCCCGCGGCGCCGTCGCCGAAGGCGATGCCGTGCGGCGCACCGTCGTCGTTGGTCCAGGCGACGCTGTCGCCGGCCTTGACCGTGAGCTGCCCCGGATTGAAGGCGAAGTTGTTGATCGAGACCTGGGCGCCGCTGCCGCTGCCGCTGCCGCTGCCGGCCCGATGCTGCACCGCCACCTTGCGCGGCGCATGGCCCACCGGGATGGTGGCCACCGCGCCGCCCGCGAGATCGACCAGGCTGACGTCGTTCGATCCCTCGTTGGTGACCAGCACCTGCCTGGCACCAGGCAGCACGTCGACCCAGTGCGGCTGCCTGCCGACCGCGATGCTGCCCGCGGGCGACTGGGTCGCCGGGTCGAACAGCATCAGCTCGCCCGGCCCCTGCACCACCACCACGCCCGCGCGGGCGCCCGCGAACAGGTGCGCCACGTGCGGCGAGACACCGGTCGGAATCTGCGCCAGCAGCCGGTGGGTCGCCGCGTCGAACACCTGCACCGCACTGACGCCCGCCAGCGTCACGTACAGCACCTTGCCGTCGGGGCTGAGTTCGAGGTCGCGCGGCGTCTTCTCGAGCGGCACCTGCGCCTCGACCCTGCGCGCCGCCAGATCGATCACCACCAGAGCGAAGCTGCCGGGCGCCTGCGAGGACACGTAGGCCTTGCGGCCGTCGGGCGTGACGGTGAGCGTGTGCGGCTTGGGCACCGGCACGCTCGCCGCGACGGCATGCGTGGCGACGTCGACGAGCGCGACCCGGTCCTCGCCATTCACCGCCACCAGCAGCCAGCGGCCGTCGGGCGTGATCGCCAGGCCCTGCGGCCCCTTGCCCACCGCCACGGTGTCGACGACGCGGTCGCTGGCCGCGTCGATCACGCTGAGGCTGGACGCGCTGGCGCCGCTCACGAAGACCTGGCGGTCGTCGCGGCCGATCGCAATGCCGTCGGGCCCGGCCGCCACGGGCACGGTCGCGACGACGCGTTGCGTGCCGGTGTCGATCACGCTGACCGTGTCGTCCTTGAAATTGCCCACGTAGGCCTTGGGGCCGGCAGCGAAGGCGGAATGGGTCAGCAGCAAGGCCGCCAGCGCGTTGACGAGCATCGAATGCAGCTTCATGGCGAGGCTCCAGAGCAGGAATGAAAGGAACAGAATCGGCCTCCAGGCATGACGGCGCGTGCGAGCCGCTTATTCCCGGAACCTGGAATAAAAGCCGGCGCCGGTCCGTCAGGCGGGGAAAGGACCCCATTGAACGACCGCACCCGTCGATTCGAGGCTGCCGCCTTGCCGCACCTGAGCGCCGCGTACAACCTCGCGCGCTGGCTGCTGCGCGACGATCGGCAGGCCGAGGATGCGGTGCAGGAGGCCTATCTGCGCGCCTTTCGCTTCTACGACGACCTGCGCGGCGACGGGGCTCGCCCCTGGCTGCTCGGCATCGTGCGCAATGCCTGCTACGACTGGATGCGCCAGCACCGCCATCTGGCCGACCAGGTCGAGTTCGACGAGCTGCGCGACAGCGACAGGGGCGGCGAAGGCGCTGCTGCTGCGTTCGGCGACCCCGCGCTGAACTGGGAGCGCCAAGCGCGCGGCCAGCGCGTCAATGCCGCGATCGAGGCCCTGGCGCCGCCGTTTCGCGAAGTCATCGTGCTGCGCGAACTGGAGGAAATGTCGTATGAAGACATCGCGCGCGTCGCAGGCGTTCCGATCGGCACGGTGATGTCGCGGCTCGCGCGCGCACGGGCCCTGCTGCGCACCGCACTGCAGGCGGAAGCGCCGCACGAAGTAACCCAAGGAAGGCGCGATGCCGGCAGCTGAAGACGATGAACTGGGCGCGCTGATCCGGCGCGAAGGCGTTCGGCACGCACCTCCCGCAGCGCTCGCCGAGCACATCCGTGCCGACCTGCGGGGCCCCCTGGCGAACCCCCCTCGTCCCCCTCCGCGCCGGCCGTCGTCGCCCGGCCGGTGGCTGCAGGCCCTGGCGCTGTTCGGCGCCGGCGCCGCTACCGCCTGGGCCCTGGCGCTCGCGTTGCTCGTGGCGCCGCTGCCCGACGCGACGGGCGATGCGGTCACCGACAGCCACGTGCGCTCGCTGATGGGCTCGCACCTGGCCGACGTGGCCTCCACCGACCAGCACACGGTCAAGCCCTGGTTCGCGGGCAAGCTGGACTTCTCGCCGCCGGTGATCGACCTGGCCGCCGACGGCATGCCGCTCGCGGGAGGCCGCCTGGACTACGTCGAGGGGCATCCGGCGGCCGCGCTGGTCTACCGTTCGGGGCCGCACGTGATCAACCTGTTCCTCTGGCCCGCCGCCGACGGGAAAGCTCGCAGCCCGCAGCTGCTGGCGAGGCGCGGCTACAACCTGGTGCACTGGACCCAGGGCGGGATGCAGGCCTGGGCGATCTCGGACCTCAACGCGTCCGAGCTGCAAGCCTTCGCGCTGAAGGCGCGCGAGCGGATGGCCGCCGCGGCGCCCGCGGCACGCTGATTGAACGAAGGCGCACCACGGCAGCGCCACGTCCCACACGGCCTCTGGCCCGGCGTTCTTTCTCGTTCTTTCTTCATGCAGCAGGCACGGCCGTGCCGTTCTGCCGCCGTGCTGCCGCGATGGACCCGCCCGGCCCCCCGCAATGAAAGGAAACCGGCCTCGGCGCCCGTCCAGCATGCCCTGGCAGCTATCAATACAATAGCAACTTTCCAGTCCACCCACCTCGCGCCGTGCCAGAGCTCCGCAATTTCGCTTTCATCGTCGCCGCCGTCATGGCCGTGTTCGTCGTGCTGGCCCTGCTGCTCGGGCGGCGCGGTGGGCGCGGCGCCCGGGAGACGCCGCGCTCGCGCCCGCCGCTGACGGCGCACGAGCAGGCCATGTTCGCGCGGCTGCGCGAGGCGCTGCCGCACCTGGTCGTGATGCCGCAGGTGGCCTTCTCGGCATTGCTGACCGCGCGCGAGTGGGCGTCGCGGGCGACCTTCGACCGCAAGGTGGCCGACTTCGTGCTGTGCGACGCCAGCTTTCGCGTGCTCGCCGTGGTCGAGCTCGACGACCGCAGCCACGACGGACGCGAGGCGGAGGACGCGGCGCGCGACAGCCTGCTGACGAATGCCGGCTACCGCGTGCTGCGCTACCGCGGGGTGCCCGCCGCGGAGCGGCTGAGGACCGACCTGCGCCACCGCGGCTGAAGCGTCCGCCGCCCCCGCCACCGCCTGTCGCCGCGCGGGCGACCGTCCGGCCGCCGCTTGCTTGCCCGCTCAGGGCTGGCGCACGTCGGCCACCGGCTGGCTGCCGAAGTCCGCGCGCGCCAGGTACGCCAGGACCTTGGCGGCGGCGCTCTCGGGCGTGTCGAGCTGGCCCTCGACCTTCAGGCGCTGGAAGCGCGCCACATCGGGGAAGTCGGCCGCGTCGCCGCCGCGCAGCTGCGCCTGCATGTCGGTGTCGATCACACCCGGCGCCAGCGAGACGATGCGCGCGCCGTTGGGCTCGTTCGCCTCCTCCAGCGCGACGGCGCGGCTGAAGTGGTCCATGCCGGCCTTGGCAGCGCAGTACGGCGCCTGGCTGGCCATGGCATGGCGGCCGAGCCCGGAGGAAATGTTGAGCACCTTGCGCTGCGCGCGCCAGCCCCGGGTGGCGCCGAGGAAGGCCGCGGTCAGCAGCATCGGCGCCTCCAGGCCGACCCGCAGCGCGTGCGCGATGTCGGTGCCGTCGGCCTGCGCCAGCGATTGCGGGTGGGCGATGACGCCGGCGTTGTTGATCAGGGTGGCGCTGTCGAACGCGCCCGCGTCGAAGCCGCCCAGCCAGCCGGCGAGGCGCGCGGCCACCACCAGCGGCTCGCCCAAGTCCCGCTCCCACTGGATCAGGGTGGCGTCGGCCTTGGCGGCGAGCGCGTCGAGCGCGGCGTCGCCGCGCCGCGAGATGCACAGCAGCGTGTGCCCGGGCCGCAGCAGCTGCCCGGCCATGGCGCGGCCCATGCCGCGCGAGGCGCCGGTCAGGACGGTGAGATGGAAAAGGGAGGAATAAGAACGGGAAGGGGCGGCGGGAGCGGTCATCGGCGTCCTTTGAGGGTTGGCTGGGCAAGTCGCCGATGGTAGAGGCTGGCCGCACGGCACGCGCCGGGCATCGGCCATGAAGAATCCGGACGGCGCGGCGGCGCGGTCCGGTGGTGGCGGCGGGCCTGGGCGCCCGGCGCGGCCGGCCGGGCGCCGGCAGTGCCGTGGGCCGCCCTCCTCAGTTCAGCGCGGTGCCGGCGCCGGCCGCGGCCGAGGCGCGCTGGGCGCGCGCCTCGGCCGGGTGGCGCAGGGTCGAGACGACCCGGCTGTTGACGCGCGAGCCGGGCACGACGTTCTGGTCGGGCGCGGCGGCGGCGAGCGCGGCCTGCGCGCGCACGCTGTCGCGGGTGGCCGCGGAGGTGAAAGCCTCGGCGCCGCGCGAACCGCGCACCACGTTCTGGTCGGCCGCCGAAGCGGCGCGCACGGCTTCGGCGTTGACCTCGGCGCGGCCGAGGGCGGACACGGGCTGCGCGACGCCCTCGTAGGTTTCGGCCTGCGCGCCCAGGGTGGCAAGCAGGGTGACGGCGGCAGCGGCGAGGAGGCGGGAGGTCTTCATGGCAAGGTCCTTTCGGTGACGGCGGCGGGCGGGTTGCCTGTCTTGCCTTGAAGTCTGGCGGCCGGCGCGCGGTTTTCGCGGCCCCGGGCGCGGCCATGGCGTTCGCGCGCGCGAAACAATGGCGCCGCCGTGCCGTGCTGCACGGATGCGCGCGCCACGCTCACGCCTGAACGCGCACCATCCCCTCCTGCGCCACCGAGGCCACCAGCCGGCCGTCGCGCGCGAAGATCTGGCCGCGGCACAGGCCGCGCGCGCCCTGCGCGCTGGGCGAGTCGATGCAGTACAGCAGCCAGTCGTCGAGCCGGAAGTCGCGGTGGAACCACATCGAATGGTCGAGGCTGGCGGCGCGCAAGCGCTTCTGCATGAAGGAGAGGCCGTGCGGCAGCAGGGCGGCGCGCAGCAGGCCGTGGTCGGAGGCGTAGGCCAGCAGTGCGCGGTGCAGCGCCGGCTCGTCGGGCAGCGCGGCGACCGCGCGCATCCAGATTTGCGCTTCGGCGGGGCGCGGCGCGGGCGCCAGCCAGTCGGGCGCGTCGACGGTGCGGAACTCGATCGGGCGCTCGCCGCCGAAGCGCTCCTTCCAGCGCGCCGGAATGCGATCGCCGAGCGCGCGGCGCTGCGCGACGTCGCTCGCCACGTCCTCGGGCGGCGGCGCGGCGGGCATCGGCGCCTGGTGCTCGACGCCGTCCTCGACCCGCTGGAACGACGCCGACATCTCGAAGATGGTGCGCTCCTGCTGCGTCGCGACGATGTGGCGGGTGGCGAAGCTGCGGCCGTCGCGCACGCGGCTCACCGCGTAGTCGATCGGCGCGTGCGGGTCGCCCGGCAGCAGGAAGTAGGCGTGCAGCGAATGCGCCGGGCGCTCGGTTTCGACGGTGCGGCTGGCCGCCATCAGCGCCTGGCCCAGCACCTGGCCGCCGAACACGGCGGGCGTGCCGATGTCCTCGGTGGCACCGCGGAAGCGGTCGTCGCCGAGCGACTCAAGGCGCATGAGCGCGACGAGCTGGTCGACCAGGCGGGCGGCGGTGAGGGAATCGGTCATCGTGCGCATAAAAGGGAGAGGAAAAAGCCAGCCGCGCACGATAGCAAGGCCGTGGCGGCGGCGCTGTCGCGCGGCGGTCACCCCGGCGGGCGGCGGCTCATTCCAGGCTGATGTTGCCGCGCTTCACCAGCTCGCCGTACACCTTGGATTTCGCCTCGGCGTTGCGCACGATCTCCTCGGGCGACCAGGCCAGCGGCTCGAAGGCGAAGGTGTCGAAGCGCGCGCGGATCTCCGGGTCGGCGATGACCTGGGCCACGTCGGCGTTGATCTTGGCCTGGATGGCCGCAGGCACCCCCTTGGGCGCGAGCAGCGAGACGAAGGAATCGACCGCGAGCCCCGGCGGGCCGCCGGCCTCGGCCATGGTCGGCACGTCGGGCATCTGCGGGATGCGCCTGGGCGCCGCGATCGCGATGTAGCGCAGCTTGCCGGCCTTGTAGATGCCTTGGCTCGACGGCAGGCTGGCGAAGCTCCACGGCACCTCGCCGGAGCCGACGTTGGCGAACAGCTGCGAGACCTCGCGGTAGGGCACGTGCTGCATGTGCGTGCCGGTGAGGGCTTCGAGCTGCTGCGCGCCCAGGTGGCCGGGGCTGCCGACGCCCCACGAGCCGTAGCCGAGCTGGCCCGGCTTGTCCCTGGCGGCGGCGATCAGATCGCCCATGTTCTTCCACTTCGAGTCGGTCGGCACGGCGACGAAGAAGGGCGTGCGAAACAGCGACGCCACCGGGTCGAAGTGCTGCAGCGTCACGAAGTTGCGTGACTTGTACAGGTGCGGCAGCGCGGCGATGTGCTCGCTGTCGAGCTGCAGCAGCGTGTAGCCGTCGGCCGGCGCGCGCCGCGCCTGCTCGATCGCGATGAAGCCGCCGCCCCCGGGCTTGTTGTCGACCACGACGCGCTGGCCCCACAGGCGCGAGAGCTTGTCGGAGACGAGCCGCAGCACCGCGTCGGGGCCGCTGCCCGCGGCGAAGGGCGTGACCAGCGTGACGGGCCTGCTCGGGTAGTCGGCGGCGCCCTGCTGCGCGGCCGCGCCGGCGGCCAGGAGCAAGAAGGCGGCGGCGCCGGCCAGGAGGGTGCGGATCGGTTTCATGCGGCGTGTCTCCCCGGTGAGTGTCGATGGTGGCGGCCGAGAGGAAATCAGGCGATCACCGTCCCGCTCACCTCGCCCAGCCCGATGCGCACCGCGCCGGCGCGCTCGCAGAAGCCCTTGAGCGTGAGCGTGTCGCCGTCCTCCAGGAAGGTGCGGCGCTCGCCGTTGGGCAACGCGATCGGGTTCTTGCCGCCCAGCGTGAGTTCGAGCAGCGAGCCGGCCTCGTCGGGCTCGGCGCCCGAGAGCGTGCCCGAGCCCAGCAGGTCGCCCGGCTGCAGGTTGCAGCCGTTGACGGTGTGGTGCGCCACCAGCTGCGCGGCGGTCCAGTAGGCGGCCTGCGTGGTGCGGCCGCGCGTGAGGCGCACCGCCGGCTCGCCGGCCTCGCGCATCCTCGCGGTCTGCAGCCAGACTTCGAGCGTGATGTCGAGCGCGCCCTGCTCGCGGTTGGCGACTGAGTCGAGGTACGGCAGCGGCTGCGGGTCGCCCGCCGGGCGCTCGAAGGGCGCGCGAAACGGCGCCAGCGCCTCCATCGTCACGATCCACGGCGACAGCGTGCTGGCGAAGTTCTTGGCCAGAAAGGGCCCGAGCGGCTGGTACTCCCAGGCCTGCAGGTCGCGCGCCGACCAGTCGTTGAGCAGCGTCACGCCAAAGAGGTGCGCCTCGGCGTCGGCGATGGGAATCGGCTCGCCCAGCGCGTTGCCGGGGCCGACCAGAAAGCCCAGCTCCAGCTCGTAGTCGAGCCGCTTGCTCGGGCCGACCGTCGGCGCCTGCGCGTCGGGCGCCCTGGTCTGGCCGTGCGGGCGCTTGAAGCGCTGGCCGCTCACGCCGATCGACGAGGTGCGGCCGTGGTAGCCGATCGGCACCCACTTGTAGTTGGGCATCAGCGGCTGGTCGGGGCGGAACAGCGTGCCGACGGTGGTGGCGTGGTGGATGCCGGTGTAGAAGTCGGTGTAGTCGCCGATGCGGCACGGCAGCGCCATCTCGACGGCCGCCTGCGGCAGCAGCGCGCCGGTCCAGGCCTCCTGTTTGTCGCTGCCCTCGGCCAGCCCGGCCGAGATCGCGGCGCGCAGCGCATGCCGCTCGGCGACGCTGGCGGCCATCAGCGCGTTCATGTCGTCGGTGTCGACGAGGCCGGTGGCGCGCAGGTCGAGCACCTGGTCGCCGATGGCGACGCCGATGCGCGGCGCGGCGCCGCTGGCGGGCAGGCGGAAGCGTCCGAACGGCAGGTTCTGGACGGGGAAGTCGCAGTCCGCGACGTTGGCCGAGGCGACCCAGCTGCGCAGCTTCGGGTCGTGGGTGGCGTTGAGGGCGTTCATGGCGAATTCTTTCAATGAGCTATTCCAGAAACACCGCGGATCCGACTATGCCGGGCCGCCGGTGTTGCCCCCGGCAGGGGTGAGCACAGCGACACGCAGTGCGCGAAGCTTAGGGGCGAGCTTGATCAGCCCTTGAACTGGTCCTTGAGCCCCGCCCAGCAGTCGGCGTAGTCGGCGTCGAGCGCGGGATTTTGCAGCGCCCACGAGGTCGGCACGAAGCGCCAGCGGCTCTCGAACATGAAGGCCAGGGTGTTGTCGAGCTTCTGCGGCGCCAAGTCGGCGCTGCTGGCCTTCTCGAAGGCCTCCTCGTCGGGGCCGTGCGGCACCATGCAGTTGTGCAGGCTGGCGCCGCCGGGCTTGAAGCCGCCGGGCTTGGCGTCGTACTCGCCGTGCACCAGCCCCATGAACTCGCTCATGAAGTTGCGGTGGTACCAGGGCGGGCGGAAGGTGTTCTCCATCACCAGCCAGCGCGGCGGGAAGATCACGAAGTCGCAGTTGGCCGTGCCCGGCGTGCCGCTGGGCGAGGTCAGCACGGTGAAGATCGAGGGGTCGGGGTGGTCGAAGCTGATCGAGCCGATCACCATGAAGTTGGCCGTGTCGTACTTCACCGGCGCCAAGTTGCCGTGCCAGGCGACGACGTTGAAGGGCGAGCTCTTGAGCGGCGCCGTCCAGAAGCGGCCGCCGTACTTCTTCACCAGCTCGCAGCCCTCGCCCGGCGCCTCGAAGGCCGCCACCGGCGCCTGGAAGTCGCGCGCGTTGGCCAGGCCGTTGGAGCCGATCGGGCCCAGCTCGGGCAGGCGGAAGTGCGCGCCGTAGTTCTCGCACACGTAGCCGCGCGCCGGGCCCTGCATCGCGTCGGGCAGCGCCACCTTGAACGCCACGCCGCGCGGCAGCAGTGCGATCTCGCCGGGCCTGACGTCGAGCACGCCCATCTCGGTGGTGACGAGGAGGCGCCCCTGCTGCGGCACGACGAGCAGTTCGCCGTCGGCGTTGACGAAGGCGCGGCGCTCCATCGAGCGGGTGGCGAGGTAGACGTGCACCGCGATGCCGCTTTGCGCGTCGGCGCCGCCGTTGGCAGCAAGGGTGCGCATGCCGTCGATGAAATCGGCCTCGCCGGCGTCCTCGGCCAGCAGCGGATTCCAGCGCAGCGGCTCGGGCGCGAGCTCGACGGCGGGGTCGGCGCCGGTCGTCCAGTGCGGCTGCGCGTAGGGCCGGTAGCGTCCGGCCGCCACCGAGGGCTGGCGCCGGTACAGCCAGCTGCGCCGGCCCTCGTGGCGCGGCGCGGTGAAGGCGGTGCCCGAGAGCAGCTCGGGGTAGAGGTCGAAGGGCGCGCGCTGCGGGCTGTTGCGCCCCTGCGGCAGGGCGCCCGCGACGGCCTCGCTGGCGTATTCGTTGCCGAAGCCGGATTGGTAGCGCAGGCCGGACGAAGTGGCTGGGTTCATCGAAGTCTCCTCGTGGGAAAAGAAATGCTATTGATTTGATAGCTGCCCACGCAGACAGCAAGAGCGCCGCGGGGTCATTTGGCTTGAAATGTCGAGTGTCCGGAACACCGAGGCCGCAAAGGTTTCGCGGAGGTCGCGCGAGGCAGCCCGGGATCTCTGCACCGGGTCAAGCACGCACTCGCATTCAGGCAGCGCCTGCGTTGTGCGTTTCCTGCCCTTGGGCCGCAGCCAGCGCCTCGCGCAGCACGGCCAGCGCGCCGATGTGGTTGGCCAGCACCAGCACCAGCCGGGCGTTGAAGGCGTGGCTCTGGTCGGTGGACAGGCCCTGGTGCGCCTCGATCAGCGCCTCGTAGAAGTCGTCGGGCGCGTCGAGGTGGGGCGAGGTGATCAGTGCTGCTGCGGGTGCTGGCGTCATCGCGTGCTCGTTCGGTTCGGGAGGTGGCGGTGGAGGGCGGCGGGCTCAGGGACTGTGTGCGGCGGCTCGGGCCATGGTGAGGACGGCGGGCCCGCTCAGCCCCTGGCGAGCGCGCGGTCGAGCGCCGCGCGCACGTCCGCGGCGGTGGGGGCGCGCCAGCGCGCGCAGACGTGCTGGTCGGGGCGCAGCAGGTAGACCGTGCCCTCCCGCGCGTCGTAGCGCCGGGCGGCGAGGGCGTGCGCCGCGTCCAGCGGCACGCGCACGACGCGCACCGCCGCCTCGGCCTCGGCCACCGCGCGCTCGGCACGCGCGGCCGCCTCGCCGCTGCCGAACACCAGCGCGGCAAAGGCGCCGTCGCGCGGCAGCGCGCGCAGCAGCCAGCCGGGCCGACCGGCCGCGCCGGCGTCCGCGGCCGGGCCCGCGGCGTCCCAGGCCGCGTCCTGCCGCGTGCCCTCGCCCGGCTCCTTTCCGCTGCCTGCGAACGGCGCATCGGCCGCCGCCGCGCCCGGCACCATGGCGCCCTCGAACGCGTCGGCATCCGGCGTGTTGAGCGGCGAATCGGCGAGCGTCGCCGGCACCGACAGCCGCCCGCTGTTGACCAGCGCGCGCGCGAACGCGTGGCGCTTGGCCAACTCCAGCACGGCGTCGCGGAACAGCCGGCTCGCCTCGGTCTTGGGCGTGATGAAGTCGGTCGAGCGGGTCGAGTTGCGGATGTTCTCGTCGGCCGCGTGCTCGCGCTCGCTGGCGTAACTGTCGAGCAGCCGCTCGGGCGCGTCGCCGCGCAGCACGGCGGCGAGCTTCCAAGCCAGGTTCTCGGCGTCCTGCACGCCCGAGTTGGCGCCGCGCGCGCCGAAGGGCGACACCAGGTGCGCCGCGTCGCCGGCGAACAGCACGCGCCCGTGGCGAAAGCGCGCCATGCGCTGGCACGAGAAGGTGTAGACGCTGGCCCATTCCAGGTCGAACCGCGCCGCCTCGCCTAGCAGCGCCTTCACGCGCGGGACGATGTTCTCGGGCTTTTTCTCGCGCTCCGGGTCGGCGTCCCAGCCGAGCTGGAAGTCGATGCGCCAGACGCCGTCGGGCTGCATGTGCAGCAGCACGCTCTGGTTGGGATGGAACGCCGGGTCGAACCAGAACCAGCGCTCGGCGATGCCCTCCTGCACCATGCGGGCGACGTGCCGGGCGCGCCGCGCCTCCCGGTCGTCGCCGCCGCCGTCGTCGGGCTGCGGGTCGCCGTGGGGCGCCGCGTCCGGCGGCAGCGCCTCGTGCAGGGCGGATGGCGCCGCGGCCTCGGTCGCCGCCGGGGCGGCCGGCGCGGGCTCCCGGCGCTGCCGCGCGCCGTCGGAGGAGTCCGCCGCGGGCGCGGCCTGCGACGGCTTCATGCGGATGTCGGCGATCAGGAAGCGGTCCCTGAACACGCGGCCCTGGCTCTCCTGCCCGAGCAGGGCGCGCAGCGGCGAGCGCGAGCCGTCGCAGGCGGCCACGTAGTCGGCGGCGAGCCGGTAGGGACCCTCGGGCGTCTCGACGGTGAGCAGGACATGGTCGTCCCGCTGCTCGGCGGCGACCACCCTGTTCTTCCAGCGCAGGTCGACCAGCGGCAGCGCCGCGGCGCGCTCGGCCAGGTAGCCCTCGACGTAGTACTGCTGCAGGTTGACGAAGGCCGGGCGCTGGTGGCCGGCCTCGGGCAGCAGGTCGAAGCTGTAGACCTGCTCGTCGCGGAAGAACACGCGCCCGACGTTCCACGACACGCCCTTGGCCGCCATGCGCTCGCCGCAGCCGAGGCGGTCGAACACCTCGAGCGTGCGCTTGGCGAAGCAGATGGCGCGCGAGCCGGTCGAGAGGCGGTCGTCGTTGTCGAGCAGCACGACCGGCACCCGCTGCTGCGCCAGGTCGATCGCCAGCGCCAGCCCGACCGGGCCGGCCCCCACCACCACCACCGGGTGACGCGCGGGCGCGGCCGCGTCCTGGTCGGGGTGGCGCGTGTAGTCGAAGACGAGCTGCTGGTAGTCGAGCGGCGCGCCGCCCGCCGCCGCCAAGTCGTTGAGCTTCATCCTTCAGCCCTCTAGGGTCTTCCACATCTCCACATCGCGCTCGGCGGTCCAGATGCGCGGGTCGGGGTACTGCGTGACCTCGTCGTAGCAGCGCGTCACGTCGAAGGGCATGCAGTGGTCGAAGATGACCCAATGGCCGTATTTGGGCCGCAGCGCGGCGACGGTGTCCTTGTAGATCGCCTTCAGGTCCCGGCCCGCGGCCACGCCGGCCTCGACGCTGGCGCGCACGTCGCGCACGAAGTCGCGCGTGCCCTCGATGCCTGCGCGCACTTCCTCGGGCGTCGTGAGCGCCGCGCCGCGGCCGGGCACCAGCGCGGCCGCATCGAGCGCGGCGAGGTTGTCGAGCGTCTTGGGCCAGTCCTTGAAGTAGGCGTCGCCCGCATACGGCGTGGCGCCGTACTCGACCAGGTCGCCCGAGAGCAGCGTCTTCTCGCCGGGCAGCCAGACCACCGTGTCGCCCTTGGTGTGGCCGCGGCCGAGCTGCAGCAGCTGCACTTCGAGCTTTCCAAGCCACAGCGTCATCCTGCCGGTGAAGGTCAGGGTCGGCCAGGTCAGCCCCGGCGGCACCGACTCGACGTCGCGGAAGAGCCGCGGAAAGCGCCCGATCTCGCTGGCCTTGTCCTGCTCGCCGCGCTCGACGATCAGCTCGCGCGTGTCCTCGCTCGCCAGGATGTGCTCGGCGTGGTAGCCGGAGGCGCCCAGCACGCGCACCGCGTGGTAGTGGGTGAGCACGACGTATTTGATCGGCTTGTCGGTCACCTCGCGGATGCGGCGCACCACGTCGGCGGCCATGGCGGGGGTGGCCTGGGTGTCGGCCACCAGCACGCAGTCGTCGCCGATCACGACGCCGGTGTTGGGGTCGCCTTCGGCGGTGTAGGCCCAGGCGTGCTCCGAGAGCCGGGTGAAGCTGACCTTCTTCTCTTCGAGGTCGGCCTGCGAGGCGAAGGCTTTGGTGGGCGCGTTCATCGTGTGTCTCCGGAAGGTGGCGAAACCCTGCGTCCCGCCAGAATTAGTCTAAACAGAATCTGTTTGCTTTTAGCGAATTAGGAAAGTGTAGACCTTCCATCGGTTAATGTCCAATGCCTTGACCCTGAAAGAACGGTGAGCACCCCGATGGCCAGCGACAACGACCGCGGCGCGCAGCGCGGCATCCAGAGCATCGAAGTCGGCGGCCAGCTGCTGCGCGCGCTGGCGCACCGCGGCCGGCCGATGGCGCTGAAGGACCTGGCGCGCGAGGCCGACATGACGCCGGCCAAGGCGCACCCGTACATGGTCAGCTTCGGGCGGCTCGGCCTGATCGAGCAGGACCGCGCCAGCGGCCACTACCGGCTCGGGCCCCTGGCCCTGCAGCTCGGCCTGATCGGCCTGCAGCAGGCCGACCCGGTGCGCCTGGCGACGCCGGTGATCGCCGAGCTGGCGCGCCGCACCGGCCACACGGTGGCGATCGCGGTGTGGGGCGACCGGGGCGCCACCATCGTGCGCATTGCCGAGTCGCCGGCGGCGGTGCACGTCGCCATGCGGCACGGCACGGTGTTCTCGCTCGCCCACACGGCCTCGGGGCGGCTGTTCGGCGCGTACCTCGACGCCGGCGTGGTGCAGCGCCTGCTGCGGCAGGAAGGCGAGCGCGAGCATCGTCGCAGTGCCGATGCCGATGCCGACATTGATGCCAGCTCCGACGCCGCAGCCGCCGAGGCCGGCATGCCGCCGGCGCCGACGCCGCCCGACTGGGCCGCCTTCGAGGCGCAGCTGCGCACGGTGCGCCGGCACGGCCTGAGCCGATCCGAAGGCGAGGTCGTGCCAGGCGTCAACGCCATGGCGGCGCCGGTGTTCGACCACACCGGCGCCATCGTGCTGGCGCTCACCGCCATCGGCCCGGCGGGCCTGTTCGACACGCACTGGGACGGCGCCGTGGCGCGCGCCCTGAAGGACGGCGCCGCGCAGGTGTCGCAGCGCCTCGGCGCGCCGCCGGGCTGAGCATCGCCTCTTCTGGTGCCCTGCAAGAGGGTTGGACGAACGCCGCCGCGCGTGCTACGGTGCCCGGCCGGCCTCGGCGCGGCTGCCGCCCGGCAGGCGCCCGCCGCCGCCGGAGACATCACGCCCATCGACCTCCGACCCGCGGGAGCACCCATGCCAGACGATTCGAGCAACAGCAACAGCAACAGCAGCGACAGCAACGGCGCCTCCCCGCTGGACCCCGGCCGCGTCGTCGCGATGGACCCGGACGACCTGAAATACTGGTGCGCGGAGCTGCACTGCACCGAAGAAGAGCTGAAGCAGGCGATGGGCGAGGTCGGCGACCACGTCACGGCGCTGCGCGATCGCCTGGCGCGACGCCGCCATCGCTGACGCGACGGCACCGGAACGCATCGTCGCCCGCCCGGCAGGGGTCGGGGCGCTACGGCCTGGAAAAGGCGGCCCGGCACGGCCGCAGCTCGGTGCGCGTCGCGCTGCCGGCGGTGCCCGTGAAGCTGCCGCGCATGTGGTAGCCATAGGGCGTGCTGGTCTGCACGTGCCCCACCGTGTACTCGGAGCGGCCCGTTCTGCCCTGCGCGGAAATTTCCGCGGTGCCGTCCTCCGCCACGGTCCCGGTCAGGGTCAGCGAGGCGGGCAGGCCCGGCTGCCCGTACTGGCCCGTCAGCCGGCCCGCGCGGATGTCGACGAAGAAATCGAAGGCGTAGCCCTTGGCGAAGGTTCCGTTGTCCCGCACGTCGTCGCAGACCAGGGAGACCGCCCAGCGGCCGTCGAATGCCGTGGACGGGGAGACCGGAGGCGACTGCGCGTTCGCGATCGAGGCTGCGGCCCCCGCCGCGACCCCGAGCCCCAGGAGGCAGATGCAACGGCCTGTGGAATTCACGTCTGCTCCTTCAGTCCATGACCCTGGATGGGTGTCCGGCACGCCCGCCCGGCGCGTGGCGAGCCCGAACTTTCCTTTCTACAGCCAGCGCCGCACCCGCGCCTTGTACGCCAGATAAGTCGCGCCGAAGCGCTGCGCCAGCACCCGCTCCTCCGGAACGATCTGGAAGCGGTCGATGTAGAGCACGAAGACCGCCGGCCCGAGCAGCGCCGCGGCCGAGAACAGGCAGACCGCCCAGCCGACCAGCAGGACGGCGACGCCCAGGTACATCGGGTTGCGCGTGAAGCGGAACGCGCCGCCCTCGACGAACGCGGACACGCGCTCGGGCTTGATCGGGTTGACCGTGGTGCCCGAGCGCCGCAGCGCGACGGCGCCCGAGATGCCGATGGCGAGCCCGAGCGCCGCGATGACGGTGCCGACCACGGTGGCGCCGCGTGCCGGCGGCCCGTCCCCGAGCGGCCACGGCGCCACCAGCGAGGCGCCCCACATCGCCGCGGCGATGAGCATGCCCAGGATGGGCGGCGGCATCTTCAGTTCGAGTGCGTGCATGGAAAGAAAGAAGCGTTTTCCGGGATTCGACGACACACAAGTCGGCCGGCGCCGGTGCGGATCCTCACGCACGCCGCGACAGGAGCGACGGGCGGTGGCGAACCGGCAACCGGGCAGCGCGCATTGTCATGTCATTCAGGGCGCCACCACGGACACCATGACCCGCACCTTCAGCCGCTGCTCGCCCTTGGGGCCGAGGGCGAAGGCGGTGACTTCGAATTCGTCCCTGCCGACGTAGCCGGGCTTGGGCGTGTAGCGGGCCCGGGGCGCCACGAACTCGGCCTTGCCGTGGGCCGGCTGCTTCGTGATGCCGCCCCGCTGCGCGAGGATCAGGCGGCCCGCCGCGGCGCCGTAGGCGGCGACGAAGCACGAGCCGCCTGCGTTGACGATCTGCATGCGCGTCACCGCGCCCTGCGGCGCCGCGGCGCCCTGGAAGGGATCGACCCTGCAGCTGGCGTTCTGCCCGAGCGCGGCGCCGCCGGAGGCCGCCAGCAGCAGGCCGCCGAAGAGCATCCGCCCGGCCCTTTTCCTCTCCATCAATGCACCCTTCGGAAAAAGCGGCGCCCGGCCGGATGCGTGCTGCCTCTGCGGCTGCCGCGCTTGCGGGCTACCTGAACTTGCGATCCTCATCCTTGGCCTCCTGCATCGCTTCGGGCTCCAGATCCTCGGCGGCCCGGTTGAGCCGGATGAAGACGCCCCAGGCAGCCAGCAGCAGCGCGGCGGCCAGCAGCAGGCTCGCGGCATACGCCAGCTGGGCGGGCTCCTCGTGCACGGCCCTGAAGGTCGCGACCAGCCCCTCGATCACCAGCGCCACCACGACCACCACCAGGAACCTCGACAGGAAGCGCCGCACCCGCGTGGGCGCGCTGATGTGGGCGTCGCGCACCACCTCCTCCTCGGCGATGGTCTGCGCGATCTGCAGCGCCACGACCGCGGCCGCCAGCAGGCCCACCGCGTCGATGATGCCCTGCGCCGCCTCGCGGTCCAGCCCGGCGGCGAAGGCCATCCACCCGACCCTGGCGGCGATGGCGACGAGCATGAGCGCCGCGCAGGCGAACAGCGCCGCCATGAGCCCGTGAACGATCGAGAAGGCGCGCAGCAGGGCTTTCATGGGCGCATCGTGACACAGAAGGCTGCGCACGACCGCCACGCCCACCCGGCCTCCACCGGGCAGGAAAGCCGTCAGGCAAATCGACGCGCTCGTTCGGGATGCGGCCGATGTATATAGGCCGATTGCCGTCGTGACCTGCGGAGTCCGCGTGGCTAGACTGATTTTTCCTTTGATCGGAGCAAACCATGAGTACAGGGCAGTTCAATGCATCGGTCCTCGTGAATCGCGGACTGCAGGCCACGTCGATTCTCGATCATGCCGATCTCGGCGTCACGGCCACCGCGGTGGCCGACGTCGCGGCGCCGGCCCTCGGCGCCGACGTGCTCGGCTCCTTCCGCGACATCGCACTCGACCCGCAGGTCCAGCGCGTCGCGCCCGAGCTGGCCGGCATCATCGGCAGCTTCGGCTCGACCACCGACCTCGCGACCTGGGCCATCAACGCCAAGTACGCCGAAGCCGGTGGAGCGGACGGCGTCCTCGGCCGCTCCCTGGGCGCGGTGACCGCCACGCCCAACAACGCCGGCTTCTCGCGCAGCTTCCAGGCGGGTGCGATCTACTGGCATCCCAACACCGGCGCGCACGCGCTGCACGGGCCGATCCTCGCGCGCTGGCGCGAGCTCGGTGCCGAGACCGGCTTCCTGGGTTTTCCGAGCAGCGACGTGGCGCCGGGCACGGACGTGCGGGCCGAGGGTTTCTTCGCGCATTTCCAGGGCGGCTCGATCTACTGGTCGCCGCCCTCGCAGTTCGGCGGCGTCATCACCGGCGTGTCGGTCGCGGGGACGGCGCTCGGCGCGCTCGCGGCCACGGCTTCGACAGCGGCCACGCCGGCCGGGCCGCGCAGGCTCGGCGCCAACCTCGCCGCCGCCGCCTTCGACACGCCGGCCGCGATGCTCTCGCCGCCCGAGCCGCGCACCGCGGCAGTCGATGGGGCGGCGGGCGCACAGGCGCTGGAGCGCAGCGTCGGCAGCACGGCCACGCTGGACCTCGGCGCCGCCCTGGGCGACCGCGCCCATGTCGACCTGCAGACCGGCATCGACCTGAACCGGCCCGTGTTCCAGAGCAGCGCCGGCGCCTTCGAGGTGCACGGCGCGATCCGCGAGCGGTATCTCGCGCTGGGCGCCGAGGCCAGCATCCTCGGCTATCCGCGCACCGACGAGAGCGGCACGCCCGACGGCCGCGGCCGCTTCAACCACTTCCAGGGCGGCTCCATCTACTGGACCGCGGGCACCGGCGCGCACGAGGTGCACGGCCTGATCCGCGACCGCTGGGCCGCGCTGGGCTGGGAACGCAACCCGCAGCTCGGCTATCCGATCAGCGACGAGCTGATCCCCGACCCGCGCGTGGGCCACCGCCGGCCCGAAGTCATCAAGAAGCCGATCGCCTCCCTGCCCGCGGGAGTCATCAAGCTGCCGGCCGCCGCCAGCGCGGCGGGCTTCCCGGCGAGCGTGGTGAACACGCCGCTGCCGCAGGCCGCGACGATCGAGGCGAGGATCGCGCTGCCGCTCGCCGAGACGGCCACCGCCGACGCTGCACGCACCACCCTCCTTGCCGCGCCGATGCGCCCGCAGGGCGGGGGTGCGCTGGGCGCGCTCAGCTCCCAGGCCGGCACGTCCGCCACACTGAACGGCGCGCTGACGACCGATGCGACAAGCATCGCGGGCACGCACGCCACCGGCCTGCCGAGCCAGGAGGCCACGCTCAACGTCACGCTCGACCCGGCGATCATCGGCATCCTGAACGGCCCGGCATCGACGCCGGGGCAGCGCAGCGTGAACCGCTTCGCCGACTTCGAAAGCGGCGTGCTCTTCTGGTTCCGCGGCGCGACCTCGGCCTCGGTGCTCACGCCGCTTTCCGCCACCGGCGACGGCACCTCGCTCGCCTTCTCGGGCAACGACATCGCCGCCCTCGCCGTCGCGCGGCTGGGCCGGCCCGCGCTGGAGTTCGGCAACGCGCAGCTCCTGTCGATGAGCTTCGTCGGCACCACCCCCTGCTCGCACGACGGCGCGCAGGTGCACAACCGGCGGCATCGCCTGCAGCTCGTGCTGCAAGGCGTCGAGAACCAGACCCTCAACGGCCCGCTCGGCATCCAGATCCCGCAGATCGTGCCCGTGACCGCCAGCGTCGAGCTGCAGGTCGAGGTGTGGTTCGACGCGGCGCAGCGGCGCATCGCGCTGGCCCTGGTCGACTGGTCGATGCCGCAGGCCAGCACGCAGTCCTATGCCGTGGCGGTCGAGGCCGGGTTGCGCGGCCGGCTCGATCCGCTGCTGTGGCAGAGCTTCGAGCTCATGACCCTGCCCGATACCGACGGCGGTGCGGCGATGGCGGTGCTCTCGGTCAAGACGCTCGCCAACGGCGCGGTGGTGGTGTTCGTCGAGCCGCGTCACCTCCGTCTGCTCGACGGCATCGGCGACCTGGCCAACGCGGTCGCCACCAGCGTCATCGAATTCGCGCAACCGCACTGAGGGGACTTCGCCATGCCTGTCAATCCCAACCCCCTGGGCGCCCGCGCCCTCACGCAGATCGGCGCGATCACGGCCGGCACGACCGTCGCGGCGACCCCCACGGCCGCCACGCCGGTGCGCGCCGCCCCGGCCGCCCTGGCGTCCGGCGACCGCGCGGCCATCGTGCGGCAGCTCGGCGCGCAGCCGATCGCGGTGGGCGACTTCGCAAGCAACTACATCGAGATCAGGAAGCAGGGCCCGGCGCAGGCGGCCGCGTTCGCGGTGGCCTTCAGCGACACGCTGCAGAGCAACGACCAGGTCGGCCAGTTCTACGAAGGCATCGCGCTGGCGGCGCCCTCGGACCGCACCGCGATCATCGTCGCGCAGAAGTCGGCCGGCGCTTCGATGTCGATCGTGCATGGCGTCGGCCTGGTGCCGGCCGCCCACGGGCGCGCGATCATGCAGGACTTCCTGATGCCCGGCGGGCAGCTCGACCCGCAGGCGATGGGCACGGTGATGGAGTGGTTCGCGATGGCGGGCAAGGCCGTGCGCGAGAAGAACATCCCCGTGCCCGACCCCGACGCGCCGCACGACAACATCTTCGGCGACATCCTCGGCGGCATCGAGGACCTCGGCAAGGGCATCGTGGATGCGGCCAAGTCGCTGGCCGACGCCGTGGTCTCGGTCGCCGGCGGCATCGTCGAGGGCCTGAAGCAGATCGCGAGCTGGGCTGCCGACAAGGTGCGCGACCTGGTCAACGGGCTGATCGCCGCGGGCCGCACGCTGGCCTCGATCGTCGGCGACGCGCTCCAGGCCGGCTTCGACGCGCTCAAGAAGATCATGCAGGGCATCATCGATGCGGGCAAGGCGCTCGCCGGCGTGTTCGCCTCCATCGTCAACTTCACGCTGCAGCAGATCGGCAACGTGCTGCAGGCCCTGATCGCCATCGGGCGCACGCTGGTCGACGTGTTCGCGCAGCTCGCGAGCCTCGCCTTCGACGTGCTGCAGAAATTCGTGCAGGCCATGACCAGCATCGGCAAGAGCCTGGCCGAGATCGCGGGCGCCGCCTTCCAGTTCGGCGCGGCGCTGCTCGCGGCGACCGTGCGCGCCTTCATCGCGATCGGCTTCGCGGTCGGGCAGATCATGGCCGCGGCGCTGCTGCACCCCGACCAGCTGCTCGACACGGTGGTGCGCTCGCTGCGCGACCTCGGGCGCAGCATCGCGAGCATCGTGCAGGACGTGGCCAACCAGGGGCTGCAGTTCATCCGGCGCACGGTGGCGGCGATCGGCCGCATCGGCGGCGCGCTGGTCGAGCTCGCGGCCTTCGTCGCCTCGGCCGCGATCGACGCCGTTCGCGAGGTCGTGCGCGGCCTGATGGACATCGGCCGCACCCTGGGCGACATGATCGCGGCGATCGCGCGCGACAGCGTCGATCTGGTGCGAAAGCTGGTGCAGGCGGCGGTCGCGCTCGGCCAGTCGATGGTCCAGATCCTGCGCGGCCTGGGCGCGCTGGCCGGCGTGATGATGACGGCCGCGGTGAAGGCCCTGTTCGCGCTCGGCAAGAGCGCCGCCGAGCTGCTGCGCGCGACGATGGCCGCGGGCTTCGATATCGCGCGCCGCGTGGTCAAGGCCGCGCTCGACGCGGGCATCGCGGTGGCAACGCTGCTGGGCACCGCGCTGCAGCAGGGCTTCACGATCCTGCGCCGGGTGCTGCATGCGCTGCTGCAGAACCTCGGCCCGATCGGCGACGTGGTCGACTGGATCCTCGCGCAGGCGGCCGACGTGTCGGCGCTCGCCTGGGGTGCGCTGGTCGAGAGCATGCAGCTGCTGGGCCGCGCGGTGGACGAGCTGCTCGAGTTCGCGCAGTCGCGCTCCGACGCGCTGCTGCGCACGGTGGTGGCCGCCATCGAGGACGCGGGCATGGTCGTGAGCCGCGTGATCGACTGGGCGATCCGGGCCGGCGACAAGGCGCTCGCGATCGTCGGCGAGGTGCTGGTCAAGGCCGGCAGCACGGTCGATGCGATCCTGCTCTGGGTGGGCCATACGGCGGTCGACAAGTGGCATGCGATCCTGAACGGCATGCTGGACGCGGGCGCGGCGGTGGCCGACTTCGTGGCCTGGATGGCGAACCGCGGCGTGCAGGTGATCCAGGGCGTGGTCAAGGAGCTCCTGGCCTTCGGCGTGTCGCTCGCCACGCTGGTGGCCGACATGGCGGTGCATCCGGGCAACGCGCTGCGCGACCTGATGCAGGCGCTCGGCGAACTCGGCCACACGCTGGGCGAGCTGGTGCAGGTGGCGCTGGTTCAGCCCGCCGAGGACACGGCGCGCCGCGCGCTGCAGGCGCTGCGCGACATCGGCAGGAGCGCGGTCGAGATCCTGAAGGCGGCCGTCGAGCTGCCGCTCAGCCAGATCGCGCTGCTGGTGGCGATCGTGCTGGAGTGGTTCCCGGGCACCTACCGCGGGCTGACCGCGCCCGAGCGCACCGAGGCGCAGGGCGTGTTCGGCAGCTCGATCGACCTCGACAAGGTCAAGCTGGCGGTCAAGTCGCTGCCGGTGGACCTGATCGAGACGCTCAACGGCGGGCGGACCTTCACCACCATGTACCTGCTGAACTTCGCCTCGTGGGACAAGATCACGATCGACACGCTGATCCACGAACTGACGCACGTGTGGCAGGGGCTGCAGGAAGGGCCGGTCTACATGATCGAGGCGCTGGAGGCGCAGCTCATCGGCGCGGGCTACAACTACGGCTACACCGAAGACAGCGAGGGCCGCACCTTCGGCGCCGGGGCGGAGGGCGCGCTCGCCGCGGCGGGCGGCCAGCTCTCGCACTTCAACGAGGAGCAGCAGGCGCAGATCATCATGCACTTCCATGCACGCAAGGCGGATGCGGCCAACCACGATCCCGCGGCCTGGCAGCCCTACGCGAATGCCGTGTTCGCCTGAGGCCGCCGCGCCGCGCCGGCTCATCGCCGGGCCCGCGACGCTGGTCGATGCGCTGACCCCGCTCGCGGACGAATGGCGCCGGCGCGGCGCGGTGGTCCAGGCGCATCGGCTCGCGCCGGGCGAAGACCTGGGGTGCCTGCTCGACCGGCTGCTCGGCACGCAGGCCGAAGCGCCGGACGGTGCCCGTCGCGAACGCCCCCTTCTGCTGGTGCTCGAAGATCCGGCCCTCCCGAGCCTGCGTGCCCGGTTCGCCGGCATCCCGCGCGGGCGCGCATCGGCCGCCCTGCCCGGCTGGCTGCGCATGGACGCGGCCGCGCTCGCCGCCTACGCCGCGCGCGCGGTCGCGATCCTGCAGCGCGCAGGCGAGGCCCCCGCCCCGCTGGTCCTGCTCGGCCCGCGCGAGGCACGGTATCAGGCGGCGCTCGACGACTTCGAAGCGTGCGCAGCCAGGGCCGACGCGCTCAGGCCGCTGCGCTGGAGCGCCGAGCGCATCCGCAAGCCGCCGCTGCTGAAGGCGCTGCGGCTCGGCGCGGCGGCCGCGCTCTACGTGGGCCATGGCAATCGCCATGGATGGCTCGCCTACGGCGGGCTGGGCAGGGACGATTTGCTCGCGCCGGCCGAGCCCTGGTCGCCGGACGAGACCACGGCGCTCTTCTTCGCGCTCGGCTGCGGCGGCGCGGGCCCCGAGGGCATCGCCGATGCCCTGGTCGCGCGAGGCGTGGCCGGCGCCGTGCTGGCGCCGGTCGGCGATCCGCTGCACGCGGACAACCGGCGCCTCGCCCAGGCGCTGGTCGAGGCGCTGGCGCACGGCCATCGCGCGCTGCCGCGCCTCCTCGAAGCGGTCGGGGCGCCGCTGGCCGCCATGCGCGGCGCGGGCTACCTGGTGATCGGCGACCCCGGCCTCGGCGCGCAGGCCGCGCCCGGTGCGCTCGCTCGCGGCCTTGGCGTGTTCGCGCCCGCGCCCGATGCAGTGCTCGTCCCGGCCGTCGCACCCCGAGGGGGAAGCGTCGGCATCGCGGTCGCTTGGCCTTCGGTCTGATTCGGCCGTTGCCCTGCAGGTGTTGCGCTGCGCAGCGGCGACGGCCTCTTGCGCACGACGACGGTACGAAGCAGGGTTGCGCCTCAGCCGTGCTCCGCCTTCAACCGGTCGCGCGTCTCGATCGCCCCCGCGCGAGGTGCGGACGGCTACCGCCTCGGTCCACCCGGCGGCGGCGTCTTGCCCCCCGCCTCGGGCAGGACGTACCGGTTCCCGTCGAAGACGAACCGGGTGTCCCGCTCGGCCCGGTGCGCTTCGCCGCCGATCGCCACCACGGAGCGTTCGGTGGCCGTGAGATCGTAGTACCCGTGCTGGGGCGGCGATGCCGTCGTGAAGCGGAGCTGCGTGTCGCTCTGGGCACACTGCGCCCGGGGCATGCGGGCGCATTCGGACGTGCCGAACGCGTCGGTGTGCGCGGCAAAAACGCCCAGCAAGCGAAAGCCGTCGGGCTCGATGCCGTAGAGCTTCGCGGTTTCGTAGGTGAAGCCCTGCGCCAGGATGCCGTCCCTGAAGAGGAACCCGGCCTTTTCGGGGCCGATCTGCACCGCGGCGGGGGCGCGATCGCCCTGGAGGTCTACCTTCCCCCGGTCTCCGGCCACGAGCAGGGGCTGCAAGGGCAGGATCCGGGTCGGCCCGCCCGTCGCGCCCTCCTCCACCAGCATCACGCTCACGATCGGCTGGCAGCCCTGGCAGCCGAACGGGTCGCCGGTCTTCTCGGGCAGCGGTCTGGACGCGAAGAACACCAGCCTGCGGCCCGTGTCGTTCGGCAGCGCCAAGGTCTGGAGCCGCCGGAACTCGTAGGGCGTCCCCAGGTACCTCCGGTGGTCGTCGAACGCCGGGTCCGGCGGCAATGAGGTGTAGACGATGCGGCCCACGCCGGTGGCGTCGTTGAAGCCCTCGACCGGGGGCTGCAGGAGCGTTGCGAGCGCGGCCGGCCTTCCGGCGGCGCCGGCGGCCCCCGCGGCGCTGTCGGCCTGCGCCTCTGCCGGTGGCGCCGCATCGCCGCCCGGCTCGGTTCGGTTCGCGTACACGACGAGCACGGCGGCGACGATCGCGGCGAGCGGCAGGGCGACCCTCCAGAAGCGCCCTCCCGGCAGCGCCCGGGGCGTCCTGCGAGCCCACACGTCCTCATCATCATCGTTGCGCCGTGGTTCATGCCTTTGCGGGGCGGCCCTTTGCGCCGCGTGACGCGCCACGGCCTCGTCCGCGATGCTGCTGGCAACCGCCTCGGGGCAGCCTTTCGACCGGAGCGCGCCCCGGATCGCTTCGCGGCCGTGGCCGCGCGCCGCCAGCGCGTCCGCGAATTCGGCCATGGCTTCGAGCAACGCGGCGTGGGCAGGGCCCCGCGGCGCCTCGGCGCGCCGTGCCGGGCCGCGCAACGAGGCGTCGTAGCCGGCCCGGGTCGAAGCGTCCGACAGCGCGAGATAGGCGTTGGAAAGCTCCTTGAAGCGGGCTTCCGCTTCGGCCCTGTTGGCCTGATTCCGGTCCGGATGCCAGCGCATCGCCGCCCTGCGGTAGGCCGACTTGATCTCGTCGTCCGACGCCGAGGACAGGACGCCGAGGATTTCGTAGAACGTTGCCAAACCAATCCGCCCTGAAGTGTTTTCTTTCAGCCCGTTGCGCAGGAACCCTGCCGCTCTTGGCCTATGGATGTCCGGACGCCGCTGCAGGGCCTGCTGCCTGCTCTTTGGCCGCCTGCAGCTGCGCCCGGGTCGCCAGCGCCGCGGCGCGCGCCGCCTGCGCGAAATCCTCCCTCGCCGACGCATAGAGGATCGCCCGCGACGAATTCACGACGATCGGCGCCTCCTCGCGCCAGCCGGCCCGCACCGTGGCGGCCGCGTCCCCGCCCTGCGCGCCGACGCCCGGAATCAGCAGCGGCAGCGTCGGCGCCAGCGCCCGCACGCGCTCGATCTCCGCCGGATAGGTCGCGCCGACCACCAGCCCGAGCTGGCCGTTCACGTTCCACGGCCCCTGCGCCAGCCGCGCCACGTGCTCGTAGAGCAGCGGCCGGCCGGGGGCGTCGGCGAGGCGCTGCGCCTGCAGGTCGTCGCCGCCCAGGTTGCTGGTGCGACACAGCAAAAAGGCGCCCTTGTCGTGGTATTGCAGGTACGGCTCGACCGAGTCGAAGCCCATGAAGGGCGACAGCGTGACGGCGTCGGCGCCGTAGCGCTCGAAGGCCTCGATGGCGTACTGCCGGGCGGTCGAGCCGATGTCGCCGCGCTTGGCGTCAAGGATGACCGGCACGCCGGGCGCGTTGCGGCGCAGGTGCTCCATCAGGCGCTCCAGCTGGTCCTCGGCGCGGTGCGCGGCGAAGTACGCGATCTGCGGCTTGAAGGCGATGACGAGGTCGCAGGTGGCGTCGACGATGCGCGCGCAGAAGTCGTAAATGCGGCCGGCGTCGCCCCGCAGCTGCGCCGGGAACCGGGCCGGTTCGGGGTCGAGCCCGACGCACAGCAGGGACTGGTTCTGCCGCTCGGCGGCGCGCAGCTTGTCGATGAAATTCATGGCGGAATTCTAGGGGCCGGCTGCGGCGCACGACGCTGCGCGGGCGTCGGCAGTGTTGGCGAAAAGGCCCGCGGCGCACGGCACATGGATGCATGCTGCTATGGAAGCGATAGCGCCGCGTGGTCGGCCCGGGGCTTGCCATCGCCCCTCGCCCTCGCCCTCGCCCTCGCCCATCTTCCGCTGCAAGCGTGCCGCTCCTTCCCCGCGCTCGCTGGCCGCGCCCCCTGCCCGCCACGCGTCACCCGCCGCCGACCCCCTCGGCCGCCTCCGCCGCCAGGCACAGGTCGGCCCAGGCGCGCGCCTTGTCGGCGCAGTGGCGCAGCAGGTACGCGGGCGCGTAGCTGGCGACCACCGGCACGCCGGGCGCCGCGGCGGCCTGCAGCACGCGCCCGCGCAGCTTGCCGAGCGGCTCGGCGCGCGCCAGCAGGGCCTGCGCCGCCAGCGGCCCCAGGGCGAGCACGATGCGCGGCGCGAGCGCCGCGAAGCTGTCGGCCAGGGCGTGCGGTGGCGGGCCGTCCGCCGGCTCGGTCGTGGCGGTGCCGGTCGCGGCGCGGTGCGTGCGCACCAGGTGGACCGGGACGTCGCCCTTGTGCAGCCGCAGCGCACGCAGCATCTGGTCGAGCAGGCGGCCGGCGTCGCCCGCGAACGGCGCACCGTGTCGGCCGTCGCTGCCGGGCGGCATGTCGGCCACCACCAGCCAGCCCCCCTGCGCCGCGCCGCGCCCGTCGTAGAGGCGTCGCGCGGCATCGAGCCGCACGGCAGGACCGTCGCACGGCGCATCGGCCGGCGACGCGGCCGCCATCGGCGACACGGCCGCGCCGGGCTCGGGCGACGCGCCGGCCGGTGGCGATGCGCCGGTGCGTCCGGCAGGCGCCCGCCCGGCCCCCGACGCGCCCGCCGCAGCCGCCGCATCCGTTGCGCCTGCCGCGCCCGGCATCCGGGCATCGGATGCGGCTGCAGCGCCCATTCCTTCTAGGGTGCTTGCTATTGTTTTGGTAGCGCCCCCGGCGGCGAGCGCCGGCACCGGCGCCTCCGGCCACCAGACCTTGACGCCCATTTCCTCGAGCATCGCGCGCTGCCGCGCATCGAGGGCGAGGCTCATGGCGCGGCCCCGTCCGTGGCGCCCGCCGCCGGCGCGTCGAGCCGCAGGCTCATGACGATGGCGTCCTCGCGCGGCGTGTGGACGCCGGGGTAGTAGCCGCGGCGCACGCCGACCGCGCGGAAGCCGTGGCGCGCATAGACGCTGCGCGCCCGCTCGTTGCTGACGCGCACTTCGAGCCACAGCCATTGCGCCCCCTGCGCGCGCGACCAGCCGCCGAGCGCGTCGAGCATCAGCGCGGCCCAGCCCTGGTGCTGGAATGCCGGCGCCACCGTGAGGTTGAGCAGGTGCACCTCGTCCACGCCCATCATGGCGATGTAGTAGCCGATCAGCGTGTCGCCGCTGTCGCTGATGCCGCCGCGCTCGGCCCCGCGCGGCGCGCCCGGGCCGACCAGCACGCGGCAGTGATAGCCGGCGGCCATCGCGTCGACGAAATTGATGCGCGACCAGGGATGGCTGTAGGCCTGGCGTTCGATGACCAGCAGCGCGTCGAGCCAGTCGTCGGCGAGCGGCTCCAGCCGCACCTCGCGCGGCGGATGCGCGAGGGCGCTCATCGGGCCGCCCCCGCGCCGCGCGCTGCGGCATCCGCCTTGAAAGCTGCCCGACGGCTCATGGCGCCCCGTCCGCGGACGTCTTTATTGCGGCGCCGCGCGTCCTGGCCGCGGCCTGTGCGGCGCGCTCCTCGGTGGTCTGCGCCACCTTGTCGCGCACGTAGAGCGGCCATGCCTGCGCCGCCGGCACGGCGCGGCCGGCGGCCAGCAGCCCGGGCGCCAGGCGCAGCAGGGCGGCGGCCGTGGGCAGCACCTCGTGGCGCGGCGCCGCCGCGGCGTCCGGCAGCCGGTCGCCGTACGCCGCGAAGGCGTTGCCGGCGAGCGCCCAGCCGGGCGGCGCGACGACCTCCCCGGGGTCGAGCAGCCGCGGCTGGCCCGCCTCGGGCGCGGGCGTGCTGCCGTCGAACGCGTACTGCGCGGCGTAGACCTGCTCCATGCGCGCGTCGAGCAGCGCCACCACGCGCCGGGCGCCGAAGCGCTGGCGCGCCTCCTCGGCCACCGCGTGCAGCGTGTCGATGGGCAAAAGCGGCACGCCGGCGCCGAAGCCCAGGCCCTGCGCCACGGCGCACGCGGTGCGCAGGCCCGTGAAGGAGCCCGGCCCGCGCCCGAAGGCGATGGCGTCGAGGTCGGCCAGCCGCAGGCCGGCGCGCGCGAGCAGCTCCAGGACGTGCGGGATCAGCGTGGCCGACGCGCGCGCGCCGCCCTCGCCGTCGTGCCGCCACAGCGCGTCGCCGTCGCACACGGCGATCGACAGCGCCTCGGTGCTGGTGTCGAAGGCCAGCAGTCTAGGCATCGAATCGGCCTCCGGCGCAGGCGCAGCCTAGGTTTACAGCTAGCCTTTCGATAGCATCCGCACCACGGCGCGCGCCGGCCGGCGCCGCGCCGCCATGGCAGCGGTGTTGAGCGGAGAATCCACGGACGACGAACATCGAGCGATTATCGAGGCGCGGCGGCGCGCGCGCAGGCGCTGCCGCCTGCGCCCGGCACGCGCCCCGGACCGCGGCACGTCGCCACCACGGCAGGCAAGAACGACCCAGAGAGAGAACGCATGGAACCCCGCACCCGATGGTTGAGCAGGCCCGCGCCGGGCCGCGTCGCCGAAGCCGCCCCGCCGCCTTTTCCGCCGCGCCGCCAGCGCGTCGCCGCGGCGCGGCACGCGGTGCCGGGGCGCGCGCACCACCGGCTCGAAGCCGACGCCGAGGCGATCCTGGAGAGCATCAGCGACGGCTTCGTCGCGCTCGGGCGCGACTGGCGCATGCTCTACGTCAACCGGGCCGCGGCCACCCTGGTCGGGCGGGTGCCGCGCGAGCTGCTGGGGCGCAGCGTGTGGGACGAGTTCCCGGGGCTGGTCGACAGCGCGTTCGAGCGCGCCTACCGGCGGGTGGCCGCGACGCGGGTGGCCGAGTCGCTGACCGAGTTCTACCCGGACCACGACCGCTGGTACGAGGCGCGCGTCTACCCGGCGCCCCACGGGATATCGATCTACCTCGGCGACGCCAGCGAGCGCAAGCGCATCGAGCAGGAGCGCGACCGCATCGCCGCCGAATCCGACCGGCAGCGCCGCATGTACGAGACGGCGCTGTCCAACACGGTCGATTTCAACTACCTGTTCGACCTCGACGGGCGCTTCATCTACGCCAACGAGGCGCTGCTCGCGCTCTGGCAGAAGAAGAGCCTGGCCGAGGCCGTGGGCAGGAACTTCTTCGAGCTGGGCTATCCGCCCGAGCTGGCCGAGCGCCTGCAGCGGCAGATCCGCCAGGTCGTCGAGACCGGGCGGCCGGCGCGCGACGAGACGCCCTACACCGGCGCGCTCGGCACCCGCTCGTACGAGTACATCTTCGTGCCGGTGTTCGACGCCGAGGGCGCGCTGGTCGCGGTCAGCGGCTCGTCGCGCGACGTGACCGAGCGCCGGCAGGTCGAGCAGGCGCTGCGCGAGGCCGACCGGCGCAAGGACGAGTTCCTGGCGACGCTGGCGCACGAGCTGCGCAATCCGCTGGCGCCGCTGCGCAGCGGGCTGGAGGTGCTGCGCCTGGCCGGCGACCGGCGCGAGCACGCCGAGCCGGCGCAGCAGATGATGGAGCGCCAGCTGGCCCAGCTGGTGCGGCTGGTCGACGACCTGATGGACGCCAGCCGCATCAGCCGGGGCAAGGTGGCGCTGCGTCGGCAGCCCGTCGAGCTGGCCACGGTGGTGCGCCAGGCGGTCGAGTCGGTCCAGCCCCTGATCGACCGGGGCTCGCAGCGGCTGGTGCTGGCGCTGCCGAGCGAGCCGATCCCGCTGGAGGCCGACGCCTCGCGGCTGGCGCAGGTGTTCGCCAACCTGCTCAACAACGCGGCCAAGTTCACTCCGGCGGGCGGGCGCATCGACGTGTCGGCCGCGCTCGAAGGCGATTCGGCCGTGGTGCGCGTGGCCGACGATGGCATCGGCATCGGCAGCGGCATGCAGTCCCGGGTGTTCGATCTGTTCGTGCAGGCCGACACGTCGGTGGAGCGCTCGCGCGGCGGCCTGGGCATCGGGCTGTCGCTGGCCCGGGGCCTGGTCGAGCTGCACGGCGGCGGCATCGAGGTGCGCAGCGACGGGCCGGGACGGGGCAGCGAGTTCACGGTGCGCCTGCCGGTGCGGCCCCCGCCGCCGGCGCCGGCGCAGCCATCGCCGCCCGCAGACCTCGCCGCCGCGGCCCCGGCCGGACCACCCTGCCGCATCCTGGTGGTGGACGACAACCGGGACGCGGCCCGCAGCATGGCGCGCGTGCTGCGCCTCACCGGCCACGACACGGAGGTCGCCCACGACGGCCTGGAAGCTCTGGCGCTGGGTGCCGCGTTCCGCCCCGACGTGGTGGTCATGGACATCGGCATGCCGCGCCTGAACGGCCACGACGCGGCCCGCCGCATGCGCGAGCAGCCCTGGGGCCGCGACGCGACGCTCGTCGCGCTGACCGGCTGGGGCAGCGCGCAGGACCGGCAGCGCTCGCGCGAGGCGGGCTTCGACCACCATCTGGTCAAGCCGGCCGACCTGCAGGAGATCCAGCGGATCATCGCCGTCGCGCTGGACAGGACGGCCGGGTAGCGCCGGCTGCGGTGCCGGCGTCGGCGCCAGTCGCGACAGCGGCAGCAACGGCGTCGGCGTCGGCGTCGGCGTCGGCGTCGGCGCCAGAGTTGGCTTGGCTTGGCTTGGCTTGGCTTGGCTTGAGCCGTGGGCAGCGTCGGGACCCGGCCCTGCCGGAGCGGCCGGGATAATTGCGCGATGACCTCCGCCAGCCCGTCCGCCGTGCGCAAACTTTTTCTCGCCGTGGCGCTCGCCCTGCTCGCCGTCGGCGGCCCGGCGGCGGCGCAGGGCCTGCCACCGGAGGTCGACGCCGCCCTGGCGCGCGCCGGGGTGCCGCGCGACGCCGTCACGCTGCTGGTGGCCGATGCCGAGGGGTTGCGCGCGCCGCGGCTGGCCTGGCGCACGCAGGAGCCGGTCAACCCGGCGTCGGTCATGAAGCTGGTCACGACCTACGCCGCGCTCGACCTGCTCGGCCCCGCCTACGGCTGGGCGACGCCGGTGTACGTCGAGGGCACGGTGGCCGACGGCGTGCTCGACGGCAACCTCTACATCCAGGGCCGCGGCGACCCGAAGCTGGTGCTGGAGCGCGTCTGGCTGCTGCTGCGCCGGGTGCAGGGGCTGGGCATCCGCACCGTGCGCGGCGACATCGTGCTCGACCGCAGCGCCTTCGACGAGAGCGCCGCCGCATCCGACCCCGGCGCCTTCGACGGCGAGCCGCTGCGGCCGTACAACGCGGCGCCCGACGCGCTGCTCATCAACTTCAAGTCGGTGGTCATGACCTTCGTGCCGGACCGCGCCGCGCAGGTCGCGCGCATCGGCTACGAGCCGCCGCTGGCCGGCGTGGCGACGCAGCCGGCGGTGCCGCTCGCGGGGGGCGAATGCGGCGACTGGCGCGGTGGCCTGCGCGGCGAACTCGGCGACGCCGCCCGCATCCGCTTCGCCGGCGGCTACCCGGCCGCCTGCGGCGAGAAGACCTGGGCGGTGGCGTATGCCGACCCGCGCGGCTACGCGCCGCGCGCCATCGCCGGGATGTGGGGCGAGATGGGCGGGCGCCTCGGCGGCCAGGTGCGCGAGGGCCGCGTGCCGGCCGGGCTGAAGCCCGCCTTCGAGCTGACCTCGCCGCCGCTGGCCGAGGTGGTGCGCGACATCAACAAGCACAGCAACAACGTGATGGCGCAGCAGCTGTTCCTGACGCTCGGGCTGACGCAGCGGCACAGCGGCAGCTTCGAGGCGGCGCGCGGCGCGGTCGGCCAGTGGTGGCGCGAGCGCATCGGCACGGGCGAGGCGCCGCCGGTGATCGACAACGGCGCGGGCCTGTCGCGCGAGGCCCGCATCAGCGCGGCGGCGCTGGCGCGCATGCTGCAGATCGCCTGGCGCTCGCCGGTCATGCCCGAGCTGGTGGCGTCGCTGCCGGCCTCCGGCGTCGACGGCACCCTGAAAAAGCGCTCGCTGCGCCCGGGCGTCGCGGCGCACCTCAAGACCGGCTCGCTGCGCGACGCGGCCGGCGTGGCGGGCTACGTGCACGGCGCGAGCGGCCGGCGCTACGTGCTGGTGGCCATCGCCAACCACGCCAACGCGGGCGCGGCACGGCCGGCGTTCGACGCGCTGGTGGAATGGGCGGCGCAGGACCGGTAGCGGCGCTGCGCCCTCCAGGCGCCTGTCGCCTGTCGCCCGTCGGACAGCCCGGTTCCCGGCGGGGCGGGTTTCTCCTTGTCGTGCGGCGCCGGCCGCGGGCCTAGGATGGGTGCCTTTTTCCTTCTTCCATCGGCAACCGCCCCACTTCCGGAGATCTCGATGAAACGCATGCACCTCCTGTCCGCCGTCGCCACGGCCTCCCTGCTGGCTGCCTGCGGGGGCGGCGGAGGCGGCGGGAACGGGGTGTTCAGCGGCCTCTTCCCGACCACCGGCCAGCTGCAGGAGCCGGCCGCCACCCTCACCACGCTGAGCGCCGCGCAGATCGACGCCGGCACGCAGGCCAACAAGCTGCAGGCGATCAGCGGCAAGGCGAAATGCGACGTCAAGGTGGTGGCGATCAACTACAGCACCGTGGGCCCCAACGCCGAGGCCACCAACGCCTCGGGCGTGCTGCTGGTGCCCAGCGGCGCCGGCGACTGCGCCAACCCGGCGCCGCTGGTGGCCTACGCCAAGGGCACCGACGTGCAGAAGCCCCGCACGCTGGCCAACCCGCAGGATTCGGAGACCTTCCTGCTGGTGGCGATGTACGCCTCGCAGGGCTACGCGGTGGTGGCGACCGACTACCTGGGCTACGCCAAGTCCAAGTTCCCCTACCACCCGTACCTGCACGCCGACTCGGAGGCGCGCTCGGTGCTCGACTCGATCCGCGCGGCGCGCAACGCCATCGCCAGCGCCGGCGGCAGCCTGTCGGGCAAGGTCATGCTCACCGGCTACTCGCAGGGCGGCCACTCGTCGGCGGCCTCGCAGCGCGCGGCCGAGCGCGACAACGCGCTGGAATTCAACGTGGTCGCCGGCGCGCACCTGGCCGGGCCGTACAACGTGTCGGGCTCGCTCAAGCTGCCGACGGCGGTCGCCGGCTACCAGTTCTTCGCACCGCTCCTGATCACGTCCTACCAGAAGGTCTACGGCAACGTCTACACCAACGTCAACGACGTCTTCAAGGCGCCCTACGCCGCCAACATCGAGAACCTGCTGCCCAACCCGACGCTCAACTACACCACGCTGGTGACCAGTGGCGCGCTGCCCGGCGCCAACGGCGAGACGCCGGCGCAGGCGCGCGACGCGCTGATGCAGCCGGCCTTCCTGGCCGACGTCCAGAACAACCCCAACAGCGGCTTCTACCTCGACGCCAAGAAGAACGACCTGTTCGGCTGGACGCCGCGCGCGCTCACGCTGCTGTGCGGCGGCGCCGGCGACCCGACCGTGCCGCCGTCGGTGCACCTGGCGGCGCTCAAGGCCGACTTCGACGCGCGCGGCGTGAAGAACGTGGCGACCGTCGACGTCGACCCGCAGATCCAGGCCAACTTCGGCCCCGGCGGCAAGGCGCCGACCGACCCCGCCTCGGCCGCCTACGCCACCTACTACGGCGCCTACCACGGCAGCTACGAGCCGCCCTTCTGCCACGCCGCGGCGCGCAAGCTGTTCGACGTGGTCCGCTAAGGCCGGGTCAGCCGGAGTCCGCACCACGGCACAGTGGCGCGACGGCGGGCGGGCCAGACGTGCCGTGCAATGGAGCACAGGAGGCACAGCCCCCCCTTCGGGAGCACCGCGGAGCCGGCTTCGCCGGGCCGCCGGTGTTGCCCCCTCGAAGGGGGTGGGCGAAGCGACACGCAGTGCGCGAAGCCTGGGGTGGGCCTGTTCAAGCCGCTGCGGCGCGCTGCAGCCGGTCGCGCACGCCGTCCCATTCGGGCGTCTCGGGCGGCGTCTCGACCCAGATCAGCTTCACGCCCTGCGCGTCGAACGCACGCAGCACGGCGAAGAGCTGCTGTGCCGCCGCCTGCGCGTCGTCGGGCATGCAGCGGCGCAGGATGCGCGGCGACGCGCTCCTGACTTCCGTGCGCGACCAGACCGCGATGTTCGCCGCGTTGGCGCCCAGCACGTCGAGGCCGGTCTGCAGCGCCCGCGCGTCCATCAGCCGCACCCGGGCGTCAGGCGCGTAATGCGCTTCGAGCGTGCCCGAGGCGCGCGGGTCGGGCAGCGCCAGCTCCTGCCGCGTGCGCAGCGCCTCGCCGCAGGCCGCCTCGACCTGCGCGCGCGTGATGGCGCCGGGGCGCAGCAGCACCGGCGCGCCGCGGCTGCAGTCGACGATGGTGGACTCGATGCCGACCGCGCACGGCCCGCCGTCGAGCACCGGGACCGCGTCGCCGAACTCCGAGCGCACGTGCGCGGCGGTGGTCGGGCTGACGCGCCCGAAGCGGTTGGCGCTCGGCCCGGCGAGGCCCGGCACGCCGCGCGCCGCGCACGCCGCCAGCAGCGCCTGCGCCACCGGGTGCCCCGGCGAGCGCAGGCCGACGGTGTCCTGCCCGCCGGCCGCGGCCGCCGCGATGCCGGGCTGGCGCGTGAGGATCAGCGTCAGCGGGCCGGGCCAGAAGGCGTCGATCAGCCGCTGCGCGAAGGCCGGCGGCGGCTCGGCGAAGCGGGCGAGCGCTTCGGCGAGCCGCGCCGGGGAGCCCGCATCGCCGGCGGCGACGTGCACGATCAGCGGGTGGTCGGCCGGCCGGCCCTTGGCGGCGAAGATGCGCGCCACGGCGGCGTCGCTGGCGGCGTCGGCGCCCAGGCCATAGACCGTCTCGGTCGGGAACGCGACCAGCCCGCCGGCGCGCAACGCGTCGGCCGCCTGGGCGATGGCGGCGGGCGAGCGGCCGTCGAGGATCATCGCCCGGGCCCTCCGCAGGCGGGCTCGAAAAGCTTCAGCACGACAGCTCCAGCGGCAGCCCGAGCAGCGCGGCGGCCCGGTGCGCCGTGGCGCGCACGCTGGCGAGGTCGGGCCCGGTGATGTTCAGGTGCCCCATCTTGCGGCCGCGCCGCGCCTCGGCCTTGCCGTAGAGGTGCAGGTGCGCGCCGGGCAGCGCCAGCACGGCCGCCCAGGGCGGATCGACTGGGGCGTCGGCGGCGGGCGGCGCGAACCACAGGTCGCCCAGCAGGTTGAGCATGACGGCCGGGCTGTGCTGGCGCGGCTGGGTGAGCGGCAGGCCGCAGAGGGTGCGCACCTGCAGCTCGAACTGCGACACGTCGCAGCCGTCCTGCGTCCAGTGGCCGCTGTTGTGCGGGCGCGGCGCCATCTCGTTGACCACCAGCACGCCATTGTCGAGCACGAAGAACTCGACGCACAGCACGCCCACGTAGTCCAGCCCTTCTGCTATCGATTTGGTAGCTGCAACCGCCTGCTGCGCCTGCGCCGAAGGCATGTTTTGCTCGTAAACCTCGGTGACGGCGAGGATGCCGCCGCGGTGCGCGTTGCGCTGCGGCGGGAAGTGCACCAGCTGCCCGTCCTGGCCGCGCGCCACGATCACCGAGCACTCGAAGGCGAGCGGCAGGCGCTTTTCGAGCACGCAGGCGACCTGGCCCAGCGCGGCCCAGGCCGCCTCCAGCTCGGCGCGGTCGGCCACCGGCCGCTGGCCCTTGCCGTCGTAGCCCAGGCGCGCCGTCTTCAGGATGCCGGGCAGCAGCGCGCTGCTCACGGCCGCCAGGTCGGTGGCGGTCGCGATCACCGCGTAGGGCGCGCAGACCACGCCGCAGCGCCTGAAGTGCGCCTTCTCGGCGATGCGGTCCTGCGCGATGGCGACGGCCTGCGCCGCCGGCGCGACCGGCCGCGCCACGGCCAGGCGGTCGAGCGCCTGCGCCGGCACGTTCTCGAACTCGGTCGTGATGGCCGCCGACAGGCCCGCCAGCCGCGCCAGACCGTCGACGTCGAGGTAGTCGGTCTGGACGAAGTGGTGGCTGACGCGCCCGGCCGGGCTGTCCGCGTCGGGGTCGAGCACCGCCGTGGCGTAGCCCAGGCGCTGCGCGGCGTGCACGAACATGCGCCCGAGCTGGCCGCCGCCCAGCACGCCGAGCGTGGCGCCGGGAAGCAGCGGGGTCATGGCGTGGCTCCGGCGGCGGCCCGCACGGGCAGCGGCGGCGCCACGGGCGCGGGCGGCGCCCCTGCTGCTGCATCCGCGTCCGCGCCCGCGCCCGCGCCCGCCGGCGGCAGCGTCATCGCCTCGGCCGCGGCGGTCTGCCGGGCGCGGAAGGCGTCGAGCCGTTCGCGCAGCGCCGCGTCGCCCGCCGCCGCCAGCATCGCCACCGCGAACAGCGCCGCGTTGGCCGCGCCGGCGGCGCCGATGGCAAAGGTCGCCACCGGCACGCCGCGGGGCATCTGCACGATGCTGTAGAGCGAATCGACGCCCTGCAGGTGCCGGCTCGCCACCGGCACGCCGAGCACCGGCACGGGGGTCTTGGCCGCCAGCATGCCCGGCAGGTGCGCCGCGCCGCCGGCGCCGGCGATGATCGCCGCCAAGCCGCGCGCCGCGGCGCCCTCGGCATAGGCGAACAGCGCATCGGGCATGCGGTGCGCCGAGACGACGCGCGCCTCGTGGCCGATGCCGAATTGCCGCAGAATCTCCACGGCGTGGCGCATCGTCTCCCAGTCGGAGTCGGAGCCCATCACCACGCCGACCCGGACGGCGGCCGGCCCGCCCGCTGGACTTGCTGCATCGTTCATCTTTCAATTCTACGTTTCACCCCCAACTCGCCCCGATGATCGACATCACCCTCGCAAACCTCCAGACCGCGCTGGTCGAAGGCTCGATGACCACGCCCGTGCTGCTGGACATCTGGGCCGAATGGTGCGGCCCGTGCAAGCAGCTGGGACCCGTGCTCGAAAAGCTCGAAGCCGAGTACGCCGGGCGCTTCACGCTGGCCAAGCTCGACGCCGACAAGGTGCCGCAGGTGTCGCAGCAGCTGTCGCAGATGTTCGGCGTGCGCAGCATCCCGTTCTGCGTGATGTTCAAGGACGGCCAGCCGGTCGACGGCTTCGTCGGCGCGCTGCCGGCCGCCGAGATCCGTGCCTTCCTGGACAAGCACGTGGCGCCCGCCGGGCCGGCCGACGACGATGAAGCCGACGCCGGCGCCGCGCCGGCCGACCTGCTGGCCGAGGGCGACGTCGAGGGTGCGCTGGAGCGGCTGCAGGGCGTGGTCGCCGCCGACCCGGCCAACGACGCGGCGCGCTTCGACTATGTCAAGCTGCTGCTGCAGCTGGGCTACCAGGACGAGGCCCGGGTGGCGTTCGCGCCGGTCGTCGGCAAGGCCCAGACGGTGCTGCGCTTCGACGCCCTGCAGCGCTGGATGGACGCCCTCGACTTCGCCGACCCGCCCGGCGGCGCGCCGCGCGACGTGGCCGAGTTCGACGCCCGGATCGCGGCGAACAAGCGCGACTTCCAGGCCCGCTTCGACCGCGCCCGCGTGCTGATGGCGCAGCAGCAGTGGACCGCGGCCATGGACGAGCTGCTGGAAATCCTGATGCGCGACAAGGGCTGGAGCGACGCGCTGGCGCGCAAGACCTACGTGGCGATCCTGGAGCTCATCGAGCCGCCCCGCGCCAAGGTGGCCGACGGCCAGATCCCGCCCGACGACCCGACCGTGGCGACGTACCGGCGGCGCCTGAGCAGCGTGATCCTGAGCTGAGCTGAGCTGAGTGGTGCCGCGGCGTGGCGCGGCGCAGGTCCTGCCGCGGCATTGATGGGTGCAGCGCGCTTCCATCCGGCACGACGGCGCATGCGCGCAGCGCCTCGTCGGGACGGCAGGGCTCGAATACGATCCGCATACCGCGCAATGCCCTCCACAAGGACTCCCATGCCGCATGCCGCCCACCCGCCCTCGCCTCGACGTCACGCCCATCTCGCCGCCCGCTTGGCCCCGCTCGGTGCCGCCGCCGCGCTGCTGCTCGCGGGCTGCGCCGCCGGCGTGAGCCTCGACGAGCCGCTGGAAGGCACGCCTTGGCGCCTGGTGCAGCTGCAGGGCCAGCCGCTGGGCGCGGTCGCCGTCGGCAGCGATCCGCGCGCCGAGCCGCGCCTGCAGTTCGACGCCGCACGCCAGCAGGTCAGCGGCTCGGGCGGCTGCAACCGGCTGTCGGGCGGCTACCGGCGCAGCGGCGGCAACGCGCTGCGCATCGGCCCCCTCGCCTCGACGCGCATGGCCTGCTCCGACGCGGAACGCTCGGCGCTGGAGACGCGCTTCGTCGCGGCGCTCGAAGCCACCGCCGCCTTCGACTTGAAAGGCGCGCAGCTCACGCTGCTCGACGCGCGCGCGCTGCCGCTGGCGGTGCTGGAACTGGGGCCGCGCGAAGCGCCCTGACACCCCGGCGCTCCCTTTGCTCTTCTTTCAGGAGCAGCCAGGGCACACCGTACGGGCGTCACCGCCTTTTTTGCAGAAAATCCTGCCGCCGCGCAGGCCCGCAGCGTGCCCGTACGTTCTCTGCGCCCGGCAGGCGCATGCTTCAGCCCGTCAGCCGCTCCAGCGCCTGCCGGTACTTGGCGGCGGTCTTCTCGATCACTTCGGCCGGCAGGCGCGGCGCGGGCGGGGTCTTGTCCCAGGGCTTGCCGTTGATCCGGACGGCTTCGAGCCAGTCGCGCACGAACTGCTTGTCGTAGCTCGGCGGGTTGACGCCGGCGGCGAAGGCCTCCTCGTAGTCCTCGAGCGGCCAGTAGCGCGAGCTGTCGGGCGTCAGCACCTCGTCCATCAGCACCAGCGTGCCGGCCTCGTCCAGCCCGAACTCGAACTTGGTGTCGGCGATGACCAGGCCCTGCGCCAGCGCGATGCCGGCGGCCGTCTCGTAGAGCGCGATGCTGGTCTGGCGGATCTGCTGCGCCAATTGCGGCCCGACGATCTCGACCACCCGGTCGTAGCGGATGTTCTCGTCGTGCTCGCCGGCCCGCGCCTTGGCCGCCGGGGTGAAGATCGGGCGCGGCAGCCGGCTGCCCAGGCGCAGCCCCTCGGGCAGCGGCACGCCGCACACCGCTTGGTTCCGTTGATACTCCTGCCAGCCGCTGCCGGCCAGGTAGCCGCGCACCACCGCCTCGACCGGGATCGGCTTCAGGCGCTTCACCAGCATCGAGCGGCCCTGCATCTGCGCCACCTCGTCGGGCGCGACCACGCTCTCGGGCGCCTCGCCGGTCAGGTGGTTCGGGCACAGCCGCGCCAGCCGGTCGAACCACCACAGCGCCATCTGCGTCAGGATTTCGCCCTTGCCGGGAATGGGCTCGCCCATGATCACGTCGAAAGCCGACAGCCGGTCGCTCGCCACCATCAGGATGCGGTCGGCGCCGACCGCGTAGTTGTCGCGCACCTTGCCGCGCGCGAGCAGCGGCAGGCTGTGCAGGGAGGAGGTGTGGACGATGGTCATGGTTGCGTTGCTCACGGGAGCAGCCTCAAGCGTGGCTCGACACTGGCGATGACGCCGAAATCGCGGTCGTTGGCCAACAAGGGAAGATCGGCCTCGAGGGCACATGCCGCAACGATGCAGTCCAGTGGGCTGCGCGGCGTAAAACCCTGCCATCGGCAGCGTGCATAGAGCAAGGCGGCCTGCCGATGAAGCGCATCATGCGCCTCGGGCTCGAACAGCGGCAACATTTCCATTTGGGCCTGCAGTCGGGCGAAATCGCCCGGGCTGCGTGCGCCCTGCAGGACTTCCTGAAGCACGACGATGGGGATGCACAAAGACTCCGATGTCCGCAGGGCGAGGTCCAGTCGCAAATGCACTGGCGAGCGGGTATCGCGCAGCAATTCGATCACCGCGGAGGTATCGACCATCATCGGGTCGCAGCAGCCTTGCGCTTTTTGACAGATGATGCCGGGAGCTTACGGCGCGGCTCGCAAGCCTGGTCACCGGATTCCTTCGTGGAAAGCGGCTCGACGGGATGAACAAGATAGGCCTCGTCGGGATCGTAGTCGTCGGCGATCACGCCGGTGCCCGCCAGCGCCAGCAGCCCGGAATAGTCGGGTTTTCGCACAAAGGCGCGCAATGCGGCCTCCACGGCGGCCTTCTTGGTCTTGACGCCGGCACGCGCCATGGCCTGGGCAACGAGTTCGTCGTCGAGAACGATATTGGTGCGGGTGCCCATTTGAAACTCCTCAATACACCTTAGATGTGTATCAAGCGAATTGTGCTCGGAAAAAAGCCACCGCGCGCGGTGGCTTGGAGTCATAGGCGCCGTGCTGGCCAAGCTCGGCCCGTCAGACCACTTCCTGCGCCAGCTCGCCCCGGGCGTAGCGCGCCGCCACCACCTGCAGCGAGTCGCCCCGGATCTTGCTGCCCTGCCCCTCGCAGCCGAACTCGACGTAGCGCTGCCTGCAGATCGCCTTGGCCGCCTCGCGCGCGGGCTTCATCCACTCGCGCATGTCGAACTTCTCGGGGTTCTCGGCCATGAACTTGCGCACCGCGCCGGTCATCGCCAGCCGGATGTCGGTGTCGATGTTGATCTTGCGCACGCCGTGCTTGATGGCCTCCTGGATTTCCTCGACCGGCACGCCGTAGGTTTCCTTCATGGCGCCGCCGTACTTGCGGATCTCGGCCAGCAGGTCCTGCGGCACGCTGGAGCTGCCGTGCATCACCAGGTGGGTGTTGGGGATGCGGCGGTGGATTTCCTTGATGCGGTCGATCGCCAGGATGTCGCCGGTGGGCTTGCGCGTGAACTTGTAGGCGCCGTGGCTGGTGCCGATGGCGATCGCCAGCGCGTCGATCTGCGTGCGCTTCACGAAGTCGGCGGCCTGCTCCGGGTCGGTCAGCAGCTGCTCGCGCGTCATGGTGGCGTCGGTGCCGTGGCCGTCCTCCTTGTCGCCCTTCATGGTCTCCAGCGAGCCCAGGCAGCCGAGCTCGCCCTCGACCGTGACGCCGACGCGGTGCGCCATGTCGGCCACCTTCTTGGTGACCTCGACGTTGTAGTCGTAGCTGGCGATGGTCTTGCCGTCGGCCTCCAGCGAGCCGTCCATCATGACCGAGGAGAAGCCCAGGTCGATGGCGCCCTTGCACACCTCGGGGCTCTGGCCGTGGTCCTGGTGCATCACCAGCGGCACCTTGGGCCAGCTCTCGATGGCCGCCTCGATCAGGTGCTTGACGAAGGGCTCGCCCGCGTACTTGCGCGCGCCCGCGCTGGCCTGCAGGATGACCGGCGCGTCGACCTCGCTGGCCGCCATCATGACGGCCTGCACCTGCTCCAGGTTGTTGACGTTGAAGGCCGGAATGCCGTAGCCGTTGGCGGCGGCGTGGTCCAGCAGTTCGCGCATCGAGACGAGTGCCATGGAAGATTACCTCGCGGATGAAGATGAACAGGGCGATGCGCCGGCCGCAAGAAGGCACTGCGCACACAGCCCTCGATTCTAGCGAGCGGCTCCGCGCGCCGGCGGCAGCGGCTTTCCAGGCACACCAGTTGCCCCCCCCGCAGGTATCGCACAGCCGGGGCCTTCTCATGAACCTGAACCAACACTGCCGCGCAGTCCAGACGCTCAGCCCGAGGTCCGCGGGACTGGCGGTGCGCATGCTCAAAAAGGTGTCCCACCTGCCGTTCGACTGGTACTGGCCGCTGGCCCAGGCGCTCGCCGAACGCTCGGAGAACTCCGGGCCGCTCACGTCGACCGACTTCATGGCCATCACCAACCTGAACGTGCCGGCTTCCGGGCCCGGCGCCGATCTGTTCGACGATGACGACCGGGCCCGGGCGAAGTCCTTCATCGCCGGGGTCTGCCAGTCGGTCGAGCAGGCGAAAAGCAAGATCGCCTGAACGCGACGGCCCGGCACTGCGACACCGGCGCGAGCCGCAGAGCCCGCGACTCTCCGCGGGAACCGCCGCGCACACCGCCAGCGCATCAGCCAGAGATCAAGTTCGCGGGGGCCGCCGCGCCCGGCCGGGGCGGCCGAAGCGACACGCAGTGCGCGCAGCCTGGGGCGGGTTCTCAGCTGGCCCGGCAGATCTTGAGCATGTTGGTGCCGCCCGGCGCGCCCATCGGCTCGCCGCAGGTGATGGCGTACACGTCGCCCGTCTGCACGATGCCGCGCTTCTTCAGGTGGGTTTCGGCCTGCGCCAGCGCGGTGTCGCGGTCCATCTCGGAGTCCATCAAGAGCGGGCGCACGTTGCGGTAGAGCGCCATCCTGCGCTGCGTGGCCAGGCGCGAGGTCAGCGCGTACATCGGGATGTGGGCGCGGTGGCGGCTCATCCACAGCGGCGTCGAGCCCGACTCGGTCAGCGCCACGATCGCCTTGGCGCCCAGGTGGTGCGCCGTGAAGAGCGCGCCCATGGCGATCGAGTGGTCGATGCGGCTGTAGGTGCGGCCGCTGAAGTCGGCGTCGAGCTGCTCGTCCTCGGCGGCCTCGGCCGCCTCGCAGATGCGGCTCATCTCCTGCACGGTCTCCAGCGGGTACTTGCCCGAGGCGGTCTCGGCCGAGAGCATGACGGCGTCGGTGCCGTCGATCACGGCGTTGGCCACGTCGCTCACCTCGGCGCGGGTGGGCACCGGGTTGCCGATCATCGACTCCATCATCTGCGTGGCGGTGATGACGACCTTGTCCATCTCGCGTGCCATGCGGATCATGCGTTTCTGCAGCGCCGGCACCGCCGCGTTGCCGACCTCCACCGCCAGGTCGCCGCGCGCCACCATGATGCCGTCGCTGGCGCGCATGATCTCTTCGAGCAGCGGAATGGCCTCGGCGCGCTCGATCTTGGCGATCAGCCCCGGCTTGTGGCCGTACTCGGCGGCGGCGATGTTGCACAGCTGCCGCGCCATCTCCATGTCGGTGGCGTTCTTCGGAAAACTCACCGCCACGTAGTCGGCCTGGAAGCTCATCGCGGTCTTGATGTCCTCCATGTCCTTGGCGGTGAGCGCCGGCGCCGTGAGGCCGCCGCCCTGCTTGTTGATGCCCTTGTTGTTGGACAGCTCGCCGCCCAGCACCACGGTGGTGTGCACGGCCTCGCCGCGCACGGCATCGACCACCAGCACGATCAGCCCGTCGTTGAGCAGCAGCCGGTCGCCCGGGCGCACGTCGCGCGGCAGGTCCTTGTAGTCGAGGCCGACCGCGTCGACGTCGCCCAGCGCCTCGCGCGCGCCGTCGAGCACGAACTTCGCGCCCGGCTCCAGCCAGATCTTGCCCTCGGCGAACTTGCCGACGCGGATCTTCGGGCCCTGCAGGTCGGCCATGATGGCCACCTCGCGCCCGACGCGGCGCGACGCCTCGCGCACCATGGCGGCGCGGTCGATGTGGTCCTGCGCCTTGCCGTGGCTGAAGTTCAGCCGCACCACGCTCACGCGGTTCAGGATCAGCTGCTCCAGCAGCTGCGGCGTGTTGGTGGCGGGGCCGAGGGTGGCGACGATCTTGGTGGCGTGGCGGGGCGGGCGGACGGTGCTCATGGGTGGGTCTCCTTTTGTATTCGCTACTGTATACAACTTGTCGCGCCGGCGATAGGGGCGCGTCTGTTCCATGCCAAATCCGGCTCCAGCGCCCGCCGCTCGTGCATAGGGCGCTATGCTAACGATAGCATCAGGCAGCGCGGCGCTCCAGGATCTCGAGCGCCGGCAGGGTCTTGCCTTCCAGCATTTCCAGGAACGCGCCGCCGCCGGTCGAGATGTAGCCGATCCTGTCCTCGATGCCGTACTTGGCGATCGCCGCCAGCGTGTCGCCGCCGCCCGCGATCGAGAACGCGTCGCTCGCGGCAATGGCGTGCGCGACGACCTCGGTGCCGTGGCTGAAGGCCTCGAACTCGAACACGCCGAGCGGGCCGTTCCACACGATGGTGCCGGCCTGGCGCAGCTGCGCGGCGAGCTGCGCGGCGGTCTGCGGGCCGATGTCGAGGATCAGGTCGTCGCCGGCCACGTCGGCCGCGGCCTTGACGGTGGCCGGCGCGTCGGCGGCGAAGCGCTGCGCCACCACCACGTCGGTCGGGATCGGCACCGCCGCGCCGCGCGCGCGCATGGCCTCGATCACGGCGCGGGCCTCGTCCTGCAGGTCGGGCTCGGCCAGCGACTTGCCGATCGGCAGGCCCGAGGCGAGCATGAAGGTGTTGGCGATGCCGCCGCCGACGATCAGCTGGTCGACCTTGTCGGCCAGGCTCTTGAGGATGGTCAGCTTGGTCGAGACCTTGGAGCCCGCGACGATCGCCACCAGCGGGCGCCTCGGGTCCTTCAGGGCACGGGTGATGGCGTCGATCTCGGCGGCCAGGAGCGGCCCGGCGCAGGCCACCGGGGCGTACTCGGCGATGCCGTAGGTCGAGGCCTCGGCGCGGTGCGCGGTGCCGAAGGCGTCGTTCACGTAGACGTCGCACAGCGCGGCCATCTTCTTGGCCAGCGCCGGGTCGTTCTTCTTCTCGCCCTTGTTGACGCGGCAGTTCTCCAGCAGCACGACCTGGCCGGGCGCGACCTCGACGCCATCGACCCAGTCCGCCACCAGCGGCACCTCGCGTCCGAGCAGCTCGCCCAGGCGCTTGGCCACCGGCGCCAGCGAGTCGGCCGGCTTGAACTCGCCCTCGGTCGGGCGGCCCAGGTGCGAGGTCACCATCACGGCGGCGCCGGCGTCGAGCGCCTGGCGGATGCACGGCACCGAGGCGCGGATACGCGTGTCCTCGGTGATGCGGCCCTGGTCGTCCAGCGGCACGTTGAGGTCGGCGCGGATGAACACGCGCCGGCCGGCCAGCTTGCCTTGCGCGCAGAGATCGGTGAAGCGGAGGACGTTCATGGGACGACGGGCCTTTTCCTGAAGAAATCGGCCATTCTAGAAAGACGGGACGCGCGGCGGCCCGCCGGAAGCACATCGGCCGGCGTCTCGACCGCCCGCTGACTGCCGCTCACTGCCTACCATCAAAGGCCGCCCGCCGGCACGCCGCCGACGCCCTACCAGCCCAGCCCCAGGTGCAGCGGCAGGTACACCGCCATGCCCGCCACGATGGTGCCGAGCACGCCGCGGCGCCAGAAGTAGTACGCCGCGCCGACCAGCGCGCCATAGAGCCGCGCGTCGCGCCAGGTGGCGATCAGGTGGCCCTGCGTCATGACGATCTCCGGCGCGATCACCACCGCCAGCGCCGCCACCGGCGCGTAGTGCAGCGCCCGGTGCGCCCAGCCCGGCAGGCCCCAGGGCCGCTCCAGGATGAAGAAGAAGCAGCGCGTCAGCACCGACACCACGGCCAGCCCGACGATCACCGCCAGCGTCCACAGGTCCGTCATCGTCGGGGCCCCATGCCCATGGCGCCACGCGCCGCCCGTGACGCATGAAACCGGCGCGCGCCCTTCGGGAAACACCGCGGAACCGGCTTTGCCGGGCCGCTGGTGTTGCCCCCTGCAAGGGGGTGGGCGAAAGCGACACGAAGTGCGCGCAGCCTGGGGGTGTTTTCCATCCTAATCCTCGGCCTCGGGCGCCAGGCCCAGTCGCTTCTCGATCCAGAAGCACAGCAGCACCGCCACGCCGATGCCGACCACGATGCCCAGCTTGAGCGGGAGCGCGTAGGCCGCCACCGCGGTCGCGCCGGCGATGCCGATGGCGAGCACGCGCAGCCGCGAGGTGGCCATCGAGCACAGCACGCCGACGAGCGCCAGCACGCCGGCGAAGCCCAGGCCCCAGGCGAGCGGAATGGCGTTGGCCAGCGCCACGCCGAGCAGGCTGAGGCCCATCCACGACGCCCAGCTGACGGCGCAGCCGCCCAGCAGGTAGGCTTCCTGCGCCGCGCGGCCGGCCGCGTCGCCGGCGGGCACCGGGTAGCGGCGCGTGAACACCACGTAGCTCAGGTCGGCCGTCAGGTAGCCGTCGACCAGCCGGCGCCAGCGCGGCAGGTGCATCAGGTAGGGCCGCAGGTGCAGGCTGAAGACGATGAAGCGCAGGTTGACGCAGAACGCCGTCGCCAGCACGACCCAGGCCGGCGCGCCCGACACCAGCAGCGGCAGGGCGGCCAGCTGCGCGCTGCCGGCGTAGACCAGCAGCGTCATCGCCACGGCCTCCGCCACGCTCAGGCCCGACTGCACCATGGCCACGCCCGTCATCAGGCCCCAGGCGGCGAGGCCGATCGCCATCGGCGCCATTTCGCGCGCGCCCTCGCGGAACTGCGGATGGCGGCGCACCGAGGGCAGGAAGAACATGCCGTGGAATTCCCGCCGGCTAGCGGACTGGCGACGCCGCACCGCCCCCGCAGGGACGGCGCGCAGCGCGGGGGCTCGTGCGTCCGGCGTGCGCGGCGGCGACGGTGCAGGTCACGGGCGGTCGAACACCAGGCCCGGCCGCAGTTCGAAGCCGTGCAGGAAATCGGCTGCTGCCAGCCGCTTGCCGCCGGGACGCTGCAGCTCGGTGAGTTTTACTATCGAATCGATAGCAGCAACCTCAATGGCGGCGGGCGTGGTTGCCAGAATCGTTCCCGGAACGGCAGAGCCCGGCGCGCGCGACATCTCGGCGGCCCACAGCTTGATGGTTTCGCCGGCCAGCGACGTGACGGCGCCCGGGAACGGGTCGAACGCGCGGATGCGCCGCACGATCGCCGCGGCGTCCTGCGCCCAGTCGATGGGCGCCTCGTGCTTTTCCACCTTGCGGGCGTAGGTCACGCCCTCGGCCGGCTGCGGTCGCGAGCACAGCGCGCCGCGCTCGGTGTCGTGCAACACCTCGACAATCAGCCGTGCGCCCAGGTCGGCCAGCCGGTCGTGCAGCCGCGCCGTGGTGTCGGGCTCGGGCCCGTCGTAGCGGATCGGCGTGCGCTCGACGCGCAGCATGGCGCCGGTGTCGAGCCCCGCGTCCATCTGCATGATCGTGATGCCGGTTTCGGCGTCGCCGGCCTCGATGGCGCGGTGGATCGGCGCCGCGCCGCGCCAGCGCGGCAGCAGGCTGGCGTGGATGTTCAGGCAGCCCAGGCGCGGCAGGTCGAGCACCCATTGCGGCAGGATCAGCCCGTAGGCGGCGACCACCATCGCGTCGGCGCGGGCGGCTGCGAGCGCCTCGGCGGCCATCGCCGCGTCGTCGGGGTACTTGCCGTCCAGCCGCAGGCTGCGCGGCTGCGCCACCGGCCAGCCGCGCTGCAGAGCCAGTGCCTTGACCGGCGAGGGCTGCAGCTTCAGGCCGCGGCCGGCCGGCCGGTCGGGCTGCGTCAGCACCAGCGCGATCTCGAAGCCGGCGGCGTCGAGCTGCGCCAGCGCGGCGCGCGCGAACGCGGGCGTGCCCGCGAAGACGATCCTCACGCGCGGCTCACCAGCGCAGCCGCTCGCGCCGCAGGTCGTCGCCGACGTGGTAGCGCCGCACCACGCCCTGGGGATCGACGTAGATGTAGAGCAGGCGCGGCGAATTCAGCATCAGGTAGTGCCAGCTCCAGACCGTGCCGTCGAACGAGGTGACCCGCGTGATCTCGGCCGGCGGGCCGTAGGTGCGCAGCACGTCGGCCTCGCGCCACACGTCCGGGCGAATGGTGGCGCCGAACAGGTTCTCGTTGAGCTCCTGGCGCACCGACGCCACGCGTCCGCTGGCATCCAGATCGACGTTGTTGACCTCGAAGCCTGCCGGCTGGCGCGAGTACTGCAGGCGCTCGCCGCCCCCGGGCAGCGGGTAGTCGGCGGTCGGCGCGCCGAGGCGCTGCAGCGCCTCGGCGCGCGAGACGCCCGGCGGCAGGCGGGTCGGCTCGCCGGCACAGCCGGCCAGCAGCGCCAGCGCGGCCAGGCCCGAGGCGGTTGCGGCGGCGCGGCGGAAAGAAAGAGACATCATCATGTTCAACCCCGTTTCTCGCGCTGTTCCTCGCGCTGCTGCTTCAGGATCTTGGCCCTGATGCGGTTGCGCTTGAGCGGCGACAGGTACTCGACGAACACCTTGCCGAGCAAATGGTCGAGTTCGTGCTGGATGCACACCGCCAGCAGCCCCTCGGCCTCGAGGGTGCGCGGCTCGCCGTCCAGGTCGAGCGCCGTGCAGCGCACCGCGGTCGAGCGCTCGACGCCGTCGTAGATGCCGGGCACCGACAGGCAGCCCTCCTCGTTCAGCACCTTCTCGTCGCTGGCCCACACGATGGCTGGGTTGATCAGCACCAGCGGCTGGTTGCGCTCCTCGGAAACGTCGATCACGACCAGGCGCTCGTGCACGTCGATCTGCGTGGCGGCCAGGCCGATGCCCTTGGCGTCGTACATCGTCTCCAGCATATCGGCGGCCAGCGCCTTGATGCGGGCGTCGACGCCCTGCACCGGCCGCGCGACGGTGTGCAGGCGGGGGTCGGGAAAGCTCAGGATGGTTCTTTTGGCCATGGGATCGTCAAGCGGAACAGTGCATTTTCGCCATTTCCGCGACGCCGCGTGGCGCGCGGCGCGCATAAGCGTTGCCGTCTCAAGGCCTTCGACGGACAATTCGTTGCAAATTGTGAAGCCTTGACCGCTCGCCGGGCGCGGCGGCGCGGCCGACATGTTCACCGCCGTCCCTGCGGCGGCACCCCGATCTCCCGACCGACCATGATCTCAACCCCTCGTCGTTACCCGCGCCCGCAGCGGGCCGCCTCCCTGCTGGTCACGCTCGCCCTGCTCGGCCCGGGCGCCGCCAGCGCTGCGGCGCAGACCTACCCGGTCACGCCGGCGCAGCGCGCGGAGGCGCAGCAGGCCGCCGCCACCGGCATCCCGGTCGGCGAGCTCGCACTCAACGCCCCCGACGAGTACACCGTGCGCGCGGGCGACACGCTGTGGGCGATCTCGCGGCTGTACCTGAAGAGCCCGTGGCGCTGGCCCGAGCTGTGGGGCATGAACCTGCAGGACATCCGCAACCCGCACCTGATCTACCCGGGCCAGGTGCTCTACCTCGACCGGACCGGCGGCCGCGCGCGCCTGGCCGTCCGGCGCCCCGGATCGGGCGGGCCGGAGGGCACCGTCAGGCTGTCGCCGCACACGCGCTACGACACGCTCCCGGGCGGACCGCTGCCCACGCTCAACCCGGCCACGATCGAGCCGTTCCTGAGCGAGCCGATCGTGGTCGACGAGACCACGCTGCTGGCGGCGCCGCGCATCGTGGCGGGCAACGACGCGCGCGTGCTGCTGGCGCGCGGCGACCGCGCCTACGCGCTCGGCGGCGCCGCCGCGCCGCTGGTCGATGACGGCGGGCCGCTCCGGCAGTTCCGCGTCTTCCGCAACGCCACGCCGCTGCGCGACCCCGGCACCGGCGAAATCCTCGGCTACGAGGCGCACTACCTCGGCAAGGCGCGCCTGGTGCGCGGCGAGTCGGCCGGCGCCGCCGGGGCGCCGGGCACCGATGAGGTCGCCGCCGTGGCCGCCAGTCTCGACATCGTCGCCGCGCGCGAGGAGATGCGCGCCGGCGACCGCCTGCTGCCCGAGCCGCCGCGCCAGCTGGTCAGCTACGCGCCGCGCGCCCCGGACATGGCGGTGAGCGGCGGGCGCATCGTCTCGGTGTACGGCAACGCGGTGCAGTTCGCGGCGCAGAACCAGATCGTCGCCATCAACAAGGGCGCGCGCGACGGCATCGAGAGCGGCCACGTGCTGGCGATCCTGCGCGACGGCGGAACCGTCGTCGACCGCACCGGCGGCGCCAAGGAGCTGGTCAAGCTGCCCGACGAGCGCGCCGGGCTGCTGATGGTGTTCCGCACCTTCGATCGGGTGTCGTACGCGCTGGTGCTGGAGATCAGCGACGCGGTGCGGGTCGGCGACCGGCTGGTCAACCCTTGATGCCTGCGCGAGCGCAGGCATCCCGGCCATGGAACGCGACGAACTCGCCGGCTGGCTGCGCTTGGCGCTGACGCCCGGCGTCGGCGACGGCGCCGCGCGCCGGCTGCTGGCCGCCTTCGGCCTGCCGCAGGCCGTCTGGTCGCAGCCGCGCGGCGCGCTGCGCGACGTGGTGAGCGCGGCGCAGACCGCCGCGCTGTGCGTGCCGCCGCCCGGCCTGGCCGACCAGCTCGAAGCCACCTGGCGCTGGCTGCAGTCCAGCGACGGCGACGGCATCGCCCACCGCATCGTCACGCTCGGCGATCCGGGCTACCCGGCAGCGCTGCTGGAGACGGCCGATCCGCCGCTGATGCTGTACCTGATGGGCGCGTCCGCCTGCGACCTGGCGCGGCTGGAGCGCAGCATCGCCCTGGTCGGCAGCCGCAATCCGACGCCGCAGGGCGCCGACAACGCACGCGCCTTCGCGCGCGCGTTCGCAGAAATGGGCATTACAGTGGTCTCGGGACTGGCACTCGGCATCGACGCCGCCGCCCACGAGGGCGCGCTCGACGCGCAAGCCGGCGCCCGTTGCCCCACGGTCGCGGTGGTCGGCACCGGGCTCGACCGCGTCTACCCGGCGCGGCACCGCGCGCTGGCGCACCGCATCGCGACGCACGGGCTGATCGTGAGCGAGTTCCCGCTCGGCACGCCGCCGCTGAACGCGAACTTCCCCAAGCGCAACCGCATCATCGCCGGGCTCGCGCGCGGCACGCTGGTGGTCGAGGCGGCGCTGGCCTCGGGCTCGCTGATCACGGCGCGCCTGGCCGTCGAGCAGGGCCGGGAGGTGTTCGCCATCCCGGGCTCGATCCACTCGCCGCAGTCGCGCGGCTGCCACGCGCTGATCCGCCAGGGCGCCAAGCTGGTCGAGACCGCGCAGGACGTGCTGGAGGAGCTGCGGCTGGACGTTGCTACGGATTCGATAGCAACAAACCCAGACTCCACATGCGCCGGCACCCCAACGGAGGTCAAAAACCCGCTGCTCGACGCGCTCGGCCACGACCCGGCGGGCCTGGACGCGCTGGGTGCGCGCACCGGCTGGAGCGCCGCCGAGCTGCAGGCCCGGCTGCTGGAGCTGGAGCTCGACGGCCACGTGGCGCGGCTGCCCGGCGGGCTGTTCCAGCGCGTGTCGCGGGCCTGAGGCCCAGAGCCGCTGCAGCGCGGCGGGTTGCGGCGCCGCAGGATGCGTCGGCTATATTGCGCCATGTTTGAAGTGCTCGCATTCGTCTGGCAGAACTACGGGCGGCGCGCGCCCTTCCCCGAAGCGCGGCAGCTCGGGCGCCGGCTCAGCGCGCACGGCTTCGACGACGAGGACATCGGCGAGGCGCTGCACTGGCTCGATGGCCTGAGTCTGGCCACGCAGGACCTGCAGCGCCACGACGGCCGGCCCGCCGAGGACGGCACCGCGTCCCCTGCCCTCGCGCTGCACGGCGCCCCTGGCACGCTGGCGCAGTCGGCCGGCGCGCTGCGCGTCTACTGCGCGGCCGAGCAGGACCGGCTCGGCGCCGAGGGATTGGGCTTCATCCGCTTCCTCGAGGCGTCCAACGCGCTCCCCATGCCGGTGCGCGAGATCGTGCTGGACCGCGCCATGGCCGCCTCGGACGGCCCGGTGGCGCTCGACAAGCTCAAGATCATCGTGCTGCTGGTGTACTGGCGCGCCGGCGTCGAGCCCGGCGCGCTGGTGCTCGACGAGCTGTTGTGCTGCGCCGCGCCGGGCCGCGTCGCCCACTGAGTCCCTTCTGATCCGATGTGGATCGGCACCGCGGCGCGGCGCAACCGTCCGCCGCAGTGCGCATCGAATGCATCGACCCCGGAAATGATCAGCTCAGCAGGCGCTCCGGATTGGCGTCGAGCTTGGCCAGCGCCTCGCGGGTGGCGCGCGCGGTGAGGCTTTCCTCCTCGGCCGGCACCAGCAGGCCGGCCTGCAGGTAGGCCGCCAGCCGCCCGGCCTGGATCAGGAAGCTGCGGCCGTGCGCCGCGGCGAACAGGTGCAGCTGCCTGCGCTCGCTGCGCCAGACGAACTGCACCTGGCTGACACGCCCGTTGTGCTCGAGCATGAACCAGCTGCCCACCTGCAGCTCGTGGGCCCACGCGCGCATCTCGTCGTTGACCCGGGTGCCGGTGTCGGGCACCACCTCGATCGAGGCCGCCGCGTCGGCGCCCAGCAGCAGCTCGATGCTGGCGGTGTCGAGCTGCAGGTCCTCGGCGTTGCCCTCGTCGTCGACGAAGTCCTCGATGTGCGCCAGGCGCGCCGCCATGGCCTCGATGCGCGCCGGCGCGATGGATTCGGCCTTGGAAACGAAGGCGGCGGCCAGCGTGTCGCCGATGGCCTTGATGTGCCGCTCCTGCGGCTCGCCGACCACGCCCAGCAGCGTCATGCCATGGCGCAGGCGCTGCAGCAGTTGCGGCAGCCCCTGGATCACGCGGGCGCGGTCTTCGCGGCGCGGCTTGGCGCTGGCCGCCCACACCAGCTCGGAGGCGGCACGCTTGAGCGTGACGGTGCGCTCGTCCTGCGCCCCGTGGCGCAATGCGGCAATGGCCAGCACCTCGGCCCAGACCTTGAACAGGAACTCGCGGATCTCCGCTGCCACCGGCATGTCGTCGAGCATCTTGCGCAGCTCGATGGTGTACTGGATGGCCATCGTCTCCTTCTGCTCGACCTGCTGCGCCACGCTCATCAGGCGCTGGGTCGCGTCGGTGCGGGTCAGGTACTTCGACAAAAACGCGACGAACTCGTCGTACACCAGCTTGAAGACGCGCTGGCCGGTCTCGGGGTACTGCTCGATGACCTGCACCACGCGCCGGATCTCGCCCTCCAGCGCGCTGCCGGTGATGGCCGCCGCGTCGAAGCCCATGACGCACGAGCCCATGCGGTCGATCAGCATGCGCGCCGGATGCTGCAGCGTGCCGAAGAAGGCCGGCTCGGCGATCGCCACGCGCAGCACCGGCATCTGCAGCCGCGCGAACCACACGCGCGCGGAAAACGGGATGCGCTCCTCGGCCAGGATGGCCTGGAACATCAGCGCCACGATCTCCACCGTGGCCTTGTCGGCGGTGGTCGGCGCCCGGCGCTTGAGCTCGCTGGTGCGCTGGCGCAGCTCGGCGGCGCTTTGCTGCACCGCCCGGGCGTCGAGCGTGGCGGCAGACGAGGCTGCTGCGATGCGGCTGTAGGCGGCACCCGCCTCCTCGATCGCGGCCATGAAGGCCTCGGCGCCCGGGCCCGCCGCCAGGCCCGCTCCGGCGGCGGGGCCGCCGTCGCCCAGCGCGGCCTCGTCCGCGGCGTCGAAGCGTGCGACGGACGGGTCGCCGCCGAGGCGGCCGGTCACGAAGCGCTTGAGACTGAGCATCACACTCTGGGCACGCTGGCGCGCCAGCGCCACCGGGGAGCCGTCCGCGACGGCGGCGCTGCCGGGGCGGGCGCCGATGGCGGCCGGCGCGAAGCCGCCTGCCGAAGCGTCTGCGGCGGCGCCCGGGCGCGGGCTCCGGGCGCCGCCGGGCGCTCCGCCTCCCAGCGAACTGGCGCCCGAGGGCGCCGCGGTGCGCCGCACGAAGCGCTTCAGGTCGATCTGCGGCATGACGTCGCGGCCGACCAGGAAGGCGTTGGCGTCGCGGTAGGCGGCCAGCAGGCCGTCGAGCAGCTGCCGTTGCAGCGTGTCCTGCACCCGGCTCCACAGCGGGCGCGCCAGACCCGCGGCAAGCCACTGCTCGACCAGCACGCGCGCGAGCGACTCGGGTCGCAGCACGTCGCCGGCGCCGAGGTCGCCGCTGTGCTCCAGCTCCTGGATGCGCAGGCGCAGGTCGTTGAGCTCGAAGCCCACCTTCTCCTGGATCACCAGCGCCAGCCGCGACGCGAGGATGTTGTTCTCGACCACCGCATCGTCGATCAGCTCCAGCGCCGCCATCGTGCTGTGCATCCTGCCGGCGCCGACGCCTTCGCGCGCCGCCTTGCTGCCCCAGGCGGCCTGCAGGCCGGCCAGCCAGCCGGCTTCGCGCTCGCGGAACGCCAGGAAGTCGTCGCGGTTTTGCTGCATCTCGCGCGCCGTGCCGACCTGCGCGGCGGCCTCGGCGAGATGCCCGCGCACCGCCGCGGCGGCAGGGGGCAGCAGGGCGGCGGTCGCGGCCACGAAGCGTTCGCGCGTCTCGCGGGCCAGCTGCAGCGAAGAGTCGCGGGAACGCAAGGTGCTCATTGGGCGGTCAGGACGGCGGTGGAAGCCAATGGTAGCGGCAAGCCTGCCCCGTCCGATTGCGCTGCCGCAAGAGCCGCCGCGGCCCGGGTCGCCGCCGGCGCGGCTACACCGTGGCGCCGGCGTTGGGGTCGTCCGGGTCGCCCTCGCGCCGCACCGGCCCCTTGACCAGATCCTCGCGCTTGACGCCCAGCCACATGGCGATCGCCGCCGCCACGAAGCACGACGAATAGATGCCGAACAGGATGCCGATGGTCAGCGCCAGCGCGAAGTAGTGCAGCGTCGGGCCGCCGAAGAAGAACATCGACAGCACCACCAGCTGCGTCGAGCCGTGCGTGATGATGGTGCGGCTGATGGTCGAGGTGATGGCGTTGTCGATCACCTCGCGCGTGCTCATCTTGCGAAAACGCCGGAAGTTCTCGCGCACCCGGTCGAAGATCACCACCGACTCGTTGACCGAGTAGCCCAGCACCGCCAGCACCGCCGCCAGCACCGCCAGCGAGAACTCCCACTGGAAGAACGCGAAGAAGCCCAGGATGATCACCACGTCGTGCAGGTTGGCGAGCACCGTGGCGAGCGCGAACTTCCACTCGAAGCGAAACGCCAGGTAGACCATGATGCCGACCACCACCATGGCCAGCGCCTTCAGGCCGTTGCTGGTGAGCTCGTCGCCCACCTGCGGGCCGACGAACTCGTTGCCGCGCAGCACCACCGCCGGATCGACCGCCTTGAGCGCGTCCATGACCTGCGTGCTCTGCTGCGCCGAGCTCAGCCCCTTGTGCGCCGGCAGGCGGATCTGCACGTCGCGCGAGGTGCCGAAGTTCTGCACCTGCACGTCCTCGTAGCCGAGCTTGCCGATGGTCTGGCGGATCTTGCCGACGTCGGCCGACTGCGGGTAGGCCACCTCCATCACCGTGCCGCCGGTGAACTCGACCGACAGGTGCAGCCCGCGGTGCAGCAGAAAGAACACCGCCAGCGCGAAGGTGATGAGCGAGACGGCGTTCCACACCACCGCGTGGCGCATGAACGGGATCGTCCTGTGAATGCGGAAAAACTCCATGGCGTCGTGCCCTCGGTTACTTGGCCTGCGCCACGGCCGCATCGGTCTTGGGCCGCCAGACGGTGCCGATCGACACCGTCTTGAGCTTCCTCTTGCGCCCGTACCAGAAATTGACCAGCCCGCGCGAGAAGAACACGGCCGAGAACATCGAGGTCACGATGCCGATGCAGTGCACCACCGCGAAGCCGCGCACCGGCCCCGAGCCGAAGGCCAGCAGCGCGATGCCCGCGATCAGCGTCGTCACGTTGGAGTCCAGGATGGTGCCCCAGGCGCGCTCGTAGCCGGCGTGGATGGCCGCCTGCGGCGAGGCGCCGGCGCGCAGCTCCTCGCGGATGCGCTCGTTGATCAGCACGTTGGAGTCGATCGCCACGCCGATGGCCAGCGCCATGGCCGCGATGCCGGGCAGCGTGAGCGTGGCCTGCAGCATCGACAGCACCGCCACCAGCAGCAGCAGGTTGACCGCCAGCGCGATCGACGAGAACACGCCGAACAGGGCGTAGTACACGCACATGAACACCATGATCCCGGCGAAGCCGTACATCACGCTGTTGAAGCCCTTCGTGATGTTGTCGGCGCCCAGGCTCGGGCCGATGGTGCGCTCCTGGATGATCTCCATCGGCGCGGCCAGCGAGCCGGCGCGCAGCAGGAGGGCCAGGTCGTTGGCCTCGACCACCGTCATGGCGCCCGAGATCTGGAAGCGGTTGCCCAGCTCGCCGTTGATCGACGGGGCCGTGAGCACCTCGCCCTTGCCCTTCTCGAAGATCAGCATGGCCATGCGCTTGCGGTAGTTCTCGCGGCTGACGTCGCGCATGATGCGCCCGCCCTTGGCGTCCATCGTCAGGTCCACCTTGGGCTGCTGGGTCTGCGAGTCGAAGCCGGGCTGCGCGTCGGTCAGGTTCTCGCCGGTGACCAGCACCTGCTTCTTGACGATGACCGGGCGGCCTTCGCGGTCGAGGAACTTCTCGGAGCCGAAGGGCACCGGGCCGGTGCCCATCTCGGCGGCGCGGCCCTCGGCCGACTCGTCGACCAGGCGCATCTCCAGCGTCGCGGTGCGCCCGAGGATGTCCTTGGCCTTGGCCGTGTCCTGCACGCCGGGCAGCTGCACCACGATGCGGTCCAGGCCCTGCTGCTGGATCACCGGCTCGGCCACGCCCAGCTCGTTGATGCGGTTGTGCAGCGTGGTGATGTTCTGCTTGAGCGCCGCGTCCTGCAGCCGCCGCGCGGCCTCGGGCTTGATGGTGGCGACCAGCTTGAAATCCGTGCCGTCCTGGCTCGCCACCGGCGCCAAGTCGGCGAACTGGTCTTCCACCAGGCGCCGCGCCGCCTCCAGGCTGGCCGCGTCGCGGAAGCGCACCTCGATCGCCTGGCCGTTGCGGCTGACCGCGCTGCCGCGGATGTTCTTGTCGCGCAGCGCGCTGCGGATGTCGCTGGCGAAGGACTCGGCCTTCTTGTCGATGGCGCCCTTCATGTCGACCTGCAGCACGAAATCGACCCCGCCGCGCAGGTCGAGCCCCAGGTACATCGGAAACGCGTGCAGCGCGCTCAACCAGGCCGGCGAGCGCGACAGCAGGTTGAGCGCCACGGTGTAGGGCGGATCGCTCGGGTCGGGCACCAGCGCACGCTGCAGCGCGTCCTTGGCCTTCAGCTGGTCGTCGGTGGTGGTGAAGCGCGCGCGGACCGAGGTGGCGTCGAGCGTCAGCAGGTCGGGTGCCAGGCCGGCCGCCTTGAGCGCGTCGGCGACGCGCGCCTCGGTCGCGGCGTCGACCTTGACGGTGGCCTTGGCCGACGACACCTGCACCGCCGGCGCCTCGCCGAAGAAATTGGGCAGGGCATAGACCAAGCCCACCAGCAGCACGATCACGATGATCGCGTACTTCCATACCGGGTAACGGTTCATCGATTCAACCTTCGAAGGACGCGAGTGCGCAGCACCGCGTTTACTCCTTACTTGATGGCGCCCTTGGGCAGCACCTGCACCACCGCGCTGCGCTGGACCTGGACCTCGATGCCGTTGGCGATCTCCAGGCCGAGCTGCTGCTCGCCCAGGCGCGTGATGCGCCCGAGCAGGCCGCCCGAGGTCACGACCTCGTCGCCCTTGGCGAGCGCCTCGATCATGGCGCGCGCCTCTTTCTGGCGTTTCATCTGCGGGCGGATCATGACGAAATACAGCACCACGAACATCAGCACCAGCGGCAGCATGCTGCCGAGCGAGGACATCAGGTCGCCGCCGCCGGCGGCCGGCGCGGTCTGGGCGAATGCGGAGGAAATGAACACGGGAGGGCTCCAACAGAGAGAAAAGGAACAAGGGATCGGACCGCGGTGGCGGTGCGGTGGCGGACCGCGAGGCGCAGCCGCGGGGCGCGGCCGGACCGCGCAGAGCACCGGACATTGTATTCGGCGGGGTCGGCGCGCTCGGTGCAGGGGCTTGACCCGGCGCCGATCCAAGTGTCCGGTCGGTTGCTCCGGGAGCGCGTATGCTATCTTTTAAATAGCATACCAACCATACGGGACGGGCGCCAGAGCCCCATTTGGCGTAAAAACCTGGCGCAGCCGGAGGTCCGGGCGCCAGCGGTCCATCACTTCCGGCCTATGCAAAACGTACGGCTTGCGGCCGCCTGGGTTTCGCCCTCTAATGAATTCGAACTTCCAGCGCATCCCCTCAGGATGCAGGCGGGGAAGGAAGGCCGCGGCGCCCTCCCGCAAGGGCACTCCGGCGTGGCGATCGGGCGCTTGGCTGCGGGCGGGCGGGGCCGGTCCGCGCCTCCCGGAGGACGCCGCACCGCTGCGACGCCCAGGGGTGTTCCGCACGCCGGTCCCATGGAGACAGCCTTGATGGAGACAAGCTCATGCCAGCCGCACTGACTTACCCCGGCGTCTACATCCAGGAAGTGCCCAGCGGGGTGCGAACGATCACCGGCGTCGCGACGTCGATCACGGCCTTCGTCGGCCGGGCGGCCGCGGGGCCGACCGACGACCCGGTGATGCTCACGAGCTACGCCGACTACGAGCGCCGCTTCGGCGGCCTCGACCTGGCGAGCCCGATGAGCTATGCGGTGCGGGATTTCTACCTGAACGGCGGCGCGCTCGCGCTGGTCGTTCGCGTCGCGCCCGGCGATGCCGAGGCCGCGACGATCACGCTCGCGGGCGACGGCAACCCGGCCGAGGAGCTGGTGCTGGTCGCGTCGAGCGTCGGCGCCTGGGGCAACCGGCTCAGTGCCGCGGTGAATCACGACACGGACCGTGCGTGGCCCTCCTCGACACCGCAAGCGACCAGGGACAAGCGGTTCAACCTCGTGGTTCGCTATCAGCCGCGCGCGGGACGCGAGGAGTTCGTCAGCGAAACCTTCGGTGCGGTCTCGACGGACCCGGCCGAACCGCGCTTCCTGCCGCGGGTGCTCGAGCGCGAGTCGTCCTTCGTGCGCGTGGAGGGTCCGATGCCCGAGTTCCGGCCGGCCGCCACGGTCGAGGAAACCGGCTCTCCGGCCACCGGGAAGCCCGCCTGGCGGGGCGCCGACCTGATCGGATCGCCAGCGATGCCCAGCGGCGCCGACGGCTCCGGTCTCCTCGCCCGAGACTTGCAGGGGGAGCCTGCCAGGAAGACGGGTCTGTACGCGCTCAACCGCGCCGACCTGTTCAACCTGTTGTGCGTCCCGCCGCTCGCGCGCGACAGTTCGACCCTGCCGTCGAGCTATACGCCGGTGCCCGAAGAGGTCTACCAGGACGCGCTGGCGCTCTGCGTCGAACGCCGCGCGCTGCTGATCGTCGATCCCGACCCCCGCTGGGCCGCCACGATCAACGGCGCGCTCGACCGTGCGATCGACGGCCGCAACGCGCTGAACCTGAACGGCACGGACGCGCGCAACGCGGCGCTCTATTTTCCCTGCGTGCGCATGGCCGATCCGCTGCGCGACAGCCGCATCGACACCTTCGTGCCGAGCGGCATCGTCGCCGGCGTGATGGCGCGCACCGACGTCGCGCGCGGCGTCTGGAAGGCGCCGGCCGGGCTCGACGCCGCGCTCAACGGCGTGCAGGACCTGCAGCTCAACCTGAACGACCTCGAGAACGGCCAGTTGAACCCGCTCGGCATCAACTGCCTGCGCTCGATGGGCGTCAACGGCCGCGTCGTCTGGGGCGCGCGCACGCTGCGCGGCGCGGACGCGGCGGCCGACGAGTACAAGTACCTGCCGGTACGGCGCCTCGCGCTGTTCCTGGAGGAAAGCCTGTACCGCGGCACGCAATGGGTCGTGTTCGAGCCGAACGACGAGCCGCTGTGGGCGCAGATGCGGCTCAACGTCGGCGCGTTCATGCAGGGGCTCTTTCGCCAGGGGGCGTTCCAGGGTGCGACGCCGCGCGATGCCTACTTCGTCAAGTGCGACCGCCAGACGACGACCCAGAACGACATCAACCTCGGCATCCTCAACGTCATCGTCGGCTTCGCGCCGCTCAAGCCGGCCGAGTTCGTCGTGATCTAGATCCAGCAGATGGCCGGCCAGATCGCCACCTGACCCCCGGATCGAGGAGGACCGCGCCATGGCCCAGTTCAGCGTCAACGCACAGCGCTTCGACCCCTACAAGAACTTCAAATTCCGCGTCAAATGGGACGGCCGCTTCGTCGCCGGCGTCTCCAAGGTCAGCGCGCTCAAGCGCACCACCGAGATGGTCGAGCACCGCGAGGGCGGCGATCCGTCGAGCACGCGCAAGTCGCCCGGGCGCACCAAGTACGACGCGATCACGCTCGAGCGCGGCGTCACGCACGACACCGAGTTCGAGAAGTGGGCCAACAAGGTCTGGAACTTCGGCTCGGGCCTGGGCGCCGAGGCCTCGCTCAAGGACTTCCGCAAGGACATCATCATCGAGATCTACAACGAGGCCGGCCAGCTCGCGCTCGCCTACAAGGTGTACCGCTGCTGGGTCTCGGAGTACCAGGCGCTGCCCGACCTCGACGCCAACGCCGGCGCGATCGCGATCCAGCACATCAAGCTCGAGAACGAGGGCTGGGAGCGCGACTACGACGTGGTCGAGCCGGCCGAGCCGTCTTTCAGCGAGCCGGCCGTCTGAGGATGCGGCAATGCGCGCTTTCGGGGCCGCCGACCTGCTCGCGCTCTGGGAGCGGGGCGCGGGCTGGCATGCGCTGGACCGCAGCGCGCTGCTGTGCGCCTGGGCGCGACCCGAGCTGCCCGCGGAAGCGGTCCGCGACCTGCCGCTGGGCGACGTCGCCGCGAGCCTGCTGCGGCTGCACGAGGCGAATTTCGGCGCGCGCGTGCGCTGCCGCGTCGATTGCCCGGGCTGCGGCGAGCGCCTCGAACTGACGCTCGCGCCGGCCGAGCTGCTGCAGCCCGCGGGCCTGGAGCCGTGCGAGGTCGAGGTCGCCGGGCTGCGCCTGCGCCCGCCCGCGCTGCGCGACCTGGCGGCCATCGCCGACGAGCGCGATGTGGGCCGCGCCGCGCGCCGGCTGCTCGCGCGCTGCGCGATGGACGCGCAGGGCGATCCGGCCACCTGGCCCGACGACGCGGTGCGCCGCGCTGAGGACGCGCTCGAATCGATCGACCCGAACGCCGACCTCGGCTTCGACGTGCGCTGCGAGGCGTGCGGCGAGCACGTCACGGCGCAGCTCGACCCCGGCAGCCTGCTGTGGGACCGGCTCGACGCGCGCGCGCGCGCGCTGCTCGGCGAGGTGCACCGGCTGGCGCGGGCCTATGGCTGGAGCGAGGGCGAGATCCTCGCGCTCGGCGACGCGCGCCGCGCCGCCTACCTGTCGATGGTGGACGCATGAACGGCCTGCTGCACCGGCTCGCCGCGCGCGCCCTGGGCACGGCGGTGTCGCTGCGACCCGAAGTCGGGCCGCGTCATGGCGCTGGCGGTCCCGGTCCGGCCGAAGGGTCCGATCCGGCGTCCGGGCCGGTGCCCGGCCTCGTCCCCGGCCCGGGCGCAGCGGGCGCGGACGCCGATGCGGCACCGGCGTTTGCGCGCCTGGAGGCCGAAGCGCACATCCCGCCGCCGCTACGGGCGATCGTGTCGCCGCGCGAGCCGATCGATGTTGTCGCGACAACGGCGCCGCGCGACCCGGGCCGCACGACAGGAGCCGCCGTACCGGTCGAAAGCGCAGCGATGGCCCTGCCGGCACCGACCGACGGAAGCGGCCCGGCCGGGCTTTCCGCGCCGCTGCCGCATGCCGGACAGGCACCGCGGCCACTGTCGCAGCCCACGCCGCCGCGGCCGCAACTGGAATCACCGTCGCCGCTCGTGTCACAGGCACCCACCTCCCCGCGCGCGACGCCGGCGCCCCCGAGGCCCGCGTCGGCCGCGCAACCGGCGGCATGGCAGCGTGCCGCACCGCAGCGCGGCGCGGACGATGCCGCCGAGGTCCACATCCACATCGGCCGCATCGAGGTCACCGCGGTGCACGAGGCGCCGTCACCGCGCCGCCGGCCGGCCCCGGCGCCGGCGCCGACCTCGCTCGACAGCCACCTGGCGCGACGGAGCCGCTCGTCATGAGCACCGCGCTGGCCATCGCGGGCGTGACGGCGGTGCTGCGCGACCTGCTCAACGACGGTCTGGTCAACCACGACGTCACCAGCGTGCTCGGCAGCAGCGTCACGGTCAGCGTGCTCGCGCCGGACCGCGTGGTGCCGCCCAACGCCGGCGAGGCGTCGCAGATCAACCTCTTTCTCTACCTCGTCACGCCGAACCTGGGCTGGCGCAACGAGGCGCTGCCGTCGCGCGATGCATCCGGGCGGCTGCGCCTCGCCAATCCGCCGCTCGCGCTCGACCTGCACTACCTGCTGTCGGTCTACAGCGGCGGCGACCTGCACGCCGAGATCCTGCTCGGCTACGCGATGCAGCTGCTGCACGAGATGCCGGTGCTCACGCGCGAGGCGATCCGCACCGCGCTGAACCCTTCGCCCGACACCGGGGCGAACCTGCCGACGGCGCTGCGCGCGCTCGCCGACGCCGGCCTCGAAGACCAGGTCGAGCTGGTCAAGCTGACGCCGCAGTACCTGAACACCGAGGAGATGTCCAAGCTCTGGACCGCGATGCAGAGCCACTTCCGGCCGACCGCCGCATACACCGCGTCGGTGGTGCTGATCGAGGCGCAACGCGCGGCGCGCGCGCCGCTGCCGGTGCTCAGCCGCGGCCCGGTCGATCCGGCGAGCGGGCGCGAGCGCGGCATCGCCGTCGCGCCCGGCCTGCTGCCGCCGCTGCCGACCTTGATCGCGGCCGCGCCGCCGGGGCGCCAGCCGGCCGCGGCGATCGGCGACACGGTCGCGCTGCAGGGCCACCACCTCGGCGGCACCGGGCGCGAGGTGCTGCTCGCGAACGACCGCTTCGGCATCGAGCTGACGATTCCCGCGCTGCCGCCGTCGTCACCGCCGGCAGGCAGCGACGACGAATCGCTGATCGAGTTCTCGCTCGAAGGCCAGTCGGCCGCGCTGCCGGCCGGGGTCTACCGCGTCGGCGCGCGGCTGACGTCCCCCGGCGAAAGCCAGCGGCGCGAGACCAACCGCGTCGCATTCACGCTCGCGCCGCGCATGACCAACCTGCCGCTGTCGGTCGCGCGCGCGGCCGACGGCTCGGCAAGCTTCACGGTCGAATTCACGCCCGCGCTGCGCGCCGGGCAGAGCGTGCGGCTCGTGCTCGGGCAGACCGAGCACCTGCCGCAGGGCGCGGGCTCGCCGGCGAACGAGCTCGCCTTCAGGATCGCGGACGCGCCGCCCGGCGCGCAGCTCGCGCGGCTGCGCATCGACGGCATCGACAGCCCGGTCATCGACCTGTCGGCCGCGCCGCCGGCGGTGCCGACCTTCCTCGACCAGCGGGTGGAGTTCACATGAAGTCGCCAGGGCGCCCCCGCGACGAAGGCCGGCCCGCGCGGCCCGAAGGCGCCGCGGCGGACGTGCCCGCACCGGCCGCGTGGACCGAGGCCAACCAGCGCCTGATGGTCGCCGAGTTCGGCCGTCTCAAGCAGCGGCTGGACGGTGACGGCGGCGCGGCGGCGGCCGACGCGGCCGTCGAGGTCGCGCGCGCGGCGCTGCCCGGCCTCGCCGCCATCGACCACCTGGCGGCGTGCTTCGGCCTGAGCGCCTTCGAGCGCGACGTGCTGCTGCTGTGTGCCGGCGTCGAGATGGACGCGCAGCTCGCCGCGCGCTGCGAAGCCGCCAGCGGCGGCGCGCGCGGGCCGGGCGTGACGTTCGGCCTCGCGCTGGCGGTGCTCGACGCGCCGCACTGGAGCGCGCTGGCGCCCGTGCGGCCCCTGCGGCGCTGGCGGCTGGTCGAGGTCGATGAAGCGGCCGGCGCGGCGCGCGGGCGCCTGCGCATCGACGAGCGCATGCTGCACTACCTGGCCGGCGTCAACTACCTCGACGTACGCCTGCGCAGCCTGCTGCGGCCGGCCGCGCCGCCGGCGGCGATGGGCGCCACGCACCGCGCCCTCGCCGCGGAGCTGGGCCAGCGCATCGCGGCGGCGGACGCCGCGCCGGCCGTCTGGCTCGCGGGCGACGATGCGGCGGGACAGGCCGATGTCGCCGCCGAGGCGGCCTCGACGCTCGGCCTCGCGCTGCACGTGCTGCCGGCGCGGGACGTACCCGCCGGCCACGCCGAGATCGAAGGGCTGTGCACGCTGTGGGAGCGCGAGGCGATCCTGCTCGAAAGCGCGCTGCTCGTCGCCGGTGATGCCGAGCCCCTGCCGGCCGCGGCCGCGCGCTTCGTCGAGCAGCTGCGTGGCCTGGTGTTCGTCAGCGCGGGCCAGCCGCAGCCGCTCGACCGGCCCGCGCTGCGCTTCGCCGTCGACAAGCCGGGCCCGGTCGAGCAGAAGCAGCTGTGGCAACAGGCGCTCGGCGCGGGCGCCGCCCACCTGAACGGCGCGCTCGACGGCATCGCCGGCCAGTTCAAGCTGAGCGCGCGCGCGATCCACGCCGAAGGCGCGCGGCTCGCGCCCGCGCTGGCGGCCGGCGACCGGCCCGACGGCGTGCTGTGGGCGGCGTGCCGCGCGCTCGGCCGCTCGAAGCTCGACGAACTCGCGCAGCGCATCGAAGCCGGCGCACACTGGGACGACCTCGTCCTGCCCGAGGCGCAGAAGGCGACGCTGCGCCAGATCGGCGCGCACGTGCGCCAGCGGCTCAAGGTGCACGTCGAATGGGGCTTCGGCGACCGGGGCGCGCGCGGCCTGGGCATCAGCGCGCTGTTCGCGGGCGAGAGCGGCACCGGCAAGACGATGGCGGCCGAGGCGCTCGCGCGCGAGCTGCAGCTCGACCTGTACCGGATCGACCTGTCGGCGGTGGTCAGCAAGTACATCGGCGAGACCGAGAAGAACCTGCGCCGCGTGTTCGACGCGGCCGAGGACGGCGGCGCGATCCTGCTGTTCGACGAGGCCGACGCGCTGTTCGGCAAGCGCAGCGAGGTCAAGGACAGCCACGACCGCTACGCCAACATCGAGGTCAGCTACCTGCTGCAGCGCATGGAGGCGTACCGCGGGCTGGCCATTCTCACGACCAACCTCAAGGCCACGCTCGACGCCGCCTTCCAGCGCCGGCTGCGCTTCGTCGTGCAGTTTCCGTTCCCGGACCAGGCGCAGCGCGAGGCGATCTGGCGCAGCGCCTTTCCCGCGCGCACGCCGCTGGGCACGCTCGATCCGGCCCGGCTCGCGCGGCTCGGCGTCACCGGCGGCGGCATCCGTAACATCGCGATCAACGCCGCGTTCCGCGCGGCCGAGCAGGGCGAGCCCGTCTCGATGGCGCACCTGCTGCACGCCGCGCACCATGAGGCCGGCAAGCACGAGCGGGCGCTCTCCGACGCCGAAACGCGGGGGTGGGCATGAGCCCGCCGGGCCGTCCCAAGGGCGAATACCGCAGTGCGCAACACGAAGGTACCCCAATGAACCGCGTCATCGTCCACATCGACCGGCTGGTGCTGCGGGGCTTTGCCGCCGCGGAGCGGGATCGCATCGCCGCGGGGCTGCGGCAGGAACTGGGGCGCGTGTTCGCGGACGGAGCGGCGCTGGCGCGCTGGAGGGCGATGGGCGACGCGCCGGCCCTGAAGGTGAGCGGCGTGCACATCGCCCACCGGCCCCTGCCGCGGCAAGTCGGCGAGGCCGTGGGGCAAGGCATCGGCAAGGGGATGCGCAAATGAGCGCCGCCACCGCCGCGCCGCTGCAGGCACGGGCCGCCCGTCCGGCGCCGCCCGGCATCGCGGCGGGCGGCGGCCTGCGCCTGCAGCGCAAGTGCGCGTGCGGCGCGGAGCGGTCGCCGCTCGCGCCTCAATGCGGCGAATGCGCGAGCAAGACACTGCTGGGCAGGATGCTGCAAGCCAAATTGCGCGTGAACGAGCCGGGCGACGCCTACGAGCGCGAAGCCGACGAAGTCGCGCAGGCGGTGATGGGGCAGATGCCGCAGTCGGCGGGGCCGTCGTCCGCGCCGCGGGCGGCGCGGACGAAAAAGCCCGCGATGCCCGCCGAGAGCGATCTGGTTCGGGGCGGGGCGCCGCTCGCGGCCGATGTCGCGGCGTTCTACGAGGCGCGCTTCGGGCGCGATTTCAGCGCCGTGCGCATCCACGCCGACGACACCGCGGCGGATTACAACGAGGCCGTCGATGCCTTCGCCTTCACCTTCGGCAACCACGTCTGGCTCGGCCCCCGCGTGCAGCACCGGGCCTCGCACATCCTGGCCCACGAACTGGCCCACGTCGTGCAGCAGACGCAGCCGCCGCCGCTGGCCGCCGCACCCGCCCATCCATCGAAGCTGGGTGCGTCGCCGCAGCGCGTGCAGCGCTACGAGCCCTACTGGATGCCGGCGGAATTCATCGCCCGGGACAGGAACGCGAAAAAGAAGGTGGGCACCGGAACCCACAAGCTCGTGCTGCCGCTGATCGGCAAGGAGAACGGCATCCATACCGAGGCGCCGGTGCCCAACGCGGACACGAAAAGCGGCGTCTCGCTCGGCGTCACCGGAATCGCCGACCTCTATCGCGCGACGACCACGGTCGGCGTCTTCTTCGATGGCCAGTCGCTGCCGCGCGAACTCGGTTCGAACCCCGAGCTGCGCCACGCCGGAGAGCGCCTGGAGCGCAACGGCCACATCGACAAGTCCGCGCCGCGCGCCGACGAAGCGCGGCAGAGCGTCGTCCGCGCCGGCCAGGCGCCGACGGACATCGCGGTCGGCGACCTCAAGCCTTCGCACGGCACCGTGGAAGCCAGCGGAGGGCCCCAGCAGGTCAAGGACTACCTGGGCGGCTTCCGGCTGGCCCGCGACGAAGTCAACAAGCTGAGCGTCGGCACGGGCGGCACCCATCAGACCGACGCCCGGTGGAATCCGCTGACGACCCACGCGCTCGCCGTCGCGATTCCCGACCAGCTCAAGGCGTCGACGCACGGCCAGGGGCAGAAGTCCAGGGCGCTGGTGCAGGTGCACAACGGCCGCGTCGTCGATGCGCCGCGCCCGGCCGTGGGCAAGCGCCCCGCGTTCGTGATGGGCAAGGTGTATGTCACCGAAAGCCCGGACAAGGGCGGCATCTACAACTACGTCTGGGAGCCCGACACGCTGGCGCAGGCCGCCGGACCGCCCGCGAGCGTGACCGACATGGGCACCGAAGTCGAGTCGAAACTGGTCGCGCCGCTGATGGCCTCGCCGGTCAAGACGGCGAGAAAGTCCAGGCCCGCCGCGGCCCTTGCGAACCGCGCGGCGTTGCGGCACGGCATCCAGAAAAAACCGCTCGAAGAGGCGCCGGCGGAAGTCAAGGACCCGTTCGACCAGGCCAGCTTCGAGCAATGGAAGTCCGACCACCGCGAGCTGACGGAGAAAGAGGCGGTGCTGGAGAAGACGCCCGAGTTCGGCGACGCCGAATCCAGGACGCTCGCCGTGCGGGACCGCGAGGCCGCGATCCGTTCGGGCTTCCAGTTTCCCGCCATCTCCAAGGGCGAGCAGGCCGGCGTCAAGACGATCGGGAAGATCCGGTTCTGGACCGGCGCGAGTTCGGCCATCTTCGGCAGGCTGCGCTACTGGTTCGGCGGCCTGTTCGTGAAGGTCGTGAACGCGTATCACGCGATTCGCGCGCGCTTCCAGGGTCTGCTCAAGGACCGGCAGAACACCCCGAAGAAAGGCGGCCTGCTCGGCACGGTCATCCGGATCGCGTTCGAGGTCCTCAAGGCGGCAGGGCGGTTCATGGTCACGCGCACGGCGCAGCACCTCGTCGATTCGCTCAAGCAGGGCGTCGCGCGCAAGCTGAAATCGCTGATCCCCGAGGACCGGATCGAGGAGTTCGAAGCCAAGGTCAAGGAGGTCACCGACTTTGCCGAGGATCTCGAACGGCGCGCCGTTGCAACGGTGGAAGCGTTCGTGCAGAAGACGGTCGGCCCGTACCTCGGCTACATCGAGACCCTTTCCGACGTCGCCGACAAGCTGAGCGAGGTGACCAGCGTCGTGAGCAAGGTGCGCTGGGGCGCCCGCGTGCTGGCGTGCCTGTCGCCGCCGGGGTGGGGCTGCCTGTGGATCCTGGCCCAGTCGGTCATCGAGAAGTTCGCCAGCTGGCTCGTCGACAGCTGCTGGTTCAAGAAAGAAATCGCGCCGCTCGTGACGGCGGTCGAGTTCATCGCCAGCCTGCCGAAGCGGCTGGCGCAATTCATCATCGACGGCATCAGAAGCTTCCTGCCGGACAGCCTGAGCGACGTGTTCGCCGACGTCGATGCGGAAAAAATCAGCACCGACGTGCCGGCTGCCGAAATCTGCGACAAGAACGATTTCCCGCCGCCGCTGCGCGACCGGGCGATGGTGGAGCGGCTCGCGCTGGCCGAGCTGAGGAAGGACATCGGCGAGGACAAATGGGAAGCCTGGACCCGGATGGCCACGCTCTACGGCGTCAATCGCGGCGATTTCCTGAGCGAGGCGGAAGTCGCCGATCTGAAAAAGCAGCTGGCGCATGCCCGCGTCGAAGACCTCCGGCAGGCAGCCGACCTGTACCCGACGCTGGCCGCGACGACCACCGGCAAGGACGTGGTCAACCTCACGGCCTTCCTCGAACGCGCCGCGCAGGTCAAGGCCGAAATGGAAGCCGGCACCGGTGCCCAGCCCCGGCAGGATGGCCAGGGCGATGATGGCGAAGGTGGCATCAGCGTCTCGGCCTCGAAGGAAGCCACGGCCGGCAATTACAAGCCGACCCGGCTGGGGTTCGAGGTGGTCGGCGGCGTCACCCGCGGCCAGTACCAGGGCGACGTCGTCAAGGTCGACCGGGCCGCGACGATCAAGGGCACGGTGGTGACGCTCGAAGGCGTCGAAGTCGTGGTCAGGAAGCGCGAACTGCTCCCGAGCCCGGTCCATCCGGACAAGCTGGTCATCCGCCTGGAAGTGACGCGGGATCAGGTGTTCGACATCGAATCCGAATACGGAGCTGATGTCGTCAGGAAGATCGGCTACAAGCGCTTCCAGTACAAGAAAGGCGTCCAGTTCAGCGCGACGCTGCCATTGACGTCCGGTGCCGCGGCAGCGGCTCCCCGCAATCCGCCACGCCGAAGGGAGCCGGCGCCATGAGCAGCTTCCCCAACGCCCCCAGGCTGATCAAGGGCGGCCTGGTCCTGATCGACGCCGACAGCGCGCGCGTGCTGCGCATCGTCTCGCTGCAATACAACGCCGACACGCTCACGCGCAAGCTGCAGGCGCAGGAGGCCGGCGGCGAAGCCAGCAACCGCGTCGAGCCGACGCGCTTCAAGGGCCCCGCCGTCGAGACGATCTCGCTCGAAGCCGACATCGACGCAACCGACCAGCTCGAATTCCCGGACCAGAACCCCGACGCCGGCGCCTTCGGCATCCAGCCGCAGCTCGCGCTGCTCGAATCGCTGGTGTACCCGAGCGCGTCGCAGCTGCGGTCGGTGAACAGCCAGGCAGGCTCGGGCGTGCTGGAGATCGCGCCGATGCTCGCGCCGCTCGTGCTGTTCGTCTGGGGCAAAAACCGCATCGTGCCGGTCAAGGTCGGCGACTTCTCGATCACCGAGGAGGCGTTCGACCCGGCACTGAACCCGATCCGCGCCAAGCTGAGCTTGAGCTTGCGCGTGCTGTCGGTCGACGACCTCGGGTTCTCGTCGAAGGGCGGCAGCCTGTTCATGACCTACCTGCAGGGCAAGGAAAGCCTCGCGGCCAAGGTGCAGCCGGCGGGCTTCTCGACGCTCGGCATCGGCGGGCTGGGAGTCTGACGATGGATCCGGTGCAAGCCTTCCTGCAGTCGAACGCGCTGACGCCGCCGGCCTTCGCGCCGACGAGCCGCTACCACGGCCTGCCGACCGCACAGCTGACGCTCGCCGACGGCCGCGCCGTGGTGTTCGTGACGCGCCGCTTCCTGCCGCCGCCCGAGAATTTTTCGCTGCTGCAGACGGTGACGGTCGTCTCCGGCGACCGGCTCGACAACCTGGCCGCGCATTACCTGGGCGACGCCGAGCAGTCGTGGCGCCTGTGCGACGCCAACGGCGCGATGCTGCCCGAGGCGCTGGTCGCCCACGTCGGCGCGCAGCTGGCCATCACGCTGCCCGAGGGCGTGCCGGGGGTCGGCGATGCTGGCTAAGGGCATCCAGCTGAGCCTGATGATCGGGCCGATCGTGCCGCTGCCGGCGCCGCGCGTCGTGCTCGACGCGCTCGACAGCGTCGAGGTGCGCAGCGCGGCAGGCAGCCCGAGCGGCTTCCAGCTGAGCTTCCAGATCACGGCCCGGTCCGAACTGAACACGATCTTCCTGATCGCCGCGGGCACCAACGCGTCGATGGCGACGCCGCCGCTGCGCGTGCTGCTGGTCGTCGTGCTGAACGGCACGCCGCAGCCGCTGTTCGACGGCGTCATGACGAATGTCGAGGTGCAGGCCGGCAGCCAGGGCGCGCCCGGCACGCTGACCGTCACCGGTGAGGACGTGAGCCGCGCGATGGACATGCAGGACTTCAGCGGCCTGCCGTTTCCCGCGATGCCCATCGAGGCGCGCGTCGCGCTCCTGTGCGCGAAGTACGCGCCCTTCGGACTGATCCCGCTCGTCGTGCCGATCCTGTTTCCCGACGTGCAGATCCCGATCGACAGGATTCCGGCGCAGCAGGGCACCGATCTCGCGTACATCCAGGAGCTCGCGCGCCGCGTCGGCTACGTGTTCTACGTCGAGCCCGGACCGGTGGCCGGCACCAACATCGCGTACTTCGGCCCCGAGATCAAGGTCGGCGTGCCGCAGCCGGCGCTCAACGTCGACATGGACGCGCTGACCAACGTCGAGAACCTGAGCTTCTCGTTCGACTCGACGAAGGGCGTGCTGCCGGTCGTCTTCATCCAGAACCAGCTCACGCGGCTGCCGATCCCGATTCCGGTGCCGAACCTGAATCCGCTGCAGCCGCCGCTCGGCGCGCTGCCGACGCCGATCTCGAACCTCAAGCTGCTGAAGGACACCGCGAAGCTCAACCCGATGCAGGCGCTTTCGCGCGGGCTCGCCGAGGCCGCGAAGTCGCAGGACGCGGTCGGCGGCCACGGCAGCCTCGATGTGCTGCGCTACGGGCGCCCGCTGAAGGCGCGCGGCCTCGTCGGCGTGCGCGGCGCGGGCGTCGCCTACGACGGGCTGTACTACGTGAAGAGCGTGACCAGCACCTTGAAGCGCGGCGAGTTCAAGCAAAGCTTCGAGCTCACGCGCAACGGGCTCGTCTCGATCACGCCGAGGGTGCCGCCATGAGACACCCTGAATATCGAAGTACAGCCGTCCCGGCATCGACTTCGCCGGGCAACCGGGCGCCGGGGTTGCAGCGCCGGCTCGTCGTCGGCGCCGGCAACACGCTCTCCGAGCGCGAAGCCGAGCGTGCGGCCGGTCGCGCCCTGGACGGGCCGTCGCTGTCCGCCGCAGCGCTGCCGCATGCGCCAACGCCCCACGCGGCGGATGAGCGGCCCGCTCCCGCGAGCGTGCACCGTGCGCTGGCCAGCCCCGGCAGCCCGATGCAGCCCGCGTTGAGGCACGACATGGAGCAGCGCTTCGGGCTCGATTTCTCGCGCGTGCGGATCCACACCAGCGAAGCGGCGCAACGCTCGGCCCGGCAGATCGACGCGCTGGCTTACACGCACGGCCGCGACATCGTGTTCGGCAGGGGCTGGTTCGCGCCGCAGACGCGCGACGGGCAACGCCTGCTCGCGCATGAACTGGCGCACGTGGCGCAGCAGCAGTCCGCCTCGCCGGCGGACGGCGCCGCCGGCGCGCCCGTGGTCGCACGCGCGCCCGGCGACGGCGCGGGCAAGCCGCCCTTCCGGATCACCGGCGCGGACATGGAGCACCTGCAGCAGACCACGCGCAGCCTGATGAACCTGGTGGACGACGCCACGCGCGCGCGCATCCTCGACAACGACACGGTGGCGGTGGGCCTGGCCGTGGACGCGGACGGCGACGCGACGCTCGTCTACACGGTGGCGCAGAACCGGACCTATCCGTCGCTGCGCCAGGCGGCCGACAGGCTCGGCATCACCCGCTGGGTCGCCACACCGCGTGCCGAGGGCCGGGGCGCGGTCGGTGCGCCCGGGGACGCCGAGCAATTGATGACCGAAGCGGCGGAGGCGAACGATTTCGAGGTGGCGGGGATGGCCGTCACGCGCAAGATCTGCCCGGACTGCAAGGCCGCCACGGTCACCGGCGAGAAGGGTGGCCTCCCGACGGTCGAGGTCCAGATTCCGCGCGCCGGCGCACGGCCGCCGGGCGGGTTGCCGGCCAACGACAACGCCATCCCGCGCGCACCGGGCGCGGCCAACGACAACGCCGTCCCCGAAGGCCTGGGCGCAGCCAACGACAACGCGATCCCTCGACCGTCCGGGACGGAGGCCAGGCCCGCGATGCCGCGCGGCACTGCGCCGGAAGTCGCAGCGCCGGGCGCGGCAGGTAAGGCGTCCGTCGGGGGCGTGCTGCTCGGCGTCGCCGCCGAGCTCGCCATCACCACGGCGATCGCCCTGCTGATCGACTGGCTGCTGGGCAAGCTGCAGGACTACCTCATCGAGCGTGACATGCAGGCGCTCGAGCCGGGCATCGTCGCGGAATTCGAGAAGCACGCGGCCGAGATCGAACAACTGCAGCGCAACGGCAGGGTTTACGGGCGGATCACCGTGGAGGTTGCCATCTCGTACGGGCAGTCCACCGAGGGTTCGGGCTACGGCGTGCCGATCGTCGGCACCCAAAGGTACAAGGGGACATCGCTGATCGGCGTTGGCCTCGGCAACGGGTCGGCGCCCGCCGAACGCAGCCAGCGCAGCGAGCGCCACGGCGACGGCAGCGAGACCGAGTTCTACCGGCAGAGCTATTCGATCCTGATCGACGACCCGCAGAAGCGCGCGCGCGACAAGGAGCAGGCGCAGCTGCGCGACCGGCTGAACCGCCAGGCGGCCAAGCAGCCGAAGCCGGCCACGCCGCAGGCCGACGACGCGCCGCAGCAGCCGACGCCGCCCCTGCTCGCGCCGCCGGGCAGCACGGCCGCCGCGCCGCCGCCCGAGTTCCTGCCCGGCGCCCCGGGCGAGGGCCCGCTCGAAAAAGCCGCCCGCTGGCAAAGGGGCGCCGAGGCGGTCGGCTGGGCGCTGGTGAGCCGCGGCAGCGCGCTCGAGCAGCGCCTCGGCTCCGCTAACCCACCGACGCCGCAGGAGCGACAAAGCTTCCTGTCCGACGAGAGCCAGTGGCGCACCGCCGTCAGATACCAGCTCAACTGGTCGATCGACAACGCGCCCGACAAGGCCGTGCAGGACCTCAGGCAGTTGCTGCAGGACCCATCGCGCCCCGGGCCGAAGCTCGAGCAGATCCGGATCCATCTCGGGGGTTAGAGCCATGAACCCGCAACCCGTCGCAACGACCGCCGTGGTGCACTGCCTCGTCGGTGCGACGGCAGGAGGCCGGCCATGAGCGAGAAGTTCTACGGCAAGTACCGCGGCATGGTGCTCAACAACATCGACCCGATGCAGTTGAACCGGCTGCAGGTGCAGGTGCCCGACGTGGCCGGCCTGCTGCCCGTGACCTGGGCCATGCCCTGCGTGCCGGTCGCGGGCCTGCAGAACGGCATGGTCGCGCTGCCGGTGATCGGCTCGGGCGTGTGGGTCGAGTTCGAGCAGGGCGATGCGGACTACCCCGTCTGGGTCGGCTGCTTCTGGGGCAGCGCGGCCGAGGTGCCGGCGCTCGCGCGCGCGACGCCGCCGGGCGTTCCGGCGGTCACTTTCCAGACGCCGCTGCAGAACGGCCTGACGATCAGCGACCTGCCGGGGCCAACCGGCGGGATCATGCTCAAGAGCGCGACCGGCGCGACGCTGATCGTCAACGACACCGGCATCTACATCCAGAACGGCAAGGGCGCCTCGATCGTGATGACCGGCCCCACCGTCACCGTCAACGCCGGCGCGTTGACCATCGTGTAGCGCGCCCGCCCTGAAAGGAGACAAGCCATGCCCGGCCCCCTGCTCCACCTCGGCGCGACCGTGCTGTGCAGCCACGGCGGCCAGGCGATGCCTGCGGCGCCGAATCCGCGCGTGCTGGTTACGGGCCAGCCGGTGGCGACGATGGCGGCGCCGTACCTGGTGGCCGGCTGCGCGTTCGCTCCGCCGGCCGGCAACGGTCCGTGCGTCAGCGCGCAATGGGTGGTCGCCGCGACGCGCGTGTTCGTCGCCGGCCAGCCCGCGGTGCTGCAGGACAGCCAGGCGATCTGCGCGCCGACCGGCACGCCGCTGCTGCCGCTGGTGGTGCAGACCCGGGTGATCGGCAGCTAGCCAGCCCAGAAAGGACAGCGCGATGAACGTCGCCTTTCCCTACCGCGTCGACGGCCGCGGCCGCACCGCCGAGGCCGAGGACGACGACGCGCACCTGCGCGACCTGATCGAGCAGCTGCTGTTCACGGCGCCGGGCGAGCGCGTGAACCGGCCCGACTTCGGCAGCGGCCTGATGCAGCTCGTGTTCGCACCCAACAGCGTCGAACTCGCGGCCACCCTGCAGGCGCTGGTGCAGGGCGCGCTGCAGCAATGGCTCGGCCATCTGCTGCGCATCGACGAGGTCGCGGCGAGCAGCGAGGACGCGAGCCTGACGGTGCTGGTCCGCTACACCCCGCTGCACGCCCAAGCCAGCCGCAGCGCGAGCTTCACGCGCAAGGTGGCGTCATGACGGCCGCAACGCCTTCATCAGGGAGCAGGCCGTGAGCGGCCCGTACCTGTGCCGGGCGCCGGGCCGGGTCGCGGCGTTGCGCGAGGCGGCGCAGGCCAGCCCGCCGCGGCTGCTCAACGGCATCCACTACCTCGAAGTCGCGCCCGGGCAGCGCCGGCTCGAAGTGCATTTCGTGCACTCGCTCGATCTCGCGCCGGCCACGCCGCTCACGGCCGCGAACGTCGAGATCCGCGGCGGCGAGCGCGTGCGCGACCCGGCGGTCACGCGGGTGCATTGGCAGGGCGACGTGCTGACCGTCGAGGTCGCGACCGCGGGCGACTTCTCGCGCTACGTGCTGCGGCTCGTCGCGTCGGCCGGCGGTGCCGCGCCGCCCGCGGGCATCGACCCGGCGCTCGCGCAGATCGACTTCAGCTTCAAGGTCGATTGCCCGAGCGACTTCGACTGCCGGGCCGAGGCGGCCTGCCCGCCGGTGTCGTCGAGCGGCCCGGCGATCGACTACCTGGCGCGCGACTACCCGAGCCTGCGCCGGCTCGTGCTCGACCGGCTCACCGCGCTGATGCCGGGCTGGCGCGAGCGCAATCCGGCGGATCTGTGGGTGACGCTGGCCGAGGCGCTCGCGTTCCGCGGCGACGAGCTCTCGTACTACCAGGACGCCGTCGCCACCGAGGCGTATTTCGGCACCGCGCGGCAGCGCGTCTCGGTGCGGCGCCACGCGCGGCTGCTCGATTACGCGTTCCACGACGGCTGCAACGCGCGCGCCTGGGTCGCGTTCGAGGTCGACCCGCCGGCCGACGGCCTGACGCTGGCCGGCTGCGATCCGGCCACCGGCCTCGGCGGCACCCTGCTGCTCACGCAGGTGCCCGGTTTCAGCGCCAGCCTGTCGGGCGACGCCGTGCCGACCGCGCTGGCCGCCGGTGCCGAGCCCTTCGAGCTGCTCGCGCCGCTCACCCTCTACAGCGCCCACAACGCGATCGGCTTTCACACCTGGAGCGACGACGAATGCTGCCTGCCCGCAGGTGTGACGACCGCGTTCCTGCGCGACGACGACGCGAACCGGCTGCGGCTGCGCGCGGGCGACGTGCTGGTGCTCGAAGCGCGCGCCAGCGCCAGCACCGGCCAGGCGGCCGACGCCGACGCCCGGCAGCGCCACGCGGTGCGGCTCACGCGCGTCGACCCCGAGGCGCCGCTCGACAGCGTCGGCGTGCGCGGCGTCGCACCGGCGCGGCGCGACCCGGTGACGGACCAGGTTTTTGTCGAAATCGGCTGGAGCGGCGCGGACGCACTGCCTTTTGCGCTATGCATTTCGAAGCGCATCGGCGGCGCGCTCGTGACCGACATGGCCGGCGCGTGCGGCAACGTCGCGCTGGCGGACCACGGCTTCTCGGCGCCGGTCGCGGACGAATTGACGAAGCTGCCGGGCGTCGGCGCGCCGCGCTATCCGCTCGACCGCAGCGCGGTCATGCCGCTCACGCAGCAAAGCCGGGTGCGCCTTGCCGGCGGCGGCGAGACCGCCCTGCTCGACCCGGCCGCGCCCGCCGGCGCCGCGCTGCGATGCGACATCGCCGACGCGCGCCCGGCGATCGAGGTGACGAGCGAGGCCGACCGCCGCCGCTGGACGGTGCGGCGCGACCTGCTCGCCAGCGGCCCCGAGGCCGACGACTTCGTCGTCGAAACCGAGAACGACGGCCACGCGGTGCTGCGCTTCGGCGACGGCATCAACGGCCGCTCGCCGCTGGGCGACGCGGGCCTGCGCGCGCGCCTGCGCACCGGCAACGGCGCGGCGGGCAACGTCGGCGCGGAGGCGATTTGCCACGTGCTCGCGCCGTTCGACGGCATCCTGCGCGTGCGCAATCCGCTGCCCGCGCAAGGTGGCGTCGACCCGCAGTCGATCGCGCAGGCGCGGCTCGACGCGCCGCAGGCGTTCCGGCGCCAGGAACGCGCGGTCACCGCGGACGACTACGCGGCGGTGCTGCAGCGCGAGCCGCACGTGCAGCGCGCCGTCGCGACGCGCCGCTGGACCGGCAGCTGGCACACGGTGTTCATCAGCGTCGACCGACGCGGCAGCGATACGGTGGATGCCGGGTTCGAGCGCGAGCTGATCGACTTCGTCGAGCGCTACCGCCTGGCCGGGCATGACGTCGAGATCGACGGCCCCGCCTTCGTTCCGCTCGACATCGAGCTGCACGTCTGCACGCGCCCGGGCTACTTCGCCGCCGACGTCGAGCGCCGGCTGGCCGAGGTCTTCGGCGCCACCCGGCTGGCGAGCGGCGAAACCGGCTTCTTCCACCCGGACCGCTTCAGCTTCGGCCAGCCGGTGTACCTGAGCGCCGTGATCGCCGCGGCGATGCGGGTGCCGGGCGTGGCGTACGCGACGCCGGTGCGCTTCCAGCGGCTCGGCCGCCGGGCGGCCGGCGAGATCGACGCCGGGCGCATCGCGATGGCGCGGCTCGAAATCGCGCGGCTCGATGGCGACCCGAGCGCGCCCGAGCACGGCCGCATCCGCTTCGACGTGGACACGGGAGCCTGACGATGACGAACTCCACCGGCCCCTCGATGCCCGACGACTGCGGCTGCTGCGAGGGCCCGGGCGGGCCCGCGCCCCTCGACAACGCCCCCGGGCTCGCGGCGCTGCGCTACCGCATCGACACGCAGCCGGGCTTCTACGCGCGCATGCTGCAGAGTCTGCCGCTGGCGCCCGCCGAGCCCGGCGTCGCGGGCGCGGACCGGCCGCTCGCACGGCTGCTCACGCGCGACGGCGACGACCCGACGGTGGCCCTGCTCGACGCCGCGGCCTGCGTCGCCGACGTGCTCGGCTTCTACCAGGAGCGCATCGCCAACGAGGGTTTCTTGCGCACCGCGACCGAACGCCGCTCCGTGCTCGAGCTCGCCCGCATGATCGGCTACGAGCTCAAGCCCGGCGTCGCGGCGAGCACGCACCTCGCCTTCACGGTCGAGGACGCACCCGGCGCGCCGGGCGTCTGCACGCTGGCCGCGGGCACGCCGGTGCAGAGCGTGCCGCCGCAGGGCAAGCTGCCGCAGGTGTTCGAGACCAGCGCGGAACTCGTCGCGCGCGCCGAGTGGAACGCGCTCGCGCCGCGCCAGGCGCGCCCCGCCGACATGGCGCTGCGCGACGTCGCGGCGGCCGCGGGCGCCGCCGCGCGCCGCGCGCTGGTGCTGCTGGGTCCGCAGGGCAGCTTCCCCGCCGGCACCGCCGGCCTGCACACCGGCCTGGACAAGGTGAACCTGTTCCGGCTCGACCCGGGCCTGCCGGCCGATGCGAAGGTCGATGCGCTCGAAGTCGGCCGTGTGTACTTCGCCGAAGCGGACGCCAGCGGCATCCGGGGCGGCGACCTGCTGCTGTTCGTCGCGAAGAAGGACGCGGCGCGCGCGACCCTGGTGCTGCGCGCGACCGCCGTGGCCGCCGAGCCCGCGCTGAAGCGGGTGCGCGTCGATCTCGAACCGCTGCCCGACCCTGTCGTCGACCCGCCGCCGCCCGTCGTGTCGAGCTGGCTCGTGCCGTACCGGATCAAGCCGGCGCTGAGCTTCGCGAAGCCTCAGGTCTCGCCCGTTGCGTTCACCGGCGCGGCGCTCGCCTCCGCCGTCGCGGCCAGGACATGGCGCGAGAGCGACCTGCGCGCGATGATCGGTATCCAGGGCTGGAGCGGCCCGCAACTGGTGCAGGCGATCGCCGCCACGCAGCCGGCCGGGCCACCGAGCTCGCCCGAGGCCGGTGCCTTCGCGTTCGACGCGAAGCTCGGCTTCTTCGGCAACAACGCGCCCAAGTGGAAGATCCTGCCGCCCGGCACCGCCAACACCCACGGCGACGCCTACCCGCAGGGCTGGGACGCCGGTGACGGCGCGCTGACCGCGCCGCGCACGGTCTGGCAGGACTCGCAGGGCAATCCGATCGCGCCGCGCGTCCATCTCGAACGCGCGGTGCCCGACGTGACGCGCCTGAGCTGGGCCGTGTTCGACGCGCCCGACGTCGCCGCGCGGGCCTACACGGTGCTCGACGCGCGGGAAACCTCGCGCGCCGACTTCGGCCTGTCCGGCCGCGCGCTGCAGTTGCGCCTGGCCGATGCGGACGGCCAGCCGCTGCCCGCGACGCCGCCGGAGGCCTTCGGGTTCCGCGCCAGCACCGCGCATGTCGCGAGCCGGCGGCTCGCGCTCGCCGACCTGCCGATCGATGCGCCGGTCGCCGCCGGCGACACGCGCATCGAGCTCGACCGCATGGTGCTCGGCCTCGCCCCCGGCCAGCCGGTCGCGCTGACCGGCGAGCGCGCCGACCTGGCCGGCGTCGGCGCCGCCGAGATCGCGCTGCTGGCCGACATCGTGCACGCCGATGGCCGCAGCACGCTCGTGCTGCAAAAAGGCCTGGCATTCGCCTACCGGCGCAGCAGCCTGAAAATCAGCGCCAACGTCGTGCACGCGACGCACGGCGAGACCGTCGCCGAAGTGCTCGGAAACGGCGACGCCGGGGCGGCGCACCAGCGCTTCACGCTGAAAAAACCGCCGACCACCTTCGTGCCCGCGATTGGCGGCGCCCGAAGCACGCTCGAAGTGCGCGTCGCCGGCGTGCGCTGGGACGAACTGCCGTCGCTCTACGACGCCGCTCCCGACGCGACGGTCTACACGACGCGCATCGACGACGACGCGCGCATGCAGCTCGTCTTCGGCGACGGGGCGCGCGGCGCGCGGCTGCCCAGCGGCACACTGAACGTCGCAGCGCGCTACCGCAGCGGCATCGGGCCTGACGGCGAGGTCGCCGCCGGCACGCTGACGATGCCGCGCGCGATGCCGCTCGGCCTGCGCGGCGTGACCAACCCGGTCGCCGCAGCCGGCGCCGCAGCGCCCGAACGGCTGGCCGACGCGCGCCGCAATGCACCCCTGACCCTGCTGACCTTCGAGCGCGTCGTCTCGCTGCTCGATTACGAGAACTACGCGCGCGCTTTTCCCGGCATCGGCAAGGCGCGCGGCGACGTGCTGTGGATCGATGGCGCGTCGCGCATCTTCCTGACGGTCGCCGGCGCGACCGGCGGCGCGCCGGGCGACGACGTGCTGGCCAGCCTGAGCGCCTCGATCGCGGCGGCGGGCGACGCGTCGCAGCACTTCGACGCAGCGGCGTACGCGCCGCGCTACTTCCAACTGAAGGCGAAGGTGGCGGCCGATCCGCGCTACGTCGCGGCGGACGTGCGCACGGCGGTGGCCGCGGCGCTGGCCGCCGGCTTCGGCTTCGAGGCGCGCGCGCTCGGCCAATCGGTGACCGCGGCCGAGGTCGTCACGCTGATCCACGGCGTCGCCGGCGTGCTCGCGGTCGATCTCGACGAACTGCTGCCGTACGGCGACGGGCCGGCGCCGGCCAATCCGGTGCCGGCCGCGGTGCCCGCCTTCGGCGCGCGCCCGGATGTCGCTGGCCGCGCGCCGCTGCCCGCCGAGCTGCTGCTGATCAACCCGGCGGGCATCGAGATCGGGGAGATGACGCCATGAGCCCGCCGGGCCGCCCCAAGGGCGAATACCGCAGTGCGAAGCACGGAGGTTGCCTTTTGAGCGCCGCGCCGGGCCGCCCCAAGCAAGCTCGCACCGCAGTGCGAAGCACGGAGGTTACCCAATGAGCCTGTCGATGCCCGAGCGGCTTTACCGCCTGCTGCCGTCCATCCACCGCCTGCGCGACACCGAGCAGGGCGAGCCGCTGCGCGCGCTGCTCGGGCTGATCGAGGGCGAGCTGGAGCGCGTCGAGGCCGACATCGCCGGCCTCTACGACAACTGGTTCATCGAGACCTGCGATGAATGGGTGGTGCCCTACATCGGCGACCTGCTCGGCGCGCGGCCGGTGCGGCCGGTGCCGTCGGCGGGCGTCAGCGCGCGCGCCTACGTCGCCAACACGATCGCGTACCGCCGGCGCAAGGGCACGGCGGTGGTGCTCGAGCAGCTCGCGCGCGACCTCACCGGCTGGCCGGCGCGCGCGGTCGAGTTCTTCCAGCGGCTGGCGACCGCGCAGCACATGAACCACGTGCGCGCCGCGCCGGCCTTCACCGCGAGCGTGCGCAACGCCGCCGCCGCCGAGTTGGCCGATGGCGCGTTCGATGGTTTCGCGCACAGCGCCGAGGTGCGGCGCATCGCGACGCGCGGCGGGCGCTTCAACATCCCGAACGTCGGCCTCTACCTGTGGCGGCTCAAGAGCTACCCGGTCGGCGCTGGCGCGCCGGGCGACGAGGCGCCGGATTTCTCGAGCGCGCGCGACACAGGGGGCGGCTGGTGGAGCGTGCACCCGGCCGGCATCGACGCGCCGCTGTTCAACCGGGAGCGCACCGAGACGGCGATCACGCACCTGGCCGAGGAGGACGACGTGCCCGGCCCGCTGCGCCGGCTCGCGCTGCACGCCGAGCTGGAGCGGCTGCGGCGCGGCATCGAGGCGCCGGCGCCGCGCTTCATGACCGCGCAGGACCCGGTGCTGCGCGTGTTCGTGCGGCTCGCAGGCGAGCGCGCGCCGGTCGAGGTGCGGCGCGAGGACATCTACCTGTGCGAGCTTCCCGGCGACGCCGCAACCGGCTCCCCGCCGCCGCGCGCGCTGGCGCTCGACGTCGAGCGCGGCCGCATCGCGTTCCCGCCCGGCCTCGCGGTGCGCGAGGTCTGGGTGCAGGCAAGCCACGGGTTCCCGGGCGACCTGGGCGGCGGGCCGTACGACCGCAGTGCCGCGGTGCGCGACGCGGACCGCCGCATCGCGGTCGAGCTCTCGGCGGACGGCGCGGACAGCGGCTTTCACGACCCGGGCGTCTGGCAGGCGGGCGTCTCGCACCTGCCCACCGGCCATGGCGACGGCACCGTGTTCGCCAGCCTGCGCGAGGCGGTGGCGGCCTGGAACGCGCTGCCCGACGGCCGCACCGGCGTGATCGTGCTGATGGACAGCCTGAGCGGGTTCGACGACGGCAGCGGCGCCGCCGGCAGCCCCGCGGAGCCGCTGCAGATCGAAGTCGGCGAGCGCTCGTGGCTGCTGCTCGTCGCCGGCCGCTGGCCGCTCGAACCCGTTCCCGGCGCGCCGCCGGGCAGCGTCGCGCGCGTGCCCGGGCACTTCGAGGCGCGGCAGGTCCGCGCGCACCACGTGGGCGACCTCGTCGTGCGCGGCACCGCGGCCGCCGGCGTGCCGAACCCCGGCGCCTGCTTCTTCAACGGGCTGCTGCTCGAAGGGCAGCTCGTCGTCGCGCCCGGCCACCTCGGCCGACTCGAATTCGCCCACGGCACGCTGCTGCCGGGCCACGGCGGCTTGGTCGTGCAGCCGGGCGGCAACGAGCGCCTGAGCCTGGCGCTCGACCACGCGATCTGCGCGACGCTCACCGCGCCCGGGCCGCTGGCGGCGCTCGCGGTCGCCGACAGCATCGTCGGCGGCGATCCCGGCGCGTCGCCTGAACTGAGCCTGGATGCGCCCGAAACCGAAGTCGAGCTGCTGCGCAGCAGCTTCCTCGGCGGCGTCATGGTGCAGAGCGTCGGCGCGTCGGACTGCATCTTCGACGGCCCGCTGCGCGCCGAGCGCCGGCAGACCGGCTGCGTGCGCTTCAGCCACGTGCCGCCGGGCTCCGCCGCGCCGCGCCGCTACCGCTGCCAGCCCGAGCTCGAAGCGGCGACCCGCATCGCCGCGCTGCGCGACGCGGCGCGCCAGCAGGGCCGCCCGCCGCCCACTACAGCGCAGGAGGCGGCGGCGCGCGCCGAAGCCGAGGCGCTGATCCGCCCGCTGTTCGTTTCGCGCCGCCATGGCGACCCGGGCTACGGCCAGCTCGAACTGCGCTGCGCGGCGCAGATCCGCACCGGCGCCGAGAGCGGCGCCGAAATGGGCGCGTTCGAATTCCTGAAGCAGCCGCAGCGCGAAGCGAACCTGCGCGACGCGCTCGACGAGTACCTGCGCTTCGGACTCGAAGCGGGGTTGTTCTTCGTCACCTGACGCCGCACCGGGCCGACCCGAGACACAGCGAGGATTTCCATGAACGCCGACCTCTCCCGCGACACCTTCGACCGGGCGCAGCACTACAGCGCGGTGCGGCTGCAGCAGGGCCGCATCGTCACCGACGCCGACTGGAACGAGCAGGCCGACATCGTGCGCCACCGGGCCGAGCGCCTGGCGCGCGACACGGTCGGCGCCTGCGGCGCGCCGACCGGCGCGGCGGGCTGGCGGCTGGTCGCCGAGACGAACGCGCTCGCGGTGCAGGCGCTCAACGCCAACGTCGCCTGGATCGCCGCCGAGGACGGCGTGCTGCTCGCCACCTCGAACGGCGGCGCCGACTGGACGCTCGCGGCGCTCGAGACCGCCGCGCACCTGCGCGCGATCGCGTCGGCCGGCGTCGCCGGCTGGGTGGTCGGCGACGCCGGCGCGGCGTTCCGCACGGGCGACGGCGGCCTGAGCTGGGTCGCGCGCCCCACCGGCAGCGTGCGCACGCTGCGCGGCGTCGCGGCGGCCGATGCCGACCGGGCCTGGGCGGTCGGCGACGGGGGCATCGTGCTCTCGACGCAGGACGGCGGTGTCACTTGGACGCTCGCGCAGACCGCGGCGGCGCGCCTGTACGCGGTGAGCTTCGCCGACGCGTTCGACGGCCTGGCGGTGGGCCAGGGCGGCGCCATCGTCGCGACCCGCGACGGCGGCGACAGCTGGAGCGGCGTGCCGAGCGGCACCGGCGCGCACCTGCGCGCGATCGCGCGCTTCGACGCGAGCCGGGTCTGGGTCGCAGGCCAGGGCGGAACCATCCTGCGCAGCGAGGACGCGGGGCAGAGCTGGCTGCCGTGCGGCACGCCGACGACCGCGACGCTGCGCGCGATCGCGTTCAGCGACGCGGCCGAGGGCTGGGCCGTGGGCGACGGCGGCACCGTGCTGCACAGCCTCGACGGCGGCGCGACCTGGCAGCAGGAAGCCGTGGACGCCGGCGGCGGCAGAAGCCTGCGCGGCCTGGCGCTGTTCGACGGCGAGCCCGCGTGGGCGGTCGGCGACGCCTCGGCCGCGCTGCGCCTCGGCAACGGCTCGCCCGGGACGGCCCCGCTCGCGCTGCCGGCGTTCAACCTGTCGATCGAGCCCGGCCGCTGTTATGTCGACGGCGTGCTCTGCGAGCTGGAGGCGCGCAGCGCGTACGCCAACCAGCCGGACGGCGGCAGCGGCGGCCGGCTCGCGTCCGGGGCGTACCTGATGTACCTCGACGCCTGGCAGCGCCCCATCTCGGCGCTCGAAGCCCCGGCGATCCGCGAGGTCGCGCTGGGCGGGCCCGACACCGCGACACGCGCGCGCACCATCGCGCAGGTGCGCGCGCTGGCGCTGCCGCCGACCAGCCCGCCCGAATGGCATTGCGATGCGGACATCGAAGGCTGGAACGCGCTGGCCGGCCAGCCCCGGCCGCGGCTCGCCGCGCGCGCCGAGCCGCAACCGGCGGCCACCAGCCTGTGCGAGATCGCCGCGACCGCCGGCTACCGCCGGCTGGAAAACCAGCTCTACCGCGTCGAGGTGCACGCGGGCGGCGCTCACCCCGCCTTCAAGTGGTCGCGCGAGAACGGCTCGGTCGCCTACGCCGTGGTCGGCGTCGTGGTCGACGCGGCGCGGCAGCAGACGACGGTGCGCGTCGCCGCGCGCGGGCGCGACGCCAACCTCGACCTTGCCGCGCACGACCGGGTCGAGCTGATCGACGACGCCGCGGCGCTGACGCAGCGCGCCGGCGCGCTGTTCGAGTACCTCGCCGACGGCGACGACGCGCTGGAACTCGTGCTCGCGGGGGTGCCGCCCGGTGCGCTCGGACAGGATGCGGCGCTGCACCCGGTGCTGCGCCGCTGGGACCACCCGGCCGCCGCCGATGGCGCGAACCTGCTGCCGATCGTCGAAGGCGCCTGGATCGACCTCGAAGACGGCGTGCAGGTGCGCTTCGAGCCCGGCGGCGTGTACCGGCCCGGCGACTACTGGCGGATTCCGGCGCGCACCGTGACCGCCGACGTCGAGTGGCCGCGCGACGACGACGGCGACCCGGTCGCGCGCACGCCCGACGGCATCGACGACGCGTACTGCCGGCTCGGCATCGTCGAGGTCGATGCGGGCGGCGTCGTGTCGGTCGCGAGCGACTGCCGCGAACTGTTTCCGCCGCTGACCGCGCTCGAGCAATTGCTCTACGTCGGCGGCGACGGCCAGCAGGCGGCAGCGGGCGCGGTGCTCGCGCAGCCGCTCGAAGTGCGCGTCGTCAGCGGCAGCGCGGGGATTGCGGGCGTGCGGCTCGCGGTGGCGGTCGAGCAGGGCGGCGGCACGCTGGCCGGCTCCGCGGAGCCGGTGACCGACGCCGACGGCTACGCCGCGATCGGCTGGCAGCTCGGCGGCGACGGACCGCAGCGCCTCACGGTGCGGCTCGACGACGGGGCGGGCCACACGCCGCAGCGGATCGCGTTCAATGCGACGGTCGCCGGCGGTGCGGCCACGGCGCGCGCCGGCTGCGACCTCACGATCGGCCGGGGCGGCGATTTCGAGCGCCTCGACAACGAGCTGCTCGGCAAGCTGCTGCAGCAGACCGGCGCGGCGTGCCTGTGCTTCCTGCCGGGCGAGCACGAGCTCGACGATCTCGAATTCAACGAAGGCCAGCGGATGCGCCTGAGCCTGCACGGCTGCGGTCCGACCGCGCGGCTGCGCATCAAGCGCGGCGTGACGCTCGCGGGTTTTGCGGCGCTCGAACTGCGCGACCTGTCGATCGAGCTGGCGGGTGGTGCGGGCGTCACGCTGCGCGGCAACGACGAACTGCGCCTCGCGCGCACCACGATCGCGCGCGCCGCGCAGCAGTCGAACGAACCGGTCGTGCTGATCGACGGCGCGCGCGTCGTTCGCATGAGCGGCTGCGACATCGGCGCGGGCCCGCCCGCGGCGCTCGTGTTCGACGGCGACCTCGGCGACGAATGCCACGTGGTCGGAAACCGTTTTGCCGGCACCGTGAGCTTCTATGGCATGCCGGGCGACGATCTTTCCCAGAAGCTGTTCCGCGCCTTGTCGAGCGCGCAGTTCAGGCTCGCACCGAAAACGGGCCGATTGCGTTTTTGCGACAACAGCGTGCAGCTGCTGACGATCGGCCAGAAGATGACCGAGCGCCTGATGGAAACGCAGGCCGCCGATGCGGTCCTGCAGACCGCGCTGCTGCAGGGCAACACCTTCGAGGCGCTCGGCAACGTGTTCGCGAGCGGCCTGCTGAGCGTGGGCAACAACGGCTTCGTTGCGGAACCGCCCGCCGGCGTTGCGGCTTCCTACGGCGTCCTGGTCGCGAACCGGGCAGCCGCGGCGGGCAACGTCGCGCTCACATTCGGCGAGCAGGCGCGGTTGCGTTTCCTGACGCCGGGCAACGGCGGCTTCAGCGGTGCGGCGAACCAGGTGATGACGCAGCCGCCGTCGTCATGACGGACTTCGTGCGATGCCGGCCGAACCGCTGCCCGCGCTGTTTTCGCAGTACCGCGACCGGCATCGCGGCGAGACCGTGGTCGTCTGCGGCTGCGGCACGTCGCTCGCGTCGTTCGAGCGGCCCATGGGTTGCGTGACGATCGGCGTCAACGACGTCGGCCGCCGCTTCACGCCCGACTACCTGGTCGTCGTCAACGAGCGGCGCCAGTTCGAGCCCGGGCGCTACCTGCACGTCGAACAGACGCGCGCGAAGGCGGTGTTCACACAGCTGCAGGGCCTCGAACTTTCGCAGACGCGCGTCGTGCGCTTCCGCCTCGGGCGGCGCGGCGGCACCGAGCGGCCCGACGGCGAGACGCTGCATTACGCGAACAACTCGCCCTACGTTGCGGTGCAGCTCGCGCGGCACCTGGGCGCCGCGTTCATCGGACTGATCGGCGTCGATTTCACGGACGGCCATTTCTTCGGCGCGACCGGGCGGCACCCGCTCGCGGGGCAGCTCGCGCAGATCGACCGCGAGTACGCGGCGCTCGCGGCCGCGTGCCGCGCCGACGGCGTCGAGCTCGTGAACCTGAGCGCGACCAGCCGGCTGTCGTCGCTGCCGAAGGTCGATCCGGCGGCGTGGTCGGCTCGATCGCAAAGCCATGGCGGCACCGAAGCGCCGCAGCCTCTGCGCATCGTGTCTTATGCGACGACGCCGGTCGCGGGCGTGCCTGCAGTGCTGGCCCGCTGCATTGCGCACGCCACTGCGCATTCGGCACGCTGCGTGTGGGCGACCAATGGCTACGGCAACGGCGTCAGCTTCGGTGGTGACGTCGAATGGAGCCGCAACCCGCGTGAAGCGCTGGATCTGCTCGATGGCGCCGACCTCGTGATCGTGCATAACGGCCACACGGCTGCGCAGCATCGGCGTGTCTTGGAGAGCAAGATCGTGATCACGATGGCGCACAACTATGGCTGGAACGTGGACATGCAGTGGGTGCGCCGTGGAGGGCTGGGCGTCGTAGTCGGGCAGTATCAGGCGACGCTGCCCGAATTTCTCGAGTGGGTGGTCGTGCCGAACCCGTTGCCGTTCTGGGAACCGCAGCACCGCCCCGGCCGCAAAGGCGACCGGATCACGATCGCCTATACGCCGTCCGGCCGGCATGAACGCTACCCGGCCGGACACCGCCTGTATTGGCACGGCAAAGGCTTCGAGACGACGATGCGCGTGCTCGATGGCCTCAGCAAGCGGCACGGAATCGTGCTTGAAACCACGTCACGCGCACAGGTGTCGCACACGCAGGCGCTGCAGATGAAACAGCGCGCGCACATCGTGATCGACGAGTGCGTGACCGGCAGCTACCACCGCAACAGCCTCGAGGGCCTTGCCGCGGGCGCCGTCGTGGTCAACGGCGTCGGCGCGCTGTTGCCAGCCGTCGTCGACGTGCTCGCGCGCTGCGCGCCGGGCATGGATCGGCCCCCGTTCGTGCCCGCGAGCCTCGAAACGCTCGAGGAGGTGCTCGAGTCGCTGGTCGGGCGCGGCGCCGAACGACTTGCCGACGAAGGGCGCGCCGGTCGCGACTGGATCGAACGGCATTGGGACTTCGCGGCGCAGTGGGCCCGCTTCTGGCAGCCCGTGGTCGAACGCGCGCTCGCAGGGCCTGTCCACGCAGCGCGTACCAAGCTTGCGCCCAGGCGTTTGCACCCTGCCAAATCATCGGAGTCTGCAATGGAAAAAAGGACCGCGGCCCAGCGTGTCTCCGTCGTCGTTCCCCACGCTGGGGCCGATCGCCTGCCGCAACTGGCAGCGACGCTCGTGAATCTCAGGCAGTGTCCAGCCGTCCTCGAAGTGATCGTCGTCGAGCTCGGCGAACGCCCGGTGGCTGCGGCGGCTGCGGCACGCTGGGCGGACAGGCACCTGTTCGTCGAACACCAGGGGGCTTTCGAGCGCGCACGCGCGCTCAATGCAGGCTCGGCGGTCGCGGACGGCGATCTGGTGCTGTGGCATGACAACGATCTGCTCGCGCCGCATTCGCTGATCGCGGACGGTGTGGCCGAACTCAACGAACGGTCGCTTGATTACCTGATTCCCTACGGCTCGATCCGTTATCTGGACGAAGACGATTCGCGCGCGGTGATGCAAGGACAGCGCGACCCAAATGCCTGTATTCCGCTAAACACTTATTACTCGACGCGCGCTCCGTCGTGTTCGGGCGGAATGGGACTCGTGCGGATGGACTTCTTGAAGCGGCATGGCGGATTGATCGAAGGCTTCAGGGGCTGGGGCGGCGAGGACAACGGATGGAACCACAAGGTGGCGCTGCTCGGCCGCGCGGCGCCGACGAAGCATCCGGACCGCATCGTTCATCACCTGTACCACGGCAACTCGGGCGGCCATGCGCTGGAGTGCGCGCGCGACGCGAACGCGCATTACGCCGAGAACCTGCGGCTGCTCGCGCGCATCTGCTCGACGCACAGCGAGGACGAACTGAGGCAGGCTTTCCCACCGACACTTCCCGCGCGCGGCGTCCTCGCTCGATCATCGCGCGCTTGCGCGAACGCGGCAGACCGCTTCGAGCCAGTGGTCTGGACGTATTGGGAAGGGCCTTGCCCCGCGTGGATACGCGAATGCCGGCGCACGATCGCGAGGCACGCGCCGCGGGTGCGCTTTCTCGATCCGGCAAGCTTCGATCAACTGCGCGATCGGGACCGCGACATCGATCTGACGCGGCTCGATGCCGCGCACCGCGCCGACTACATTCGCGCGTTCCTGCTGCAGCGCTACGGTGGGCTCTGGCTCGATGCCGACTGCCTCGTGATGCAATCGCTGCAGCCGGTGCTGGAACTGCTTGAGCAACACGAGTACGTCGGGCACCGCGAGCGTTCGGGCTTGGTCTCGAATGGCTTTATCGCTGCGCGGCCGGGCAGCCGCATCGCGGCCGAGCACCATGCTCAGATCGCCCGGATACTGCGCTCGCGCCAACCGGTGAGCTGGACCACGCTCGGCTCGGAACCGCTGACGGCCATCGTCGCCGTCAATTCCAGTGGTTGGCACGAACTGCGCTGCGAACGCGTGCAGCCGGTCTGCTGGAGCGCACCCGAGGAGTTCTTCAGGCAGCGCGACCGCAGCGCGCACGAACGCGCATTCGATGCGCAGGCGATCTGCTACATGCTGTCCAACGTCGCGGTCAGGAAGTACATCGCAACACACGCGGGTGCCGACCTGCTGCACGAGCGCAGTTTTTTCCGCTACCTGCTCGCGCACTCGCTCGGCATCGACGAGGCCGAGGCCGCAACTGACTTCGAGCGGATTTTCGACGCGAACGTCGAGCTGTACCGCGATCATCGGCTCGAATCGATGTCGGGGCCCGGCTCAAGCCTGGCGCAGACGAGCGAACTGCGACGCTGTCTGCCATTGCTCATCGAGGAACTCGGGATCGAATCGCTGCTGGACGCGCCCTGCGGCGACTTCAACTGGATGCAGCACGTGTCGCTCGGCGGCCGACGGTACATCGGCGTCGATGTGCATGGCGAAACTGTCGCGCGCAACCGGTGGCGGCATGCAAGGCCCGACCGGTCGTTTCATCAGCTCGACCTTATGCGTGATCCGCTGCCGCGCGCGCACGCGATCCTGTGCCGCGATCTGCTGCCGCATCTGTCGTTCGCGCAGGCGTTCCAGGTGCTGCGCAACTTTGCTTCGAGCGGGGCCAGCTACCTGCTGACCACGACCTTCACGCAGCCCCGGCAAAACCGCGAGACTTCGCATGCGGTCTGGCGGCCGTTGAATCTGAGCTTGCCGCCGTTCCTGTTTCCGGCGCCGCTGCGGCTCATCGGCGAGAAATGCACGGAAGCCAATGGTTCGTTCGCCGACAAGAGTCTCGCGGTCTGGTCGCTTGCTGACCTGATGCCGAGCATTTATGGCGACGAAACGCGTCGAGCGCAACCACGGCCGGACGCAGCGGCGGTCTCGACATGATGGTTGGCAGCCGTCGCCCGGACAGCGGGCCGATCGACGGCTGGTTCTCGATCTACCACCGCAGCATCCTGCCGCTGGTGCTGGGCCTGCCGTTCGCGCCCTACTTCACGCTGGGCGCCGCGGTGTGCGGCCAGCTCGCGCAGCGCGGCCAGCACGGCGTGCTCGATTGCGGCATGAAGGTGTTCCACGTGATCGGCCCGGCCTACGCCGACGCCTTCGGGATGCTGGACTTCGAGACCGAGAAATACCGCCGCCTGGGACGGCCCGAGATCGTCGCCTGGTACGAGGACTACCGCCGCGCTCCGGAGCCCGCCAAAGCCCTCGCCGCCCGCGTCGAGGCCATTCGCCGGGCGATCGGCCAGCGGCCTTGATTTGCTACATTTTCAATAGCAAACTTCCAAGGCAGGACGGGCGCAATCGCCGCTTTTCCTTCGAAACAGGGATGTTCAGCCCACGGCCCGCGCCGCCTGCGGCTGGCGCCAGCGCGCCATCAGCTCGCTCCAGCGCGCGCGCGCCGCGGCCAGGTGGCGCGCCTTGACGTGGCCGTAGCCGCGGATCTGCTCGGGCAGCGCGGCGATCTCCAGCGCCAGCGCGTGGTTGGCCGGGGCCAGGCCCGCCAGCACCTCCTCGATGCTCGCGCGGTACTCGCCGATCAGCGCGCGCTCGGTGCGGCGCTCCTCGGTGCGCCCGAACACGTCGAAGGCGCTGCCGCGCAGGCCCTTCAATTTCGCCAGCAGCCGGAAGCCCGTCAGCATGGCCGGGCCGAACTTCTGCTTCTGCAGCTCGCCCCGGGCGTTCTTCTTCGCGATGAGCGGGGGCGCGAGGTGGTAGTGAAGCTTGAAGTCCTTGCCCATCTCGCCCTCGAACATGCCCTCGACCCGGCCGAGGAAGCCGCGGTCGGCGTGCAGCCGCGCCACCTCGTACTCGTCCTTGTAGGCCATCAGCTTGAACAGGTAGCGCGCGACCGTCTCGGCCAGGGTGGTCTTGCCGACCGCCGCCGCCTCGGCCTGCCGCACCTTGTCGACGAAGGCGCGGTACTCCGCGGCGTAGGCCGCGTTCTGGTAGCCGGTCAGGAACCCGGCGCGGCGCTCGACGAGGCTCTCCAGCGTCTCGCGCTTCTTGAACTCGATCACCTGGCCGGACGCCGGGCGCCGTTGCACCGAGGCCGGGTCGTGCGCGGCGCGGCGGCCCCACTGGAACGCCGTCTTGTTGTGCTCGACCGCGACGTCGTTGAGCTCGATGGCGCGCATCAGCGAGCCGAGTTCCAGCGGCAGCCAGCCCTTCTGCCAGGCGTAGCCCAGCAGCATCGGGTTGGCGTAGAGGCTGTCGCCCATCAGCGCGGTGGCGGCCGCGTCGGCGTCGAAGGCGCCCAGCGCGTCGGGCCCCACCGCCCGGGCGATCTGGCGGGCGCAGGCGTCCTCGGGGTTCTGCCAGTGGGCGTTGCGCACGAAGGCGGCCGTCGGCGCGCCGTGGCTGTTGAGCACCACCCGGGTGCGGCCCTCGCGCATGCGCGAGAGCGTCTCGGCGTTGACCGCCACCAGCGGGTCCGCCGCCAGGATCAGGTCGGCCGCCGCGGTGCCGACGCGCGTGGTGCGGATCGCGTCCTGCGTGTCGCCGATCAGCGCGTGGCTCCAGGTGGCGCCGCCCTTTTGCGCCAGGCCCGCCGCGTCCTGCGTGACGATGCCCTTGCCCTCGATGTGCGCGGCCATGCCGAGCAGCTGGCCGATGGTGATGACCCCGGTGCCGCCGACGCCGGCGACCACCACGCCCCAGACCTGCCCCGCGGCCAGCGCCGGCACCGCCGGATCGGGCAGCGGCGCGTTCGGATCGAAGGGCGAGAACGCCTGCGCCTGCGCCTTCGATTTGGCCTTGAGCTTGCCGCCCTCGACCGTCACGAAGCTCGGGCAGAAGCCCTTGAGGCAGCTCATGTCCTTGTTGCAGCTGCTCTGGTTGATGGCGCGCTTGCGGCCGAACTCGGTCTCCAGCGGCTCGACCGACAGGCAGTTGCTCTGCACGCTGCAGTCGCCGCAGCCCTCGCACACCAGGTCGTTGATGACCACGCGCACCGCCGGGTCGGCCAGCGTGCCACGCTTCCTGCGGCGGCGCTTCTCGGTGGCGCAGGTCTGGTCGTAGATGATCGCGGTGGTGCCCTCGATCTCGCGGAACTCGCGCTGGATCTCGTCGAGCTGGTCGCGGTGCCGCACCGCCACGTCGTCGCCGGGGATGGCCACGCCCTCGTATTTCTGGGGCTCGTCGGTGACGACCACCACCTTCCTCGCGCCCTCGGCGTGCAGGCTCTCGGCGATCTGCAGCACCGAGTGGCCCTCGGGCCGTTCGCCGACCTGCTGGCCGCCGGTCATGGCGACCGCGTCGTTGTAGAGGATCTTGTAGGTGATGTTGACGCCCGCCGCGATCGACTGGCGGATCGCCAGCAGGCCGCTGTGGAAGTAGGTGCCGTCGCCGAGATTCGCGAAGATGTGCCGGTCGGTGGTGAACGGGGCCTGGCCGACCCACGGCACGCCCTCGCCGCCCATCTGCGTGAAGCCGATGGTCGAGCGGTCCATCCAGGTCGCCATGAAGTGGCAGCCGATGCCGGCCATGGCGCGCGAGCCCTCGGGCACCACGGTCGAGGTGTTGTGCGGGCAGCCCGAGCAGAACCACGGCTGGCGCTCGGCGCCCGGCACGCCGCCGCCCTGGCCTCCGACTTTCAGCACCTCCATCGAGCGCTCCTTGGCTTCGAGGATGGCGAGCTGCGCGTCGATGCGCGCGCGCAGGTCGGCGCCGGCCGCGGCCAGGAGGCCCGTCTTCTTCAGGCGCTGCGCGATGGCGCGGGCGATCAGCGCCGGGTTCAGGTCGGCGTTGGCGCGCAGGAGGGTGTGCGCGGTCGGATTCGGCATCGACCACTCGCCGCCCGAGTAGCCGTCGGCGCCGGCACCCTCGCCTTCGTCGAACTTGCCGACCACGTTGGGGCGCACGTCGGAGCGCCAGTTGTAGAGCTCCTCCTTCAGCTGGTACTCGATGACCTGGCGCTTTTCCTCGACCACCAGGATTTCCTGCAGCCCGGTGGCGAACTCGCGCGTGAGCTGCGCCTCCAGCGGCCACACCACGGCCACCTTGTGCAGCCGGATGCCGAGCTGGCGGCAGGTGGCGTCGTCCAGCCCGAGGTCGATCAGCGCCTGGCGCGTGTCGTTGAAGGCCTTGCCGCTGGCCATGATGCCGAAGCGGTCGTTGGGGCCCTCGATCACGTTGCGGTTGAGCCGGTTGGCGCGGATGTAGGCCAGCGCGGCGTACCACTTGTAGTGCATCAGGCGCGCCTCCTGCTCCAGCGCGTGGTCGGGCCAGCGGATGTGCAGGCCGCCGGGCGGCATCTCGAAGTCGGTCGGCATGACGATCCCGATGCGCTCCGGGTCGATCATGGCGGTGGCGCTGGACTCGACGATCTCCTGGATCGTCTTCATGCCCGACCACACGCCCGAGAAGCGGCTGAGGGCAAAGGCGTGAATGCCGAGGTCGAGGATCTCCTGCACGTCGGCCGGGAAGAACACCGGCGTGCCGCAGGCCTTGAAGATGTGGTCGCTCTGGTGCGCGGCCGTGCTGCTCTTGCTGATGTGGTCGTCGCCCGCCACCGCGATCACGCCGCCCCAGGCGGTGGTGCCCGCCATGTTGGCGTGCTTGAAGACGTCCGAGCAGCGGTCCACGCCCGGGCCCTTGCCGTACCAGATGCCGAACACGCCGTCGAACCGGTTGGTGCCCGGCGGCGAGAAGCCCAGCTGCTGCGTGCCCCAGAGCGCCGTGGCGGCCAGCTCCTCGTTCACGCCCGGCTGGAACACGATGTTCTGCGCCTTGAGGTACTTGCTCGCCTTCCACAGCGCCTGGTCGTAGCCGCCCAGCGGCGAGCCGCGGTAGCCGCTGATGAAGCCGGCGGTGTTCCTGCCGGCGGCCGCGTCACGCTGGCGCTGCAGCATCGGCAGCTTGACCAACGCCTGCACGCCGCTCATGAAGGCACGGCCGTGGTCGAGGCTGTACTTGTCGTCGAGCGTGACGGTTTCGAGCGCGCGGCGGATGTGCTCGGGCAGCGGGGCGTTCATCGTGTCTGTCTCCTGGTGGGGCGGTGCCTCGTGGGCGGGCAGGCGTGCGAAGCCTCCGGGTCGGACGCCTCTCGTCGGGCCATCTTCGAAGGCAAAGTGTAGGCGCCCCGACGCGACAGGTGTTTGCGTTTTTTGCCCACGATGGCCGCACCTTTGATCAAGTCTTGCTTAACATCGCTCTCTATGGAAAGAATCGACAAGTTCGACCTCGCGATCCTGCAAGAGCTGCAGGCCGACGGGCGCCTCACCAACGCCGAGCTGGCGCAGCGCGTGGGCCTGTCGGCCGCGCCCTGCTGGCGCCGCGTTCGCGCGCTGGAGACAGCCGGCTTCATCAAGGGCTACCACGCCGAGATCGACCGCCACAGGATCGGCTTGGGCGTGCTGGCCTTCGTGCGGCTCGACACCGAGCGCGCCACCGGCGAGGCTACGCGCGCGCTGGAGGAGGCGATCCGCCGGCTGCCCGAGGTCATCGCCTGCCACTACATCAGCGGCACCGGCATGTTCGAGCTGCAGGTGGTGGCCGAGGACCTCGACGGCTTCTCGCGCTTCGCGCTCAACAGCCTGATGCACCTGCCCAACGTGAAGGATTTGCACACCAGCTTCTCGCTGGGCGAGGTGAAGGCCAGCCGGGCGCTGCCGCTCGCGCATCTGGCGAAGAAGGCAGGACGCTAAAGTGCCTCCGTGTGTCGGCTCTGCTGTACGGCAGGGCGACAGCCCCATGACATCGGGCGGCGAATCATGATGGAAAAAATACTTCAAGAGAAAGCAACCGAACCATGATCCGTACCGCGGAAGACCTGCTGCAAGAGCTGCTGTCGCTCGACGAGTCTCACCGCATCGAGGCCAAGCGCTGCGCGCAGATCGACCGGTCGGTCATGGAAACCGTGTGCGCCTTCGCCAACGAACCCGGCCTGGGCGGTGGGTACCTGTTGCTGGGCGTGGCGCGTGACCCGCAAGACCTGTTCGGCAACGCCTACCAGACCGTGGGCATGACGAACCCCGACAAACTGCAATCGGACCTGGCCAGCCAATGCGCCAGCGTCTTCAACCGCCCGGTGCGTCCCCGCGTTTCGGTCGAAACGCTGAACGAGAAGACCGTCATCGTGGTGTACGTCCCCGAGGCGGCCCCCACCGACAAGCCCATCTATTTGACGAACCTGGGCCTGCCACGCGGCGCCTACCGGCGCATCGGCCCGACCGACCAGGAAGGCACCGAAGACGACCTCATCGCCCTGTATGCCGGGCATCAGGTGGACACCTTCGATGCCGCCGTGCTGGCCGATGCGGACCTGCAGGACATCGATCCCGCCGCCTTGGACGACTACCGCCAGCAGCGCCGCCAGATCAACCCCGGCGCCGAAGAGCTGGTCTGGAGCGACAACGACCTCTTGAGGGCCCTCGGCTGCGCGCAGCGCGACGGCGACGTCTTCAAACCCACCGTGGCCGGTATCCTGATGTTTGGCACCGCCATGGCGCTGCGCCGGTGTTTTCCGATGATGCGTATCGACTACATCCGCGTCCCGGGGCGGCAGTGGGTGGAAAACCCCAATCACCGTTTTGACACGCTGGAAATCCGCGCGCCGCTGTTCACCGCCATTCGCCGCGCCACCAATACCGTGCGCGACGAACTGCTGCAGTCCTTTTCGCTGCCGGAAGGGGCGCTGGCCCGCGAAGACGAGCCCGCCTTGCCGCTGCGGGTGATCCGCGAGGCCATCGTCAACGCGGTGATGCACCGCAGCTACCGCATCCACGGCGCCATTCAGATCATTCGTTACGCCAACCGGCTGGAAATCCGCAATCCCGGCCACTCCATCAAGGCCGAGGAACAGCTGGGCGAACCCGGCAGCGAAACCCGCAATCCCCGCATCGCCGCCGTGCTGCACGAGGTCAACATCGCCGAAACCAAAGGCAGCGGCATCCGCGCCATGCGCGAGTTGATGCTGGCGCACGACCTGTTGCCGCCCACCTTTGAGTCGTCGCGCCGACCCGACCAGTTCGTGGCCACGTTTTTGTTCCATCACTTCCTGGGACCGGACGACCTAGCCTGGCTGCGCCGCCTGACCCGCGAGGCGCTCTCCGACGAGGAGGCGCGCGCCCTGGTGTTCGTGCGCGAGTTGGGCGCCATCGACAACGCCGCTTACCGCGCCATCAACCGGACCGACACTCTCAATGCGTCCGGCCACCTGCGCCGCCTGCGTGATCTGGACCTGCTGGACATGAGGGGGAGCGGCAGCCGCACTTACTACGTGCCGGGCGCCGCTATGGCGGCCAGCACGGCACCTTCTTCTCTGAATGGGTGCCAGTTACAAATAGAATCCGCCCCAGCCGGCACGAATCCGCACCAGTTAGCACCAGAATCCGCACTAGCAAGCGCGAATCCGCACCAAGGCCTTACGCATCTTCCAGAGCACTTGACAGCGAAACTGGCGCAACTGAGCAGCAAACCCCGGCGCGGCGCCCTGCGTCAATTAATCCAAGACTTGTGTGCTCTGAAACCATTTGGTGCCAAAGAGCTTGCCAGCTTACTGGGAGACCGAGACCCCAAGCATCTGGTGCGTGACCACCTGTCCCCCATGGTGGCCGAAGGTGTTCTGGCCTACACCATCCCCGCCATGGAAAACCATCCCGACCAGCGCTACACCGCCCCTGCCGCGCCTGCCACGCCTGCCACGCCTGCCACGCCTGCTAAAGACCGAACCCAAACGTGACCGTCGAGCAAATCGAAGCCCCCTCGTCTGGAGCCCAGAGCACCGGCCTGATCGGCAGCAACATCGCCCGGCCGAAGGCGCTGGTGGGTAATGCCACAGCCACGGACGCCGACGAGAAATACGGCCTCAACTGGCATGGCAAGCGCCGCGCCTGCGGGCAGTGATCGAGGTCGAATAAGAAGGCCTCAACGCGCATGCCTCCGATTCCGTCCGACGAGACGACCCTGCTTGCCCCGCCACGCCCCGCCGCAGCGCGCATCGGCCCCCTTGAACCGCTGCAGCTGCCCGTCTTTCGCCTGCTGTGGAGCACCTGGCTGATCGCCAACGTCTGCATGTGGATGAACGACGTGGCGGCGGCCTGGATGATGAGTTCGCTGACCGCCACGCCGCTGTGGGTCGCGCTGGTGCAGTCGGCCTCCACGCTGCCGGTGTTCCTGCTCGGGCTGCCCAGCGGCGCGCTGGCCGACATCCTGGACCGGCGGCGCTGGCTGGTGGCCACCCAGTTCTGGCTGGCGGGGGTGGCGACCCTGCTGTGCGCCACCGTCGCGCTCGACCTGATGAGCGCGCCGCTGCTGCTGGCCCTGACGTTTGCCAACGGCATCGGCCTGGCGCTGCGCTGGCCGGTGTTCTCGGCCATCGTGCCCGAGCTGGTGCCGCGCAGCCACCTGCCGGCCGCGCTCGGGCTCAACGGCATCTCGATGAACGCCTCGCGCATCGTCGGCCCGCTGGCGGCCGGCGCGCTGATCGCCAGCGCCGGCAGCGTCTGGGTGTTCGTGCTCAACGCGGTGCTGTCGGTGGCCTCGGGCTTCATCGTGCTGCGCTGGCGGCGCGAGCACACGCCCAACCCGCTCGGGCGCGAGCGCCTGGTCGGCGCGATGCGCGTGGGCGTGCAGTTCGTGCGCCAGTCGCACCGCATGCGCGCGGTGCTGGCGCGGGTGGCGGTCTTCTTCCTGCACTCCACCGCGCTGCTGGCGCTGCTGCCGCTCCTGGCGCGCGGGCTGCGCGGCGGCGGCGCCGGCACCTTCACGCTGCTGCTGGCGGCCATGGGCACCGGGGCCATCGTGGCGGTGATGTTCCTGCCGCGCCTGCGCCAGGACCTGGAGCGCGACCAGCTGGTGCTGCGCGGCACCCTGCTGCAGTCGGCCGCCACCGCCGTGATGGCCTTCGCGCCGACCGCCTGGGTCGCGGTGCCCGCGATGTTCTTCGGCGGCATGGCCTGGATCACGGTGGCCAACTCGCTGTCGGTGTCGGCGCAGCTCGCGCTGCCCGATTGGGTGCGCGCGCGCGGCATGTCGATCTACCAGATGGCGATCATGGGCGCCAGCGCCTTCGGCGCCGCGCTCTGGGGCCAGGTGGCGACCGCCGGCACGCTGCGCGCCAGCCTGGGGGCCGCCGCCGTCACCGGCGTGCTGGCGATGCTCGTCGCGCTGCGCTTCGTGAACGACGGCGACGGCAACGGCGTGGAGGAAGACGACATGAGCCCGGCCCAGCCCGGCTGGGCCGCCGGGCCGCCTGCCCAGGCGCCGGAGGAAGACGGCCGCGTGGTCGTCACCGTCGAGTACCTGATCGACCCGGCGCGCGCCGAGGCCTTCCACCGCGTGATGCGGGAAACCCGGCGCGCGCGCCTGGGCCAGGGCGCGATCGACTGGCGCCTGATGCACGACATCGCGCAGCCCGAGCGCTTCGTCGAGCAGATCGTCGACGCGTCGTGGACCGAGCACCGGCGCCGCTTCCACCGCGCGACCGCCGCCGACCTCGCGCTGCGCGAGCGGCGGCTGGCGTTCCACCAGGACGGGACGCCGCCGCTGATCACGCGCTACGTGGAGCGGCGCTGAGGCCGGGCGTGGCCGATGACGCCGTCCCGTCGCGCCGACACAATCGGCCCATGGCGGAGCCCGCGGCGACCTCCCGGATCTTTCTGGCGCTCTGGCCGGGACCGCGCGCCCGCGCGGCGACCGTGGCCTGGCAGGACGCGCACCGCTGGCCGGCCGAGGCGCGCGTGACCGCCCCGTCGAAGCTCCACATGACGCTGCACTTCATCGGCTCCGTGCCGACCGACGAGGTGCCGGCCGTGGCCGCCGGCCTGGCGGTGCCGTTCCGCCGCTTCGCGCTCGAACTCGACCAGGTCGAGGTCTGGCCGCGCGGCGTGGTGGTTCTTTCGCCGAGCCGCCCCGGGGACGAACTGCTGGCCCTGCATGCCCGTCTCGCGGACGGGTTGCTTGCGCTGGGGCTTCCCCTGGAGCCCCGTGAATTTCGCCCGCACGTGACGTTGGCGCGCCGCGCGCCCGGCGCCGCGCCGGCCGGCCCTGCCCCGCCGCCGGTGCGATGGCGGGCGGCGGGCTACGTCCTGGTAGTTTCCGAGAACGGCCGGTACCGGGTGCTGCGGCAGTACGGCTCGCGCTGACCGCAGCGCTGCCGGATGCGGCGCGACGCTCGGTCGGGAGGGCGCCGCGCAGGACGCGCCGCGCGCTTCCGGATTTGGATGAAAACGGGCTCTGGCGCCCGGCCGGCGGGCGTCTCTAGCTATCAAAACAAGAGCATCGGCACGGCGCATCGCCAGGCGGTCGCCTGCGGCTTGCGCTCGCGCCTTCCGAGCCCATTTTGACCATCTGCTTCTTTTTGAAGGACTATCACGCTCCGAGCCCGTTCGGAGGCATTGCGTTGCTTCAGGAACTTTCAAACGTTCTGTTGCAGATCAACACGACCACCCGGGTTAACGATAGGCACTCTTTTTTGACCGTATGGATAATTTAGACCATCTCCGCAGAGAAAAGAGGCCTTACCCATGCATCCGGCACGTCTCCACAGCCGCTACTGGTCCGACTTCACCAGCGAGGAGTTCTCCCGGCTCGACCGCGCGCGGCTGATCGCCGTGCTGCCGGTGGGCGCCACCGAGCAGCACGGGCCGCACCTGCCGATGTCCACCGACACCGCGACCATCGACGGCATGGTGCGCGCGACGATTCCGCACCTGCCGGACGACCTGCCGGTGCTGTTCCTGCCCACCGTGCCCTATGGCAAGAGCAACGAGCATTCGCGCTACCCCGGCACGCTCACGGTGTCGGCGGCCACGCTGATCGCGCTGTGGATGGAGATCGGCGCTTGCGTCGCCCGTGCCGGCGTGCGCAAGCTGGTGCTCTACAACAGCCACGGCGGCCAGATGGCGGCGATGGACATCGTGGCGCGCGACCTGCGCGAGCGGCACGACATGATGGTGGTGGCGGCCAACTGGTACACGCTGGGCCTGCCGGCGGGCCTGTTCACCGAGGAGGAGAACCGCCACGGCATCCACGCCGGCGACCTGGAGAGCTCGATCATGTCGCACCTGACGCCCGAGCACGTGCGCCCCGAGCAATTCCGGAACTTCCGCTCGCTGACCCAGGAGCTGACGGCGGAAAACGACTTCCTCTCCATTACGCCGAGCGGCAAGCTCGGCTGGCAGATGCACGACATCAACCCGGCCGGCGCCGCCGGCGACGCCACCCGCGCCACGCCCGGGAAGGGCGCCGCGGTGCTGGAGCATGTCGGGCGGCGCTTCGTGCAGTTGCTGCAGGAAGTGGACCGCTTTCCCATCGAGCGGCTGGCCAACCAGCCGGCCTGGCACTGAACGCCGGCCCCCAGGAGCGCCCATGGACAACTCCGCCGCCTCCACCCCGCCGCTGGTGCGCCTGCGCGACGTCAGCAAGCGCTTCGGCAACGGCACGCTGGCACTGCAGGGCATGACGCTCGACTGCGGCGAGCACGACTTCATCAGCTTCCTCGGCCCTTCGGGCTGCGGCAAGAGCACGGCGCTGCGGCTCATCGCCGGCCTCACGCGCATCAGCTCGGGCGAGGTGGCATGGTCGCGCGCCAACACGGGCGAATCCAAGAGCGACCGCGACCTGGGCTTCGTGTTCCAGGAGCCGACGCTCATGCCCTGGACCAAGGTGTTCGACAACGTCTGGCTGCCGCTCAAGCTCGCCGGCGTGAGCCGCGACGCGGCGGCGCCGGTGGTGGCGCAGGCGCTCGAAATGGTGGGCCTGTCGAAGTTCGCCGACGTATATCCGCGCGAGCTCTCGGGCGGCATGAAGATGCGCGTGTCGATCGCGCGCGCGCTGGTCACGCGCCCGCGCCTCCTGCTGATGGACGAGCCCTTCGCCGCGCTCGACGAGATGACGCGCATCAAGCTCAACAACGACCTGCTCGCCATCTGGCGCGAGCAGCGCTTCTCGGTCGTCTTCGTCACGCACAGCGTCTACGAGTCGGTGTATCTGTCCAACCGCATCGTGGTGATGGCGGCGCGCCCGGGCCGCGTGATCGACGAGATCCGCATCGACGAGCCGTATCCGCGCGGCGAGTCCTTCCGCACCTCCACCCGCTACAACGCGCACTGCACGGCAGTGTCGCAATCGCTGCACGGAGCGCTCCATGGCCTCGACATCGATCACTGACCCCACGGTGCTGTCCAGCCACACGGCGGCGCCCAGCGCGGCCGAGCTGCAGGCGCGCGACGAGCGGGCGCGCCGGCGCGAGTCGCTGCTGCGCACCGTCGTGCCGGTGGCCGTGGTGGCCGGGCTGCTGCTGCTGTGGGAGGCGCTGGTGCGCATCAACCACGTGCCGCACTACATCATCCCGGCGCCGTCGCTGATCTTCACCACGCTCATCGACAACTGGGGCACGCTCGCGCCCGCGCTGTGGTTCACCACCAAGCTCACGCTGATGGCGCTGGCGGCGGCCGTCGTCGGCGGCGTGCTGCTGGCGATCGCCTTCGCGATGTTCAGGTGGGTCGAGATCGGCCTGTTCCCGATCGCCGTCATCCTGCAGGTCACGCCCATCATCGCCATCGCGCCGCTGATCCTGATCTACGTCTCCAGCACCACGGCGGCGCTGCTGCTGTGCGCCTGGATCGTCGCCTTCTTCCCGATCCTGTCGAACACGGTGATCGGCCTGAAGAGCGCCGACAGCAACCTGCGCGACCTGTTCCAGCTCTACCGGGCCTCGCCCTGGCAGGTGTTCCGCTTGCTGCTGGTGCCCAGCGCGCTGCCCTACTTCATGGCAGGCCTCAAGATCGCCGGCGGCCTGGCGCTGGTCGGCGCGGTGGTGGCCGAGTTCACGGCCGGCACGGCGGGGCGCGAGACGGGGCTCGCCTCGCGCATCCTCGAATCGAGTTTTCGCACCGAGATCCCGATGATGTTCGCCGCGCTGCTGCTGGTGTCGCTGCTGGGCATCGCGATCTTCATCGTGTTCGCCGCCCTCTCGCGCATGGTGCTGGGGCACTGGCACGAGAGCGAAATGCGGCGCGAACGCTGATGAACCCCGAAAAGGCCGCCATGTCGTCCTCCACCGAACTTCTCGAACGCTCCGCGCCGGACTCGGCTCCTTCGGCCGCGTCCGCCACCGACTGGGACGCCGTTCGGCGCGACCTGCACGGCCTCAACGTGCTCGCCGCGCCGGGCCAGCGCAAGCAATTGTCCAAGGACTTCTACTGGTACAGCCCCATCTTGACCGAGCAGCTGGCCGGCTGCGTGGCCGATCTGGTGGTCAAGGTCGGCACCGAGGACGACGTGCGCCAGGTCTGCGCGGTGGCCGCCAAATGGCAAATTCCGCTCACCGTGCGCGGCGGCGGCACCGGCAACTACGGCCAGTGCGTGCCGCTTCGGGGCGGGCTGGTGCTCGACGTCACGCAGATGTGCCGCGTGCTGGAGATCGGCGCGGGCCGGGTGCGGGTGCAGGCCGGCGCGCGCATGCACGACATCGAGCTGGCGGTGCGCGAGACCGGGCAGGCGCTGCGCATGTGGCCCTCGACCTGGCACGTGGCCACCCTGGGCGGCTTCATCGCGGGGGGCTTCGGCGGCATCGGCTCGATCCGCCACGGCATCCTGCGCGATGCGGGCAACGTGCTGCGCGTGCGCGTGATGACGGTGGAGCGCACGCCGCGCGTCATCGAGCTGACGGGCGACGAGATCCAGAAAGTGCACCACGCCTACGGCACCAACGGCGTCATCCTCGACATGGAGGTCGCGCTGAGCCCGGCGGTGGAGTGGGTGCACTGCACGGCGCTGTTCGACAGCTACCGCGGCGCGCTCGACTTCGGTGTCGCGGCCAGCACGCCCGACATCGACCTGTTCCTGCTCACGACGGTGGAGGCGCGCTTCTCGCCCTACTACACGGCCATGGACGAGCACTTCCCGGCGGACAAACACGCCGTGTTCGCCATGGTGGCGCCCGAGTCGATGGCCGCCTTCCGCGCGCTGGCGGCGGCGCACGGCGGGCGCGTCTCCGTGGCCGGCACCGAGGCCGAGCTGCTCGCCGCCGGGCTGCCGCCGGCCTACGAATGCGCCTTCAACCACACCACGCTGCAGGCGCTCAAGGTGGACCGCGGCTGGACCTACCTGCAGGTGGCCTACGCGCAGCCCTTCGACCCGGCGGTGGTCGAGCGCCACCTCGCGCTCTTCGGCGACGACGTGCTGCAGCACCACGACTTCGCGCGCGCCGGCGGCGCCTACGGCACCTTCGGCATCCTGCTGGTGCGCTGGAAGGGCGAGGCCCACCAGTACGCGGTGATCCGCGAGATCGAGTCGGAGGGCGGCTGCACCATCTTCAACCCGCACGTCGTCACCATCGAGGACGGCGGCATGAAGACCATCGACACGCAGCAGATCGACTTCAAGCGGCGCAGCGACCCGATGGGCCTGATGAATCCCGGCAAGACGCGCGGCTGGCCGACGTGAGCCCCCCGGCTTTTCACTTCGCTGCGCTGCGTGTAATACGCCACCCCCCGAGGGGGAGGCGCGGCCGCCTTGGGGCGGCCCGGCGGCGCCGCCTTTTCTCCGGCGAGCCTTCCCTGTTGTGCCCTGGCTTCTCTTCCTTCCACTCACTCAAGGAACCACGATGACGCGACTCCAAGCCCCCTTCATCGCCCGCACCCTGCTGGCTGCCGCGCTCGCGGGCACCGCGCTCACCGCCATCGCCGACGACAAGGTCGTGCTCGCCACCAACTGGCGCGCCCAGCCCGGCCACGGCGGCTTCTACCAGGCGCTGGCCGACGGCACCTACAAGAAGTTCGACCTCGACGTCGACATCCAGCAGGGCGGCCCGCAGGTCAACAACCGGCCCATGCTGCCGGCCGGCAAGGTGGACTTCCTGATGACCGGCAACACGCTGATGGCCTTCGACAACATCAAGCAGGGCGTGCCGACCGTGATCGTCGCGGCCTATTTCCAGAAGGACCCGCAGGCCATCATCGCCCACCCCGGCCAGGGCTTCGACAAGTTCGCCGACCTCGCCAAGGCCAAGACCGTGCTGCTCGCCAAGGACGGACAGATCAGCTACTGGCAGTGGATGAAGAAGGCCTACGGCATGCGCGACGAGCAGGTGCGCCCCTACAACTACAGCCTGTCGCAGTTCCTGGCCGACAAGGGCGCGGTGCAGCAGGCCTACGCCACCTCGGAGCCGATCGCGGTCGAGAAGCAGGCCGGCTTCAAGCCGGTGGTGCTGTCGCTGGCCGACGCCGGCTGGACCTCCTACGGCATGGTGATCGAGACGCGCCAGGACCTGGTCAAGACCAAGCCCGACCTGGTGCGCCGCTTCGTCGAGGCCTCCAACATCGGCTGGTACAACTACCTCTACGGCGACCACAAGGCGGCCGACGCCATGATCAGGAAGATCAACCCCGACATCAGCGACGAGTACATCGAGAAGTCGATGCCGATCCTGCGCGCGCACATCGACACGGGCGACGCCACCACCCAGGGCATCGGCGCCATCAGCGACGCGCGCATGAAAGACTTCTACGACAAGACGGTCGAAGCCGGTCTCTACAAGGCGGGCGACCTCAACTACCGCGACGCCTACACCACGCAGTTCGTCAACAAGGGCACCGGGCTGGACGTGCGCAAGGCACTGGCCAGGTAAGCGCTGCAAAGCCATGGTCGAGCGCACCCTCACCGTGCGGGTGGCGCGCATCGCGCGCCAGACGCCCGAGATCCTCGCCTTCGAGCTGGCGCACCCGGCGGGCCGCGCGCTGCCGGGCTACCAGCCGGGCGCGCACATCGACGTGCACATGCCGGGCGGCTTCTCGCGCCAGTACTCGCTGGCACGCGCCGACGGCGACGTGGCGGGCGCGAACGCGTACCTGATCGGCGTCAAGCGCGAGCCGGCGAGCCGGGGCGGCTCGGCCTCGCTGCACGAGCGGGTGCGCGAGGGCGACCTGCTGCCCATCAGCGCGCCGCGCAACACCTTCGCGCTGCGCCCCGAGGCCGCGCGCCACCTGCTGCTGGCCGGCGGCATCGGCCTGACGCCGCTGCTGGCGATGGCGCAGGCGCTGGCGCGCCGGGGCGCGGACTTCCAGCTCTGCGTGTTCGCGCGCAGCCGCGAGCACCTGCCCTTCGCCGGGGCGCTCGGCGAGCCTGCGCTGGTGCCGCACGTGCGGGTGCATCTCGACCGGGGCGACGCCGCGCACAAAATCGACCTGCGCCAGCTGCTGGCCGAGCGCGCGCCCGGCACGCACCTGTACGTCTGCGGCCCGGGCGGCTTCATGGAGGCGGTGCACCGGGCCGCGGCGCACTGGCCGGAGGACGCGCGGCACGTCGAGTACTTCGCGGCGCCCGCCGATGCCGCCGGCGCCGGCGGCAGGCCCTTCGCGCTGCGCCTGGCGCGGCGCGGCATCACCGTGCCGGTGGCGGCCGACCAGAGCGCCGTCGACGCGCTGCACGCGCTCGGCATCGACATCCCCGTCTCCTGCGAGCAGGGCCTGTGCGGCACCTGCGTGGTGGGCTGCGAGGGCGAGGGCGCCGAGCACCGCGACTTCTGCCTCACCGGCGCCGAGCGCGCCCACAAGGTCGCGCTGTGCTGCTCGCGCGCCAAGGGGGAGGAGCTGGTGGTCGACCTGTGACGCCGCCGGCGGGACGACGCGCCAGCGCCCGTCCGGCCCGCCCGCCCCGCCGCCCGTCCTTGCCCTTGCCCTTGCCCTTGCCCTTGCCCTTGCCCTTGCCATGACCCTGCCGCCCTCCCTTGCCGAGCCCTCGACCGCCGTCGCGCCGGACGCGGCGGCGACGTCACCTTCGCCGCCCGAGGCCGCCGAGGCCTCCGCCGCGCGCGGGCGATCGCGCAAGTACACGCGGGTGCTGGCGTCGATCCACCGCGCGGCCATCGAAGTGTTCGCCGCCGACGGCCTGGCCGGCGCCACCACGCAGGCGATCGCCGACCGCGCCGGCCTGTCGAAGGCGCAGCTGCACTACTACATCGAGAGCAAGGAGGCGCTCTACCGTGAGGTGCTGCAGGACATCGTGGACGACTGGATCGCCGTGTTCGGCTTCAGCGACCAAGCGTTCGGGCCGCGCAAGGTGCTGGGCGACCTGATCCGGCGCAAGATGATGTTCTCCTTCGAGCACCCGCTGCGCTCGCGCATCTTCGCGGCCGAGATGATGCGCGGCGCCCCGGTGCTGCGACCCATGATGGACGCGGCCAGCAAGCGCCGCACCGACCAGGCGGTGGCCGTGCTCCAGCACTGGATCGACGAAGGGCTGATGGACCGCACCGACCCGCTGCTGTTCTTGTTCCACCTGTGGGCCGTGACGCAGTTCTACGCCGACCACGCGATGCAGGTCGCCTATTTCCGGGGCAAAGCGCCCGGCGACGCGCGGGACCGCGACTACCTGATCGAGCAGGTGACGGCGTTCCTGCTCAAGGGCGCCGGCGTCAGGCCCTGACGCCGGGCGCGGCCGCGGCGGGCGATGTCAGCGCCGCGGCAGGTACATCGTGCCCTCCACCTCGACCAGCACCTCGTCGCCCGGCAGGAAGCGCGAGACCTCGACCACGGTGCTCACCGGCGGCTCGCCCGGGTAGAACAGGCCGCGCACCCGGTTGTAGGGCGCGTAGTCGGGCAGGCGGCGGAAGTACTGCACCAGCTTGACCACGTCATCCATGGTGCCGCCGTGCTCGGCGGCGATCTGGCGGATGCGCTCCAGCACGAACCAGCTCTGCGCCACGATGGCGGCCTCGAACACGTCCACCGACATCTGGCCGGTGGCGTAGCCCAGCGGGCGCAGCGCCGCGCGCGCCGCCTCGGGGATGTCGTCGTAGCCCGCCACGGCGCGGCGCGTCGCGGGATCGACCGCGACCACGCCGCTCATGAAGACGAAGTCGCCCACGCGCTTGGCGGCCGCGTAGTTGGCCATCGGTTTGCCCATGCTCATTGAAGGTTCTCCAGAAGTTGGCCGGTGCGGATCACGCTGCGACGCCGGCCAGGTCCGTCCAGCAGTTCGTGTTCGTCGGTGGCGGCCAGCAGCACGAGGTCGGCCGGGCAGCCGGGCGCGATGCGCCCGTCCCAGGCCAGCCCCAGCGCGCGCGCCGGGCTCACGGTGATGGCGTCGAGCCAGTCGGCCGCCGGCGCCAGGTGCGCCATCTGAACGCCCAGCGCGAAGGTTTCCAGCAGGTCGTAGCCGCCGTAGGGGTAGAAGGCGTCCTGCACGTTGTCGGTGGCGAGGCTCGCGCGCACGCCGTGCGCCGCCGCCTCGCGGATGCGGGTAATGCCGCGCGGCACCGGGGTGCGGTCCCATGCGCCCTGCAGGTACAGGTTGGTGGTTGGCAGCGCCACGAGGTGCAGGCCGGCCTGGGCGCACAGCGCGAGCGTGGCGTCGGCGGCCGCGTCGTCCTGCACCGCGAGCGAGCAGGCGTGGCCGCACACCACCTGAGCGCGCGGGCTGTGCCGCGCGGCCAGCTCCGCGATGGCGCGCAGGCCGGTGGCGTCCGCGTCCAGCCCCTCGTCCACGTGGAAGTCGAGCGCCAGATCGTGCGCCCGCGCCAGCTCGAACACGCGCGCGAGCTTGGACGCCAGGCCATCGTTGCGGTAGACGAAGGCGCCGAGCACGCCGCCAGCCTGTCGCACGGCGTGGGCGATGGCCTCGCCGGCGGCAGGGTCGGCAAAGACGTCGAGCGGCACCAGCGCGACGAACTGCAGCTCGACGCGTCCCTGCCAGTGCGCGCGCAGCCGCTTGACCTCGGCGAGCGCGGCGGGCGGCGCGGCCTCTGGCCAGTCCAGGTGCGTGCGCAGCGCGCGCGTGCCGGCGTACCAGGCCTCCCGCAGCGCGCGCTCCATGCGCGCGCGCAGGTCGGGCCCGTTCCAGCGCGCGCGGTGCGCCGCCATGCGCTGGATGGCGGCGAACAGGTCGCCCTGCGCGGCGCCGACCTCGCGCACGGTGTAGTTCTTGTCGATGTGCGCGTGGGCGTCGACAGTGGCGCTCAGCAGGGTGCCGCGCGCCGCGCCCGCCACCGGCGTGACGCTGGCGACGCGCGCGTCTTCGAGCACCACGTCGAAGGCCTGTGCCGCGGCGTGGCCCGCGAAGCCGCGCAGCACGGCCGGAATCCAGACGGCTTCGAGCTTCGTCATGGGCGCGCTCCGGCGCAGCCGTCGGCGACGCAGCCGGGCAGCAGGCGCGGCGCCGCGCTCACGCGGCCTCCGGCGCGGGCCGCACGGGCAGCCGCACGGCGTCGCGGTGCGCGTCGATGTAGGCGCGCAGCACGGCGTCGACGCTGGCGTCGGGGTGCAGGCCGAGCGCGGCGGCACGGGCGTTGTCGAAGCGGCTCGGCCAGCTCTCGATGATGGCGGCGACGGCGGGGTCGGGCGCCCAGTCGATCAGCGCCGTGGCGGCGGGCCCGGCCGCACGCTCCAGCGCGGCGACCATCTCGCGCACCGTGGTGCTGAGCGCCGGCAGGTTGAGCGCGGTGCGCGCGCCCCAGGCGGCATCGGACGCCTCGGCGGCGCGCAGCAGCCCGGCCACCGTCGCGGCCGGCGAGGCCAGCGCCACGGCGGTGTCGGGCGCCACCGGGCAGCGCGCACGCTCGCCGGCCAGCGGCTCGCGCAGGATGCCGCTCAGAAAGCCCGAGGCCGCGCCGTTGGGCCGGCCGGGGCGCACCGCCACCGTCATCGGCCGCACGCTGCGCCCGCGCACGAAGCCGCGGCGCGTGCAGTCGGCCACCAGCTGCTCGCCGATGAATTTCTGAATGCCGTAGCTGTTCTGTGGCGTGGGCAGCGTGTCGTCGCGGACCACGGGCGGCAGCGGCTGCCCGGGCGCGTGGCCGAACACCGCCACCGAGCTGGAGAACACGAACACGGGCGCATGGCCGGCGTGGCGGCAGGCGTCGAGCAGCGCGCGCGTGGCGTCGAGGTTGCTGCGCATGCCCAAGTCGAAGTCGGCCTCACACTCGCCGCTGACGGCCGCCGCCAGGTGGAACACCAGCGCGGTGTCGGCCTGCGGGCCCTGCCCGCGCGCCAGCAGGTCGTTCAGGTCGCCCTCCACGAAGGCGATGCGCGGGTCGCGGCGCAGGTCGTCGGGCGGCGGCGCGCGGTCGGCCAGCGTGATGCGCCCGACCGGTTGCGCCGCAGCGCCGGCGAGCGAGACGCCGCCGCGCGCGAGCAGCTCGCGCGCGAGGCGTGCGCCCAGGAAGCCGCAGCCGCCGGTGATGAAAATGTTCATGAAGGTTTTGCCCGGTGAGCCGGACGCGCAGGACGAGGGCCGACATTCTGCCCGGCGCCGGCCATGGGCCCGCAGCCCGGGGCCGGCAAGCGCGCAGCGGAAGGATGCATCCCGTCTCAGCCCAGCATGTGCCGCGCCGCGCGCGCGATGTGCGCGGCGTCGACGCCGAAGAAGTCGCGCAGCGCGGCGCGCGTGTCGCTGCGCCCGAAGCCGTCGGTGCCGAGCGTGAGGTAGCGCCGGCCCGCGGGCAGGAAGGCGCGCACGCTCTCGGGCACGGCGCGCACGTAGTCGGTGGCGGCGACGATCGGGCCGGCGGAGCGCGCCAGCTGCTGCGCGACGAAGGGCGTACCGGAGTCGGCGTCGCCGGCCAGCGCGCGCTGCTCGCAGGCCTGGCCGTCGCGCGCCAGCTCGCTCCAGCTGGTGACGCTGAACACCTCGGCGTCGATGCCCTCGTCGGCCAGCAGCCGCGCCGCCTTGATCACCTCGCCCAGGATCGCGCCGGAGCCGAGCAGCGTGACTTTTTGAGATGAAATCGGGGTCTGGCGCCCGTCCGGCGTGGCTCTCCAGCTATCGAAACGATAGCAACCGCGCAGCACCTCGGCCGGGGCGCCGGCCGGCAGGCTGGGCTGCGCGCAGTTCTCGTTCATGAGCGTGACGTAATAGAACACGTCCTGCTGCTCGACCATCATCTCGCGGATGCCCGCGTCGACGATCACCGCCATCTCGCCCGCGAAGGCCGGGTCGTACGCCTTGCAGTTGGGAATGGTCGCGGCCACCAGGTGGCTGCTGCCGTCCTGGTGCTGCAGCCCCTCGCCGCCGAGCGTGGTGCGCCCCGAGGTGGCGCCCAGCAGAAAGCCGCGCGCGCGCTGGTCGGCTGCGGCCCAGATGGCGTCGCCCACGCGCTGGAAGCCGAACATCGAGTAGTAGATGTAGAACGGCAGCATCGCCAGCCCGTGCACGCTGTAGCTGGTGGCCGCGGCCGTCCAGCTGGCGATGGCGCCGGCCTCGCTGATGCCTTCCTCCAGGATCTGGCCGTCGCGGGCCTCGCGGTAGCTCAGGATCGAGTCGATGTCCTCCGGCGCGTAGCGCTGGCCCACGCTCGAATAGATGCCGACCTGCTTGAACAGGTTCGCCATGCCGAAGGTGCGCGCCTCGTCGGCGACGATCGGCACCACGCGCGGGCCCAGGGCCTGGTCCTTCATCAGGTTGCCGAGCAGGCGCACGAAGGCCATGGTGGTGCTCATCTCCTTGCCGGCGGCTTCGAGCGCGAATTTCGCGTAGGTCGCGAGCCCGGGCTTGGGCACGGCTTCGCAGGCGGTCTCGCGCCGGGGCAGGCTGCCGCCGAGCGCGGCGCGGTGGGCGTGCAGGTAGCGCATCTCGGGGCTGTCGTCGGCCGGCTTGTAGAAGGCGAGCGAGGTCGCCTGCTCGTCCGACAGCGGCAGGCTGAAGCGGTCGCGAAAGCCGATCAGGTCGGCGCTCTCGAACTTCTTGTGCGAGTGCGTGGTCATGCGCCCCTGCCCCGCCGTGCCCATGCCGTAGCCCTTCTTGGTGTGCGCCAGGATCACGGTCGGCTGGCCCCGGTGCGCCGCCGCCGCGGCATATGCGGCATGGATCTTCACCGGGTCGTGGCCGCCGCGCTTCAGGCGGTCGATCTGCTCGTCGGTCATGCCCTCGGCCAGCCGCGCCAGGGCCTCGTTCTGGCCGAAGAAGGTGTCGCGGTTGAAGCGCCCGTCCTTGGCCGCGAAGGTCTGCATCTGGCCGTCCACGGTGTCGCCCAGGGCGCGGGCCAATGCGCCGCCGGCGTCGCGCGCGAACAGGCCGTCCCAGTCGCTGCCCCACACCAGCTTGACGACGTTCCAGCCGGCGCCGGCGAAAAGCTGTTCCAGCTCGTCGATGATGCGGCCGTTGCCGCGCACCGGGCCGTCCAGGCGCTGCAGGTTGCAGTTGACCACCCACACCAGGTTGTCGAGCTTCTCGCGCGCGGCCAGGGTCAGCGCGCTCATCGACTCGGGCTCGTCCATCTCGCCGTCGCCGAACACGCCCCACACCTTGCGGCCCTCGCAGTCGAGCAGGCCGCGGTGCGTGAGGTAGCGCATGAAGCGCGCGTGGTAGATCGAGCTGATCGGCCCCAGGCCCATCGAGCCGGTCGGAAACTGCCAGAAGTCCGGCATCAGCCACGGGTGCGGGTAGCTGGAGAGGCCGCGCGCGCCCTCGCCCCGCGTGAACGCCGGCGCCGTCAGCTCCTGCCGGTAGTGCGCCAGGTCGTCCTCGGTCAGCCGCCCTTCGAGAAAGGCGCGCGCATAGACGCCGGGTGCGCTGTGCGGCTGGAAGAATACCAGGTCGCCAAGATGCTGCCCCCCACGCTCCCCCACTTCGTGCGGGTCGCTGCCCCCTTGCAGGGGAGGCTCGCCGCCCGGGACGGCCCGGCGCGGCCCGGCCCCGCCACGCGCGCGGAAGAAATGGTTGAAGCCGGTCTCGAACAGGTCGGCCGCGCTGGCGTAGCTGGCGATGTGGCCGCCCAGCTCGCCGTAGGCCCGGTTGGCGCGCACCACCATGGCCAGCGCGTTCCAGCGCATCAGCGCGCCCAGCCGCTCCTCGATGGCGAGATCGCCCGGGAAGGCCGGCTGCGCCTCGGCCGGGATGGTGTTGAGGTAGGGCGTCGCCAGCGCGGGCCGCCAGCCGATGCGCTGCGCGCGTGCGAGGCGCGCCAGCTCGTCGAGCATCCAGCGCGCGCGCGCCGGGCCGTGCGCGGCGGCCAGCGCGGTGAAGGCGTCGCGCCATTCGGCGGTCTCGGCCGGATCGGGGTCGTCGGCGGGCGCATCGGACAGCAGGACGCGCAGCTGGTCGGGGCGGATCGAGGCGTTCATGGCCCTACTCTAGGCCGCCGATGCCGGAATAGGGTGCCGTTCTGCAACCCGGGTACACCAGAGCGCAGCATAAAATGCCACCCGATAGATTTTTTGAAGCATTTCATGCAACTCGACGCCACCGACCTGCGCATCCTCGACGAGCTGCAGCGCGACGGCGCGCTCTCCAACGTCGCGCTGGCGCGGCGCGTGCACCTCTCGCCCTCGCCCTGCCTGGCGCGCGTGAAGGCGCTGGAGGCGGCCGGGGTCATCCGCCGCTACGTGGCGCTGGTCGATGCCGCCGCGCTCGGCCTCGGGCTCAACGTGTTCATCTCGATCAGCCTGACCTCGCAGAACAAGGCCTCGCTCGCCGCCTTCGAGGCGCGCATCGCCGAGCACGAGCAGGTGATGGAGTGCTACCTGATGACCGGCGACAGCGACTACCTCATCCGCGTCGCCGTGGCCGACATCGCGGCGCTGGAGAAATTCATCCTGGAGCAGCTCACGCCGATCGCCGGCATCGAGAAGATCCGCTCCAGCTTCGCGCTCAAGCAGGTGCGCTACAAGACGGCGCTGCCGCTGCCGGCGCCGTCCTGAGTCGGGCGGCCGCGCCGCCCTCCCGTGCGCCGGCTCGGGGCGCGATGGACCGGGCCAGCGGCGCCCTCGGCCGTCGCGAGGCAGGCGCGGCACCCCGCGCCCGCGCTCACTTCGGCCACAGCGCCCACAGCCGCAGTGGCTGGTTCACGGTGGCGGCCAGGCGCCCCGCCTCGGGGCCGGTGCCGGCGAAGTAGTCGGCGCGCACCGCGCCGACGATGGCGCTGCCGGTGTCCTGCGCCACCACCAGCTTCTGCAGCTGCGCGGCCGGGCCGCTGGAGGCGAGCCACAGCGGCGTGCCGTAGGGGATGCTGTCTCGGTCGACCGCGATCGAGCGCCCGGCCGTCAGCGGCACGCCCTGCGCGCCGCGCGGGCCGAAGGCGGCGTCGGGGCCGTTCAACGGCTCCTCGCGGAAGAACACGTAGCGCGGGTTGCTCCACATCAGCTGCGACACGCGCTGCGGGTTCTGCGCGACCCAGGCCTTGGTGTCGTCGGGCCAGCGCGCGACGCGCGTCGCGCCCTGGCTGATCAGCCACTGCTGGATGCTGCGGTAGGGCTGCTCGTTGGTGGCCGAGAACGACACCCGCACGGTGCGCTGCGAACCGTCGGGCTCGGTGATGCGCAGCCGCCCCGAGCCCTGGATGTGCAGCATCATGGCGTCCACCGGGTCGGCCATCCAGGCGATCTCGCGCCCGCGCAGCAGCGCCTGCACCTCGGGCAGCGTCTCGATCTGCTGGCGCGTGTACCAGGGGCGGCGCGGCACCAGGCCGTCGGGCGCGCGGTACAGCGGCACGTTGAACTGCGCGCTCGGGCGGCGCGCGGCCTCGTACACCGGCTCGTAGTAGCTGGTGAGCTGGCCGTCGCTCTGGCCGGCCAGCGACTCGACGCGGTAGGGCTGCAGCCGCTCGGTGAGCCACTGGCGCTGCGCGTCGGCGTCGGCCAGCGCCATGCGCCGCACGTCCTGGCACAGCGGCGCGAAGGCCGCGTTGGGGCGCGCGCAGTTCGACACCAGCGCGCCCCAGCCGTCGTGCAGCGGGTCGTCGCCGAAGCCCGGCAGCTCCGACCACGCCACCGGCACCCAGCGGCTCTTGGGGTGCATCAGCGATCCGGTGAGCGGCCCGAGGGGCGGCTGGCCGGCGCCGGGCGCGGCCGGCACGTCGGGCGCGCGCGTGCCGACCGAGCACGACGCGAGCGTTGCTACCATGGCCAGCCCCGCCAGCCACCGGAGTGCGTTTGTCAACATGAATCTGCTTTTGCTCGAAGCGCTCGGCGCGCTGGTGTTGTTGGTGTTCATCGTATGGTGGACCATGTTCTCGGGCCGCAAGGGCGGCGAGCTGCACGACCCGGAAAGCGGGAACGACCGCCGGCCCGACGATCCGCCGCGTGAGTGATTCTGGCGCAAGCGCTGTAGTAGAAGGCCGCGTCGTGGCGTCGGCGTGGCTCTTTGGTGCTATTTTTTCGATAGCTGCAGAGGCCCGCGCGACGCGCGCTACAGGCCCATGGGCCTTGATTTCGGTTACATCGAGACACACCCGGAGCCCGTCCGGAGCCGGAACGGGACTCGGATAATCGAAGGCCGCCTTGCAGCCCGACGGCTTGCAATCCGCCCTTGAACCTTCACGAAGGAACCCCGATGAAAAAACTCGTTCTCTCCACCGCCGCCCTCGCCGTCGTGCTGACCGGCTGCGCCGGCATGACCGACACGCAACGCAACACCGGCATCGGCGCGGGCATCGGCGCCCTGGGCGGCGCGGCGATCGGCTCGGCCACGGGCGGCAACCGCGGTTCCATCGGCACGGGCGCCGCGGTCGGCGCGGCGGCCGGCGCGCTGGGCGGCTACCTGTGGTCGCAGCGCATGGAAGCGCAGAAGCGCGACATGGAAGCCGCCACCCGCGGCACCGGCATCGCCGTCACGCAGACCGCCAACAACGAGCTGAAGCTCGCCATTCCGAGCGACGTGTCCTTCGACACCGGGCGCGCCGCCATCAAGTCGAACTTCGCGCCGGTCCTGAACCAGTTCGCCAACGGCCTGCGCAACAACCCGAACGCCGAGGTGCGCATCATCGGCTACACCGACAACACCGGCAGCGACGCCATCAACAACCCGCTGTCGGTCGAGCGCGCCGCCAGCACGCGCGACTACCTGATCGCGCGCGGCGTGCCAGCCTCGGCGTTCCGCATCGAGGGCCGCGGCTCGCGCGACCCGATCGCCGACAACGGCTCCGAGAGCGGCCGCGCCCAGAACCGCCGCGTCGAGATCTACGTCGGCGAGCGCCGGCAGGGCTGAGCCCGCCAGGGCTCGGCAGCTATCTTTTCGATAGCTGACTGTGTAGAAAGGACGGGCGCTGCGGGCTGATCGGGCTCGAACTTGAACGCCGAAAGGCAGGCCGAGGTCAACTGCCCTCCAATGCCTCGCGGCGCGTCACACCACTGGCAAGCGCAGCGACGCCTGTTCGGGAAACACCGCGGAACCGGCTCCGCCGGGCCGCTGGTATTGCTCCCGCGAAGGGGGCTGAGGCCCGCGGCTCCGAGCCTGCCTGCGCAGGCTTGGACGGGCCGAAGAGTCGCTGCCTGCGGCAGCGGACACTGGGCGAAGCGACACGCAGTGCGCGAAGCCTGGGGGTGGGCTTAGCCCCCCCTCAGCAGGTTGGCCAACTCCACCGCCGAGCGCACCTCCATCTTCTCGAACAGCCGCGCGCGGTGCACCTCGACCGTGCGCACGCTGATGGCGAGCTGCTCGGCGATCAGCTTGTTGGGCAGGCCCTCGACCACGCGGCGCATGACCTCGCGCTCGCGCTCGGTCAGCTCGTCGATGCGCGCCTGCAGCTGCCGGCGCCGGTGCCCGGCCTCGATCGCGCGCAGCGAGGCCCCGAGCGCGCGCTCGATGCGGTCGACCAGCGCGTTATCGGAAAACGGCTTCTCGCAGAAGTCGAAGGCGCCGCGCTGGATCATGTCCACCGCAGTCGGCACGTCGGCGTGGCCGGTCAGGAAGATGACCGGCAGCGCGTCGAGCCGGCCGCGCGCGGCCAGCCGCTCGAACAGCGCCAGCCCGCTGGTGCCGGGCATGCGAACGTCCAGCAGCAGGCAGCGCGGCTCGCCGGGCATGCTGCCGCGCTCGCGCTCGGCGTCGAGCCGCGCCTCGAACGATTCGGCATCGGCGAAGGTCTCGCTGGCCAGGCGCCGGGAGCGCAGCAGCCAGGCCAGCGCCTCGCGCACGCTGGCGTCGTCGTCGACGATGAACACCAGCGCGTCGATCAGGGGCTGCACGGCGCCGCCTCCCTGGAACGGGCGTCCACCGCCACCGGCAGGGTGAAGCGAAACACCATGCCGCGCGGCTCGCCGGGCGCGAAGCGCAGCACGCCGCCGTGCTGCTCGACCACCGTGCGGCACAGGCTCAGGCCCAGGCCCATGCCGTCGTCGCGGGTCGTGAAGAAGGGCGTGAACAGGCGAGCCGCCACCTCGTCGGCGATGCCGCAGCCGCCGTCGGCCACCGAGAATTCGAGCCAGCGCGGCGCCGCGTCGTCGGCGGCGTCCGCGGCGGCGCCGTCGCCCCGCGCCACGCGCAGCTGCAGCACGCGCTCGGGCAGGCCGGGCCGGTCCATCGCCTGCATGCCGTTGCGCGCCAGGTTGAGCAGCACCTGCTCGACCCGCGTGCGGTCGCACCATAGCGCCGGCAGCCCCGGCTCGACCGTCACCTGCAGCTGGACCTCCAGCTTGCGCGCCTGCAGCCGCACCAGCGGCAGCACGGCATCCAGCAGCGCCTGCGGCGCCACCGCCTCGCGCGTGCCGTCGCGCCGGCGCACGAAGTCGTGCACGCTGCGGATGATGCGGCCGGCGCGCTCGGCCTGCTCGGCGATGCGGCGCACCGCGGTCGCCAGCCCGGCCGCGTCGGGCGCGGGCAGGCCCGCGTTGCCGCCGCCGGCTTCGGCTTCGGCGTGCGCCAGCAGGTTGAGCGAGCCGCTGGCGTAGCTGGCGATGGCCGCCAGCGGCTGCGTCAGCTCGTGGCTCAGCAGCGAGGCCATCTCGCCGACCATGGCCAGCCGCGCGCTGGCCTGCAGCCGCTCCTGGCTGGCGCGCGACAGCTCCTCGACGCGGCGCTGCTCGCTCAGGTCGACGAAGGCGCTCATCCAGCCGGTCTGCACGCGCTGGGCGTTGCGCAGCGGCGCCTCGAAGATCAGCACCGGGAAGCGGCTGCCGTCCTTGCGCATGAAGACCGATTCGAAGCCCTCGCGCGGCGGCAGGCCGCCGGCCAGCCGCACCGACTGGCGCGCCTGGTACTCGTGGGCCAGCTCGGTCGGCCAGTAGGGCGCCTCGTTCGCCACGCCGCACAACTCCTCGGCGCTGAAGCCGACCATGGCGCAGAACGCCGGGTTGACGTAGGTGATGCGCCCCTGCAGGTCGCGCGCGCGCAGGCCGGTGATGAGCGAGTCCTCCATCGCCTTGCGGAACGCCAGCGAATCGGCCAGCGCGCGCTCGACGCGCAGGCGCCGCCGGGTGTCGCGCGCCAGCAGCGCCAGCACCGACACCAGCGCGATCGACACCGCCGTGACCAGCGCCGTCAGCACGTTCGGGAACAGGTCGGGCGCGGCGCGCCAGCCGTCCACGCGCAGCACCAGCGTCGCGCCCGGCAGGTCGATCAGCTGCTGCGAGGTGAAGACGCGGCTGCCCGCGCGCCGCGCGCCGCCGATGGCCACCAGGCGGGTGCCGTCGACCTCGTTGAGCGAGACGTCGTGGCCGCGGCCGAGCACCGGACCGACCGTCTCCAGCAGCACGTCGCGCAGCGAGTAGCTGGCCACCAGATAGTCCGTCGCCGCCGCGCCGGAGGGCAGGCACAGCTCCATGACCTCCAGCCCCGCGCCCGCGCCCGTGGGCGTCGGCACGTAGTGGCTCGGCGAATAGGCGGCCGTGCCGGCGCGGCGCGCGGCGGCGCAGGCCAGCGCCACGTCGGACTGGCGCGCCAGGCTGTCCGAATGCGCGTCGAGCGAGCGGGCGCGGTAGGGCGTGTCGACCGCTGCCAACGGGTGCAGCGCGGCGTCGCGCCACTCGATGCGCAGCAGCTCGCGCCGGGCGTGCAGCAGCGCCTCGGCCTCGCCGGGCCAGCGCCCGCGCGCCAGGCCGTCGCTTTGCAGGCCCTGCAGGCTTTGCGCATTGCGCAGCAGCGCGCCGCGCAGGTCGGCCGCCGCGTCGGCGGTGTTGCGGTCGATCGCGGCCTGCACCTGCTCGGCCTCGTGGCGCCCGGCCAGCCACACCACCGTGACCAGCAGCACCAGCACCAGCCCCGCCAGCAGCAGCCACAGGAACCAGCGCCGCCAGACCGAGCGCAGCGAACGCCAGCGCGCCAGCGGGCGGGCGGACCACCGGCGCGCGCGGGCGGCGGGCGGCGCCACGCCGGATGTGCCCGGCTGCGGCCCGGCCGGCGCCGGCCCGGCTGCCGCGGCACCGGCGCCGGGCACCTCGGCCGGTGCGGCCGGTGCTGTGGCGGCGAGTGCCGCTGTGGCAGCCTCGCTCGCGCTCACAGCACCCGGTGCGACAGGGCCGGCAGCTGCGCGCGGCAGCGCGCGGTGTGCCGGGCGTCGAGCTCGAACAGCACCGTGCCCTCGCCGTCGGCCTGCCGCTGCGCCACCACGGCGCCCCAGGGATCGACCACCATCGTCTGCCCCCAGGTCTGGCGGCCGTTCTCGTGGCGGCCGCCCTGCGCCGGAGCCGCCACCCAGGCCAGGTTCTCGATGGCGCGGGCGCGCAGCAGCACCTCCCAGTGCGCCGCGCCGGTGGTGCGGGTGAAGGCGCTCGGCACCAGCAGCAGCTCGGCGCCCTGCCGCGCCAGCGCGCGGTACAGCTCCGGGAAGCGCAGGTCGTAGCACACGCTCAGCCCGACGCGCCAGCGGTGCCCGTCGCACGACGGCAGCTCGAACACCGTCGGCACGGCCCCTGGCGCGACCGCGCGGCGCTCGTCGTAGTGCTCCTGCCCGTCGCTGAAATAGAACAGGTGGATCTTGTCGTAGCGCGCCACGCAGGCGCCCTCGGGCGAGAAGGCGAGCGAGGCGTTGAACACGCGCTCCGGCTGCGGGCTTAGCAGCGGCAGCGTGCCGCCGACGATCCACAGACCGAGCTCGCGCGCCGCGCCGGCCAGGAAGTCCTGCACCGCGCCGGCGCCGAAGCGCTCGGCCAGCGCCAGCTTGTCGCCGTCGCGCTGGCCCATCAGGCAGAAATACTCGGGCAGCACCGCGAGCTCGGCGCCTTGGGCGGCGGCCTCGTCCAGCAGACGGCGGGCGTGGCCCAGGTTGGCCTCGCGCGAGGCGGCGGACACCATCTGGAGGGCGGCGATCTTCATTGGGTGACTTCCTTGCGGCTGGTGCTGTCGGCGCTGGCCGGCGCGGCGCGGCGCGGCAGCCGGGTGATCCTGGGGTCGCTCCAGGTGCCGTCGACGCGGAACTGCTGCGTGGCCACGGCAACGAGCGGCTGGCGCAGCACCATCTGCGCCAGGAAGGTCGCCACGCCGATGGCCGGGTTGATGGCGGTGGCCACCAGCGCGGCGGTGCCGGCGTCGATCTGCGGCACGATCACGACGTGCAGGTCCTGCGTCTCGTGCGCCAGGTCGGCCGATCCGTCCATCAGCACCGCCGCGTTGACGCCCTTCATCTGCAGGTTGTTGGTGCGCGCGACGCCGGCGGCGATGGCGGCGTCGCCCCGGATGAAGTCGAAGGCGAAGCCCTGGCTGAACACGTCGCGGAAGTCGAGCGTGAGGCGCCGCGGCAGCGCCTGCAGGCTCAGCACGCCCAGCAGCTTGGCCAGCCCGGGGTCGGCCTTGAGGAACTGGCCCTGCTCGACCTCGATGTTGAGCTGCCCGCCCAGGCTCGGCTGGTCGAGCGAGAACGGCGAGCCGCGCCAGTCCAGGGTGCCGGCCAGCCGGCCGTGGCCGCCGCGCACCACGCCCGGCATGCCCAGGCGGGCGAGCAGCGCGCCCGCGTCGGCGATGTCGAGCCTGAAGTCCATCGCCGTGTGGCGCGCCACGCCGCCGCGCGGTGCGGCCGGCCCGCCGCGCGGGGCGGCGGCGGGCGTGGCCCAGCTGCCGCGGGCCTCGAAGGCGGCCTCGGGCGTCCTGAAGGCCAGCCGGTTGAGCCGCCATTCGCGCGCCGGGCCGCCGCGGTTGACGGCCTCGACCTCGGCGCGGCCCAGGCGCTTGCCGAGCAGCTCGAAGTCCTCCACCACGATGTCGAGCGCCGGCAGGGCCTCGGGCTGCGCGTCGAGCACCGACTCCACCTCGCCGGCCGTGCCGGGCTCGATGCGCAGGTGCGCCAGCCGCGCATACAGGCGCCCGTCCCCGCCACCACCCGCCTCGCGGTACTCGACGTAGCCGTCGAGCTCGCCGGCGTCGATGTTGGCGCGCCACAGCGACCCCTCGCGCGAGCCGCCCAGCACCACGTTGCGCAGCTTGCGCCCGGCCAGCGACAGCTCCTGCGCGCGCAGCGCCACCGCGTCGGGCAGGTAGCCGCGCGCGCCCTCGGCCACGGTGGCCGCATCGCGCCGCGTCCCGGCAGGCGCGGCCGGGGCCGCTCCCGGCGCGGCGCCGGCGACCTCGCCGAAAAGCGCCTGCCAGGCGTCCACGTCGAGGCGGCCGAGGTTGAGGTTGGCGCGCACGCCGCGCTCCGGCGCCGCGGCGCTCTCATCGGGCGGCAGGCCGACCGCGATGCTGCCGCGCAGCACGCGCGCCGCGTCCGTCGAGATATCGCGCACGTAGCTGGCCGAGGCCACCGCCCCGAGCTCCAGCGCGATGCGGTCCTGCAGCGCGGCGGGTCCTGCCGCGTCGGCGCGCGCCGCGCGCTGCACGGTTTTCTTCTCGATGCGCAGCGGCAGGCTGTCGGCGGCGGCCTTGGCCAGCGGCTCGGGCAGCTGGAGCGCCAGGCCCTGCAGGCTGCTGGAAAACGTGAACTCGGGCGTGCCGCCCTGCAGCGACAGGCTGGCGACGTACGACGCGCCGCCGCTGGCCTTGCGCGCGAACGGCGTCAGCCAGGCGAGCTCGCGCGCGGCGCGCAGTCCTTCCGCCGTGAAGCTGCCGCGCGCGCTGAAATCGAGCCCGCCGGCCGCCGCGGCGGAAGAAGACGCAGGGCCGCCGCCATAGCGGCCCTTGCCCTCGACGCGCACCTCGCCGCCCGCCAGCCGGGCCTGCACGCCGTCCAGCGCGAAGCCGGTCTCGGTGAAGTGCAGCGTGCCGTGCGCCTGCGTGAACGCCGGCGCCTCGGGCACCACCTGCAGCTCGTTGCCGCCGAGCGCGACGCTGGCCTGCACCCGGGCCTGCTCGAGCGCGCCCAGCGGCAGGTCGAGCTTCAGGCGGTAGTCGGCGCTGCCGCTGGCGCGCGCTCGGGCGGCCAGCCCGGACGCCGGCCCGGCCAGCGGCGCCGCGACGCGCAGCAGCTGGTCGAGCGGCCCGCGCGCCTGCGCCTCGACCTGCAGCAGCGCGGCGTGGTGCGACATGTCGGCGATGCGCGCCTGCGCCGGTCCGACCTCGATGTCCGAGGCGCCGGCCACGCGGCCCCGCGCGTCGAGCACCTGCATGCCGGCGCGCTCGAACACCAGCTCGCCCGAGAGGCGCTCGAGCGCCGGCCACCGCGGGGCCGCCGCGGCCGACCCGGCGGCTGCGGCGGCGTGCGGCACGTAGTCGAAGGTCACGTTCGCCACCTTGGCGGCGATGCGGAACTCGCCCTGGCGCGGGTCCATGAAGGGCATGTCGTGCAGGTCGCCGCGCACCCGGAAATCCACCACGCTGGCCGTGCCGCGCGTCACGCCGTCGCGCACGTAGTCGCGCACGTGCTTCGGAACGTGCAGCGGCAGGTAGCGGAACACCCGGGTGCCGTCGGCGCGCGTCAGCTGGCCCTGCAGGTCGAGCAGCCCCGGAAAGCGCCCGCGTCCGTCGGCGCCGCCCGCCTCGCCGGTGCGCCAGTCGATCTGCGCCGAGCCCTCGGCGTCGGCGTTGGCGAAGCGCAGGTTCCTGAGCCGGACCTGCCAGCGCGGCCCGTCGATGCGCCACTGCAGCTCGCCCGCCAGCCGATCGACCGGAATGACGGGCTCCTCGAACACCCCCGGCAGGTCGAGCGCGCCCTGCGCGATGCCGAGGGTCGCCGTGCCGCCGTCCTGGCTGGCGTCGAAATCGACCGTGGCGCCGCGCACGCCCGGCCGGCCGGCCGATGACGCCGGAGCCGGGTTCTGGGCAGGGGCGCCGCGCCGGGAAGCGGTCGCGGGAGGCCCGGCCGGCGCCGGCGCCGGCGCGGCGGCGGTCTCTTCCACGGCCGGCTGCGAGGCCAGCTGCAGCCCGCTGACGCGCCCGCGCGCCCGGTACGCCGAAGGCGCCTCGGCCGGGCCCTGCCAGCTCGCGTCGATGCGCTCGACCAGCCCGCGCGGCGCCCAGGCGGCCAGCGCGTCGCGCGCCGCCGGGCCCAGCGGCAGCCGGCCGGCGATCTGCGCCAGCGCCGCCAGGTCGAGCCGCGCGGCGCGCAGCTCGCCGCGCTCGGGGGTGCGGCCGAGGGCCGAGGTGCGCTTGAACCACAGGTCGCCGCCCGGCCAGGGGCGGCCGTCGGCCTGGTCGAACTGCAGCCCGGTGGTCGAGACTTCGAGCAGGCGGTCGGTGCGCCGCAGCGCGACGCGGCCGCGCACCGCGCGCAGCGCCAGGGGCTCCAGGTCGGGCGCGAGCGACGCATCCACGCTCGCCAGCGCCAGGTCGGCGGCGCCTCCCGCCGGGCTGCCCTCGGCCATGTCGACCCAGACGCGCAGCGCGCCGCGGCCTTCGCGGATCCTGGCGTCGAGCGTGACGTACTGCCCGAGGCGCGAGACGTCGATGGCGGGCAGCTCGGCGTAGAGCACGCCGCTCCAGGTCTGCCAGCGGCCGCCATGCACCGCCAGCAGCGGCTGGCGCAGCAGCCCGCGCAGCGAGAAGCGCTCGCCCCAGCCGGGCGGCGGCGTCGCGTCGAGCCGCAGGGCGTGGCGCCGGCCCGCGTGGCGCGCCACGAAATCCACGTCCGCCAGCAGCAGCGGCGGCGCGCCGCGGCGCTCGTCGATCCAGCGCACCGTGCCGCCCCTGACCGCGAACTCGCGCTGCGACAGCAGCCATTCGGTGGCGCGGCCGTCGGAGGTGGTGCCGCCTGACACGTCCAGGCCCGCCACGTGCAGCCGGCCCTGGGGATCGAGCCGCATTTCGAGCTGCGGCCGCTCCAGGTACAGCTGCTCGAAGCCGAGCCGCCAGAGCGAGCGCGGCGACACGCTCGCCACCACCCGTTCGAGCCGCAGGGCCTCGCGCTGCTGCGCGTCGCGCAGCACCACGTCGCGCAGTTCGAGCGTCGGGAACAGGCCGTCGGAGCGCGCCGCGACGGCGCCGATCGCCACCGGCACGCCGAGCGCGCGGCCGGCCTGCGCTTCCAGCAGCCCACGGTACTGGTCGATTCGCGGCACAATCCAGCCATGTAGGACAGCGACCGACAGCGCGAACACGAGCCACGCGGCGACCAGCAGCCCCAGAAGCCAGCGCGCGGTCACAGCGGTGATTTTGAGCAGACGTGAAGGGGAAGACGTCGTGTCGTTCATTGAGGATCGCGCTGGCCCGGGAATTATGACCGTCACGCTTCAAACAAGTTGCGCTCCGGGCGGCGCCGCCGGCGCAGCGGACGCCGACGCCGACGCCGACGCCGCGCAGCGCCGGTCGTCGCACTCGCGCTTCGTGCAGCGGCTGCGACGCCGCTACGCGGGCGAGCTGGCGCTGCTGCCGCCCGGCGTTCCGGAGCGCGGCCCGATCGCGCAGGCCTATGCCGCGCTGCGCGGGCGCGGCGACGCCGTGGGCGACGCGCTGCGCACCGTGCGCCAGCTCGTCATGGAGCGGCTGGCGACGCTCGACTGCGACCAGCAGGCGCCGCTGGCCGACGTGACGCGCGCCGTGACCGAACTGGCCGAGTTCGCGCTCGATGCCGCCTGCGGGCAGGCCGCGGCCGAGCTCGACGCCCTGCACGGCGCGCCGCAGGCGCCCGGCGGCGGCCGCGCCCGGCTCTGGGTGGTCGGCATGGGCAAGCTCGGCGCGCGCGAGCTCAACGTGTCGAGCGACATCGACCTGGTCTACCTCTACGACCACGACGGCGAGACCGCGGGCGACGCGCAGGGCCGCGCCCGGCTGTCGAACCACGAGTACTTCGCCCGCATGGTCCGACGCGTCTATGCGCTGGTGGGCGACACGACCGAGCACGGCTTCGTGTTCCGCGTCGACCTGGCGCTGCGGCCCAACGGCAACTCGGGCCCGAGCGTGGTGTCGCTCGACGCGCTCGAAGCGTATCTGCAGGCGCAGGGCCGCGAGTGGGAGCGCTTCGCCTGGCTCAAGAGCCGCGTGGTGGCGCCGCGCGCGGCCATCGCCGACGGCTCGGCGCAGGCGCTGCGCGGCGTGGTGCTGCCCTTCGTCTTCCGGAAGTACCTCGACTACAACGTGTTCGACTCGCTGCGCGTGCTGCACCGCCAGATCCGCGAGCAGGCGGCGCGGCGCAGCGCCGGGCGGCCCGAGCGCGCCAACGACGTCAAGCTCTCGCGCGGCGGCATCCGCGAGATCGAGTTCACCGTGCAGTTGCTGCAGGTGGTGCGCGGCGGCCAGTTCCCCGAGCTGCGCACCCGCTCGACGCTGGACGCGCTGCAGCGCCTGGCGCGCGCCGGGCTGATGCCGCAGGCCACGGCCGACGCGCTGGCCGAGGCCTACGTGTTCCTGCGCCGCGTCGAGCACCGCATCCAGTACCTCGACGACCAGCAGACGCACGTGCTGCCGGTGGGCGACGACGACCTGCGCTGGATCGCCCAGACCCTGGGCTTTGCCGACACCTGCGCCTTCCTGGCGCAACTCGACGCGCACCGCGAAGGGGTGGCGCAGGAATTCGACAAGCTGCTCGGCGGTGCCGCGCGCCCCTGCGCGGGACGCTGCAGCGGCCAGGCCGCGGCCGCCGCGCCGGCCGACCTGGGCGAGCTGCTGCCCGAGCTGCCGGCCGCGTTCGCCGAGCGCATCGGCCGCTGGATCGACGATCCGCGCGTCGCCGCGCTGCGGCAGGAAACCCAGGCCCGGCTGCGCACGCTGGTGCGGCGCACCGGCGAGTGGCTGCGCGAGCCCGACGGCATGGCGGACGGCCAGACCGCCGACCACGTGCAGGCGGCGCTGCGCTGGGCCGACTGGATCGAGCCGCTGCTGCGGCGCGAGAGCTACATCGCCCTCCTGGTCGAGCGCCCGGCGGTGCAGCGGCGGCTGCTGCGCCTGCTCGGCGCGGCCAGGTGGCCGGCGCGCTACCTGATGCAGCACCCGGGCGTGATCGACGAGCTGGCGAGCGACGAGATGATCGTCGGGCGCTTCTCGGCCGGCGACTTCGAGCGCGAGCTGGAGGAGCGCCGCGCCGCGCTGCAGCGCACCGGCGAGGCCGACGAGGAAACCCTGCTCAACCTGCTGCGCCGCGCCCACCACGCCGAGGTGTTCCGCACGCTGGCGCGCGACGTCGACGGCCGCCTCACGGTCGAGCAGGTCGCCGACGACCTGAGCGCGCTGGCCGACGTGGTGCTCGCCGCGAGCGCGCGCTGGTGCTGGCCGCTGGTGCGCAACCGGCACCGCGAGGCGCCGCGCTTCGCCGTCATCGGCTACGGCAAGCTCGGCGGCAAGGAGCTCGGCTACGGCAGCGACCTCGACATCGTGTTCGTCTACGACGACGACGACGAGCGCGCCGGCGAGGTCTACGCGGCCTACGTGCGCAAGCTCATCAACTGGCTGACGGTCAAGACCGGCGAGGGCGACCTCTACGAGATCGACACCGCGCTGCGCCCGAACGGCAACTCGGGGCTGCTGACCACCTCGTTCGCCGCCTTCGAGAACTACCAGCTCGGCCGCGGCGGCAACACCGCCTGGACCTGGGAGCACCAGGCCATGACGCGCGCGCGCTGCGTGCTGGGCGAGCCCGCGCTGGCGCAGCGCTTCGACGCGGTGCGCGAGGCCGTCATCACCGCGCCGCGCGACGTGGCGGCGCTGCGCGCCGAGATCGTCGCGATGCGCGAGAAGGTGCGCGCGGCGCATCCGGTGAAGGCCGGACGCTTCGACGTCAAGCACAGCCCGGGCGGCATGGTCGATGCCGAGTTCGCGGTGCAGTTCCTGGTGCTGTCGGCGGCGGCGCGACACCCTTCGCTCATTCCCAACGTCGGCAACATCGCCCTGCTGCTGCGCGCCGAGGAAGCCGGCCTGCTGCCCGCGGGCGTCGGGCGCGCCGCCGCCGCCGCGTACCGCGAGCTGCGGCGCGTGCAGCACCGCGCGCGCCTGGACGAGCAGCCGACGCAGGTGGATGCGGCGCTGCTCGCCGCCGAGCGCGACGCCATGGCCGCGCTGTCGCGGGCCGTGTTCGGCTGACGCCGGCGGCAGGCCCGGCAGGACATCGGCGGCGCATGGCATCGCAGGACAGCAGCGCAGCACGCGCGACGCCGGCGGTGGCAGCGGCCCCGGCGGCAGCGCACCGGCCCCGCGCCGCGGCCGCCTGGCTCACCATCGCCGCCGCCTGCCTCGTCCTGGCGGGCTGCGCCGGCGGTCCGCGCGGTGGCGCCCGCGATGGCGCGCCGGCGCGCGGCGCGGACCGCCAGAGCGTTACGACGCCCGACGCCGAGCCGCGCGTCGAGCCCATCCGCGCCAGCGGCGGCACCAGCAAGCCCTACACCGTGCTGGGCCGCACCTACGTGCCGATCACGGACGACCGGCCGCTGCGCGAAAGCGGCCTGGCGTCCTGGTACGGCAGCCAGTTCCACAGCCGATCGACCGCCAGCGGCGAGCCCTACGACATGTACGCCATGACGGCGGCGCACAAGACGCTGCCGCTGCCGAGCTACGTGCGGGTGCGCAACCCCGCCAACGGCCGCGAGGCGATCGTGCGCGTGAACGACCGCGGCCCGTTCCACGACGACCGCGTGATCGACCTGAGCTACGGCGCCGCGCACAAGCTCGACCTGCTGCGCGGCGTGGCGCCGGTGGAGATCGAGCGCATCACGAACGAGGACATCCGCACCGGCGCCTGGCGGCGGGGTGGCGACGCCGCCGTGTTCGCGAAGGCGGCGGCGCCGGTGCAGGTTTCCGCGCCCATGCCGGTGCCGGTGCGCGCGACGGCCGCGGCGCCCCCCGCGCGCTTGGCAGCCGCTGCGGTGCCCGCGGCATCCGCGGCGCCGGCGACACCCGCGGCGTCCCAGACGCTGCCAGCATCGGCAACGCTGCTGGTACCGGTCGCGGCCGGGGCGGCCGACCTGCCGACCGCCTTGCCGTCCAGCTCGCCATTGCCCTCAGCGTCCGGCTCGGCGCCGCCATCGCCATCGCCATCGCCATCGGACGCTGCAGTGCCGGACACTGTTTTCACAAGCCCCGTCATGGCCCCGCCGCGCGCCGAGGCGGCCGAGCTGCCGGCGCTCGCGGCACCGCCATCGCCCGGCCTGCGGGAGACGCTGCCCGACGCGCCGGCCGTGCCGCCGCCGGCCGGCTACTGGGTGCAGCTCGGCGCCTTCAGCCAGCGCGACGGCGCGCTCGCCTTCCAGAAAAGGATGGCGCTGGGCATGCCTTCACTGGCGCCCGCGCTCCAGGTCTTCAGCGAGGGCGGCATGCACCGCGTGCAGGCCGGCCCCTACGCGTCGCGCGAGACGGCGCGCGGCGCGGCCGAGCAGGTGCGCGATGGACTGCGGCTGGCCCCCGTCGTGGTCGAGCGCCGCTGAAGGCGGAGGCTCAGGCCAGCGGCCCCAGCGCCCTGGGCGCCACCGGCTGGCGCAGCGCGATGCCCATGCGATTCCAGGCGTTCATCTGCGCAATCACCAGCGTCAGTTCGGCGATCTCGCGTTCGGTGAAATGCGCCCCCAGGGCCTCGAAATCCGCGTCGGGGGCGTGCGTCTCGGCGATGCGCGTCACGCTTTCGGCCCAGCGCAGCGCGGCGCGCTCGCGCTCGTCGAAGAAGGGCACCTCGCGCCACGTGAGGAGACTGTTGATGCGCTGGAAGTCCTCGCCCGCGGCCAGCAGGTCGCGCGCATGCAGGTCGACGCAGTAGGCGCAGCCATTGATCTGCGACACGCGCAGCTGGACCAGGTCGATCAGCCTCTTGCCGAGGGTCGAGGGCGCCAGCGCCGCGTTGACGCCGGCCAGCGCGCGATAGGCCTGCGGCGCAAGCTCGCGCCAGGGCAGCCGGGGATCGTTCATGTGCTCTCCCGAGGTTCAAACCGGCCGGGCGGCGTGCCACGCCGGAAACGGGAAGCAGAGGCCAAGGCCGGCATGTCGCTCTCTTTTTGATAGCGCACTGCGCCCGCCACGTGTGCGCTGAAGGCCTCTTTTGTCCAAGGCCCGGCCGGTTTCAGGCGCCCTGGTACTCCGGCTTGGGACCGAGCGAGGCGGCGAGCTCCTTGCGGTAGCGGTTGAGCTCATGCACCGTCTTGAAACTGCGGTTCATCAGCAGGCTCAGGTTGTGCAGGATGCGCTCGCCGACCTTGTTTTCCCACGCGGCGTCGAACCTGATCTGCTTGTCCAGCCAGTGCTCCAGCCAGTCGGGCTCGGGCAGCCGGCTCTGGACGGTGTCGCGCGGGAACAGCGACTGGTTGACGTGCAGGTTGGTCGGGTGCAGCGCCTGCGCGGTGCGCCGGGCGCTGGCCATCAGCACGCCGACCTTGGTGAAGGCGGCGCGCGCCTCGTCGCCGAATTTTTCGAGCGCCCGCTTCATGTAGCGCAGGTAGGCGCCGCCGTGGCGCGCCTCGTCCTGGCTGAGCGTGGTGTAGATGTGCTTGATGACCGGCTCGGTGTGCCACTCGGCGGCGCGCCGGTACCAGTGGTTGAGGCGGATCTCGCCGCAGAAGTGCAGCATCAGGGTTTCGAGCGGCGGCGCCGGGTCGAAGTCGAAGCGCACGTCGTGCAGCTCCTGCTCGGTCGGCACGTGCTGCGGGCTGAAGCGCTTCAAGTACTCCATCAGCACCAGCGAGTGCTTCTGCTCCTCGAAGAACCAGATCGACATGAAGGCCGAGAAGTCGCTGTCGTGGCGGTTGTCGCGCAGGAACATCTCGGTGGCCGGCAGCGCCGCCCACTCGGTGATGGCGTTCATCTTGATGGTCTGCGCCTGCTCCTCGGACAGCCGGGCGGCGTCGAACGACTGCCACGGGATGTCGCGGTCCATGTCCCAGCGGACGGATTCGAGTTGCCTGAAGAGTTCGGGGTAGAGCATCGTTCGGTTCCTTGCTCAGCCATTTTAGTCGGCATGGCTCGCGCACTTGTGACATGCTCCGGAAATAGGGTATATGCGCGCTGCGCCATGGTGGTCGCGCCGCCATCCCGCCCGGAGAATCGACCATGCGAACCACGCCGCGCCCCGCCCTCCTCCCGACCTTGACCGCCGTGCTGCTGCTGGCATGCCAGGCCTGTGCCCAGGCGGCGGCGCCGGACGCCCCGGACGCGTCCGGGGCGTCCGGCTGCCCGGCGATCCTGCGGCACAGCTTTCCGCGCCTGCAGGACGAGAAGCCGCAGTCGCTGTGCCAGTACGCCGGCCGGGTGGTGCTGGTGGTCAACACCGCCAGCTTCTGCGGCTTCACCAAGCAGTACGAGGGGCTGGAGGCGCTTGACGCCAAGTACCGCCCGCGCGGCTTCGTGGTGCTGGGCTTTCCGTCCAACGACTTCGCCCAGGAGACCGGCTCCAACAAGGAGATCGCCGATTTCTGCGAGAACACCTTCGGCGTCAAGTTTCCGATGTTCGCCAAGTCCTCGGTGCGCGGCTCGCAAGCCAATGCGCTGTTCCGCGAGCTGGCGGCGCAGTCGGGCACCACGCCCAAGTGGAACTTCTACAAGTACCTGATCGGCCGCGACGGCACCGTCGTGGCGGCGTATCCGAGCCTGACCAAGCCGGACGACCGCAAGTTCGTGCACGAGTTGGAGCACCAGATCGAGGCCCGCTGAGGCGTCCGCGCCCAGGGCACGCGTCGGCGTTCCGGCCGCGGGCGCAGTGGCGCCGCTGCGTCACAGCTGCTTACCACTTGGTCCCGACGCCGTGGAACCGGCCTGCGGCGCGGCGCTCATAACCCATTCGAGCGGCGCTGGCCGCCCGTGATTTTCGTGTTGCGAAGCCCTCCGGGTCCCCGAGATCCGGTTGCAATCCCGGGACGAGTCTTCTCCTCCTCCCTCCTCCCTCCTTCGTTCCGGGGCGCTTCGCAACATTTTTATTTCCTCTCCGCAGGCACAGCCGGGCATGGTGTGGTCCGGCATCCACCGCGCCGGCTCGTCAAGTCCTGGGCCGCTCAGGCCGGACGCGTCTGCGCGAAGCTCGGCCGCAGCGTGAGCCTGTCGTGCAGCCGCGCGAGGTTCGGATGGCGCCCGGCCCAGTCGATCCCGGGAAAGCGGAACGCGAGCCAGCCGAGCGCGCAGCCGACCGCGATGTCCGCCAGGCTCAGGTGGATGCCGCTGCAAAACGGCCGCTCGCCCAGCCCCTTGGCCATGGTGTCGAGACCGGCCTCGACCTTGCCGCGCTGGCGCTCGATCCAGGCGGGGCTGCGCTCGCCGTCGGCGCGCCGGGGCCAGGCGGCCTCCATGCGCCAGAGCACGCCGGCGTCCAGCACGCCGTCGGCCAGTGCCTCCCAGGTCTTGACCTCGGCGCGCTCGCGGCTTTGCTGCGGGATGAGCTTGCCGACCGGCGACAGCGTGTCGAGGTACTCGACGATCACGCGCGAGTCGAACATCGCCTCGCCGCCTTCCAGGATCAGGCAGGGCACCTTGCCGAGCGGATTCGATTGGCCGATGGCGCTGGCCTCGGCCCAGGGATCTTCCACGACGAACCGGTAGTCCAGCCGCTTCTCGGCCATGACCACCCGCACCTTGCGAACATAGGGGCTGGCAGTGGATCCGATCAGTTTCATGCGAGCTTCTCCCCGATACCGTGCGGGGCGCGTTCATTCTAGGACGGCGGAAGCGGCGCCCTACAATTCCGCCCATGCCGTCTCCCGCCGTTTCCGCCCTGTCTCCCCTCGATGGGCGCTACGCCGCCAAGCTCGCCGCGCTGCGCCCCCTGATGAGCGAGCAGGGCTACATGCAGCGCCGCGTGCAGGTCGAGGTGGCGTGGTTCATCGCGCTGTCGGACGCCGGCTGCCCGCAGTTCAAGCCGCTCTCCCCCGGCGCGCGCACCTACCTGCTCGGGCTGGTCAAGAACTTCTCCGAAGCCGACGCCCAGGCCATCAAGGAAATCGAGAAAACCACCAACCATGACGTGAAGGCGGTCGAGTACTGGATCAAGTCGAAGTTCGAGGCCCGCCCCGAGCTGCTGGGCGCCGCCGAGTTCGTGCACTTCGCCTGCACCAGCGAGGACATCAACAACACCAGCCACGCGCTGCAGATCAAGGCGGCGCGCGAGCAGGTCATCCTGCCCGCGCTCGACGGCCTCGTGGCCAGGCTGCGCGAGATGGCGCACGCCTTCGGCGACGTGGCGATGCTCTCGCGCACGCACGGCCAGACCGCCAGCCCGACCACCGTCGGCAAGGAGATCGCCAACGTCGCGGTGCGCCTGGCCAAGGCGCGCGAGCAGGTCGCCGCGGTGCGGCTGCTGGGCAAGATGAACGGCGCCGTGGGCAACTACAACGCGCACCTGGCGGCCTGGCCCGAGTTCGACTGGGAGGCCTTCAGCCGCAAGGTGGTCGAGACGCCCACGCCGCTCGGCCTGGGGCTCACCTTCCAGCCCTACAGCATCCAGATCGAGCCGCACGACTACATGGCCGAGCTGTTCGACGCGCTGGCGCGCGCCAACACGATCCTGATCGACCTGGCGCGCGACATCTGGGGCTACGTCGGCCTCGGCTATTTCAGGCAGCGGCTGAAGGACGGCGAGGTCGGATCGAGCACCATGCCGCACAAGGTCAACCCGATCGACTTCGAGAACGCCGAGGGCAACCTGGGCCTGGCCAACGCGCTGCTGCGCCACATGGCGGAGAAGCTGCCGATCAGCCGCTGGCAGCGCGACCTGAGCGATTCGACCGTGCTGCGCAACGTCGGCGTCGCCTTCGGCTACGCTGTGCTGGCCTACGGCTCGCTCGTCACCGGCCTGGGCAAGCTCGAACTCAACCGCGAAGCGCTCGCGCAGGACCTCGAAGCCGCCTGGGAAGTGCTGGCCGAGCCGATCCAGACCGTGATGCGCCGCTTCGGCGTGCAAGGCGCCTACGAGCAGCTGAAGGAAGTCACGCGCGGACGCGCGGTGACCGCCGAGGCGCTGCACGGCCTGATCCGCTCGCTGGCGATTCCCGACGCCGAGAAGGACCGCCTGCTGGCCCTGACGCCGGCCGGCTACACCGGCAAGGCGGCCGAGCTGGCGCGGCGCGCCTGACGTTTCAACGGCAAAAGCGGCCGCAGCGCACGCTCCACGTGCATTGTGCGCTATATTTTCAATAGCGCCAGCAACAGGCCATGGCCCTCAAGTCCACCATCTTCAAGGCGAACCTCCAGCTCGCCGACATCGACCACGGCCACTACGCCGACCACGCGCTGACGCTGGCGCGCCACCCCAGCGAGACCGACGAGCGCATGATGGTCCGGCTGGCGGCGCTGGCGCTCAACGCGCACAAGCTGCAGGACGTGTGCGGCGGCGACGGCGTGCTGGGCTTCGGCGCGGGTTTGTCGAACCCGGACGACCCGGACGTGGCGCTGCGCGACTTCACCGGCCGCACGCGCGTCTGGATCGAGGTCGGCCAGCCGGAGGACAAGCCGCTCGTCAAGGCCTGCGGCAAGGCCGATGAGGTGCTGCTCTACTGCTTCAGCCACGCCGCCGAGATCTGGTGGCGCGGCATCGAGGGCAAGCTCTCCCGCCTGCGCAACCTCGCCGTGTGGCGCGTGCCGGCCGCGTCCTCCCAGGCGCTGGCCGCGCTGGCGCAGCGCAGCATGCAGCTGCAGGCGACGGTGCAGGAAGGCACGCTGACGCTGGGCGACGGCAGGAACAGCATCGACATCGAGCCGCTGCGCTGGAAGTAGGTGCGCACAGCCGCGCGTCGCTGCCAAGGCGACGGCTGCGAAATATCCGCTGACAAAAAAACTGGCGCAGGCACAAAGCAGCTGCAGCGCGTGCCGTCCAGCTGCGGAACGTGCCGTTGCCCTGTGGATTTGTCGGTGCAGGGCGCGCCGCGCCGGGCCGCCCCAAGCGGCCGCGCCGCCCCCTGCAAGGGGGTTGGCGGCGACACGCAGTGCGCAAGCCTGGGGGTGTGCTCAGTTTTTCATCATGGCGCCGCAGCGCCAGCACTGCTCGAAGCCGCCCTCGACGAACTCGCCACAGCCGGTGCAATGCCACTGGCGCTGCGGGCGCCGGCGCAGCGCGTCGAGCGAGCGCCGCGCCGGCGCCAGTTGCGCGTCGTCGTGGACCCAGACCTCGGGCAGGCACTGGTCGGGCGGCAGCTGCCCCATCGCGGCGCCGAGGAACTCGCGCTGCACGCTGGCGTCGATGCCGTCCTCGGCGAGAGCGTGCACCCACAGCGTGGCGATGGCCAGGTTGGGGGCCTGGGCGACGCGCTTCATGATGAGGGCCTCGGTCCGGCGACAGCTTGCCGGGCGAATGCCGCGACACCCGCGTTCGCGGCCGGACCTGCGCCCGTGCCGGTGACCGCGCCGTCATCGCTCCCACGCGCACCGGCATCGGGCGCCGGGGCCGACGCCGCCCGCTCGCGCGCCCGCTCGGCGTATCTGTTGAAGCGCCAGGCGCGGCCCTCCATCGCGATGCGGCGCCAAGTCGCGCGCTTCTCGGCCGGCGACAGGGCCAGCCAGTGCTGCACTTCCTCGAAGCTGCGCCCGCAGCCCTTGCACTCGTCGTCGCCCTGGCTGGTCGAGCAGATCGCGATGCAGGGCGTGTCGGGCGTGGTCCGGTACCAGGCCAGCCAGGCGGCCCACGCCGCGGCGGGAAGGCCGGCCTCGTCGACCTCGTCCTCGCGGCGCACCACCATCAGCGCGTAGACCTCGGCCAGCGCGCGCGTCTCGTCCGCCAGCGTGACGCCGTCGGGCGAAGGCTTCTTCTCGCGCCAGTGGTTGATGGCGGCCTCGATGTCGGTGATGTGGATGGCGGCCATGAAGAACGAGGTGGAGGGTTCTCACGCATCATAGGACGGCCGCCGCCGCGTGCCCGGCGGGGCAATGCCGACTCTCTCGTTGCTATCTAATAAGTAGCAAGCGACCCAACAGTGACGGGCGCTGCCGCCTCATTTCCTTTGAAACCCGATGCCGGACGGGGTTGCCACGCGGCGCCCGGAGTGTTCCAATGCGCCCCACGAAGGGGAGTAGCTCCCGTCCGTTGCCGCCATGGCAGCGGGCATCGGCAGGCCGTCAATACGAAGTGTTTTCCACTTCCGGCCTGTCGGGCAACGTGCCCCAGGGCGCGCTGCCGAGCAAGACCTTCGATTTGAACCCGCAGCGGTTTGGTCGAAGCGTCCTTGCGAATCTTTCCGGCACACCCGTCCGGTCCTCGATGTCGCCGCCTCGCCGCCCCGCTGCGGGACGCATCGAAACCAAATCGGAGTGCTTGCCATGGAATTTTTCTCTGCGCAGTGGCTGTCGGCCCTGCTTGCCATCGTCCTGATCGACCTCGTCCTGGCGGGCGACAACGCGATCGTCATCGCCCTGGCCGCGCGCGGCCTGCCCCGGCACCTGCAGGGCAAGGCGATCGTCTGGGGCACCGTCGGCGCCATCGTGGTGCGCTCGGCGATGACGGTCGGCGTGGTCTGGCTGCTCAAGATCCCCGGCCTGATGGGGGTCGGCGGGCTGGGCCTGCTGTGGATCGCCTACAAGCTGCTGGCCGACACGCACGGCGGCGACGACGAGCACGCGAGCGCCGGCGTCACCACCTTCTGGGGCGCCATGAAGACCATCGTCATCGCCGACGCGCTGATGGGCATCGACAACGTGCTGGGCGTGGCCGGCGCGGCGCACGGCGACTTCACGCTGGTGGTGCTGGGCCTCGTGATCAGCGTGCCGATCGTGGTGTTCGGCAGCACGCTGGTGCTGAAGCTGGTGCAGCGCTTCCCCGTCATCATCCAGCTCGGCGCGGCGGTGCTGGCCTTCACGGCCGGCAAGATGATCGTCAACGAGCGGCTGCTGGCGCCGTGGTTCGACGGCCCCGCGGCCTCGCAGCAGCTGGCCTACTGGGGCGTGTGCGCGCTGGCCGTCGCCGGCGTGCTGGCTGCCGGCTGGCTCAAGACGCGGCGCGGCCGCATGCCCGGCGAGGCGCGCATCGGCGAAGCCCGGCTGGCCGGCGAGCCCAACCTGCACGACTGATCGACGGGCCGGCCCGGCCGGCCCTTTCTTTGCTTTTGCCTTTTGTCACCCACCCGAGGAGCGCAACCATGGAAACGATCATCCTGTACGTCGATGACCCCGCCTTCGCCCGCGAGCATCTGGCGCGCCGGCCGCCGGAAGCGGCTCCGGGGGCGGCGCGCCACTGGCTGCTGGTGGGCTGCGCGCCGCGCATGACGCGGCGCATCAGCAAGTGGGTGAGCCGCAGCGCCCGCGAGCAATGGCGCGACCGCTGGCTCGACCGGGTGCGGGGCGAGCTGGCGCCGCTGCTGTGCCGCCCGGGCGACCGGCTGACCGTGGTGCCGGCCCGCTCGCCGCTGGTCGAGATGACCCGGCAGCTCAGGCTGGAGCATGGCGCGGCGGTCGTGATCGACGCGCGCCGCCCGAGGCTCGGCGTCGAGCTGGCGCCGGTGGCGCCCGACATGACACCCGCCGGGCAGTCGGCCTGGGCCCTGCCCGGCGCCATGATCGGCATGGGCGCGCTGCTGGTGCTGGCCAACGAGCTCTCGGAATAGGGAACAGGACGGAACGGCGCCGGGCGGCTGTGGCCCGGGCGCCGGCGCGGCGCGACACCGCCGCCTTTGCTTGCTATCCTGAGCGCCATGCGACTCGTCCTCAAATGGCTGCTCAGCGCGCTGGCGCTGCTGGCGGTGACGCACCTCTACGGCGGCGTGCAGGTCGCCAGCTTCGGCTCGGCGCTGATCGCGGCGGCGGTCATCGGGCTGCTCAACATGGTGGTGCGGCCGGTGCTGGTGATCCTGACGCTGCCGGTCACCGTGGTCACGCTGGGGCTGTTCTTCTTCGTCATCAACGCGCTGATGTTCTGGGCCGCGTCGGTGCTGCTCGGCGGCTTTCACGTCAACGGCTTCGGCGCGGCGCTGCTCGGCTCGCTGCTGTATTCGGCGCTCGGCCTGCTGATCGAGTCGGCGCTGGGCCGCGTCATGGCGCGCGGCTGAGGGTCGGGCGCCGTCTCCCCTGTCTCCCGCCCTCCGGCGAAGCGGTGGCGCCCATTGCCGGCCGTGCCGCCGCCGCCTCGACGCGGCAACTGCCGCCTTCCTCAGCGCGGCTGCTTCTTTTCTTCCTCGGCCTGCTGGCGCACCAGCGCGTCGACCTCGCGCGCGCGGGTGTCGATGATCGATGCCTCGTAGTGGTCGATGGGCGCCGCGGACTGGCCTTGCGAGGCCTTGCGCATCAGGTCCTGCGCGGCCTTGAAGCGGTCGCGCGCGGCGGCGTAGTCGAGCTCGGCGACGTGGGCCTCGGCGTCGGCGCGGATGGCGCGCAGCGTGTCGCCCTGGGTACCGTACAGGCCCGAGAGCGTGCGCCAGGCGGTGGCGTCGCGCGGGTGCGTGGCGACCCAGTCGCGCAGCGGCGCCACCAGCGGCTGCGCCTGGCGCGTGGCGATGGCGGCCTGCGCGGCGAGCAGCAGCTCGGGGCGGTCGCGGGCCCGGACGTCGAGCAGCGCGGCGGCGCGCGGCGCGGCGCCGGCCTTCAGCTCGATCTCGGCCGACAGCAGCCGCGCCAGCCGCGCCGCCGCCGGGTCGCCGGCGCTGCGCGCCACCAGCCGCGCCGCCAGCTCGCGCGCCGCGCGCACGTCGCGCAGCTCGCTCGCCGCCAGCGCCGCCGCGTACAGCGTGCCGGCCTGCTGCGCGGGCGTGCTGCGCGCGAACTCGCCGCTGCCGGCGGCGCCGGCCGCGTCGACCCAGAGGCGCAGCACATCGACGCCCGGGCGCGTCAGCACCCGCGCGCGCGCGGCGACCATGGCGTGGTCCATCGCCAGCGGCAGCGCGGCGTTGCCCGACTGCAGCTCGTAGCGCGACTGCATGTCGGCGATGCGCTCGGCGGTCAGCGGGTGGCTGCGCAGATAAGGGTAGCTGCCGTTGTCGGTCAGGCGCGAGGCGTGCTGCAGCCGCTCGAACATCGCCGCCGCGCCCTGCGGCGCGAAGCCGGCCTGCGTCATCACGCCGAAGCCGATGCGGTCGGCCTCGCGCTCGACGTCGCGCGAGAAGCTCAGCTGGTTGTGCATGAAGGCCGCCTGGCTGCCCATCACGACCGCCTGCCCCGCGTCGGGGCTGCGGCTCTTGCTGGCGGCCAGCATGCCCAGCACCATCGCCGCGATCATCAGCGGCATCTGTCTTCCCTGCTGCGCCAGCATGCGCGGGATGTGGCGCTGCGTGACGTGCGTGAGCTCGTGGCCGAGCACGGTGGCCAGCTCGTCGCGGCTGCCGACCACCGCCACCAGCCCCAGGTGCAGCCCGAGGTAGCCGCCGGGCAGCGCGAAGGCGTTGATGCTGCGGTCGCGCCCGAGCAGCACGGTCCAGGCGAAGCGCTCGTCGAGCTCGGGCGTGAGCTCGCCGCGCGCGCGGGCGGCGGCCAGCAGGCGCTGCCAGATGTCCTGCACGTACTCGCCGACCACCGGGTCGTCGATGTAGTCGCTGTCGCGGTAGAGCTCGCGCGCGATGCTGTCGCCCAGGGCGCGCTCGGCGCCGGCGGTCATCTCGCCGGTGTCGCCCATGCCGGGCAGCAGCTGGGCGCGCGACAGCGGCGGCGCGAGCGCCTGCGACGCTATCAAAACAAGAGCTGACAGGGCACGCCGCACGGGCGCTCGGGGCCGTTTTCGCCTGAAAAGCGGAGTCAAGTCGGGATTCCTTTCCGTGGGCCGGGGCAAGGGACGGCTCCGTATGATGCACGGCCCCGCCCATCGTTCACTGTGCCGCCATGACCGCCGCTCCCCCGCCCTCTCACGACAGCAGCGCCGCCGCCGCGCCGGCTCCCGCCCCGGCGCCGGCCGCACCGCAGCCGCTCACGCACTTCGACGCCCAGGGCCAGGCGCACATGGTCGATGTCGCCGCCAAGGCCGCGACGCACCGCGTGGCGGTGGCCGCCGGGCGCATCGAGATGCGGGCCTCGACGCTGGCGCTGATCGAGTCGGGCAACGCCAAAAAAGGCGACGTGCTCGGCGTCGCGCGCATCGCCGGCATCCAGGCCGCCAAGAAGACGAGCGAGCTGATCCCGCTGTGCCATCCGCTCGCGCTCACGCGCGTGGCGCTCGGCTTCGTGCTGGCCGAGACGCCGCGCCCGCACGTGCTGTGCGAGGCGACGGTCGAGACCGTCGGCCCGACCGGCGTCGAGATGGAGGCGCTGACCGCCGTGCAGGTGGCGCTGCTCACCATCTACGACATGTGCAAGGCGGTGGACCGCGGCATGGTCATGACCGACGTGCGGGTGCTGGAGAAGCACGGGGGCAAGTCGGGGAGCTGGGTGGCGGGCGGGTAGCATCACCTTCACGGTGGAGGAATGCGATGTCCCGCAGCTCCCGCAAGCAGCTACTTGCGAACGAGGTAGCCGATGATGCCGCCGGCGGCGGCCGACAGCACCGACATGGCCCATTTCTTCTCTTCGGCTGTCGCGCTGGGTGACGCCAGGGTGCTGTAGCACAGCCAGGCAATCAGGAGGACGAACGCAATCGCCACGAGAAAAAGCGCCACGTCCTTGAACAATCGGACGTGGCGCTCGCCAGCGGTTTCCTCCCGCTCCACCGAGACACTGAATTTGTGATTCGGCGGCGGCGTGTTGAGGTCGATCGTGCTCACAGGCCCACGATTTCCGTTTGCAATTTTTCGGTCTTGGGCTCGACCAAGCCCAGCTTCAGGCCGCGCCGGCTGCCCTCGCGCGCCACCAGGTACAACTGGAGGGCCTTGCGAAGCACCTCGCTTTTGCTGGTTTCGCTTTCCTCAACGGCCTGGTCGAGTTCCCGGTTCAGGTCATTGGACAGGACCACATTGAAACGCACGCTCATGATGCAGCCTCCGATTGTTAAGTGATGTGTAATTTATACACTTTTTCAGCGCATCCATCGCTGGTCGGATGACTCCGGGCATTGGACGTTGGCAATCGGAAACCTCCGCTCCCGCCCTGGCCGGGCCGGACCCGGCAGGGAGCCGGCTCGGAAGCGGGAGAAGGCGAACGCCTCAATCCACCGGCCGCCCCGCCGCCCAGCGCGCGCAGTCCGCCGGGTACGCCGCGCGGAAGCGCGCGGCCTCGGCCCGCGCCTCGTCGTCTTGGCCCAGCAGCCGGGCGCTGTCGATCAGCCGGATGACGACGCGCGGCTCGGGCGAGAAGTGCAGCACCTGCTGCGCCAGCGCGTGCACGCGGGCCGCGTCGGCGGGCGTGGTCGGCGCGAGCGCGAGTTCGGCGAAGCGCACGCTGCCGGCGTAGAGCCACGAGCCTTGCGCCCGGGCCAGCGTGTCGTCGCGGTACGCCGCCAGCCGCTCGTCGCGCGGCAGGTAGAGCTGGCTGACGCGCGTGTAGTCCCAGCCGGCGTAGCCGACGGCTGCTATCAGAAGAAGAGCTGACGCCGCCCATCCGGCCTGCGCCGCAGCCGCTTTCGGCGCCTGACGAGCGCGCGCCGCCGCTGCGCGGCCGGGCCACAGCCAGCCCAGGCACAGGCCGGCCGCGAGCTGGAACGGGCCGTACCACAGCGGGTACTCCAGCAGGCTGTGCAGCAGGATCGCGCCGAGCACGCCCCAGGCCATCAGCCGCGCCGGATCGCGCTCGCGCCACGGCCGCGCCGCCAGCACCAGCGCCGCGAAGCCGCCGCACAGCGCCAGCGCGGCCGGCACGCCGAGCTCCACCGCCAGGTGCAGCGGCAGGTTGTGGGCGTTGTCGACCAGCACGCCGAAGCGCGGGCCGGCGTAGGCGTGGCCGTAGTGCGCAAAGCCCAGCTCGCCCCAGCCCCAGCCGCGCCACGGGCGCTCGCCGATCAGTTCCAGCACGTTGCGCCACAGCACCAGCCGGCTCTCGCCGGCGAGGCGCTCCCCGGACAGCCGCGTCAGCATGCCCCCCGTCGCGCCGGGGCCGGCCAGCCGCGGCAGCAGCCCGCTCGCGGCGAAATAGACGGGCAGCAGGCCGAGCAGGAGCAGCGGATGCGGCAGGCGCGATGCCGCTCGCGGCGGCATCGCGCGGCGCTCGCGCCACGCCATGAAGGCGGCCACGCCGGCGACGAGCGCCAGTTGCAGCAGCCCGGTGCGCGACGCCGAGGCGGCGCTCGCCAGCACCAGCAGCAGCGCGCCGGGCGCCCAGGCGCGGCGCGCGCGCCCGCCGCCGGCCGCGTGCAGCCACAGCCCGGCCACCAGCGCCATGCCGAGCAGCGTGGCGAACAGGTTGCGCTGGCGCAGGTTGCCCCAGGCCTGGCCGAGCCCGGGCGCGCTGGTCCAGGGCGCCAGCGGGGCGCTCAGACGGTAGTACTGCAGCAGGCCGAGCACGGCGCTCGCCAGGCCGGCGCCCAGCAGGCCCAGCGCCAGCGCGCGGGCGCCGGATGCGCCGGTGCGCGCCATGCCTGCGCCGCCAGCCGCCGCCAGCCCCGTCACCGCCACCGCCGCGCAGGCGGAGGCTGCGAGACCGGCGTCGCTGCCGCCCGAACCGGCGATCGCCAAGGCCAGCAGGCCCAGCAGGGCCAGCAGGCGCGCATCGGGCACCGCCGGACGGCCCGCCAGCAGCAGCAGCAGCGCCACACAACTCCAGGAGACGAGCAGTTGCCAGACGTTGGCCGACGGCCCGGCCACCAGCGGGCAGAGGAACGGCAGCGCGACGAGCAGGGCCCGGCCGAGGGCGGCCCCGGCGACGGCAGCCGCGCCTCCTTCCTTTCCGTCTTCGGCGGACGCGGCAAGGGACGTCATGAGCGCGGATTTTGCCCGCGCCGTTGCGCCCCTGCGGCCATGAAAGTGGACAGGCGCCGCCGCCGCAGCTCCCCGGTCGGCGCGGGCCGCAGGCCGGCTGACCTGCGGCTGATCTGGCCGCTCAGCCGGAATCAATCCTTGTCAGCCGGCATCCATAAATGCGGGAGCGCCGCGGTGGCGCGCTATCCTGTCATGGTGCGCTTGCCGCGCACTCGTGCGACGGAGGGAGCGGACGGCGTGGCCGGCCTCGTTCCGGATGTTTCTTTTTCTGGCTTTTTAGGAGAACGCAATGAAGATGTGGAAACCTGCGGCACTGATGGCGATGGCTTTCGCGGCGGTGCCGGCGCTGGCCGCCGACAACTGCACGGGCGAGATCGCCGGCAACGACGCCATGCAGTTCAGCAAGGCGACGATGAGCGTGCCGGCCAGCTGCAAGCAGTACACGGTCAAGCTCACGCACCCCGGCAAGATGCCCAAGACGGCGATGGGCCACAACTGGGTGCTGACCAAGACCTCCGACATGCAGGCCGTGGCGACCGACGGCATCGCCGCCGGGCTCGCCAACAACTACGTCAAACCCAACGACGCGCGCGTCATCGCGCACACCAAGGTGATCGGCGGCGGCGAGTCGGATTCGGTGACCTTCGACGTCTCCAAGCTCAAGGCCGGCGACGCCTACAGCTACTTCTGCTCGTTCCCCGGCCACTCGGCTGTCATGAAGGGCACGCTGACGGTGGCGAAGTAAGGCTGCCGTCCGCCTGACGGGCGCGGGTGCCGGAAGAAACGGCGCCCGCGCCCGTCAGGCGCTCCAGGCAGTCGCTCGCCTGCGCCACCAGCTGGTGCAGGCGCTCGCCGGCACCGCACAGGGCGTCGATCTGCCCGCAGGACTGGCCGGCGTAGATCGCCATGTCGTCGATCGCGCCGGTGGCGTCGATCGCGCCGGTGGCGTCGGCCAGCGGCGAATCGGTCGAGAACAGGTACACCGGCGCGCCGTCCTGCGCGCCGATCGCCGGCGTGGCGCGCTCGGCGTAGAGCGCGTCGTGGCGCCCTTCGGTGACCGCGTTGCGCAGCACCCGCACCGGCGCCGGCATGGGCCAGTTGCGAAAGAACTTCTCGGTCAGCAGCGTGTCGGCGGCGCCCGCTTCGAGCAGGCGCTGCTTGTGGTGCGCATGGGCATTGGCCTCGTGCGTCACCAGGAAGGCCGAGCCGCAGCTCGCGCCCTGCGCCCCGAGCGCCAGCGCCGCCACCAGCGCCGCGCCGCTGGCGATGCCGCCCGACGCCACCACCGGCACCGGGCCGAGCGCGACCACCTCCGCCAGCAGGGCGAGCGTCGAGACCTGGCCGCGCACGTAGCCGCCGGCCTCCACGCCCTGCGCGATCAGCACGTCGACGCCGGCGCGCAGCGCGATCTCGGCCTCGGCGGCCGTTCCGACCTGGTGCAGGACCTGCGCGCCCTCGCCCTTGAGGCGCCGCACCAGCTCCACGTCCACGTCCCAGAACAGCGCGAAGGCCGGCACCGCCAGCGCCAGGCAGGCCTCGACCTGCGCGGCCAGCAGGTCCGGCGGGGTCGCCGCCGGGATCAGGTTGACGGCGAACGGCCGGTCGCACAGCCTGCGGTACGCCTCGACCTCCTCGCGCACGCGCGTCACCGGCTCGCGCACCATGCCCAGGCAGCCGAAGCCGCCGGCGTTGCCGATGGCCGCGGCCAGCCGGTGGCGCGCCACGCCGCCCATGCCGGCGCCGAGGATGGGCCATTCGCAGCCGAGCAGATCGACCAAGGGCGTGTGCAGGGCGGGATGGGTCATGGATCGGTCACCGGTTGCGAAAGGCGGGAAATGGGGAGAGAAGGAAAGAGGGACGGCCGGCCGCGCCGCCCTGCTCAGCCGTTCAGGTAGAACATGGCCTTGGCCAGCAGCACGATCGCCACCATGTGCGCGAACACGCTGTAGTGCAGCCGCCGCGACCGCGTGCCACTCAGCAGCCCGCGGCGGCGCCACACCATGGCGGTCGCGAAGTGGCCGAACACGCTGGCCGCCAGCACGATCTTCAGCGTCAGCAGCAGCCCGAAGCGGCTCGCCGCCGGGTGCGCCAGCGCGTCGCGGTGCTGCCAGGCCAGGCCGATGCCGGCCGCGTACAGCACCAGCAGCACCCACGGCATGAGCGCGCGCCCCCGGCGGCCGATGGCGCCCTCGACCGCGTGCATCGCCTCGCGCGGCACGTGCCGGCGCACGCTCTCCAGGAACAGCACCTCGAAGAACACCGTGCCGACGAACACGAAGGCCGCGAGCAGGTGCGCCAGCAGCAGGACGAAGTAGCCGCTCATGGCGCCGCCTTTGCGACGCGCGCTGCGGTATTCGCCTGGGCAGCGGCCCGGCGGTGCATCAGGCAGCCTCCGCGCTGCCGCGCCGCGGTGTTTGCCTCGGGCGCTGCAGCGTGACCGGACGCACCGGGAGCGCTTCGGCCGCAGGGGCCTCCCCGATCAGGTCGGCCAAGGTGTAGCGCTCCAGGTGCGCCAGAAAGCTGCGCAGAGCGCCGTCGAGCACCCCGGCCAGCCGGCAGCCGCCGGTCAGCGTGCAGGCATTGCCGGTGGCGAAGCACTCGACCAGCGCGAAGTCGGGCTCGATGCTGCGCACCACGGCGGCCAGGTTGATGGCTTCGGGCGGATGCGCGAGGCGCATGCCGCCGCCCTTGCCGCGCAGCGTCTCGATCCAGCCCTGCAGGCCGAGCTGGTGCGTCACCTTCATCAGGTGCGCCTCGGAGATGCCGTGGGCCTGCGCCACCTCGGCGATGGTGCACAGCCGCTCCGGGCGCTGCGCCACGTACATCAGGAGGCGCACCGCGTAGTCGGTCATGGTGGTCAGGCGCATGGCGGCGTCCGGTTCAACGCGCGACGCGCGCACCGGCGACCGGCCTGGCCGTCGCCACCACCGCCACCGGCCGGTCGGCGCGCGGGCGGATCATCATCGGGAAGAAGCGCCACAGGTACAGCGCGAAGGCCGCCACCCACACCAGCGCCGAGAGGTGCAGCAGGTGCGCCGCCGCCGCCGAAGGCAACAGCGCCACCAGACGCAGCGCCGCCGCCGCGAGCACCAGCGCATAGCTGGCGACCATGCTGCGGTCGGTGGCGAGCGGCCGGCCCAGGTGGCCGAGCGCGGTGCGCGTCACCATGCCGATGATCAGCACCGAAAAACCCGCCACGCCGATCACGTGCGCCGGCCAGGCGGCGCGCGCGATCCAGCCCATCTCGTGCGCGGCGGCGACCAGCAGGCCGGCGCCGAGCGCCGCGTGGCCGGCGTACAGAATCCACAGGAGCGGCTTGCGGCGCACCGCCCAGGGCTTCCAGGACGCGAGCTGCACCAGCGCGAGGAGGCCGGCCACGGCCAGCGCCAGCGCCATGGCCGTCGGCAGACCCAGCAGCCCGAAGCCGATCGCCAGCACGCCGGCGCCGAGCTGCCAGTGGCTGCTGCGCGTGTGCATCGGCACCTGCAGGCCGCCGACCGCGCGCATCGCGAAGAACGGAATCACGCGGCGCGCCACCAGCAGCGCGATCACCGCCATGCACAGGAGCCCGGCGTCGAAGCGCCGCATCAGCAGCGCATGGTCGCCGCCCTGCGCCACCGCCGCCAGGTACAGCGCGTCGGCCAGCCCCAGCCCGAGCATCGCCAGCGGCACGCCGTAGTTGCGCCGGCTGCGCGCCGGGTACACGGCGCGCGCCATCGCCAGCGCGGCGCCGCCGAAGAACGCCAGCTCGCACAGCGTGGCGAGCCAGAACGCCACCGCGCCGGCCGCGCCCGCGGGTACCAGAAAGCCGACGCGCGCCGCCCCCCACAGCAGGCACAGCGCGCCGAGCGGCCGGCCCCTGAGCGGGTTGATCCCGGTCCAGCTGGCGCCCGCCGTCAGCAAGAAGCCGACCGCGATGGTCGCGACGAAACCCCACAGCATCTCGTGCGCGTGCCACGCCACGCCGCCCAGCCGGCCGGCGAGCCCCTGCGGCGCGAACACCCACAGCGCCACCGACAGCGCGGCCCAGCAGCAGCCCGCCAGGTAGAGCGGCCGGAAGCCGTACTCCAGGAACGCGCGCCATTCGGGCTGCGGCGCGGCGGCCGGGCGCGCCGGCTCCTCGATGTGCAGCAGTTCAGTCATGCGCCAGCGCCTCGGGCATTTCGTCGCCGCGATGGCTCATCTGCCAGCCGTACCACAGGCTCTGCGCGATGCGCTGCGCCGCCAGGAAGGCGCGCTCGCCCATCGCCCGGTTGGGCTGCGCCGAGGCGACTTCGTGGAACAGCGCCAGCCAGCGCCGGAACAGCTCGGCGCTCAGCCCCGGCAGCGCGACGTGCCGGGGCATCGGCGCGCCGGTGAAGCGCCCGGTGCCGCGCAGCACCGAAGACCAGAAATCGACCAGCCGGGCCAGGTGCCGGTCCCAGTCGGCGATGTGGCGCTCGAAGATCGGCCCCAGCACCGCGTCGCGCCGCACCCGGTCGTAGAACGCATGCACCATGACGGCGACCTCCTCGTCGCTGCACAGCTCAGGCGTCGCCATGGCGGCCTCCGACGGGCAAGGCATGCGCGGGAAGCGCGAGGACGCAAGCTGCCGCCGGCAGCGGGGCGGAGCGAAGGGCGAGTGGCATGGGAATCATAAGATTCATATTTTAGATATCTTATACAGAGCCGGCAATCCAGAACCCGGACTGCGGCGCCGCACCCGCCGTCGCTATGAAACCGTCACCGGCACCCGAGGCGCCAGCGCGCACATCAGCTCGTAGCCGACCGTGCCGGCGGCGTGCGCCACGGCGTCGATCGGCAGCACGACGCCGTTGGCGGCACGCCCCCACAGCGTGACCTCGCTGCCGAAGCCGGCGGCGGGCACCGGCGTCAGGTCGACCGTGACCATGTCCATGCTGACGCGGCCCACCAGGCGCGTCGCCACGCCGTCGACCAGCACCGGTGTGCCGCTCGGCGCATGGCGCGGGTAGCCGTCGGCATAACCCACGGCGGCCACGCCGATGCGCATCGGTGCCTCGGCGACGAAGCGCGAGCCGTAGCCGACGGTGTCGCCCGGCGCCAGCGTCTGCACGCCGATCAGCCGGCTGGCCAGTGTCATGGTCGGCTGCAGTTGCCAGTGCGCCGCGTCGTGCTCGGGGAAGTCGGGCGCGCTGCCGTAGAGCGCGATGCCGGGGCGCACCCAGTCGGCGGCGACGCGCGCGCCCTCGCCCGTGCCGGCGGCATGGCGCAGCAGCGCGGCGCTGTTGGCGAGCGAGCGCTCGCCGGGCAACCCGTCGGTGGCGCGCTCGAAGACGGCGAGCTGCGCCGCGATGCCGCGCGCGCCGTCGGCGTCGCTGAAGTGCGTGACCAGCGCGATCTCGTCCACCTGCGGCAATGCGGCCAGGCGCGTCCAGGCCGCGCGAAAGCGCCCGGGCGCGAAGCCCAGCCGGTTCATGCCCGAGTTGAGCTTCAAGAACACGCGCTGCGGCTTCTGCGCCTTGTGGGCGGCCAGCATGTCGATCTGCTCGTCGCAGTGCACCGTGTGCCAGAGGTCGAGGCGCGAGCACAGCTCCAGGTCGCGCGGCTCGAACACGCCTTCGAGCAGCAGCACGGGGCCGCGCCAGCCCAGGCGCCGCACGCGCTCGGCCTCGGCCAGGTCGAGCAGCGCGAAGCCGTCGGCGCCGCGAAAGGCCTCGAAGACGCGCTCGATGCCGTGGCCATAGGCGTTGGCCTTGACGACCGCCCACACGCGCGAGGCGGGCGCGGCGCGGCGCGCGCGTTCGAGGTTGTGGCGGAGCGCTTCGGAATGAATGGTGGCGAGGATGGGACGGGGCACGGCGGACGGGCAAATCGGGTGGGATAAACCCCCACGTCGCGGGGGCGGCTGCGGCCATTTTGACAGCGGACCCCCATGCTATAACCGCCCATCCGTGCCGCACGGAGACCTGTTCCACTCCCGCCAGCCGCTCCGCCGCTGGCCGCCAGCCAGCCACCGATGAAGCGCGGTTTCTACACCATCATGTCGGCCCAGTTCTTCTCGTCGCTGGCCGACCAGGCGCTTTTCGTGGCCGCTGTCGAACTCCTGCGCACCGCGGGCGCCCCCGAATGGCAGCGCGCGGCGCTGGTGCCGATCTTCGCGGTGTTCTACGTGGTGCTGGCGCCGCTGGTCGGCGCCTTCGCCGACGCGCTGCCCAAGGGCTACGTCATGTTCATCAGCAATGCGATCAAGATCGTCGGCTGCGTGATGATGCTGTTCGGCTCGCACCCGCTGCTGTCGTACGCGGTGGTGGGGCTGGGCGCGGCGGCGTATTCGCCCGCCAAGTACGGCATCCTGACCGAGCTGCTGCCGGCCTCGCAGCTGGTCAAGGCCAACGGCTGGATCGAGGGGCTGACCATCGGCTCGATCATCCTGGGCATCGTGCTGGGCGGGCAGCTGGTGGGCCACGCCGTGTCGAGCCGGCTGCTGGCGTTCGACTTCCCGGTCATCAACACCGGCGTCGACACGCCGGCCGAGGCGGCCATCACGGCGCTGATCTTCGTCTACGCGCTGGCGGCCTGGTTCAACACGCGCATCCCGCACACCGGCGTCATCATGCGGCCGCTGCGCATCCACGCGCACCACGGCTTCGCGCGCAGCCTGGCGGCGCTGCTGCCCGACTTCTGGCGCTGCAACATGCGCCTGTGGCGCGACCGGCTCGGGCAGATCTCGCTGGCCACCACCACGCTGTTCTGGGGCGCGGGCGGCAACCTCAAGTACATCGTGCTGGCCTGGGCCGCGCTGGCGCTCGACTACAACACGGCGCAGGCCTCGTCGCTGACCGGCGTGGTCGCCATCGGCACCGCCGTCGGCGCCGTGGTGGCGTCGCTGCGCATGCGGCTGGACATGGCCACGCGCGTGATCCCGATGGGCATCGGCATGGGCCTGCTGGTGATCTTCATGAACTTCATCACCAACCTGTGGGTGGCGATCCCGTTTCTGATCCTGCTCGGCGCGCTCGGCGGCTTCCTGGTGGTGCCGATGAACGCGCTGCTGCAGCACCGCGGCCACAACCTGATGGGCGCCGGCCGCTCGATCGCGGTGCAGAACTTCAACGAGCAGGCCTGCATCCTGGCGCTGGGCGCGCTCTACGCGGGGTGCACCGGCCTCGGGCTGTCGGCGTACACCGCGATCGCCATCTTCGGCGTGGTGGTGGCCGGCTTCATGTGGCTCATCCAGCGCTGGCACGCACGCAATCTGCGCCGCCACCCCGAGGAGGTGGCGCACCTGCTGGCCATCGCGCGCAGCGACAAGCACCATTGAACGCGCCCGCCGCCATCGTCGCCGTGCGCGGCCGGGCATCGGCCGTGCCGGCCCTCGCCCTGCTGTTCAACGCCTTCGTCTGGGGCGTGACGTGGTTTCCGTTCCGCCAGCTCGAATCGCGCGGCTGGCATCCGCTGTGGTCGACCGGGCTGGTCTACCTGGTGGTGGTCGCCGTGATGCTGGCGCTGCGCTGGCGCCACTACCGCGGCTTCTTCACCGGCGGCGCCGGGCTCGCGCTGCTGGCGCTGGCGGCGGGCCTGACCAACGCCGGCTTCAACTGGGGCGTGACGCAGGGCGACGTGGTGCGCGTGGTGCTGCTGTTCTACCTGATGCCGCTGTGGAGCGCGCTGCTGGCCTGGCCCATGCTGGGCGAGCGCCCGACGGCCGGCGCCCTGCTGCGGGTGGCGCTGGCGCTCGGCGGCGTGGTGATCGTGCTGAAGACGCCCGAGGTGGACTGGCCGGTGCCGTCGAGCCTGCCCGACTGGCTGGGGGTGAGCGCGGGCTTCAGCTTCGCGCTGACCAACATCCTGCTGCGCCGCGCGCGCGGCGCCAGCGGCGAGCTGCGCGCGATCGCCATGTTCGGCGGCTGCGCGACCGTGGCGCTGACGGCGGCCGTCGTCGGCACGGCGTTCGGCGGGCTCGCCGCGCCGCCGTTCGAGGCGCCCGGCTGGCCCGGCTGGGCGGCGCTGCTGGGCGGCGGCTTCATCCTGGCCAACGTGTGCCTGCAGTACGCGGCGGTGCGCCTGCCGGCCAGCGTGATCTCGGTGATCATGCTGTCGGAGGTGCTGTTCGCCAGCGCCTCCTCGGTGGCGCTGGGCGCCGCGGTGCTGGCACCGCGCGTCTGGCTCGGCGGCACGCTGATCGTGGCGGCGGCGGTCTGGTCGGCGCTCGCGCCGCCGCCTGCGGGACCGGCGCGCTCGTCGCACACCTGAGCCGTCCGGGCTACCATGAAGGCCCTTCTTCACCACTTTTCTGGAGCCGCCATGACCAGCGTGTACGACTTCGAGGCCGAGCGCATCGACGGCGCCGCCGTTCCGCTCGACGACTACCGCGGCAAGGTGCTGCTGATCGTCAACACGGCCAGCCAGTGCGGCTTCACGCCGCAGTTCGCCGGGCTGGAGGCGCTGCACGAGAAGTACGCCGACCGGGGCCTGGTGGTGCTGGGCTTTCCGTCCAACCAGTTCGGCGCGCAAGACCCCGGCAGCAACGAGGAGATCGGCGCCTTCTGCGTGAAGAACTACGGCGTGAGCTTTCCGATGATGGCCAAGATCGACGTCAACGGCAGCCGTGCCGCGCCGCTCTACCAGTGGCTCGCGAAGGAAAAGCCGGGCCTGCTCGGCAGCACCGCCATCAAGTGGAACTTCACCAAGTTCCTGGTCGGGCGCGACGGCCGGGTGCTCCGGCGCTACGCGCCGATGGAGACGCCCGCCTCGCTGGCGCGCGACATCGAGGCGGCGCTGGCCGCCTGAGGCCGGATTTCCGGTCAAAACCGGGCACAGCGCCCGTCCGGTCCAGGTCTCTAGCTATACTTTCAATAGCAACCCGGCACGCCGTCAGAACCGGAAGTCGACCGTCCGCGCGCCGCGCCCGACGCTCACGTCCTGCCGCTTGGTGGTGTCGCGCGCGCTGGCCTCGACCGTGTAGCGCCCGGGCGGCAGGTCGATCAGGCAGACCGGGCCGTCGGCCTGCAGCGCCAGCGCCTGGCCCCCCTTGGCGTTCTTGATCTTCACGTCGACATTGGCCAGGTAGGCGCCGTCGGCGCGCGCCAGCAGCAGCGACAGCGGGTGCTTCTTCATGGCCGCGCGCATGGCGGTCGATTCGTCGAGGCCGATGCCGCCGCACACGTAGCGCGCCGCGCCGTCACCCTTCATCGGCGGAACGCCGCCGCCGGCCGGCTGCGCCTGGACCGCGCAGGCGCCCGCCAGGCAGGCGCAGGCGACGAGGCCGTGGCGCAGGAAGGAGAGCGAAGAAGAAAAGAAGAGAGAAGAAGTACGCATGGCTGGGTCCTTTCCACAGAAAGAAAGCTCAGCCTTGCGCAGGGCGCGCCGCGCACGGGTCGGACGGCGTCGTCAGAGCCTGTGCGAAGAACCCTTGCCCACCGTGCGCGGCGCGACGCAGCGGGCGGGCGCCGCTGCGTGCCGCCGGCGCCGTGGGCGGCGCCTGGTCAGGGCGTCCCGGCGCCGCCGGGCGGCCGCAGCGCGCGCCGCAACCTTGCGATGCGCACGCGCAGGTAGATCGAGCGGCGCAGGTCCCGCGCCAGCGGCGGCAGCGAGAGCGCCAGCAGCACGGCGGCCTGCGGCACCACCCACACGAAGCCGACATGCTTGAAGCCGGCGGCGCCGACCAGGCCGCCGGCCAGGAACATCACCAGCAGCAGGCCGTACAGGCGCAGCCGGGCCCGGTTGGCGCGCACCTGGGCGCCCGCGGCCGCGCCGGCGCGGTTCCAGTACAGCAGCTTGCCCAGCTCGATGCCGAGGTCGGTGATGATCCCCGTCATGTGCGTGGTGCGGATCTGCGACGACGAGATCTTGCTGATCAGCGCGTTCTGCAGCCCCATCAGAAAGGCCAGCAGCAGCGCCGCGAGCGGCACGGCGAAGGGGGTCGGGCGGTCCAGCGTGGTGGCGCCGATCAGGCCGAACAGCAGCAGCAGCACCGCCTCCACCAGCAGCGGCAGCGCCACGCCGCCGCGCAGCCCGTGGCGGCGCGCCCAGTTCACCACCACGGCGGTGAACGCCGCGCCGCACGTGAAGGCCAGCAGCACGCCGCTGGCGCCCAGCACCAGCGCCACGTTGCCGAGCACCAGGTTGTCGGCCAGCATCGAGACGAAGCCGGTCATGTGCGAGGTGTACATGTGCACCAGCAGGAAGCCGCCGGCGTTGATGGCGCCCGCGTTGAAGGCCAGCAGAGCGCCGAACCACCGGTTGATGGCCGGCGTGCGGTGGCGGCCGGCGAGCAGGCGCAGCCGCCGCATGCGTCGCGCCCCGTCAGCCCTCGAAGAAATCGACCGGCCGCCCGAGCGTGGCGACGCGCGTCGAGAGCACCGCGCCCGAGGCCGGCAGGCGCTGCAGCTCGGCGGCGGGCCGGTCCGCGCGCGCCGTGGTCACGAACAGCGTGCGCAGATCGTCGCCGCCGAAGCACGGCATGGTCGGGCACTGCGCCGGCAGCGCCAGCGCGGCGATGCGCTCGCCCGAGGGCGCCAGGCACAAAAGCTGCGCGCCCTCGTACATCGCGACCCAGTAGTTGCCATCGGCATCGAGCGCGGCGCCGTCGGGCCGGCCCTCGTAGGCCATGCCGCCCTCGGGCGTCCAGCCCGCCGGCTTCCCGTCGAAGCGGCGAAACACGCGCCGCCCGGCGAGCCGGTTGGCCGCGGCGTCCCAGTCCCAGGCGTAGACCGCGTGCGCGGGCGTGTCGGCCCAGTAGAGGGTGCGGCGCTCGGGCGCGAACGCCAGGCCGTTGGCGGTCGTGGCGTCGCCGGCCATGCGCGCGAGCAGCGGCGCGCGCACCTCGGCCCGCTCGTCGAGGCAGTAGAGCACGGCCAGGGGCCGGTCCTTGGGCTCGTACATCGTGCCGACCCAGAAGCGCCCGAGCGGGTCGCACTTGCCGTCGTTGGCGCGGGTGGTCGCCGCGTCGTGGTCGAAGCGCACCATCAGGCGCAGCGCCCCGCCCCATTCGTGGGTGCGGTAGACGCCGTCGCGCAGCGCGACCACCAGCCCGCCGCGGCGCGCCGGCGCCACGCAGCCGGGCTCGCTCGGCATCGGCCAGCGCTCGACCGCGGGCGCGCCGTCGCTGCCGTCGATTTCGCCGCGCGTGCGCAGCAGCGCGCGCCCGGCGATGTCGATCCAGTACAGCGAGCGCTCGACCGGATGCCAGAAAGGCGATTCGCCCAGTTCGCAGAAGGTCGTTGTCAGGGTCTGCCACATGCGGACATTGTGCGACGTTCCCTGTCGGTCAATTCGTCCTCGCGACAACGCGGCACAGGCGGGAGGTGTACCGCGATGGCGCTCTTCCTCTTCTCTTGCAGGTGCCGGCAAAAGGGCGAACCCGGCGTTCATGGGAGCTGAGCGACGGCCAGGCGCGGCAGTTCTATCTCCTTCGGACGATGCAGCGCCGCGTGGACTTTCGCCGACAATCCGGAGCGCCTCGCCGCCGCTCGCCCGCGTCCATGCCACCGACCGCCACCTTCGCCGCGCTGCTCGCCCCGGAGCACATCGCCCTGATCGACAAGGGCGTGTCGGCCATCGTGGCCTCGCGCGACGCGGCGCTCCGGCCCAGCCTCATGCGCGCCGTGGGTGCCGGCATCTCGGCCGACGGCACGCAGGTGACGGTGTTCGTCACGCGCAGCCAGTCGCGCCAGCTGCTGCAGGACATCGCCGCCCACGGCGAGGTGGCGGTGGTGTTCAGCCAGCCGTCCAGCCACCGCACGCTGCAGCTCAAGGCGCGCCATGCCAGGCTGCGCGCGGCCGCGGAGGCCGACCTGCCGCTGCTGCAGCGCTACCTGGCGTCGATGGAACGCGAAGTGGGCGCGGTCGGCTACGCCCCGAACTTCGTGCGCGCGATGCTCGCGCATCGCCTGGACGACGTGGTGGCGATCGGCTTCACGCCCGAACAGGCCTTCGACCAGACGCCCGGCCCGCGCGCCGGCATGCCCCTGTCGTCGCACCCATGACGCCGGGCCCCACGACCGCGATCCGCGCCTGCTTCGAAGGCGCGATCCCGGCCATGATGGCCACCTGCGCACCGGATGGCACGCCCAACGTGGCCTACCTCTCGCAGGTCTACTACGTGGACGGGCACCACGTGGCGCTGTCCTTCCAGTTCTTCAACAAGACGCGGCAGAACATCCTGGCCAACCCCTGGGCCACCGTGCTGGTGATGGACCCGGGCACGGCCCTTTTCTACCGCCTGCAGCTGCGCTACCTGCGCACCGAGACCGAGGGCGCGCTGTTCGAAGGCATGAAGGCGCAGCTCGCGGGCATCGCCTCGCATTCGGGCATGGCCGCGGTGTTCCGGCTGCGCGGCGCGGACGTCTACCGCGTCGAGGCGGTCGAACAGGTCGAGCAGGCCGAAGGCAGCGCCATGCCGCCGCCGCCGCCGCACATCGGGCTGCTGGCCGCGGTGCGGCGCGCGGCCGAGCGCCTTGCCGCCTGCACGGCGACCGACGAGCTGCTGCAGGCGGCGCTGTCGGTGCTGAGCGACCAGTTCGGCGTGCGCCATGCCATGGTGCTGGTGTGCGACGCCGCGACGCAGCGGCTCTACACCCTGGCGAGCACCGGCTATGCCACCTCCGGCGTGGGCTCGGAGATTCCGGTGGGCCACGGCGTGATCGGCGTGGCCGCGCGCGAGCGCACGGCGGTGCGGATCGGCCACATGACCCACGCGGCCAGCTACAGCCATGCGGTGCGCAGCAGCATGCAGGCCGATGCGCCCGGGCTTCAGCTCGAAACCGAGATTCCCTTCCCCGGCCTGGCGGCGCCGCGCAGCCAGCTGGCGCTGCCCATCGTTTCGGCCGGCCGCCTGCTGGGGGTGCTGTTCGCCGAGAGCGAGCACGACATGGCTTTCGGCTTCGAGGACGAGGACGCGCTGGCCGCCATCGCCGGCCACCTGGGCACGGCCATGGACCTGCTGCAGGCGGCGGCCGAGCCACCGACGGACGAAGCCGCCGCGCAGGCGCCCCTGCCTCCGGCCGAAGGGACGCCGCTGGCCGTGCGCCACTATGGCGCCAACGACAGCGTCTTCATCGACGACCGCTACCTCATCAAGGGCGTGGCCGGCGCGATTCTGTGGAAGCTGCTGCGCGAGTACACCGCGCAGGGCCGCACCGAGTTCTGCAACCGCGAGCTGCGGCTCGACGCCTCGCTGCGGCTGCCCGACGTGGCCGACAACCTGGAGGCGCGGCTGGTGCTGCTGCAGCGCCGGCTGCTGGAGCAGAGCCCGCACATCCGCATCGAGAAAACCGGCCGCGGGCGCTTTCGGCTGTGCGTGGCGCGGCCGGTGCTGCTGAACCAGACGCCCGGCTGAGGGGCGCGCTACGCACGACCCACGACGCACAGGGTCTCATTTCACGCCCGGCACCACTGGCAGGTCCAGCGCCGCCGCCAGCTTGGCCCACTCGGGCTCGCTCAGGTGCGGGCGCACCACCTCCAGCGCCGCCGCGAAGGCCGGCGCCGGCGCATGGGCCTGCATGTCGCGCAGCATCGCGGCGCGCTCGGCCGGGTTCATGAAGGGCACGAGCCAGCGCAGCGTGAACATCATTTCCTCAGGCGGGATCGAGGCCACCAGCGCATCGTGGATGGCGATCAGTTCGGCATCGGTGTAGCGCCCCCACAGCACCGCGTTGTGCGCCGTTTCCTCGATGTGCATGTGTTCGAAGTTGTGGGCCACGAACAGCGCCACCTGCCGGTACAGCGCCAGCGCGGCGGCCGCACGCGCCTGCGGCGGGCAGTGCGGCAGGCCGGCGGCCTGCACCGCCAGCCGGTCAATGTCCTGTTCGTGCTGCGCATGCTCGTGCGCAATAGCTTCGCTGGCGCCGGGCGCGCGCGCCTCCATGGCCGCGTGGACGAATTCGTTTTCATGGCGCAGATGGCCGCGGCAGAAATCCAGCAGCTGCTGCAGGCGCTGCGTGCCGCTGGCCAGATCGAGCGGGTCGTCGCAATCCATGCGGCCCAAGGCCAGCAGCGAGTCGGCCATCAGGGCCCGCAAAGCCTTGTGAATGCCGGCGTAGAGGTCGAATCGCGGTGCCGCGGCGGGTTCGGTGCAGGCCACAGCCTGCAGCTCTTGCTTGTCGATGTTCATGGTGTGCTTTCCTGTCCGGTGAAGGCAGCGTTTGCCGGGGCGACATGCCTGGCGGGCTGCTGGAAGGCAGTCTAGGAACGCCGCCCTTTCCGCGCCGCTAAGAAATGCTTAAGCGCTTCCTAACAATTTCTTAATTAAGCGAGCCCGCCGCGGCAGCGCGCGGGCCACGGCCGGGAAGCGCCGCCGTCGCTGGAGCCGATGTACCCGGTGGTCTTCTTCGAAGCCCTGATTCGCAACTCCCCGGACCGTGCGAGCTGGAAGGATCGCCAAGCTGCTGGTGCCGGCCAACTCGACTTCGTTGCCGCGGATCCGGTGGCCGAGGGTGGCCGCGCCCTCCTCGATCCTGGCGCCGATGCGCTGCTGCGACTTGCGACTTGCGACTTGCGACTTGCGACTTCGCGCACTGGCGCCTGCTGCCCGCCACGCTGGGGCTGCAGGCGTGGCGCGTTGGGTCACCGGGTGTAGGCCGTCTCGCCGTGCGAGGTGATGTCGAGGCCTTCGCGCTCCTCTTCCTCGGGCACGCGCAGGCCCAGCGCCAGGTCGGCGACCTTGTACGCCACCACCGACACCACGCCCGACCAGACGAGCGTCAGCAGCACGCTCTTGGCCTGGATCCACAGCTGCGCGCCGATCGAGAAGGTCCCGGGCATGGCGCCGCCGGTGCCGCCCAGGGCCTGCGCGGCGAACACGCCGGTCAGCAGCGCGCCGACGATGCCGCCCACGCCGTGCACGCCGAACACGTCGAACGCGTCGTCGGCGCGCAGCCGGCGCTTCAGGCCGCCGACGCCCCACAGGCAGGCCAGCCCGGCCACGAGGCCGATCGCGATGGCGCCCATCGGCCCGACATAACCCGCCGCCGGCGTGACGGCGACCAGCCCGCCGACGGCACCCGAGGCGGCGCCCAGCATCGAGGGCTTGCCCTTGTGCAGCGCCTCCGCGCCCAGCCACGCCAGCGCCGCTGCCGCTGCCGCCAGCACGGTGTTGACGAAGGCCAGGGCGGCCACGCCGTTGGCGGCGCCCGCCGAGCCGGCGTTGAAGCCGAACCAGCCCACCCACAGCAGCGAGGCGCCGACCATGGTCAGCGTGAGCGAGTGCGGCGTGAAGGCCTCGCGCCCGAAGCCCACGCGCTTGCCGACCATGTAGGCGCCGACCAGCCCGGCCACCCCTGAGTTGATGTGCACCACGGTGCCGCCGGCGAAGTCGAGCGCGCCGTCCTTGCCGAGCAGGCCGCCGCCCCAGACCATGTGCGCCAGCGGCACGTAGCTGAAGGTGAACCACAGCACCGCGAACAGCAGCACGGCCGAGAAGCGCGCGCGCTCGGCGAAGGCGCCGACGACCAGCGCCACGGCGATCGCCGCGAAGGTGCCCTGGAAAGCGACGAACACGTACTCGGGGATGGTCGCGAGCGCGCCGAAGGTGTCCGGCCGCACGCCTTTCAAAAAGAGCTTGCCGGGCCCGCCGAGGAAGTTGCCCTCGCCCGTGAAGGCCAGCGAGTAGCCGTAGATCGCCCACAGCAGGCTGACCAGCGAGAAGATCACGAACACCTGCACCAGCACCGACAGCATGTTCTTGGAGCGCCCGAGGCCGCCGTAGAACAGCGCCAGGCCGGGAATGGTCATCAGGATCACCAGCAGCGTGGAGGTGAGCATCCAGGCGGTGTCGCCGGAGTCGAGCTTGGGCGCCGGCGCGGCAGCCGGCGTGGCAGGCGCGATGGCGGCGGGTGCGGCGACGCCGGCCGGGGCGGCGGCGGAGGCCGCAGAAGCCGCCGGGGCCGCGGCGTCCGGCGCGCTCTGGGCGGTGGCCAGCGTGCCGGCGCCGAGCAGCGCCAGGCCGAGCGCCAGGGAGGCAAGAAGCTTCTTCTTCATGACGGGATGTCTTTCTTGGCCGGAAGGGGATTCAGAGGGCCTCGCGGCCGGTTTCGCCGGTGCGGATGCGCACCGCCTGCTCCAGGTCGAAGACGAAAATCTTGCCGTCGCCGATCTTGCCGGTGCGCGCCGCGCCCTCGATGGCGTCGATCGCCGACTCGACCAGCTCGTCGGGCAGCGCCGCCTCCAGCTTGACCTTGGGCAGGAAGTCCACCACGTACTCGGCGCCGCGGTACAGCTCGGTGTGGCCCTTCTGGCGCCCGAAGCCCTTGACCTCGGTGACGGTGATGCCCTGCACGCCGAGCGCCGAGAGCGCCTCGCGCACCTCGTCGAGCTTGAAGGGCTTGATGACGGCGGTGATCATCTTCATGGTGTTCTCTCCTCTCCTGCGAATGAAACGGAAGGCGGTGGCGGGAGCGCCCGGCGTGCGCCGCGTCGCGGGCCGCTCACAGTGTCTTGGTCAGCGTGACCACGGCGCGCGCCCTGTTGGGCGAGAAGCTGCGCTCGCCGAGGACGCCGTAGGCCGTGGCGTAGGCGCCCTGGCGCGTGGCGCCCTGCACCGCGCCGGCGAGCGACAGGCCGTTGCCGAAGTCGTAGGCGATGCCCACGCCGTAGTCGGCGAAGCTGGGGTAGCCGCGGCCGCGGATGTCGCCGCTCAGGTGCGTGTAGCCCAGCGCCGCCTTCAGCGTGACCTTGGGCGCGATCTCCCTGCTGTACGCCAGGTTCAGGTAGCCGGTGTTGCGGCCCTTGAGGCCGGAGCCGGCGGCGCTGCCGGCGTAGCCGAAGTAGTCGCGCGAGACGGTGTGCGAGTACTTGAGCGTGAAGGCGCCGAGCACCGGGTCGCTGTAGCCGGCGGCGCCGTAGAGCTCGGTGGTGTTGCCGGCGCTGTTGCCGGGGTAGACGTAGGTCAGCGCGCCCACGTCCAGGTCGAACACGCCGGCTTTCCACTTGTAGCCGCCGTACAGGTCGCTCTCGATGGCGTTGCCGGCTTGCCAGTGGACGGTCGAATTCCAGTTGCCGACGTACCAGCCGCTCTCGCCGAAGGCGTAGTCGAAGCCGCCCTGGAGCGCGGGCTTGAGCGCGCCGGTCTTGGGATCGCCGCGCGAGCCGATGGTGTCCTGGTCCTGCCCGCGGAACTTGTAGTTGCTGGTGAGCGACACGTTGGCGCTGAGCTGGGCGCCGGCCAGCAGCGGCAGCGCGGCGAGGGCCAGGGCCAGGGCGGTGTTGCGGTGCTTCATCAAAGACTCCGGACGGGATGGATGAAGCATCCAAAGCAGGGAACGTGCCAGCGTGTGCGGGCGGGCACCCCGGCAGTCGAAGGACGGCAATGGGCGACTCTCAGCCCAGTGCGGGCGCCGTCGCGCTCCAGGTGCACGGCGGCGCACGAACGGACGAACGGCCCCTCCCGCCCGCCGGCTGCCGGCCCCACAATCGCGCACCACTGTGGGGAGGAGAGGTTTCGATGAGCTTGTCTTTGGTGCAAAGCCGCGCCCTGCTCGGCCTGGAGGCGGCCAGCGTCACCGTCGAGGTGCACTTGGCCAACGGACTGCCGAGCTTCACGCTGGTCGGGCTGGCCGACGTCGAGGTCAAGGAGGCGCGCGAGCGGGTGCGCTCGGCGCTGCAGAACGCCGGGCTCGAATTCCCGAGCAACAAGCGCATCACGGTCAACCTGGCGCCGGCCGACCTGCCGAAGGACTCGGGGCGCTTCGACCTGCCGATCGCATTGGGCATCCTGGCGGCCAGCGGGCAGATCGACGCGGCACGCCTGGCCGGCCACGAATTCGCGGGCGAGCTGTCGCTCTCGGGCCAGTTGCGCCCGGTGCGCGGCGCGCTCGCCATGGCGCTGGCGCTGCACCAGCGCGGCGTGGCCACCCGGCTGGTGCTGCCGGCCGACAGCGCGCAGGAAGCCGCGCTGGTGCCCGGCGCCGAGGTCTACGGCGCGCGCCATCTGCTCGACGTGGTGCGGCAGTTCCTGCCGGCCGGCGCGGCCGCCGGGCCGGACGCGGCGGCTGCCGAAGCGGGCAACGACGATGGTTGGGCGCGCGTGCTGCCGGCCGCGCAGGCGGCGCACGCCGCGCGCTACGCCGACCTGGCCGACGTGAAGGGCCAGGTCGGCGCCAGGCGCGCGCTGGAGATCGCCGCCGCCGGCGGCCACAGCCTCCTGATGGTCGGCCCGCCGGGCTCGGGCAAGTCGATGCTGGCGCAGCGCTTCGCCGGGCTGCTGCCGCCCATGACGGTGGACGAGGCGCTGGAGAGCGCGGCCGTCTCCAGCCTGGGCGGGCGCTTCGCCGTCGAGCGCTGGCGGCTGCGCCCGACCGGCCAGCCGCACCACTCGGCCAGCGCCGTCGCGCTGGTGGGCGGCGGCTCGCCGCCGCGGCCGGGCGAGATCTCGCTGGCGCACCACGGCGTGCTGTTCCTCGACGAGCTGCCCGAGTTCCCGCGCGCCGCGCTGGAGGCGCTGCGCGAACCCCTGGAGAGCGGCACCATCACCGTCTCGCGCGCGGCGCGGCGCGCCGAGTTCCCGGCGCGCTTCCAGCTGGTCGCGGCGATGAACCCCTGCCCCTGCGGCTGGCTCGGCTCGACGCGCAAGCCCTGCCGCTGCACGCCCGACCAGGTGGCGCGCTACCAGGGCCGGCTGAGCGGGCCGCTGCTCGACCGCATCGACCTGCACGTCGAGGTGCCCGCGGTGCCGGCCGAGGCGCTGCTCGCCGCGGGCGCCGGCGAGCCGAGCGCCGCCGTCCGCGCGCGTGCCGAGGCCGCACGCGAGCGGGCCGTCGCGCGCCAGGGCAAGCCCAACCAGGCGCTGCACGGCGCCGAGATCGACCGCCACGCCGCGCTCGACGACGCCGCGCTGCGCTTCCTGCACACCGCCGCCGCCCGCCTGGGCTGGAGCGCGCGCGGCACGCACCGCGCACTCAAGGTGGCGCGCACCATCGCCGACCTGGCCGGCGCGGCCGGGGTGCAGGTGGCGCACGTGGCGGAGGCGGTGCAGTACCGGCGGGTGCTGCGGGAGGCGGGCTGAGGCGACTTTACAGAGCCGCCGGCTGTTACATCGCTATCGAATTCATAGCAGATGAGGTATATACAGCCTACGCAGATGGCCTTTTTGGCTTGAATTCGGCGACGGCCGGATCAGGCCACAGGCGGCAACCCGGCCGGCTCGGCCTCGCGCGGCAGCCGCACCGCCCCGGCGCCCCCGATGAACAGGTCGGCCACGATCGGCGCCAGCGCGGCGTGGTCGAGCTCGCCGTCGGGGCGCATCCAGGTGAACATCCAGTTGACCATGCCGAACAGCAGCATGGTGAGCGGCTTGGCAAGCTGCGCGACCGGCGCGCCGGGGCGCATCTCGGCCACGGCGCGCGCGAAGCCGGCGACCACGGCGCGCTCCTTGTCGAGCACGCGCTCGCGGTCGACATCCTCCAGAAAGCGCACGTCCTCGGTCAGCACGCGGTGCGCGTCCTGCGCGTGGGCGTACTCCATGACGATGCGCCCGATGAGCTGGCGCAGCCGCGCCTCGCCGCGCAGGGGCGGCGTGTCCTCGTCGGCGACCAGCGCGGCCAGGCGCGAGACGTGCTCGTCGGCGATGCTGAGCAGCAGGTCGTACTTGTCGCGGTAGTAGTGGTAGAGCGTGGCCTTCGACAGGCCGCAGGCCTCGGCCACCTGGTTCATCGAGGTGGCCGGATAGCCGCGCCGCGCGAACAGCTGCGCCGCATGCTGCAGGATCAGCTCGCGCTGGTCGTCGTAGGTGGCCGATCTTCCGCGCGCCATAAAGGAATCGCTTCTTTCTTTCTCTGTGGCGGTGTGCCAAGGCAGGCATCTTGCCTCAGCGGGCGCTCCGCCCGGCAGGAGGCGCCCGCGTCGCGGCAACGGCCACCGCCCGCGAACGCAGCGGCCGCTTTTCCCGGCGCCTTCTTTCTTGCGGCGCATCAAGGCCGGCCAGCCAAGGGTTTGCCCTAGATCAAGAACGCTTGCGAGCCCGATCTGCGTCATCCTAAAATCTACCGTCCGGTCGGTCAATGCTTCATGGCCTTCCTTTCGAGCGCACGAAGTCCATAATTTCCGCAGCGAGGGCCCCTCCGATGTCCGACCCCCTGATCCTGGCGAGCCACTCCGGCGGCGTGACCACGCTCACGCTGAACCGGCCGGCCGCCATGAACAGCTTCACCACGGCGATGCACGCGGAACTGCTCGCCGCGCTCGACCGTGCGGCGGGCGACGAGGCGGTGCGCTGCGTGGTGCTGACCGGCGCCGGCCGCGCCTTCTGCGCCGGGCAGGATCTGTCGGACCCGGCCGCGGCGCCCGGGCAGGACCTGGGGGCGCTGATCGAGGCGCACTACCGCCCACTGGTCGAGCGCGTGCGCTCGATGCCGGTGCCGGTGGTCGCGGCCGTCAACGGCGTGGCGGCCGGCGCCGGCGCCAACCTGGCGCTGTGCTGTGACCTGGTGGTGGCGGCGCGCTCGGCCAGCTTCATCCAGGCTTTCTCGAAGATCGGGCTGGTGCCCGACACCGGCGGCACCTGGCTGCTGCCGCGGCTGGTCGGCCACGCCCGCGCGCTGGGCCTGGCCCTGCTGGGCGAGAAGCTGCCGGCGGCCGAGGCGGCGCAGATCGGCCTGATCTGGCAGTGCGTGGACGACGCGGCGCTCGAACCCACGGCGGCGGCGCTCGCCACCCGCCTGGCCGCCATGCCGACGCAGGCGCTGGTCGCGACGCGGCAGGCGCTGGCCGCCGCCCAGGGCATGGACCTGGACGCGGCGCTGGCGCACGAGGCGCGCCTGCAGACCCGCCTGGGCGGCGCGCACGACTACCTCGAAGGCGTGGACGCCTTCCGCCACAAGCGCGCCCCGCGCTTCAGCGACCGCTGAGGAGGCCGTGATGTCCGGATCTCACGCGCCCGCCACCGAGCTGTCGCCGCAGCACACCGCCGACCTGGTCGGCGAGGGCATGTGGCGCAACGATCGCGCCACCCAGGCCCTGGGCATGCGCCTGGTCGCCATCGCGCCCGGCAGCGCCACCATCACCATGCCGGTGCGCGAGGACATGCTCAACGGCCACGAGACCTGCCACGGCGGCTTCATCGCCGCGCTGGCCGACTCGGCCTTCGCCTTCGCCTGCAACTCGTACAACGAGGTGACGGTCGCCTCGGCCTTCGCCATCGACTTCATCGCGCCGGCGCACCTGGGCGACCTGCTCACCGCGCGCTGCGCCGAGGTGTCGAAGACCGGGCGCACGGGCGTCTACGACACCGAAGTGACCAACCAGCGCGGCGCACGCATTGCCGTGTTCCGCGGCCGCTCCCACACCCTCAGGGGCAAGCCGGTCGTGGCCCCGACCTGAGCGCGCCGCCCTCCGCCACAGGAATCCCATGCCCGTCAAGCATCCCGCCCCCGGCGACCTGGAGCCGATCGAAACCGCCAGCCGCGACGAGATCGCCGCGCTGCAGCTGCAGCGCCTGCGCGCGACGCTGCAGCGCGCCTACGACCACGTGCCGCACTACCGCCGGGCGTTCGACGCCAGGGGCGTCCAGCCGGGCGACCTGAAGCAGCTGTCCGACCTGGCCAGGTTCCCGTTCACCGTCAAGAGCGACCTGCGCGACAACTACCCGTTCGGCCTGTTGGCGGTGCCGCGCGCGCAGCTGGCGCGCATCCACGCCTCCTCGGGCACCACCGGCAAACCGACCGTGGTGGGCTACACGAAAAACGACATCGACACCTGGGCCGCGCTGGTGGCGCGCTCGATCCGCGCGGCGGGCGGGCGGCCCGGCGACATGGTGCACGTGGCCTACGGCTACGGCCTGTTCACCGGCGGCCTGGGCGCGCACTACGGCGCCGAGCGCGCCGGCTGCACGGTGGTGCCCATGTCGGGCGGCCAGACCGAGAAGCAGGTGCAGCTGATCCGGGACTTCCAGCCCGACATCATCATGGTGACGCCCAGCTACATGCAGGTGATCTGCGAGGAGTTCGCGCGCCAGGGGCTCGACGCGCGCGAGAGCTCGCTGAAAGTCGGCATCTTCGGCGCCGAGCCGTGGACCGAGGCCATGCGCCGCGACATCGAGGCCCGGGCCGGCATCGACGCGGTGGACATCTACGGCCTGTCGGAGGTCATGGGCCCGGGCGTGGCGAGCGAGTGCGTCGAGAGCAAGGACGGCCCGGTGATCTGGGAGGACCACTTCTACCCCGAGATCATCGACCCCGACACCGGCGAGGTGCTGCCCGACGGCCAGGAGGGCGAGCTGGTCTTCACCTCGCTCACCAAGGAGGCGATGCCCGTCGTGCGCTACCGCACGCGCGACCTGACGCGCCTCTTGCCGCCGACCTCGCGCGCGTTCCGGCGCATGGGCAAGATCGTCGGGCGCAGCGACGACATGATGATCATCCGCGGCGTCAACGTGTTCCCGACGCAGATCGAGGAGATCGTGCTGGCGCACCCCAGGCTGTCGGGGCTCTACCAGGTGCACGTGCGGCGCGAGGGCGCGCTCGATCAGGTCGAGGTGCACTGCGAGCTGCGCCCGGCCACCGGTGCCGCCGAAGCCGAGCGCGCCGAGATCGCCGCCTGGCTGCAGCACCGCATCAAGACGCTGGTCGGCATCTCGACGCAGGTGCGCGTGTTCGACCCGGATGCCATCGAGCGCACGCAGACCGGCAAGGCGCGTCGCGTGGTCGATACGCGGCCGCGCTGAGCGCCGGCTTCCGACGTCCACCGTCACCCCACCCCGCAGTCCCCGATGAAACCGCTGTCGAAGAAAAACCTGGGCGCCCTCTGCGCCGCTCTCGTCGTCCTGGCGGGTTGCGCGACCTCGCCGATGCCTTCGACGCCGCCGGCGACGACCGCCGGGACTGGCGCTGCCGGGTCGAGCCTCACCATCCGGCGCGACAGCTACGGCGTGCCGCACGTGTACGCGAACGATGTGCGCGGGCTGTTCCACGGCTACGGCTACGTGGTCGCCGAGGACCGGCTGTTCCAGATGGAGATGGCGCGGCGTTCGGTGCTCGGCACCGTCTCCGAGGTGATGGGCCCGGCCTACCTGGCGCTCGACAGGACGAGCCGCTCGGCCTTCGTGCCGGCCTCGATCCAGGCCCAGATGGCGCGGCTCGGGCCTGACGACCGGGCCATCTTCGACGGCTACGCGGCGGGCTTCAACGCGCGCGTGAACGAAGTGCTGGCCGACAAGGGCACGCTGCTGCCCAGGGAGTTCATCGACGCGGGCTTCGAGCCCCGGGCCGACTGGACCGGCTACGACGTGGCGATGATCTGGATCGGCACCATGGCCAACCGCTACTCCAACACCAGCAGCGAGGTCGCCAACCTGCGGCTGCTCAAGCAGCTCCAGCAAGCCAGGGGCGACGTGGCGGGCCGGCAGCTGTTCGACCAGATCCGCTGGATCGAGGACCCGCTGGCGCCGACCACCGTGCCGCGCACCGGCGCCTCCGGCCGGCCGCTGGCCGACGCGCAACCCGCCGCGACCCCCGGCGACCCGCTGGCGCACCTGGCACCGGTCTCGCCCGAGCTGCTGGTCGCCCGCAGCGAAGCCGATGCGGCGCGGCGCGGCGCGGCCCAGCCCTGGGAGCGGCCGGTCGCCAGCAACCTCTGGATCGCCGGGCCGCAGAAAACCACCGACGGCAGCACCGTCCTCGTCAACGGCCCGCAGTTCAACTGGTTCAACCCCTCGTACGTGTTCGGCATCGGCCTGCACGGCGCGGGCTACGACGTGACCGGCAACACGCCGTTCGCCTACCCCGTGGTGCTGTTCGGCACCAACGGCAGGATCGCCTGGGGCTCCACGGCGGGGCCGCTGGACGTCAACGACATGTACCAGGAGAAGCTCGACCCGGCGGACCCGCACCGCTACCTGTTCAACGGCGCGATGCGCCCGATGACCCGGCGCACCGAGACGATCCGCGTCAAGGGCCAGCCCGACCAGCGCCTGGACCTCTACGCGACCGTGCACGGCACCGTGACCGACTTCGACCTGCCCAACGGCACCGCCTACTCGATGAAGCGCAGCTGGGACGGCCACGAGCTCGAATCCATGCTGGGCTGGATCCACTCCATGCAGGCCGGCACCTGGGACGAATGGCTGAAGCAGGCCTCGCGCGTGGCCACCACCATCAACTGGTACTACGCCGACGCCAAGGGCAACATCGGCTACGTCTCGCCCGGCCGCCTGCCGATCCGCCCGCCGGCGCAGGACATCCGGCTGCCGGCGCTGGGCGACGGGACCATGGAATGGCAGGGCATCCGGCCGTTCGGCGAGGACCCGCGGGTGCTCAACCCGGCGCAGGGCTACGTCGTCAACTGGAACAACCAGTCGGCCCCCGGCGCGGTGAGCGACGGCGGCAACTACGGCGCGGCCGACCGGGTCAACGAGCTCATCGCCCGGCTCCAGGGCAAGCCCCGGCTGGCGCCCGAGGAGCTCTGGGGGCTGGTGCGCACCAGCGCCTACGCCGACACCAACGCGCGCTACCTCGTTCCGTTCGTTTTCGACGCCACCCGCGGCCTGCCCGCCAGCGACCCGGCGCGCCGCGCCGCGCAGCTGTTCGCGGACTGGAACGGGCTCAACGACGACCCGCAGGCGCGCGGCACCTACCAGAGCCCGGCCACGACGCTCATGATGACCTGGCTGCCCATCCTCTACCAGCGGGTACTGGCCGACGACCTGCCGCCCGAGGTGTTCGCGGCGTACGCGGGGGCCGGCTACGCGGGCAGCCCGCAGGTCGCCAGCATCCGGCCCGGCAACGGGACCAAGCTGGTCTACAACGCCTTGCTCGGCCCGAAGGCCGGCGTGCCGCAGACCCACGACTTCTTCAACGGCGAGGACCCGGGCGCGGTGCTGCGCGCCACGCTGGCGCAGGCCATGGCCCAGCTGACGGCCCGGTTCGGCAGCGACACACGCACCTGGCTCACGCCCGTCACGCCCCATGCCTTTCTGACCAGCAACTTCATGGGCGCGCCGCAGGCCGGTGCCGACGAACTGCTGAAGCTGCCGAGCTTCATGAACCGCGGCACGCAGAACGACAAGATCGTCTTCGGCGCCGGCGGCGGCGTCTCGATGTGCACGGCGGCGCCGCCCGGCCAGAGCGGCTTCGTGGCGCCCGACGGCCGCAAGGCGCCGCATTACGGCGACCAGATGGCGCTGTTCAGGGATTTCGGCTGCAAGGACGAGTGGCTGACGCCGGCGCAGCTTGCCCCGCACGTCGAATCGACCCGCCAGCTCAGGTACTGAAACCTGCCGGCGGCAGGGCCGGTCCAACCCCCGGGCGCCGCGGCGCCCCGACTCAGGAGAAAGCACCATGTACACGCAAGCCATGGACACGATGGGCAAGGAGCCCGGCGACGCCCGCAAGGCGGTGCGCTCGGCCGAGGAAATGGTCCTCGAGGAACGCTTCGACGCCCGCATCGACGCGGGCGACTTCATCGAGGCCAAGGACTGGATGCCCGAGCACTACCGCAGGACGCTGGTGCGCCAGATCAGCCAGCACGCGCATTCCGAGATCGTCGGCATGCTGCCCGAGGGCAACTGGATCACGCGCGCGCCCACCTTGAAGCGCAAGGCCATCCTGCTGGCCAAGGTGCAGGACGAGGGCGGCCACGGCCTGTACCTCTACGCGGCGGCCGAGACGCTCGGCACCTCGCGCGACCAGCTGCTCGACGCCCTGCACAGCGGCAAGGCCAAGTACAGCTCGATCTTCAACTACCCGACGCTCTCCTGGGCCGACATGGGCGTGATCGGCTGGCTGGTCGATGGCGCGGCGATCATGAACCAGGTGCCGATCTGCCGCTGCTCGTACGCGCCCTACGCCCGCGCCATGATCCGCATCTGCCGCGAGGAGAGCTTCCACCAGCGCCAGGGCTACGAGGCGCTGCTGACCATGATGACGCACGGCACCGACGCGCAGAAGGCCATGGTGCAGGACGCCGTCGACCGCTGGTGGTGGCCCTCGATCATGATGTTCGGCCCGCCCGACGACCAGTCGCCCAACTCGGCGCAGTCGATGCGCTGGGGCATCAAGCGCGTCTCCAACGACGAGCTGCGCCAGAAGTTCATCGACGCCACGGTCGAGCAGGCGAAGATTCTCGGCGTCACCCTGCCCGACCCCGACCTGAAATGGAACGAGGCGCGCGGCTGCTGGGACTTCGGCGCCATCGACTGGAGCGAGTTCTGGCGCGTGGTGGGCGGCGACGGCCCGTGCAACCGCGAGCGCCTGGCCGCGCGCGTCAAGGCCTGGGAGGACGGCGCCTGGGTGCGCGAGGCGGCGCTGGCGTACGCGGCCAAGCGCGACAACAACACGGTGCCAATGGAGCGTGCAGCATGAGCGCCCCTCCCCTGCCGCCGGGCGCTTCCAAAACCCCCGTGGAGCTGGACAAGCCGGCCGCTACCCTCGCCACCACCGCGTCCGCTCCCGATCCCGCCACGCCCACGGCGCCCGCCACGTCTGCGGCCCAGGCCGGCCACGGCATTCCCGACAAGGCCGAGTGGCCGCTGTGGGAGGTGTTCGTGCGCAGCAAGGCCGGCCTCGACCACAAGCACTGCGGCAGCCTGCACGCCGCCGACCCGAAGATGGCCGTGCAGATGGCACGCGACGTCTACACCCGCCGCCAGGAGGGCAGCAGCATCTGGGTGGTGCGCTCCGACCAGATCGTGGCGAGCGACCCGGGCGACAAGGCCATGTACTTCGACCCGGCCGAGGACAAGGTGTACCGCCACCCCACCTTCTACGCGCTGCCCCCGGCCGTTGACCACATGTGACTGCAAGAAAAGGCCCACGATGCAAGGCTCCATCGAACTCGACCGCACGCCCGAGGTGCAGTACCTGCTGCGCATCGGCGACACCTGCCTGATCCTGGCGCAGCGCCTGGGCGAGTGGTGCGGCCACGCGCCCATCCTGGAGGAGGACATCGCCCTGGCCAACATGGCGCTGGACCTGATCGGTCAGGCGCGCGCCGTGCTCACGCGCGCCGGCCAGCTCGAAGGCCGCGAGCAGCACGACGAGGACCAGCTCGCCTTTTTGCGCAACGAGCGCGACTACTTCAACTTCACGCTGGTCGAGTTGCCGCGCGGCGACTTCGCGGTCACGGTGCTGCGCAACGCGATGGTCGCCACGCTGCTCAAGCTGCTGTGGGAGCGGCTGGCGTCGTCCTCCGGCGACGCCGAGCTCGCGGGCATCGCCGGCAAGGCCGTCAAGGAGGCGCGCTACCACCAGCAGCACGCGGCCGACTGGGTGGCGCGGCTGGGCGACGGCACGGCCGAATCGCGCCAGCGCATGGAGGCCGCGCTGCGCCAGCTGTGGCTCTACGTGCCGGAGCTGTTCGACACCGACGCGGTGGACGAGGCAGCGCACGCCGCGGGCCTGGGGCCGCTGTGGTCAGCGCTCGAACCGGCGTGGCGCTCGGAGATGCAGGCCATCCTGGCCGACGCCGGGCTCGCGCCGCCGGCCGACGCGGCCTTTCGCAGCGACGGCAAGCGCGGGCGCCACAGCGAGCACATGGGCTACATCCTGACCGACATGCAATACCTGCAGCGGACCTTCCCGGGAGGGGTATGGTGATCGAGGGTGGCGCGCGGGCCGACGCTGCCTGGGAGGTGCTGGGCACGGTACTCGACCCCGAGGTGCCGGCGGTATCGGTGCGCGACCTAGGCATCGTGCGCGACGTGGTCGAGCACGACGACGGGGGGCTGGAGGTCGTGCTGACGCCGACTTACTCCGGCTGCCCCGCCACCGAGGTGATCGAGCACGACGTGTTGGCCGCCCTCGTCGCCGCGGGGCTGGGCCCGGCGCGCGTCACGCTGCGCCGCGCGCCGGCCTGGACCACCGACTGGATCAGCGCCGAGGGGCGCCGCAAGCTCGCCGAATACGGCATCGCGCCGCCCGGCGCGGTGGACCCCGCCCGGGGCGTTCCGATCCGCATCGTCGGACGCCGCGCCGACGCCGGCCAGCCGGCCTGCCCGCGCTGCGGCAGCCCGGACACCGAGCGGCTGTCGGCCTTCGGCTCGACCGCCTGCAAGGCGCTCTATCGCTGCCGGGCCTGCCGCGAGCCCTTCGAGCACTTCAAGCCGATCTGACGGCGCCTTTTTCTTTCTTTGCCGATGCGCCCACCCGCTCCATCGACCGACCTCTTCCACCGGAGCTGCCCATGAGCGTCATCTTCCACCCGCTGCGCGTGCGCGCGATCGAGCCCGACACGCCCGAGGCCGTCGTCGTCTCGTTCGACGTGCCGCCCGAGTTGCGCGACGTGTTCGGCTTCACGCAGGGCCAGTACCTCACGCTGCGCACCGACATCGACGGGCAGGACCTGCGCCGCTCCTACTCGATCTGCGCCGGCGTGGACGACGGCGAGCTGCGCGTGGGGGTGCGCAAGGTCAACGGCGGCGTGTTCTCCAACTGGATCAACGCGCACCTCAGGCCCGGCGACACGGTCCAGGTGATGGCGCCGCAGGGCCGCTTCTTCGTGCCGCTCGACGCGGCCGCGCGGCGCCACCACGTCGGCATCGCCGGCGGCAGCGGCATCACGCCGATCCTCTCGATCATGAAGACGGTGCTCGCGCGCGAGCCGCACAGCCGCTTCACCTTGATCTATGGCAACCGCGCGCTGCGCTCGACCATGTTCAAGGAAGAGATCGAGGACCTGAAGAACCGCTACATGACGCGCCTGGTGCTGCAGTACGTGTTCTCCGACGAGCACACCGACGCGCCGCTCAACCACGGCGTGATGAACCGCGAGAAGATCGGCGAGTTCCTGGCCGGCCCGGTGCCGGCCGGGCAGATCGACGAGGTGTACGTGTGCGGCCCGTTCCAGATGAACGACGAGGCCGAAGCCGCGCTGCTGGCCGCCGGCGTGCCCGAGGAGCGCATTCACATCGAGCGCTTCGGCGTCGCGCTGCAGGCCGCCGGCCAGCGGGTCGACGCCGTGGTGCACGAGGCCCGGCCGGAAGACGCCGAGCAGGCCCGCATCGTCATCGTGCGCGACGGGCTGCAGCGCGAGATTCCGTTCGCCAAGGGCCAGCCGAGCATCCTGGACGCGGCCTCGGCCGCCGGGCTGGAGGTGCCGTATTCGTGCACCTCGGGCGTGTGCGGCACCTGCCGCGCCAAGGTGATCGAGGGCCAGGTGCGCATGGAGCGCAACTTCGCGCTCGACAGGAAAGAGGTCGCCAGCGGCTTCGTGCTGACCTGCCAAGCGCACCCGCTGACCGAGCGCGTGGTGCTGTCGTTCGACGAACGCTGAGCCACGACGCGCGAGCGCTTTTTCATCCTGTTGGGGTCTATCACAATGGCGCCGCCCGCGCGATGCGGCTCCAATGGACGCCCGCCTTTCTTCGGCTTTTTGCACCTTTTTTTCATCATCGACCTGGAGAGACAACAATGAAATTCCGCGCTTCCCTGCTGTTCGCCGCCCTGTGCGCCGCCGCGCTCGCGGCGCAGGCCGACGTCAACGTCGGCGTCGTCATCTCGACGACCGGCCCGGCCGCCTCGCTCGGCATTCCGCAGAAGAACACGATCGCGCTGATGCCCAAGACCATCGGCGGGCAGAAGATCAACTACATCGTGCTCGACGACGCCTCCGACACCACCACCGCAGTGGCCGACACGCGCAAGCTCATCAGCGAGAGCAAGGCCGACATCATCCTCGGCTCGACCGTCACGCCCAACTCGCTCGCCATGGTCGACGTGGTGTCGGAGGCGAAGACGCCCATGATCTCGATGGCCGCCTCGGCGCGCATCGTCGAGCCGATGGACGACAAGAAGAAGTGGGTCTTCAAGACCCCGCAGAACGACATCATGATGTCGCTCGCCATCGCCGACCACATGGCCAAGGCCGGGGTCAAGACGGTCGGCTACATCGGCTTCTCGGACGCCTACGGCGAGGGCTGGTACCAGGAATTCGCCAAGGCCGCGGCGCTGAAGCACCTGCAGATCGTCGCCAACGAGCGCTACAGCCGCACCGACACCTCGGTCACCGGCCAGACGCTGAAGCTGATCGCGGCCAAGCCCGACGCGGTGCTGATCGCCGGCTCGGGCACCCCGGCGGCGCTGCCTCAGAAGGCGCTCAAGGAGCGCGGCTACGCCGGCAAGATCTACCAGACCCACGGCGTGGCCAACGGCGACTTCCTGCGCGTGGGCGGCAAGGATGTCGAAGGCACCTTCCTGCCGGCCGGCCCGGTGCTGGTGGCCGACCAGCTGCCGGCGTCGAACCCGGTCAAGAAATCCGCCACGGATTACGTCAAGGCCTACGAGGCGGCCTACGGCAAGGGCAGCGTCTCGACCTTCGGCGGCCACGCCTGGGACGCCGGGCTGCTGATGACGGCGGCGATTCCCGTGGCGCTCAAGAAGGCGCAGCCCGGCACGCCCGAGTTCCGTGCCGCGCTGCGCGATGCGCTGGAGCAGGTCAAGGAGGTGCCGGGCGCGCACGGCGTGTTCACGATGTCGCCGACCGACCACCTGGGGCTCGACCAGCGCGCCCGCGTCATGGTCAAGATCGAGAACGGGGCCTGGAAGTATCAACCCTAACCCCCAGGCTTCGCGCACTGCGTGTCGCTTTCGCCCACCCCCTTGCAGGGGGCAACACCAGCGGCCCGGCGGAGCCGGATCCGCGGTGTTCCTGGAAGGGGACAGCGCGGTGGGCGTCAGGTGAGGTGAGGTTGAGCTGCTGACTTGGAATGAAACGGGCCTGGCCCGAACAAAAGGTTCGCCATGGATTCACAGATCGCCCTGCTGCTGGGGCAGGACGGCATCGTCAACGGGGCGGTCTACGGGCTGATGGCCGTGGCGCTGGTGCTGGTGTTTTCGGTCACCCGCGTCATCTTCATCCCGCAGGGCGAGTTCGTCACCTTCGGCGCGCTGTCGATGGCGATGCTGCAGGCCGGCCGCGTGCCCGCCACGCTGTGGCTGCTGCTGGTGCTGGCGTGCCTGGCCCTGCTGGTCGAGGCCTGGCGCTGGAAGCGCGGCGCGACCGTGGACTGGCCCGCCGCGCTCGCCTGGTGCGTGGCGCTGCCGCTCGCGGCCTGCGCGCTGGTGCTCGGCTGGCGCCCGGCCTCGCTGGCCGGCCAGGCGCTCGCCACCGTGGTGCTCATCACGCCGCTCGGGCCGCTGCTCTACCGCCTCGCGTTCCGGCCGCTGGCCAACGCCAGCGTGCTGATCCTCCTGATCGTCTCGGTCGCGCTGCACGGGGTGCTGGTCGGGCTGGGGCTCTTGTTCTTCGGCGCCGAGGGCTCGCGCACGCCGGCGTTCTCCGACGCGCGCTTCGACCTGGGCGGCCTGCCGGTGACGGGCCAGTCGCTGGTGGTGCTGGGCGTCACGCTCGCGCTGGTGGCGCTGCTGTTCCTGTTCTTCGAGCGCTCGATGGTCGGCAAGGCGCTGCGCGCCACCGCCATGAACCGCGTCGGCGCCCGGCTGATGGGCATCCCGACGGAGCTCTCGGGCGACCTCAGCTTCGCGCTGGCGGCGTTGATCGGGGCCGTCTCGGGCCTCTTGATCGCGCCGCTCACCACCGTGTACTACGACACCGGCTTCCTGATCGGCCTGAAGGGCTTCGTCGCGGCCATCGTCGGCGGGCTGGCGAGCTACCCGGCGGCGCTGGCCGGCGCGCTGCTGGTCGGCCAGCTCGAATCGTTCTCGTCCTTCTGGGCCAGCGCTTTTAAGGAGGTGCTGGTGTTCACGCTGATCATCCCGGTGCTGTGGTGGCGGTCGCTGCGCAGCCACCACGTCGAGGAGGACGAGGAATGAGCGCGCCCGTCGATCGCACCCTGGCCCCCGGCGACCGCGCCGCGGCCCCGCCCGCCGAGGCCGCAGCCACGCCGCGTGGCCTGCTGACGCGCCGCCAGCTCACGCTCGCCGCCGTCGCGGCGCTGGCGCTGGCCTGGCCATGGCTGCCGGAGTTCACCGTCATCGTGATGAGCTACATCGGGCTGTACGCGCTGGTCGCGGCCGGGCTGGTGATGCTCACCGGCGTCGGCGGCATGACCTCCTTCGGGCAGGCCGCCTTTGTCGGCGTCGGCGCCTACGCCACGGCGTGGGTCTGCACCGCGCCGGGGCCGGTCGCCGCGCTCGGCGGCTGGGTCGGCCCGGCCGGGCTGCCCTGGGTCGGGCTGGCGCTCGGGCTGGCGCTGACCTTCGCCATCGCCTGGGTGCTGGGCGCCGTGACGGTCAAGCTCTCGGGCCACTACCTGCCGCTCGCCACCATCGCCTGGGGCCTGAGCCTGTACTACCTGTTCGGCAACATGGACTTCCTGGGCGGGCAGACCGGCATCACCGGCGTGCCGCCGCTGGTCGTCGCGGGCTGGTCGCTGACCTCGGCGCGCGCGCTCGGCGTCGTCATCTGGGCGGTGCTGTTCATGGCGCTGTGGCTGCTGCACAACCTGCTCGACTCGCGCGAGGGGCGCGCCATCCGCGCGCTGCGCGGCGGCCGCGTCATGGCCGAATCGATGGGCGTGGACACCGCGCGCTACCGCGTCAAGCTGTTCGTGCTGGCGGCGCTGCTGGCGGCGCTCTCGGGCTGGCTCTACGCGCACCTGCAGCGCTTCATCAACCCGACGCCCTTCAACCTCAACATCGGCATCGAGTACCTGTTCATGGCGGTGGTCGGCGGCGCCGGCCACCTGTGGGGCGCGGTGCTGGGCGCCACGCTGATCACGCTGCTGAAGGAGAAGCTGCAGGACATCCTGCCGGCGCTGCTGGGCACCAGCGGCAACTTCGAGGTGATCGTGTTCGGCCTCCTGATGCTGGTGGTGCTGCAGCGCTTCGCCGCCGGGCTGTGGCCGACGCTGCAGCGCTGGAGCGCGCCCCTGCTGCGCCCCGCCCCGGTGCGCGCGGCCCGAAAGGCCAGCGCCGCGCTGGCGCAGCGCGCGCTGCCGCCCGCGGGCCGGGTGCTGCTGCAGGCCGACGCCGTGACCAAGCGCTTCGGCGGGCTGGTCGCCAACAACGCCGTCACCCTGAACGTCAAGGCGGGCGAGGTGCACGCGCTGATCGGGCCCAACGGCGCCGGCAAGAGCACCTTCTTTAACATGATCTCGGGGGTGGACGACACCAGCGCGGGCGAGGTGCGGCTGATGGACCAGCCGATGCAGAACCGCCCCTCGCGCGCCTTCGCCGCGCTCGGGCTGGGCCGCACCTTCCAGCACGTGCGGCTCCTGGGGCAGCGCAGCGTGGTCGAGAACGTGGCGCTCGGCGCGCACCGCCGCGCGCACCGCGGCTGGATCGCCTCGATGCTGCGGCTCGACCGCGGCGAGGAAGCGGCCCTGCTGGCCGAGGCGCGCCGCCAGATCGAGCGCGTCGGCCTCGGCGCGCATGCCGACGCGCCCGCCGCGTCGCTGGCGCTGGGCCAGCAGCGCATCGTCGAGATCGCGCGCGCGCTGGCCGGGCAGCCGGCCGTGCTGCTGCTCGACGAGCCGGCCGCCGGTCTGCGCCACTTGGAGAAGGGCGCGCTGGCTGCGCTGCTCGGCCAGCTGCGCGCCGAGGGGCTGGGCATCCTGGTGGTGGAGCACGACATGGAGTTCGTCATGAACCTGGCCGACCGCATCACCGTGCTCGAATTCGGCACCGTGATCGCCGAGGGCACGCCGGCCGAGGTGCAGGCCAACCAGCGGGTCCTCGACGCCTACCTGGGAGGCGTGGAATGAGGCTCACCCCCAGGCTGCGCGCACTTCGTGTCGCTTCGCCCACCCCCTCACCGAGGGCAACACCAGCGGCCCGGCAAAGCCGGTTCCGCGGTGTTTCCCGAAGGAGGCGCATGTGTTTCATGGCATGCGGGCAAAGCGTGGTTCGACGGCGATCGGCGGTGCGCGGCGGTTCATGTGAAATCGACACTCTGCCTGCGAGGCTTCTGTGACTCCTTTGCTCAAGCTGGAAGACTTCTGCGTTTCCTACGGCGCAGTCGAGGCCGTGCACCAGGTGGCGCTCGACGTCGCCGAAGGCGAGATCGTCACCGTGATCGGCCCCAACGGCGCGGGCAAGACCACGCTGCTGTGCGCCGCCATGGGCCTGCTGCCCTCGCGCGGCGTCGCCACGCTGGCGGGCGAGCGCGTCGCGCGCCCGAGCGTCGAGACCATGGTGGCGCGCGGCGTGGCGCTGGTGCCCGAGAAGCGCGAGCTGTTCGGCGACATGCCGGTGGAGGACAACCTGCTGCTGGGCGGCTTCTACCGCTGGCGCAAGGGCCAGCGCGACCAGCGCGCGCGCATGGACGAGGTGTTCCAGATCTTCCCGCGCCTGCGCGAGCGCCGCGCGCAGCTGGCCTCGACGCTGTCGGGCGGCGAGCGCCAGATGCTGGCGATCGGCCGCGCGCTGATGGCGCGCCCACGCCTGCTGATGCTCGACGAGCCCTCGCTCGGCCTGGCGCCGCTGATCGTGCGCGAGGTGCTGCAGGTGGTGTCGTCCTTGCGCCAGCACGGCGTCTCGGTGCTGCTGGTCGAGCAGAACGCCCGCGCCGCGCTGCAGGTGGCCGACCGCGGCTACGTGCTGGAGATGGGCGCCGTCGCACTCAGTGGCCCGGCGCGCGAGTTGCTGCACGACCGGCGGATCATCGACACCTACCTCGGGATCGGAAAAAAGTAGGCCACCCCCAGGCTTGCCCACTGCGTGTGGCCGCCCACCCCCTCGCCGGGGGCAACACCGGCGGCCCGGCAAAGCCGGTTCCGCGGTGTTTCACGAAAGGGCATCGCTTCGCTTGCCGGCTGTTTCCTGCGTCGAAGGACGCACCCGCGAAGGAGCCATTGACATGAAAGGACCTCCCACCATGACCGAAACCCTTCAAAGCTACATCGGCGGCCGCTGGCTCGGCCGCGAGGCCGGACAGCCGCTGCGCAGCGCCGTCAACGGCCGGCCGGTGGCCAGCACGCACGCCGAGGCGATCGACTTCGGCGAGGCTGTCAGCCACGCGCGCCGCGTCGGCCTGCCGGCGCTGCTGGCGCTGGACTTCCAGCAGCGCGCCGAGCGCCTGAAGGCGCTCGCCAAGTATTTGAACGAGCGCAAGGAGCAGCTCTACGCCGTCTCGGCCCACACCGGTGCCACGCGCGCCGACGGCTGGATCGACATCGAGGGCGGCACCGGCACCCTGTTCGCCTATGCTGCGATGGGCAGCAGCGAACTGCCTTCGGGCAACCTGGTGCACGAGGGTCCGCCGGTTTCGCTCGGCAAGAAGGGCCACTTCGCCGGCACCCACATCCTGGTGCCGCGCGGCGGGCTGGCGGTGCACATCAACGCCTTCAACTTCCCCGTGTGGGGCCTTTTGGAAAAGTTCGCGCCGTGCTTCCTGGCCGGCATGCCGTGCATCGGCAAGCCCGCCACCGCCACCAGCTATCTGACCGAGGCGGCGGTGCGCCTGATGACGGAATCGGGCCTCTTGCCCGAGGGCAGCCTGCAGCTGGTGATCGGCGGCACCGGCGACCTGCTCGACCGGCTGGAGGGCTCGGATGTCGTCACCTTCACCGGCTCGGCCGACACCGCTGCCAAGCTGCGCGTGCACCCGAACCTGGTGCGCCATTCGATCCCGTTCAACGCCGAGGCCGACTCGCTCAACTGCGCCATCCTGGCGCCCGACGTGTCGCCCGACGACGAGGAGTTCGACCTGTTCGTGAAGGAGGTGGCGCGCGAGATGACCACCAAGGCCGGGCAGAAGTGCACCGCCATCCGCCGCGCCATCGTGCCGCGCCAGCACATCGACGCGGTGGCGACCCGGCTGCGCGCACGGCTGGCCAAGACCGTCGTCGGCGACCCGTCGCGCGAGGACGTGCGCATGGGCGCGCTGGCCTCGCACGGGCAGCACGCCGACGTGGCCGAACGCGTGGCGACGCTGCTGGAGGGCGCCGAGCTGCTCTACGGCGAGCGCGACGGCTTCGCGCCCGTGGGCGAGGGCGTGGCCGAGGGCGCGTTCTTCTCGCCCACCCTGCTTCTGAGCCGCAAGCCGCTGGAGCACGACGCCGTGCACGAGGTCGAGGCCTTCGGCCCGGTCAGCACGCTGATGGCCTACGACGGCCTGGACGAGGCGCTGGCGCTGGCCGCGCGCGGCGGCGGCAGCCTGGTCGGCACGCTGGTCACGCGCGACCCGAAGACCGCGGCCAGGGTGGTGCCGGTGGTGGCCGCGCTGCACGGCCGCATCCTGGTGCTCGACCGCGAGGCGGCGCTCGAATCGACCGGCCACGGCTCGCCGCTGCCGCAGTTGAAGCACGGCGGCCCGGGGCGCGCCGGCGGCGGCGAGGAGCTGGGCGGCCTGCGCGCCGTCAAGCACTATCTGCAGCGCGCGGCAGTGCAGGGCTCGCCCACCATGCTGACGGCCGTCACCGGCGAGTACCTGCGCGGCGCGGCGCTCAACGAAAGCGAGATCCACCCGTTCCGCCGTCACTTCGAGGACCTGCAGGTCGGCGACTCGCTGCTGACGCACCGCCGCACCGTCGGCGAGGCCGACATCGTGGCCTTCGGCGGCATCTCGGGCGACTACTTCTACATGCACTTCGACGAGATCGCCGCCAGGGAATCGCCCTTCGGCCAGCGCATCGCGCACGGGTACTTCGTGCTGTCGGCGGCCGCCGGCCTGTTCGTCTCGCCGGCGCCCGGCCCAGTGCTGGCGAACTACGGGCTCGACACGCTGCGCTTCATCAAGCCGGTGGCCATCGGCGACACCATCCGCGCGCGCCTGACCTGCAAGCGCAAGATCGACCGCAACAAGAAGGACGCCAACGGCCAGGGCCAGGGCGTGGTCGCCTGGGACGTGGCCGTGACCAACCAACTGGGCGAGCTGGTGGCGAGCTACGACATTCTGACGCTGGTGGCGAAGGCCGAGCCGCCGATGTCCGCCTGACGCGGCCCCCTGCTCCGGGAGCCGCACCGGCTTCGACGACACCGTCCGGCAGCGGCTCCGGCACCCACAGCGGCCGTCGGACCGTCTTTGCGCGGACCGCCGGAGCAGCGCCCTCGCTCAGGCTTTCGAATCGATGATCGCGGCGTTGACCATGGTGCGCAGCTCGCGCCGGATCGGGTACGTGCTCGATGGGATGAATTGCGTGAGGAACACCACGCACACGTCCTCCACGGGGTCGATCCAGAAGGCGGTGGAGGCCATGCCGCCCCACCAGTATTCGCCGACGGAGCCGGCGATGCCGGTCTTGGCGACGTCGGTCGTCATGGCGAAGCCCAGGCCGAAGCCGACGCCGCGGTAGGTGGCCTCGGAGAACAGCGACACCGACAGGTCCGCCAGGTCGCCCTGGCCGGGCAGGTGGTTGGCGCGCATGAGCCGGACCGTCTTGGGCCCCAGCAGCCGCACGTCGCCCAGGGCGCCGCCCTGGCGCATCGCCTCGCAGAAGCGCATGTAGTCGCCGGCGGTGGAGACCAGGCCGCCGCCGCCCGAAGGCGCTGCCGGCGGCGCGCGGAAGCTGGGCCCGCCTGCCGGCACCAGGCGGCCCGAGGGCGACTGCAGGTAGCACTCGGCCAGTCGCCCGGCCTTGTCCTCGGGCACGTGAAAGGCCGTGTCCGTCATGCCCAGGGGCTGGAAGATGCGCTGGCGCAGGAACTCGTCGAAGGGAACGCCCGAGATCTTGCCGACCAGGTAGCCCAGCACGTCGGTCGAGACCGAGTAGTTCCAGGCGGTGCCGGGCGAGAACTCGAGCGGCAGCTTCGACAGCCCGTCGATGAAGCCGTCGAGCCCCTCGGCCTGCTCGAAGGGCTCGACCCTGCCGGCGCGGTAGGCGGCATCGACGTTGGTGCGCATCTGGAAGCCGTAGGTCAGGCCGGAGGTGTGCCGCAGCAGGTCGATCATGCGCATCGGCTGCTCGGTGGGCCGGGTCTGGAAGCCCCCGGGCACGCCGGCCTGGTACACGCCCAGGTCGCGCCAGGCCGGGATGAAGCGGTGCACCGGGTCGTCGAGCGCCACCCGCCCCTCCTCGACCAGCATCATGAAGGCGACGCTGGTGATGGGCTTGGTCATCGAGTAGATGCGCACGATGCTGTCCTCGGCCAGCGGCGCGCCGGTTTCGAGCGAGGCCTGGCCCAGCACCGTCTGGTGCACGAGCTGGCCCTCGCGCGCCACCTGCAGCAGCGCGCAGGGCAGCCGGCCCGGCGCGACGTAGCGCTCGGCCAGGAAGCGGTCGATGCGCGCCAGGCGCCGGGAGCACATCCCCAGGGATTCGGGTTGGGTTGTCATCGTCGTCTCTTTCGTATCCAGTGGTTCGGTCCGGGCATTTTGCGGCCATCCGGCGCCACGAAGCTGCAACGCACCCTCGCGCACTGGCGAGTCCTGCCCTGAGGGGCCACCCGTCGCCGGCCCGCGGCGGGCTGATGTGAAGCCCTCTGCCGAGCGTGACAAAGCTCACGCTCCCTGCAACTTGCTGGGGCTTGCCCCGTCTCGCGGAGCGGGAGCGTGACAAAGTGGCTGTCTGACGAGAGGGGTTTCCCCAACAATGGGCCGATGACCGACCCACACCCCACTTCCCATGGCCCTGGCATGAACGCGCTCGAACTGGAGGCGGCCGCGGCCCGCCTGATGATCTGGGTGGACCATTGCCTGCGTTGCAGGCGCGAGCATGGACACGACCCCGCGCGGGCCCGGACGGCACGCCACCTGTTGCAGGCCGCGATCCGGCAGGAATTGACGCACGCCGGTGCCTCCGCGTGTGAGCGGTAGGCCTGTCTTGGGTCGCAAACCCCGTTCGCTATCAAAACGATAGCTATGCTCCCTTATCCCACGGGCGCTGGAGCCCTTTTTCCTTGTCAAACGCGTCAGTGCGAGGCCGTTTTTACACCGCTCGCGCGCAAGCGCGCCACCTCGGCCGGCAGGTCCCGCCATGCCGGCTCTCGCGGGGCGAAGCGCGCGCGCATATAGCCGGCGAGTTGCGCGATCTGCGCGTCGTCGAGCGCGTCGCGAAAGGCGGGCATGAAGCCGAGGTCGCGCGAGGCGGGCTCCTGCACGCCGTCGAGGATGGTGCGCAGCAGGTTGTCGGGGCGTGCGCTGGTCAGGTTGCTGTTGAGCGCGAGCGGCGCGTTGACGCCCAGGAGCGTCGGGCCGTCGCCGTCGTGGTGGCAGGCGGCGCAGGCGCCGTCGAACAGGCGCTGCGCGGCGCCGGGCAGCGGGGTTGCCGGTCCGGCGGCCGCCGCGGCGACGGCGTGCCGGGCCTGCGACTGCGCGTCGGCCGGCGGCGGGTCCGGGTTGAACGACGCGAGATAGGTGGCCATCGCGCGAATGTCGGCGTCGGACACCGTCGCCAGCTCGCGCACCACGTCGGCCATCGGCCCGCCGGCGATGCCGTGCTGGCGCGTGTGGCCGCTGCGCAGGTAGCGGTAGAGCTCGTCGGCGTTCCACGGCACGGCGGCCTTCGAGAGGCCGGTGAGCGCGGGCGCCTCCCAGCCCTCGACCATCGCACCCGCCAGGAAGGCGCTGCCGCCCCGCTCGGCGCCGAGCGCGTTGCGCGGCGTGTGGCAGGCGCCGCAGTGGCCCAGGCCGTTGACCAGGTAGGCGCCGCGGTTCCACTCGGCGCCTTGCGCCGCGACCGGTTGCCAGGGCGCCGGATCGTGGAACAGCGCGTTCCAGCCGGCCATGAGCGGGCGCAGGCCGAAGGGAAATTTCAGTTGCGCCGCGGGCGTCTCGGCGCGCACCGGCGGCAGCGTCATGAAGTAGGCGTAGAGCGCCTGCAGGTCGTCGTCGCTGGTCTTGGCAAATGCCGTGTACGGGAACGCCGGGTAGAGGTGGCGGCCGTCGCGCGAGACGCCCTCGCGCATGGCGCGCTGGAAGGCGCTGAACGACCAGCGGCCCAGGCCCGTGTCGGCGTCGGGTGTGAGGTTGGTGGTGTAGAGCGTGCCGAAGGGCGTTTCCATGGCGCGGCCACCGGCGTTCGCGGCGCCGCCGGGCGCCGTGTGGCAGACGGCGCAGTCGCCTAGAGCGGCGAGCACCCGGCCGCGCTCGACGGCCTCGGCGCTGTAGACCGGTGCGCTCAGCGAAACGGGCGCGATGGCGGGGCGCCAGCCGAGCAGGCCGGCGACGACGCCGACGCCGCCGGCCAGCAGCGCCGCCGCGCCGGCCCACAGGCCGCGCCGGCGCGGCCAGGGCGCGTCGGCGGGGATGCGGCGACTCTCGTCATCGAAGGCCTTGCCCCGTTCCGCCCCGTCGGCGCCGACCCTTGGTGCCGCGGGCGCCTCGCCTCCTCCCGCTTGAGGCGAAGGCAGGAAAGCATGTTTGCCGGCGCCGTCCGGGGCCACCGCTTCGCCTGCCCCAGCCTCCGGCGCCGCCAGCGGATGCAGCGCCGCCCGCACCACCTCGGGCGTGAACGGCGGCGCGCGGAAGCGCACCCCGGTGGCGTCGAAGATCGCGTTGGCGATCGCCGCCGTGCCCGGCACCGAGGACGACTCGCCCACGCCCAGCGGCGCCTCGCCGGAGCGCGGCATGTGCATGACCTCGACCACCGGCACCTCGCGGAAGCTCAGGATCGGGTAACTCCCCCATTCGCGGCTCGCGACCACGCCGGACGCCGGAACCCCGGGGCGCGGCGCCTCGCCGTTCACCGCCGGCGGGGCGAAGCGCACCTTTTCCTTGAGCGCGCGGCTGGTGGTCTGCAAGACGTTGCCGTGCACCTGGTGCTCGACCCCGGCCGGGTTGACCAGCAGCCCGGCGTCGTGGCCGACCACCACGCGGCGCACGTGCACCTCGCCGGTCCGGCGGTTGACCTCCACGTCGGCCACCCAGGCGGCCCAGGCGGCGCCGAAGCCGGGCCACTTGCTGTGGACGTAGCGCGCGTAGGCGAAGCCCTGGCCGAACAGGATGTCGCCGCCCGGCCCGAGCCCGCCGTCGGCGTTCTGCTGCGGCCCGGTGCGCGCGCGCCAGCCGGCCTTGTGCGCCGTGGCCCGCACCAGCTCGGCCGCGCGCGGGTCGTGCAGGTAACGCAGGCGGAACTCGACCGGATCGACGCCAGCGGCCGTCGCCAGCTCGTCGATGTACGACTCGTGCGCGAATGCGTTGGGCAGCGCCGAGACGCCACGCAGCCAGGAGGCGCGCACGATCGGCGCCATGTCGTTGACCTTGACGCGCAGGTTCTCGAAGGCGTAGGGCGGGCGCGCGGTGCGGTCGCCCATCTCGAAGGCCTGCGCCACCGGCTCGACGGTGCGCGTGAGCAGCAGCGCCAGCGTCGGCGCGCCGTTGGACGGGTACGAGGTCTCGAAGTCGTAGGCCACGCTCCCGTCGGCGCGCAGGCCGCCCTGCACCTGCATCAGCTGCGCCGCGCCCTTGGGCTCCCACAGGTGCTCTTGCTCGCGCGTGAGCTGCACGCGCACCGGTGCGCCCGCGGCGCGCGCGAGCAGCGCGGCGTCGGCCGCCACGTCGTCGGCGGCGTTGCGGCCGTAGCAGCCGGCGGCTTCCATGCGCACCACGTCGACGGCGAGCTCGTCGAGCCGCATCAGCCGCGCCAGGTCGGCGCGCAGCACGTGCGGGTTCTGCGAGCCGGCCCACACGCGCAGGGCGATGCCGCCGTCGCCACCGCCTCCGGGCTGCCAGTGCGCGACGGCGCACGACGGTCCGATGGAGGCGTGCAGCTGATACGGCCAGACGTAGCTGCGGCGCAGCGCGCCACCGGCCGCGTCGAGCTCCGCCAGCGCCGCATCGACCGCGCCCTCGTCCACCAGCAGGCGCTGCGTCGCCGGGTTGTCGCGCAGCGCCTGCGCCAGGTCGCGCTGGTCGGGCAGGCCGGGCCAGGGCTTCCATGTCACGCGCAGCTCGCGCAGCGCCTGCTCGGCGTGCTCCTCGCGCTCGGCGACGACGCCGACGAAGTCGCGGATCACCACCACGGCGCGGATGCCGGGAATGTGCGCGATCGACGCCTCGTCCACCGATTCGAGCGTGTTGCCGATGAAGTCGCCGTGGTCGGCGCCGGCGTAGGGCGGGCGCACCACGCGGCCGTGCAGCATGCCGGGCAGCCGCAGGTCGTGCACGAACACCAGCTCGCCCGCCAGCTTGGCCGGGATGTCGACGCGCGGCTGCCGCGTGCCGACGATGCGGTAGTCGTCGGGGTGCTTGACGGGCGCGTCGGGGGCGAGCCGCAGCACGGTGCGCTGGCCGGCCACCAGCTTGCCGAACGACAGATGGCGCGACGGCTCGTCGGCGACACGCACCGAGCCCAACCGGACGACGAGCGCCTCGACCGGGACTCCGAGCCGCTCGGCGGCGCGCGCCACCAGCCAGGCACGCGCTTGGGCTGCCGCGCGGCGCAGCGGCTGGGCATGGATCTGGATCGAGGCGCTGGCGATGGTCGCGCCCTGGTTGGGCGCGCGCGCGGTGTCGCCCAGCACCACGCCGACGCAGGCGAGCGTCAGGTCGAGCTCCTCGGCCACGATCTGGCCGAGCGCCGTGCGCAGGCCGGTGCCGAGATCGACATGGCCGCTGAGCGCGCTGACGCTGCCGTCGTCCCATACGGCCAGCAGGATCTCGTCGCCCTCGGCCGGGTTGCCCGACACCAGCGGCGGCTGACCCTGGGCGGGCGGCGGCGCGGGCGGCGTCTCGCGCACCACGACCAGCACGCCGTCGGCTGCGAGGAACTCGGCGCGCGTGCGCGGCAGGTCGGCGCGGCGCGCGGTCATGAAGAAGGCGCTCGGCCGGCCCGCGCGGCCAGCAGCTCGACGGCGCGCCGCACCGCCTGCAGGATTTCCAGGTGCGTGCCGCAGCGGCACAGGTTGCCCGACAGCTCGGCGCGGATGCGCGCTTCATGGGGCTGCGGTTCGCGCGCGAGCAGCGCCGCCGCCTGCATCACCATGCCGTTCAGGCAGTAGCCGCACTGCGCGGCCTGCGCTTCCTCGAAGGCCTGCTGCACCGGGTGCCAGCGCGCGCGCGGCGCCGGGCCTCCCCCAGACGTGGCACCCCCCTCGGGGGGCAGCGGGGACACGGCAGCGCCGGGCGCGGGGGCGTCATCCAGGAGGCCCTCCATCGTCGTGATCGCGCGCCCGGCCACGCCGTGCGCCGGGATCACGCAGCTGCGCGCCGCCACGCCGTCCACGTGCACCGTGCAGGCGCCGCACTGACCCAGGCCGCAGCCGTACTTCGGGGCGTTGAGCGCCAGGTCGTTGCGCAGCACGTGCAGCAGCGTCGCCCCGCGCGGCACGTCGAGCGCGACGGCGCGCGCGTTGACCGTCAGGCGCAGCGCGGGCATGCCGTCGGGGTCGTCAGGCGGTGACGATGTCGCTCGACTGGATGCGCTTGACGCCCTTGGCGGCCATCTGCTTCCAGGCGTCGGCCAGCGAGCCGTTGAGGTCGATGGCGCGCGTCGCGTCCTCGATCACGTACACGTCGAAGCCGGCCTTGCGCGCGTCCATCGCGGTCCAGGCGACGCAGAAGTCGGTCGCCAGCCCGGTGACGAACACCGTCCTGATGCCGCGCGCCTTCAGGTAGCCGGCCAAGCCGGTGGCGGTCTTGTGGTCGGCTTCCTCGAAGGCCGAGTAGCTGTCCATGTCCTGATGGAAGCCCTTGCGGATGATGAGCTGCGCGGTCGGCAGCTTCAGGTCCTTGCTGAGCGCGGCGTCGTCGCTGCCCTGCACGCAGTGGTCGGGCCACAGCACCTGGTTGCCGTAGCTGAGTTTCGTCGTCTCGAACGGCTTCTTGCCGGCGTGGGTGCTGGCGAAGGACGCGTGGCCCGGCGTGTGCCAGTCCTGCGTGATGACGATGTTCTGGAACGCGGTCGCGAGTTTGTTGATGACCGGCACCACCTCGGCGCCGCCCTTGACCGGCAGCGTGCCGCCGTCGATGAAGCAGTTCTGCACGTCGACCACGATCAGCGCGGCGTTGGGCCCGGGCTTGATCCGCGCCGCGGCGAGGAGCGGCGGCGCCATGCCCGCCAGCCCGAGCGCGGCGGCGGCATGCAGGAAGGTACGGCGGCGTTGCGATGCGGTCATGGAAGTCCTCCGGGTTGAATGAAGCGAGCCGGGCCGGAGCCTCAGACGCTGAGGTACAGGCGCCGCACTTCCTCGTTGACGGCCAGCTCGGCCATCGGCGCCTGGTAGCGGATCTGCCCCTTCTCCAGCACATAGGCGCGGTCGGACACCAGCTCGGCGAAGTGCATGTTCTGCTCCGACAGCAGAATGCTCACGCCGTGCCCCTTGAGCTCCAGGATCATGTTGGCCATCTGCTCGACGATGACGGGCGCGACACCCTCGGAGGGCTCGTCGAGCAGCACCAGGTAGGGGTTGCCCATCAGCGTGCGCGCCACGGTCAGCATCTGCTGCTCGCCGCCGCTCATGCGCCCGCCCGGGCGGTTCGGCATCTCGCCCAGGTTGGGGAACAGCTTGAACAGGCGCTCGGTCGTCCACAGCGGCGCGGCGCTGCCATCGCTCCAGCGGCGCGGCGGCTGCCGACCGACCTCCAGGTTCTCCAGCACCGTGAGATCGGTGAACACGCGCCGGTCCTCCGGCACGAAGCCCAGGCCCAGCCGCGCCGCGACGTGCGGCTCGCTCTTCGAGATGTCGTGTCCCAGGAAGCGCACCGCGCCGCGGCGCCTGGCCATCATGCCGATCAGGGCTTTCAACGTGGTCGACTTGCCGGCGCCGTTGCGCCCCATCAGCGCCACCACCTCGCCGCGCCGCACGTCGAGATCCACGTCGTACAGAATCTGTGCCGCGCCGTACCAGGCGCACAGCCCCTTGGCGGAAAGCAGCAGGTCGTCGCTCATGGCAGCACCCCGACGGGCTTGGCTTCGAAGGTCTTGCCTGTGCCGAAATACACCTCCTGCACCTTCGGATGGTCGCGGATCTCCAGCGGCCGGCCCTGCGCGATCAGGCGCCCGCGCGCCAGCACGATCATGCGGTCGGCGTACGCGAACACCACGTCCATGCTGTGCTCGGTGAAGAGCACCGCCATGCCGCGGTCGACCACGAGCTGCTTGGTCAGCGCCATGAGCGAATTGCGCTCCCTGGGCGCCATGCCGGCGGTGGGCTCGTCCATCAGCAGCAGCTTCGGGCTGTTGGCCATGGCGATCGCGAGCTCCACGCGCTTGACGTCGCCATACGCCAGCTGGCTGCACGGCCGCTCGGCCTGCGCCTTCATGCCGACTTGGTCCAAGAGCGCCAGCGCCTCGTCGCGCCTGTGGTCGGCGGCGCGGCGCCACATCGCGAACAGCAGATGGTCGTGCGACAGCAGCGCCATCTGCACGTTCTCGACCACCGTGAGCGAGGCGAAGGTCTCGGCGATCTGGAAGGTGCGCCCGACGCCCAGGCGCCAGATCTCGCGCGGCCGGCGGCCGATGAGCTCCTGGCCGTCGAGCGTGATCGAGCCCTGGTCCGCCCGCAGCTGGCCGTTGACCATGTTGAAGGTGGTGGACTTGCCCGCGCCGTTGGGCCCGATCAGCGCCAGCAGCTCGCCCGCGGCGAGATCGAAGGTGATGCCGTCCACCGCCTTGACGCCGCCGAAGGACTTGCCGAGGTTGCTGACCTGGAGCAGGGGTGGAGGCGCCACGTTTCTAGCCGCCACCGCGCTGCCGGCTGCTTGGGAAACAGTCGCGCCTTGGACAAGTGTTCCTGCGGCGCTCATGCCTCGGCCTCCCGGGCATGTGCCGCCTCGACGCGCCGGGCGTGGCGCCGCTCGAACAGGCGCTTGACGCTGCCCGCGATGCCCTGCGGGAACAGCAGCACCAGCAGCAGGATGATGCCGCCCAGCATGGCGCGCCAGTAGTCGGTGTTGCGCGCCACGGTGTCGTGCAGCCAGGTGAAGGTGACGGCGCCGACCACCGGGCCGGCCAGGGTCTGGATGCCGCCCAGCAGCACCATCACCAGGCCGTCGACCGACTTGCCGACCGAGAGCGATTCCGGCGAGATGCTGCCCTTGGAGAAGGCGTAGAGCGCGCCCGCCAGCCCGGCGGCCGCGCCGGCGATGACGAAGGCCGCCCACTGCATGCGCTTGACGTCGATGCCGATGGCGTCGGCGCGCAGCACCGAGTCGCGCCCGGCGCGCAGCGTGTAGCCGAAGGGCGAGAACAGCACGCGCCGCAGCCACAGGATGCCTAGCGCCACCAGCACCAGCGTGAGCCAGTAGTAGGCGCGCTTGTCCGACAGCCACGCGGCAGGCCAGACGCCCGTCAGCCCGTTGCTGCCGCCGGTGAAGCTGTCCCACTGGTAGGCGATGGCCCAGGTGATCTGCGCGAAGGCCAGCGTCAGCATCGCCAGGTACACGCCGGAGAGCCGCACCGCGAACCAGCCGAACACCAGCGCGCCGAGCGCGGCCACCAGTGGCGCCACCACCAGCGCCGCCTCCATCGGCAGGCCGCTGGCGCGCACCAGCAGCGCCGCGCCGTAGGCGCCGAGCCCGAAGTACGCCGCGTGGCCGAACGAGTGCATGCCGGCCGGCCCCATGATGAAGTGCAGGCTGGTCGCGAACAGCGCGGCGATCAGCAGGTCGATCATCAGCACCGTGGTGTAGGGCGAGCCGGCCGTGAAGATCGGCATGGCCGCCAGCAGCAGGCCGAACGCCGCGGCCGCCAGCACATAGCCCCTGCCGGCGCGGCGCAGCGGTTCCTCCTGCATGCCGACGTAGCGGCTGGGCGCCTGCGGGCGGCCCAGCAGGCCCCACGGCCGCACCACCAGCACCACGGCCATCACCAGGAAGTCGGCCGCCAGCGTCATCTTGGAAAACGAGATATCGATGCCGAAGACATTCACCACGCCGAGCCAGATGCACACCGCCCGGATCTCGGCGATCAGGAGCGCCGCGACGTAGGCCCCCGGAATCGACCCCATGCCGCCGACCACCACCACGACGAAGGCCGCGCCGATGGTGTTGAGGTCCATCTCCAGCGTGGCCGGCTCGCGCGGCAGCTGCAGCGCACCGCCCAGCCCGGCCAGCAGCGCGCCGAGCGCGAACACGGCCGTGAACAGCCAAGCCTGGTTGACGCCCAGCGCGCTGACCATCTCGCGGTCCTGCGTGGCGGCGCGCACCAGCGTGCCGAAGCGCGTGCGCGTCAAGAGCAGCCAGACCAAGCCCAGCACCACCGGCCCGACCACGATCAGGAACAGGTCGTAGCTCGGAAACTGCCGCCCCAGGATCGTCACCGAGCCCGACAGCCCCGGCGCGCGCGGGCCCAGCAGCTCGTCCGGGCCCCACAGCCACAGCACGGCGTCCTTGATGACCAGCACCAGCGCGAAGGTCGCCAGCAGCTGGAACAGCTCGGGCGCCTTGTAGATGCGCCGCAGCAGCACCATTTCGATCAGCGCGCCCAGCACGCCCACCGCCACCGCGGCCAGCGCCAGCGCGGGCCAGAAGCCCAAAGGACCGGTGCCCAGCCGCTCGACCAGCGTGTAGGCGATGTAGATGCCGACCATGAAGAACGAGCCGTGCGCGAAGTTCACGATCCGCGTCACGCCGAAGATCAGCGACAGCCCCGCCGCCACCATGAACAGCGACGACGCGCCCGCCAGCCCGTTGAGCAGCTGGACGATGAAGCCAGAAAAATTCATTCAAGCATCCGTTCGGTCAGTCACTGTGTTGCGGCCACGCGCAGGGCCACGGCAAGCGAAGCGCAGCCCCTTCGGGAGACACCGCGGAACCGGCTTTGCCGGGCCGCTGGTGTCGCCCCCTCGAAGGGGGTGGGCGGAGCGACACGCAGTGCGCGCAGCCTGGGGGGGCCTTACTCCGAGGGGCGCAGCTTCTTGACTTCGGCGTCGCTCGGCTGGAACTTGGCGCCGTCGAGGTAGCGGTAGTCGACCATCACGCCCTTGCCGCCCTCGTTCCTGGTGCGCCCGACATAGGCGCCCATGGTCGACTGGTTGTCCTGCGTGCGGTAGGTGATCGGGCCGAAGGGGCTGTCGACCTGCAGGCCCTTGAAGGCGGCGGCGAGTTTCTCGGTGTCGGTGCCGCCCGCCTTCTTGATGCCAGCGGCGAGCGACTTGATGAGGCCGTAGCCCACCACCGAGCCCAGGCGCGGATAGTCCTTGTATTTCGCCTGGTAGGCGTCGAGAAAAGCCTTGTGCTCGGGCGTCTTGATGCCGTACCACGGGTAGCCCGTCACGATCCAGCCGTTGGGCGCCTCGTCCTTGAGCGGGTCGAGGTACTCGGGCTCGCCGGTCAGCACGCTGACCACCTCGCGGCCTTTGAAGAGACCCCGCGTGTTGCCCTCGCGAACGAACTTCGACAGGTCGGCCGCGAACAGCACGTTGAAGATCGCATCGGGCTTGGCGTCGGCGAGCGCCTGCACCACGCTGCCGGCGTCGACCTTGCCCAGTGGCGGCGCCTGCTCGGCGACGAACTCCACGTCCGGCTGCGCGGCCTTCATCAGCTGCTTGAAGGTCGCGGCCGACGACTGGCCGTACTCGTAGTTGGGGTACACCAGCGCCCAGCGCTTCTTCTTGAGCTTGACGGCGTCGGGCACCAGCATCGCCACCTGCATGTAGGTCGAGGGACGCAGCCGGAAGGTGTACCTGTTGCCGTTGGCCCAGACGATCTTGTCGGTCAGCGGCTCGCCGGCCAGGTAGAAGAACTTGTTCTGCTTGGCGAAGTCGGTCAGCGCCAGGCCGGTGTTGGAGAGGAAGCCGCCCGCCAGCACGTCGACCTTCTCGCGCGAGACCAGCTCCTCGGCCACGCGCACGGTGTCGCCCGGGTTGGCGTTGTCGTCGCGCGAGATCAGCTCGATCTTCCTGCCGTTGACGCCGCCGGCCGCGTTGACCTCGTCCACCGCCAGCTCCATGCCGCGCCTGTAGGGCTCCAGGAAGGCGGGCTGCGCCTTGTAGCTGTTGACCTCGCCGATCTTGATCACGCCCTGCGCATGCGCGGGAGCGAGGACGGCGGCGAGCAGGGCCACCGTGGCCGCGGAAAAAGCAGGACGCAGTGCATTCATCTGGAAGGCTCCTCGGGATGGGAAAACATGTTGAAGGGAAAAGACACAACGCGACGGCGGCGCTCAGCGCAGACCGTCTTCGCCCTTGATTTCGCTGGCCTGCAGGCCGCCCACGCGCGCCAGCGGGCGGCCGCTGTCGGTCACGGCGACGGCCACCACGATCTCGTTGGCGCGTGGCGCGTCGGACACGCGCGCCTCGATGGCGTCGAAGTGGCTGCGCACGAAGGCGGCGTCCTTGTGGCCGATCGGCACGTCGATCGCGGTGCCCAAGCCGCCGCGCTTCTTGGCCGAGGGCACCAGCGCGGCGCCCTTCTCCACCGCCGCGCGCAGCGGCGCGCCGAGCTTGGGGTGCAGGATCGCCGCCGCGTGCTCGAGTTCGCCGCTCTCGCCGACGATGGCCGCCTTGCCGTAGCTTTGCGCCGCGCCGGGCGCGATGCCGAGCGCCGCCACCGCCTTCTGCCCGAGCAGCGCGCCGAGCTCCTCGCCGATGGCGATCAGCTCGTCGAGGCTCTCGCTGTAGCGCCCGGCATAGGGGTTCTCGATCACCGCCATGGCGACCGCGCGGCGCGTCGGCGGCTCGACGGTGCGGCCCATTTCCTTGCGGATTTCGTCGACCTGGATGACGAGCTTGCGGATGTTGGCTGGCATGTGATGTGCTCCTTCTGGTCTCGCGAGGTCCGGCTCAGCGCAGCCCGTCCCATTTGCTGATGTTCTCGGCGCGCAGGCCGCCGACGCGCTCGTGCACCCGGTAGCCGGTGCTCATGGCCAGGATGAAGACGATCTCGTCGGCCGCCGGCGCGCCGGGCACGCGCACCTCGATGGCGTCGAACTGGCCGCGCACGTAGCTGGCGTTGATGTTGGTCAGCGGCACGTCGAGCGTGGCGCCGGGCGGGCCGACCTTCTTGGTCGAGGGCACGATCGACAGCGCGTTGCCCGGCTGGCCGGTCTTGACCTCGGCGGCGCCGGCGCGGTAGGCGTTGCGGTCGCCCTTCCAGCCCAGCAGCTCGCGCATCGCGTAGCCGCCCGGCACGTGCCACAGCGCGCCGTGCTCCAGCTCGCCGGCGGCGCCGACGATGGCGCCCTTGCCGTAGGTGGCGATGCGCGCGACGGGCACGTCCATGGCGGCGCGCAGCCGGTGCGCCATGTCCACGCCCACCGGGTCGAGCAGCGCCATCATCGGCAGCAGGTCCGCCTCGTAACGCCCGGCGAACGGATTGGCGAGCACCGCGGCGATGGCGCCGCGCACCAGCGGCCGCGCGGGCGGCGGGCCGAACTCGTGGTGGATGTGCTCGATCTGGGTGAAGACGCGGCGGATATCGATCATGAAGGGAAGCTCTGCTTTCGTTTAGACGCGCATCAAACCAGACTCGCCGTGCGCCGGCAAGGCGGCCGTGCGGGGGTTCGAGCATAAGGGCTCGACCGCGCGCCACTGCCCCTGGCAGGCCAGCACGGCGCACCATGCCAGGCCGGCCCGCTGCAGCGCCCGGGCGCGCACCGCGCCGGCGTCGAGCGCCTCGCGCACCCGGGCCGGCGCCAGCGGTGGCACCTCGACCGTGACCGGGATCTCGCCCAGGTCGCTGTCGTCCTTGCACTGGCTGGCGGGGCGCCTTTCGATGGCGGGGTCGTCAACGTTGACGGCGTTGGCGATCATCGTGGCGGCAGCGTCGGCCTCGGCCGCGGTGGCGGCCAGCACGGTCACGCTGTCGGCGATGCCGAGCGAGAAGCTGCGCCCGCGCCAGCCGCTGGTGGCGACGCCGCGCACCGGCATGCCGTGCGCGATCTCGAAGCGCCCGTCGAGGGCCAGCGGGCCGCCCGCGCACGGGTCGAAGCGCGCCAGGTCGGCGAACAGCCCGACCTGCACCGAGCGTCCGGGCGCCAGGTGCAGCGCGATGTCGCCGCCGTTGTTGATCCAGGCGCGCTCGATGCCGGGGCGCCGGTAGAAGTCGATCAGCTCCTGCGCGACCGCGCCGGCGACGGCCGCCATCGGCGTGATGTACACGGGCCGAAACGGCGCGCAGGCCCACCACATGCGCTGCGCGACCGCCCCGCGCAGCGCCGGCGGGTCTTCCTCCGTGACCGGGCGGCGCAGCGCCGGCAGCTCCGCCACCAGCTCCTCCAGCACGCCGGCGAAGCGCCGCCAGGCCGCGTCGTGCGCCGCGGCGACGGCGGCCGCGTCGCCCTCGGCCTGCGCCACGATGTCGATCGGGCCGTGGCTCAGGTGCCAGCGGCCGCCGTCGAGCTGGGTACGCTGGGCGCCCCCAGTGCGGTCGTCGCCGGACCGTGCCTCTCCAGGAGACAGCGAAGCACACACAGTAGCAAGCCGGGGGGCTGTCATGCCTAACCCAGCATCGGCGGCTGGCCGAGCGGCCAGGGGTTGGCCGCGTCCATCGGCAGCCAGCGGCGCGCGAGCGGCGCGCCGTCGTCCTGCCAGGCGCCGCGCGCCAGTGCCTTCTCGAGCGGCATCACGTAGTCGACGTGGCCGCCGAGCGCGGCGTAGTCGGCCAGCCGCATGCTGAACTCGATCGGCGCGACGATGGCCGGCGTCGGCACGGTGCCGAAGCTGTGGTCGGGCATGCGCATGACGTCGACCATCACCGTGATGCCGCCGCCGGGCCACAGGTACGCCGGCGCGCCGCCGCAGGTCACGTTGACCAGCGCGCGCTTGATGGCGCGCGTGAGCAGCACCGGGTTCTCGGTGACGCCGGCGCGCAGGCTGCCGCCCGCGCCGCCCAGGAACAGCACCGAGCACAGCGAGGGCTCGCAGTTCTCGCCGATGCGCTCGACGATGCGGCGCACCTCGGCAGGCATCTCCTGCTCGACGGGGCGAAGCTGCTCGTCGAGCACGTACCACTGCGCGTGCTCGCCGGTGGTGGAGGTCATCAGGAGGCGCAGGCCGGGCCGCGCCACGCCCTCCTCCCAGCCCTCGATGATCGCGAGCGGGTCGGCGATGTCGGTGCCGCCCCAGCCCTCGCCCGGGTTTGCGACCTGGAAGTAGCGCCCCGGCGTCGATTTGCGCCCGCGCATCTGGATGCCCGAGGGCGGCATGGCGAGGCAGCGGCCGGCCTGGTGCTCGGTCAGCACGCCGGTGATGTGGTCGTCCACCACCACCACCTCGTCGGCCACGCCCTCGAACTGGCGCGCGAAGATGCCGATGGCGGCCGAGCCGCAGCCCACGCGCATGCGCCGCTCCGCCACGCCGTTGACGACCGGCGCGCGCCCGGCCTGGATCACCAGGCTGGCGCCGCCGTCGATGGTGCATTCCAGCGGCTCCTTGTTGCCCAGGCGCTGCATGGTCTCCATCGCCATGCGGCCTTCCTTCTTGCTGCCGCCGGTGAGGTGGTGCACGCCGCCGAGCGAGAGCATCTGCGAGCCGTACTCGGCGGTGGTGACGTGGCCCACCACCTCGCCCTTGAAGCGCACGTTGGCCTGCTCGGGCCCCAGGAAGCGGTCGGTGTCGATCTTCACCTTGAAGCTGCAGTAGCTGAAGATGCCTTCCGTCACGACCGTCACCATGTCCACGCCATCGGCCTGCGAGCCGACGATGAAGGGCGCCGGCTTGTAGTCGGGATAGGTGGTGGACGAGCCCACGCCGGTGACGAACACCTCGTTGGCGCGCAGCAGGTCGCCGTCCCAGTCGGGCGGGGCGTCGGCAGCGACATCGGAGGCCGGCGCCTGTTGCGAGGCCGCCGGCGCGGCGGCGTCGTTCGCCTGCGCCGCATCCGGCGGCGGCGCGGCGGGCCGGGCGAAGGGCACCAGCGCCGGCGTGGGGCTGCGCAGCTCGCGCCGCAGCAGCACCACCGGATCGACGCGCACCAGCACGCCGGCGCGGTTGGCGTAGCGGTCGCAGGCGCCGGTGCGGCCCTCGGAGATCTGGCACAGCACCGGGCAGGCATTGCACTCGACCTTGGCGGCGCTCATGCGCTCGCTGCGCGGCGGCGCCTTGCCGAAGCCGGCGGCGCCGGCCTCGGGCAGCACCGGCACGTCGATGCCGGGCAGTCCGTCCGTCTTGGTGTGTTCGGTCATCGCGGCATTCCGTTCAGATCCGGCCGGCGACGGCCGGCGACGGCCGGCGTGCCGGACATCCGCTTGTGCTGGCTGGATTGTTTGTGTAGCATTCACTCCACTTTCATGTTGTCTTCACTACATTTGACGTCACTGTAGCAAAGGCGGCGGAGTCTTGCAATGAGGGTTTCGCCGGAGCCGCCGCGGCGGAGCAACGACAATGGGCCGGCGGAGCCGGTGGTCAGGGCGCCCGTGGCCGCGAGGCGCGGCGCCCTGCCGGGGCTTTTGCTTTTCGTTCACCTTCTTCATCATCCGAGTCCCGTATGAGTGCATTCAGCGAAGAACGCGTCCTCTCCGTCCACCACTGGACCGACCGACTGTTCACCTTCACCACCACGCGCGATCCGGCGCTGCGGTTTTCCAACGGCCACTTCACCATGATCGGCCTGAAGGTCAACAACAAGCCGCTGCTGCGCGCCTACAGCATCGTGAGCCCCAACTACGAGGAGCACCTGGAGTTCCTCAGCATCAAGGTCGAGGAAGGCCCGCTCACCTCGAAGCTGCAGCACATCCAGGTCGGCGACACCATCATCGTGGGCAGGAAGCCCACCGGCACGCTGCTGATCGACTACACGCTGCCGGGCAAGCGGCTCTACCTGTTCGGCACCGGCACCGGCCTCGCGCCCTTCATGAGCATCATCCGCGACCCCGAGACCTATGAGAAGTTCGAAAAGGTGATCCTGGTGCACGGCGTGCGCCAGGTCGACGAGCTGGCCTACCACGACCTCGTCACCGACCACCTGCCCCGGCACGAGGTCCTGGGCGAGCTGATCGAAAAGCAGCTGCTCTACTACCCCACGGTGACGCGCGAGGAATTCCGCAACATGGGCCGCGTCACCGAGCTGGTCGAGAGCAACAAGCTGACCGACGACCTGGGTCTGCCGCCCCTCAACGCGGCGGAGGACCGCGTCATGCTGTGCGGCAGCCCGGGCCTGCTGGTGGACATGAAGCACCTGCTGGAGGCGCGCGGCTTCAAGGAGGGCAACACCTCGACGCCGGGCGACTTCGTGGTCGAGCGCGCCTTTGCCGAAAAGTAGCCGGCGAGCGCAGGCGATGCCCGCAGTGAAGGCTCCGCAACGCGGCACCGGCGTGCGCGAGGCCGCCGCGCAGGCCACGCGCAAGGCCATCCTGCGCGCGGCCACCAAGGTGTTCGCCCGGTACGGCTACGACGGCGGCAGCGTCGAGAAGATCTCCAAGGCGGCCAAGTCCTACGACCGCATGATCTACTACTACTTCGGCAGCAAGGAAGGCCTCTTCATCGAGGTGCTCGAAGGCATCTACCGCGGCATGGACGAGGCCGAGGCCGCGCTCGAGCTGGACATCTCGCGGCCGCTCGCAGCGCTCGCCGAGGTGACGCGCTTCGTGCACGGCTACTACCGCAGGAACCCCGAGTTCGTCACGCTGCTCAACACCGAGAACCTGCACAAGGGCCGCCACATCGCCAAGTCGCGGCGCGCGGGCGAGTACTCCTCCAAGGCCATCGCCGTCATCCGCGAGGTGCTGGCCAGCGGCGTGGCGCAGGGCCTCTTCCGCGCCGACGTGAGCGCGCGCGACGTGTACCTGCTGATCGCCTCGACCGGCTACTTCTACCTGTCCAACCGCCACACGCTCTCGGCCTTTCTGGGCGAATCGCTGGAGACGCCCGAGGCGGTGGCGCGCTGGGAGGGCTTCGTCATCGACACCGTGCTGCGCGCGGTGCGCCTCGCGCCGGCGGCGCCGGCCGCGGCGATCCCGGCGGAAGCAGCGGCGGAGGCGGAAGCAGCGGAAACGGAATTGCTATCGAATCCATAGCTATCAGGCCAGATCTGGCAAGCGCCAGCGGCACTTTTTGTTCATAAACCCACTCTTCATCACCGTTCAACCCTCAGGAGTCCCACCATGGCAGAAGCTGTCGCAGGCGCGAAATCGGGCAAGGTCGTCATCCGGAACATCGGGCTGCTGCTGTCGGGCGACATCGACCGGCCGATCCTCGACGCCGACACCATCGTGGTGAACGACGGGCTCATCACCGCCGTCGGCCAGGAAAAGGACTGCGACTGCGAAGGCGCGCGGACCGTGATCGACGCGAAAAAAACCTGCGTCGCGCCCGGCCTGATCGACAGCCACACGCACCCGGTGTTCGGCGACTGGACGCCGCGCCAGAACCAGCTCGGCTGGATCGAATCGACCCTGAACGGCGGCGTCACCACCATGATCTCGGCCGGCGAGGTGCACCTGCCCGGGCGGCCGAAGGACATCGTCGGCCTGAAGGCGCTGGCCATCACGGCGCAGCGCGCCTTCGACAACTTCCGCCCCGGCGGCGTCAAGGTGCTGGCCGGCGCCCCGGTGCTCGAAAAGGGCATGGTCGAGAGCGACTTCAAGGAACTGGCCGAGGCCGGCGTCGGCCTGCTGGGCGAAGTCGGCCTGGGCTCGGTCAAGGCCGGCTACGAGGCCCGGGAGATGGTCGCCTGGGCGCGCAAGCACGGCATCCAGAGCACCATCCACACCGGCGGGCCGTCGATCCCCGGCTCGGGCCTGATCGACAAGGACGTGGTGCTCGAAGCCGACGCCGACGTGATCGGCCACATCAACGGCGGCCACACCTCGCTGCCCGAGGCGCACGTGTGCGAGCTGTGCGAGAGATCGTCGCGCGCCATCGAGATCGTGCACAACGGCAACGAGAAGATGGCCCTGGTGGCGGCGAAGGCGGCGCTGGAGCTGAAGTGCCCGCACCGCGTGATCCTCGGCACCGACGGGCCGGCCGGCTCGGGCGTGCAGCCGCTGGGCATCCTGCGCATGGTGGCGATGCTCTCGTCGCTGGCGGGCATCCCGGCCGAACTGGTGTTCTGCTTCGCCACCGGCAACACGGCGCGCATCCGCAAGCTCAACTGCGGCCTCATCGAGGTCGGCCGCGACGCCGACTTCGTCTTCATGGACCGCGCGCAGCACACCGCCGGCCGCACGCTGCTGGAGAGCGTGCAGCTGGGCGACATTCCGGGCGTCGGCATGGTGATGATCGACGGCATCGTGCGCTGCGGGCGCAGCCGCAACACGCCGCCGGCCGCCGAGGTGGCGGTGGTGGTGTCAGGGGCGCACTGACGCCGCCTTCTTCTTGATCGACCTGAGCCGGCGCGCCGCCGCGTCGTCCCCCAGCGCGCGCGCGCAGCCGGCCGAGAACAGCAGGATGGCCGACGAGAAGTAGATCCACATCAGCAGCACCACCAGCGAGCCCGCCGCGCCGTAGGCCGACACCACGGCCGCCGTCGAGAGGTAGTACGCCAGCACGTGCTTGCCGAGCGTGAACAGCAGGGCGCCGACCGCGCCGCCCACGAGCAGGTAGCGCAGCCGGGGCTTCGGCCCGCTGCTCAGGCGCATCAGCGCGGCGAACAGGCCGGTGATGAAGGCGAACGACACCGCTTCGTTGAGCAGGCTGAACAGCGGCTTGAGCGGCCTCCAGTCGCTGGCCCAGTCGGTGACCAGGTTGAGCGCGGTGGTCACGGCCAGCGACACCAGCAGCAAAAAGCCGAACGCCAGCACGTAGCCCAGGCCGCGCAGGCGCAGCGAGGCGACGTGCCACCACGGCAGCTTGCCGACCGGCTCGCCGCCGTGGCGCCAGACGCGCTCGATGGCCGATTGCAGCTCGACGAACACGCCGGTGGCGCCCGACAGCAGGAGGCCGAAGGCGAGCAGCGAGGCGGTGATGCCTTCCTTGGGCTGCTTGGCGCTGGCGATGGCGCCCTGGATGGTCTCCGCGGCGCTGCGGCCGACCACGGCCTGGATCTCGCCGATCAGCCGCGTCTCGACGAAGTTGCGGTCGAGCCACCAGCCGAGCAGGGCCACCAGCAGCACCAGCAATGGTGCCAGGCTCAGGATGCCGTAGAACGACATGGCCGCGCTCATGCGCAGGCCGTCGGCGTCGCTCCAGAGCTGGGCTGCGCGCCACAGTGGCACCAGCGGGCGCAGCGGGACGGCGAGTTTTTCGAGGGTTTGCGTCAGCGCGCTTTTCGACAGTTGCATGGGCGATACCCTAACGGATCGGGCTGCCGCGTCGCCGGGCCGACAGCCCGATCCGCCGCAGGCTTGCGCCCGCCGCGCCCGCTCTCAGGCCCTGCCGCTGCGTCCCCGGAACACCAGATAGCGCGCCGCCAGAAAATTCACCCCCATCCCGGCCAGGCTGCCGAGCGCCACGCCGAGGGCGGCAGCAAGGGGCCCGTGCAGCAGGTACAGCGTGAGCGCATAGGCGCCGTAGTTCACGCCCCCGCCCCCCAGCATGGTGGCCAGGTACGCCAGGTACTCGCGCGCGACCGAACCGCCGCGCGCGCGGTGCGCGAAGGTGAAGCGCCGGTTCAGCGCCCAGGTGGCGCTCGCCGCCGCCCAGAACGAAACGACGCGCGCGCCATACCAGCCAAGCCCAGGCGCCAGCGCGTACAGCACCGCCACATCGACCGCGAGCCCGACGACGCCGACGGCCGCGAACGACAGCAGCTCGCGGCCCAGCCGCCGGGCCGCCGGCACGGCAGAAGAAGAGGAGGAAGAAGCGCCCGCGTGGCTCACAGGTTGGGCGCCAGCAGGCGCTTCAGTTGCGCCTCGTCGAGGTGCCGGCGCGCCGCCTGGTCGCGCAGCTGGTCCTCGCCGATGCGGCCGACGTTGAAGTAGGTCGATGCGGGGTGCGCGAGATAGAAGCCGCTGACGCTGGCCGCCGGCATCATGGCCAGGCTCTCGGTCACGCTCATGCCGATCTCGTCGCACTGCAGCAGCTCGAACATCGGCCCCTTGACGCTGTGGTCAGGGCAGGCCGGATAGCCGGGCGCGGGGCGGATGCCACGGTACTTCTCGTGGATCATCTGCTCGTTGCTCAGGGCCTCGTCGGGCGCGTAGCCCCACAGGTCGGTGCGCACGCGGTGGTGCAGTGCCTCGGCGAAGGCCTCGGCCAGCCGGTCGGCCAAGGCTTTCAGCATGATCGACGAGTAGTCGTCCAGGTCGTCCATGAAGTACTTGATTTTCTGCTCGATGCCCAGCCCGGCCGTCACGGCGAACACGCCGACGTAGTCCTTGCACCCGCTCGCGCGCGGCGCGACGAAGTCGGCCAGGCAGCGGCTCGGGCGCATCACGCCATCGATCGCCTGCTTCTCGGTCTGCTGGCGCAGGCCGTACCAGGTGAGCGCCACCTCGCTGCGCGACTCGTCGGTGTAGAGCGCGATGTCGTCGTCGTTGATGGTATTGGCCGGGTACAGGCCGACCACGCCGCTGGCGGTGAGCCAGCGGCCCTCGATCAGGCGCTGCAGCATGCGCTTCGCGTCCGAGTAGACGCGCACCGCCTCGGCGCCGACGATCTCATCCTTCAGGATCGCCGGGAACGGCCCGGCCAGGTCCCAGGTCTGGAAGAACGGGCCCCAGTCGATGTAGTTCGCCAGCTCGTGCAGGTCGAAGTTCCTGAACACGCGCCGGCCGATGAATTTCGGCACCGGCGGCGTGTAACCCGACCAGTCGACCGGTGTCCTGTTGGCGCGCGCCTTCGCCAGCGGCCACAGCGGCACCTGCTTCTTGTTGGCGTGCTGCTGGCGCACCTTCTCGTAGTCGGCGTTGACCTCGTCGATGTACCTGGCCGCCTGCTCGGACAGCAGGCTCTGCGCCACGCCCACGCTGCGCGAGGCGTCGGGCACGTAGACCACAGGGCCCTCATAGTGCGGCGCGATCTTGACGGCCGTGTGCACCCGGCTGCAGGTCGCGCCGCCGATCAGGAGCGGGATCTTGCGCAGGCGGAAGTGCTCGTCCTTCTGCATCTCGCCCGCGACGTACTGCATCTCCTCCAGACTCGGCGTGATCAGGCCCGACAGGCCCACGATGTCCGCGCCCTCGACCTTGGCGCGCGCCAGGATCTCGTGGCACGGCACCATCACGCCCATGTTCACCACCTCGAAGTTGTTGCACTGCAGGACGACGGTGACGATGTTCTTGCCGATGTCGTGCACGTCGCCCTTGACGGTGGCGATCACGATCTTTCCGCGGGTGGCCACGTCGCGCCCGGCGGCCTCGTCCTGGCGCTTCTCTTCCTCGATGTAGGGCAGCAGGTGGGCCACGGCCTGCTTCATCACGCGCGCCGACTTCACCACCTGCGGCAGGAACATCTTGCCGGCGCCGAACAGGTCGCCCACGATGTTCATGCCGTCCATCAGCGGCCCCTCGATCACGTTGAGCGGCCGCCCGCCCGCCGCCAGGATCTTGCGGTAGGCCTCCTCGGTGTCGGCCACCACGAAGTCGGTGATGCCGTGCACCAGCGCATGCGCCAGGCGCTGCTCGACCGCCACCGGGTGCTCCGGCGTGCCGCGCCAGTCGAGTTTCTTGCTTTCGTCCTTGGCGCCGCTCCTGGCGGTTTCGGCGATCTCGACCAGGCGCTCGCCAGCGTCGGGGCGGCGGTTGAGCACCACGTCCTCGACGCGCTCGCGCAACTCTGGGTCGAGGTCGTCGTAGACGCCCACCATCCCGGCGTTGACGATGCCCATGTCCATGCCGGCGGCAATGGCGTGGTACAGGAACACGGTGTGGATGGCCTCGCGCACCGGGTCGTTGCCGCGGAACGAAAAGCTCACGTTGCTCACACCGCCCGACACCTTGGCGCCGGGCAGGTGCTGCTTGATCCAGCGCGTCGCGTTGATGAAGTCGACCGCGTAGTTGGCGTGCTCCTCGATGCCCGTGGCGATGGCGAAGATGTTGGGGTCGAAGATGATGTCTTCCGGCGGGAAGTCGATCTCGTCGACCAGGATGCGCCAGGCGCGCTCGCAGATCTCGATCTTGCGCTGGTAGGTGTCGGCCTGGCCCTGCTCGTCGAAGGCCATCACCACCGCCGCGGCGCCGTAGCGCCGCAGCAGTTTTGCCTGGTGCCTGAAGGCATCGACCCCTTCCTTCATCGAGATCGAGTTGACGATGCCCTTGCCCTGGATGCAGCGCAGCCCGGCCTCGATCACCTCCCACTTGGAGCTGTCGATCATGATCGGCACGCGCGCGATGTCGGGCTCGCTGGCGATCAGGTTGAGGAACTTCACCATCGCGGCCTTGCTGTCGAGCATGGCCTCGTCCATGTTGACGTCGATCACCTGCGCGCCGTTCTCGACCTGCTGGCGCGCCACCGCGAGCGCGTCCTCGAACTGGCCGTTGAGGATCATGCGCGCAAAAGCCTTGGAGCCGGTGACGTTGGTGCGCTCGCCGATGTTGACGAAGGTGGCACTGGGGGCCAGACCTTCAGCTCTGTCCTCCACTGAATAGGTCGCGCCGATCAGCACCGGCTCCAAGCCGGACAGCTTCATCGGAGGGACGGCGGAAGCGGAAGGATCGCGGGAATCGACGACAGCAGCGGAATCGGACATGGCTCACCTGCGGGAACTTGCGGGACAGGCGAGCGTCGTTGCATTTCCATCCCGAGCCTGACGCGGCCCCTCTTCCAGCGGAGACTGGAAGGCGGCCGCGCTGCAACGCTCCTCGGGAGCCGCCGATTTTATGCCGGCTGCGCCGCGCCCGCGGCCGACGCCGGCAGGCCGAACACCCGGTCGAAGGCCCAGTTGAAGACGAAGGTGTAGACCAGGAAGAACACCACCAGCCCCAGGTCCATCACCAGCGCCTGCCACAGGCTCACGCCCAGCCCCCAGGCGAACAGCGGCACCAGGAAGGCGACCAGCCCGCCCTCGAAGCCGATGGCGTGGGCGACGCGGCGGCGCAGGCTGCGCCCGCGCACGGCCTGGCGCGATTCCCAGCGCTCGAACAGCCCGTTGAATGCGAGGTTCCAGACCACCGCGACGGCGGACGCAGCCGTCGCCAGCACGCCCGATTGGCCCAGGTTCTGGCCCGACATCAGCGCCAGCCCCGCGCTGGCCGCGACGATGGCGATGCCCTCGTAGAGCGTGATGTAGACGAAGCGGCGCTTGAGCCCTTGCATGGAGTCGTTTCCTTCATTGATCGGTCCAGGCGACTTTATGTTCGTTTTACTGACATATAAAGTCATCTCCTTTCAGAATTCCTGAAAGACGTCCATGAGCTTTTCCAGCGACAGCGTGCAGGTGTTCCTGGCCGTGCTCGACCACGGCTCGTTCTCGGCGGCCGCCCGCGCGCTGCGGCGGGTGCCGTCGGCGGTCAGCATGGCGATCGCCCAGCTCGAAGCCGAACTCGATCTGCCCTTGTTCGACCGCGGCGGCCGCGAGCCGCGCCCCACCGCCGCGGCGCGCTCGCTGGAGCCGCAGGCGCGGCTGCTCGCCGCCCAGCTCAGGCAGCTGCAGGTGCAGGCGCTCGAACTGACGCGCGGGCTCGAAAGCCGGCTCACGCTGGCCATCGCACCGGAACTGCTGGCGGCGCCCTGGAGCGCGCCGCTGGCGGCGCTGGCGCAGGAGCACCCGCTGCTGGAAGTCGAGGTGCTGGCCGCGCTGCAGGCCGACGCGCTGGCGCTGCTGCACAGCGGCCGCGCGCAGCTGGCGCTGGTGTTCGAGCGTCCGAGCCTGGACGGACGCGAAGGCTTCCAGGAGGTGACGAGCGAAATCCTGGTCGCCGTCATCGCGCCGGGCCACCCGGTGCGGGTCGCCGCCGGCGGCCGGCTGCGCGAGCAGCACCTGACGACGACGCGCCAGGTCGTCGTGGCCGGGCGCGACCTGGCGAGCAGCGACCCGCGTTTCGTCTATGCGCGCCAGGTCTGGCGCACCGACAACGCGCTGGCGGCGCTCAGCCTGATCACCGCCGGCGTCGGCTGGGGCTGGCTGCCGCGCACTTTCGCGCGGCCGCACGTCGAGACGGGTGCGCTGGTCGAGATCGCGTTCGAGAACCTCTCCAACGGCCTCGACCTGTGGGTAGACGTGGTGTGGTCCAAGGAGCGCCCGCTCGGCCTGGGCGCGCGGCGCTTCGTGGCGCTGATGACGCGCGACAAGGTCTGAGCGCGCGCCGCCTCAGGGCAGGTCGATGGCGCGCGGCTTGTCGAACGGCCCCGGAAAGGCGTTCGGATTGCGCGGCTGCGGCGCCTGATGCTGCGGCACCGGGACCGGGACCGGCACCGGCACGGGAACCGGCACCGCCTGCGGACGAAAGCCGGGCTGGACCGGCACCGGCACCGGCACCGGCACCGGCACCGTCTGCGTCGGTGGGCGGCCGTGCTCGAAGCCGCCGTGCGGGCGCTGGCCTCCGTCCCAGTCGGGGCGCTGGCCGTAGCCCGGCTGGCGGCCCTGCCAGCCGGGCTGCGGCGGCGCGGTCCAGCCGGGTTGCGGCGGCGGCGGGCGCCAGCCCGGCTGCGGCGGGGGCGGTGGGCGGTTGCCCCACCAGCGGCGCTCGCCGTACCACGGGCGGTCGCGGTAATGCTCGCCCCAGTAGTTGCCGATGGCGAAGCCGACGATCGGCACGCCGATGGTCGCGCCGTAGGTGGCCAGCGGCACCTGCGATCCGCGGTACGGGTACACCAGGCGCGACGCGCGCGCCCAGCCGCGCAACCCGTCGGGCAGCACCACGTCGCACCATTCGTAGTCGCGGGTGCAGCCCACCACGTCCAGCGGCTGGCCGGGCCCGATGCGCGCGACCAGCGGGTAGTCGCGCGACGGCCCGGCGTGCAGGTTGAGCTCCTGGTTCGTGTAGGCCTCCTGGGCGGCGGCGGCCAGGGGCAGTGCCAGGGCCAGGACGCCGATGCCGAGCCAGCGGGGTGCGGAAATGTTCATGTGCGCAGGGTCCTTTGCTGCTGAAAGGGGTTGAGCGGCCAGCACCCGGACGGCTGTCACCGCATGCCTGCACAACGCGGCACGGGCCGCGCCTGTGCACACCGGCTACGTTTGGCAATGTCCTTCATCGCCGCTTCACACGGGCCGGCGCAAGGCTTGCACCTCGTCATCCGTGGCGACAAGGATCATCCGGGCCGTGGCAGGCCGAGGGCTGGACGGCCCGGTTCATCGGCGCTTTCCGGCCGGCTGCTTCGTCGTGCGGCCACGGCGGCTCTCAGGCCGCCACCGGGTCCGCCGCGCGTGCGGACGACGTCGCCAGCTTGAGCGAGCGCCCCGCCAGCGGCGCCACGACGCGGCCGATCGCGGCGATGTGCTCGGGCGTGGTGCCGCAGCAGCCGCCCACGATGTTGACCAGCCCCTCGGCCGCGAACTCGTGCAGCAGACGCGAAGTGACCTCGGGCGTCTCGTCGAAGCCGGTGTCGCTCATCGGGTTGGGCAGGCCCGCGTTGGGGTAGCAGCTGATGAAGGTGTCGCCCGCCGCCCGCGCCAGCTCCTGGAGGTAGGGCCGCATCAGCGCCGCGCCCAGCGCGCAGTTCAGCCCCACGGCCAGCGGCTGCGCATGGCGCACGCTGTGCCAGAAGGCGGTGACGGTCTGGCCCGAGAGGATGCGTCCGGAAGCGTCGGTCACGGTGCCGCTGACGATGATGGGCAGGCGCTCGCCGCTGGCCTCGAAGTACTCGTCGATGGCGAACAGCGCCGCCTTGGCGTTGAGGGTGTCGAAGATCGTCTCGACCAGCAGCACGTCGGCGCCCCCCTCGACCAGCGCCTCGACCTGCTCGTGGTACGCCGCGCGCAGGGTCTCGAAGTCGATGTTGCGCGCGCCGGGGTCGTTCACGTCGGGGCTGATGCTGGCGGTCTTGGGCGTCGGGCCCAGGGCGCCGGCGACGAAGCGGGGCTTGTCGGGCGTGCCGAACCTGTCCGCCGCCGCGCGCGCGATGCGGGCCGACGCGAGGTTCATCTCGCGCGCCAGATCGGCCATGCCGTAGTCGTCCTGCGCGATGGCGGTGGCGCCGAAGGTGTTGGTCTCGATGATGTCGGCGCCGGCCGCGAGGTAGCCCTCGTGGATGTCGCGGATCACGTCGGGCCGGGTGAGCGACAGCAACTCGTTGTTGCCCTTGACGTCGCGCGGGAAGTCCCTGAAGCGCTCGCCCGCGCCGCCGGGGCCGTCGTAGCCGGCGCCGCGGTACTGCGCCTCGGTGAGCCGGAAGCGCTGGATCATGGTGCCCATCGCGCCGTCGAGCACCAGGATGCGCTCGCGCAGGAGGGCGGGCAGTTGCTGGGCGCGGGTGTAGACGACGGGTTTCATGGGGCGATTGTAGGAAGCGCTCCATGGCCGTGCCGCGGCGCGGCCAATGCCGTGCGCCTCAGGCGGGCGCGCGCAGGATCTCGTCCAGCGCCCGCAGCAGCCGCGCGTTGTCTTCCGGCGCACCGACCGACACGCGGATGAAGCTCTCGAAGCCGGGCTCCTTCCACGGCTTGACGATGATGCCGCACGCCAGCAGCGCCTCGTTGACCGGGCCGTTCGGGCGCGCCAGGTCGAGGAACAGGAAGTTGGTGGCCGAGGGCGCGACGCGCCCGCCCAGCGGCGCCAGCAGCGCGCGCAGCTGCACGGCCAGCGCCTCGCGCCGCGCGACGGTTTCGGCCACGGCCTGCTCCATGAACGCCGGGTCGCCCCAGGCGGCGAGCGCCGCGACCTGCGCCGCCTGGTCGACGTTGAAGGGCGTGCGCACCCGGTCGAGCAGCTGCACCAGCACGGCGTCGGACGCGATGCCGTAGCCCACGCGCAGGCCGGCCAGCCCCCAGGCCTTGGAGAAGGTGCGCAGCACGATCCACGGCGCGCGTGCACGCTCGCGCAGCGCCGCCAGCGCGTCGGGAAAGCCCGGCGCGAGGCGCGCGTACTCGACGTACGCCTCGTCGATCACCAGCAGCGTGCCGGGCGGCGTGGCGTCGAGCAGGCGGTCGAAGGCGCCGGCGCCGAACATGCAGCCGACCGGGTTCGACGGGTTGGCGAGCATGGCAATCTTCGGGCCGTGCGCGAGCGCCGCGCACCAGGCGTCGACGTCGAATTCCAGCGCGGGCGTCAGGTCGAGCAGCTCGACCTGCGCACCCATCATGCGCGGGTAGATCTCGTGCAGGCCGAAGGCCGGGCGCTGCGTCAGCACCCGCTCGCCGGGCGACAAAAAGGCCTGGCACAGCATCTGCAGGATGTCCTCCGAGCCGTTGCCGACCACGGCCTGCGCCGCCTCGGCGCCGCTGCGCGCGGCGATGGCCTCGCGCAGCGCGGTGCAGTTGGCATCCGGGTAGCGGCCGACCTGCGACGCCAGCGCGGCCAGCGCGCGCGCCACCGCCGGGCTGGCGCCGAACGGGTTCTCGTTGCTCGCCAGCCGGGCGATGTCGCCGGCGACACGGTAGCGCGCGCGCACCGCATCGGACGACAGGCCGGCGTTGTACGCGGGCAGCGGCGGCACCTCGGGACGGGCGAGCGCGTGGAGGGTGGCGGATGCGTTCATGGGCGGGGTCTCGTCAGGGCATCAAGGAGGCGGGTGCGCGCCGCGCGCTCGGGGCTTGGCGCCGCGCCGGAAGGGAGAAAGGAATGGAAAAGAAAAGCGGCCGGCACCGGCGGCTTCAGCGGCGCTCGACGAAGGCCAGCGTCGCTTCGAGCAGCCGGCGCACGTGCGGCTGCACGCGCGCGGCGACGTCGTCCAGGTAGCCGAACGGCAAGGCTTCCTGCATGTAGCTGCACTGCGTCATCTCGAGCTGCACCGCGTGCACGCCGCCGGCCGGGTCGCCGTAGCGCCGGGTGATGTGGCCGCCCTTGAAGCGGCCGTTGAGCACGGCGCCGTAGCCCTCGGCCGCGCGGGCGATGCCGAGCAGCGTCTGCGCCAGGCCCAAGTCGCAGCTCGCGCCGTCGGCGGTGCCCAGGTTGAGGTCGGGCAGCCGGCCGTCGAAGAAGCGCGGCAGCACCGAGCGGATCGAGTGCGCGTCCCACAAGGCCACCGTGCCGTGCAGGGCCTTCAGGCGCGCCAGCTCGGCCTCCAGTTGCCGGTGGTAGGGCCGCCAGACCGCCTCGCGCCGCGCGGCGATCTCGGCCTCGTCCGGAACATCGCCGGCCGCGTAGATCGGCGTGTCGTCGAAGGTGTCGACCGGACACAGGCCGGTCACGCTCTGGCCGGGGTAGAGGCTCGCGCCGTCGGGCGGACGGTTCAGGTCGATCACGTAGCGCGAGTGGGTGGCGACCAGCACCGAGGCGCCCAGTTCGTCGGCGAAGTCGTAGAGGCGCTCCAGGTGCCAGTCGGTGTCGGGCACCTGGCGCGCCTCGTCGGTGAAGCGCGCGGCGAGTTGTGGCGGCACGTGGGTGCCGACGTGCGGCATCGAGATCAGCAGCGGCCGGGTGCCGGCGCGGAAGCGGAAAGGCGGTTCGGTGGTCTGGAAGGTCATGGCGTGAGGCTCCGTAAAACCGCCGGGCGGGCGGCGCTCGCCCGCCCACGGCGGCGAATCAAAGGCAAGACAGGATGGCGGCGCATTCACTCCTCAAGGAGTTGCGCCCGCGCGGCGATGAAGTCGTCCGCCGCCGCGTCGTGCAGCGCGTGGCGGCCGGCGGTCACGCGCTGGCGGCCGGCGACCCAGACGGCGTCGATGGCCGAGCTGCGGTGGCTGGCGAAGACGTGGGCCGAGAGCATGTCGGGCGCGGCCAGGCCGCGCAGCGCCAGGTGCCCGGCGTCGAGCACGGCGAAATCGGCCTGCTGCCCCGGTGCCAAGCCGCCGACCGCGCGCCCGGCGGCCTGCGCGCCGCCTTGCACCGCCGCCAGCGTGAGCGCAGTCGCGACCTGGGGGTGCGCCGCGTCGGCGCCGACGTTGCGCTGGCGGGTGGCCAAGCGCTGGCCGTATTCGAGCAGCATCAGCTCTTCCGCCGCGTTGACGCAGGCGTGGCTGTCGGAGCCGATGCCCCAGGCGCCGCCGTGGCCGCGCCACGCGGAGAAGTCGAACAGGCCGTCGCCCAGGTTGGCCTCGGTGCTCGGGCACAGGCCGGCCACGGCGCCGCTGGCGGCGGCGCGCCGGTATTCATGGGGGTCCATGTGGGTGGCGTGCACCAGGCACCAGCGGCGATCGACCGGCGCGTGGTCGAGCAGCCAGGCCACCGGGCGCTGGCCGCTCCAGGCCAGGCAGTCGTCCACCTCCCGGGTCTGCTCGGCGATGTGGATGTGAATGGGCGCGGTGGGGTCGAGCGCGTCGAGGCCGGCCAGTACGTCGCGCAGGGCGTCGGGCGGCACGGCGCGCAGCGAGTGCGGTGCGAGGCCCAGGCGTGCCGCCGGAGCGCCGCCTTGAGCACCTGCGGCTCCTTGGCCCTGCCGCGCGCACGCCGGCCGGAGCGTTTCGAGCAGCCGCAGCATCGATTCGGTCGAGCGGATGAAGCGGCGCTGCCCCTCGCCGGGCGGCAGGCCGCCGAAGCCGCTCGCCTGGTAGAGCACGGGCAGCAGCGTCATGCCGATGCCGACTCTTTGCGCGGCGCGCAGCAGCGCCAGGCTCAGGGTGGCGTCGTCGGCGTAGGGGCGGCCGTCCGGGGCATGGTGCAGGTACTGGAACTCGCAGACGCTGGTGTAGCCGGCCTCCAGCATCTCGGCGTAGAGCCAGGTCGCGATGGCTTCGAGCTGCTCGGGCCCGAGACGCGCGGCGAAGCGGTACATCAGCGCGCGCCAGCTCCAGAAGCTGTCCTGCTCGGCGGCGCGGTGTTCGGTCAGGCCGGCGAAGGCGCGCTGGAAGGCGTGGGAGTGGAGGTTGGGCAGACCGGGGATGAGCGGGCCTTGGGCGGTGGGCGTGTTCGGCGCGGGTTGGGAGCCGGGCTGGACCTGGGTGAGGCGGCCGGCTTCATCCCATGACAGGAGGACGTTTTTTGACCAGCCTGTGGGGAGCAGGGCGTCGTGGGCGAAGAGGGAAGGCGTCACGGGCGTTGGCTTGGTGGGGGTGTGCTGGTTTGGGTGCAGGAGCCGGGATGTCGCCCCGGCGGGCGACCCCGCTGTGCGCGTCCCTCCGCTTCGCTGCGGGCAACCTGCGCTGCTCGCGCAACGGGGGAAGGCCGCAAACTCGCCTTCGGCTCAGACATGCGTCCTTCTTTTCCCCCGTTGCGCTGCGCTGCTCGGCGCACCCAGAGGGGCGGGGAGCTGCACGGGCCGTCGCTGCGCTCGGCCGGGGCCAATATCAATACCAGTACTCACATCCGCACCAAGACACAAAAGAAGGACGCGCCATGGAGGACGCGCCATGGCGCGTTCCTGTGGGCTTTGGATGTTCGGTTTGCGCTTTGGGCCCCCTCTGTGTGCGCCGAGCAGCGCAGCGACAGGCGGACAAGGGCCGCGCATGTCTGAGCCGCAGGCGAGTTTGCGCGGACCCCGCCTGGCGCGAGCAGCGCAGGTTGCCCGAAGCGCAGCGGAGGGACGCAGACAGTGGGGTCGCCTTTCTTTTGCTTACTTTTCTTTGGCGAAGCAAAGAAAAGTGAGTCGCCCGCCGGGGCGACATCCCGGCCCCTGCGCCAAAACCAGCGCACCCTCCATTCAAGCGCCACAGCACCCTCACGCCAGCTCCCCCACCGCAATCCTCCCCTGCCTCACCCCGCACTTCACCGCCCGCTGCCCGAACCAGTAAGCCAGCTCCGCCGCCTCCTTCACCCCCCACAGCACGAAATTCGCCGGCATCCCGGGCGCGATCGCCCCGTGCGTGGCCTGCAGCCCCAGCGCGCGCGCCGCGTTCGCGGTGACGCCGGCCAGCGCCTCGGGCACGGTCAGGCGAAACAGCGTGCAGGCCATGTTCAGCATCAGCAGCAGGCTCAGGCAGGGCGAAGTGCCGGGGTTGTGGTCGGTCGAGACCGCCATCGGCACGCCGGCCGCGCGCAGCGCCTCGATCGGCGGCAGGTGCGTGTCGCGCAGCGTGTAGTAGGCGCCCGGCAGCAGCACCGCGACGCTGCCCGCCGCGCGCATGGCGTCGATGCCGGGCTGCGACAGGTGCTCGATGTGGTCGCACGACAGCGCCCCGTAGCGCGCCGCCAGCGCCGCGCCGCCCATGTCCGACAGCTGCTCGGCGTGGAGCTTGACCGGCAGGCCCAGCGCCTGCGCGGCCTGGAACACGCGCTCGGTTTCTTCGAGCGAGAAGGCGATGCGCTCGCAGAACACGTCCACCGCATCGACCAGCCCCTCGACGGCAAGCGCCGGCAGCATCTCGCGGCACACCAGGTCGATGTACTCGCCGCTGCCGTTCGGGCGCCCCGCGTACTCGGGCGGCAGCGCGTGCGCGCCCAAAAAAGTGGTGCGCACCGTCACGCCGTAGACTGCGCCGAGCCGCCGCGCCACGCGCAGCTGCTTGGCCTCGTGCTCCAGCGCCAGCCCGTAGCCCGACTTGATCTCGATGGCGCACACGCCCTCGGCCAGCAGGTTCTCCAGCCGCGCGGCGGCACTGGCGAACAATTCCTCCTCGCTCGCCGCGCGCGTGGCGCGCACGCTGGAGACGATGCCGCCGCCGGCGCGCGCGACCTCCTCGTAGCTGGCGCCCGCCAGGCGCATCGCGAACTCGCCGGCGCGCTGGCCGCCGTACACCAGGTGCGTGTGGCAGTCCACCAGGCCCGGCGTGACCAGCGCGCCGTCGCCGTCGTGGCGCGGCAGCGACGACGCGGGGGCGGCAGCGAACTCGTCCGGCACCCGCGCGGCCGCGCCGACCCAGGCGATGCGCCCGTCCCGCACCGCGATCGCGGCGTCCTCGTCGGGGCCGGGCGAAGCGCCGGACGTGGCGCCGGGGGCGAACCGCAGGCCGGTCCAGAGGCCGTCGGCGGAAGGGAAGGCGTCGTGCGTCATGGTGGTGTGGTTGCTATTGAATTTGTAGCTGACTATGCAGATGGATCGGGCGACAGCGGCACTTTTTGCTTGAAAGCGACGGCGATCAGCGCGGCGCCGTTGCCCGCGCCCGCGCCCGCGCCCGCGCCCGCGCCTGCGCCTGCGCCTGCGCCTGCGCCTGCGCCTGCGCCTGCGCCTGCGCCCGCATCATTCTCGACCGCCACCGCCACCACCCGCGGCGACGCACCGGCCCACCAGACGCCCTCGCCCGCCGCGAGGCGGAGCGGCGGCGGCGCGTCGCCGGCCTCGCCCGGCCGCCCGCCGTCCCAGCGCAGTGACCAGCCGCCCGCCACCGCCAGCAGCAGCCCGTGTCCAGCCGGCGCCAGGGCAGCGGCATCGCGCACGACGCGCACGCTGGCGTCGAAGCGACCGCGTCGCGTCATCACGTTGAAGTCGCTGGAGCCGCAGGGGTGCCCCGAGGCGGGCTCGTCGCTCCCTTGGAAGGGGGCGCTCAGGGTCTCGCCCTGGGGCTTTCCCGAAGCCGGCTCGCGATCGAGCAGCTCGCAGTCCAGCGCCGCCTCGCCCGCGAAGGCGAAGGGCACGAGCGGCCGGTCGAGCCGGTGGTCGATGGCGCCGTCGGCCGAGCGCAGCCGCACGCCGGCGCCGTCGAGCAGCACGATGGTGCGGTCCACGCCGGCGAACGCCGAGAACGGCCCGCCCACCGCGATGCACGCGACGCTCACGCGCCAGTCGAAGCCGTCGAGCCCGGCGCCGGGGGGCCAGCTCGCGATCTCGCGCGTGGTGCCGCCGCCGTTCTTCCACGGCGTGGCGGACAGCTCGGCCAGGATGAAACGGCGGGGCGCCACAGAAGAAGAAGCCATCACGGCTCAGCCGATCAGCCGCGGGAACAGCGGGTGGTCCATCGCAGCGCCGGCCGGCAGCGCCTCGGCCAGGCCGGGGAAATCGGGCGAGGTCTTCCAGCGCCGCGGCGCGTGGCGGATGTCGTCGCCCAGAAAGCGCAGCGAGAACACGCGGCGGCGATTCGGCCCTTCGACGCCGCCCGCCGCGTGCAGCGTGAGCATGTGAAAGCACACGAAGTCGCCCGGCTCGATGGCCCAGCCGACGATGGGGAAGCGCTCGCGCGCCGCCTCGATGTCGGGCAGGTCGACCAGGCTGCCCTCGGGGAACCACCTGGCCTCGTGGTCCATGAAGGTACGCGGCATCAGCCACGGGCCTCGGTGCGAGCCGGCGACGAACTCCAGCGTGGCCGCGCGCGACACTGGATCGACCGGAATCCACATGCTGACGTTCTGCCGGCCCTCGATGTTGTAGTAGGGCTGGTCCTGGTGCCAGGGCGTGCGCTGGCGCGTGCCGGGCTCCTTGACCAGCAGGTGGTCGTGGTAGAGCCGCACCGTGCGCGAGCCCATCAGGCGCTGCGCCAGCGGCGCCAAGGGCGTCTCGCGGATGAAGCGCTGGAACTGCGGAATGTCCTGCCAGTTGCAGAAATCCTCGAAGAAGCGCCCCGGGTCGTCGGGCCGGCTCGCCACCTTGGCGCGCGCGCTGGGTGCGGCCAGGTTGGCCTCGATGCCGTCCTTGAGCAGCGCGATCTCGTCGGGCGTGAGCAGCTGGCGGATGCAGACCGCGCCGTCGCGCTGGAACTGCGCCACCAGCGCGTCGTCCACGCGCTCCGCGACGCGGTGCCGCAGGGCCTCGATGGTGGGAAGCGGGGCTGTCATCTCTGCGGCTTCTTTGCCCTTCATCACTTCACCATCGGCAGGTCGAGCCCGTTCTGCTTCGCGGTGGCGATGGCGATGTCGTAGCCCGCGTCGGCGTGGCGCATCACGCCGCTGGCCGGGTCGTTCCACAGCACGCGCTCGATGCGCTTCGCCGCCGCGTCGCTGCCGTCGCACACAATCACCACGCCGGCGTGCTGCGAGTAGCCCATGCCGACCCCGCCGCCGTGGTGCAGGCTGACCCAGGTGGCGCCGCCGGCGGTGTTGAGCAGCGCGTTCAGGAGCGGCCAGTCGCTCACCGCGTCGGTGCCGTCCTTCATCGATTCGGTTTCGCGGTTAGGGCTCGCCACCGAGCCGGTGTCGAGGTGGTCGCGGCCGATGACGATCGGGGCCTTCAACTCGCCGTTCTTCACCATCTCGTTGAACGCCAGGCCGGCCTTGTGGCGCTCGCCCAGGCCCAGCCAGCAGATGCGCGCCGGCAGGCCCTGGAAGGCGATGCGCTCGCGCCCCATGTCGAGCCAGCGGTGGGTGTGGTGGTTGTCGGGGAACAGCTCCTTGATCTTGGCGTCGGTCCTGTAGATGTCCTCCGGGTCGCCCGAGAGCGCCACCCAGCGGAACGGCCCCTTGCCCTCGCAGAACAGCGGCCGGATGTAGGCCGGAACGAAGCCGGGGAAGTCGAAGGCGTTCTTCACCCCTTGGTCGAAGGCGACCTGGCGGATGTTGTTGCCGTAGTCCACCGTCGGGATGCCCATGGCCTGGAAGTCGAGCATGGCCTGCACGTGCACCGCGCAGGACCTGGCCGCGGCCTGGCGCAGCGCCGGGTGCTGGGCCGGGTCGGCCTTGGCGGCCTCCCACTGCGCCAGGGTCCAGCCGATCGGCAGGTAGCCGCTGGCCAGGTCGTGCGCCGAGGTCTGGTCGGTCACCAGGTCGGGCTTGAGGGCGCCGGCCTTCGCGCGCCGCACCAGCTCCGGCAGCACCTCGGCCGCGTTGCCGAGCAGGCCGATCGACACCGCCTCCCTGGCGGCCGTGTGGTGCGCGATGAGCGCGAGCGCGTCGTCGATGTCCTTCGCCTGCTTGTCGAGGTAGCGCGTGCGCAGCCGGAAGTCGATGCTGGCCTGCTGGCACTCGACGGTGAGCGACACCGCGCCCGCCAGCGTGGCGGCCAGCGGCTGCGCGCCGCCCATGCCGCCCAGGCCGGCGGTGAGGATCCACCTGCCCGAGAGATCATCGTTGTAATGCTGGCGGCCAGCCTCGACGAAGGTCTCGAAGGTGCCCTGCACGATGCCTTGGCTGCCGATGTAGATCCAGCTGCCGGCGGTCATCTGGCCGTACATCATCAGGCCCTTGCGGTCGAGCTCGCCGAAGTGCTCCCAGGTGGCCCACTTCGGCACCAGGTTCGAGTTGGCGATCAGCACGCGCGGCGCGTCGGCGTGCGTCCTGAACACGCCCACGGGCTTGCCCGACTGCACCAGCAGCGTCTCGTCGTCGTTCAGTTCTTTCAGCGAGGCGAGGATCTGGTCGAAGCAGGCCCAGTCACGCGCGGCGCGGCCGATGCCGCCGTACACCACCAGGTCCTGCGGACGTTCGGCCACCTCGACGTCGAGGTTGTTCTGCAGCATGCGAAACGGTGCCTCGGTCAGCCAGCTCTTGCACTGGAGCGTGCTGCCGCGCGGCGCGCGGATCACGCGCGTCGGATCGTGGCGCGGGTCGGCGGGGGTGCGGGCGACGAAGGATTCGGGGGCGTTCATGGCAAATTTCCTTTCAGTGACGGTGCGGGTCGCGGATCGTGTGATTTAGGCGGCGTGGCTGGGCAGGATGGCGAGCAGGGCCTGCGGCCAGGCGTCCCGGCGCGCCCACCGGCGCATGGCCTCGATGTCGGGCGCCAGGAAGCGGTCCTGCTCGATGAAGGCGACGCGCTCGCGGATGGCGGCGAATTCGGCTTCCAGCAGGGGAGACGACTTCGGGCCACGTTTGAGTTCGATGCCCTGCGCGGCGGCCATCGCCTCGATGCCCACCACCACCGCCGTGTTCTCGACCATCTCAGCCAGCCGCCGGCCCGCGAAGGTGGCCATCGAGACGTGGTCCTCCTGGTTGGCCGAGGTCGGCAGGCTGTCCACGCTGGCCGGATGCGCCAGCGACTTGTTCTCCGACGCCAGCGCCGCGGCCGTGACCTGCGCGATCATGAAGCCGGAGTTGACGCCGCCGTCGCGCACCAGGAAGGGCGGCAGGCCCGACAGGCCGCTGTCGAGCAGGAGCGCCATGCGGCGCTCGGAAATCGCGCCGATCTCGGCCACGGCCAGCGCGACGATGTCGGCGGCGAAGGCCACCGGCTCGGCGTGGAAGTTGCCGCCGGAAATGACGTCGCCGTTGTCGAACACCAGCGGGTTGTCGGAGGCGGCGTTGGCCTCGACGGTCAGCACGCGCGCGGCGTGCGCCAGGTTGTCGAGGCAGGCGCCCATCACCTGTGGCACGCAGCGGATCGAGTACGGGTCCTGCACCCGGCCGCAGTCGGCGTGCGAGGGGATGATCTCGCTGCCTTCGAGCAGCGCGCGCACCGCGCCAGCGACCGCGATCTGGCCCGGCTGGCCGCGCGCGGCGTGGATGCGCGCGTCGAAGGGCTTGATCGAGCCCTGGATCGCTTCGAGCGAGAGCGCGCCGGCCATCAGGCCGGCGGCGAACACCTGCTCGGCGCCGAACAGGCCGGCCAGCGCCAGCGCGGTCGAGACCTGCGTGCCGTTGAGCAGCGCCAGCCCCTCCTTGGGGCCGAGCACGAACGGGTCGAGCCCGATGCGCGCGAGCGCCTCGGCGCCGCCGATCACCGCGCCACCGGGCGCCGTGACCTCGCCCTCGCCGATCAGCACGCAGGCCAAGTGCGCGAGCGGCGCCAGGTCGCCCGAGGCGCCGACCGAGCCCTTGGCCGGGATGCGCGGCAGAAGGCCGGCGTTGAAGAGCGCCAGCAGCGCATCGACGATCTCCGGGCGCACGCCCGAATGCCCGCGCGCCAGGCTCACCGCCTTGGTCGCCAGCACCAGCCGCACCACGCCGTCGGCCAGCGGTGCGCCGGTGCCGGTGCTGTGCGAGAGCACCAGGTTGCGCTGCAATTCGGCCAGCCGTCCGTGCGGGATGGTGGTCTGCGCCAGCTTGCCGAAGCCGGTGTTGACGCCGTAGACCACGCGGCCGGACTCGACGATCTGGCGCACCGTGGCCTGCGCCGCCAGCAGCGCGGCGCGCGCCGGCGCGTGCAGGGCGAGCCGCACGCCGCCGGCGTGCACCCGGCGCAGGGTCGCCAGATCGACTTTGCCCGGGACCAGCACGAGGGGCACGGCGGCGGTGTCAAGGGAAGCGGAGTTCATGGATGCTCCTGTCTATACAAGTAATTGCGGCGCGAACTGGAGAGGCTGAACGGCTAAGTCGGCCGACGCCGGGCCGCCCCAAGGCGGCCAAGCCTCGGGGGGTGGCGCAACACACGAAATGGCAAGCCAAGGGGTTTCATGATTTCAGCCGAAAGAGGGGTTGCCGTCGGCGCGGAAGCGGCTGCCGAGGCGGTAGCGCGAGGCGGGATGCAGGCAGCGCACCATCGTCACCGGCAGGGTGCGCGTCCAGGTGCGGCGCGTGAGCAGCAGGCACGGCTCGCTCGCCGGCATGGCGAGGCGCTCGGCCTGCTCGGGCGTGGGCAGCACGGCATCGACCACGTGCTCGATCTGGTCGAAGGGCACGTTGCGCACCAGGTATTCGCTGGGCGAGACGGCCGAGAAATCCTGGTCCAGAAAGGCCGGCACCGCATGCGGGTTGACGTGGCGGTCTTCCAGCTGCACCGGCACCTCGTTCTCCAGGTGCAGGCACACGGTGTGGAACACCGACTCGCCGGGCCGCAGGTCCAGCCACACGGCGACGTCGGGCGCCGCCGCGATGCGCTCGGCCACCAGGAACTCGCAGCGGTAGTCGTGGCCGCGCGCGCGGATCTCGCTGGCGATGTTGGCGATCTGCAGCAGCGTGGACTGCGGTTTGGCCTCGGCCACGAAGCTGCCCACGCCGGCCACGCGCACGACGCGGCCCTGCTCGACCAGCTCGCGCAGCGCGCGGTTGACCGTCATGCGCGCGACGCCGAACTGCGCCACCAGCTCGTGCTCCGAGGGCAGCCGGTGGCCGGCCGGCCAGGTGCCGTCCTGGATGCGGTGCGTGATGAAGGCCTTGACCTGCTCGTAGAGCGCCAGCGCGGGCTGGGCGGCACCACGCGCCGGCTGGGGCCTGCGAAGGGCGACGACGGCCGTCATGGGCATGGCTCCCGCCAGGAACACCGCGGATCCGGCTTTGCCGGGCCGCCGGTGTTGCCCCCTGCAAGGGGGTGGGCGAAGCGACACGCAGTGCGCGGAGCCTGGGGGTGTTTCATTGGCTTTCCGCGGCGGCCATCGACTCGGCGCGGATTTCCTCGGTCAGCCGCGCCTTCAGTTCCATGAACTCGGGCGTGGTCTTGACCGTGTAGTGCCGCGGGTACGGCAGCTCCACCGCGACGTCGGCCTTGATGCGGCCCGGCCGCGCGCTGAACACCGCGACGCGGTTGGCCATGAAGATGGCCTCGTCGATGTCGTGCGTGACGAACAGCACCGTCTTGCGGGCCGACTCCCAGATGCCCAGCAGCAGCTCCTGCATCAGCACCCGCGTCTGGTTGTCGAGCGCGCCGAAGGGCTCGTCGAGCAGCAGCATCTTGGGGTCGTTGGCCAGCGCGCGCGCGATCGCGGTGCGCTGCTGCATGCCGCCCGAGAGCTGCTTGGGATAGTGGTTCTCGAAGCCGCGCAGGCCGACCTTGGCGATGTAGAAGTCGCTGCGCTCCTTCTGCACGGCCTCCGGCAGGCCGCGCTCGCGCAGGCCGAAGCGGATGTTCTGCGCGATGGTGAGCCAGGGAAACAGCGTGTAGCTCTGGAACACCACGCCGCGGTCGGCGCCGGGGCCTTCGATGCGCTGGCCGTCGAGCAGGATCTCGCCGGTGCTCGGCGTCTCCAGCCCGGCGACCAGCCGCAGCAGCGTCGACTTGCCGCAGCCCGAGGGCCCCAGCACGGTGATGAAGTCGTTGTCGGCCACTTCCAGGCTGACCGGCTGCAGCGCCGTGGTCGGCGCGCCGCCGCGGTTGCCCGCGAAGACCTTGCTCACTTGGCGGATGGACAGGCGGCTCATCGCATCAGGCTCCACGGAAACAGCCACTGGTTGACCTTCTTGAACAGCAGGTCGGAGGCCAGCCCGACGACGCCGATCACGACGATGCCGGCGATGATGTTGTCGGTCGCCATCAGCGCCTGGCTGTCGGTGATCATGTGGCCGATGCCCGAAGCCGCGCCGATGAGCTCGGCCACCACGACGTAGGTCCAGCCCAGCCCCAGCACCTGGCGCAGCGCCTCCGCGATCTCGGGCGCCGCGCCCGGCAGCAGCACGCGCCGGATCACGCCCGAGTCCTTCGAGCCCAGCGTGTACGCCGCCTCGACCAGGTCGCGCCGCGTGCTGTTGACGATCATCATCACCATCAGCGTGAGCTGGAAGAAGCAGCCCAGGAAAATGACCGCCAGCTTCTGCGCCTCGCCGATGCCCGCCCACAGGATCAGCAGCGGGATGAAGGCCGACGCGGGCAGGTAGCGCGCGAAGGAGACGCAGGGCTCGAAGAAGGCCTCCACCGGCTTGTACGCGCCCATCGCGATGCCCAGCGGCACCGCGACCGCCGCCGCGATCAGGAAGCCGCCCACCACGCGCCAGACCGTCATGCCCACGTCGTGGGCGAAGCCCTGCGTGGCGAACAGGTCCCAGCCGGCGCGCAGCGTCTCCAGCGGCGTGGCCAGGAACCCCTTGGGCACGATGCCGGCCCACGCCACCAGCGACCAGAACGCCAGGAAGGCGACGAAGAACGCGATGCCCAGCGCGATGCGCGTGTTGGGCTCGACCGGGGTCAGCAGCTTCATCAGCCTCGCACGCGGCTTCGGCGGCGGCGCCTCGGCCGCCAGGTAGGGCGCTGCGGTTTCCATGTCAGTTGCTGCTGCTGCGAACGAAGCTGGCGTCGTAGATGGTGTCCAGCGGCGGGACGGCCTTGATCACGCCGATGTCGAGCAGCAGGGCCGCCGCGTCCTTGTTGAAGGCCTGCAGCTCGCCGTCGAAGAATTTCTGGTTGGCCGCGCGGTCGGCCCAGCGGATGAGCGACTGCGACTTCCTGAACTGCTCGCCGCTCTGCTTCACGTCGGCGCCCATGATCTCGAAGCTCTTGGCCGGCTCCTTGGCGATCATGTCCAGCGCGTCGAAGTAGCTCTCGGTCAGCGCCTTGGCGGCCTTCGGGTTCTCCTTCAGGAACTTGGGCGTGCAGCCGAACGAGTCGAACACGATGGGGTAGTCGAGCGAGCTGGCGATGAGCTTGCCGCTCTCGGGCTTGTCGCGCACCAGGCCGATGTAGGGCTCGTAGGTCACCGCCGCGTCCAGGCCGTTCTGGCCGGCCACGAAGGCGCTGGCCGCGGGGCCGGGCTCCAGCGAGGTGAGCTTGACGTCCTTGAGCGAGAGCCCGTTCTTCTTGAGCATCCAGGCCAGCGTGAAGTACGGGTTGGTGCCGGGCGAGGACACGGCGATGGTCTTGCCGCGCAGGTCGGACACCTTCTCGATGCCCGGGCGCGCGACGATGCCGTCGGCCCCCATGCCCTGGTCCATCTTGAAGATCTGGGTGGTCGGCACGCCGTTGGCGTTCCACACGATCCAGGTCTCGGTCGAGGTCGCGGCGCACTGCACGTCGCCCGAGGCGATGGCGAGGTGGCGGTCCTTCTGCGGGATCTTCTTGATCGTCACGTCCAGCCCGTGCTTCTTGTAGATGCCAGCCTCCTTGGCCAGCGTGATCGGGCCGAAGCCGGTCCAGCCGGAGATGGCGACCGTGACCTTGGTGTCCTGGGCGCTTGCCAGGGCCGCCGTGGCCGCCAGCGCGGCGGCGACCAGCGTGCGGCGCACGGTTTTCTTCATCGATGGGGACATGGAAACTCCAGAAATGGAAGCGGGTGGGAGGAAAGGAAAAGGAAATCTCAGGCGGCCGTCGCCTCGCGCCACACGACCGGGAAGATCGGCGCGTCGAAGGGCTCGCCGTCGGCCAGGGTCAGGCCGGTGAAGGGCGGCGAGCCCTTGCCGGCGCGCTCGGCATAGACGGCGTCGTCGCCGACCCAGCGCGCCGAGAACACCCGGCGCATGCGCGGCGAATGGTTGGCGGGCGCGCCGTGGACGGTGCGGAAGTCGAAGGCGATGGCGTCGCCGGGCTGCATGTCCCAGCCCGCGATGTCGAGCTCGCCGCGCAGGGCGTCGATGTCGGGCATGGCCTCGAAGTCGTCGTGCGCGTAGAGCCGCGTGCCGTCGAAGCGCATCGGGCGGAAGCCCTTGCCCCAGCGGTGCGAGCCGCGCACGCACTCCATGACGACCTCGCGCGACACCGGATCGAGCGGGATCCAGAAGCTCACGCTCTGCGCGCCTTCCACGCAGTAGTAGGGCTGGTCCTGGTGCCAGGGCGTCACGGTGCTGCCGCCGGGCTGCTTGACCAGCACGTGGTCGTGGAAGAAGCGCGCCGTCTTCGAGCCCATCAGGCGGGCCGCGAGCGCCGCGGCGGGCGAGTCGAACACGAAGTCGCGGAACTGGGGGATGCGCTGCCAGTTGCACAGGTCTTGGAAGAAGGCCGCCGAGCCGTCGGCCGGCCTGACCGTGCGCTCCAGCGGGCTGGGGTCGGCCATCAGCGCCTGCACGCCGGCGCGCAGCGGCTCGACCCAGTCGTTGAACACCTGGCGCAGCACCAGGACGCCGTCGGTCCTGAAGGTGTCCACATCCGCATCCGTGACCCCCGAGGGGCGCTCCGTGATCTGCATGAGATGCCTTTCCGTAGAGGTATATACAGGTGCGCCGACCGCAGGCGCCGCGCCGCCGCCGAAACCCGTGGTGCCGCCGGCCGATGACGGCGCCCGAGACTGCTGCTGGGCGAATGTCGTTGCTCTGGACCATCCTGTATATACAGGTTTACCCGGGTGCCGTTCGGGACGGCGCCGGGTCGGCTTGGCCACCAAGCGGGGCATCCAGTGGATGCGGGCCGACATGAAGCTGCGGCTGGAGGCGTCCTGGGGCCTGACGCCGCAGGTGCTCGCGCTGCGCGCGGCCGGGCAGCCTTTCTTGTCGCTTCGCCACCCCTTCCTGGGGGCGACACCAGCGGCCCGGCGGAGCCGGCTCCGCGGTGTCCCGCGAGTGGGCTTCGCTTCGCTGGCCGCGGGTTTCACGGGCGGCACAGCGAGGCAGGGAATTGACATGGCCCTGCGCGCCACGGCCTGCGCGCGAGCGGCGACAATCGGGTTTCTTGCGCCGGCCGGCGCATTCTGCTTTTGGGGTCGAATCGGGCTCCAGCGCCCATCCCATGGGCGCAGGCAGCTATTGAAACCATAGCAAAACGTGTCCGCCCAGCCGTCCCTTTCTTCCCTTGATACCGAGCCGCAGGCGATCCTGCACGAGGTGTTCGGCTACGAGCGCTTCCGCGGCCCGCAGCAGGCCATCGTCGATCACGTGGTGGCCGGCGGCGACGCGCTGGTGCTCATGCCCACCGGCGGCGGCAAGTCGCTGTGCTACCAGATCCCGGCGATCGCGCGCCAGCGCGCCGGCCATGGCGTGACGGTGGTGGTGTCGCCGCTGATCGCGCTGATGCACGACCAGGTCGGCGCGCTGCACGAGGCCGGCGTGGACGCGGCCTTTCTCAATTCGACGCTCGACTGGGCCCAGACGCAGGACGTGGAGCGCCGCCTGGCGCGCGCCGAGATCACGCTGCTCTACGCCGCGCCCGAGCGCGTGACGACGCCGCGCTTCCTGGAGCTGCTGGATGCGCTCGCGGCGCGCGGCAAGCTGTCGCTGTTCGCCATCGACGAGGCGCACTGCGTGAGCCAGTGGGGCCACGACTTCCGCCCCGAGTACCGAGCGCTCACGGTGCTGCACCAGCGCTACGCGGGCGTGCCGCGCATCGCGCTCACCGCCACGGCCGACGACCTGACGCGCGCCGACATCGTCGAGCGGCTGCAGCTCGAGGACGCGCGCCAGTTCGTCAGCAGCTTCGACCGGCCCAACATCCGCTATCACCTGGTCGAGAAGAAGGACGCGACCACGCAGCTGCTGCGCTTCATCGAGCGCGAGCACGCGGGCGAGGCGGGCGTGGTCTATTGCCAGTCGAGAAAGCGCGTGGAGGACGTCGCGCTCGCGCTGCAGGACGCCGGCGTCAACGCCCTGCCCTACCACGCCGGGCTCGACGCCGCGCTGCGGCAGAAGCACCAGGACCGCTTCCTGCGCGAGGACGGCATCGTGATGGTGGCGACGATCGCCTTCGGCATGGGCATCGACAAGCCCGACGTGCGCTTCGTCGCGCACCTGGACATGCCCAAGAACATCGAGGGCTACTACCAGGAGACCGGTCGCGCCGGCCGCGACGGCCTGCCCGCCGACGCCTGGATGGCCTACGGCCTGCAGGACGTGGTGAACCAGCGCCGCATGATCGACGAGAGCCCGGCCGGCGAGGACTTCAAGGCCGTGATGCGCGGCAAGCTCGACGCGCTGCTGGCGCTGGCCGAGGCGACCGACTGCCGGCGCGTGCGGCTGCTGGGCTACTTCGGCGAGGCCAGCACGCCGTGCGGCAATTGCGACAACTGCCTGACCCCGCCGCAGGTCTGGGACGGCACCGACGCGGCGCGCAAGCTGCTCAGCACGATCTACCGGGTGCAGCAGATGAGCGGCATCGGCTTCGGCGCCGGCCACGTCATGGACATCCTGCGCGGCAAGACGACCGAGAAGACCAAACAGTTCGGCCACGAGCGCATCAGCACCTTCGGCCTCGGCGCCGAGTTCAGCGAGGCGCAGCTGCGCGGCGTGCTGCGCCAGCTGATCGCCACCGGCGCGCTGGCGGTCGATGCGCAGGCCTACAACACGCTGCGCCTGACCGACGGCTCGCGCGCCGTGCTCAAGGGCGAGCAGGCCGTGATGCTGCGCGAGTCGGTGTCGATGCCGGCCGAGCGCGGCAGGGCGCGGCGCGAGCGCGGCGCGGACGGCGGCAAGGCGGCCCGAAGCGGCGCCTCCCCCGCCGCCGCGCAGCTCGACGCGCCCGCGCAGACGCGCTACGCTGCGCTGAAGGCCTGGCGCGGCGAGGTCGCGCGCGAGCACAACCTGCCGGCCTACGTGATCTTCCACGACGCCACGCTGCTCGCCATCGCCGGGCGCGCGCCCGCGACCACCGCCGACCTGCAGGGCATCAGCGGCATCGGGGCGTCCAAGCTGGAGAAGTACGGCGACGAAGTGTTGCGGGTGTGCCGGGCGCTTTGAACAGAAGAGGCCGGCGACGCACGTCCGGCCAGCGTTTGATGCTATCGATTGCATAGCAGATGGGCTGCCTTGCACGCGGGCTCGGCGTCTCCACCCGAGCCACCCGCCCAGCTCGAAGTGCCGCCGGTTCCGTGCGGCCCGTGAAGCCAGGGCTCCTCGGGCTCAACCCTGTTGCCGCAGCAGCCTCGGCACCACCCGTCCCGCCAGCACCATCGGCAGCATCGCCAGCATGTTCCAGCCCGGCACGACGAAGGCCAGGACGAAGGCGGCCGACGCACAGGCCGCGAACAGGCGCGTGCGCAGCCGCATGGCGTGGATGGCCCCGGTGGAAATCTCCAGCACCTGCAGCGACGGATGCCGCAGGAAGTGCGTGGTGCGCAGCCATGCCACGAGCGCCAGCGCGGCCAGGTGGCCGGCATAGATCGCCGCCGGGGTCACGCGGTCGCCCCAATCGCCCACCAGCGCGGTGGAGAACGGCAGCAGGCTGACGATGGCCAGCCCCACGAGCTCGATGCGCACCAGGGTGGCGTCGAGCGCGACCAGATAGCGGTAGAGCCGCTGCTGGGCCAGCCAGAACACCACGATGACCCAGAAGCTGAGCATCCACACCAGCCCCTTGGGCAGCAGCGCGACCAGCGCGCTGCGGATCGCCGCGTCGCTCGCGCCCGCGGGCAGCGGCGGCAGCTTCAGCTCCAGCACCAGCAGCGTCAGCGCGATGGCATAGAGGCCGTCGCTGAGCGCCTCCAGGCGCGGCTTGCCGACGGCCGGGGGCGCGGCCGGCGCCCGGCGCGCCTTGCCGTTCATCGCACGAAGCCGATGCTGCGCGACTCGCGCACCTCGGGCTTGATGCGGTGCTCGGCCTCCAGCTGGTCGAGGAACTCGGCCGCCGAGAACGTGACGGCCAGGATGTCGGTCTGGCGCTTGACGGCGGCGAAGTCGCCCGGGCACAGCCGGTCGAGCCGGGCGAGCCGGGCGCGGATGTCGGCGGTCATGAGTGCCGCTTCGCCCGCCAGCGCCTCGACGACGAACATGCGCTCGCGCTGCACCGCCGTGAGCGGCAGGAACCTGATCTTGAAGGTGAAGCGCCGAAGCGCCGCCTGGTCGATGCGGTCCAGCAGATTGGTGGTGCAGACGAACACGCCGGCAAAACGCTCCATGCCCTGCAGCATCTCGTTGACCTCGGTCACCTCGTAGCTGCGCTGGGCGCCGCGGCGGTCCTGCAAAAAGCTGTCGGCCTCGTCGAGCAGCAGCACCGCCTGCTCGGCCTCGGCCTCCTTGAACATGGCGGCCATGTTCTGCTCGGTCTCGCCGACGTACTTGCTCATCAGGTCGCTGGCCTGCTTGACGATCAGCGGCCGGCCGATGGCTGTGGCCAGGTGCTCGGCCAGCGCGGTCTTGCCGGTGCCCGGCGCGCCGTAGAAGCACAGCGTGCCGTGGCCGCGCGCGCGGATCGCCTCGACGATGCGCGGGATCTCGAAGCGCGACTCGACATTGAGCATGTCGAGGTCGTAGGTGGTCACGCTGCGGCGCGCGCCGTGGACGGCGCCGGAAGTTCCGAGCGCCAAGTCGGCGTTCTTCAGCTGGCGCTCGATCAGCGTCTCGATCGCCGCGTCGTCGCCGCCGGCGAGCTGCGCGAAGCGCGCGGCGGTGCGGATCTGCGCCGGGGTCAGCCCCTTGCGCTCGGCCAGCCGGGCGGCAAAGGCATCGGACACGGCGATGCCCTCCAGCGTCTTCTTCACCAGCTGCTCGCGCGCGCCGGGCGGCGGCGACTTCAGCTCCAGATGGTAGGCGAAGCGGCGGCGGAAAGCCGGGTCGATCTGCTCGATGCGGTTGGTGACCCACAGCGTCGGCACCGCGTTCGATTCGAGGATCTGGTTGACCCAGGCCTTGCCGTTGACGCTGCCGCGCGCGGGCGGCGCCGCGACCTGCTCGGCGCGGGCCATGAACTGCGCCGCCTCGGTGCTGATGGGCGGGAACACGTCCTCGACCTCGTCGAACAGCAGCGCCGACTGGGCGCTGCCCTTCAAAAACACCTGCGCGATCTGCAACGAGCGGTAGCGGTCGCGCCCGGAGAGCGAATTGCCGTCGCGGTCGGCGTACTCGACCTCGAACAGGTCGAGCCCGGCGGCCTGCGCCACCACCTTGGCCAGCTCGGTCTTGCCGGTGCCCGGCGGGCCGTACAGCAGCACGTTGACGCCCGGCTCGCGGCGCGCCACCGCCGCGCGCAGCAGCGTGACGAGCACGCGCGCGTCCTCGGCGACGAAGGCGAAGTCGCCCAGCGCGAGCGCGCTCTTGGCCGACGGGCGGGTGAAGACAGCCATCAGCTCGCTCTGGTCGCGGTACTCGCGCATGAGCACCGGCGGCAGCTTCTCGCTGACCTTCATCAGGTCGGCCAGGTCGGTGATGTTGTGCTCGGAGATCAGGTTCTCGACCAACCCGATGCGCTCCAGCCGCGAGCCCGCGCGCAGCGCCTCGCCGACCTCGCTGGCGTTGACGCCCGCCACCTCGGCGATGGCGGCGTAGGCCTCGGGCGCGTTGTTGACCTTGAACTCGACCAAGAGCGAGCGCAGGTCGCGCTGGTAGCGCGCCAGCGTGCCGTAGAGCAGCAGCGCGCGCTCGGCGCGGTTCAATTGCAGCAGGCCCGCCAGCGCGTCGATGTTCTTCTCGACCAGGGTGGACTGCTTGCGCAGCGCGTGCGCGAGCCAGTCGCGCGTGACGGCGAGCACCGCGAGCAGGTCCTTGGGCTGGTCCTTGGCGTACTCGTCGAGGTAGAAGAACAGCGTGCCTTCCTCGTAGGGCCCGCGCCAAGCCCCGTAGCGCGCCAGCAGCGTGCGCGCGTCGAGCGACTCGACGCCCTTCCAGGCCTCGTTGCCGGCGCAGCGCCGCGCCAGGAAGTCGCGCAGCCGCAGCAGCACCGAGACCGGCCAGCACCAGGTGCCGCCCGGTGAGCGAGAGCAGGCCGTTCAAGTCGCGCCGCACGTTGAAGCGCGGGCCCTGCTGCGCCGCCAGCGTCAGCACGAAGTGCGAGCACATCAGCTCCAGCACCGGCGCCTCCTTCAGCCCGGGCGAGGCCAAGGCCTGCCCGCGCACGGCGGCGGCAGTCGCGTCGACCCCGAAACGTTTGGCCATCTGTACACCCTCCAGTTGAGGCATTCGAGCGCGACCATAGCGCAGACCCTCGCGTTGGGGAAGGGAGGGGAAGGGGAAAAACCCTTAAGACGCGCAAACCTTCCACAATGGCGCCATGCTTGACATCGACGCCATCCTGCGCGCGGCCGGCCGGCTGCGCGGCCAGATCCTCAATACCCCTTGTGTCGAATCACGCACCCTGTCGGAGATCGTCGGCGCGCAGGTGTTCCTGAAGTTCGAGAACCTGCAGTTCACTGCCTCGTTCAAGGAGCGCGGCGCCTACAACAAGCTGGCGGCGCTGGCCGAGGCGGGCGGCGCGGCGCGCGGCGTGATCGCCATGTCGGCCGGCAACCACGCGCAGGGCGTGGCCTACCACGCGCATCGCCTGGGGCTGCGCGCGCTGATCGTCATGCCGCGCTTCACGCCGGCCGTCAAGGTCGAGCGCACGCGCGGCTTCGGCGCCGAGATCGTGCTGCACGGCGACACGCTCGACGCCGCCCGCGCGCACGCGCTGGCGCTGGCCGCGCGCGAGGGGCTCGAATTCGTCCACCCGTACGACGACCTGGACATCATGGCCGGCCAGGGCACCGTCGCGCTCGAAATGCTCGACGCGGTGCCCGACCTCGACACGCTGGTGGTGTCGGTCGGCGGCGGCGGGCTGATCGCCGGCATGGCGGTGGCGGCGCGCGCGCGCCGGCCCGACATCGAGATCGTCGGCGTGCAGACCCTGCGCTTCGCCGCGATGGTCGATGCCGTGCAGGGCACGCACCATCCGCAGGGCGCCAGCACCATCGCCGAGGGCATCGCCGTCGGCACGCCCGGCGTGCTCACCCAGGCGGTGATCGAGCGGCTGGTGGACGACCTGCTCCTGGTCGACGAGGGCGACGTCGAGCAGGCGGTGCTGATGCTGCTCGAAATCGAGAAGACGCTGGTCGAGGGCGCCGGCGCCGCGGGCCTTGCGGCGCTGCTGCGCCACCCGGAGCGCTTTCGCGGCAAAAAGGTCGGGCTGGTGCTCTCGGGCGGCAACATCGACCCGCTGCTGCTGGCGGCCATCATCGAGCGCGGCATGGTGCGCGCCGGCCGCCTGGCGCGGCTGCGCGTGAGCGCGCGCGACGTGCCGGGCATGCTGGCGCGCATCACGGCCGTGGTGGCCGAGGCCGGCGCCAACATCGACGAGGTGCACCATCAACGCGCCTTCACGATGCTCGCCGCGCAGAATGTCGAGATCGAGCTGGTGCTGCAGACGCGCGGGCGCGCCCATCTGGCGGCCGTGCTCGACGCCATTCACGCGGCGGGTTTCGTGGCCGAGGAGCAGCCCTGACCGAGGCAGGCGCGTCGCCGCAGCGCGCGCCATGAGGTTTGGAGGGGATCGGGACGGCTTTCCGGACGGTCCCTGACGGTGGCCCGCCTCTAAAATGGCGCCTGTCCGAACAGATGAGGCCTCAAGTATGTCGTCCGCCCCCGTTGCCCCCACCGCTCCCACCACCCCCATCGAGCCCGGCCACGCCGCCGCCGTCGAACAGGATGCCGTGGAGGGCGTCGTCAAGTACATGCCGCTGGTGCTGCCCGTCGCGGCGGGCGTGCTGATGCTGATGCTGGCCTCGATCGCGGTCTACATGGCCTGAGGACGCCGGAACCCTGCGCAATCCGCCACCCTGGCATGCCCATTGCCGGCACGAGGCGGCCGCTTCGCAGGGTCCGATAACATCGTTCGCAGGGAGGCGGCGCGGCTTGCGAGGCGCTGCGAACCTGCCGTCCGACCTGCGGGAGGATGTGCCACCGCGCGGAGCGCATCGATCAGCCCGGATTTGAAGCGTTTTCTCAAACGGCCTTCGCGTCGGCATCGCGAGGTCCGTTTGAAAAAACGATTTTCAACTTAGGAGTCTTTCGATGAACGCACCGCTGATGCAGGGCCTGACCGTTCAGGCGCCCGCGTACGTCAAGAACGCAAAACTGATCGCCTGGGTGGCCGACATGGCCGCACTGTGCCAGCCCGAACGCATCCACTGGTGCGACGGCAGCGCCGAGGAGTACGACCGCCTGTGCCAGCAGCTGGTCGAGGCCGGCACCTTCAAGAAGCTCAACCCGGCCAAGCGTCCCGGCTCCTACCTCGCCTGCTCCGACCCGGGCGACGTGGCGCGCGTCGAGGACCGCACCTTCATCTGCAGCCAGAAGAAGGAAAACGCCGGCCCGACCAACAACTGGATGGCCCCGGCCGAGATGCGCGCCACGCTGCAGCCGCTGTTCGACGGCTGCATGAAGGGCCGCACCATGTACGTGGTGCCGTTCTCGATGGGCCCGCTGGGCTCGCCGATCGCGCACATCGGCATCGAGCTCTCCGACAGCGCCTACGTCGCCGTCAACATGAAGATCATGACGCGCATGGGCCGCGCGGTGTACGACGTGCTCGGCACCGACGGCGCCTTCGTGCCGTGCGTGCACACCGTCGGCGCGCCGCTCGAAGCCGGCCAGGCCGACGTGAGCTGGCCCTGCAACAAGACGAAGTACATCGTCCACTACCCCGAGACGCGCGAAATCTGGAGCTACGGCTCGGGCTACGGCGGCAATGCGCTCCTGGGCAAGAAGTGCCTGGCGCTGCGTATCGCGTCGAGCATGGGGCGCGAAGAGGGCTGGCTGGCCGAGCACATGCTGGTGCTGGGCGTGACCAGTCCGCAGGGCGCCAAGCACCACGTCGCCGCCGCCTTCCCGAGCGCCTGCGGCAAGACCAACTTCGCGATGCTGGTGCCGCCCGCCGGCTTCGAGGGCTGGAAGGTCACCACCATCGGCGACGACATCGCCTGGATCAAGCCCGGCGCCGACGGGCGGCTCTACGCCATCAACCCGGAGGCCGGCTACTTCGGCGTGGCGCCCGGCACCAACGCGCAGACCAACCCGAACTGCATGGCCAGCCTCGACCACGACGTGATCTTCACCAACGTCGCGCTGACCGACGACGGCGACGTCTGGTGGGAGGGCATGGGCGACCCGCCGGCGCACGCCATCGACTGGCAGGGCAACGACTGGACGCCCGAGATCGCGCTGGCGACCGGCGCCAAGGCCGCGCACCCGAACGCGCGCTTCACGGTGGCCGCCACCAACAACCCCGCGCTCGACGAGGCCTGGGACGACCCCAGGGGCGTGCCGATCGACGCCTTCATCTTCGGCGGGCGCCGCTCCACCACCGTGCCACTGGTGACCGAGGCGCGCGACTGGGTCGAGGGCGTGTACATGGCCGCCACCATGGGCAGCGAGACCACCGCCGCCGCCGCCGGCCAGCAGGGCGTGGTGCGGCGCGACCCCTTCGCCATGCTGCCTTTCATGGGCTACAACATGAGCGACTACTTCCGGCACTGGCTGGACCTGGGCAAGAAGCTCGAAGCCTCGGGCGCCCGGCTGCCGAAGATCTACACCACCAACTGGTTCAGGAAGGGCGAGGACGGCAAGTTCGTCTGGCCCGGCTACGGCGAGAACATGCGCGTGCTCAAGTGGATGATCGACCGGGTCGAAGGCCGGGCCGAGGGCACGGAGCACGTGTTCGGCGTGTCGCCGCGCTACGGCGACCTGAACTGGACCGGCCTCGATTTCAGCGCCGCGCAGTTCGACAGCGTCACCAGCCTCGACAAGGACGCCTGGCTGGCGGAGCTGAAGCTGCACGAGGAGCTGTTCGGCCGCTTGGCGCACGGTCTGCCGCAGGAGCTGCCGCAGACCAAGGCCGCCATCGAGGAACGGCTGGCCACCTGAGGGCCGGGCGCCGCGGCAGGGCGACTCAGAAGCGGCAGGCGCGTTGCCGGCGCGCCGGGCCGTCGCACGGGGGCTGTCCGTGACGGCCGCGCATCGGACCACATGCGCAAAATCCTGACAGCCGAAACTGAAAAACAGAACGCACCGGCCCCATCGGGACCTCTCCAATCGACTGTGTCGCGGCGGTTTTCGCCGGACGGCATTTCGTTTCATGAAGGAGTTCCCATGCGCAAAAACAATCTTTTCCTGTTCGCCGGCGCCCTGGCGCTCGCCGCCTCGTCGGCCCTCGCGCAAGGCAGCAGCGCCCCCGCCGCCACGCCAAGCACGTCCGCTGCCGCCAGCAGCACCGGCACGAACAGCACGGCCAGCAAGCCGGCCACCACGAACACGCCGGCCACGCCCAACCAGCCCGCGCCGGTGGTCATGCTGGTGCCGGTCCAAATCTCGACCAAGGCGCTGGAATCGGGCTGCTGGGCGCAGTTCTACGACCAGCGCGACTTCAAGGGCGACATCCTGACGCTGGTCGGCCCGGCCGACATCGGCGGCTTCGACAAGGGCAGCGGCCGCGAATTGAAGCGCAACATCGACAGCCTGGTGCTGGGCGACAAGGCCACGCTGCACGTCTACGAGCACCAAATGTTCAAGGACCGCACGGTCCAGTTCGGCCCCAACACGCGCGAGGCCGGACTCGTCAAGAAGCTCGGCTTCGGGGGCCGGATTCAGTCCATGAAGCTGGAGTGCAGCGCCTGAGCGCCTCCTGTCGCGAGGCCTACGCCTCGCCCAGGGCGCGGCGGATCTGCTGCTCCTCCAGATCCAGCTCCTCGCCGAGCAGGCGCTGGGTTTCGATGTCGATCCCGTCGGTCTGCTGCGCGAGCTTCTCGCGCGCGGCGTCGAGGGCGACCAGCCGGATGCGGCGCTGGGCGTCGAGCTCCTCGCTGCGGCGCTCCAGGTCGTGCTCCTCGATGCGGGCGCGCTCGGCCCGCGCTTCGTACTCGTTGACCAATTGCGCGGCCGCGCCGTCCGGCCCGGGCGCCTCGTCAACCTGCAGCTGCGACTTCACCGCGTCGCGTGCCGCGGTCGCGATCTCGGCGCGCGCCTGGGCGGTGGTCGCATCGAAGCCCGGCGCCGTCTCCTGCCCGGCCGCGCCGACGCGCCGCACCAGCCAGCCGAGCGTCGTTCCCTGCACCACGAGCGTCGCGAAGATGGAGCAGAACGCCAGGAACACGATGATGTCGCGCCCTGGAAACCCGAGCGGCAGCGCCAGCGCCGCCGCCAGGCTGACCACGCCGCGCATGCCGGCCCACGACAGCACCGCCGCATGGCTCCAGCGCGGCATTCCGTCGGACGCGGCGGACGATGCCAGCAGGCGCCGCGCCAGCCAGGTGCTGGCGAAGACCCACACGAAGCGGCTGGCGATCAGGGTCAGGGCCACCGCCGTGCCCAGCCAGGCGAGCCGGGCCGGCTCGTAGTCGGCCAGCCGCGCCACGATGCCGCGCAGCTGCAGCCCGATCAGCATGAACACCAGGCTGGCCAGCAGGAACTCGATGAAGTGCCAGACGGCGCCCAGGTCGAGCCGGGTGCGGGCGGTGAACTCGGCGTGCTGCTGGCGGCCGAGCACCAGGCCGCAGGCCACCGCGGCCAGCACCCCCGAGGCGTGCACGCGCTCCGCCGCCAGGTAGGCGACGAAACCGGCGAGCAGGCTGACCGTGATGTCGAGCATCGTGTCTTCGAGCCGCGCGAACACCGCCATCGCCGCGCGGCCCACGAGCCAGCCGACCAGCGCGCCGCCGCTGGCCGCGCCGACGAACTGCAGCGCGCCGTGCGCGTAGCTCACGCTGCCGGCCGCCACCGCGGTGACGGCGAAGCGGTAGAGCACCAGCGAGGAGGCGTCGTTGATGAGGCTCTCGCCCTCCAGCACGATCACCAGGCGCCGCGGCAGGTTGAAGCGCCGGAGCACCGAGGCCGCCGCCACCGCGTCGGGCGGCGCCACGATCGCGCCGAGCGCCACCGCCGCCCACCAGGGCAGCCCGGGCACCATCAGCCGGGCCACCAGCGCGACGGCCGCGGCGCTGAAGAACACGGCGCCGACGGCCAGCAGCAGGATCGGGCGCAGGTTCGACCGAAAGCCCGCCCAGTCGGTGCGGTAGGCGCTGGCCTGCAGCAGCGGCGGCAAAAACAGCGTCAGCGCCAGCGCCGGGTTCAGCTCGATGGCCGGCAGGCCCGGCACGAAGGCCAGCGCCATGCCGCCGAGCACGAGCGGCACCGCTAGCGGCACGTTGAAGCGCTGCGCGAGCCACGCCAGCGCGACGCAGAAGGCGACGAGCAGCAGGAGGGCTTCGAAAATCACCATGGGCCAGGAACCGGAAGGGAGCGGGACGGGAGGCGCCCGACCTGCCGAAGGGGCGCCAAATGGATCAGCGGCAGCCGGCAGGGCGCGCCGTCGGCCCGCACCATGCCGCCGCCACAGGGTGCGGCTTATGGTAAATCCTGCCGTCCAGCTGTCGTGAGGGCGATGCCGCCCGCACAGGCTCGGGGTAAGCCCGCAGCAGCAGCCGGCGCCCGCGTCGTGTAATCGGGCCTCCTCCCCACCGGCTTTCACTCCCATGTCGAACCCCGTCCTCCGCCCTGCACGCCCCTTTCTGCGCACCGCCTGCGCCGCCGCCGCGGCCGCGCTGCTCGCCGCCTGCGCCAGCGGCCCGCCCGCGGGCAGCCGCAGCGTGCAGATCGAGCGCACCACCTGGGGCATCGCGCACATCACCGCCGGCGACCACGAGGGCATCGGCTACGGCGTCGCCTACGCGCACGCGCAGGACAACGTCTGCCAGACCGCCGAGCACCTGCTGACGGTGCGCGGCGAGCGCGCGCAGTTCCTCGGCGCGCAAAACACCGGCGAGCTCGGCCTGGGCCGCATGCCCAACGCGCAGATCGACCTGTTCATCCGCGCCCACATGGACGACGCCGCTCTGGCGCGCGCCGCGGCCACCGCCAGCCCCGACGTGCAGGCGGCGCTGCGCGGCTACGTGGCGGGCTACAACCGCTACCTGCGCGACGCGGGCCCGAACGGCCTGCCCGAAGCCTGCCGCGGCAAGCCGTGGGTGCGGCCGATGACGCTGGCCGACCTGTCGCGCGCCACCGAACAGTCGATGATCCTGGGCGGCGTCGGCGCGCTGGCCGGCGCCGTGCTGGCCGCCGCGCCGCCGGCGCCGGGCCCGCGCACCGGCGCCGCGCCGGTCGCGCTGCCGCAGGCGGTGGCCGAGCTCGCGCGTTACCGCTTCAACGACAACCCCGAGGGCGGCGAGCTCGGCTCCAACGGCTGGGCCTTCGGGCGCAACGCCACGTCCGACGGGCGCGGCGTGCTGCTGGGCAACCCGCACTTCCCGTGGTTCGGCACCAACCGCTTCTGGGAGCTGCACCTGACCATCCCGGGCCAGCTCGACGTGATGGGCGCGACCGGCGGCCTGAGCCCGGTGGTGTCGATCGGCTTCAACAAGGACGTGGCCTGGACCCACACGGTTTCGACCGGCAAGCGCTTCACGCTCTACGAGCTGAAGCTCGACCCGGCCGACCCGACCGTCTACCTCGTCGACGGCCAGCGCAGGAAGATGACCACCAAGACCGTGACCCTGCCGGCCGAGGCCGCCGCGCCCGGCGGCGTGCCGGCCAGCAAGACCTTCTACAGCACCGAATGGGGCCCGGTGGTCGCGCTGCCGGCCGCGGGCCTGGGCTGGAGCGCGACCACGGCCTACGCCATCCGCGACGCCAACACGCTCAACGTGCGCTCCGCCGAGAGCTGGATGAAGATGGCCAAAGCCCGCAACGTCGGCGAGCTGCGCGCCGCGATGGGCAACCAGGGCATCCCGTGGATCAACACCATCGCCGCCGACCGCGATGGCAACGCGATGTACGCCGACCTGTCGGTGGTGCCGGATGTATCGGCCGAGATGATGAAGGCCTGCGCGCCCTCGCCGCGCGCAGCCGCGCTGTTCGCCGCCGCCGGCCTGCCGGTGCTCGACGGCTCGCGCGCCGCCTGCGCCTGGCACCGCGAGCCCGGCGTGGCGGCACCCGGCATCACCCCGCCGGCGCGCATGCCGGTCCTCGTCACCCCCGACTGGGTTCAGAACAGCAACGACAGCTACTGGCTGAGCAACCCGGACGTGCCGCCGATGGCGGGCGTCTCGCCGCTGGTGGGCCCGGTCGGCATCGCGCAGCGGCTGCGCACGCGCAGCGCGATCATGGAAATCCGGGGGCGCCTGGCCGGCGGCGACGGGCTGCCGGGCAACCGCATGGGCGCGGCCGAGGTGCGCAGCGTGATCTTCCGCGACAAGAACCTGGCCGGCATGCTGTTGATGGACGACCTGCTCGCCGCCTGCCGCACGAACGCGGCGGCGCTCGCGGCCGACGCCGCGCAGGGCTGCCGCGCGCTGGCCGGCTGGGACCGCACCAGCAACCTTGCTTCCAGAGGCGCGCCGCTGTTCCGCGAGTTCTGGCGCCAGGCCAGGAACATCCCGAAGGTCTGGCGCGTGCCCTTCGACGCGGCGCGTCCGGTCGCGACGCCGGCCGGCCTCGACATGGCGACGCCGGGCGTGCGCGACGCGGTGTTCAAGGCGCTCGCCGACGCGGTCGGCATCGTGCGCGCGGCCGGCTTCGCGCCCGACGTGGCGCTGGGCGAGGTGCAGGCGCGCACCGTGCGCGGCCGCAAGATCGCCATCCACGGCGGCGACGAGTTCGAGGGCGTGCTCAACAAGGTCGAGACGCAGGGCCAGCCGACGCTCGACGCCGGCGGCTACCGCGTCAACTACGGCAGCAGCTACATGCAGACCGTGACCTTCGACGCGCGCGGCCCGGTGGCGCAGGCCATCCTGACCTACGGCCAGAGCAGCGACCCGGCGTCGCCGCACTGGTTCGACCAGTTGGCACTGTTCTCGGCCAAGGAATGGCATCCGCTGCCGTTCCACCCCGCCGACGTGCGCGCGCAGCGCATCGGCGAGCCGCTGCGGCTGGACTACTGAGCCCGAAAGGCGCCCGCGCGCCTGTCTTTCGAGCGGTCCTCGCGCCGGGCCGAAGAGAGGCCGCGGTAGCGCTCCCGGAATACCTCGCGGATGGCGGAAAACCCGCCCTGCCGTCGCCAAGACGCCGGGGTGGCGCCATCATTGCGGCGCCATGTCCATGAAAACCGCCCCCCTGTCCCCTCCGGAACCGCCCGCCCCGGCCCTGCCCGCGCAGCCGATCAGCACCGAGGTGCTGCTGGAGAAATACGCCAAGGGCGACGAGCGCAGCATCGACGACGTGCGCCGGCGCGTGGCGCGCGCGCTGGCGCAGGCGGAGGCGCCGGAGGCCCGCGCGCACTGGGAGGCGCGCTTCCTGGAGGCGCTGCGCGAGGGCTTCATCCCGGCCGGGCGCATCGCCTCGGCCGCCGGCACCGGGCTCGCGGCCACGCTCATCAACTGCTTCGTGCAGCCGGTGGGCGACTCGATCGCCACCGAGGAGGACGGCCACCCCGGCATCTACACCGCGCTGACCGAGGCGGCCGAGACCATGCGTCGCGGCGGCGGCGTCGGCTACGACTTCTCGCGCATCCGCCCGCGCGGCGCCTGGGTCGCCAGCCTGCAGTCGAGCGCGTCGGGGCCGGTGTCGTACATGCGCGTGTTCGACCGCTCGTGCGAGACGGTCGAGTCGGCCGGCGCGCGGCGCGGCGCGCAGATGGGCGTGCTGCGCTGCGACCACCCGGACATCGAGGAGTTCATCCATGCCAAGGACCGGGGCGACCTGGCCAACTTCAACATCTCGGTGGGCCTCACCGACGCCTTCATGCGGGCGGTGCAGGACGACGGCGACGTCGAGCTGGTGCACCGCGCGGCGCCCGGCCCCCGGCAGCAGGCCGCGGGCGCGCACCAGCGGGAGGACGGCCTGTGGGTGTACCGCACCCTGCCGGCGCGCGCGCTGTGGGAGCAGGTCATGCGATCGACCTACGACCACGCCGAGCCGGGCGTGCTCTTCCTCGACCGCATCAACCTCGACAACAACCTGTCGTACTGCGAGACCCTCGCCGCGACCAATCCGTGCGTCACCCGGGACACCTGGGTCATGACGGCGCGGGGCGCCGAGCAGGTGGCTGACCTGATCGGCAAGGATTTCACGGCGATCGTCGACGGACGCGCCCATCGTCTGGAGAGCCAGGGCTTCTTCAGGACCGGCACCCGTCCCGTGGTGGCGCTGCGCACCCGGGAAGGCCATGCGCTGCGCCTCACGGCCGATCACCGTGTGCGCAAGGTTGTGCGCAAAACGCGTCACGGCCTGGAAACCCAGTGGGCGCCGGCCGGCCAGCTGCTGCCGGGCGATGAGATCGCGCTGCACGACCACCGCGCGCTGACAGGCTGGCCCGGCCCGGGCACGCAGGAAGAGGGCTACCTTCTCGGCCTGCTGGTCGGCGACGGCACGCTCGAGACGGACAAGGCGGTCCTCTCCGTCTGGGCGCCAGCCCTCAGGCAGGTGGCCAACGGCGCGCCGTACACGACCTCCGGTGCGGACGGCATCGTGCAGGCAGCACTGGCCGCGGCCGCCGCTCTGGAGCACCGCGCCGACTTTGTCGGCTTCCAGACGCCGATCGCCGCGCGCGGCGAAATGCGCATGGCTTCGGCCCCGTTGCGCGACCTGGCGTTGCGCTTCGGCATGAAGGTGGGCCACAAAACCCTGACGCCCGAGATGGAGAAGGGTTCGTCCGCCTTCACGGCGGCGGTTCTGCGCGGCCTGTTCGACGCCGACGGCTCGGTGCAGGGCAGCCAGGACAAGGGCGTGAGCGTGCGGCTGGCGCAAAGCGACCCGGGGCTGCTGGCGTCGGCGCAGCGCATGCTGATGCGCCTGGGCATCGCTTCCACCGTGTATCGCAACCGTCGCGGTGCCGGCCTGCGCCTGCTGCCGGATGGATGGGGCGGCAAGCGTGCGTACACCTGTCAAGCCAATCATGAACTGGTGGTCTCGGGCGACAACCTGAGCTTCTTTGCTGCCCGCGTGGGCTTCTCGGACACGGCCAAGGCCGAGCGGCTGGAAAGCTGCCTGGCCGCCTACCGCCATGCCCTGAATCGAGAGCGCTTCGTCGCCACGGTCGAATCCATCATCCCGGACGGCGTCGAGGACGTTTACGACGTGACGGTGGCCGATGTGCACGCGTTCGACGCGAACGGCCTCCAGGCCCACAACTGCGGCGAGCAGCCGCTGCCGCCCTACGGCTGCTGCTGCCTGGGCTCGATCGACCTGACGCGCTTCGTGCGCGAGCCGTTCGAGCCCAGCGCGCGCTTCGACGAGGCCGCGTTCGCGCGGCTGGCCACGGTGGCGGTGCGCATGCTCGACAACGTGCTCGACATCAGCTTCTGGCCGCTTCCGCGCCAAGCCGCGGAGGCGCGAGACAAGCGGCGCATCGGCCTCGGGTTCACCGGCCTGGGCGACGCGCTGGTGATGCTGAACCTGCGCTACGACAGCGCCCCGGCGCGCGAGGCCGCACGGCGCATCGCCGAGGTACTGCGCGACGCGGCGTACGCGGCCTCCTGCGATCTGGCGGTCGAGCGCGGCGCCTTTCCGCGCTTCGATGCCGATCCTTATCTCGGCCGCGGCACCTTCGCCTCGCGCCTGCCCGAAGCGCTGAAGGAGCGCATCCGCGCGCAGGGCCTGCGCAACTCGCACCTGGTCTCGATCGCGCCGACCGGCACCATCAGCCTGGTGTTCGCCGACAACGCCAGCAACGGCATCGAGCCGGCCTTCTCGTGGCGCTACACGCGCAGGAAGCGCGAGGCCGACGGTGGCTTCACGGCGTACGCGGTCGAGGACCACGCCTGGCGGCTTTACCGCCACCTGAAGGGCGCCGACGCGCCGCTGACACCGGCCTTCGTCACCGCGCTGGAGATGAGTGCACAGGCGCACGAGGCGATGGTCGCGGCGGTGGCGCCGTACGTCGACACCGCCATTTCCAAGACCGTCAACGTGCCGGCCGACTATCCCTACGCCGACTTCCAGGACCTCTACCTGGGCGCCTGGAAATCCGGCCTGAAGGGGCTGGCCACCTACCGGCCCAACAGCGTGCTGGGCGCCGTGCTGAGCGTGGCGCCGGTGGCGGCGTCGCCCGCTGCCACGGCGGCGGCAGGCCTCGTCGCACCCGAAGCAGGGCCCGACGGGGTGGCGGCATCGCCCGGGGTTGCCGCAGCGGCACCGGGCGATGCCGGCACGCCGCCCGCCGCGGCGGCGCCTGGGCTGGCGCCGGATGCCGGCCCGGTCAACCGGCGCCTGGCGCTGGAGCGCACGCCGCAGCCGGTGCTGGCGTCGCTGCGCTGGCCGGGCCGCCCGGAGCTTCCGGCCGGCAACGCCGCCTGGACCTACATGCTGCGCCACCCGTTCGGCGAGTTCGCGCTGTTCGTCGGCGAGCTGCCCGAAGAAGACGGGCGCATGGCGCCCTTCGAGGTCTGGGTCAACGGCGCCGAGCAGCCGCGCGGCCTGGGCGCCCTGGCCAAGACGCTGTCGATGGACCTGCGCGCGCGCGACCGCGCCTGGGTGCGCCTGAAGCTCGACGCGCTGGCCACGGTGCAGGAGGAGCGCGCCTTCGACATGCCGTTTCCGCCGCGCGGCGAGCCGCGGCGCTTTCCCGGCGTGGTGGCCGCCACCTCGGCGGTGATCCGCTGGCGCTGCGAGCAGCTCGGGCTGTGGGACGACGGCTCGCCAGACGCGGCGTCGGGCCGGAACGGCTTCGGCAACGCCACCGCACCGGGCGGCCGGCCGGCCGCGACCACCGGCGGCCGCGGCGCCTCCCCCGTCATCGACGCCATGTTCAGTCGCGAGGAACCGCAGACCGGCCCCGGCGGCACGCTGGCCTGGTCGGTCGATGTCCGCAATCCGGCGAGCGACGAGGCCTTCACGCTGACCCTGAAGGAGGTGCTGCTGCCCGACGGCCAGGGCGGCACGGTCACGCGGCCCTGCGCGCTCGGCTTCTCGGGCAACTACCCGCGCGCCATGGACGGGCTGGCGCGCATCCTGTCGCTCGACATGCGGGTGCTCGACCCGGCCTGGATCGGCATGAAGCTGCGCAAGCTGCTGAGCTATGCCGAGCCGCTCGGCCACTTCATGGCGTTCGTGCCCGGCCTGCCGCCCGGACAGCAGCGCCAGCAGACCTGGCCGTCGACCGTGGCGTACCTGGCGCGGCTGGTCATCCACCGCTACGCCCTGCTGGGCGTGCTCGACGAGCGCGGCTACCCGCTGCGCGAGATGGGCATCCTGCAGCCGCCGTTGTCGGCCAGCGGGGCACTGCCGGAGGGCGGCGCCCCGCTGGCCGGCGCGCGCTGCCCCGAATGCGGCAACCAGGCGCTGATCCGCAAGGACGGCTGCGAGTTCTGCACCGCCTGCGGTTACATCGGCAGCTGCGGCTGAAGCGGCACCCAGCGGCTGCCAAACCAGAGACCCCGCGGCCCGTGCGTGCGGCGCGGCGCCGTCGCTGTTTGCTGCGGACTTGATCCACGGCAAGGTCCGCCGAGCCTCCCGCTGCCAGACTGGCAGCCTCACGGGAGGCTCCGCATGACCCACACCACGCTGAAAATCATCCGCGAAGAGCACGCCGCGCTGGCGGCCATGCTGCGCTCGATCCCGCTGCTGCTGGCGCAGCACCGCCGCCAGGGCACGCTGCCCGACTTCGCCGTGCTGCGCGCCATGCTGTTCTACGTCGACGAGTTCCCCGAGAAGCGCCACCACCGCAAGGAGTCCGAGCTGCTGTTCCCGAGGCTGCGCGAGCGCACCCCGCTGGCGCGCGACCTGCTCGACCGGCTGGACGACGAGCACGCGCACGGCGAGCGGCGCGTGCGCGACCTCGAACACACGCTGCTGGGCTTCGAGATGATGGGCGAGGCGCGCCGCGAAGCCTTCGAGGAGGCGACGCGGCGCTATGTCGACTTCTACATGGCCCACATGGCGCTGGAGGAGCAGCACATCCTGCCGCTGGCCGAGCGCAAGCTGACCGAGCTCGACTGGTCCGAGCTCGACGCGGCCTTCGGCGCCAACCATGACCCGCTGACCGGCCACCACGCGCCCGAGGCTGACTACGCGGCCCTGTTCACCCGCATCGTGAATGCCGTGCCGGCGCCGATCGGGCTGGGCGCCGCGCGCTGAGCCGGCGGCGACCGGCGCATGAAAAAACCGCCCGAAGGCGGTTTCTTGCGAGTGCTCCGCCAGGGCGCCGGGACTTCGAATCCCGACCCCCTGCGGCCAGGGCCGGCTCAGGCGCGCGCCACGAGGCGCCAGTCGTACATCGGCGCGTACTGCGCCGGGGCGCCGGCGTCCGGACGCGCCGCCGGGCGACGCGGCGCCGCAGCATCGGCGCCCAGGCCGAACAGCGGCCGGTACGATGCCATCCAGGCGTCCAAGGCAGCGTCGGAGGTGGGCGCCGCAGGCGTGGCGGCGGCGGCCACCACCGCAGCGTCGCGGTCGCCGGCGCGGCTCAGCGCAGCCTGCAGGTCCGCCATGACGCGGGGATCGGTGCGGGCGATCTGCAGCAGCCTTGCGTCGTTGCGGGCGGCGGCGCGGCGCTCGGCGCCGGCACGCCAGAGCCGGGTGAAGCGCGCGGCGAGCGCGCGGCTGGAGTCGGCGCACAGCGCCAGCGCGGCGAACGCCACCGCCCAGAGCGCCACCCACGCGACCAGCAGGCCGCCGTCGTTCCAGGTCGAGATCAGGTGCTCGGCCACCACCAGCAGGGCGGACACCATCGCCGCCAGCAGCAGGGCTGCCAGGCCGCGTCCGCCGTTGGCGCGGCGGCGAACCGGGCGCGGCTCGGAAGCCGCTGCAGCACGCAGCAAGTCGAACTGGGCTGCGGAAGGATTGCGTTGAACAAATTCAGACATTTCGATTTCTCCATTGACATCGGACCATCAGGTCACGAGGCACATATTAGGGTTTATCCTAGTGCTTTCAAACTTTATATTCCTGATGCTTGTCATTCACTGAAGTGATGGACATCAACTTCCGCACGCTGGATCTCAACCTGCTGCGCGTGTTCGACGAGGTCATGGCCGAGCGCAACCTGACGCGCGCGGCGCGCAACCTGTCGATCACGCAGCCGGCCGTGAGCAACGCGCTGCGCCGACTGCGCGAGGTGCTGCAGGACGATCTGGTGCGCCGCTCCGGCGCCGGCGTCGAGCCGACGCCACGCGCGATCGAGCTGTGGCCGGCGGTGCGCGAGTCGCTGCACCGGCTGCAGGAGGCACTCTCGCCGCACGCCTTCGCAGCGGACACGGCCGAGCGCAGCTTCGTGATGACCATGGCCGACGCGACCGCCGCCGAGCTGATCCCGGGGCTCGAGCGCGTGCTCGCAGCCGAGGCGCCGGGCGTGTCGGTGCGCGTGCTGCCGCTGGCCACGCGCGACCCGCGGCAGCTGCTGGAGGACGGGTTGGTGGACTTCGCCGTGGGCTACTTCCCGGTGGTGATGGCCGACATGACGGCGCGCGCCCAGGCCGGCGCCGCGCTGGCGTTCGAGTCGCGCCAGCTCTACGTCGGGCAGTACGTGTGCGTGATGCGCCAGGGCCATCCGCTGGCCGCCGCGCCGCTCACGCTCGACGCGTTCTGCTCGGCGCGCCATCTGCTGGTGAGCTTCTCGGGGCGCCCGTGGGGCTTCGTCGACCAGGCGCTGGGCGCGCTCGGGCGCACCCGCCGCATCGTGCTGACCGTCAATCAGTTCTTCACCGCCGGTCGCGTGGTGGCCGATTCCGACCTTCTGACCGTGGTGCCGCGCCATTTCTTCGAGGCGACCGGCGCCAGCGACCGGCTGGTGATGCGCGAGCTGCCGATGGCGCTGCCCCTGGTGCGCATCGACGCGCTGTGGCACCGCCGCACCGGGGCCAGCCCGGCGCACACCTGGCTGCGCCAGAGCCTGGTGCGCGCCGCCGGCGAGGCGCTGGTGCGCTCGCAGCGGGAGCATCCCGCCGCTGACGGCTGAGCGCCGCGTTGCGCCGTAGACTGAGGCACGATGAAGATCCAGCTGCTGTCCGACCTGCACCTCGAAGCCCATCCGCATTTCGAGCCCGTGCCCGCGCCCGACGCCGACCTGCTGGTGCTGGCCGGCGACATCGGCTCCTACCAGAGCGGCTCGCGCCTGGCCGAACCCGACTTCGGCCTGGCGCGCTTCGCGCCCAAGCGCGGCTGGCCGACGCCGGTGGTGTTCCTGCCGGGCAACCACGAGTACGACAACGGCGACTTCGACGCCATCGACGAGCGGCTGCGCGAGACCTGCGACGCGCTCGGCCTGCGCTGGCTGGAGCGCGAGACGCTGGTGGTGGGCGGCGTGCGGCTGGTCGGCACCACGCTGTGGACCGATTTCGACGCGCTGGTCACCCCCGACGACAGCCCGGCCGAGCGGCTCAGGAAGCGCGGCAAGGCGATGCGCGCGGCCAATTACTACCTGGAGAAGACGGCGACCACGCGCCACGGCCAGCCCATCCTGGCCGAGCAGGTGCGCGAGCGCGCGCTGCTGTGCCAGGCGTGGCTGCGCGACGCGCTCGCAGCGCCGTTCGACGGCCCGACCGTCGCCGTCACCCACTTCGCCCCGACGCTCGCCAGCGCCGACCCGCGCTACGGCCTGACGCCCGGCACGGCGGGCTTCTGCAACTCGCTCGACGAACTGCTGCCGCTGGCGCGCGTCTGGCTGCACGGCCACCTGCACCACGCCTCCGACTACGTGCAGGACGGCTGCCGCGTGGTCGCCAACCCGCTGGGCTACCGCGGCAAGGGCGAGCAGGAGGGCTTCCGGCCGACGCTGTGCGTCGAGGTGCTATCGGATTCATAGCTGCGGGTGCAGGCCGGACGGGCGCTGGCGGCCGATTCGACACCAAACGGGCGCGGGCGTCCGGCTGGCGTGCGGGCCGTCGGGCGCGGAAGCGCGCCCTATGATCGGCGCCGCTTCGCAAGAGAAAAAACGCATCATGCTCAACGGCCTGTGGCTGGGCTTTTTCGCAGTGGCCGCGGTGGCGGCGTTCGGCCGCTGGCTCTCGGGCGGCGACGCGGGCGTGTTCGCGGCGATGGTCGAGAGCCTGTTCGCCATGGCGCGCCTGTCGGTCGAGGTCATGCTGCTGCTGTTCGGCACGCTGACGCTGTGGCTGGGCTTTTTGCGCATCGCCGAGGCCGCCGGGCTGGTCGGTGCGCTCGCGCGCGCGCTCGGGCCGCTCTTTCGGCGGCTGATGCCGGGCGTGCCCGCCGGGCACCCGGCGCTCGGGCTCATCACGATGAACTTCGCGGCCAACGCGCTCGGGCTGGACAACGCCGCCACGCCGATCGGGCTGAAGGCGATGCGCGAGCTGCAGACCCTGAACCCGAGCGCCGACACGGCGAGCGACGCGCAGATCCTGTTCCTGGTGCTCAACGCCTCGTCGCTCACGCTGCTGCCGGTGACCATCTTCATGTACCGCGCGCAGCAGGGCGCCCCCGACCCGACGCTGGTGTTTTTGCCGATCCTGCTGGCGACCAGCGCCTCGACGCTGGCCGGGCTGCTCGCGGTCGCCGCGGCGCAGCGCCTGCGGCTGTGGGACCCGGTGGTGCTGGCCTACCTGCTGCCGGGCGCGGCGGCGCTGGCCGGCTTCATGGCGCTGCTGGCCAGCCTGTCGGGCGCGGCGGTGGCGGCGCTGTCGTCGCTCTTGGGCAACCTGGCGCTGTTCGGGCTGGTCATCGCCTTCGTGCTGGCCGGCGCGCTACGGGGCGTGAAGGTGTACGAGTGCTTCGTCGAGGGCGCCCGCGAGGGCTTCGACGTGGCGAAGGAGCTGCTGCCCTATCTGGTGGCGATGCTGTGCGCGGTGGGCGTGCTGCGCGCCTCGGGCGCGCTCGACGCGGCGCTCGAAGGCATCCGCTGGGCGGTGGCGCGCACCGGCTGGGACACGCGCTTCGTCGATGCGCTGCCGACCGCGCTGGTCAAGCCGTTTTCCGGCAGCGCGGCGCGCGCGATGCTGATCGAGACCATGAAGAGCCAGGGCGTCGACAGCTTCGCCGCGCGCGCGGCGGCCACCATCCAGGGCAGCACCGAGACCACCTTCTACGTGCTGGCGGTGTACTTCGGCGCGGTCGGCATCCGGCGCGCGCGGCACGCGGTGGCGTGCGCGCTGGCCGCCGAGTTCGCGGGCGTGGTGGCGGCGATCGCGGTCTGCTACTGGTTCTTCGGCTGAGAGTGGGCCGTCACGGCGCGGCTTTTGGCGTGACGATGTCGAAATTGCCGTCGAACGTATCCAGCATGCTGAACAGCGACGCCACGGCCTGCGCATCGCCGTCGATGCGCATGCTGCCGTTGCGCATCGCGTCCGGCAGGCTCAGCTGCCTGAGGTTGATGCGGTCCAGCGTGGCCTTGTCCAGCGTGATCGACGCCGTGGGGTTCGGCGCCTCGGCATCGGCCAAGTAGGTCAGCGCGCTGTTGCGCAGCGTCATGGCGTAGTGCTGGTCGAGGTCGGTGAAGCGCCAGTTCAACGTGAGCTTCTTGCCGGCCGCCTTGCCGGCGTCCATGCGCACCGCCATGAAGTCGAAGAAGTGCGGCACGGTGAGCGCGCGCACCAGGTCGGGCGAGGCGGTCCTGGGGGCGAGCTTCGTGACGCCGCGCCGCAGCTCCTGCGCGCCGGTCAGGTAGATGTTGCGCCAAGTGGCGTTCTCGCTCTGGTAGCCGAGCTGCTCCAGCGCGTCGGCCTGCAGCTGGCGCGCCGCCGTATCGTCCGGCGCAGCGAAGACCAGTTCGTTGCCGATCTGCGCCACCCAGCGGTACTCGCCGCGCGCATAGGCATCGCGCAGCTTGGCCAGCACGGCGGCGGAGCCGCCCATCCACTCGATGGTGCGCTTGGCGGCGTCCACCGGCGGCAGCGGGTTCAGGTGCGCGGGGTTGCCGTCGTAGAAGCCCATGAAGCGTTGGTAGACGGCGCGCACGTTGTGGCTGACCGAGCCGTAGTAGTCGCGTGCATACCACTTGCTCGCCAGCGGCTCGGGCAGGCTCTTGAGCTTGTCGGCGATCTCCAGCGGCTTGTAGCCCTGGTTGATCAGCCGCAGCGTCTGGTCGTTCAGCCACTGGTACATGTCGCGCTGGTCGGCCAGGAACTCGGCGATGCGCGCCTTGCCCCAGGTGGGCCAATGGTGCTGGGCGATCAGGATATCGCTGCGATCGCCGTAGCGCTGCAGCGTCTGGCCCAGGTAGTACGACCAGGCCTTGGGGTCGCGCACCAGGGCGCCGCGCAGCGTCAGCAGGTTGTGCTGGGTGTGCGTGGCGTTCTCGGCCGCGCACAGGGTGCGGAACTGCGGAAAGTACAGGTTCATCTCCGCCGGCGCCTCGGTGCCGGGCGTGAGCTGGAACTCGATGTCGATACCGTCGACGCGCCGGGTGTCGATGGGCTTGGTGATCAGGTCGGTGGGCGGGATCAGCGTCACCGTGCCGAGGGACGTGCCCTTGCCCAGGCCGGCGTCCACCTGGCCGGTGGCGCTGCGCGGCAGCAGGGAGCCGTACATGTACTGCGCGCGCCGGCTCATGGCGTTGCCGGCCAGCACGTTCTCGCTCACGGCTTCTTCCGTGAAGCCCGCCGGCGCGAGGATCGCCACCTTGCCGGCCTTGACGTCGGCCTCGTCCACCACGCCCTTGACGCCGCCGAAGTGGTCCACGTGGCTGTGGGTGTAGATCACGGCCACCACCGGCTTGCGCGGGCGGTGCGCGTAGTACAGCTCGAGCGCGGCGCGCGCCGGCTCGGCGGTGATCAGCGGATCCATCACGATCAGGCCGGTGTCGCCCTCGATGATGTTCATGTTCGACAGGTCGGCGCCGCGCACCTGGTAGATGCGGTCGGTCACCTTGTACAGGCCGGCCTCGTTGTTCAACTGCGCGATGCGCCAGAGGCTGGGGTTGACGGATGAGGGCGCGGTGTCGGCCTTCTCGAAGGCATAGGCGCCCGGGTTCCAGGACGTGCGGCCGTCGGCGGCCAGGATGGGCTGGTCGGGAAGGCGTGCCACCAAGCCGCGCCGTGCGTCCTCGAAATCCTGGCGGTCGCTGAAGGGCAGGGCTTTCAGCCACTGCGCATTGGCCTGGAGCGTGGCGGGCTCGGGCGCCTTGGGCGCGGTCTGCGCCAGCACCGGCGCGGCGGCCAGCAGGCAGGCCCAGGCGACGAGGGTGACGGAGAAGGAAGACGAACGGGTCATGGCTGCCTCTTTCTTTGTTGAAGTCGGAACGGGAGGAGCGGCCGATTTTCAATCGGCCCCAAACCATTGACAAATGCAAAATATGCGCTTGATTTGAAGGAAAAACGCAAAGATGCAGCTGCGCCAGCTCCGCCATTTGGTCGCCCTGGCCGACCAGACCAGCTTCGGCCGCGCCGCACAGGCGGTGCACCTGTCGCAGCCCGCGTTCTCGCGCAGCATCGACGCCCTCGAAGACAGCCTGCAGGTGCGCCTGGTCGACCGCGCCTACGGCACCGCGCGCTTCACGCAGGCCGGCGAACTGGTGCTCGCACGGGCGCGCCAGTTAATCGCCGACGCGCAGCAGATCCAGCGCGACGTGCTGCAGCTCGAAGGCCTCGCGCTCGGCAACCTCAGTCGGGCTCGGCCCCTTCGCCGCCGGCACGCTGGGCCGCTCGGCGCTGTCGCTGATGACCCGGCGCCACCCGCGGTTGACGATGCGCATGGAAGTGGCCGACACCGCCACGCTGTGCGAGCGCCTGCACCGGCGGCAGCTCGACCTGTTCATCGCCGACACGCGCGACCTGGTGAAGACCCAGTCCGGCCTGAAGATCGCGCGCCTGCCCAACCTGCCCGTCTCGTTCTTCGTGCGGCCGAAGCACCCGCTGCGCCAGCTCAAGCAGGTGAGGCTGGCGCAGGCCATGGCCTATCCGGTGGCCGGCCCGCATCTTCCGGCCGAGGTGGCCGCGTATTTCGACCGACAGGTCCAGCGCAGCGAGCGGGCCGTCTTCAACGTGACCTGCGACGATGCGGGCACGCTGCAGCACCTGGCCCTGAGCGCCAACGCGGTGATCCTGGCAACCCATGCGCCGGCGCTCGACACCGAGGCCAATGCGCTGGTGCCGCTGCCCATCGCCGGCCTGGCGCGCATGCAGACGCACTACAGCCTGGTGACGCTGGCGGGGCGCACGCCCTCCGCTGCGGCCAGCGCCTACACCCTCGTGGTGACCGAGCTGCTCGGTCCAGCCGGGCAGTCCGCGTAGCGCTGAGCCAGAATGGTCCCCCTTGCCGACATCGCCCCACCCTTCTCCGTGACCACATCCCGCCGGGCCCAGCCACCCACTTTTTCGCTGGACGAGTTCCGCGACGCGCTGGCCATGTTCGCCACCGGCGTGACCATCGTCACGGCGCGCGCGGCCGACGGCGCGCTGGTCGGGCTCACGGCCAACTCGTTCAACTCGGTCTCGCTCGACCCGCCGCTGGTGCTGTGGAGCTTGGCGCGGGGCGCCGGCTCGATGGGCGCCTTCAGCACTGGCTCGCACTACGCCGTCAACATCCTGGCGGCCGGCCAGAAGGCGCTGGCCGAGCGCTTCGCGCAGAAGGACGCCGAGCGCTGGGCCGGCGTGGCCTACACCGAGGGCGTCGGCGGCGCGCCGGTGCTGGCCGGCACGGCGGCGAGCTTCGAGTGCTTCAACCGCAGCCGCTACGACGAGGGCGACCACGTCATCTTCGTCGGCGAGGTGGAGCGCTGCACGCACCGCGCGGGCGTCTCGCCGCTGCTGTTCCACGGCGGGCGGTTCTACACGGAGCATCCCCTGTGACCCGACCCCGCAAGAACCATCTCGACTCGCTCGCCATCGGGCTGCTGGTGGCCTGCTGCGCCTTCTGGGGGCTGCAGCAACTCATCATCAAGACCACCGTGGGCGAGGTGCCGCCGCTGTGGCAGGCCTCGCTGCGCATGGCCGGCGCGACCGTGCTGCTGTGGCTGTGGTGCCGCGTGCGCGGGGTGCCGCTGTTCGGGCGCGACGGCACCCTGGCCGGCGGGCTGCTGGCGGGGGTGCTCTTCGCCGGCGAGTTCGTCTGCATCTACCTCGGGCTGCAGCACACCAGCGCCTCGCGCCTGACGGTGTTCCTCTACACCTCGCCCTTCTGGGTGGCGCTGCTGCTGCCGCGATGGGTGGCCGCCGAGCGGCTGCGCGGCGCGCAGTGGATCGGGCTGGCGCTCGCCTTCGCCGGCGTGGTGGTGGCGTTCAGCGAGAGCTTCGGCCACGGCACGGCGGACCAGCTGCGCGGCGACCTGCTCGCCCTGACGGCGGGCCTGCTGTGGGGCCTGGCCACGCTGGTCGTGCGCGCCACCGGGCTGGCCCGCGCCAGCGCCGAGAAGATGCTGTTCTACCAGGTGGGCGTCACGGCGCTGGTCACGCCGCTTTTGTCGCTGGCGCTCGGCGAGCATTGGGGCCTGCACTACTCGAGCTGGGCCTGGACCTCGATCGCGCTGCAGACCGCCGTCGGCGCCTTCGCCAGCTACCTGTGCTGGATGTGGCTGCTGGCGCACTACCCGGCCACCCAGGCGTCGTCGTTCACCTTCCTGACGCCGCTGTTCGCGCTGGTGTTCGGCGTCGCGCTGCTGGGCGAGCCGCTGACGCTGCAGCTGGTGCTGGCGCTGGCCGGCGTCGGCCTGGGCATCCTGCTGGTGAACCGGCGCGCGCGCGTGGCGGCGGCCGTCGCGCGCTGAGGGCGGCGATGGGCGCCGTCGCCGCCCTTCCGGCGGCGCACCTCGCGACCTGGGCCATCGCCGCGGCGGCGACCGCCGCCGTCATCCTGCGCCCCGGCCGCTGGCCCGAGGCGGTGTGGGCGGTCGCCGGCGCGCTGGCGCTGGTCGCCGCGGGCCTGCTGCCCTGGCGCGACGCGCTGCACGCGGTCGGCCGGGGGCTCGACGTCTACCTGTTCCTCGCCGGCATGATGCTGATCGCGGAGCTGGCGCGGCGCGAGGGGCTGTTCGACTTCCTGGCGGCGCGCGCGGTGCGACACGCGCGCGGCTCGCCGCCGCGGCTGTTCGCGCTGGTGTACGCCATCGGCGTCGGCGTGACGGCGTTCATGTCGAACGACGCCACCGCCGTGGTGCTGACGCCGGCCGTGTACGCCGCCGCCCGGAAGGCGGGCGCGAAGCCGCTGCCCTACCTGCTGGCCTGCGCCTTCGTCGCCAACGCGGCGAGCTTCGCGCTGCCGATCTCCAACCCGGCCAACCTGGTGGTGTTCGGCGCGCGGATGCCGTCGCTCGCGACGTGGGTCGGCCGGTTCGCGCTGGCGTCGCTGGGCTCGATCGGGGTGACCTGGGCGGTGCTGCGCTGGCGTCTCGCCGGCGCGCTGGCCGGGCGCATCGCCTGCGACATCGAGCAGCCGCGGCTGTCGGCCTCGGGCCGGCTGGCCGGCTGGGGCCTGGCGGCGGTCGCGCTGGCGCTGGTCGGCGCGTCGGCGCTCGCGCTGCCGCTGGGCCGCTCGACGCTGGCCGCGAGCGCGCTGGCGGCCGCCGCCATCATGGTGCGCAAGCGCGAGGCGCCCTGGCCCGTGCTCAAGGGCCTCTCGTGGAGCGTGCTGGCGCTGGTCGCGGGGCTGTTCGTGCTGGTCGCGGGGCTGGCGCACACCGGCGTCGTCGCGCTGGCGGGCGGGGCGCTGCGGGGCGTCGCCACCGCCGCGCCCGCCGCCACCGCGTGGGGCAGCGGCGCGGGGATCGCGGTGCTGTGCAACCTCGTCAACAACCTGCCGGCCGGCCTGATGGCCGGCTCGGTGATGGCGGACGCGGACGCCTCGACCTTCGTGCGCGGCGCCGTCGCGATCGGCATCGACCTGGGGCCGAACCTGTCGGTCACCGGCTCGCTGGCGACGCTGCTGTGGCTGGCGGCGATCCGGCGCGAGGGCGAGGACGTGACGGCCTGGCAGTTCCTGCAGGTCGGCGCGTTCGCCATGCCGCTGGCGCTGCTGGCGGCGCTGGGGGCCTTGCATGGCCAGTCGATGCTATTGAATCGATAGCTGAACATCGAGGCCGGACAAGCGCTGCGGGCTCTTTCGATGCCGCGCTCCCGACCGGGCCGCCCGTGCGGCGGCCGATGCGGCGCCACCCGCTACCAGCCCTGCGAACCGGGCTCTCCCTTGAACGGCCCCACCACCTCGGGCGTGATCCAGCCGCCATGGGAGCGGCCCGGCTGGGGCAGCGCCCGCACGCCATCGACCCGGCAGTCCAGGTGCCGCGCATGGAACGCCATGCGGTCGCGCAGGGGCTCGTACCAGGGACACGGGTGCGGATGGCACCATGCCGCGGCGTGCAGCCGGGGGCCGCCGGGCACCGCGATCGTCCAATAGCGCACTTCGCCTTTCCACTCGCACACCGAGACGGTGTCGGTGGGCGCCAGCAGCGCCATGCGGACGTCCTCGCGCGGCAGGTAGAAAACGGGCGGGCTGGCGGTTTCCAGCAGGCGCAGGGCGCCCCGGGTGCGCGCGATCTCCACCGCGCCGCAGGCCACGGTCACCTCGCGCGCGTCCGGCGCCAGGCGCGGGGGCCGCGGATAGTCCCAGACCGATTCCTGGCCGGGACCGGGCGGCACGGCGAAGGCCGGCCGCTCGTCGCCCACATGGCGCCAGAGCGCCCGCGCGCGGGCGACGCGGTCCGGGAACTCGGAGAAGAAAGAAGAATTGGCGGGAGAAAAAGGCATATCGTTCCAGGCAGCGGAGGCGGCGCGACACGCCGCATGCGAGACGGACGCCTTGCAAAGCGGCCCCGGCCCGGGCTTGGGCGAACACCTCGCCGGCTCGCCGCCTTCGCCAACGGGCTTCAAACGCCACGATGGGACGAACAGCTTCTCACCGTGACTGGCCGGAGGCGGCATTCCTTGTAGGCGCAGCGGCAATGCCCGCGTGGCCTTAAGCTGGCGTTTTGCCCCGGATCCCACGATGACCGACATTTCCCCGCCCGCCTCCGACCCCGCCGGCAACGACAACGACGACCACGCCGGCATCCAGGAACCCCGCCTCTGGCGCGACGGACTCTGGACCGCGCGCGTGATCAAGAACGAGGACGACGACGGCTGGGCCGTGTCGATGACGCGCCGCGGCGAGTCGGAGCCGGCGCTGGTCGGCCCCTGGACCATGGGGCGCGACAAGAAGAACCCCAAGCCGCTCGACGCGCCGGCCTTCCACACGCTGGTCAAGACCGCCAGCGAGGTGCTGCGCCGCCACGAGCAGCAGCTGCACGCGCGGCTCAACAGGCAGGTGAGCGTCGACACGGACGCCGGGCGCGTGCGCGTGGCGCTGCGCATCGTGCCCGACGAGGAGCACCCCTACGCGGTGCTGAGCGCGCAGGACGAGTTCGGCGCCGCGCTCGGCGAGGCGCGCGTGGCGCCGGACTTCAGGCTCAACGCCGACAGCGCCGCGGCGTGGGTCGAGGGCGGATTCCGGAAGCCGCGCTGACGCGCGGCGGGCCGAGCGCAAGCCGGGCGCCGTGGCCCGGCCGATCGAGGAAGCGCCATTCTCTCGCGCCCGCCGCCCGTTCGCTATCGTTTCGATAGCTGTCGGTGCAGGCACGGTGCGCGCCAGCGGCCGATTCGGCTCAGATCACCCCGGCGTCGCGCAGCGCCGCGCGCCGCGCGGCATCGAGGCCCAGCTCGGCCAGCACCTCGTCGGTGTGCTGCCCCAGCGCCGGCGGGGCGTGGCGCAGCACGGGCGGCGTGGCCGCCAGGCGCAGCGGGCTGGCCACGCCGACGATGCGCTCGATGCCGTCGCCCAACGTTTGACCGTCGCGCGCGAGCGGCACCGCCAGGCCGCGCGCCTTCACCTGCGCGTCGTCGAAGGCCTCGCCGATGTCGTTGATCGGGCCGCACGGCACCGCCTTGTCCTCCAGCAGCGCGATCCACTCGGCCGTGCTGCGGGTGCGCGTCGCGGTCTCCATCAGCGCAATGAGCGCCTCGCGGTGCGCGACGCGCGAGGTGTTGGAGGCGAAGCGCGCGTCGGCGGCCCATTCCGGATGGCCGGCGGCCTGGCAGAAGCGTGCGAACTGGCCGTTGTTGCCGATCGCCAGCAGCATCGCGCCGTCCCGCGTGGGGAAGTCCTGGTAGGGCGCCAGGCTCGGGTGGCTGTTGCCCTGGCGCTGCGGCGCGACGCCGGTGTTGAGGAAGGCGCTGGCCTGGTTGGCCAGGATCGCCATGCCGACGTCGAGCAGCGCCATGTCGATGTGCTGGCCCTCCCCGGTGCGCTGGCGCACCTGCAGCGCCGCCAGGATCGCGGTCGCGGCATACACGCCGGTGAACAGGTCGGTGAGCGCCACGCCCACGCGCAGCGGTCCGCCGCCGGGCACGTCGTCCGGGCGGCCTGTGATGCTCATCATGCCGGTCATGGCCTGGATCATCAGGTCGTAGCCGGCGCGCTCGGCATACGGGCCGTCGTGGCCGAAGCCGGTGATGCTGCAGTAGATCAGGCGCGGGTTGGCCGCGCGCAGGCTCTCGTGGTCGAGGCCGTAGCGCGCCAGTCCGCCGGCCTTGAAATTCTCGACCACGATGTCGCTCTGCGCCGCCATCTGCCTGAGCAGCGCCTGCCCCTCAGGCGTCGCCATGTCGAGGGTGACCGAGCGCTTGTTGCGGTTGCAGGCGGTGAAGTAGGTCGCCTGGTCGGTGTCGCGGCCCTCGGCGTCCTTCAGGAAGGGCGGGCCCCAGCCGCGCGTGTCGTCGCCGACGCCGGGGCGCTCGACCTTGACCACGTCGGCGCCCAGGTCCGCCAGGATCTGCGTGCACCACGGCCCCGCGAGCACGCGCGAGAGGTCGAGGACCTTGATGCCGTCGAGGGCTGCCTGCTGTGCCATCGGCTCAGTTCGCGAACGCCGCGATGCCCGTCTGGGCGCGCCCCAGGATCAGCGCATGGATGTCGTGCGTGCCCTCGTAGGTGTTGACCACCTCCAGGTTGACCAGGTGGCGCGCCACGCCGAACTCGTCCGAGATGCCGTTGCCGCCCATCATGTCGCGCGCCAGCCGGGCGATGTCCAGGGCCTTGCCGCAGGAGTTGCGCTTCAAGAGCGACGTGACCTCGACCGACGCGGTGCCCTCGTCCTTCATGCGGCCCAGCCGCAGGCAGCCCTGCAGGCCCAGCGTGATCTCGGTCTGCATGTCGGCGAGCTTCTTCTGGATCAGCTGGTTGGCCGCCAGCGGCCGGCCGAACTGCTTCCTGTCGAGCACGTACTGGCGCGCGCGGTGCCAGCAGTCCTCCGCCGCGCCCAGGGCACCCCACGAGATGCCGTAGCGCGCCGAGTTCAGGCAGGTGAAGGGGCCCTTGAGCCCCCGCACCTCGGGGAAGGCGTTCTCCTCGGGGCAGAACACGCCGTCCATCACGATCTCGCCGGTGATGGAAGCGCGCAGGCCGACCTTGCCGTGGATCGCCGGGGCCGACAGGCCCTTCATGCCCTTCTCCAGCACGAAGCCGCGGATCGGGCCCACGGCGCCGCCCTCGCTCACCTCCTTGGCCCAGACCACGAACACGTCGGCGATGGGCGAGTTGCTGATCCACATCTTGCTGCCCGAGAGCGAGTAGCCGCCGTCGACCTTCTTCGCGCGCGTCGCCATGCTGCCGGGGTCGGAGCCGTGGTCGGGCTCGGTCAGGCCGAAGCAGCCGATCCACTCGCCGGCGGCGAGCCGGGGCAGGTATTTCTGCTTCTGCGCCTCGGTGCCGAAGGCGTTGATCGGCACCATGACGAGCGAGGACTGCACGCTGGCCATCGAGCGGTAGCCCGAATCGACGCGCTCGACCTCGCGCGCGATCAGCCCGTAGCACACGTAGTTGAGGCCCGGGCCGCCGTACTGCTCGGGAATGGTCGGGCCCAGCAGGCCCAGCGCGCCCATCTCGCGGAAGATGGCCGGGTCGGTCTCGCCCGTGCGGAAGCCCTCCAGCACGCGCGGCAGCAGGCGCTCCTGGCAGTAGGCGTTGGCGGCGTCGCGCACCATGCGCTCGTCGTCGGTCAGTTGCTGGTCGAGCAGCAGCGGGTCGTCCCAGTGGAAGTGGGCTTTTTGAGCCATGGCGCGGGTCTCCGGTGAGTGGGATGGGAAGGTCGGCAACCGCGGCGCGCGGCCATCGACGACCAGACGGACGATAGTAAGCCGCGAAGGCGCCCTCGCGCAAACGACGATTTCACACGCAGATATGCATTGTGCGCACTCCGAGGCACAATGCGGCCGGGGCCAGCTCCCCTACGACAACGGCCGCATCCATGCCGTTCACGCACACCAGGCACCATGCGCCGAAAAATCCCGTCCACCCAGGCCCTGGTCTGCTTCGAGGCCGCCGCGCGCCACGAGAGCTACACGCGCGCCGCGCAGGAGCTCGCGCTGACGCAAGGCGCCGTCTCGCGCCAGATCGGCGCGCTGGAGGCGTTCATGGGCCTGGCGCTGTTCCGCCGCACGCGCCACGGCGTCGCGCTCACGCCGGCCGGCGCCGACTACGCGCGGCAGATCGCGCGCCAGCTCGACGGCATGGAGCGCGACACGCTCGACGCCATGGCGCGCCAGGGCCGGGGCGGCGCGCTGCAGCTCGCGGCGGTGCCGACCTTCGCCACGCGCTGGCTGATTCCGCGCCTGCCCGACTTCGCGGCAAGGCACCCCGGCATCACGGTTCACATCGAGACGCGCACGCGCCCCTTTCTGTTCAACGACACGCCGTTCGACGCCGCCCTGTACGCCGGCACGCCCGCGCAGGCCGCCGGCTGGGCCGGCACCCGCTCGACCGTGCTGCTGCACGAGGACGTGGTGCCGGTGTGCAGCCCGCGGCTCGTCGCGCCGCGCCGGGAGCTGAGCGCGGCGGCCGTCGCGCGGCTGCCGCTTCTGCAGCAGAGCACGCGCCCCGACGGCTGGCGCCGGTGGTTCGAAGCGCAGGGCGTGGCGGCCCCGCAGGCGCACGGCGGGCCGCGCTACGAGCTGTTCTCGATGCTGGCCGCCGCGGCGGCGCACGGGCTGGGCGTGGCGCTGATGCCGCGCATGCTGATCGAGGCCGAGCTGGCGCGCGGCGAGCTGGTGGTGGCCTGCGACCGGCCGCTGCGCGGCGAGCGCAGCTACTTCCTGGTGGCGCCGGCGCAGGACGAGGAAGAGCGGCCGGCGCTCGGGTGGTTTCGCGACTGGCTGGTGGCGCAGGCCGCCGCCCTTCCCCTCGGAAGTCACGCGGACGCCGGCGCGCTGGCGTGACCTGCGCCGGCACGCCACGCCGATAAGATCATCGGCCCTTCACCCGCCGTTCTCGAACACCCGCCATGCTGAACCATCTGACGCCCTTTCTCGTGCAATGGGCCATCACGGCACTCGCGCTCTGGGCGGCCGGCCACATCTTTCGCGGCATCAAGTTCGACAGCACCGGCGCGCTGGTGGTGTCGGCGCTGCTGCTCGGCTTCGCCAACGCGGTGGTCAAGCCGATCCTGATCGTGCTCACGCTGCCGCTGACGCTCGTGACCTTCGGGCTCTTCCTGCTGGTGATCAACGCGCTGATGATCCTGGGGGTGTCGGCGCTGGTGAAGGGCTTCCGCGTGTCGGGCTTCTGGACGGCGATGTTCGCGAGCATTTTTGTCTCGCTGCTTAGCCTCCTGATCGGCGCGCTGCTGGGCGGCGACGACCCGGCCACCCGGATCCAGATGCCGGGCGGCGGCACCTGGTTATGACCAGCCCACCCCCAGGCTGCGCGCACTGCGTGTCGCTTCGCCAACCCCCTTCGAGGGGCAACACCAGCGGCCCGGCGAAGCCGGTTCCGCGGTGTTCCTGGAAGGGCGGTTCATGCGTCGCAGGTGACGTGTAGCGCGACCGACCAATGGCATGCCCACCGTTAAGCAGCGGGCGCCGGCTCGGCGCCGAAGCCCAGCACGGCCTTGGTCTCCAGGAACTCGGCGAAGGCGTGGTCGCCCCACTCGCGCCCGTTGCCCGACTGCTTGAAGCCGCCGAACGGCGCCATCAGGTCCACCGGGGCGCTGTTGATGTTGACTTGGCCCGCGCGCAGGCGCGAAGCCACCTTGCGCGTCGTCTCGGGGTCGCCGCCCGAGACATAGGCTGCCAGCCCATAGGGCGTGTCGTTGCCGATCTCGACCGCCTCGTCGATGGTGCCGTAGCCCAGGATGGTGAGCACCGGGCCGAAGATTTCCTCGCGCGCCACGGTCATGCGGTTGTTGACGTGGCCCAGCACCGTGGGCTTGACGTAATAACCCTTTTCCAGCCCCTCGGGCTTGCCGGGGCCGCCGGCCACCAGCGTCGCGCCCTCCTCGATGCCTTTTTCGATGAGCGTCTGGATCTTGTCCCATTGCGCGGCGGAGATCACCGGGCCGATGGCCGCGCCGCTGGCCGGGTCGCCCACCGTGGTGGCCTCGGCCGCCTCCCGGGCGATGGCCAGCGCCTCGTCCATGCGCGAATGGGGCACCAGCATGCGCGTCGGCGCGTTGCACGACTGCCCGGAATTGCCCATGACGCCGCGCACGCCGGCGGTGACGGCGCGCTTGAAGTCGGCGTCCTCCAGGATGATGTTGGGCGACTTGCCGCCGAGCTCCTGGTGCACGCGCTTGACGGTGGGGGCGGCGTTGCGCGCCACCTCGATGCCGGCGCGCGTCGAGCCGGTGAAGGACACCATGTCGATCTCCGGGTGGCTCGCGATGGCGGCACCCACGCTGGGCCCGTCGCCGTTGACCAGGTTGAAGACGCCCGCCGGCACGCCCGCCGCGTCGAGGATCTCGGTCCAGACCTGCGCCGAGAACGGCGCGATCTCCGAGGGCTTGAGCACCATGGTGCAACCCACCGCCAGTGCCGGCGCGACCTTGCAGGCGATCTGGTTGACCGGCCAGTTCCAGGGCGTGATGAAGCCGCACACGCCGATGGGCTCGCGCGCAAGCAGCGTCGTGCCGCGGCGCTCCTGGAACGGGTAGGTCTTCAGCACTTCGAGCGCGGTCTGCAGGTGCGCGAGCCCCATGGCGGCCTGGGCGTTCTTGGCCAGCGCCACGGGCGCGCCCATCTCCTCGGTGATGGCGGCGGCCATGTCGGCATAACGCTTCCTGTACTCGGCCACGATGCGCTCCAGGAGCACCACGCGCTCCTCGACGCTGGTCTGCGAATAGCCGGCGAAGGCCCTGCGCGCGGCCTTCGCGGCGCGGTCGACGTCGGCGGCCGAGCCCATCGAGATGCGCCCGGCCACGGCCTCGGTGGCGGGGTTGACGACGTCCAGGGTCTTGGGCGTGGCGGGGTCGACCCAGTGGCCGTCGATGTAGAACTTCAGGTAATCGCGCATGGTGCCTTGCTCCGAAAAAAAGGTTGACCGCGTTTTACATCGGTTTGCACCCGCGTATCGGCATCCTGCGCTTTGCGCCCCGGGGAACTGGGGCCGCCGCTCCGGCAGAGCCTCCTTCGGCCATCCGGGATTGACGCGGCCTTCGATTCGGACGATGGTATCGGTCTGTCTGTGGCTGCAGTCCCTCCGGCTCGCTCCCTCCGGCCCGGTTCCTGCCGGTCTGGCCCGGCCGGTCGCGGCAGGCTGCCTTGCGATCGACCACCGATGAAGGAGACGATGATGTCAAGCGTCGCTGCCGCCCCCAATGGCCTGCCGCCCGGTCGATCCGATGGCGACCCCGCGCTGCCGGGCGCCGACCCGCGCCTGTACAACGAGGACCTCGCCCCGGTCCCGCAAGAAAAACGCACCTGGACGGGCTACAGCATCTTCGCGATGTGGATGTCGGACGTGCACAGCGTCGGCGGCTACACCTTCGCCGCCAGCCTGTTCCTGCTGGGGCTGTCGGGCTGGCAGGTGCTGATCGCGCTCACGGTCGGCATCCTGGTGGTCTACGTGCTCATGAACTGGATCGGCAAGCCGAGCCTGGTGCACGGCATTCCATTCCCAGTGATGGCGCGCGTGAGCATGGGCGTCATGGGCGCCAACCTCGCGGCCATCATCCGCGGCGTCGTCGGCATCGTCTGGTACGGGGTGCAGACCTATTTCGCCTCCAAGGCGGTCGCCATCCTGATCCTGCTGTTCGCGCCCGGGGCGACGGCGCTGCGCGACGCGAGCTTCCTGCGGCTGGACGCACTGGGCTGGATCAGCTTCATGTTCATGTGGTTCTTCCAGCTCATGATCTTCCAGCGCGGCATGGAGACGATCCGCAGGTTCATCGACTTCTGCGGGCCCGCGGTGTATGTCGTGATGTTCGTGCTGATGGGGTGGATCCTGTCGCAGGCGGGGCTGGGCTCGCTCGACCTCACCCTGGGCGACAAGGTGCTCTCCGGCGCCGAGTCGTTCACCGCGATGGGCAGCGCGATCCTGCTGGTGATCAGCTATTTCGCCGCGCTGCTGCTCAACTTCGGCGACTTCTCGCGTTTCGGCAAGAGCGAGCGGCAGATGAAGGTCGGCAATTTCCTCGGCCTGCCGGTGAATTTCATCCTGTTCGCGATCATCGTCGTGATCGTGACCGCCGGCAGCGTGAAGGTGTTCGGCCACATGATCATGGACCCGGTGGAGATCGTCTCCAGAATCGACAACAAGATCGCCGTCTTCATCGGCAGCGTGACCTTCATCATCGCCACCATGGGCATCAACATCGTGGCCAACTTCGTCTCGCCGGCCTACGACATCGCCAACCTGTTCCCGAAGCACGTCGACTTCAGGAAGGGCGGCCTGATCACCTCGATCCTCGCCGTGCTGGTGTGCCCCTGGATCTTCGTCGACAGCCCGCATGCGATCACCGTCTTCGTCAGCGTCTTCGGCGCGATCCTGGCACCGCTCTACGGCGTCATGGTGGTCGACTACTACCTGGTGAAGAAGCAGCTGGTCCGGGCCGCCGAGCTCTACACGATGTCGCCGCAGGGCCGCTTCTACTACGACGGCGGCTGGAACCGGGTCGGCCTCATGGCGCTGGCGATCTCCGGCTTCATCGCGATCGCCTGGGAGCTGTGCACCCAGCTGTTCAAGATCCTGCCGGAGAACAACTTCGGCTGGGCCATCGGCGCCGCGGCCGGGGCGGCGATCTACTACGCGATGATGAAGAGCGCGCGCCGCGCCTGAGGGCCGGCGGCTTCGACGCCGTCGCGCCTGCCGCGGCGCTCCGGCCTGTCAGGCCGGGCTCGCCGCCGCCGCTGCCGCCGCCGTCATGCGCAGCCGCACCGGGATCGACTTCGCCGCCGGCACCTTGCTGCCCTTGGCGTGGTGCGCCAGCGGCAGCAGCGGGTTGCATTCCGGGTAGTAGCCGGCCGCGCAGCCGGGCGGGATATCGTAGGGCGTCACGCGCAGCCCGGCGACCTCGCGGCGCTCGCCGTCGTCCACCGCTGTGGTCGCGGTGACGGTGGCGCCCTCGTGCAGGCCGAGCCGCGCGATGTCGGCCGCGTTCATCAGCAGCACCCGGCGCGTGCCGTAGACGCCGCGGAAGCGGTCGTCCAAGCTGTAGACGGTGGTGTTGAACTGGTCGTCGCTGCGCAGCGTCATCAGCCGCAGCACGTCGGGGCCGGTCTCGGGCGTGTCGGGGTCGGCCACGAGGCCGTCGGGCACGACGAAGTTGGCCTTGCCGGTGGCGGTCTTCCATTCGCGATGACGCGCCTTGATCGGCCGATGAAAGCCGCCCGGCGTGCGGAAGCGCGCGTTGAAATCGTGAAAAATCTCGGGCCAGGTGGCCTCGATGGCGTCGCGCACCAGCGCGTAGTTGGCCACCCAGTCGGCCCATGGCACCTTGGGGTTGGGGTCGAGCGTGGCGCGCGCCAGCGCCGCGACGATGGCGGGCTCCGAGCGCAGCGTCGCCTCGGCCGGCTCGGCCACGCCCTTCGACGCGTGCATGCAGCCGGTGGAGTCCTCGACCGAGACGGTCTGCTCGCCGCTGGCCTGCCGGTCGATCTCGATGCGTCCGAGGCACGGCAGCAGGTACGACACCTCGCCGTGAACGAGATGGCTGCGGTTGAGCTTGGTCGCGACGTGCACCGTCAGGCGCAGCCGCCGCCACGCCGCCTCGATGCGCCCGGTGTCCGGCACCGCGCGCACGAAATTGCCGCCCAGCCCGACGAAGCCGCGCACCGTTCCGGCGAGCACGCCCTCGCAGGTCTCCACCGTGTTGAGCCCCTTCTCGCGCGGCGGCTCGAAGCCGTACATCTGCGCCAGCTTGTCAAGCGGCACCAGTTCGGGCTTCTCGCTGATGCCTACGGTGCGCTGGCCCTGCACGTTGGAATGCCCGCGCACCGGGCAGATGCCCGCGCCGCGCCGCCCGATGTGCCCGCCCAGCAGCAGCAGGTTCGACAGCATCTGCACGTTCTCCACGCCCCGGCGGTGCTGCGTCAGGCCCATGCCGTAGATGCCCATGACGGCGCGCGCGCTGGCGAACACGCGCGCGGCCTCCTCCAGCGCGGCGCGCCCGAGACCCGATTCGCGCTCGATCTCGTCCCAGCCGGTGCGCCGCACGAAGGCGGCGAATTCGTCGAAGCCGTGGGTGTGCTCGGCGATGAAGCCGGCGTCGAGCACGCGCTGGCCGCCGCCCGCGGCCGCCCGGTCGTCGGCGTGCACCAGCGCCTTGCACATCCCGGTGATCGCCGCGATGTCGCCGCCGATCCTCACCTGCAGGTACTGCGTGCTGATCGCGGTCTCGGCCGGCGTCAGCATCTCGACGGGCGACTGCGGGTTGGCGAAGCTCACCAGCCCACGCTCCCTGATCGGGTTGAAGGTGACGATGGGCACGCCGCGCCTGCGGGCGTCCTGCAGCTGGTGCAGCATGCGCGGGCTGCTCACGCCAACGTTCTGGCCGAAGAAGAAGATCGCGTCGGTGTGCTCGAAGTCGTCGAGCGTGACGGTGCCCACCGGCGCGCCGATGGTCTCGGGCAGCGCCACCGAGGTGCTCTCGTGGCACATGTTGGAGCTGTCGGGCAGGTTGTTGTTGCCGTAGAGGCGCGCGAACAGCTGGTACATGTAGCTGGCCTCGAGCGAGGCCCGGCCCGAGGTGTAGAACACCACCGACTTCGGGTCGGCGGCGCGCAGCGCGCGCAGCTCGGCGCCGATGGCGGCGAAGGCCTCGTCCCAGCCCACCTCCACGTAGCGGTCGCTCGCCGCATCCCAGCGCAGCGGCACCGTGAGACGGCCGCCCTCTTCCAGGTCGTGGTCGCTCCAGCCCTCCAGCTCGGTGACGGTGTGGGCGGCGAAGAATTCCGCCGGCCTGCGCTTGGCCGTCAGCTCCCAGGCGGTGGCCTTGGCGCCGTTCTCGCAGAACTCGGCCACGTGCGGGTGCGCCGGCTTGGCCCAGGCGCAGCTCACGCAGGCGAAGCCGTCGGGCTTGTTCTGGTGCAGCAGCGCCCGCGCGCCGGCCACCGGGATGCGCTCGCGCAGCAAATACTCGCTGACGGCCTTGAGCGAGCCCCAGCCGCCGGAAGGGTGCTCGTAGGGTTCGAACTTCGGGGTGTCGGGCATGGTGTGGGCTCCTTCGGGCCGCCTGGGTCAGCCGGGCTTGCCGCCGTGCTTGCTGGCGCCGTCGTCCATGAAGCCGGGCGGCCGGTTGTTCGGCCGGGTGGGGGGCGGCTTCATGCCGGGACTCGCCGGCGGCGGCGCATCCTGGCGGACGGTTTGCGCCTGGGCCGGGTGCTTCTTCGGGGGATGGTGCTTCTGCGCGGCGCCGGCGTCGAAGCACAGCAGCAGCGCGAACAGGGGGAGCAGCAGGAATTTCACGATGTGCCTCCGATCGGGATGGCGTGCCGTCGTGCCGGACGGCCACTCCGGCGGTCAGTATCGGCCGTGGCCGGACGGCTGTCGAGGGCCGGCGCCACGACGCTTCCCGCAAGATCGCCGCCCGCGAGCCCCGCCCGTGTCAGACGGCTCGCTGTGTCGGTGTCGGCGTCGGCGCGCCCTGCCGCGCCCGCTCGGCCGTGAGGCGCACGTACCAGTCGAGGCTCGCCGGATTGGCCATCGCCTCGCGGTTGACCACCCGCTCGATCGGCTGGCCCAGCAGCAGCTTCTTGATCGGCAGTTCCTGCTTCTTGCCCGAGAGCGTGCGCGGGATCTCGGGCACCTGGAAGATGTCGTTGGGCAAAAAACGCGGCGACAGCGCGGTGCGGATGGCGCCGTTGATTTTGCCGCGCAGCGCGTCGTCGAGCGCCACGCCGGGGCGCAGCACGACGAAAAGCGGCATGTAGCTCTCGCGGCCCAGGTATTCGAGGTCCACCACCATCGAGTCGAGCACCTCGGGCAGCGCCTCGACCGCGCTGTAGATCTCGCTGGTGCCCATGCGCAGGCCCTGGCGGTTGATGGTGGCGTCGCTGCGGCCGTAGATGACGCAGCCGCCGTCTTCGCCGATCCGGATCCAGTCCCCATGGCGCCAGACGCCCAGGTACGTGTCGAAGTAGCTCGACAGGTAGCGCGCGTTGCCCTCGTCGCCCCAGAAGAAGAGCGGCATCGACGGGATCGGCTGCACGCACACCAGCTCGCCGACCTCGCCGATGACCGGCTGACCGTGCTCGTCCCAGGCCTCGACGGCGCAGCCGAGCTGGCGGCACTGCATCTGCCCGGGCACCTCGGGCAGCTCGCGGTTGCCGCCGACGAAGGCGCCGCAGAAATCCGTGCCCCCGGAAATGTTGCACCACCACATGTCATGGCTCGCCCCCCAGGCTGCGCCCACTTCGTGTGGCTGCGCCAACCCCCCTACCGGGGGGCGGGCCGGCCGCTCCGGGCGGCCGAGCGCGGCGGCCCCCGCGAACGGGGGCTCGCCTTCGGCTTCGCTCTGTGGGGACCGCATCGATGACTTGGCTTGACGCAGCTGTTCCGTGCCCCAGCGCTGCACGTCTTCCGGCAGCGGCGAGCCGGTGCTGCCGAGGGCGCGCACGCGCGACAGGTCGCCGCAGTCGGCCAGCGCCACGCCGGCCTTCATGCAGCTGGCGAAGTAGGCCGCGCCGGCGCCGAAGAAGGTCACTTCGTGCTTCGCGGCGAAGCGCCACAGCACGCCCCAGTCGGGCCTTTCCTTGCTGCCGGCCGGGTGGCCGTCGTAGAGCACGATGGTCGCGCCGAAGGCGAGCCCCGCCATCTGCGCGTTCCACATGACCCAGCCGGTCGAGCTGTACCAGTGGAAGCGCTCGCCGGCGTTGTTGGCTCGATAGCTCGCACCCACGTCGTTGTGCAGGCCGCTCGCGTACATCGTGAGGATGATCCCGCCGTGGCCGTGCACGATCGGCTTGGGCAGGCCGGTGGTGCCGCTGGAGTACACGATCCAGACCGGGTGGTCGAACGGCAGCCACTCGGGCTCGAAGGCGGCGGTTTCGGCGTCGTTTCGGGCCGTGGCGCTGATCCAGTCTGCGTCGGCAGCTATGTTTTCCGTAGCAAACGGGGTTTTCAGCAGCAGCAGCTTGCGCACGCTCGGCAGCGCCGCGCGCAGCTCGCGCAGCACCGCGCCGCGGTCGATCGGCCGGCCGCCGTAGTAGACGCCGTCGGCGGCGATCAGCAGCTTCGGCTCGATCTGGCGGAAGCGGTCGACCACCGCCGCGGTGCCCATGTCGGGCGCGCACACGCTCCACACCGCGCCGATGCTGGCGCACGCGAGGAAGGCGACGATGGTCTCGGGCACGTTGGGCAAATAGGCCGCGACGCGGTCGCCGCGCCCGACGCCCAGTTCGCGCAGCGTGAGCGCGACCGAGGCGACCTGGCGGCGCAGCTCGGGCCACGGCAGCTCGCGCACCTCGCCCCGTTCGTTGTCGCTCACGATCGCCGGCAGCCCGGCCGCGTGCGCCGCGTCGACGTGGCGCAGCACCTCGCGCGCGTAGTTGACCTGCGCGCCGGGGAACCACTTGGCGCCGGGCATGCGCCGCTCGGCCAGCACGGCCGTGTGCGGCGTCGGCGAACGCATGCCGTAGTAGTCCCAGATGCTCTGCCAGAAGCCGTCGAGGTCGGTCACCGACCAGCGCCACAGCGCGTCGTAGGAATCGAAGGCCAGGCCGCGCGTGGCACGCAGCCAGTCCTGGTAGAGGCGGATCTGGGGGACGTTGGGGGCGGCAGGAGGAAGGGAGGGAGCCAGGTCGGTCATGCGCGCAGGGTAATGCGGCACGGCGCATTGCGCCAGCCCGGTTTCCCCACAGGGTTTGCACGGGTGTCCAATTCTTTTGTACGGTCGTTCAATCCCGCCATGACGCCGCCCGTCCAGCCCGCCGTTGCCGACAAGGAGCGCCGGTCCGCACGCACCGCGCCCACCGACCCGGCGGCGCGACCCGACCGCCGGCTGGCGATCCTGCTGGCGGCCGAGAAGCTGTTCGCCCAACGCGGCTACCACGCGGTGACGATCCGCCAGATCGCCGACGAGGCCGGGGTGCCGCTGGCGCTGGTGGGCTACTACTTCGGCCAGAAGCACGAATTGTTCGACGCCGTGTTCGCGCACTGGGGCCACACCCTCGACGAGCGGCTGGCCGCGCTGCGCGACGTGCTGGCCGAGCCGGTGGACGCGCGCACGCTGCCGCGCATCATCGAGGCCTTCACCCGGCCGGTGCTCAGGCTGCGCGCCAGCGCCGAGGGCGAGTACTACGCGCTGCTGGTCGGCCGCGAGCTCGGCCACGCCACCGAGGAGGCCGACCGCGTGCTGCGCACCTACTTCGACCCGCTGGCGCACGCCTTCATCGACGCCCTGCGCGTCGCCCTGCCGCACGCCACGCGCGGGCAGGCCGCCTGGGGCTACCAGTTCGCGCTGGGCGCGCTGCTGCACCACCTGAGCGACAGCCGGGTCGAGCGCCTGTCCGGGGGCGAGAACCGCGCGGCCGATCCGGCCGCCGCGCCGCTGCTGGTGAGCTTCATCGTCGGCGGGCTGCGCGCCGCGCTGCCGCGGCCCCGAGCGCGTCCGGGCGCGGCCGCCCGCGCCGCCTCCCGCACCCCTTCCAGAAACCCGACCCGGAGACCGCACCCATGATGAAACGACGCACCCTGCTCTCGGCGATCGGCGCCGCCAGGCCATCCTGCTCGCGGCGCGCGCCTTCCGCGCGAGCGACCTGTTCGCCGGCATCGTGCTGCTCGGGAGCATCGGCTTCGCGAGCAACGCGCTGCTGGCCCTGGCCGAGAAACGGCTGCTGCGCTGGCAGCGCCCCTGATGCCTTCTCTCCCCCCTGCTTCCCCACGCACACACCCGCAAAGGAGTCCCGCCATGCCCCGCAAATTCGTCGACCTCTCGATCTTCCTGGAGAACGACGTGATGTCCGACCCGCCGGCCTTCGCGCCCAAGATCCAGTACTTCACGCACGAGCAGACCTACGAGCAGATCGCGCCGTTCTTCCCCGGCCTGAAAAAAGAGGACCTGCCCGACGGCGAGGGCTGGGCGGTCGAGCTGGTGCAGCTCTCCACGCACAACGGCACGCACCTGGATGCGCCCTACCACTTCCACTCCACGATGGACAAGGCGCTCGGCGACAGGAAGCCCGCCATCGCCATCCACGAGGTGCCGCTCGAATGGTGCTTCCAGCCCGGCGTGAAGCTCGACTTCCGCCACTTCGCCGACGGCTACGTGGTGACAGCCGCCGACGTCGAGGCCGAGCTGGCGCGCATCGGCCACACGCTCCAGCCGCTGGAGATCGTGGTGGTCAACACGCGCGCCGGCTCGCGCTACGGCCACCCCGACTACGTGTCGTCCGGCTGCGGCATGGGCTACGAGGCGACCATGTACCTGCTGGAGCGCGGCGTGCGCCTGACCGGCACCGACGCCTGGAGCTGGGACGCGCCCTTCGTGCACACCGCGAAGAAGTACGGCGAGACGAAGGACGCCTCGCTGATCTGGGAGGGCCACAAGGCCGGGCGCGACATCGGCTACTGCCACATCGAGAAGCTGCACAACCTGGAGGCGCTGCCGCCCACGGGGTTCTTCATCAGCTGCTTTCCGCACAAGATCCGCGGCGCCTCGGCGGGATGGACGCGCGCGGTGGCGATCTTCGACGACGCGCTGGCGGCCGCGGGCTGAGGCCAGGCTTTTCAAGCCGAATCCGGCCGCAGCGCAGGCCCCGCTTGCGCAGTTCGCTACACAATTCATAGCAGACAGATGGTGGCGCACCACACCGTCGGCGGCTGCGCCCTGAACCCGGGCGACCTGCTGGGCAGCGGCACGATCTCGGGACCCGGACCGGGCGAGGCCGGCGCCCTGATCGAGCTCACCCGCGCCGGGCAGGCGCCCATCGCGCTGGACCACGGCGAGCGGCGCGCCTTTCTCGAAGACGGCGACGCGGTGCTGCTGCGCGGCTGGTGCGAGAAGCCGGGCTTCGCGCGCATCGGCTTCGGCGAGAGCCGGGGGATGGTGCTGCCGGCGAAGACCGAAACCGGCAACGGCGTGTGAAACGGAATTGCATCCCGGGGGCTGGGCCCGCCGCCTACCGCTGGCGCGTCTGCACGTCGATCTGCCGGCGGCGGTCGCGGATCGACGCGTCGGTGTGTCCGAACATGGGCCTGGCGGGGGCCGTGCCGGGCGTTGCGGCGCCCACCGGCATCGTCGGTTTCGGCGCGCCCGCGGCGGCGCCGGCCACGATGCGCCTGAAGGTCGAGACCACCGTTTTCTGGTCGTCGTCGAAATCCCCGTGGTGCCTGGCCTCGGACGCGTCGAGCGATTCGCCCGGTTCCGTGTTGGGCGCCAGCACCAGGTCGGCCCCGAACCTGTCGAAGGTCTTGCGCAGGTCGCCGTCGAACCATTTCTCCATGCCCAGGATCGGGACGCCGTCGCGCGCGAGCGGGATCCTTTCCTTGTCCTCGAAGGCGTTGGACACCAGGTACAGCAGCGACTTGTTGTAGATCCTGGCGCAGTTGTCGTCCTGCTCGGACTTGTCCTTGAGGGCGTAGACCGCCAGCTTGCCGATCAGCTTCTTCTGCAGCGCCGGCACGTAGGCCTCCCTGAACAGCGCCACCGTGCAGGCCGGCGCCCACAGGGTGCAGGTTTCGATCTTCAGGCCGCGTTCGGCCAGCAGCCCGACGACGGGCGCGTGCAGGATGGCGCCGGCGCTGTGGCCCACCAAGTGGATTTCCAGGTTCCTGAGCCGGGCGGCAAGCGCCTTGAGGTGGTCGGCCACCAGGACGGCGGCGCCGCCGGCGCTGCCGGCCTTGAGGGCGTTCTGCTTCATCTCGTCCCAGGCGGCCTTGCCGGTGAAGACGCGGGCCAGCGGCTCCAGCGCATCGTCGAGGCGATCGAGCATGAAGTCCTTCGCCGCATCCAGCACCCCCTCGGGCCGGCGCCGGCTCACCGCGTCCTGCAGGACGTTGGTGATGGTGGTCCAGTAGTCGGTGCGCCAGATGAACGCCAGCGGGTACACGCCGCTGGCGAGCAGCGCCGGCCGGTACTCCGCCAGGCGCTGGACCGCCGCCCGCTCGCTCACCAGGCCGCCGTGGGCGTAGAGCAGCACGCGCGTCCTGTCCCAGCCCTGGGTCACCCGCGGGATGTCCTCCTCGAAGATCTGCGCGAGCTCCTCCGGCCTGGAGCCGTAGTCGCCGCCGGGCTTGAGCTCGCCGTTGTTGCCCACGCTGACGATATGAGGCCGCAGGTCCGCGAACGAATAGGCGGCCGATTGCCCGGCGGTGGCGGAATGGGCGGTGGCCGTCGATTGGCTGTGCCGCAAGCTCAGCGGCGCGCCGAGGCGCGCGACCCAGACGTCCGTGCCGTTGGCGAGCCAGTCGTCGTAGCTGATGCGCCCGAAGCCCGCGCGGCCCCACGTCGGCCCCCACGAGTTCTGCAGCCAGAAGCCTTCGTCGTCGTAGGCCACGATGGCGAAGGCGTGGCCTCCGGTGATGGCCGGGGACTGCGGGATGATGCCGTCCGCCGCCACGCCACCCCAGCCCTCGTGGACGGTCGCGGTCGCATACAGCGCGCCGACCTCCGCGATGGCCGCGTGCATCGCGATCAAATCCTTGTGGTTGACCCGGAAGTAGGCGCCGAGCGGCCGGTGCGAGGCATCGGCGACGCGCTCGTCGGTCAGGCCCGGCCGCACCGATCCCTTCTTCGCCTGGTACGGGTAGGCCGCCTCCGAGCAGACGCCGTGCTTCTGCCAGCCCTTCATGGCGCCCCGCGCGCTGGAGCCGGAATAATCCTCGCCAGGCCATTCGTCGTAGCGGCGCGCCAGGTCGTAGAACATGCGCGCGCTCACCGGCACGTTGTCCGGGATCACCCGCCGGCGCAGCAGCAGGTAGTTGGCCACCGTCGCGAGGCCGAAGCCGGTGCAGGCGCCCTCGCGGCCCTGGTCGAGCACCGGCACCTTGTAGTCCAGGTAGTCCCCCAGCGGGATGTGCGTCGGAACCTCGATCAGCGTCGGCGTGTACATCAGGTCGCGGAAGTCCAGGGTGTCGGGCCGAGCGTTCAATATCCGCTCGTCGGCGACGGAGCTTGTTGTCTTCTTGCGCTGCCCCGCCTTCGCGGGCCGGGTGGCGGGCGCGGGAGACGGCGCGGCGGCGCTGATGGCCTCGAAGCCGCGCTCCAGGCTGTCGGCAGGCTCTCGCGCGGCCTTCCCGCCGGCGCCGCCACCGGCGCGGCGGCGCCGGCGGGGAAGGCCGAGGCCAGCACGAGCTTGGCGCGCTCGAAGAAGCGCAGGCGCTCCGCCGCGCCGTTCTGGCCGCCATTGATCCTGCGGGTGATCTCGGTGAAGTTGCCCGCGTCGGCCAGCTCGTTCAGGCCCTTGCGCTGCCAGTACAGGCCGGCGATTTTGAACCCCACCTCGGGCGTGGCCGCCAGCTCGGGCTGGCCGACCAGGTCCAGCCCCAGCAGGTCGCCGAACTGCTTGTAGTTGGCGCGCCCCGTGATCTGGATCGGCCCGCGCCCCTTGAAGCGCTTGCCGTCGCCTGGCTGCGTGTTGCCGAGGCGGGTGGCGAGGGCGCCGGGCGGCTCGTAGCGGCTCTGGGCCGCGGTGGGGCCCCAGAGCTCTTCCATGAACTGGAGCTCGCCCGACTCATGCGCGAGCTGGGCGATGAAGGCGGCGGTGCGCGGCAGGGTGTCGATCTCGAACGCGGCCATCGCCTCGTTGAGAGGCGCCAGGCAGAGCTCGCGCTTGCGCTGGGAGGCGTTGCGCATGATCTGCGCGAGTTGAAGGTCGGTCAGCATCTCGATGCTCCTTCTCTGGAAGTTCCCTGCCCACCATTCCGAAACTCATCTTATGGACAGCCGGCCCCCGGAAGAAGTGCACGAAAGTCATATGCCGGGCGTTGCGGCGGCGCGCACGGCGCCACCGGCGACCCTGCCCGGCGCGGTGCACGCCCGGCCCCGGGCAGACGGCCGTCGCGGCCCTGCTACGCGTCCGGCCGGGCGTCCGCCATCGCCGCGGCCTCGTCGATCGCCGCGAGCACCGCCCCGGGCGCCGTGTGGTGCACCATGTGGCCGGCCTTCGGCACGCCGTGGAAGCGGCTGCCCGGCACCCGGTCGTGCAGCCGCCTGGAGTGCCAGCGGGTCATCAGCAGCCGGTCCTGGTCGCCCGCCACGATGACGACGGGCAGGCGCAGCTGCCGCTCGCCTTCCAGCAGCCGCACCGCCGCCGGGATCATCATGGCCGCCTCGGCGGCGCTGGCGCCCAGCTGCCTGGGCCGCAGCGACATCCAGACCGGGTAGCGCTCCCGGAAGGCGGTCGCGGTCGGCGCCGGCGAGAACACGCGCCGCAACACCGCCGGCCAGAGCGCACGCGCCAAGAGCGGCGTGACGGTGTGGCGCATCAGCGCGCCCAGCAGCGGAAGGGCCAGCGCGCCGGCGAAGAGCACGTCCAGGCGCGCGCTCGGCGTGCTGTAGCCCGACGCCAGCACGATGCCGCGCAGCGCCTCCGGGCGCCGGACCGCCATCGCCGTGGCGACCATGGCGCCCCACGAGTGGCCCAGCACAAGCGGCTGCCGCACGCCGAGCGCGTCGAGCGCGCCGAACAGCAGCTCGGCCTGCGCCTCGGGCGTGTAGCTGCGGCCGGCGGGGCGCTCGCTGTGGCCGTAGCCCGGGCGGTCGAACGCCAGCACGCGATAGCCTCGCCCGGCGGCGCCTTCGGCCAGGCCGCTCAGATCCATGTCGGCGGCCATCACGCCGACACCGTGCAGCAGCACGAGCGGCGGCCGGTCGGCGTCCCCGTATTCGAGGCAATGCAGCCGCACGCCATCGACTTCGACGAAGCGGCCGCGCGGCGGATGGCGGGCCTCGACCTGGGCGGTCTTGTACCGGACGACGCCGGCGCAGGCGGCCAGCAGCGCGAGCGTGCCGGCGGCGGTCAGGGCCTGACGCGGGGAAGGGCGGAAGGAGGATTTCATGAACAAGGCTGCCGGACCAGCAAAGCCCGACATCATGGACTGCGCCAGCAGCGCCGTCTGTGGGCCGGCACGCTGCGATGGGCGCGGCCGAAATGCCTCGCGACGGGTGGCGTCGGCCCCCGTCCGGCACACAGGCCGCCCACCTGCGGCCAAGGGTGCGCTCCGGTCCGCCCCGGGTGGTCGCGGCTCGGCCTGCCGGCAACGCCTTTCCTTTGCGTCAGGGCCCCTCGGGCAGCCTGAACAGGCTCGTCGCCTCCAGGTCCAGCACATCCTGACCGCGCTGGTTGAACAGGCGCCAGCGCCAGCGCAGGATGCCGAGCGTCGGCCTTTTATCGGAGCGGCGCGCCTCGATCACGTCGGCCACCAAGTGCAGCGTGTCGCCGGGGCGCACCGGGTTGGGCCAGCGCAGGTGCGCCAGGCCCGGCGACGCGAAGGATTCGGAGCCCGCCAGCGCGGCGTCCACCACCAGCCGCATGGCGATGGCGCCGGTGTGCCAGCCGCTCGCGATGAGCCCGCCGAACGGGCCCCCGGCGGCCTCGGGGTCGGTGTGGAACCACTGCGGGTCCCAGCTGCGCGCGAACTGCAGCAGCTCGGCCTCGGTCACCGTGTAAGGGCCCGCCTCGATCACCTGGCCGGCGTGGAACTCGGCGAACTTCATGTCAAATCACTCCTTGGTGCCCGACCTTTGCGCCGCTCATCGGGAAACACCGCGGAGCCGGCTTCGCCGGGCCGCCGGTGTTGCCCCCTGCAGGGGGCTGAGGCCCGCGGCTCCGAGCCTGCCTGCGCAGGCTCGGACGGGCCGAAGAGCCGCTGCCTCTGGCAGCGACCCTGGGCGAAAGCGACACGCAGTGCGCGAAGCCTGGGGGTGAGACAGATTAATAGGTTTCGAGGTGCAGCCGCCCCTCGCGCCTGAGCGCGGCGCCGACCGTGTCCCAGTCGAGCCCGGCCTCGGTCGCCACGTCGCGCAGCGCCAGCACCACGCCTTCCTCCATGCTCTTCAGGCCGCAGACGTAGAAATGGCTCTGGCCGTCCTTGAGCAGCTCGGCCAGATCGGCCGCGCGCTCGCGCATGCGGTCCTGCACGTAGCGCCGGGGCTGGCCGGGCGTGCGCGAAAAGGCGAAGTTGATGTCGATGAAATCCTTGGGCAGCGTCTGCAGCGGCCCGAAGTACGGCAGCTCCTGCTGCGTGCGCGCGCCGAAGAACAGCATCAGCCGGCCGCCCTCGAACTTGCCGCTCTTGCGCAGCCGCCGGCGCCATTCGGTCATGGCGCGCATCGGCGCGCTGCCGGTGCCGGTGCAGATCATGACGATGTGCGACTTCGGGTGGTTGGGCATCAAAAACGACGCGCCGAAGGGCCCGACCACGCGCACCGTGTCGCCCACCTTCAGGTCGCACAGGTAGTTCGACGCCACGCCGCGCACCGGCCGGCCCTGGTGGTCGGCGGTGACGCGCTTCACGGTCAGCGAGACGTTGTTGTAGCCCGGCCGCTCGCCGTTGCGCGGGCTCGCGACCGAGTACTGGCGCGCGAAGTGCGCCCGCCCCTGCGCGTCGGTGCCGGGCGGGACGATGCCGATCGACTGGCCTTCGAGCACCGGGAACGGCATGGCGCCGAAGTCGAGCACGATGTGGTGCGTCTCGCTCTCGAAGCCGGCCTCGGTGCAGTTGAAGTTGCCCACCACGGTGGCGCTGGTCGGGCTCTTGGGCGGGTGCAGGTTGGTGTAGGCGTGCGCGGCCGACCAGGGTGGCACGGTGGCGCCGTACTGCGCCGAGTCGAAGACGGCTTCGCCCGGCGCGGACAGCGGCTGCGGCGGCGTGGCGGGCGCGGGCGCCAGCGCCTCCTGTGGCGCGACGACGCCCTCGGCCACCAGCTGCTCGGGCGGCAGCTCGGCGGGCAGCTCGTCCCAGGTGAACTGCTCCTCGATCGAATAGGCGCGCGCCAGCGGCATGGTGCGCCAGTTGTCGATGGCGCCGGTCGGGCACGGCGAGATGCACGCCATGCACAGGTTGCACACGTCGGCGCGCACCACGTAGTTGCGGTCGTCGTGCGTGATCGCATCGACCGGGCACGTCGCCTCGCAGGTGTTGCAGCGGATGCAGATCTCGGGGTCGATCAGGTGCTGCTTGATCATGTTGCTCTCCCCCAGGCTTCGCGCACTTCGTGTAGCTTCGCCAACCCCCTCGCCGGGGGCAACACCAGCGGCCCGGCAAAGCCGGTTCCGCGGTGTTCCCGGCCAAGGCCCACCCAGTTCTTATCCGAAGCGGACATATTCAAAATCCACGGGCTGGCGGTTGATGCCCATCACCGGCGGCGCGATCCAGCCGGCGAAGCGGCCGGGCTCGACCACGCGGCCCATCAGCGAGGCGACGAAGGCGCGGTCGTCGTCGCTCGGCAGCCACTCGTCCTTCTTCGCGGCCCACTCGGCCTCGCTCACCACGCGGCCCTCGGGCGACATCTTGATGCCGGCCAGCGCGCCGATCTGGCGGTTGAAGGCCTTGTGCGGCACCGCGAGGCGGGTCGGGATGCCGGCTTTCTCCAGCACCTTGTTCCAGCGACCGACGCCGGCCACCGAGTCCTTGATGAAGTCGTCGCGCAGCACCTCGTTCAGGGCATTGAGCATCGGCACGTCCTTCTCGACGAGCTGGCCGCCCTGCACTTCGAGCACCTTGTAGGTCTGGTTCTTCAGGACGTGGTCGTCGCTGCGCTTGCCCTCCTCGTAGCGGCCCTTCAGGCCCGAGCTGTAGAAGGTGGCGGCGTTGCTCGACTGATCGGCGCCGAACAGGTCGATCGTCACGCTGTAGTGGAAGTTCAGGTAGCGCTGGATGGTGCCCAGGTCGATGGCGCCGGCGGCGCGCACCTTCTGCGCATCGTCGGTCTTGAGCTCGTTCATCACCTGCGCGGTGCGCTGCAGCACGCGCGAGACGCCGCTCTCGCCGACGAACATGTGGTGCGCCTCCTCGGTCAGCATGAACTTCGTCGTGCGCGCCAGCGGGTCGAACGCGCTCTCGGCCAGCGCCGAGAGCTGGAACTTGCCGTCGCGGTCGGTGAAGTAGGTGAACATGAAGAACGCGAGCCAGTCGGGCGTCTTCTCGTTGAAGGCGCCGAGGATGCGCGGGTTGTCCACGTCGCCCGACTGGCGCTGCAGGAGCGCCTCGGCCTCCTCGCGGCCGTCGCGGCCGAAGTGCTTGTGCAGCAAATACACCATCGCCCACAGGTGGCGGCCTTCTTCGACGTTGATCTGGAACAGGTTGCGCAGGTCGTACATCGACGGCGCGGTCAGCCCCAGGTGGCGCTGCTGCTCGACCGATGCCGGCTCGGTGTCGCCCTGCGTGACGATGATGCGGCGCAGGTTGGCGCGGTGCTCGCCGGGCACGTCGCTCCAGGCTTTTTCGCCCTTGTGGTCGCCGAAGTGGATCTGGCGATTGGCGTCGCCCGGGTTCAGGAAGATGCCCCAGCGGTAGTCGCGCATCTTCACGTGGCCGAACTGGGCCCAGCCCTGCGGATCGACGCTGACGGCGGTGCGCAGATAGACGTCGTAGTTGGTCGAGCCTTCCGGACCCACGTCGTCCCACCAGTGGATGAAGTTCGGCTGCCAGCCCTCCAGCGCGCGCTGCAGCGTGCGGTCCTCGCCCAGGTTGACGTTGTTGGGGATCTTCTCGCTGTAGTTGATGGTGCTCATGACGGGACCTCTGGCATGGATCGGTGGATGGATGGGCCTGCAACGAATCGAAGGCGGGACGTGTCTCTGTTCATCAGGGCTCCCGCGGAACTGGCTTGGCCAGGCCGCCGGGAGCGCCCCCTCCGCGAAGCAGGAGGGGGTTGGCGAAGTGATAGCGCAGCCTGGGGGAGGTCACACTCTGTTCAAGTCGAAGCCGGCTTTTTCGCCAGTGCCGTAGACCTTGAGCGCGCCCTTCTCGCCGACGGCGTTGGGGCGGATGAAGATCCAGTTCTGCCAGGCGGTGAGCCGCCCGAAGATGCGCGTGAGCATGTTCTCCCGGCTGGCGAAGCGCAGGTTGGCCTCCAGCCCGGTGAGCGCGTCGGGTGACATGGCGGCGCGCTCCTCGATGGCGATGCGGATCTCGTCGTCCCAGTCGATGTCGTCGGGCGCCATCGTGACCAGGCCGAGCTTCAGCGCTTCGTCGGCGTCGAGTGGCCGGCCGGCGGCGCCGCGCGCGGCCTCCAGCGGCGCCGCTTCGTCATAGAAGCGGCGCTGCAGCCGGCTCTGGTCGTTGACCATCGGGTAATAGCCGAAATTGAACTCGTTCAAGGTGAGCGCCGGCGCGCGCCCGGGCTCGTCGGGCAGCGCGAGCATGTAGGCGCGGTCGGCGGCGAAGGCCAGCTCGGCCAGCGTGCCGGCGAAGCACGAGCCCGGCTCGACCAGCGCGAACAGGCTGCGCGACGACACGTCGAGCCGCGCTAGCGTGCGGCGCAGCAGGCCGAGGGTCTCGCGCACCAGCCAGTGGTCCTGGTGGGCCAGCAGCGTGGTGTCGCTGGCGAGCACGGCCTGGGCGTCGCCCTCGGTCTTGAGCAGCCAGGTGCCGGTGTCGAGCTCGTTGGTGCGCATCGACAGAATGGCGTCGTCGAGCTGGCGCGCCATGGCGAGCGGCCACCACGCGGCGCCGGCGGCCTCGATGGCGGCGATGTCGGCGGGCTGTGGGCCCGTCGGCGCCTTGACGGTGAAGGTGGCGGTGCGCCGGGCGCGGTCGATCTCGACCGTGACGTGCTCGTAGCGCAGGCTGCCGTCGGCGCCGTCCTCGCGCTCGATGCGGGTCAGGCTCACGCCCTTGCCGTCGGCCGGCCGGTCGCTGCCTTCGGCCAGCCTGGCGGCGCGCTCCCGCACCGCGGCGGCGAACTGCGCCGGCTTGGCGATGGCGTCCACCAGCCGCCAGTCCACCGCGCGCTGGCCGCGCACGCCCTCGACGCTGGTGCAGAAGATGTCGGCCAGGTCGTGCCGCACGTGGCGCTTGTCGGTCACGCGCGTGAGCCCCCCGGTGCCCGGCAGCACGCCCAAGAGCGGCACCTCGGGCAGCGAGACCGACGACGAGCGGTCGTCCACCAGCAGGATCTCGTCGCACGCCAGCGCCAGCTCGTAGCCGCCGCCGGCGCAGGCGCCGTTGACGGCCGCGAGGAACTTGAGGCCCGAGTGCTTGGACGAGTCCTCGATCCCGTTGCGCGTCTCGTTGGTGAACTTGCAGAAGTTGACCTTCCACGCATGCCCCGAGACGCCGAGCATGAAGATGTTGGCGCCCGAGCAGAAGATGCGGTCGCGGTCGCTGGTGACGACCACCGTGCGTACCTGCGGGTGCTCGAAGCGCACGCGGTTGAGCGCGTCGGCCAGCTCGATGTCCACGCCTAGGTCGTAGCTGTTGAGCTTCAACTTGTAGCCGGGGCGGATGCCGGCGTCCTCGGCGATGTCGAGCGATAGGCGCGCCACGGCGCCGTCCACGGCAAGCTTCCAGTGCCGGTATTGCGCGGGGTCGGTGCGGTAATCGACGCGGGGCGAGTGAGCGGTGTCTGCTGCCATGTAAGGGGTCTCCTGGAGGTCACCACGTCAAGGAACAATAATGCATGCATCGGCGACCAGGATATGCATCATGCTGCATGTTGGCGTGCCCGTCAACGGTCTCGAAAGGTTTTTTACACGCCGGGGGCGTTGCCGGCCCGCGGCCCTTCAGCCTTCCCGCCCCATGGCCTCGCGCACCACGCCGCGCAGCGCCTGAAAGCTCTGCCCCAGGCTCTGCCCGCTGGTGTCGACCCGCAGGTCGGCCTTCGAGTAGAACGCCGCGCGGCCGCCCAGGATGCGGCGCAGGTCGTCCATCGCCTCCCTGCTCGCGGCCATCGGCCGGGTGTCGCCCTGCGCGACGACGCGGCCCATGTGCTCCTCGGGGGCGGCCTGCAGCCAGACGGTGGTGCAGTGCGCCAGCAGCTGGTTGAAGGTGGCCGGGTCCGACACGATGCCGCCCGGCGTGGCGATCACCACCTCGCTGTAGATCTGCACCGCCTCCTCCAGCGCGCGGCGCTCGTAGCGGCGGTAGGCGTTGGTGCCGTAGAGGTCGTGGATCTCGCGCACGCTGCAGCCGGCGAACTTCTCGATCTCGCGGCTCAGTTCGACGAAGGGTACGTCCAGGTCGTCCGCCAGCATCTGCCCGAGGGTGGACTTGCCGGCGCCGCGCAGGCCGATCAGCGCGATGCGCTGGCTGCGCGCCGCGTCGCCGGCGGCGGTGCCGAGCAGCTCGCCCAGCGCGATGCGGGCGCGCCGCAGGTCGGCGTCGTTGCGGTGCTCCAGCAGCTCGCGGATCAGCAGCCACTCGGGCGAGGCGGTCGTCACGTCGCCGACCAGCGCGGCCAGCGGGCACTGCAGCGCCGTCGCCACCTGCTGCAGCACCAGGATCGACGCGTTGCCGAGGCCGTACTCCAGGTTGGCCAGATGGCGCTCCGAGACGTTGGCCGCCTGCGCCACCGCCTTGCGCGTGAGGCCGCGGCGCGCACGCAGGGTGCGCACGCGCTCGCCGATCGCCATCAGGAGTGGGTTCTTGGGCTCCTCGGCCGGCGAGGCCGCCTCGGTGGGCGCGGACAGGACCGCATCGTCGACTCGCTCGTTCATGGCTTCCTTGTTCTTGTCGAAGGCGCGTTCAGGGATAACCCGAGATATGCATTATATTGCTTGACACGTCGAGCGGCGGTGTTATGGTTCGTGCACAGGCAACATACTTCACATCGTTTGTTGCTGCAAGGTCATTCTCGCCGTACGAAGGATTTTCATGTCCTACCCTGAGTTGCATCGGCGCACCACCCGAAGCGCCATCGCAGCCACGACAGTCGCCGCGCGGCAGGACCGCGCATGAATGCGCAACCCTTCCGGGGAACCCATCGATGAGCCTGCCGAACCCCTTCAACTTCGCCGAGCACCTGTTCGCGCTCAACCGCGGCCGCGCGCGGAAGATCGCCTACATTGATGACCGCGGCCCCCTTGGCTACGGCCAGCTCGAAGACCGCGCCCGGCGCCTCGCCGCCGCCCTGCTGGCCGCGGGCGTGCGCCGCGAGGAGCGCGTGCTGCTGCTGATGCTCGACACCAGCGACTGGCCGGTGAGCTTCCTCGGCTGCCTGTACGCGGGCGTCGTGCCGGTGGCGGTGAACACGCTGCTGACAGCCGACGACTACGCCTACATGCTGCAGCACAGCGACGCCCGGGCCGCGCTGGTGTCGGGCGCGCTGCTGCCGATGCTGCAGGACGCGACGGCCCGGGCGCCGCACGCGCTGCGCGCGCTGCTGGTGTCGCAGCCCGACGGCGCCCTGCCCGCCGGCGCGCAGGATTTCGAGGCCGCGCTCGCGGCGCACGCGCCGCTCGCCGCGCCTGCCGCCACCGCGCCGCAGGACATCGCCTTCTGGCTCTATTCGTCGGGCTCGACCGGGCGGCCCAAGGGCACGGTGCACAGCCACGGCAACCTCTGGTGGACGGCCGAGCTCTACGGCCGGCCGGTGCTGGGCCTGACCGAGGACGACGTGTGCTTTTCCGCCGCCAAGCTGTACTTCGCCTACGGCCTGGGCAACGCGTTGACCTTTCCGCTCACAGTCGGCGCCACCGTGGTGCTGATGGCCGAGCGCCCGACGCCCGAGGCGACTTTCAGACGCTGGACCGGCGCCGTGCGCCCCACCGTCTTCTTCGGCGCGCCGACCGGCTTCGCCGGCATGCTGGCCTCGCCCGCGCTGCCGGCGCGCGAGGCGGTGGCGCTGCGCATGTGCTCGTCGGCCGGCGAGGCGCTGCCGGCGGAGATCGCGCAGCGCTTCAGGCAGCACTTCGGCTGCGACATCGTCGACGGCATCGGCTCGACCGAGATGCTGCACGTCTTCTTGTCGAACCGCCCGGACGACATCCGCTACGGCACCACCGGCCGCCCGGTCGCGGGCTACGAGATCGAGCTGCGCGGCGAGGACGGCCGACCGGTGGCCGACGGCGAGATCGGCGAGCTCTACATCAAGGGCCCGAGCGCCGCGCTGATGTACTGGGGCGACCCCGAGAAGACCCGCGCCACCTTTCAGGACGGCTGGACCAAGAGCGGCGACAAGTACAGCCGCGACGCCGACGGCTACTACACCTACGCCGGGCGCAGCGACGACATGCTGAAGGTCAGCGGCATCTACGTCTCGCCCTTCGAGGTCGAATCGACGCTGATGCAGCACCCGGCCGTGCTGGAGGCCGCCGTGATCGGCACGCCCGACGCCGATGGCCTGACCAAGACCAAGGCCTTCGTGGTGCGCAAGCCCGGCCAGTCGGTCGACGCCGACGCGCTGAAGGCCTTCGTCAAGGAGCGCCTGGCGCCCTACAAGTACCCGCGCGTCATCGAGTTCGTCGACGAGCTGCCGAAAACGGCCACCGGCAAGATCCAGCGCTTCCGGCTGCGCGAACTGGAGCGCAAGGCGTGAGCATGGAGCCGGAGTTCGCCGCCATCCGCTGGCGCGAGCGCGACGTGCGCATCGAATATGCGCGCATCGCGCCCGAGCGCACCGATGCCCCGCTGGTGATCTTCCTGCACGAGGGCCTGGGCTCGGTCGCGATGTGGAAGGACTTTCCCGAGCGGCTGTGCGACGCCGGGGGCCTGCGCGGGCTGGTGTTCTCGCGCCCCGGCTACGGCCGCTCGACGCCGCGCGCGGCCGACGAGGTCTGGGACGTCGACTTCATGCACCGCCAGGCGCACGAGGTGCTGCCGGCGCTGTTCGAGACACTGGGCATCGACGAGGCGCCCTGGCTGTTCGGCCACAGCGACGGCGGCTCGATCGCGCTGCTGTACGCGGCGCGTTTCCCCGCGCGCGTGGCTGGCCTGGTGCTGCTGGCGCCGCATATCCTCGTGGAAGACGTGACGGTCGCCAACATCGAGCTGGCGCGCCAGGCCTACGTCGCCACCGACCTGCCGCAACGGCTCGGCCGCTACCACGACGACGCGGATTCCGCCTTCTGGGGCTGGAACCGCATCTGGCTGCATCCGCCGTTCCGGCGCTGGAACATCGGGGCCGAGCTGGGCACCATCCGCTGCCCGGTGCTGGCCATCCAGGGACTCGGCGACGAATACGGCACGCTCGCGCAGATCCGCGGCATCGCGGCGCGCGTGCCGCAGGCCCGGCTGCTGGAGCTGCCCGACTGCGGGCATTCCCCGCATCGCGACCGGCCGGAATCCGTCATAGTCGAAACCATTTCATTTCTCAACGATTTCAGGAAACGAAACCCATGACCTCACGCGCCGCCCGCACCGCCGTCGCCGCCCTCGCGCTGGCCTGCATCGCCACCCTCGGCCACGCCCAGCAGGGCAAGCTCAAGGTCGGGCTGATGCTGCCCTTCAGCGGCACCTACGCCGCGCTCGGCACGGCCATCGAGAACGGCTTCAAGCTGCGCCTCGACGAGCAGGGCGGCAAGCTGGGCGGCCGCGAGATCGAGTTCGTGCGCGTCGACGACGAGTCCGATCCGGCCAAGGCCACCGACAACGTCAACAAGCTGATCAAGCGCGACAACGTCGACGTGATCGTCGGCACCGTGCACTCCGGCGTCGCGATGGCGATGGCCAAGGCCGCGAAGGAAAGCGGCACTGTGCTGATCGTGCCCAACGCCGGCGCCGACGCGGTCACGGGCCCGATGTGCGCACAAAACATCTTCCGCAGCTCGTTCTCCAACTGGCAGCCGGCCTACGCCATGGGCGAGGTCGCGGCCAGGCAGCAGGGCAAGAAGAAGGTCATGACCATCACCTGGAAGTACGCGGCCGGCGACGAGTCGGTGGCCGGCTTCAAGGAGGGCTTCGAGAAGAACGGCGGCCAGGTCACGAAGCAGCTGACCGTGCCGTTCCCGAACGTCGAGTTTCAGGCGCTCCTGACCGAGATCGCGGCGGCCAGGCCCGACGCGGTGTACGCCTTCTTCGCCGGCGGCGGCGCGGTCAAGTTCGTCAAGGACTACGCCGCCGCGGGCCTGCACAAGACCATTCCGCTCTACGGCCCGGGCTTTCTGACCGACGGCACGCTCGACGCGCAGGGCGAGGCGGCGCAGGGCATGCTGACCACGCTGCACTACGCCGACGGCCTGAACACGCCGCGCGACAACGCCTTCCGCACCGCCTACGCCAAGGCCTACAAGCTGCAGCCTGACGTCTACGCGGTGCAGGGCTACGACGCGGCGCAGATGCTGGCGACCGGGCTGGCGGCCACGCAGGGCGACATCTCGAAGAAGGCCGACTTCGCCGCCGCCATCGAAAAGGCGAAGATCGACAGCCCGCGCGGCATGTTCACGATCAGCCGCGCGCACAACCCGGTGCAGGACATCTACCTGCGCAAGGTCGAGGGCAAGGACAACAAGATGGTGAGCGTCGCCGTGAAGGGTCTGTCGGACCCCGCACGCGGATGTCGGATGTAGCTCGCCCCAGGCTGCGCGCACTGCGTGTCGCTTCGCCCACCCCCGGCCGGGGGCGACGCCAGCGGCCCGGCGGAGCCGGTTCCGCGGCGTTTCACGAACGGGAGCGCGCTCTGGCGCTCCCTTGAAATTAGACACATCGGAACTCGAGACACAGCAACGTGGACTTCGGAACTTTTCTCGTTCAGTGTCTGAACTCGGTTCAGTACGGCCTGCTGCTGTTCCTGGTGGCATCCGGGCTGACGCTGATTTTCGGCATCATGGGCGTCATCAACCTGGCGCACGGCAGCTTCTACATGATCGGCGCGTACATGGCGTTCGCGCTGGCGCCGCTCTTCGGCGACCGCTTCATCGTCATGCTGGCCGCGGGCGTGGTGCTCGCCGCGGTGTTCGGCTACCTGCTGGAATGGGCCTTCTTCAGCTACCTCTACCAGCGCGACCACCTGCAGCAGGTGCTGATGACCTACGGGCTGATCCTGGTGTTCGAGGAGCTGCGCTCGATCCTGCTGGGCAACGACGTGCACGGCGTCAAGGCGCCCGGCTGGCTGGAAGGCAGCTTCGCGCTCGGCAGCCTGATGAGCTACCCGTGGTATCGGCTGTTCGCCTCGGCCGCCTGCATCGTGCTGGCCCTCGGCCTCTACTGGGTGGTCAACCGCACGCGCCTGGGCATGATGATCCGCGCCGGCGCCAGCAACCGCGACATGGTGCGCGGCCTGGGCATCGACATCCGGCGGCTCTACCGCATCGTGTTCGCCGCCGGGGTGGCGCTGGCCGCGCTGGCGGGCATGATCGCCGCGCCGATGTCCTCCGTCTACCCGGGCATGGGTGCCAGCGTGCTGATTGTCTGCTTCGTGGTGGTGGTGATCGGCGGCATCGGCTCGATCACCGGGGCGCTGGTGGCGTCGCTCTTGGTTGGCTTCGTCGACACCTTCGGCAAGGTGTTCTTCGCCGACCTGAGCGGCATGGGGATCTACGTGCTCATGGCGATCGTGCTGATCTGGCGGCCCGAAGGGCTCATGGGCCGAAGGACATGACACACCCTCAGGCTGCGCGCACTGCGTGTCGCTCCGCCCACCCCCTTGCAGGGGGCAACGCCGGCGGCCCGGCGGAGCCGGTTCCGCGGCGTCCACTCGAAGAGGCCCGGGAGCATTGGACACCGATGAAACGACTTTCCAGTCTTGTTCCGCTGCTGTGCGCGCTGGCGCTCGCGCTGGCCGCCCCGCTGCTGAGCCCCTACGCGTCGGACTTCGTCGTCAAGGTGATGATTTTGTCGATCTTCGCGCTGAGCCTGGAGCTGCTGGTCGGCATGACCGGCCTCGTGAGCCTGGGCCACGCGGCGTTCTACGGCATCGGCGCCTACGCCACCGTGCTCGGCTCGGGCGCAGAGGGCGGCTCCGTCGCGATGCTGCTGCCGCTGGCGATGGGCGCGGCCGCCGCCTACGCGCTGGTGGTCGGCGCGCTCAGCCTGCGCACGCGCGGCGTGTACTTCATCATGGTGACGCTGGCCTTCGCGCAGATGGCCTTCTTCGTTTTCCACGACACCAAGCTGGGCGGCGGCAGCGACGGCATCTACCTGTACGTGCGCCCGGCGCTGGGGGCGCTCGACCTGGAGAACCGCCGCGTGCAGTTCTACTTCGTGCTGGCGGCGCTGGCGGCGACCTACGCCTTCCTGGCGCTGATCCGGCGCTCGCGCTTCGGCGCCGCGCTGGCGGGCATCCGCGTCAACGAGCAGCGCATGCGCGCGGCGGGCTTTCCGGTGTACGGCTACAAGCTGGCCGCGTTCGTGCTCGCCGGCGCGCTGGCCGGGCTGGCGGGCTTTCTGGTGGCTTCGCGCGACGGCGTGGTCAACCCCGAACTGCTGGCCTGGCACAACTCGGGCGAGGTGCTGCTGATGATCATCCTGGGCGGCCTCGGCCACCTGCGCGGCGCCGTGATCGGCGCGGTGGCCTTCACGCTGCTGAAGGAAGTGCTCTCGACGCAGGCGCTGGTGGGGCCGCTGGCCGACCACTGGCAGCTCACCCTGGGGCTGGCCATCATCGCCTTCGTCGCGCTGCTGCCCCGGGGCCTGATCGGGCTGGCGCAGCGCATCGCGCCGCACCAGGCGGGGGGCACGCCATGAACAACGACGCGGCAGCGACGACGCCGTCGGCAGGCGGTGCCCTGCTCTCAGTCGAGGCGCTAACGCGCCGCTTCGGCGGGCTGGTCGCCGTTAACGCCGTCACGCTCGACCTGCACATGGGCGAGGTGCACGCGGTGATCGGCACCAACGGCGCGGGCAAGTCCACGCTCATCAACATGCTCTCGGGCGAGATCGCCGCCTCGGGCGGGCGCATCGCTCTCGACGGCGAAGACATCACGGCCAAGGCGCAGTGGCGCCGCGCGCTGGGCGGCGTGGGCCGCAGCTACCAGCGCACCACCATCTTCCCGGAGTTCAGCGTGCACGAGAACTGCCGCCTCGCCGCGCAGGCCGCGACGCCGCGGCCGTGGGCGATCTGGCAGTCGTCGCGCGCCTGCGCCGCGAGCAACGCCGCGGCCGCCGAGGCGCTCGCCGCCTGCGGCCTGGAGGCCGTGGCCGGGCGCATCGCCGGCACCTTGAGCCACGGCGCCAAGCGCCAGCTCGAGGTCGCCATGTGCCTGGCGACCCGCCCGCGCGTGCTGCTGCTCGACGAGCCGCTGGCCGGCATGGGCGCCGAGGAAACCGAGCGCATGCTGGGGCTGCTCGCGAGCCTGAAGGCCGGGCACGCGATCCTGCTGGTCGAGCACGACATGGACGCGGTGTTCCGCATCGCCGAGCGCATCACGGTGATGGTCAACGGCACGGTGATCGCCACCGGCGACCCGGCGTCGATCCGCCAGAACGCCGAGGTGCGCACCGCCTACCTCGGCGAGGAGCACTGAAATGCTGAACGTCGAAGGCCTCAACACCTACTACGGCGACAGCCACATCCTGCGTGGCGTCGACGTCGAGCTGCCGGCGTCGACCTCGATGGGCCTGCTCGGGCGCAACGGCATGGGCAAGACCACGCTGATCCGCACGCTGATGGGCTACGTGCGCCCCGCCTCCGGCCGGGTGCGGCTCGACGACCGCGACGTGACCGGCTGGGCGCCCGAGAAGATGGCGCGGCGCGGCATCGGCTACGTGCCCGAGGGGCGCGGCATCTTTCCGAACCTGTCGGTGCGCGAGAACCTGCTGATGAGCGCGCGCGCCGGCATCGACGGCCGGCGCGACTGGACCTTCGAGCGCGTGATGGCAACCTTCCCGCGGCTGACCGAGCGGCTGTCGCACGGCGGCCAGCAGCTCTCGGGCGGCGAGCAGCAGATGCTCTCGATCGGCCGCGCGCTGATGACCAACCCGCGCCTGATGATCCTCGACGAAGCGACCGAAGGGCTGGCGCCGCTGATCGTGGCCGAGATCTGGCACGTGATCGCCGACATCCGCTCGACCGACATCGCAACATTAATCGTCGACCGCGACTGGCGCAAGGTGCTCGCGCACACCGACCGCGCGGTGGTGATGGAGAAGGGGCGGATCGTGCGGCACGGTCCCTCCGCCGATCTCGTCGCTGAACCGGCGGTGCTGGAGGAACTGCTCGGCGTGTGAGCGACGGGTTGTCGCCCGATCGGGCGGCGGCCGGCGAGCCGTCCTTCGCACCGTTCGAGCACCGGATCGCGCACCGCAGCTGCGCTTGATGCGGGTCGGGACATCGCACGCGCGACGAACTTCGGCTTCAGACTGATTTGAGTCATTCGTACCCGGCGGCCCAAGCGGCGGCTGAGATCATCACCGGACTTTCGGCGGGCAGCGGCTCGTATAACCACTGCGTCCCCGAGACCAGGTACTTTAGAGCGTGTTATGCACTCTGCCCTGCGACCAAGAACATCACCGCCTTGGGCAGCATGAGCGTGACGAAGACCAGAAAGTGCAGTGCCGCCAGCACATGAGGCAGCCGCTCGAAGTCGCGCGACAGTCGCCGAAACCGTGCCAGCCAGCCAAAGCTGCGCTCCACCACCCAGCGCCGGGGCAAGAGAACGAAGCCTCGTTTGGCCTCGGGCAGCTTGACCACGCGCAGCTCGATGCCTGCGGCTTGGGCATCGGCCCTGGCGTCTTCGCCCGTATAGCCCTCGTCAGCCCAAGCCACCTGCACCGCCTGGCCGGTGGCCTCTTGCACGGCCTGACACAACGCCTTGACCTGCGCGCGCTCCTGCTCGTCAGCTGGCGTGACGGTCAACTCAATCAGGTGGCCCAGCGTGTCCACGGCCATGTGGACTTTGCTGCCCCTGCGCCGCTTGTAGCCGTCGTAGCCCGCTCTGGGGCCGCTCTCGCAGCTGGACTGCAGCGTGCGGCCGTCCAGGATCACCGCGCTAGGCTGGCCGGATCGGCCCTGGGCGGCGCGCAAGATCGAGCGCATGTCGCCCACCAGTGCCTCAAAGCAGCCCGCCGCACTCCAGCGGCGCAAACACGGCCGCCCACGGCGGAAAGTCGTGCGGCAGCAGCCGCCAGAGCGCGCCCGAGCGAGCAAGCCATCTCAGCGCGTTGAAGACCTCGCGCAGGCTGTGCCCGCGCTGGGGCGCGTCTTCCTTCATCAGCGTCAGATACGGCGCCACGAAGTCCCACTCCTCTTGGCTCAAGTCACTCGGGTACGGCTTTCTGCTCATCCAACCAAAGTAGGGCCACTTCCGTCGGAGCAAAGGCAAAGTGCATAACACGCTCTAAGGATGCTCTTCACGAATCGCTCGCCGTCGTGCTTGCACTGAACAAGCGAAGCTGTGAGCATCGGCACCCATGAAGCAAGGCAGCCTGGTGTTGGGTGGTTCGACCAAGCGCACGCGCAAGCGTGAATTTCTGGATGCGATGGACCGGGTGGTGCCCTGGGCTGAACTGGTGGCGTTGATCGAACCGTTTGCGCCTGAAGCCGGCCGGCGCGGCCAGCAACCCTTTGGCTTTGAAGCGCTGCTGCGCATCCACTTCATGCAGCAATGGTTCAATCTGTCGGACCCGGCCATGGAAGAGGCGCTGCACGACGTGCCGGTGTTTCGCGACTTCGCGGGCCTGAGCAACTGGGGCGATGCATTGCCCAGCGACTCGAGCATCCTGCGCTTTCGCCGCCTGCTGGAGCAACACAAGCTGGCCGAGCAGATCCTGGCCACCGTCAACGACTTGCTCAGCGGCCAGGGCCTGCTGCTCAAGGCCGGCACGGTGGTGGACGCCACGCTCATTGCCGCGCCCAGCTCCACCAAGAACAAGGACGGCGCGCGAGACCCCGAGATGCACCAGAGCAAGAAGGGCAACCAATGGCACTTCGGGATGAAGGCGCATATCGGTGTATGCGCCGACTCGGGACTGGTGCACACGGTGCGCGGCACGGCGGGCAACGTCTGCGATGTCGTTGAGGGCAACACCCTGCTGCATGGGCAGGAAGAAGTGGCCTTTGGCGATGCGGGCTATCAGGGTGTGCACAAACGCCCGGATGCCCAACTCCAGGTCACTTGGCATGTGGCAATGAAGCCGGGGCAGAGGCGCAAGTTGGACAAGAGCCTGCCCATTGAAGCGCTGCAAGACAAGATCGAGCGCTTGAAGGCCAGTGTGCGGGCCAAGGTGGAACACCCGTTTCGCGTGATCAAGCGCCAGTTCGGCCACGTGAAGGTGCGCTACCGGGGGTTGGCTAAGAACACGGCGCAGCTCAAGACGCTGTTTGCGCTGAGCAATCTGTGGATGGTCAGGCGCGTGCTGGTGGACCAGGTGCGTGCGATGGGCACATGAAAGGCCCAAAAGCACCCCCAAAAGGCCGATTCCGACACTCAGGGGGCATTCGATCGTTCCACTATGACCGTGCTTATCGATTCAGCACACGCCAAGGCGATTCGTGAAGAGCATCCCTAAGGTGTCGCGGTCGTGATCTGGTCGTGAACGACAGGTCGGGGCAGACTAACCGGCACTGCCGAACCACGCAGAAATGTAACAAGGACAATTCAACCGCGGCTGTGGCTGTAAAGCACTCCTTCTTGCAAAAAATGTGCCTCGCGAATGTCACTATTACTTGGCTGGCGCCGCGCACCGCGGCAGCGCTTCGGAGGACGCTGAGCAAGCGACCGTTACACTTGGCAACTCCATCACAGCCGGAGCAAGGAGACATGAGCCGCAAGGATTTTAAGTATCTTGAGGACGTCGCGTTGGCGGACCTGCTGCTTGACGAGGGCAATCCTCGAATCCGAGCCGCACACGATCAACGTGCATGCATAGAGCGCATCCTTCGGAAAGAAGACCATATGGTTAACCTTATGAAGGACATCGCGAATCGCGGTCTGACGACGATGCCAATCATCGTCATGCCCACGGATGATGGCCGCTACAAGGTGATGGACGGCAATCGCCGCGTGACGGCGCTCAAGCTCCTGAACTTCCCCGACTCGTGTCCCGAAGAGCGCCTCAAGCCGCTATTGAAGCAACTGCTCAAGGCTCATCGCGACATGATCCCGGAAACTGTCGATGTGATGTCATCCGCTGATCCAGGGGCTGTTTCGATGGAGGTGCTCGCCAGGCACTCCGGAGCCCAGGATGGCGTCGGCCAAGTCGATTGGTCTGCCTACCTGCGGAACGTCTTCCTAATTAATCACGGCCACCCGCCAGACTACAAGCGCGCAGCCCAGTACGCGCTTTGGTCGGAGGATCAGGAGATTTACGTTAGCGACGACTTCCCGATCAGTTCCCTACATCGATTCTTCACCGCCGACAACCTCGCTCTCCTGGGTTTCCGAATCGACAAAGTCACGGACGAGTTGGTACCTGCGATCAGTGCTGCGCAAGTGAAGCAGATGGCGCAGATCCTAATGACCGATTTCCTCACGGACGTCAAGGTCAACGACGTGCGTACTCCCACACTGGCGCAGGCCTATATCAATACCGTGCGGAACCGAGTGGGATTGACGGACACTCTAACTCCGACTTCAGGCGAGTCGGCTGGTGCGCCGGCGCCGGGTCCGAGTTTGACCACGGGGGACACTGGCGATGCACTGGCACCGTCTCAGAGGCCAACGCCTGGGCTTGGCGGTTCGCTTGCCAGGGGTCCGTCTGCGCCAGCAACCCCACGCGCCGCGCCCACGCCTGCCACGCCGGCCAGCGAACGCGACCGGCTGTTCGGCAGGTCTTCGCCCGGAATCTCGATTCCGGCATCGGAAGTGAAGGGGGTGACCATCATTGCCGAAATCCGCAAGCTCAAGGTTCGCGGTGACAACGCCACGCCGCTAGCTGTTGGCATGCTGCTACGCCATCTCATCGAGCTCAGTGATGCCCACTACGTCGCGCTTCACAAGCTGCCTGGCAAACCTCTTGGCAAGAGCGTCTTTCAGAGCACCCAGCACATGAAATCGGCCGGGCTGCTGAACGTGTCTCAATACGACATCGTCTGCCGTCTCGCCGATCCGGGCATCAGCAACAATGAGTTGCTGCACATCGAAACGCTTCAGAAGTGGATGCACCGTGAGACGCACATCCCGAGCTATCAGGCGCTCAACATCTTTTGGGACGCTATCGCGCCATTCGTACGTGCGTGCTGGGTCAAATGAGTCGCGCGAGTCATCGCCGGCGCGGACGGTAGCTCAATGTTCTTGTAGAACAAGACCTCGCTGGTGAGCGGGCGCGCTGAGTGCGTTGAGTAGTGCAGTTCGAAATTCGTAAATTCGAACGAGTTGTAAAGCTGTCGAACCTCGGGGCAGTCATCGTACGTGACGATCAAAGGATATTCTGCATCCCTGACATGTTCTGCGATCGCCGCGTGGTTTTTGTGGACGTAGTGGTTGCGATACAGCAGGCTGCCTTTGACGTAATAGGGTGGATCAAGGTAGACCAAGCAATCCCTGGGGAAACTAGGCAACATATCTGTCAGGAGATCGAGCGCGTCAATACCAAGCACGGTTATGCGGCGGCGGTACGCCCCAATCGTCTTGATGCGATTCGTCAGGTCCGCGACGTTGTAGCGCGCATCCAGCTTGTAGTTGCCGGTCTGAGCCTTGCCGCCGATGACCCCCGCGGACAGAATGCCCGAGCGGTTTGTGCGATTTAGAAAGAAGGTGGCGAAGGCCACCTTGACCAAATTGTGCTTTTCGGGTTCAGCGATGACCTCGCGCTGGCGCTGCCACGTGTCCATCGTCACCGGCGTTTTCTGGATCAGGTCTAGCAGTTCGGCGTTGCGGTTGGTAGCTGCCTTCCAGAAGGCGTGCACGATCGGGTCGGCATCGTTGATGACAATGTGGTCAACGTACCCCTGCGTCAGCAAGAAGAGCGCTGCACCGGCGCCGCCGGCGTATGGTTCAATGTACCAACCCCCTGAGATCCGGTTGTGGCGCATGATCTCTGCAATCCAGGGACCCAAGCGTCCTTTGCCGCCGGGGTATCGCAATGGGGTGGTGAACTTACCTCCAGCAGTCTCGCTAGGTCGTGGTTCTGCGCTCATGGGTGACTATTCTCTGAATCTGGCTTCACGTTATCCCGGGCCATCAAATGCCAGCATCCGCCGTTTGAAAGGAATCGAAGTCTACTCTTAAGCGTACATCGGACTGGGGTTGTCGGCTGGCGACCTGCGATCCTCTCGAAATCCGCTCCCTCTTTGCTGCGAGTGCGTGAGTTAGCAGTCTGCGAAAGCAGTCGTCTATCTGGCTTCAGACCTCCGATGGCGCCTCTCACGCGTCAAAAGTCAGCAATACCTTTTACACCGGCCAGTGACGCGATGACCGTCACAAAAGTTTCGATGACTGCTTTGTGACCAAGATCGTGAACACGAGGACCAAGGACAACCGACTGGACACGCGGCGAAGCGGAAGTTCGCGTCAACCACCCGAAGGACGACAACGGAACTGCCCCTGGCACCCCTCCTCACATCTGATCGACGAAGCACCTGAGCCCTTCCAGATCGACCACCGTGATGCCGCCGTATTCGACCTGCAACAGCCCGGCCGCGCGCAGCCGGTTCAGCGCCGTGTTGCAACGCTGCCGCGACAGCCCCGACAGGTTGGCGATCTCCTCCTGCAAGGTCTCCAGGTGCGCCTGCCCGCGCGGATGCAGCCAGGGATGGAACAGCCCCGCCAGCGCCCGCGCCATTTGGCTGTCGGCATCGAGCAGCCGCTGCGCCGCGCAGTTGCCCATGAACCAGCGCAGCCGCTCGTTGATCCGCACCAGCAGGAAGTGGTTGAAGCTCATCCGGGTGCGGTGCAGCCACCCGAAAGTCTCCAGCCGCAGCGCGGCCACCCGGCTGTCACGCAGCGCGACGATGTCGGCCGAGCGCGGCGCGCAGCCGAGCGAGCCTCGCTATAGTTTCGGCCACCCCGACCCGGAGACTTCAATCCATGCGCATCTGGCAAAAAGACATCTCGATCGAGGAGCTGACCCGCAGCCACCTCGACACCGCCCCCGCCACGCTCGGCATCGAATTTCTGGAGGTGGGCGACGACTTCATCCGCGCCCGCGTGCCGGTGGACCGCCGCACGCGCCAGCCCTTCGGCCTGCTGCACGGTGGCGTGTCGGTGGTGCTGGCCGAGACGCTGGGCTCGTGCGGCGCGCACTACTCGGCGCCCGAGGGCCACCGGGCCGTCGGGCTCGACATCAACGCCAACCACCTGCGGGGCGCGACCGCCGGCTGGGTCACCGGCATCGCCCGGCCGGTGCACCGCGGCCGCACCACGCAGGTCTGGCAGATCGACATGGTCAACGACGCGGGCGAGCCCACCTGCGTGTCGCGCATCACGATGGCGGTGCTGGCGCCGCGCTCGGGATCGAATTAGGCCGCAGCGCCCGTGCGGCGTGCCCCATTCGCTCTGTTTTCGATAGCATCGGCGCTGCGCCGCCGACCCCCTCCACCCATCCGAGGCTTCCATGAGCGAACCCTACTTCCCCCGCTGGCGTGAGGTCGCCGCCACCGAGGGCGCCGTCGTCGCACCCGACCAGCGGCTGCCTTGGCCGCAGACCGCCGCCATGGGCGTGCAGCACGTCATCGCGATGTTCGGCTCCACGGTGCTGGCGCCGATTTTGATGGGCTTCAGCCCCAACCTGGCGATCCTGATGAGCGGCGTCGGCACGCTGATCTTCTTCGTCATCACGGCCGGGCGGGTGCCGAGCTACCTGGGGTCGAGCTTCGCCTTCATCGGCGTGGTGATCGCGGCCAGCGGTTATGCGGGCACCGGACCCAACCCCAACATCCCGGTGGCGCTGGGCGGCATCATCGCCTGCGGCGTGGTCTACACGCTGATCGGCGCGGTGGTGCAGGCCATCGGCACCGGCTGGATCGAGCGCCTCATGCCGCCGGTGGTGACGGGCGCGGTGGTGGCGGTCATCGGGCTGAACCTGGCGGCCATCCCGGTCAAGAACATGGCGGCGAGCAACTTCGACTCGTGGATGCAGGCCGTGACCTTCCTGTGCGTCGGGCTGGTCGCGGTGTTCACGCGCGGCATGGTGCAGCGCCTGCTGATCCTGGTCGGGCTGCTGCTGGCGAGCGTGATCTACGTCGCGCTGACCAACGGTGCCGGCCTGGGCAAGCCGATCGACTTCAGCGGCATCGCCAACGCCGCGTGGTTCGGGCTGCCCAACTTCACGGCGCCCGTCTTCAACGCCAATGCGATGCTGCTGATCGCGCCGGTGGCCATCATCCTGGTGGCGGAGAACCTGGGGCACCTCAAGGCCGTGACCGCCATGACCGGGCGCAACCTGGACGTCTACATGGGCCGCGCCTTCATGGGCGACGGCATCGCCACCGTGGTGAGCGGCGCCGCGGGCGGCACCGGCGTCACCACCTACGCCGAGAACATCGGCGTGATGGCGGCCACCCGCATCTACTCGACGGCGGTGTTCGTGGTGGCGGCGCTGATCGCTGTTCTGCTGGGCTTCTCGCCGAAGTTCGGCGCGGTGATCCAGGCCATCCCGCTGCCGGTGATGGGCGGCGTGAGCATCGTGGTGTTCGGGCTGATCGCCATCGCCGGCGCGCGCATCTGGGTCGATAACCGGGTCGATTTCTCGCAGAGCCGAAACCTGATCGTCGCGGCCATCACACTGGTGATCGGCACCGGCGACTTCACGCTCAAGTTCGGCCAGTTCGCGCTGGGCGGCATCGGCACGGCGACCTTCGGCGCCATTTTGCTGTGGGCGCTGCTGGGCCGGTCGCGCAACGCCTGATGCTTCCTTTTCGATAGCAACAAACACCCGCCGGCATTGCGCTGGCGGGTGTTTTCGCTTGCAGAACGGGCGCCGCGCCAGGCAAGGCCGCGGCGCGAGGCTTCGACTGGACGCGTCAGGTCGCGGGCGAGTCGGCGTCGCTGCGCGCGGCGGCCGCCTCGGAGACAGGCGCGGCCGCGGGAGAAGCCGCCGGCGCGGGCGCCGCGCTGTCGGCCGAGGGACGTGCGCTGGCCGCTGCTGCCGGTCGCCCGCCTGCGGCTCCGTCGGAAGTGGCCGTGTCCGCGTCCTGGGTCGCGGGGGAGCCGGCGGCCGTCTTGCGGGACGCGGTCTTGCGGCTGGCGGCCTTCTTCGCCACCGTCTTGCCGGCAGTGGCGTCGGCGGTGCCGTCCGTGGCGGCAGCCTTGCGTGCCACCCGTCCCGAGGCTTTGCCGGCGGCGCTCTTGCGTGCCGCACCCGTGGTGCCGGCGGCGCTCTTGCGCGCCGTTGCCGCAGCCTTCTTGGCCGCCACCTTGCGGGGCGCGGCCTTTCTGCGGCCCGCAGCGTCCTCTGGCGTCGCCTCGGTCGCAGCGTCGGACCGCGGTGCGCGCTCCGCCGGCTTCGCGGCCGCGGCGCTGCCGCTGCTCGCCGACTTGCGCGTCGCGGCCTTTTTCGCCGCGCCTCTGCGCGCTGTGCCCCCCTGGGACGGCGCATCGGCTGGCGCCGCCGCGCCGGCGTGGGCCGTGGCAAGGCTGCTGGCCGCGGGCGCGGCGTCCTTCACGGCCTCGATCTTCTTGCCGGGCGCCGGCGTGGCGGGCACCTTCTCGGTCAGCTCCATCAGCCGGCGGTGCTCGGCCAGCATGTAGTCGCCCAGCTCGTTCAGGTCGGGCAGCGCGCGGCGGCAGGCGATCAGGCCGTAGTCCATGCGGCCGTTGTAGCTGTGCACGGTGATGTTGAGCGCCATGCCGTGGCCGGGGATCGACACCGGGTAATAGCAGGTCGCAAGCGCCCCCGCGAAGTAGATCGGCACCGGCGAGCTGGGAACGTTGGAGATCACCAGGTTGGCCGCCGGCGGCACCAGGTCGGCCAGCCGCGAGCGGCCCAGCATCGACGCCAGCCCCGACATCAGCCAGGGCGCGGCGAACATCGGGTAGTCGTCCGGGATCGCCGCCTTGAAGCGGCCCATGATCGACTTGGCCGAGCCCGAGGAGGCCGTGATCTGGCGCAGGCGCTCGACCGGGTCGCTCACGTCGGTGGCCAGGCTGACCAGGATCATGCTGACCTGGTTGTTGGCGGTCTCGTCGCCCGCCTCGCGCAGGCTCACCGGAACGCCTGCCACCAGCGACTTGGCCGGCAGCTCGTTGCTGTCCGCCAGGTACTGGCGCAGCGCGCCCGAGACGGTGGCCATCGCCACATCGTTGACCGAGGCGCCGAAATGCCGCGCGATGTGCTTGGTCTCGGCCAGCGGAATGGTGCGCCCGGCCCAGCTGCGCTGGTTGGTGATCGACACGTTGAGCGGGGTGCGCGGCGCGGTCAGGTCGAACTTCTTCGGCAGGTCGCCGACCGTGCGGGCCTCGGCGTTTTCCACCGGCTGCGCCAGCCCGGCGATGGCGCGCGCCAGCGCCGGCGCCATCTTGAGCAGCTTGACGTACTGCTGCGCCGTGTTGCGCAGCGCCGCGCCGGCCAGCTCGGCCATGCCCAGCTGGTAGTTGTTGCTGCGCGTGCGCGGGCGCGGCGGCCTGATGGCGCGCCCGGTGGGCGAGGTGTCGAACAGCGCCCGGCCCAGCGCCACGCCGGCCTGGCCGTCGATGCCGGCGTGGTGCACCTTGACGTACAGGCCCACCTGGCCGCTGCGCAGGCCCTCGATGATGAACATCTCCCACAGCGGCCGGCTGCGGTCGAGCAGCGACGAATGCAGCCGCGCCACGTACTGCTGCAGCTGCCGGTTGGTGCCCGGGCGCGGCAGCGTCACGAGGCGCACGTGGTAGTCGAGGTCGACGTCGTCGTCCTCGACCCACACCGGGTTCGACAGGTCGAAGGGCATCAGCGCGAGCTTGCGCGTGAAGACGTCGGCCAGGTGCAGCCGCCCGGCCATGAAGGCCTTGGCGTCCTCGTAGAAGTCGCCCTGGTAGCCCTCGGGCAGGTCGAGCACGTTGAGCGAGCCCACGTGCATGGGCATCTCGGCCGTCTCGACGTGCAGGAAGGTCGAATCCATGCCGCTCAGGTGTTTCATGGCGTGTCTCCTTTTTATGTGATGGGTGCCTATTGTGGGGCGCTGTTCAGGAATCAGGAACGCCCGGGCAGGAATCAGGAGCGCCCGGGCGTTGCCGCCGGATAGAGCAGGCGCTCCAGGCCGCCCGGGCTGAAGTGCGTCCACTGGTCCTCGGGCTGCGCCAGCCGGTCGCCCACCGCGTAGAGCGCGAGCGGGTTGACGCCCAGGCCCAGGTGCGTGGCGCCGACGATCTCGATGTTGTCGGTCTGCGGCCCGCTGCGCTCGACCGAGGCGCCCCAGGCGACGATGCCGTCGCCGCGCGTGAAGATCGAGGTGGTCGGCACCGGCGGCGGGCCGTCGCCGCGCTCGCCGGGCTCGACCCGGGCGTGGCCGCTGGCCATCTTGTAGACGCCCCAGGCGTTGCTGTTTTTGTCGGGCGCGCCGTACAGCGGACTGCCCAGCGTGATGACCTGGCGCACCCGCTCGGGCGCGGCGCGCGCCAGCTCGCGCGCGTAGATGCCGCCCAGGCTCCAGCCGACCAGGCTGACCTTGCGCCCGCCGCTGCGCTCGTGCAGTTCGGCGAGCGTCTCGGCCATGTGGGCGCGCACGCCGTGGCGCGGGCCGCGGTTGATCCCCAGGCCCCAGCCGTGGACGTCGTAGCCGCGGCTGCTCAGGAAGCGGCGCAGCGGCACGGTGGAGGTGTCCGACGCCATCAGGCCCGGCAGCACCAGCACCGGGTGGCCGTCGCCGCGCGGCACGCGCGCCAGCAGCCACGGCAGCGCCAGCGGCAGCGACGACAGCTCCCACAGGGCGCGGCCTTCGAGCAGCAGCAGCAGCCTGGAGGGGCGGCGCTCGTCGGGCGCGGCGCGGCGCGAGCGGCCCGGGGGCGACCCTGACACGGGAGAAGAAAAGTCTGCAAGCTTCATGGCGGAGGCTCCGGGGCAGGTGGTGGTCGGCGGATTTTGGGCGCCGCCCGCGCGCTTGGCAGCCCGCGCGCGTCGCCGCCGCGACAGAGTGCCACAACGCGCCGCGCCGCGCCACACGCCACGCGGGCCGTTAGACTCGGCGTCTTTTGGCAACGGTGTCTTCCATGGCCGATGTATCCGCCGCTCGCGCACGGGCCGTCTTCGAATTCAAGAGCGCCACGCTCCCGCTGATCGCGGTCATCCTGAAGACCACCGAGCTCGACGTGCTGGCCGAGGCGATGGACGCGCAGCTGGCCGACACGCCCGACTTCTTCGAGCAGGAGCCGGTGGTGATCGACCTGTCGCAGCTGCCCACGGGCGCCGGGTCGATCGATTTCGACGGGCTGCGCCGACTGCTGGCGCGCCACCAGACGCAGCCGATCGCGGTGCGCGGCGCGAGCAGCGACGCGCAGGCGCGCGCGGCGCGCGCGGCGGGCCTGTCGATCACCGCCATGCCGGCGCCGCCGCGTCCGGCCGCACCGGCACCGGCGCCGGCCAGCGCGGCGCCCCAGATCGTGCGCGAGGCCACGGCGCCGCCGGGCGGCGCCGTGGTCGTGCGGCGGCCGCTGCGCTCGGGCCAGCAGGTGTATGCGCGCGGCGGCGACATCATCGTGCTCGACGTGGTGAACGTCGGCGCCGAGGTCATCGCCGACGGCCACATCCACGTGTACGCGCCGCTGCGCGGCAAGGCCATGGCCGGCGCGCGCGGCAACGTCGAGGCGCGCATCTTCACGACCTGCATGGAAGCACAATTGGTGGCGATCGCGGGCATCTACCGCACCGCCGAGGTGGCGTTTCCGGCCGACATCGCCGGCCATGCGGCGCAGATCCACCTCGACGGCGAAAAGCTGGTGATGACGGCCCTCTAGAGAAGCGCCGGCACACCGACGAACGAACAATCAAGCATTGGAACTGGAAGGACTGGGATGGCCAAAATTGTGGTGGTGACCTCGGGCAAGGGCGGCGTCGGCAAGACCACGACGAGCGCCAGCTTCGCCTCGGGCCTGGCACTGGCGGGCAAGAAGACGGCGGTGATCGATTTCGACGTGGGCCTGCGCAACCTCGACCTGATCATGGGCTGCGAGCGCCGCGTGGTGTACGACCTGATCAACGTGATCCAGGGCGAGGCCAACCTGAACCAGGCCCTCATCAAGGACAAGCAGAACGAGAACCTGTTCGTGCTGGCCGCCTCGCAGACGCGCGACAAGGACGCGCTGACGCAGGAGGGCGTCGAGAAGGTCCTCAACGACCTGGCCGCGATGGACTTCGACTACATCGTGTGCGACTCGCCCGCGGGCATCGAGGTCGGCGCCATGATGGCCATGCACTTCGCCGAGGAGGCGATCGTCGTGACCAACCCCGAGGTCAGCTCGGTGCGCGACTCCGACCGCATCCTCGGCATGCTCGGCAGCAAGACCAAGCGCGCCATGGAAGGCGGCTCGCCGGTCAGGGAGCACCTGCTGATCACGCGCTACAACCCCAACCGCGTGGCCGACGGGCAGATGCTCTCGCTCGACGACATCCAGGACATCCTGCGCATCAAGCTGATCGGCATCATCCCCGAGTCGGAGAGCGTGCTGCAGGCGTCCAACCAGGGCATCCCGGCGATCTACCAGCAGGGCAGCGACGTGTCGGAGGCCTACAAGGACGTGGTGGCGCGCTTCCTGGGCGAGGACAAGCCGATGCGCTTCATCGAGGCGCAAAAGCCCGGCTTCTTCAAGCGCCTGTTCGGCGGGAGGTAGCGCCATGTCGTTTTTTTCGTTCCTCAGCGGCGAAAAGAAGAGGTCCGCCACGGTCGCCAAGGACCGCCTGCAGATCATCCTGGCGCACGAGCGCGGCACGCTCGGCGGCAAGCGGCCCGACTACCTGCCCGCGCTGCAGCGCGAGCTGATCGCCGTGATCTCCAAGTACGTGTCGATCCGGCCGCAGGACATCAAGGTCAACCTCGACCGGCAGGACGACCTCGAAGTGCTGGAGGTCAAGATCGAGCTGCCCGAGGCCGCCGCCCCGGCGCGCTGAAGCCTCCTGCCCCGGTCGCTATTTTTTCGATAGCACCAGAAGCCCGTCGGCCGTGCGCTGGCGGGCTTTTTTGCTTTAAAAGCAGGTCGCGCGGCCGGCCTCGGTCCCGTCGGCGACAGCGGGAAAACACGCATCCGTTTGCACACCGTCGCCTGCCCCGAAGGCGCGCTGTCGGCGTATCGTGTCAGCCCCGAACCATTACCTCCGAGGAGACGACGCACCATGGCCACCAGCAGGAAAACCGCCGCCAAAAAGACCACCGCAACCGCCGACCGCGCTGAGAGGGCCGCCACGGCGCGCGCCAACCCGGCGCAGGACGTGCAGGACGCGATGGTCAAGCCGCTCAAGGGCATGGCGGACCGGCTGCAGAACCTCAAGCTCGGCGGGGCCGCCGGCGCCATCCTCGACAGCGGCCGCAAGGACCTCAAGGCGCTGATGCAGGCCAACGAGCAGTCGTACAAGGGCCTGCAGGCGGTCATGAAGCGACAGACCGACATGCTCAAGTCGTCCATCACCGAGTGGCAGAGCACGGTCGGCTCGATGTCGGGCAAGGACCCGAAGGAAAGCCTCGCCAAGCTCGACGAGATGGGGCGCGCGGCCTTCCAGCGCGCGCTCGACGACATGAAGGAGCTGGCGCAGCTCGCCGCCAAGTCGCAGGCCGACGCCTTCGAGGTCATGCGCCAGCGCATCAGCGACAACGTCGAGCAGGTCGGCAAGCTGCTGCAGACGCCGTCGTCCTCGACGCGCGGCGGCGGCAAAGGCAACGACAAGTGATGCACGGCGCGACCTCCTCGGCGTCCGCCGCGGGCGCCCCCTTCCCCGACGAGCCCGCGACACGCCTGGCCCGCGCCAACGCCGGCATCGAACTCGCCTGGGACAGCTTCGGCGACCCCGGCGCGACGCCGCTGGTGCTGGTCATGGGCCTGGGCGCGCAGATGATCGCCTGGGACCAGGCCTTCTGCGCGCAGCTCGCCGCCGCCAGCGCGACGCGCGTGGTCCGCTTCGACAACCGCGACATCGGCCGCTCGACCCTGCTGCCGCAGCTCGGCGTGCCCGACGTGCAGGCGCTGATGGTGGCCGCCATGAGCGGGCAGGCGCTCAAGGTGCCCTACACGCTGCGCGACATGGCCGACGACGTGGCGGGCCTGCTCGACGCGCTGGGGATTTCGCGCGCCCACGTCGTCGGCGCCTCGATGGGCGGCGCCATCGGCCAGGAGCTGGCGCTGCACCACGCCGGGCGCATGCTGAGCTTCACCAGCATCATGTCGTCCACCGGCAATCCGGCGCTGCCGCCACCCACGCCCGAGGCCCTGGGCGTGCTGTTCGCCCCGGCGCCGGCCACGCTGGCCGAATTCATTCCGCACTACCAGCGTGTCTGGCGCGTGCTGCGCGGCCCGCACGCGTTCCCCGAGGACGAGGCGCGCGACGCCGAGCGCGCCCGCGCGGTGTTCGCGCGCGGGCTCAACCCGGCCGGCTCGGCGCGCCAGCTGGCCGCCATCTTCGCCTCGGGCAACCGCAAGCCGGCGCTGCGCACGGTGCGCGTGCCGACGCTGGTGGTCCACGGCGACGCCGATCCGCTGGTGCCGGTGGAAGCCGGCGTCGACGTGGCCGAGTCGATTCCCGGCGCGCGCCTGCTGCGCGTCCCGCGCATGGGCCACGCGCTGCCGGTCTCGATGTGGCCGCAGTTGATCGAGGCGATCGCCGGGCACGTGCAGCAGCACGGCACGGAGCGCTGACGACGGCGCGCACGGCGACGCCCAGTGAACAGGCCGGCCGTCAACCCAACAGGCAAGTCCCCGACGAGCCCATCCGCCCCCAGACAAGACAGACAGACATCCCGCCCATGAACTCCTCCCATCCCTGGATTTCCTCCTACCCCGCCGGCATCCGCTGGGACGCCCCGCTGACCATCTCGCCGGTGCAGCAGCTGCTCGACGAGGCCGTCGCCCGGGTGCCGGACCGGCCTTTTCTCGACTTCATGGGAAAGCGCATCACGTACCGCGAGTTCGGCGCGCTGGTCGACCGCGCCGCGGCCGGCCTGCAGCAGCTGGGCGTCGGCCCGGGCGTGCACGTCGGGCTTTATCTGCCCAACTCGCCGCACTACCCGATCGCCTTCTTCGGCGTGCTGAAAGCCGGCGGCACGGTGGTCAACTACTCGCCGCTGGATGCCGAGCGCGTGCTCGAGCACAAGATCGAGGACAGCGAGACCGACTTCCTCGTCACGCTCGACCTGGCGTCGCTGTACCCGCAGATGGCGCGGCTGGCCGGCCACTCGCGGCTGAAGAAGCTGATCGTCGGCACGCTCGGCGAGTATTCCGCCGCGCCCGACGCCGTGCGCGCGCAGATGCAGGCCGGCGGCCAGCTGGCGCCGGTGGCCGGCGACGAGCGGCACATGAGCTTCGCGCAACTGCTCGACAACGACGGCAGGTACACCGCCCATCCGATCGGCGACCCGGCCGAGGCCATCGCCGTGCTGCAGTACACCGGCGGCACCACCGGCCTGCCCAAGGGCGCGATGCTCACGCACGGCAACCTCACGGCGGCCTGCAGCCAGTACGTCGAGAGCCTGGCGGGCGGCGACGACCCGATCGTCGTCTTCGGCGAGGAGCGCGTGCTGGCGGTGCTGCCGCTCTTCCACATCTACTCGCTGACCGTCAACCTGCTCATGGGCATCCGCCTGGGCGCCGAGATCGTGCTGCACACGCGCTTCGACCTCGAGACCGTCATGAAGGAGTTCGAGGCCAAGAAGATCACCATGTTCGCCGGCGTGCCGACCATGTACACGGCGATCGCCAACCACCCGAAGGCAGCCGAGCTCGACCTGAGCTCGCTTAAATCGTGCGGCTCGGGCGGCGCGCCGCTGCCGGTGGAGGTGGCGCAGAAGTTCTTCGCGCTGACCGGCTGCAACCTCAACGAGGGCTGGGGCATGACCGAGACCTCGCCGACGGGCACCTTCACCCCGGCGCGCGGCAAGCGCAAGGCGGGCTCGTGCGGCATGCCGCTGCCGGGCATCCTGCTGTCGATGCGGGACCTGGCCGATCCGGCGCGCGAGATGCCGACCGGCGAGCGCGGCGAGCTGTGCATCAAGGGCCCCAACGTCATGAAGGGCTACTGGCACAACGAGGCGGCCACCCGCGCCAGCATGACGCCCGACGGGTTCTTCCGCAGCGGCGACGTGGCGCTCATGGACGCCGACGGCTTCGTCTTCATCGTCGATCGCACCAAGGACATGCTGCTGTGCGGCGGCTTCAACGTCTACCCGCGCACCATCGAGGAGGCGATCTACGAGCACCCGGCGGTCGAGGAGGTGTCGGTCATCGGCGTCCCCGACGCGTACCGTGGCCAGTCGCCCAAGGCCTTCATCAAGTTGAAGGCCGGCGCCGAGCCGTTCACACTGGAAGCGCTCAAGCTGTTCCTGAAGGACCGCCTCGGCAAGCACGAGATGGTCGGCGCCATGGAGATCCGCGCCGACCTGCCCCGCACGGCCGTGGGCAAGCTGTCGAAGAAGGAACTGGTGGACGAGGAAGCCGCCCGACGCCCGGCGCCGACCGGCGCCTGAGCGTGGCGTCACGCAACCGGATGGAGGCCCGAACAGCAGACGAAGAATCCGACAACGCTCGACCCCATGGCCCTGTGGCGCGAGATCGCCGCGCAATGGGAAAAGGGCGTTCAACGAGTTCGCCAACGAGGCGATGGCGTCGGAGCCCTTCCGCAAGGGCATGCACGGCGGCATGAACCTGTCGCTGGGCACCAAGGAGCACATCGGCGAGTTGCTGGCGCGCTACGTCACGGCACTGAACCTGCCGACACGCGGTGACACCACGGCGCTGGGCGAGCAGCTGCTGCGCATCGAGGAGCAGCTCCGGCGCATCGACGCACGGCTCGACCGGCTGGAGGGGAGCAGCAGCAGTGATGCCGATGCGACCGCAGCAAAACGCAGCAGTCGCGCCAGCGGCGCCGCACCCGCAAGCCGCCGCCGAAGGACGAAATCCTGCGCCGCAGCACGCTCAGCCTCTACCACTACCACCCACAGGAGAGCGAGGTCTACCGCGTGCCGCTGCTGCTGGTGATGGCGACCACCAACCGCGCCTACATCTTCGACCTGGCGCCCGGCCAGAGCCTGGTCGAGTACCTGCTGCAGAAGGGCTACGACGTCTTCGTCATGGACTGGAACGCCGCGCCCGGAGGAAAAGAAGCTGCGCCTCGAAGACTACGTGCTCGACTTCATCCCCGACTCGCTGCCCACCGGCTTTCGGCCCGAGGCGCTGATGCATCGGCAGGTGAAGGACCGCGACGGCGCCGCGCACGACATCGTGGTGCTCAGCCACGAGGCGGCGCGGGTCGAAGCGCAGCTGGCGGCCTACGGCGTCGCCGAGGCGTTCTGAGCCGGCCGCGGCTTGCGATGCTCAGTCGATGAGGCCCAACTGCAGATAGCCGCCGTACCAGCTCACCCCGCCAATCATGACCGTCAGCTTGCTGCTCTGGAACGTGAAGGAGACAGAGGAGGGCTCCATCACATAACGCAGACCGAGAGGCTGGTTGGCGCCGGAAGCCGCCAGGGTGAGCGACGCCGTCTTGTCGGAGCCGTCGAAGCCGAAGCCCGTGGCGTTGAACGTCGTGGCGCCGAATGTGTAGGTGCTCCAGTTGCCCATGTTGTCGCCCCCCCGCGAGGTGACCGGCACCCACGTGCTGCTGTCAGGCACCGCGACACCGAAGACTTGGGAGGAGGGGTTCGAAGGAACGACGCCGGCCTCCAGGAACAGTTTCTGTCCGGCCAGACCCACGACGCCCAGGGTCCGGATGTCCGTGGCATCCGCGTCATTCACGAAGCGCCAGTGGCCTTCGGTATCGGCCGTCCCGGTGTACGTCGCCACGCCGGCAGCGCAGCTCGTGATGCGCGAGATGGTCACGGTTTCGTTGCACGTCTTCAGCTTCGTGCCGTTGGCGGTGACGGAGAATTGCCCCACCCGGTAGCTCAGGCTCGGTGCATTGGAGCCGCTTCCCGCGGCGAGCGAGAGGCGCGCCACGTTGTAGATGCCGTCGAGGTCGGCCTGCTGCGTCACCAGGGCAGTCGCCTTCGCGGCCACGAAGGGCCCGAACATGCGGCTGCCGCCTGCGTTGGGAAACTGCGTGGACACAGGGTAGGCGCCCACCAGGACGTCGCCGCTCACACGGAAGCGGTTCGGATTCTTGGCGGTGAATGTGGTTGACGCGTCCGCCATCACGTAGGTGCCGGGCTCGTTGGCGGCTTCCTCAAGGTGCCCCGACGGCGATACGTCGGCACCCCCCCACTCCCTGAGCCGGTAGAGCGTCGTATCGAAGTTCACGCTGAAGCGGTACCTGACCCCGGCCGCCGTGTACATGAAATAGTCGCCATTGCGCGTGTCGGGAGCCGACACCTTGAAGACCAGGTCCTTGGTCCTGGTGGCTGTTCCATCGAGGTAGTCGACCGTCAGCGTCAGTGTCGCGTCTGCCGCCGTGGTGTTCGCCACCAGGGCCTTCCAGCTGCCCGACGAGGGATGGGTGACATTGCTCGTCGTGATGGCTCCCGCCGGGTTGCTGGTCACAGTCCACCTGGAAATCGGCGCGCTGGGAAAGGCCACCGTCAGGGTGTTGCCAGGCTTGAAGGTCAAGGCACCGGAGCCATCAGCAACGAGTTGCTTGCCGTCGCGGGTGCTGACGGCAGAGAAAGTGGTGTCCGCCGGGGCCGGCGTCGCGCCGTCACTGTTCGACCCGGACGTATTGCTCTCTGTCACGGGCGTCGCCGCCGTGACGGGCGTTGTTGTGGCGGACGGCGTCGCCACAGGCGTCGTGCCCGTCGGCAGAAAGCCGGCAATACCGCCGCCGCCCCCTCCACCCCCGCCACATGCCGACAAACTCAGGATGAGCGCGCTCGTGCTCACCAGACTCATCAATGACCGCATCCGATGCTTCTCCCACATTGTTTGATGGTTGCCTGCACTGAGCCGCCATCCCTCGACAGCATCTCAACAGTGAAAATCATTGTAATATAAAGTTAGCAAAAGTAACCGTCAAACGCTTGCGAGAACGTGGATGCAGGCACCAAGCCGTCTCCCTCCTGTCAGGGTTGAAGGGGGGTGAAGGCCAAAAACGTCCGGTGCTGGGCCGGATCGGTTGGCAGGAGCTGCAGTCCGCAGAGCAGGTCAGGGCACGTCGGCCGCTGTCGCCCGCGCCAGCCGCTCGCTCTTCCAGTACACGTCGTCGCCACCGTCCACGCGGTTGAGCACGCGCGCCAGCACGAACAGCAGGTCGGAGAGGCGGTTGAGGTACTGGCGCGGCGCGTCGTTGAGCGGCTCGCTCGCGCCCAGCGTCACCACGGCGCGCTCGGCTCGGCGCGCCACGGTGCGGCACACGTGCGCCTGCGACGCGGCGCGGGTGCCCGCCGGCAGGATGAATTCCATGAGGCGCGGCAGCGCAGCGTTGTGCTCGGCGAGCGCTCGGTCGAGCTGCAGCAGCGCCTCGGGCTTGAGCAGCGCGTAGCCCGGCATCGACAGCTCGCCGCCCAGGTTGAACAGCTGGTGCTGCACGTCGATGAGCAGTTCGCGCACGGCCGGGGGCATCGGCTCGCACAGCAGCACGCCGACGTGCGAGTTCAGCTCGTCCACGTCGCCCAGGGCGTGCACGCGCAGGTGCGACTTGGGCACGCGCGTGTTGTCGCCCAGGCCGGTGGTGCCGTCGTCGCCGGTGCGCGTGGCGATCTGTGTGAGGCGGTTGCCCATGGTTTGCTCCGGTGTGAATGGATGAGAAAAGTTCGCCCCTGAAGAAGGAGGCTGCGAGGCTGCCGCACGAGTCGCCTGACCCGGTCTTCCCGTCTCTGCATTCAAAGGTCTGCGACTGCCACGTCCGGGAAGTCCGCTTTCGGACCATCCGTTCCGGCGGCCGCTTCCTAGAATGGTAGACCGCTTGAGGAGATCGTCATGAACGCCCCCGCCACCCTTGCCCACGTCACGCCCGGCCTCGCGCTGCGCGACGTGCCCGATGCGCTGATCGAGGCGCTCAAGACGCGCTTTGGCGCCCACTGTTCGACCTCGCCCGCGGTGCGCGCGCAGCACGGGCGCGACGAGTCGTCCTTCGACGCGCCGCCGCCCGCGGCGGTGGTGTTCGCCGAAAGCACGCAGGACGTGGCCGACGCCGTGCGGCTGGCCGCCGAGCACGGCGTGCCGGTCATCCCCTTCGGTGCCGGCTCGTCGCTCGAAGGCCACCTGCTGGCGGTGCAGGGCGGCATCAGCATCGACCTGAACCGCATGAACCGCGTGCTCGCGGTCGACGCCGACGACCTGACGGTGACGGTGCAGCCCGGCGTCACACGCAAGGCATTGAACGACGAGCTCAGGAGCACCGGCCTGTTCTTCCCGATCGATCCCGGCGCCGATGCCTCCATCGGCGGCATGACCGCCACGCGTGCCTCCGGCACCAACGCGGTGCGCTACGGCACCATGCGCGAGAACGTGCTGGCGCTGGAGGTGGTGACGGCCGCCGGTGAAATCATCCGTACCGGCACGCGCGCGCGCAAATCCTCGGCCGGCTACGACCTGACGCGCCTCTTCGTCGGCAGCGAGGGCACGCTGGGCGTGGTCACCGAGGTCACCCTGCGGGTGTACCCGCTGCCCGAGGCGGTGTCGGCGGCCATCTGCTCGTTTCCGAGCATCGAGGCGGCCGTGCGCACCACCATCGAGGTCATCCAGCTGGGGGTGCCGATCGCACGCGTCGAGCTGATCGACGTGAACTCGGTGCGCATGGTGAACGCGCACTCCAGGCTCGGGCTGCGCGAGGAGCCGATGCTGCTGATGGAGTTCCACGGCTCGCCGGCCAGCGTGCGGGAGCAGGCCGAGACGGTGCAGGAGCTCGCCAGCGGCCACGGCGGCAACGCCTTCGAATGGGCCAGCACGCCCGAGGAACGCACGCGCCTGTGGACTGCGCGGCACAACGCCTACTTCGCCGCCGTGCAGTCGCGCCCCGGCTGCCGCCCGATCGCCACCGACACCTGCGTGCCGATCTCGCGGCTGGCCGACTGCCTGCTCGACTCGGTGGCCGAGGCCGACGCCAGTGGCATCCCCTACTTCCTGGTCGGCCACGTGGGCGACGGCAACTTCCACTTCGGCTACCTGCTCGACCCCGACATTCCCGAGGAGCGCGTCACGGCCGAGAAGCTCAACCACGCCCTGGTGGCGCGCGCGCTGGCGCTGGGCGGCACCTGCAGCGGCGAACACGGCATCGGGCTGCACAAGATGGGCTTCCTGCTCGACGAGGCTGGCGCCGGCGCCGTCGAGATGATGCGCACCATCAAGCGCGCGCTCGACCCGAAGAACATCATGAACCCGGGGAAGATCTTCAGCCTTTGATGAGGGCGGTATGCCGTGGCGTGGCCAGCCCATGTCCGCGACTCCCGGGTCGGCTGCATGCGGGCATGAAAACCGCAAGGGCAATCTGTTCGAACAGAACCCCTGAAGGTGAAGGCAGACAGCGCGGCTACAGGCTTTGGATGAAGTCCACCATCCGCCTGCGCTGCGCCGCATCGGGCAGGCGGCCGCGCAGGGCGCCCAGGTTGTCCGCCATGTGTGCTGCATCGGAGGTGCCGGGAATCACCGCCGTGATCCGCTCGTCGGCCAGCAGGTACTTGAGGAAGAACTGCGCCCAGCTGTCGCCGGCGAAATCTCTGGCCCAGCCGGGAATCTCCTTGCCCCGCACCGCGCGGAACAGGCGGGCGCGGCCGAACGGCAGGGCCGTCAGCACGCCGGCGCCGACCTCGGCCGCCAGCGGCAGGATGCGCGCCTCGGCCTCGCGGTTGTCGAGCGAGCAATCGACCTGTACGAAATCCGGCTTCTCGCGCCCGAGCACCGCCTCGAGGGCGGCGAAATCGCGGTGGTAGGTGGACGTGATGCCGACATAGCGGCACAGGCCCTGCGCCTTCCACGCCCTGAACTGCGCGAGCGATTGCCGCGCATCGCGCACGTTGTGCAGCTGCAGCAGGTCGACCTTCGCCGCCCCGAGCCGCGCCAGCGAGCGCCCGAGCTCCGCCGCGTCCGGCGCTTCGAGCTTGGTGGCGACGAAGAGGCGGCCCTGCAGGTTCTCCGCTGCGATGACGGCGCCGAGCACGCTCTCGGCGTCGCCGTAGGTCGACGCGGTATCGACCAGCCGGCCGCCGGTGTCGAGCAGCGTGCGGACGACCTGCGCCGCAGCGCGCCGGGTCTGCGCGTCGTCGCTGTCGAACACGTTGGCCGTGCCGAGTCCCACTGCGGGCAGACGCTCGCCCGTGCGCGGAATGGCGCGGGTCAGAAGCGGCGGCGGCGTTGGTGTCGGTGTCGGTGTCGGTGTCGGCGGCGGCGGCGGCGGCGTCGGCGTCGGCGTGACCGCGGCGCCGGTTTGCGCGAGGACCACAGCGGGCCATGGCAGCCCTGCCGCGGATGCCAGCGCGCAAAAACCGCGGCGGGTGAGGTGATGAGGGGCGATACGGGTCATGGTCGCTCTCCTTGCGTCGGGAAGGGGGCCAGCCGCGCGGCGCGCCGCTCCTGAGCGCGCCCCAGCGCCGCCGAGAGGACGAGCCAGCCGGCTGCCACCGGCAGCGCGCACAGCGCGATGGCGCCGAGCTTCAGCCCGAGCGCCTGCACGCTGTCGAACACCCAGCCGTACAGCGCGTCGGAGCCGCGGTAGACCACCACGTCGATCAGGTTCTTGGCCTTGTACTTTTCCTCGCGCCCGACCACGGTGAAGAACACCTGGCGCGCCGGGCTGGCGACGGCGAAGTTCATCCAGCGCTGCGCCACCTGGAACACCAGCACGACCGCCAGGCCCGGCGCCAGCGCCAGCGCCGCGAAGCCGACGACATACACCGCCGGCAGCGCGCCGGCCGCCGCGCCGGTGCCGAAGCGCCTGAGCACATGGCCGGTGGCGAAGATTTGCGTCGCCAAGGTCAGCAGGCCCACCGCCAGGTCGATGCCGGCGAAGATGCGCGTCTGCGCGCCGGCACCGTGCACCGTCGCGGCCACGATGTGGGCCTGCGCGAAGTAGAGCGTCGTCGCACCGAACGACAGCAGGCTGACCCACGCGGCGACGCCGAGCAGGTACGGGGAGCGCACCAGCTCGGGCAGCGCGGCGAAGGCGCCGCCGCCGACCCTGTGCTGCTGCTGCTGCCCGCCGCGGTGCGCGCCCTGCAGCGCCCCCGCGCTGCTCTCCAGCCGGTGCACGCAGAACACCGCGAGTTCGAGGCACACGATGGCGGCGATCAGCAGGTTGGCCGGGCCGAACGGTACCGACAGGACGATGGTGACGAGCGGGCCCAGCAGCCCGCCGGCCGTGCCGCCGGCGCCGATGAAGCCGAACAGGCGCTTGCCCTGCTCGCTCGTGAAGAGGTCGGCCATGAACGACCAGAACACTGCGACGGCAAACAGGTTGAACACGCTGACCCAGACGAAGAACACGCGCGCCACCGCCACCGGCGCGATGCCCAGCGTCAGCAGCAGCCAGAACAGCGCGAGGTTGACGGCGAAGAAATGGTAGACGACCGAAATGAAGCGCGCGCGCGGCAGCCGCGCCACCAGCGCGCCGTAGAGCGGCTGCGCCACGAGCAGCGCGACGAAGGTCGCGGTGAACAGCCACGGCAGCGCCCGGACCCCGCCGGCGATGCCCATCTGGTCGCGCAGCGGCCGCAGCACGTAGTACCCCGCCAGCAGCGCGAAGAAATAGGCGAAGGACCACAGCGCCGCCGCCATCTCCTGCGGCGTGGCCGGCACCGCCCGCCGCAGCGACCGATGAAGCAGCGTCATGATGACGGCGCCAGCGACAGCTTCTGCCGGAGCTCGGCCGCGCCCACCGCCTGGCCGTAGCCGGGCCCGCCGCGCTGGAACCGGCGCGCGTCCGCGAGCCGGCCGACCACCACCGGATCGAAGCCGGCCTCTTGCACCAGGCCTGCGGCCACCCGCACCGCCTCGGCGTCGTCGCCGGTAATCGGGATCGCCAGCCTTGGCGCGGGACGGTTCGCCTCGCGCGCCAGGATGGCATAGGAGAGCGTGTTGAAGGCGCGCACCAGCCGCGTGCCGGGCAGGTATTTCTGCGAGGTGACGCCGATGCCGCCCTGCTCCACCTCGTCGGCGATGGCGCCGTCGCGCGCGGCGACGGCGTTGCAGGCGTCGAGCACGATCTTGCCCTGGAGCGCGGCGGCGTTGTCCCGGCCCAGCTGCGGCAGCACCCCGTAAGGCACGGCGACGAGCAGCGCGTCGCCGAAGTCGATCGCCTGCGCCACCGTGCCGGCGCGGGCCAGCGGGCCGAGCCCCGACACCAGCTCCTTCAGCTCGTCGGGATGGCGCGAGGAAAACAGCACCGGATGGCCGGCCTGGACCCACAGACCGCCGAGCGTGCCGCCGATGTGCCCCGAGCCGATGATGCCGATACGCAGTCTGCCCTCGCCCGCCACCTGCGCGGTCGCAAGCCGCGGTCGCAGGGCCGTTGCCAGGACCCAGGCGCTGCCGGCGGCCAGCAACACGCGGCGACGGTCTAAAGAAGGCTCAGGTCCAGGCATCGCAACCTCCACGCATGCGGCTTTGCAGGCCATCGCGCCGCCTCAGGCTTCACGACGGGCAGCGCGCAGCGGCTTCTCGCAGAAAAGTGCGCCCGCGCCAGCCGCATCATCTTCCGCTTGCACCCGACCCGCAAGCGGCGGCCTCTGCAGGCGCCCGGGACCTGGCTGCCGCCTGCGTCAGAGTGCCTGTGCGCTGCGGCGGATGCGCTCGATCAGTCCGTTGAGTGCGTCGAGCGAGCCGAAGCGGATGGCGAGCTCGCCGCTTTGCTGCTGCTCGGCCTTGTTGCCGCTGCCGCGCCGGGCACCGCCGCCGCGTTTGCTCTTGACGCGCACCTCGACCTCGGCCGTCAGCAGGTCGGCCAGCTCTTCCTCGACGCGGCGCAGGTCGCGCGACTTTTCCTCGGCGCGCGGCGCGCGGGCCGCGGCGGCCGGGGCCGGGTCGAACTCGGCGCCGAGCCTTTTCACCAACGCCTCGGCCTCGCGCACCGACAGCTTGCGCGCGGCGATCTGGTTGGCGGCGGTGATCTGCAGCGCGCGGTCGAGCGACAGCAGCGCGCGGGCGTGTCCCATGTCGATGTCGCCGGCCATCAGCATGCCCTGCGCCGGCTCGGCCAGGTTGAGCAGGCGCAGCAGGTTGCTGGCCGCGCTGCGGGAGCGCCCGACCGCCTGCGCCGCGGCCTCGTGCGTCAGGCCGAATTCGGCCACCAGCCGCTGCAGGCCTTGGGCTTCTTCCAGCGGGTTGAGGTCCTCGCGCTGCATGTTCTCGATCAGCGACATGGCCGCCGCCGCCTCGTCGGGCACGTTGCGCACCAGCACCGGCACGCTGTCGAGGCCGGCCAGACGGGCGGCCCGGAAGCGCCGCTCGCCGGCGATGATCTCGTAGCCGGGGCCGCTGCGCCCCCCGCTCCGTTCGGGCGGCAGTGCGCGCACCAGGATCGGCTGCATGATGCCCTGCGCCTTGATGCTCTCGGCGAGCTCGTACAGCGCGCCCTCGTCCATGCGCGTGCGCGGCTGCCAGGCGCCGGGCACCAGCTGCTCGAGTGGCAGGCTGGTCGGCAGCGGCAGGCCGTCGCCATGGCCTTTCTCCTCGTCCGCGAAGTCGGCGTCGATCGCGCCGATCGCAGCGGTCGAGGGGCCGAGCAGCGCTTCGAGGCCACGGCCGAGGCCCTTGGGTTTTTTGGTGGCCATGTCAGAGGTCCTGGTCTTTCAGTAAATCGTTGAGGCGTTGCCGGCCGTCGGGCCAGTCGCCCAGCCCGGATTCGGCGTTGAGATGGCCCGCGTCGCCGCAGTCGACGAAGCCGGCGCCCCAGTCGGCGGTCAGGCCGCGGGCGCGCTCGGCGGCGCAGTAAGGGTCGTTGCGGCTGGCGAGCAGCAGCGCGGGAAAGGGCAGCCGGCGCCGCTCGATCGGCTGCCAGCCGGGCAGGCGGTGGCGCAGGTCCTCGCGCTCCAGGTCGGCCGGGGCGACCAGCAGGGCGGCGCGCACGCGCCCGGCGTGGCGCGAATGCGCCGCCCAGGCCGCCGCGAGCAGGCAGCCCATGCTGTGCGCGACCAGCGCCACCGGAATCTCGCTGGCCAGCACGGCGTCTTCCAGCCGCGCCATCCAGTCGCCGCGCAGCGGACGCAGCCAATCGTGCTGCTCGACGCGCACGTCGCCGTACAGTGCCTCCCAGCGGCTTTGCCAGTGCCCGGGCCCGCTGTTCTGCCAACCGGGCAGCAGCAATATCCGTGCGCCGCTCATTTGCTATCGATAAAGTAGCGCGCCGCCCGGTTGACGCAAGGGCTAGCGCCCATCCGGATGCTCCGAGGCGGCCGCCAGGAGCAGGCCGCCTTCCGGCCGGAGAGCCCGTCGGCTGCCCGTCCGGCCCGCGGCGCCGGACGGCGCCCCCGCTGGCAGGAGTTCCTTGTCGGGGCCTGCGTCCGCGCCTGCAGCGGGCGCAAGAGGGCTGCCCTGTGCTGCCTGCCCTGCCGCGGGCGCCGCAGGCGGCACCGTCGGTTCGCGGCCACGCGCCGCCTGCGCCTGCTTGCGGGCCGCCAGTCGCGCCACCATTTCGTTGGCAAAGGCGATGAAGGCTTGGCTGCCCTTGGCGGCAGGGTCGAACACGACGCCCGGCAACCCGTAGCTCGGCGCCTCGGCCAACCGCACGTTGCGCGGAATGACCGCATCGAACACCTTGTCGCCGAAGTGCGCCTTCAGTTGCTCGCTGACCTGCTGCTGCAGCGTGATGCGGGGGTCGAACATGACCCGCAGCAGGCCGACGACCTGCAGGTTCTTGTTGAGATTGGCGTGCACCTGCTTGATGGTGTTGACCAGATCGGTCAACCCCTCGAGCGCAAAGTACTCGCACTGCATCGGCACGATCACGCCGTGGGCCGCGCACAGTCCGTTGAGCGTAAGCAGGCTCAGCGACGGCGGGCAGTCGATCAGCACGTAGTCGTAGTCGTTGGCGACCGCGACCAGCGCCGTCCTGAGCCTCCGCTCGCGGCGATCGATCTCGACCATCTCGATCTCGGCGCCCGCCAGCTCGCGGTTGGCGCCCAGCACGTCGTAGCCGCATTTTTCCGCGCGGACCCGGGCGTCGGCCACCGACGCCGCTTCCAGCAGCACGTCGTACACGGTGGTTTGCAGCTCGCGCTTGTCGATGCCCGAACCCGTGGTCGCGTTGCCCTGCGGGTCGAGGTCGATCAGCAGCACGCGTTGGCCCACCTTGGCCAGACCTGCGGCCAGGTTGACGGAAGTGGTGGTCTTGCCAACGCCACCCTTCTGGTTCGTGATGCAAAAAATCTGAGCCATAGGAAGAGGCGGAGCTCGAAAAAGATTGGAAGCCGTCGGAGCTTCAAAAAGGCGTCGCTCAGCGGGAGAATGCCAGCCTGATGCCGAAGCCGATCAGGAACAGGCCGGCCAGCTTTTCAAGCGCAGCGGTCATGCGCGGCCGAGCCCGCAAGCGCTCGGCCAGGAAATGGGTGGCCAGCACCATGGCGAGGCCATAGGTCAGGGTCAACAAGGCAATGGTCAGCGCCATGACACCGAAGGTGCGCAGGCCCTGCTGCGCCACCGGATCGATGAAGAGCGGAAAAAACGCCATGTAAAAGACGATGGCCTTGGGATTCAGCAAGGTGATCGCCAAGCCTTGGCCAAAGTAGTTGTGCGCCCGCATGGCGAGCAGCGGCGCGCCACCGGGCTTGGCGAACAGCATGCGTGCGCCGAGTCCCGCCAGGTACAGCGCACCCAACCACTGCACGGCCCCGAAGGCCGTGGGGTACGCCGTCAGGAGCGCGGCGACGCCGGCCACCGCCATCCACATCAGGACTTGGTCTCCAGCGATGACGCCCAGCGTGGCACCCAGGCCGCCGCCGATGCCGCCCTTGCCGGTGGCGGTGATGAGCGCCAGATTACCCGGCCCTGGAATGGCCAGAAACAGGAGGATGGCCGCGACAAAGGCGCCGTAATCTGCAATGCCGAACATGAAAACAACCTTGGGCAACCGTCAGGAGATGGCGAGAGTCTACGCGAGAGCCTGCACGCGTCGTTTCATTGCGGGGTGGCACAGATCTTCGACGCCAGCGTGCTCAGCGGCTCGCAGTGGAAGTTTCACGTGAAACATGGGTTGAAGAAGGCGAAGTTGGCCGGACTGAAGATGTCTTTGGTCGTTCACCTCTCGAAGTCATGCTCCAGCAGCAGCAGCAGATTCGACTTTTTGGCCCATCGCTGCAGCGCGCAACGAACCCCTGTCTCAACCCGCCCCCGGACGCGCCCAGACGATGCAGCGTTCCGCTTCCAGGCCCGGTACACACAGTTGTTCCACGTGAAACACCTCAACCCCTGCGGGCACTCGGGCCAGCTCGTTCAAAGGCGACTTGCCCTTCATGGCCAGCCACAAGCCGTCCGCCGCCAGCGCCTGGCGCGAGCCTGCGAAAAAATCGCTCAGTGAAGCGAAGGCGCGCGAGCTGACCACGTCGTAGGAGTCTTGCAGTTTCTCGATGCGCGCATGGAGCGCGCACAGGTTGGGCAGCTTCAGCTCGCTGGCCACCTGCTGAACGAAGGCCATTTTCTTGGCGACGGCGTCGAGACAGGTCACGGCCAGGTCGTCGTTCATGATGGCGAGCACCACGCCTGGCAGGCCGGCGCCCGACCCCACGTCGAGCAGGCGGGCCGGCGGATGCGAAGACGCCGCCCAGCCCTGCCGTGCGGCCAGCTCACGGCGCAACGGGACCACCACGGACAGGCTGTCGAGCAGATGGTGCGTCAGCACCGCCGATGGATCGCGCACGGCCGTCAGGTTGTAGACCTTGCTCCACTTCAGGATCAGGGCCGCGTAGGCCAGCAGTTGGTCGTGCTGGCGCGCCGTCAAGTCGAGGCCCAGCGCCCGGGCGCCCTGCTCCAGCGCCTGATCGTCCGCACTGCCCATCAAGGGCCAACCTGCGAACCTGCCGCCTGCGCCGAGTCCGGTTGCCCCGTCGCGCCGTCATCCGTTTCCCTGGCGGAAAAGCCGCGGTGGCCGGACTTGCGCAGGTGCACCATCAGCAGGGACACGGCGGCGGGGGTCATGCCCGACAGACGCGAGGCAATGCCCAGGGTCTCCGGACGGTGATGCGCCAGTTTCTGGCGCACCTCGAAGCTCAGCGCATCCACCCGCATGTAGTCCAGGTCGGGTGGCAGCTTCAGGTTCTCGAAGTGCGCGGCGCGCCTCACCTCGTCGTGCTGGCGGTCGATGTAGCCGGCGTACTTGGCATTGATTTCAATCTGCTCGACTTCGACCGGCGCCAGCGGCGTCTCACGCGCGAACCGGCCTCCGTCCAGAGACATCAGGCCGGCGTAGTCCACGTCGGGCCGGCGCAGCAGTTCGGCCAGGTTGTACTCGCGCTCGATGGCCTTGCCGAGCACCCGCTCCGACTCGCCCGCAGGCAGGCTGCGCGGGTTGACCCAGATCGACTTCAGGCGCTCTGTTTCACGTGAAACAGCGTCGCGCTTGCGCGCATACGCCTCCCAGCGTGCATCGTCGACCAAGCCCAGGCGGCGCCCGGTTTCGGTCAGGCGCGCGTCGGCGTTGTCCTCGCGCAGCTGCAGCCGGAACTCGGCCCGGCTGGTGAACATGCGGTACGGCTCGGTCACGCCCTTGGTGATCAGGTCGTCGACCAGCACGCCGAGGTACGCCTCGTCGCGGCGCGGCACCCAGGCGGCCTCGCCGCGGCATTGCAGCGCCGCATTGATGCCGGCGAACAGGCCCTGCGCCGCCGCCTCCTCGTAGCCGGTGGTGCCGTTGATCTGGCCGGCGAAGAACAGCCCGCCGATGGCGCGCGTCTCGAAGCTGCTCTTGAGCGCGCGCGGGTCGAAGTAGTCATATTCGATGGCGTAGCCGGGCCGCAGGATGTGCGCGCTCTCCAGCCCCGCCATCGAGCGCACCAGTTGGTACTGGATGTCGAAGGGCAGGCTGGTCGAGATGCCGTTGGGGTAGTACTCGTTCGTCGTCAGCCCCTCGGGCTCCAGGAAGATCTGGTGGCTGTCCTTGTCGGCGAAGCGGTTGATCTTGTCTTCCACGCTCGGGCAATAGCGCGGTCCGACCCCCTCGATCTTGCCCATGAACATCGGGCTGCGGTCAAAGCCCGAGCGGATGATCTCGTGCGTGCGCGCATTGGTGTTCGTGATCCAGCAGGGCCGCTGCGCCGGATGCATCTCGCCACTGCCCATGAAGCTGAACACCGGCACCACCCCCAGTGCGCCGCCCGGCATGCCGTCACCGGGCTGCTCGACGCACTTCGAGAAGTCGATGCTGCGACCGTCGAGCCGCGGCGGCGTGCCGGTCTTGAGGCGGCCTTGGGGCAGCTTCAACTCCTTCAGCCGTGCCGACAGGCTCACCGCCGGCGGATCGCCGGCGCGCCCGGCCTGGTAGCTGTCGAGCCCGACGTGGATGCGGCCGTCCAGGAAGGTGCCGGCCGTGAGCACGACGGCACGGGCGCGAAAGCGGATGCCGGTCTGCGTCACGGCGCCCGTCACGCGGTCGCCCTCGATCATCAGGTCGTCCACCGCCTGCTGGAACAGACGCAGGTTCGGCTGGTTCTCCAGCCGGCGCCGGATCGCGGCCTTGTAGAGCAGCCGGTCGGCCTGCGCCCGGGTGGCGCGCACGGCCGGGCCCTTGCTCGAATTGAGGATGCGGAACTGGATGCCCGCCTCGTCGGTGGCCAGCGCCATGGCGCCGCCCAGCGCATCCACCTCCTTGACCAGGTGTCCCTTGCCGATCCCGCCGATCGACGGGTTGCAGCTCATCTGCCCGAGCGTCTCGATGTTGTGCGTCAGCAGCAGCGTGTGGGCGCCCATGCGCGCCGCGGCCAGCGCGGCCTCGGTGCCGGCGTGGCCGCCGCCGACGACGATCACGTCGAATTCTTCAGGATGGAGCATGGGAGCGGTGCACGGCGACGGGCGTGCGGCAAGAAAGAAAGGGCGCCAATTTTAGTTGGCGCCCTTTTTCGTGGGATGCGGCGGGGTCTTGGCGTCCCCTCACCCCAGGATCGGCAGTTCACGCGAACGGAAGGACCCGCGCAACCACCTGCCAGTGCAGGCTATCGATCGATCGCCTTCTTGGCGGCTCCGATGCCCAATGCCGCCAGCACCAGGAAAATGACGGTCAGGATCAGGAACAGCCCGAACAGGATCTTGGCGATCCCCGCCGCACCTGCCGCCACGCCGCCGAAGCCGAGCGCTCCGGCAATCACCGCGATGATTGCAAAAATGATGGCGTACTTCAACATGAGGCGAACTCCCTTGAGCGCGGGCTTCACCCGCAAGATCCTCAGGCTAGGAATCCGGTGCTCCATGCCCGATCGGCAACGTACGCAACCCGTCGTAGGACAAGCCCGCGCAGCTGGAACGAGGCAGCGCCTTGCATGAAAAGGTTCTATATCCTTTTCCCTGCGCTCCTCCATTTCCACTTCCTTTTCTTTCCCCTCCCTTTCCATCCAGGAGTTTTCCCATGAAGCTTTACTACTCGCCCGGCGCCTGCTCGCTGTCGCCCCACATCGCCCTGTGCGAAGCCGGCCTGGCCTTCGAGCCGGTCCTGGCCAGCACCAAGACCCACAAGCTGCCCGACGGCAGCGACTTCTACGCCATCAACCCGCTCGGCTACGTGCCGGTGCTGGAACTCGACGACGGCACCCGCCTGCGCGAGGGACCCGCCATCGTGCAGTACATCGCCGACCAGGCGCCCGCCAAGAACCTGGCGCCGGCCAATGGCACGCTGGCGCGCTACCGCCTGCAGGAATGGCTGAACCTGATCGGCACCGAAATCCACAAGGGCTTCAGCCCGATGTTCAACCCGGCCATGCCCGAGGAAGCCAAGAACATCGCCCGGGAAAAGCTCAAGAGCCGGCTGGCCTGGATCGACCAGCAGCTCGCCGGCAAGCAGTACCTGATGGGCGACACGTTCAGTGTGGCCGACGGCTATCTCTTCACCGTCACCAACTGGGCGAAGCCGACCGGCGTCGATCTCTCGGGCTGTCCCAACCTGCTGGCCTGGCGCGAGCGCGTGGCCGCGCGGCCGGCAGTGCAGGCGGCCATGAAGGCCGAGAACCCCTCGCAGTAAGCAGGCAGCGCGCCTGCCCCACCTCGCCGCCGGCGTTCGCTCCAGGGACGCCTCCCTGACGGAGCAGGCGAACGGCAGAAGGCGGGCCGGGCGGCTGGCCTGCGCCGGGGCGCGTCACCGCGCCGCGCCGCCCGGCGCGTCCAGCGCCCGCTGCCGCGAAGCCAGCGCCGCACCCAGCCACAGCGTGGCGGCCGAGGCCACCAAGCCGCGCGCCAGGCCGCCGGCGCCATCCGAAATCCATCCGGTGGCGGTCGGCCCGACGATCTGGCCGAAGGCGAAAGCGATGGTGAAGGCGCTGATGCCGCCGGCCCATTGCGATGGCGGCAGGTTGTGCCGCACCAGCGCCGTGGTCGAGGCCACCACCGACAGGAACACCCCGCCGAACAGCAGGCCCGACGCCAGCGCCACCGGGGCCGACGGACTCAGCACCGGCAGCAGCGTCGCCGCGCCCAGCAGCGCGTTGAGCAGCGCCTGCGGCTGGCCGCCCCGCCAGCGGTCGAGCAGCCCGCCCCACAGGCGCGCCGACGCGACGCAGGCCAGCCCCAGCAGCGCGTAGAACAGGGTCAAGAAGCCGGCGCCGGCGCCCTGGGCGCGCAGCAGGGCGATGATGAAGGTCATGTAGCCGATGTAGCCCGCGCCGAACAGCGCGTAGCCCGCCAGCGCCCAGCCGAAGCGGCGCAGCGCGACCGGTGCCGGCGTGTCCGTCGCCGGATCGGTGCCGGGCGCGACGGGTGGCGGCGCCGCTTCGGACTCCGGCAGGGCGCGCGCTGCCGTCGAAAGCACCGCGGTCGCCAGCGCGGCGGCCAGCGCCAGCGCCCACCAAGCCCAGGCCCAGCCGTGCGCCTGGCCGGCGGCGGCGGCCAGCACGGGCGGCACCAGCAGCGCCGACAGCACGATCCCGAAGCCGGTCCCGCCGTAGTACAGGCCCAGCAGAAAGCCGCCGCGCGACGGCTGCGCGGCGGCCAGCCGCGCAGCCAGCAGCCCGCCCGCCACGAACACCCAGGCGCTCGCCAGCCCGGCCAGCAGGCGCTGCAGCAGCAGCGCGGCCGCCGACGTGACGAAGCCGCTGCCGGCCATGAACAGGCACGCCAGCACCGCGCCCGCCATCAGCAGGCGCGCCGCGCCGAAGCGCCGCAGCAGCGTCGGCATGCCCAGCGCGCCCACCAGGTAGCCCAGCGCGTTGGCGGTGTTCATGCCGCCGGCGAGCGCGTAGCTCCAGCCCAGGTCGTCGCGCATCGGCGGCAGCAGGAGCGCGTACGAGAAGCGCGTGATGCCCAGCGACACCGCCGCGCCCATCGACAGCGCGAGCGCCAGTCGCAGCGCCTGCGCTGGAACCAGGGAGGAGACGGAAGCGGAGGGCATGCGGCTGGGCGCCAGGAGACGGCGGCCCATTGTGCGGCCTGCAGCCCGGCAGCTGCCGGTTGCCGGCTGCCGGTGCGTCGCTCGCGCACGCTTGGCGACAAACCCCGACAGCGCGATCGCGGCACCGGCCGTACGCTGAGGCCCTTTCCATTCGCGGACTTCCTTGTGCTGCCATGACCTCCTTGTTCGACCCCGTCCAGGCCGGCGACCTGCAACTCGCCAACCGCATCGTGATGGCGCCGCTCACGCGCAACCGCTCGCCCGACGCCGTGCCGCGCGACATCGCCGTCACCTACTACGCGCAGCGCGCCAGCGCCGGGCTGCTCATCACCGAGGCCACCGCCATCAGCCAGCAGGGCCAGGGCTATGCCGACGTGCCGGGCCTCTACGGCACCGAGCAGCTCGACGCCTGGAAGCGCGTGACCGAGGCCGTGCACGACGCGGGCGGCAAGATCGTGGTGCAGCTGTGGCACGTCGGGCGCGTCTCGCACACCGAGCTGCAGCCCGGCGGCGCGGCCCCGGTCGCGCCCTCGGCCATCGCGGCCAAAACCAAGACCGTGCTGATCCGGGACGGCGTGCCGACCTTCGTCGAAACCTCGATGCCGCGCGCGCTCGACGCCGAGGAGCTGCCCGGCATCGTCCACACCTACGCCGCCGCCGCGCGCAACGCGGTGGAGACGGCCGGCTTCGACGGCGTCGAGATCCACGCGGCCAACGGCTATTTGCTCGACCAGTTCCTCAAGAGCGGATCGAACCACCGCACCGACGACTACGGCGGCAGCATCAAAAACCGCGCCCGGCTGCTGCTCGAAGTCACGCGCGCCGTGGCCGACGCGGTCGGCGGCGGCAAAACCGGCATCCGCCTGTCGCCCGTGACGCCGGCCAACGATGCGCACGACGACGACCCGCAGCCGCTGTTCGAGTACGTCCTGCGCCAGCTCGCGCCGCTCGGGCTGGCCTACATCCACGTCATCGAGGGCGCCACCGGTGGCCCGCGCGAGCTGCCCGAGCGCCCGTTCGACTACGCCGCGCTGAAGACCGCCTACCGCGCCGCCGGCGGCCGGGGCGCCTGGATGGTCAACAACGGCTACGACCAGCCGCAGGCCGAGCAGGCATTGGCCGAAGGCGACGACCTCGTCGCGTTCGGCCGGCCCTTCATCTCCAACCCCGACCTGGTGCGCCGCCTGCGCCAGGGCGCGCCGCTCAACCCGTGGGACAAGAACACCTTCTACGGCGGCGGCGAAAAAGGCTACACCGACTACCCGACGCTGGACCAGGATCCGGTCTAGGCATCAAAACCGGTGCCAGCGCACGTCCCGCCTGCATTGTTTGCTACTTAAAGCATAGCATGACGCGCAGCCCGCTCGGCTCGCCGGCTTCGAGCGTCAGGGTGGCGCCCAGCAGCTGCGCGTAGCGCGCCACGATCGCCAGGCCGAGTCCGGCGCCCTGCCCCAGCCGCTGGCCGGCGGCGCCCTGCGCCCAGCGCCGCATCAGGTCATGCCGCGCCTCGCCCGGAATGCCGGGGCCGTCGTCGACCACGCCGAGCACGCGGCCGGCCAGCTCGACCGTGATGGTGCGCCCGCCGTAGCGCAGCGCGTTGTCGATCAGGTTGTCGAGGATGCCCTCGACCAGCGCGGCGTTGGCCTGCACCGTCACCGGCGCGTCGAGGCCGCGCGCCCCGAGATCGACCCCCTGCGCGTCGGCGCGCGCCAGGTGTCGCAGCACGGCGTCGCGGGCCAGCTCGTCCAGGCGCAGCGGGGCGCGCTGCAGCGCCGTGTCGGCCTCGTCGGCCAGCGCCAGGCCCAGCAGCTGGTCGACCAGATGGCTGGCGCGCGCCTGGCTGGCGGCGATGCGCTCCAGCTGCTCGCGCCAGACGGCGGGCTCGGCGTGCGCCAGGCCGTAGTCGGCCAGCGCGCGGATGCCCGCCAGCGGCGTGCGCAGCTCGTGCGCCACGTTGCCGGCGAACTCGCGCTGCGCGCGCGCGCTGTGGGCCAGGCGCTGCAGCAGCGCGTTGACGGCGTCGCCCACGCGCTCGACCTCGCGCGAGCCGCGCGCCACCGGCACCGGCGCCAGGTCGCGCCCGTCGCGCCGGTCGAGCGCCTGCTGCAGCTCGCCCAGCGGCCGCAGGTCGTGGCGCACGCCGCGCCACAGCCACACCGCCAGCAGCAGCAAGAGGCCGATCTGCGGCAGCAGCGCGTAGCCGAGCAGGCGCTGCACCAGCAGCGAGCGCCCGCGCGTGGTCTGCGCGAGCACCACGTGGTACGCCGCGCCGGGGCCCTCGTGGGTCAGCGCCAGCGCGCGCAGCGCCTTGCCCTGGTAGACGATGTCGGAAAACCGGTACAGCCGGCCGCCTTCGGGCAGCGGCGCGTGCAGGCCGGCGTGGCCGGAGATCAGCGAGCCGTCGGGCCGCAGCACGGCGAAGTAGACCGTCTCGACCCGGTCGAACAGCGTGGTCGCCACCTCGCGCGGCGTCAGCAGGAACTCGGCGCCGTGCGCGCCCTGGCGCACGTTGGCCGACAGCGCATAGGCGTCGTCGAGCATGGCGCGGTCGAAGGCCTGCTCGGAGAAGTAGTACGCCACCCCCAGGGCGACGGCGGCGCCCAGCGTCCAGGTCAGCGCCAGCGGCAGCAGCACGTTGCGCAGCACGCGCCGGCTGAGCGTGGGCGAGCGCGAGCTGGCATCCGCCCAGGCGGTGGCGGATGCGCCATCGGGCACCGTCGGCGCATCCGTCCCGCCCGTGACGCCAGGAGGCCGGCCGGCGTCGTCCGCGCTGCGGGTACGGAGCCGGACGGGCTGCGCAGCGTCGTCCCTCACGTCGCCCCGGCGTCGCCCGCGCGCGGGCCGGCTGGGGGCGCCTCGGCTTCCAGCAGGTAGCCGATGCCGCGCAGCGTGCGGATGCCGGCGCCGCTGCCGGCCAGCTTCTTGCGCAGGCGCGAGATGAAGGCTTCCAGCGCGTTGTCGCCCAGCGCCTCGTCGAAGCCCGACAGCTTGTCCGACAGCGCGCGCTTGCTCAGCGCGTGGCCGGGCGGGCTCATCAGCTCCCACAGCACCTCGAACTCGCGCGCCGGCAGCTCCAGCGCCTCGCCCGCGAGCGTGAAGCGGCGCGCCCGGCGGTCCAGCCGCAGGTCGCCGAGCGTGACGACGTCGTCGGTGCCCTGGGCGCGGCGCACCAGCGCGCGCAGCCGAGCCTCGACCTCGGCCAGGTCGAACGGCTTGCCCAGGTAGTCGTCGGCGCCGGCGTCGAGACCGGCGATGCGCTCCTCGGTGCGGCCGCGCGCCGTCAGCACCAGCACCGGCGTGCGGTCGCCGCGGCGGCGCGCCTGGCGCAGCGCGGCCAGGCCGCTGCCCAGCGCGCTGGCCGGGCCGCCCGTGGCCGGCAGGTTCAGGTCGAGCAGCACGGCGTCGAACGGCTGCACGCGCCACAGGTGGTCGGCTTCCTCGACGTGGCGCGCCACGTCGACGCGGTGGCCGGCCTCGGCCAGGCTGCGCAGCATGACGTCGCGCAGCACGGCATCGTCTTCGACCAGCAGGATTCGCATGGGAGGTGTGCAAATGCAACGGTGGCGCGCCGGCCGCCGCACCAAGTCAGTGCGCCGTCAGCCGGCGGGCGCGATAAACGGCTTATGAGCATACGACAGCGGGCCGCGGGGGCGGCCCTTTCCCTTTGCATGGGCGCCGCACTGGTGCCGCCAGCGTGGGCGCAGACACCGGCGACCCCGCGTCCGAAACCGGCCGCGGCGCCGGCGCCGGTCTGGGCCCCGGCGCCGATCCCGGCGCCCGTCCCGGCCGCCAATTCGGCCGCAGCGCAGTCACCGGCTCCGGCTCCGCTTCCGGCGCAGTCGCCGGCCGCCCTGCCCGGCCGCGCGCTCACGCTCGACGAAGTGCTGGGCGCCGCGCGGCAGAGCCCCGACGTGGCGCTGGCGCGCCAGGCGCTGGAGGCGGCGCGCGCCGACATCCTGGCGGCCGACCACGCGCCGATCCCGCAGCTGACCACCAAGCTCAGCTCGATCGACCTGCAGAACGGCATCGGCGCGGGCAACCTGGCGCAAAAGCGCATTGACAGCTCGGTCGGCATCGACTGGACCTGGGAGCGCGGGGGCAAGCGCGCCGCGCGCACCGCCGCCGCCGTGCGCGGCGCCGACGCGGCGCGCGCCGACGTCGACGACATCGTGGTGCAGCAGCTGATCGCCGCCGGCAGCGCGTTCTACGACCTGCTGGCCGCGCAGGCGCGCATCGAGCAGGTCGGCGAGATCGACCGCAGCGCCGCGCAGATCGCCGCCACCTCGGCGCGCCGCGTGCAGGCCGGCGACCTGGCCGCGCAGGAGGCCTCGCGCACCGAGATCGAGGCCGGACGCGCCCGGCTCGACGTGCGCGCGGCCGAGCTCGACCGCGAGCGCGCGACGGTCGCGCTGGGGCAGCTGGTCGGGCCGCTGCTGCCGGTGCGCGGCCGTCCGGCGCAGGGCGCGTGGCCGCCGCTCGACGACCTCGCCTTCGCCGAGGCCGACCTGGACGCGCTGGTCGACGCGCGCGCCGACGTGCAGGCGGCGCAGGCGCGCCTCTTGGCGGCCGAGGCATCGCTGACTGCGGCCGAGGCGCAGCGCTACGCCGACGTCACCGTGGGGGCGTCCTTCGACCGCTACCCCGGCGTCTCCAACCGGCTGCTCGAGGTGCGCGCCTCGATCCCGCTGCAGGTCAACTACCGCTACGAGGGCGAGATCGGCCGCGCCGCGGCGCAGCGCGCGCAGGCCGAGGACACGCTGGCCAAGGTGCGCAACGTCGCCCGGCTCGACCTGCAGCGCCTGCGCCAGGAGGCCCTGATCAGCGCCCAGCGCGCGCGCGGCTTCGACAGCGACATCCTCTCGCGCGCCCGCCAGGTCGCCGCCAGCGCCGAGCTGGCCTACCGCAAGGGGGCGATGTCGCTCACCGACCTGCTGGACGCGCGCCGCACGCTGCGCGCCACCGAGCTCGACGCCATCGCCGCGCGCGCCGACCACGCCAAGGCCGTGCTGGCCTGGCGGCTGCGCACGCAGCAGGCCACCGCCGCCCTGTCCGCCCCATGAACCCGTCTTTCTTTCTTCTTCTTCTTCTCCCGCCCCGCGAGACCGCCATGCCCTCCCGCCTCCGCTTCGCACGCCGCGCCGCCGCCGGCGCCTTTCTCGCCCTGGCCGGGTTCGGGCTGCTCGCGGCCTGCGGCAACCCCGCCGCGCCCGCCGCGCCGCCCGAGCCGCCCGCGCCGGTGGTGCAGGGCAACCAGATCCGCTTCGCCCCCGGCCACCCGCAGCTCGCGCTGCTGACGCTGGCCACCGCCGCGCCGGGCAAGAGCGTGCACGTCGACCTGCCGGCGCGGCTGGTGTGGAACGAGGAGCGCACGCAGCGCCTCTACCCCGCCTTCGCCGGGCGCGTGACGGCCATCAAGGCCGACCTCGGCGAGCGCGTGCAGCCCGGCACGCTGCTGGCGCAGCTGGCCTCGCCCGACTTCGGCGTGGCGCAGGCCGACACCGCCAAGGCGCAGGCCGACGCCGCGCTCACGCGCAAGAACCTGCAGCGCCAGCGCGAGCTGTTCGACGCCGGCATCGTGGCGCGCAAGGACCTGGAGCAGGCCGACGCCGACGCCGCGCGCGCGCAGGCTGAGGTGGCGCGCGCCAGCGCCCGCACCGCGATGTACGGCGCCGGGCGCGGCGGCGGCGTCGACCAGCGTTTCGGCATCGTCTCGGGCATCGCCGGCGTGGTGGTCGAGCGCAACCTCAACCCCGGCCAGGAGCTGCGCCCCGACCAGGCCGGGCCGGGCACGCCGCCGATGTTCGTGGTGACCGACCCGACGTCGCTCTGGGTGCAGATCGACGCGCGCGAGTCCGAGGCCGGCACGCTGCGCCCCGGCGCGGTGTTCGAGCTGACCGTGCCGGCGCTACCGGACGAGCGCTTCCAGGGCCGGGTCACGGCGGCGTCGGACTTCATCGACCCGGCCAGCCGCACCATCAAGGTGCGCGGCGTGGTGCCCAACCCGGATCGGCGCCTGAAGGCCGAGATGCTGGCCACCGTGCACTTCGAGCGCCAGCTCAGCTCGGGCGTGGTGATCCCGGCCTCGGCGCTTTTGCTGCACGGCACGCAGCACATCGTGCTGGTGCAGGTCGAGCCCGGCGTGTTCGAGCCGCGCGAGGTGCAGGTCGGCTGGATGGGCCCGAACCAGGCGGTGGTCTCGCGCGGGCTGGAGGTCGGCGAGCAGGTGGTGAGCGAGAACACACTGCTGCTCGACCGCCAGCTCGGTCTGGCGCAGGAATCGGCCTCCGCGCCCGCCACGCCTGGGTCCGAAGCTACTAAAACCATAGCGCCGGCGCCCGCCGCCGCGGCGTCGGCGGCCAAGCCATGAAGCGGCTGATCGACTACGCGCTGAACCAGCCGCTGTTCATCGCGCTGGGCACGCTCTTGTTCGCCATCGCCGGCGTGGTGGCGTTCAAGAACCTGTCGGTCGAGGCCTTCCCCGACGTGACCGACACGCAGGTGACGGTGATCTCGCTCTACCCCGGCCGCGCCGCCGAGGAGGTCGAGAAGCAGGTCACGCTGCCCATCGAGGTCGCGCTCTCGGGCCTGCCCAACGCGATCCGGGTGTTCTCGCACACGCAGTTCGGGCTGTCGTACACCGTTGTCACCTACGACGACCGCGCCGAGGTCAACCTGGCGCGCCAGCAGGTCGCCGAGCGGCTGCGCGGCATCGACCTGCCGCCCGGCGTGCAGGCCGACATCGCGCCCAACGCCACGCCGGTGGGCGAGATCATGCGCTACCGGCTCAAGGGCGACGGCCTCAACACCACCGACCTGCGCACCATCGAGGACTGGACCGTCGAGCGCGCGCTGCGCCAGGTGCCCGGCGTGGCCGACGTGGTGGCCATGGGCGGCGCCATCAAGCAGTACGAGGTGCAGCCCGACCTCGACAAGCTGCGCGCCTACAAGCTCACCTTCCAGAACCTGCTCGACGCGCTCGGGCGCGGCAACGCCAACGCCGGCGGCAGCTACGTGGCGCAGGGCGCGCAGCAGTACACCATCCGCGGCGTCGGCCTCTTGCGCTCGCCCGAGGACATCGGGCGCATCGTGCTGTCGGCGCGCGGCGCGACGCCGGTGCTGATCCGCGACGTGGCGCAGGTCACCGTGGGCGCCGTGCCGCGCCTGGGCGTGGTCGGCCAGGACCTGGACGACGACGTGGTGACCGGCATCGTCATCATGAGGAAGGGCGAGAATCCGAGCGTGGTGTTGAAGGGCGTGAAGGACAGGATCGCCGAGCTCAACGAACGCGGTCTGCCCCGGGGCGTGCAGATCGTGCCCTTCTACGACCGCACCTGGCTGATGGACCGCACGCTGACCACCGTGTTCCACAACCTGGTGGAAGGCGCGCTGCTGGTGTCGCTGGTGCTCTACCTGTTCCTGTCGAACCTGCGCGCCAGCCTGGCGGTGGTGGTGGTGATCCCGCTGGCGCTACTGTCCACCTTCATGGGGCTGAAGGTGATGGGCGTGCCGGCCAACCTGCTGTCGCTCGGCGCCATGGACTTCGGCATCATCGTCGACGGCGCCGTGATCGTGGTCGAGAACATCCTGCACCGCCTGGCCGACCGGCGCGAGGCCGCGGGCCGGGATCTCGACGCCGCCGAGCGCAAGGCGGAAATCGCGCGCGCCGCCAACGAGGTCGGCCGCCCGACGCTGTTCTCGATGCTGATCATCATCGCGGCGCACATCCCGATCTTCGCGCTGCAGCGCCACGAGGGTCGCATCTTCCAGCCGATGGCGCTGTCGGTGACGACCGCGCTGGTCGGCTCGCTGGTCTTCTCGCTGACGCTGGTGCCGCTGCTGGCGTACTGGCTGCTGCGCAGGAAGCTGCCGCACGGCGACAACCGGCTGGTGCGCGGCGCCAAGCGCTTCTACGCGCCGGTGCTCGACTGGGCGCTGCGCCGGCGCCGCACCGTGGTGCTGGTGGCGCTGGCGGCCTTCGGCCTCACCACCGTGGTGGCGTCGCGCCTGGGCTCGGAATTCCTGCCCGAGCTCAACGAGGGCACGACCTGGGTCAACTTCACGCTCTCGCCGACCGTCTCGACGCAGGAGGCCTCGCGCGTGCTGCGCATGGCGCGCAAGGCCCTGCTGAGCGTGCCCGAGGTGCGCACCACGGTCTCCAAGGCCGGGCAGCCGGAGGACGGCACCGACCCCAAGACCATCTCGATGGCCGAGATCTTCGTCGACCTCAAGCCCGAGGAGCAGTGGCGTCCGGGCATGACGCATGACAAGATCGTCGAGCAGATGGACCGGGCGCTGTCGGCCATTCCAAGCGTCGACGCGGCCTTCTCGCAGCCGATCCGCGACAACGTGCTCGAATCGATCTCGCAGATCAAGGGCCAGATCGTCATCAAGCTCGCCGGCGACGACCTGGGCGTGCTGCAGCAGGTCACCGGCCAGATCGCCCACGAGGTGCAGCAGGTGCGCGGCGTGGCGCGCGCCGAGATCGACCGCGAGGGCCAGGTGCCGCAGCTGGTGCTCGACATCGACCGCGACCGCGCCGCGCGCTACGGTCTCAACGTGGGCGACATCCAGGACGTGATCGAGGCGGCGCTCGCCGGCAAGGAGGCCACCAGCCTGTGGGAGGGCGAGCGCAAGTTCGCCGTGGCGGTGCGCCTGCCGGCGCAGGAGCGCGTGATCGCCAACCTGCGCCGCACGCCGATCGCCACGCCCGACGGCGGCTACGTGACGCTGGGCGACGTGACCAACATCCACGAGACCACCGGCGCCATGAACATCGCGCGCGAGGCGGGCCGGCGCACCATGGCCATCGGCATCTTCATCAAGGGCCGCGACATGGGCTCGGTGGTCAAGGACATGCAGGAGCGCGTGGCCCAGCACGTCAAGATCCCGCCCAACTACACGGTCGGCTGGTCGGGCGAGTTCGAGAACCAGGAGCGCGCCATGAAGCGGCTTGCCGTGGTAGTGCCGATCTCGCTGCTGCTGATCTTCGTGCTGCTGTTCGACGCCTTCAAGTCGCTCAAGATGGCCGCGCTGATCCTGGTCAACGTGCCGCTGGCGCTGATCGGCGGCTTCGTCGCGCTGTGGGCGCTGGGCATCCCGCTGTCGGTGTCGGCGGCGATCGGCTTCATCGCGCTCTCCGGGCAGGCGGTCCTGAACGGCGTGGTGATGCTCTCGGTGTTCCAGCAGCTGCGCGAGCGCGGCATGGGCGTGGTCGAGGCGGTGCGGGAAGGCTCGATGCAGCGCCTGCGCACCGTGCTGATGACGGCCATGCTGGCCGCGCTCGGCCTGCTGCCGATGGCGCTGTCGCACGACATCGGCTCGGAGACGCAGCGCCCGCTCGCCATCGTGGTGATCGGCGGGCTGGTGACCGCCACGCTGCTGACGCTGGTGGTGCTGCCGGCGCTGTATGTCGCGTGGTTCGCGCCGAAGCGCGAGCGCGCCGGGGCGGCCCGGGAGCGTTCGGCATGAGCGCACGCGGCGCCCCGGAACTCCTGGGCATGGTGCACCCGGCGGTGCGGCGCACGGCCGTCGTGCTGCTGCACGGGCTGTGCAGCACGCCGGACGAGCTGCTGACTGTCCAGTCGGCGCTGCGAAAACAGGGCTATGCGGCGCACCCACTGACGATCCACGGCTACTCCTTCGACGCCGCCGCGCCGCTGCAGCGCGCCGCCCCGTTCCAGCGCTGGCTCGACGCCGTCGAAGCGCACGTGAGAGCGCTGCGGGCGCAGCACGACAAGGTGCTGCTGGTGGGCATCTCGGCGGGCGCGTCGCTCGCGCTCGGCGCGGCCATGCGCTGCGGGCGCGAGGTCGATGCGCTGGTGCTGATGTCGACCACGCTTCGCTTCGACGGCTGGGCGATCCCGAAGGCGCACGTGCTGCTGCCGCTGGCCTTCTACACGCCGCTGGGGCGCTTCTGGAAGTACCGCGAGCGCCCGCCCTACGGCGTCAAGAACAAGCGCGTGCGCGCCTGGGTGGCGCGCGAACTGCACGAGCGCAAGATCTCGCGCGCCGGCAGCGCGGTGATCGGCATCGACCACCTGCGCGAGCACGACCGGCTGATCCGCCACGTGCGCCGCAACCTGCATCGCGTGGCTTGCGACAGCGTGCTGGCCCTGCACGCCCGCCGCGACGAGGTCGCGGGGGTTTCCAACCTCGACCTCCTGGCGCGCGGCCTGCGCTGCCGCGACTTCCGCAGCGTGGTGCTGGGCAACAGCTACCACATGATCACCATCGACAACGACCGCCAGCAGGTGGTGCGTGAAACGCTCGCCTTCGCAGAAGCCGTGGCCTACGGCACCGCGCCGGCAGCACCCGCCCTCCTGACTTTCGACCGCGTCGCCGCCCTGCTCGAGAAAGACTTCCACGTCGAGCCCGGCCACATCGAGCCCACCGCCGCGCTGGCCGACCTCGGGCTCGACTCGCTCACACTGATGGAATTCGTGTTCGCGGTGGAAGACGCGTTCGGGCTGCGCATCCCCGAGGAGCGGCTGGACCCGCGTGATCTCGGCATCACGCTGCAGCGCCTGTGCGAGGTGATCGACCAGGAGGTGCAGGCCGCGAAGGCGTCGCCGCCCGCGGGCCCGCAGGCATGAGCGCGGCCCGGCCGCCCGAAGGCGCTCGCACCGCAGCGCGAAAGCACGAAGGTACTCCAAAGAGCGCGGCGCCGGTGGGGGTGACGGGGGTCGGCTTCATCACGCCGATCGGCCGCACGACCGCGGCGTTCGACGACGCTCTGTTCAACGCCCGCTCGGCGGTGCGCGCGCAGCCGCTCGCGATCGAGGGGCTCGATCCGATGGCGCTCGCGGTCGCCACCTGCGACTTCGATGCGGCCGGGGTGCGCAGCGCCTCGCGCCTGCCGCTGGACCGCGGCACCGCGCTGGCGCTGGCGGTCGCACAGGCGGCGGCGGCGCAGGCCGGGCTCGCCGCCGGCAGCCTCGACCCCGACCGGCTGGGGATTTTCTGGGGCAGCGGCATGGCCGGCGCAGGCACGTTCGACGGCGCCGCGGCGGCGCTCTACGGCGAGCACCGCCGCATGCGCCCGACCACCGTGCTCACCGTCATGCCCAACGCGGCGGTGGCCGAGCTGGCGCTGCACTTCGGCGCCCGCGGCGCGGCCCTCGCCTATGCCTGCGCCTGCGCCTCCTCGGCGGTGGCGATCGGCGAGGCCATGCGGGCCATCCGCGGCGGCTGGCTCGACGTGGCGATCGCGGGCGGCCACGAGGCCATGCTCACGCCTGGCCTGATGGCCGGCTGGCATGCGATGCGCGTGATGGCGCCGCCGCCGCCCGGCGCGCCACACGCGGCCTGCCGGCCCTTCTCGGCCGACCGCGCCGGCTTCGCGCTCGGCGAGGGGGCCGCCGCGCTGGTGCTCGAGTCACCGGCGCATGCGCGCGCGCGCGGCGCGGCCGCGCCGTTCGTGCTGGCCGGCTACGCCACCAATTGCGACGGCACGCACATCACCCAACCCGATGCCGGCGGCCAGGCGCGCGCCATGCGCTCGGCGCTGCGCGACGCGGGGCTCGAGGCGACGCACATCGGGCACATCAACGCGCACGGCACCGCCACCGCCGCCGGCGACGCCGCCGAGGCCGCGTCGATCCACGAGGTGTTCGGCCGCAGCACGCCGGTCAGCGCCACCAAGGCCATCCACGGTCATGTGCTGGGCGGCGGCGGCGCGATCGAGCTGGTCGCCGCGCTGCGCGCGCTGGAACGCGAGGCACTGCCGCCCACGGCGCACCTGCGCGAACCCGACCCGGCCTTTCCCGCGCTCGACTTCGTGCGCGGCGCGGCACGCGAAGCCCGGGGCCTGCGCTACGCGATGTCCAGTTCCTTCGCCTTTGGCGGCACCAACGCGGTGCTGATCGCCGGCCGCGCCGAGTCCTGAAGGTCCGGCCGCCAGCGGCGCAGCAGCAGCGCATTGGCCATCACGCTGACGCTCGACGCCGCCATCGCCGCGCCGGCCACCACCGGGCTCAGCCAGCCCAGCGCGGCGAAGGGAATGCCGACCACGTTGTAGGCGAAGGCCCAGAACAGGTTCTGGCGGATCTTGGCCACCGTGCGGTGCGACAGCGCCAGGGCGGCGCCGACCAGCGCCAGGTCGCCGCGCATCAGGGTGATGCCGGCGGCCTCCATCGCGACGTCGGTGCCGTGGGCCATGGCGATGCCGACGTCGGCGGCTGCGAGCGCCGGCGCGTCGTTGGCGCCGTCGCCCACCATGGCGACGACGTGGCCGCCCGCGCGCAACGCCGTCACCTCGGTCGCCTTGTCTGCCGGCAGCACCTCGGCGCGCACGTCGGCCGCGTCGATGCCGAGCCGCGCGGCCATGGCCTGGGCGGCGGCGCGGTTGTCGCCCGAGATCATCACCACGCGCAGCCCGCGCGCGCGCAGGTCGCGCACCGCCTCGGCGGCGTGCGGCTTGGGCTCGTCGGTGAAGGCCATCAGGGCGCACACCGCGGCACGGTCGCCGTCCAGGCGCAGCAGCGCCGACACGGTGGCGCCCTGCCGGTGCAGCCGCTCGACCTCGGCGGCCGGCGGCGCGGCGCCGAACTCCTGCTCGCAGCCGCGCAGGCTGGCGATGGCCCATTCGGTGCCATCGACCCGGCCGCGCACGCCGCGCCCGGGCAGCGAGCGCACGTCCCCGGGCGGGCGCAGCGCCAGGCCGCGCGCCTGCGCCGCCTGCACCACGGCGCGCGCCAGCGGGTGCTCGCTGCCGCCCTGCAGGCTGGCGGCCACGGCGAGCAAGGCGTCCTCGGCGCCCAACCCGGCACCAGCATCGGCGCCAGTTCCAGCGGCGCCTTGCGGCCCCTGCGCGCCGGCTTCCCGGCCTCCGACCACCCAAAACGCCTTCAGCACCGGCCGCCCCAGCGTCAGCGTGCCGGTCTTGTCGAAGGCGACCGTGTCGACCTTGTGCGCCAGTTCCAGCGCGCGCGCGTCCTTCACCAGGATGCCGTGGCGCGCCGCGACGCCGGTGCCAGCCATCACCGCCACCGGCGTCGCCAGGCCCAGCGCGCACGGGCAGGCGATGACCAGCACGGCCACCGCGCGGATCAGCGCCGTCTCGGCGCCGGCGCCGGCCAGCCACCAGCCGGCCAGCGTGGCCAGGGCGATCGCCAGCACCACCGGCACGAACACCGCCGCCACCCGGTCCACCAGGCGCTGGATCGGCGCCTTGACGGCCTGCGCGTCCTCCACCAGTCGGATGATGCGCGCGAGCACGCTCTCGGCGCCGACCGCGCGCACCTCGACCACCAGCCGGCCCTCGCCGTTGACCGAGCCGCCGGTGAGCGCGTCGCCCGGCGCCTTGGCCACCGGCAGCGGCTCGCCCGTCAGCATCGACTCGTCGACCTCCGAGCGGCCCTCCAGCACGGTGGCGTCGGCCGGGATGCGCTCGCCCGGGCGCACCGCCAGGCGGTCGCCGGCCATCACCTCGGCCAGCGGCACGTCGAGCTCCTGCGTGGCGCGGCCGCGCGGGGTGATCAGGTGCGCCGTCTCGGGGCGCAGCTGCTGCAGCGCGCGGATGGCGCCGGTGGCCTGGCGCTTGGCGCGCGCCTCCAGCCACTTGCCCAGGAGCACCAGCGCGATCACCACCGACGCGGCCTCGAAGTACAGGTGCGGCGTGTGCCCCGGCGCGGCGCGCCACCACAGCCACAGCGACAGCCCGAACGCCGCGCTGGTGCCGAGCGCCACCAGCAGGTCCATGTTGCCGGTGAGCGCCTTCGCGGCATGCCAGCCGGCGCGGTAGAAGCGCGCGCCGAGCCAGAACTGCACCGGGGCGGCCAGCAGCAGCTGCGCCCAGGGCGGCAGCATGGCGTGCACGCCGAAGGGTTCGAGCAGCATGGGCGCCAGCAGCGGCGCGGCCAGCAGCAGGCCGGCGGCGACCGGGCCGAAGCCGGCCCACGGCGAGGCGTCCGCCGCCGACCCGGCCGCCTGCGCCCCGGCGTCGCGCGGCTCGTAGCCGGCGGTGCGCACGGCGCGCCGCAGCCGGGCGTCGAAATCGTCGCCGCCGCCGTCCGGTGCCGCGACGATGCGCGCCGATTCGGTCGCCAGGTTGACGGTCGCGTCCTGCACGCCGGGCACCTGTTTCAGGGCGCGCTCGACGCGCGCCACGCACGAGGCGCAGGTCATGCCGCCCACCGGCAGGTCCAGGGTCTGGAGTGAAGTCGTGGTGTTCATGCGGGCAAGGCTAAAGCCTCACATGATGGCAAGGTCAAGCGCTTTTTTCTTGACCTTGGCACGCTGTCAGGGTTCACACTGCGCTTTCCACCCTTCCCCTTCATTTCCTTGAAAGGAACCCCGATGAGTCAGAAATTCCAGGTCACCGGCATGACGTGCGGCCACTGCGAGAGCCTCGTCAAGCAGTTCATCCAGCAGCTCGACCCCGAGGCGCAGGTGACGGTCGATCTGCCGACCGGCCATGTCGACGTGGTGAGCCGGCAGCCCCGCAAAGACATCATCCTGGCGATCGAGGAAGCCGGCTACAGGGTGGAGTAGCCGTGGAAGCGACGGCCCCCGCGCGGTCTGCCGCCGCGGCCGCGCCGCCACCGTCCGGCGGGGCGCCCTGCACCATCGGCGAGGCGGCCCGACGCTCGGGCGTCTCGGCGCGCATGGTGCGCCATTACGAGGGCCTCGGGCTGCTGCCGGCCGTGGCCCGCACCGACAGCGGCTACCGGCTCTACGGCGACGCCGACATCCACACCCTGCGCTTCATCCGGCGCGCGCGCGACCTGGGCTTCTCGATCGGCGAGATCGCCGAGCTGGTCGGCCTCTGGCACGACCGCGCGCGCGCCAGCGCGAGCGTGAAGCGCGTCGCCGAGCGGCACCTGGGCGAACTCGACGAACGCATCGCCGCGCTGCAGGGCATGCGGCGCACGCTGGCGCAGCTGGTGCGCTGCTGCCACGGCGACGACCGCCCCGAGTGCCCGATCCTGGAGGACATGGCGGGCCCGGTCGTGTAAAGCCGCCCGGCGCATGCTGCGCAATGTCGCGGCGAGGCGTAATATTTCCTGCATGACTTCTCCAGGTCATGGTCATGCGCCCGCGCCGGAACCCGCCGGCTCTCAGGCCTCGACGCGTGTGCCCGTTCCCTGGCAGCCGATCGAGCGCATCGACGGCCGGACGCTCGACGACGAGGCCTTCCTGGCGCGCTACCTGCGGCCGCACCGCCCGGTCGTCGTCACCAACGTCGCGGCCGACTGGCGCGCCATGCGCGACTGGACGCCCGAGCATTTCAAGCGTCGCTTCGGCAGCAAGCCGGTGGCGATCGGCTACGACCGCGTCATGCCCTTCGACGCCTTCATCGATGCCGTGCTGGCCTCCAGCAGCGCGCAGCCAGGCCCGTACATGTACCGCTCGTTCCTGCACGAGGTGCTGCCCGAGCTGCTGCCCGACGTGATCCCGCAGAACCGCTTCGCCTTCGCGCGCCGCTACGCCAGCCCGCTGATGCCCGAGGTCTGGCGCCGGCCGGACGGCTATTTGAAGCTCCTGATCGGCGGGGTCGGCAGCAAGTTTCCGGTGATGCACTTCGACGGCGACAACGCCCATGCCGCCATCACGCAGATCCACGGCGTCAAGGAGTTCGTCATGTACGCGCCCGAGGATGCGCCGTACCTCTACCCGAAGAAGTTCTTCCCCAACCACTCGCGGGTGGACGACCCGACGCTGCAGGATGCGACGCGCTTTCCGCTGCTGACGATGGCGCGCCAGTACCGCACCGAGCTCGGCCCCGGCGACATGATCTTCGTGCCGGCGCGCTGGTGGCACGCGGCGCGCGCGCTGTCGACCTCGATCTCGGTGTGCACCAACATGATGGACCGCTCGAACTGGGACGGCTTCATCGCCGAGGCGATGCGCACCCGGCAGCAGAGTCCGGCGGCGCGGCGCGGGCTGCTGCACGCCTACCTGCGCGTGCTGGGCGGAGCGCTGACCGCGCTGGAAGACCTGCAGACCCGCCGGCCCCGGCTGGCGCGCGCCCTCGCCTTTCCAGGCTGGCTGGCGCCGGTGTCGGCCGCGACGGCGCCGGAGCCCTCGCGCCGCCAGCTCCACATCCGCATTCCCACCGCGTGAGGCATCGCCGCCGCGGCGGCCCTCAGCGCGTTCCTGATTCCTGCCGGCCGCTGGCGCCGCCGCCCGGACCGTGCCACGATATGCGCATGACTCCCGCCCGATCCTCCCATTCCGTTCCCGCCGCCACCCTGACCCGGCCGCGCGGCATCGACCACATCGTGGCCGGCGTCTCGACCAGCGACGGCGACGGTGTCAAGCTCACGCGCGTGCTGCAGCAGCCGCTGCAGCAGCGGCTCGACCCGTTCCTGATGCTCGACGCCTTCGGCAGCGACAACCCGGGCGACTACATCGGCGGCTTTCCGAACCACCCGCACCGCGGCTTCGAGACCGTCACCTACATGATCGCCGGGCGCATGCGGCACCGCGACAGCGTCGGCCACGAGGGGCTGCTGCAAAACGGCGGCGTGCAGTGGATGACCGCCGGGCGCGGCCTGGTGCACAGCGAGCTGCCCGAGCAGGAGGAAGGCGTGATGGAGGGCTTCCAGCTCTGGCTCAACCTGCCGGCCAGGGACAAGATGTGCGAGCCCGGATACCGCGACATCCAGAGCGACGAGATCCCCGAGTTCACCACCAGCGCCGGCGTGCAGGTGCGCGTCATCGCCGGCGAGAGCCACGGCGTGGCGGGCGCGGTGCAGCGCGCGCGCACCGAGCCGCTCTACCTCGACCTGACGCTGCCCCCCGGCGCCGAATTCGCCCAGCCGCTGGCGCCCGAGCACAACGCGCTCGTCTACGTGTTCCGCGAGTCGGTGTGGATCGGCGGCAGCGAGGTGCCGACGCGGCGCATGGCGATCTTGGACAACGCGCCCGCCAGCGACGGCATCGCGCTGCGCGCCGCAGCCAGCAACCACAGCCCGGCGCGCGCGCTGCTGATCGCCGGGCGGCCCCTCCACGAGCCGATCGCGCAGTACGGCCCGTTCGTCATGAACACGCGCGAGCAGGTCGTCCAGGCGGTGCACGACTTCCAGAACGGCAGGCTGCGCTGAAGAACGCAGAAAGAAGCAAGCAAACACACGAAGAAAGGCGGACGCCATGACCCCTCCCTACGCCCCCCAGGCGCCGGCCCGCAGCGAGATCGACCAGCTGGCCGGTGCGGCCATGCTCGAGTTCGGCACCGACTGGTGCGGCTTCTGCCAGCGCGCCCAGCCGATGATCGCGGCCGCCTTCAGAGACCATCCTGGCGTGCGCCACATCAAGGTCGAGGATGGCAGCGGCCGGCCGCTCGGGCGCTCGTTCGGCGTCAAGCTGTGGCCGACGCTGGTGTTCCTGCGCGACGGCCGGGAGGTCGCGCGCCTGGTGCGTCCAGGCGACGCCCGCTCGATCGGCGATGCGCTGGCGCAGATCGCCGCGCCGGCCTGAGATCTGTCTTGGTCGTCCATCGAATCGGCCTCCAGCGCACAGCCGGTCTGGGTTAATAGCTATTCTTTTCATAGCAATCGCCTAGCAAGGGCTGCGGCGCCGCGGCCTGGAAGGGCCGGCACGACCGACATCCGGACCGGGACAGGCGCTGGCGCGCCTGAAGTGAAGCATCGTGGTGTGCCGGCACCGGACGATTCACGGTTCTTTACACATCCCCGCGGCCGGCTTTACGTCGCATCGCAAGCGGCGATACAGAGCGCTTCCACACTGGCTCCATCCGCTGCCCTTCGGCGGCGGATCGTTTCAAAGGAAGCCCTCATGACCGCTTTTTCACGCCAGCGCATCCCCTCCCTCCTGTCGGCCGGCCTGCTGGCCGCCCTGGCCTTCGGCGCCTCGGCGCAAACCGCACCGGCACCGGACGCCGCCGGTGCACAGAGGCCCACGCCGGCGGCGCAGGCGCAACCGCAGCAGCAGCAAAGCGCGCAGCGGCACGACCCGGCGCAGCGCATGGAGCGCATGCGGCAGCATCGCGCGCAGCGCCTGGCGGCGCTCAAGCAGAAGCTCGGCCTGAGCGCCGCGCAGGAGGCCTCGTGGAACACCTTCACGAACGCCCTCCAGCCCCCGGCCGCGCCGCGCATGGACCGCGCCGCCGCGCGCGCCGAGTTCGAGCGCATGACGACGCCGCAACGCCTGGAGCGCATGCAGGCGCGCCAGAGCGAGCGCGCCGAGCGCTTCGCCCGTCGCGCCGAGGCGACCCGCGCGTTCTACGCCACGCTCACGCCGGAGCAGCAAAAGACCTTCGATGCGCAGACGCTGCCGGCCGGCGGGCACGGTGAGCACGGTTTCCGTGGCACGGCACAGCCCTGATCCGGCCCATGCCGTGGATGCCCGCAACAACCTCGGCGGCGCTTTCCGGGATCAATGAAAAAGCCTGCGGCAGTTCAACGCGCCGCAGGCTTGATCGAGGGAAAACCACGCTTACTGCGGCGTGCCGCCGACCGGCGGGTTGGTCGGCACGTTGGGCGTCTTTTCACCCAGTTCGCCGCGCCGCGGCTTGGTTCGGTTTTGGCGCGCTTGCTGGCGCACTTCCGAACGCGTGGTGTCGCTCATGTTGCGCGGCGCCGGATTGGGCTGGTTGTTGCGCACGATGCTGGCCTCGCCCGCCGGCGTGTTGGTGTTGTTCGGCATCCTGTTCTGGGAGCGTGCCTCGGATTTCACTTCGCCGCGCGAACTGGGCATGGTGCCGTCGGGACGCTGGGTCGGGTTGCCTTCTCCCGCACGGTTCTGGGTGCTGGCTTCGCCGGCCGGCGCCGTGCCGGTGGCGGGAGAGGTCTGCGCCGAAACCATGCCGGCTGCCAGCAGGCTCGACAGCAATGCGGAGGAGATCAGAAGTTTCTTCATGAAATGCCTTTCCTTGGAAGTGGTGGTGAGAGCCTTCTAAGGACTCTGGTCGCACCCTAGGAGGGCCTGCGCGCGGCCGGTGTGAGGCGACGGCACGGCCGCCTGTAGGACGCACGCGCAGCGCTGCCGGACGCTCAGGCGTCCTACACCCCGCCAGCGGCGTTGCACCTTAAAAGACAGGCTCGTTCCATATTCCGGCGCCGTGACCGACACTCCCTCCTTCCTCAAAGTCCTGACCGTGAACACGCACAAGGGCTTCACCGCGCTCAACCGCCGGTTCATCCTGCCCGAGCTGCGCGAGGCGGTGCGCGCCGTCGGCGCCGACGTGGTGTTCCTGCAGGAGGTGCAGGGCACGCACGAGCGCCATGCCCGGCGGCATGCCCGCTGGCCCGAGGCGCCGCACTACGAGTTCCTGGCCGACCGGATGTGGCCACAGTTCGCCTACGGGCGCAACGCGGTCTATCCCCAGGGGCACCATGGCAACGCGGTGCTGTCGAAGTTCCCGATCGTGCACCACCAGAACCACGACATCTCGATCGCCGGCCCCGAAAAGCGCGGCCTGCTGCACTGCGTGCTGCAGGTTCCGCAGCGCATTGGCGAGGTGCACGTGATCTGCGTCCACCTGGGGCTGGCCGAGGCGCACCGGCGCCAGCAGCTGGAGCTGCTGTGCCGCATCGTGCACGCCGAAATCCCCGCCAACGCGCCGCTGGTGGTGGCCGGCGACTTCAACGACTGGCGCGTGCGCGCGCACGCCATCCTGGCCGAGGGGGCCGGGCTGCGCGAGGTGTTCGTGCAGGCCACCGGCGCGGCCGCCCGGACCTTTCCGGCGCGCCTTCCGATCCTGCCGCTGGACCGCATCTACGTGCGCAGCAGCGGCATGCGCTCGCCGCTGGTGCTGCCGCGCCGGCCCTGGTCGCACCTGTCGGACCACGCGCCGCTGGCCGCCGAGATCGCGCTGTGACGACGAAGGCGTGCCCATGAAGCATCAATGGACCGCCGGCAACCGCGTCGAGCTGCTGGAGAACGGCGAGGCGTTCTTCCCGCGCGTGTTCGGCGCCATCGCCGGCGCCCGGCGCGAGGTCATCGTCGAGACCTTCATCCTGTTCGAGGACAAGGTCGGGCTGGGCCTGCACGCCGCCCTGGTCGCGGCCGCGCGCCGGGGCGTTCGCGTCGACCTGATGATCGACGGCTTCGGCTCGCCCGACCTGTCGCCCGCCTTCATCGGCTCGCTGACCGAGGCGGGCGTCCAGGTGCGCGTGTTCGAGCCCGGCGTCCGCCTGTTCGGCTGGCGCACCAACCTGCTGCGGCGCATGCACCGCAAGATCGTGGTGGTGGACGGCGTGCGCGCCTTCGTCGGCGGCATCAACTACTCGGCCGACCACCTGGGCGACTTCGGCCCCAAGGCCAAGCAGGACTACGCGGTCGAGCTGGCCGGCCCGGTGGTGGCGCAGATCCACCGCTTCGTGCTGCGCGCCATCGCCGTGGGCGGCAGGGGACGCCACTGGTACCAGCGGCGGCGCGCCGCCATCGAGCGCGCCGCCGCGCCGGAGACCGCGACGGCGCCGGGCCCGGCCGAGGTGCTGTTCGTCACGCGCGACAACCGCCACCACACCAACGACATCGAGCGCCACTACCGCGCCGCCATCCGCTCGGCGCGGCGTCGCATCGTCATCGCCAACGCCTACTTCTTTCCCGGCTACACGCTGATCCGGGAGCTGCGCCGGGCAGCGCGCCGCGGCGTCGAGGTGCACCTCGTCCTGCAGGGCGAGCCCGACATGCCGATCGTCAGGACGGCGGCCAGCATGCTCTACCACCACCTGCTGCACGCCGGCGTGCAGATCCACGAGTACTGCAAGCGGCCGCTGCACGGCAAGGTCGCGCTGGTCGACGACGACTGGGCCACCGTCGGATCGAGCAACCTCGATCCGCTGTCGCTCTCGCTCAACCTGGAGGCCAACGTGATCGTGCGCGACCGCGCCTTCAACGCCGTGCTGGCCGGCCGGCTGGAGCACCTGATGCGCCACGAATGCCGGCGCATCGAGGCCGCGCAGCTCGACGAGTGGAGCGCCTGGCGGCTGGTGCGCAGCTTCTTCATCTTCCACCTGATGCGCTGGTACCCGACCTGGGCCGGCTGGCTGCCGCGCCATGCGCCGCGCCTGGCACCGGCCGAGACCGGCCCGGCACGCGCCGGCGCCGCGCAGACGGACACGGCATGACCGACGAGGCGGCATGTGCACGCGCGGCCACCGCGACGTCAACGGCGGCCGCACCGGCGCCACGCGCACGCGCCGCCGCGCACCCCGCGCGGCCGTGGCTGCGGCGCATCGCCGCCGCCGTGTTCCTGCTGCTCGTCGCCGCACTGATCGCCTGGCAGGCGCGCACGGTCGACTGGGGCGGCGTGGCGACGGCGCTGGCGGCGCTGCCGGCCGCCACCCTGGTGGCCGCGGCCGGGCTGGCGGCGGCCAGCTTCCTGCTCTACAGCACCTTCGACCTGCTCGGCCGCCACCTGAGCGGGCACCACCTGGGCGCGGGCACGGTGATGGGCGTCGCCTTCGTCAGCTACGCCTTCAACCTCAACCTGGGCACGCTGGTCGGCGGCGTCGGGTTCCGCTGGCGGCTCTATGCGCGCCTCGGGCTCGACGGCGACACCATCGCGCGCGTGCTGGCTTTCAGCGTGCTGACCAACTGGCTGGGCTACCTGATGGTGGCCGGGGCCGCGTTCTGCCTGGGACCGCCCGCGCTGCCGCCGGACTGGGGCCTCGGCAGCGCCGGGCTGCGCGCGCTGGGCGCCGTGCTGCTGGCGCTGGCGCTCGGCTGGCCGCTGCTGTGCGCCGTCGCCCGCGGCAAGGTCTGGCGGCTGCGCGGCCACGCGCTGCAGGCGCCTTCCTGGCGCATCGCGCTGCTGCAGCTCGCCATGGCAGGCACCAACTGGGCGCTGATGGGCGGCGTGGTCTGGCTGCTGATGCAACAGGTGCCGTACGCGCAGGTGCTGGCGGTGCTGCTGGTGGGCGGCGTGGCCGGCGTCGTGGCGCACATGCCGGCCGGCCTGGGCGTGCTGGAGGCGGTGTTCGTGGCGCTGCTGTCGCATCGCCTGCCGCAGGACCGCATCCTGGCGGCGCTGATCGGCTACCGCGCGCTGTACTACCTGGCGCCGCTGGCGGTCGCGACCCTGGCCTTCCTGGCGATGGAGTGGCGGGCGCGACGTGGGGCGCGGCCCGTTGCGGGCCGCAGCCGCCGCCCGGGGGGCGAAGCGCCAGGGCGCCGCGGATAGCCGCCGTCCCGGCACGGCGGCGCCCGGCCTTCGGCCGCGAGACGGGCTCAGCCTTGCGGGCTGGCGCTCATGGGCGCGCAGTACTTCTCCAGCGTCGCCGGCAGCCCGTCGGGACAGACGCCGCACCGGCGGTTGCCCGGCACCGCATGGTCGATGAAGGTCGGGTAGGGCAGGTTCAGCTTCGCCATGATGTCGGTGAACTGCGCCAGCGTGCGTCCCTGGCCCAGCCGGGGGTTGCGGCTTTTCTCCTGGGCAATGGAGGACACGTGCCGCCCCTGATAGTCGTGGGCGGGGTACACCAGGGTTTCCTCCGGCAGCGCGAACAGCTTGCCGGTGACGCTTTCGTACAGCGCCCGCGTGTCGCCTTCCTGGAAGTCGGTGCGGCCGCAGCCGTCGATCAGCAGCGCGTCGCCGGTCAGCACGCGCTCGCCGGCCAGGTAGGCGAAATGGTGGGCCGTGTGCCCGGGCGTGTGCAGCGGCCGCAGCCGCAGGCTTCCCACCGCGAGCGGCGTGCCTTCCTCGATGCCCACGTCGGCGCACGGCAGCCGGTCCAGCGCCGGCGCCGCGATCCGGCTGCCTGCCCTGCGCTTGAGTTCCAGCGCCGCGGTGATGTGGTCGGCATGGATGTGCGTCTCCAGGCTGAAGGCCAGCGTGAGCCCGAGCCGGGCGATCTCGCCCAGGTCGCGCTCCACCGCCACGATGACCGGATCGACCAGCACGGCCTGCCCGGTGTCCTCGCACCCCAGCAGGTACGTGTAAGTGCTCGACAGGGGTTCGAACAGTTGCCGAAAGATCATCGCTTGCTCCCGGGCGGCGAGACCGCGTCCTTCCGCACTGTATGGATTTCAGGCCGGCCCTGGAAGTCCGTCTGCCGCGCGGTGCGACCGCCAAAGTAGGTGCGCTCCACCAGAGTCATGTTGCAGTGCAGCACAAATCCGCCCGGGCGACCTATAGTTGGCCACCCCCCCTGGAAAACCCTATGAAAAACACCAATCTCTCCCCGCGCTTCTTCAACCCGCTCATGCTCTGGTCCGACGTCGCCGTCAAGACCGGCGAAATGCTCACGTCCTCCGCCTCCGTGATCCAGATGCGCACGCAGCGCATGGCCGAGCATGGCATGCAGCCGACCCCGGCCGACATGCGCGAGATGCAGCTGATGGGCCAGGAAAAGCTGGAAGCCGCGACCGAGTCGGGCACCGCCATCCTCAAGCAACTGCAGGCGACCCAGCAGTCGCTCATGACGCGCGGCTTTCAGCAGTGGCTGGCCAGCGTCAACGCATGGGTGGCGCTGGTCACCAGCACCACGCCGGCCCAGGCGATGACACGCGGCCAGGCGTTCTTCGACGCCCTCACCCGTGCCGCCGGCACCGCGACCCAGCTGTCGAGCGCCGGCGCGCGCATCGCGCAACGCGGCCTGAAGCCGATCCACGACAAGGCCAGCGCCAATGCGGCCCGCCTGTCGAACAACGAAGCTGCCGCAGCCCCCGAAGCCTCGTGATGGCGAAGACCGCCAGCGGCTGCGAGCGGACTGTGCGCCGCAGCCGCTGACGCTCCGGCGGCGGTCGCCGGCACTCGCTTTGCTATTCATTCAATAGCTGCCAGCGCACGCCGGACGTGCGCTGGCAGCTGTTTTCATTTGGAACCCGCCGCGCTCCGGGCGCGCACCAGCCGCAGCAGCGTGATCTCCGAGGGCGCGCCCAGGCGCTTGGGCGGCCCCCAGTAGCCGGTGCCGCGGCTGACGTAGACCCACATGCCGCGCAGCCGGTGCAGCCCGGCCGTGAAGGGCTGCTGCAGCGGCACGAACAGGTTCCACGGCAGGAACTGGCCCCCGTGCGTGTGGCCCGACAGCTGCAGCTGGAAGCCCGCCTCGGCGGCGGCCGGCGCGCTGCGCGGCTGGTGTGCCAGCAGCACGCGCGTGCGCACCAGCGGTGGCGCGCCCTGCAGCGCACGCCACGGATCGCTGGCATGCGCCGCGTCGAAATGCGCCGCGCCGTAGTCGGTCACGCCGGCCACCACCAGCGTGCTGTCGAGCGATTCCTCGTCGGTCTGCGCGCCGCGCGCCGAGCGCGCCTGCACCACCACGTGCTCGTTGAGCAGCACCCGGAGGCCGAGCCGGCGCAGCTCGGCGATCCAGGCGCCCGCGCCGGCGTAGTACTCGTGGTTGCCCGTCACGACGAAGGTGCCCTGGCGCGAGCGCAGTCCGGCGAGCGGTGCGATGTGGTCGCGCAGCTGGCTCACCGTGCCATCCACCAGGTCGCCGGTGATGGCGACCAGATCGACGTCGAGCCTGTTGACCGCGCCGACGATGCGCTCGACGTAGCCGCGCCGGATGGTCGGCCCCACGTGCAGGTCGCTCAGCTGCGCGATGGAAAAGCCCTCCAGCCCCGGCGGCAGCTGCTCGATCGGTACCTCGACCTGCCGCACCGCGGCGGTCCGGCGCGCGTTGCCGAAGCCGACCAGCGAGCTGGCCGTGGCGGCGAGCGGCACCGCCGCGGCGCTCCAGAGGCTCCAGGCGTGCCAGCGCGGCGTACCCGGCGCCTGGCCGAGCGCCGCCACGCTGGCCAGCCAGCCGAGCAGCAGTCCGGCGTCGCGCAGCAGCGTCAGCAAGAGCATCGACGAGAACCAGCCCATGCCGAGCAGGCCGGTCCATTTCCAGAACGTGGCGGCCTGCCCGCCACGGGCGCGCCCGCCGGCAAAGGGCAGCGGCAGCGTCACGGCCGAGAGCGCCAGCAGCAGAGCCAGCAGCAGGGCGCCGGCCGCCGTCAGCGAAGCCAGCGCAGGCAGCAGCCGCAGCGCGATGTAGACATGCAGCAGCGTGGTCAGGAGGATCAGCGGGCGAAGCGGCATCGGGCGGAGCGAAACGGGCACGGCCCGGAGCGCGACAGGTGCGGCCCCGCACCGGCGTTTCAAGGCAGGTTTGGAGGACGATGCGACCCCCGCTGTCCTAAGGATGCTCTTCACGAATCGCTCGCCGTCGTGCTTGCACTGAACAAGCGAAGCTGTGAGCATCGGCACCCATGAAGCAAGGCAGCCTGGTGTTGGGTGGTTCGACCAAGCGCACGCGCAAGCGTGAATTTCTGGATGCGATGGACCGGGTGGTGCCCTGGGCTGAACTGGTGGCGTTGATCGAACCGTTTGCGCCTGAAGCCGGCCGGCGCGGCCAGCAACCCTTTGGCTTTGAAGCGCTGCTGCGCATCCACTTCATGCAGCAATGGTTCAATCTGTCGGACCCGGCCATGGAAGAGGCGCTGCACGACGTGCCGGTGTTTCGCGACTTCGCGGGCCTGAGCAACTGGGGCGATGCATTGCCCAGCGACTCGAGCATCCTGCGCTTTCGCCGCCTGCTGGAGCAACACAAGCTGGCCGAGCAGATCCTGGCCACCGTCAACGACTTGCTCAGCGGCCAGGGCCTGCTGCTCAAGGCCGGCACGGTGGTGGACGCCACGCTCATTGCCGCGCCCAGCTCCACCAAGAACAAGGACGGCGCGCGAGACCCCGAGATGCACCAGAGCAAGAAGGGCAACCAATGGCACTTCGGGATGAAGGCGCATATCGGTGTATGCGCCGACTCGGGACTGGTGCACACGGTGCGCGGCACGGCGGGCAACGTCTGCGATGTCGTTGAGGGCAACACCCTGCTGCATGGGCAGGAAGAAGTGGCCTTTGGCGATGCGGGCTATCAGGGTGTGCACAAACGCCCGGATGCCCAACTCCAGGTCACTTGGCATGTGGCAATGAAGCCGGGGCAGAGGCGCAAGTTGGACAAGAGCCTGCCCATTGAAGCGCTGCAAGACAAGATCGAGCGCTTGAAGGCCAGTGTGCGGGCCAAGGTGGAACACCCGTTTCGCGTGATCAAGCGCCAGTTCGGCCACGTGAAGGTGCGCTACCGGGGGTTGGCTAAGAACACGGCGCAGCTCAAGACGCTGTTTGCGCTGAGCAATCTGTGGATGGTCAGGCGCGTGCTGGTGGACCAGGTGCGTGCGATGGGCACATGAAAGGCCCAAAAGCACCCCCAAAAGGCCGATTCCGACACTCAGGGGGCATTCGATCGTTCCACTATGACCGTGCTTATCGATTCAGCACACGCCAAGGCGATTCGTGAAGAGCATCCCTAACTGACTTCTCTCTTATTCTTTAATTCAGGTTAGTAATAGTAGATAGAGGACGCGGCGTGCTGTGGACAGCCTGCTTTTTCCGTGGCGGGGCCGGCACTTGCATCGTCTTGCACACTGTGCGCAGCCGTGCTTCCGCCCTGTCGAGCCGGCAGGGACAATTCAGGCTCCCTGGCTCAGGCTGTGGACAAGCCAGGGCTTGTGCCACGATTGTCCCCAGCGTTGTCCTTTTCACGGGAGGCCACGCTGGCGGCTTGCCGCAGCGGCGATGGGCCCGCGCCGACGCCCGGTCTCGCCGCCTTCCCACATGCGCAGACCTGGTCTCGATGACGATGCAACGACCATCGATCCACTCCCATGGAGGACACGTCATGCCAAGAGGTGACAAGTCGGCCTATACCGACAAGCAAAAGCGCCAGGCCGAGCACATCGAGGAGAGCTACGAGCAGCGCGGCACGGACAAGGAGGAGGCCGAGCGGCGCGCCTGGGCCACCGTGAACAAGGAAAGCGGCGGCGGCAGGAAGAGCGGCTCGGGCCGGGGCCATCCCGAAAACCACGCGCCCTCGCACGAAGGCGGCAAGAAGGGCGGCGCCGCCTCGGCCGCCCGCACACCCGAGCAGCGCTCCGCCTCGGCCAGGAAGGCGGCTGCCACGCGCAAGCGCAACGCCGAGAAAAAGAAGAGCAGTGCGGGTTGAGCGGCGGGCACGCGGCGCCAGCCCGGCGGCCTCATGAAAAAGCCCGCTCGAGGCGGGCAAGTGTCCGAGGCGTGGCTTCGGACACAGGGGAACCCTTGCAGGCAGGCGCCGGTGGCGTGCGCCCGCCGCCTCTTCAGAAAACCAGCTCAGCGCTCGTTCTTGTGGCTCTGCTTGCCGGCCTCGGCGTGCTGCGCGCTGCTGCCACCGCGGCTGCCGGAGCTCGAGCTGCCCGATCCCGAAGATCCGCCTTCGTTCTTGTGGCTCTGCCGCCCCGCCTCGGCATGCTGCTCGCTGCTGCCGCCACGGGTGTGGCTGCCCGACCCGCCGCCCGAACCACCACCACCGCCCGAGCCGGAGGAGCCTCCCGACGAGCCGCCATGCCCGCCGTGGCTCTTGGAGCCGGCCGCGCGCGCTTCCTCCGAAGTGAACTCGTGTGCCGTGCCCTTCTCGTGGGCCGCCTTTCCGCCTTCGCTGGCGATTTCGCGTTGGCGATCCGGATCCATGCCGGCAAAACCGCGACCGGAGCCCCCGCCCTGGTTGCCCTGCTTGCCTTGGTTGCCCTGGTTCGTGGCCATGTCAAAAACTCCTTCAAAGTGGAAAAACATCCCCGGAGGGACATCAGGCCCGCCGCAGCCGGCAGACGCGGGAGATTTGGCAATCGGCATGCCCGCACCGGCGACGTGCCGTGCGTGCATGTGTGCGGCGAAGGAAGCTCAGGCGCGCCGGCGGCGATCGACCGGATCGAGCTTCAGCCCCTGGCGGTACTTCGTCACCGTGCGCCGGGCGATGCGAAAGCCCTGCTGCGCCAGCTGGCGCGCCAGCTCGGCATCGCTCAGGGGCGCCTCGGGCGGCTCGGCCTCGATGAGCTCGCGGATCAGCTCCTTGACCGCGGTGGGCGCGCTGGCGCCGCCGCCGACCTGGTCGAGCCCGCGCGAGAAGAAATACTTGAGCTCGAAGATCCCGCAGGGCGTGGCCAGGTACTTGTTGTTGACCGCGCGCGAGACGGTCGACGGGTGCACGCCCACCGCGTCGGCGATCTCGCGCAGGCCCAGCGGCTTCATGGCCAGCGCGCCGTACTCCAGGAACAGCTTCTGCCGCGCCACGATGGCGCTGGCCACCTCCAGGATGGTGGACATGCGCTGCGCCACGTTGTGCACCGCCCAGCGGGCCTGGTCGAGGCACTTGCGCATCTCGGGGTTGTCGCCGCGGCGCTGCTTCTCGAACAGCGCCGCGTAGCCCTGGTGCAGCTGCACGCGCGGTACCGCGGCGTCGTTCAGCACGGTGGTCCACACGCCCTTGATCTTGCGCACCGTGACGTCGGGCGTGACCACGCGCGAGGCCGTCTCGCTGTGCTGCCAGCCCGGCCGCGCGTTGAGCTTGCGGATGCACTCGGCCGCCAGGCGGACCTTGGGCAGCGGCGCGCGCAGCGCGGTCGCCAGCCGCTGCAGGTTCTTCGACGCCAGCAGCTCGATGTGCTCGCGCAGGATGCGGCGGGCCAGCTCGCGCAGTTCGGCGTCCTCGATGCCCGGGGTCTGCAGCAGCAGGCATTCCGCCACGCTGCGCGCGCCCACGCCCGGCGGGTCGAGCGCCTGCACGCGGCACAGGGCGGTGCCAAGCTCCTCCAGCACCGCGTCGCCCTGCTCGCCGCCGGCGATGTCCTCCAGCGAGATGCGCAGGTAGCCGTCCTCGTCGAGCGCCTCGACCACGGCGCCGGCCAGCGCGCGGTCGCGCTCGCTCAGCCGCAGCACGCCGATCTGGGCCTGCAGGTGCTCGTGCAGCGACACCGGCAGCGCCACGCCCTGCAGCACGTCGAAGCTGTCGTCGTGCGACAGGCGCTGGCCCGGTGCGGCATGGCTGGCGGTGAAGCGGTCGAGCTGGGCGGCGGACATCCAGTCGGCGTCCGCCGCGTCGGGCGGCTCGGCGGCCACGGTGGCCTCGGCCGCGACGGCATCCTCGATTTCCAGGAACGGATTGTCCTCGGCCATTTCCTGCAGCTCGCGGGCGAAATCCAGCGAGGACATCTGCAGCAGACGCACCGCGTGCTGCAGGCGCGGCGAGAATGCGGGCGTCTGAACCGTTCTCGATTGAAGGGTAATGGCTGACATAGAAGCGTGGACTGCGCCATGATGATGGGACAGGACGGGAAGCGCAATGATCGTGCCAGGCCGGGCCCCGGGTCCGGTTCGGGTAAAAATGTTTACATTCACTCTCCCACACGGCAAGCCGGGGGAGCGCTTCGGCAATTCTTACTGTGCAGGACGGCGAGTGTGACACGCAGGATGATTTCTTCGACAAGGCGCCCGGATGCCGGGCTCTGGGGAGTCGTTGTGCTGGCGGGTGTCGGCCTCGCGGCGCTGACGTTGGGCGGCTCGCGGCGGGCGGCGCGCGCCTGCGAGGCGCTCGAAGCCGAGCTGCGGCGCCTGCGCGCCGAGCTCGTGGTGCAGGCCGGGCGCGCCCGGCGCATCGACCACGACCTGCGCACGCCGATCGGGACGGTGGCCAACGCGCTCGAATGGATGAAGATGAGCGAGAACGACGCGCAGGCGCAGGCCGAGGCGCGTCGCGTGATCGAGCGCCAGGTCGGCCGCATGACGGTGCTGGCGGAGCAGCTGCGCCAGCTCGCGCGATCGCTGGACGCCTGACGGCCTCTTGCAAGGAACAGGAGCGCGAATTTTGGGACACGCCCTCATCGTGGAAGACGACGCCGACGCGGCGCGGGTGCTGAGCGCGCTGATCGCGCGCCAGGGGCACACGGTGTCCGCCGCCGGAACGCTGCACGCGGCGCGGCGCATGCTGGCCATGCAGCGGCCCGACCTGCTGCTGCTCGACGTGCACCTGCCCGACGGCAGCGGCTTCGAGCTGCTCGACGATGCCGAGCTGATCGCCGACACCGAGGTCGTGCTCATGACAGGCCAGGCCACGCTCGACACTTCCATCAAGGCGCTGCGCCTGGGTGCGGCCGACTACCTGGTCAAGCCGGTCAACCCGCAGCACCTGAAGGGCCTGCTGTCGCGCCTGATCCGGCCCTCGCAGCTGCGCGCCGAAGTCGCGGAGGTCACGCAGCTGTGGCGCGAGACCGGGCGCTTCGGCCACATGGTGGGCGAGTCGGCCGCCATGCAGCGCGTCTACCAGCAGATCGCGCGCGTGGCGGGCACGGCGGTGACGGTCTTCATCCACGGCGAGAGCGGCACCGGCAAGGAACTGGTGGCGCGCGCCGTGCACGACCTGAGCCGCCGGCGCGAGCAGCCGTTCCTGGCGATCAACTGCGGGGCCCTGTCGCCGCACCTGATCGAGAGCGAGATCTTCGGCCACGAGAAGGGCAGCTTCACCGGCGCCGATCGCCAGCATCAGGGCTTCTTCGAGCGCGCGCACGGCGGCACGCTGTTCCTGGACGAGGTGACGGAAATGCCGCTGGAGCTGCAGGTCAAGCTCTTGCGCGTGCTGGAGAGCGGCACCTTCATGCGCGTGGGCTCGACCCAGCTGCAGCAGACCGACGTGCGCATCATCGCCGCGACCAACCGCAACGCGGCCGAGGCGGTGGCGCGCGGCACGCTGCGCGAAGACCTGCTCTACCGCCTGAACGTGTTCCCGATCGCGCTGCCGCCGCTGCGCGAGCGGCCCGGCGACGTGCCGCTCCTGGCGCGCAGTTTCCTCGACGAGCTGGGGCGCCAGGAGCAGTCGGCCAAGCACTTCACGCCGGCCGCGCTCGAGCGCCTGGCCGCCTGCGCTTGGCCGGGCAACGTGCGCGAGCTGCGCAACGTGGTGCAGCGCGCCTGGGTCATGGCGCCCGGCGCCGAGATCGACGACGAATGGCTGCCGATGCCCGCCACGCCCGCCGTCGTCCCCGGTGCGGCCGCGCCGGCGACGCACGAGGCAGCGTCGCCGGCGCGCGCGACGGACACGCCGCGCACGGGCGGCGGCAGTGCAGCGTCGGGGCAGGGCGACACGAACCCGCAGCAGCAGCAGCAGCAGCTCAACATTCTGGTGGGTACGCCGCTGGCCGACGTCGAGCGGCAGGTCATCCTGGCCACCTTCGAGCATTGCGGGCGCCACAAGGAGCGCACCGCCACCCTGCTGGGCATCAGCATGAAGACGCTCTACAACCGGCTCAAGGAATACCAGGTCTGATGCGCCGGCCTCAGCCGCGGAACCGGTCCCGGATGCGCTGGCCGGCGCCGCCGCCATCCTGGTCGGCAATGCGGGCACACATCTCGACGATGCCGTTGGCGAAGGCGCGCAGCTCGTCGCTCAGCGACGCGTCGGGCGTCATGGCCCCGGTCTGCTCGGCCAGCACGGTGAAGATGCCCGTCCCCGTGCGCTCGCGCCCGTCCGGCGTGGTGGCGACGTGCTCGTCGCTGCTGTGGCCGCCCGCGCCGGGGTCGCTGGCCTTGGGGCTGGCCGAGCCGCCGCGGCCGGCCATTTCCTGAAGCTGGTCGATGCGCCGGGACGCCTCGGCCTTGCTCAGCGAGCCGTCGAACTCCTGGCGGGTTTCCTCGCACAGCGTCTTCAGGTAGGAGCGTTGCGCGCCGGTCATCGGCTCGTCGCCGGTGACCCAGTCGTCGGGGTCTTTTTCCGTATTGCCCTGGGCGGCCATCGCCTGCGTGGTCTTGTCGGTCATGGGGACTCCTGGAAGTTCGGTGCCTGCCGGAACGGGTGGTCACCGCAGTCTCGCGGTCCGGACCGGGGCCTCTGTAGGCGGGCTTCGCAACACCGATGTCGAAAACGTCGCTCTGGCGAGCCCGCGGCCGCAAGCGCGCCGGGCCGTCCTGCGTCCCGGTGCGGTTCAGGACGAGGCGGTGCCGGAAGGCTGGGCTTGCTGCTGTTGCGCGGCGCCGGAGCCGTCCGGGGAAAGCAGGTCGGCGTGCGTGGTGGTGCCGCTGCCCGCCGTGCTTGTCTTGACCGCCTGGGCGGGGCGGCCATCGGCGCCCGGGCTCAGGCGCGCATCCGACGCCGGCTCCGAGCCCGACGATTGCGTTTGAGACTGCGACGACGATGACGGCGACCCCGACGCCGCTCCCGCGCCTTCCGCAGCGCCCGCCGAGGCAGACGACGACGACCCCGAGGAAGGGGACGCTCCCGCCCCGCCGCCCGACGAGCGCACCTGGATGCGCTGGACGCCCTCCTGCCGGTTCTGCTTGGGGATGCGCACCGTCAGCACGCCGTTGTCGAAGCTGGCGTCGACCTGCTGCGCGTCGGGCGAGAAGGGCAGCTGCAGCGAGCGCTGGAAGCGTCCGTAGCTGCGCTCCATGACGTGGTAGTTCGGCTGCTTCTGCTCGCTCTCGTTCTTCTTCTCGCCGCTGAGGGTCAGCACGTCGCCCTCGACGCGCACATCGACGTCGGACGGCGCCACGCCGGGCAGCTCGGCCACCACGCACAGCTCGTTGTCGGTTTCGTGCACATCCAGGCGTGGCGCCGCCATCAGGACGCCGCCGCTGCCCGTCTGGCCTGACGACGGGGCGCCGCCGGTGCGCAGGATGTCGTCGAACAGGCGGTTCATTTCCCGGTGCAGCTGCAGCATCGGATCGCCGGCCCACAGGCCAGGCACGGTGGAAAACGGAACGAGGTAGCGCGAGGCCATGGCATCTCTCCTTGGAAGTGAATCGGGCTTCGGATCAGGCAATTTCAGTGCCCACGGCGGCCGGCGCCGCACGGCCTGGCCAAGTGCATGCCGCTACCGGGCAGGGTGGCCATGGAAGTCGTCGCTCCAGCGTCCGGCGGCCGGCGGCAGGCGGCCGACGCGGCCCAGGCGGTGAGCCCCCTGCCAGACCGGTGGGAAGACGCCGGCGGGCCGGGCCGTGTCGTCGCGCCCTGGGGCGGCGCGCCGGGCCGCCTGCTCGGCGCGCCAGGCGGCAGCGGCGGCAGGGTCGTAGCGCGTTCCCACGTAGCTCGCCGGGTTCTCCAGCGGGTAGCGCCTGAAGTAGTCGATCAGATCGTCACGGTCGTGCATCGGCCTCTCCCCGGTCCATGCATTTCACAAGGCCCCCTCGGAGCAACCGAAGTGCCCGGATGGGGCGGGGCGGCGATGGATCGGGCAGTCGGGCAGGCAGGCAGGGGGTTTCAGTCTGCCGGGCGGCTGGGCTGCCGGGCGGTCATCTCGCGCGCCAGGGTGCCGAGCAGGGTCTTGATGTCCACCGGCTTGCTCAGGTAGGCGTCGAAGCCGTTCTCCAGGGCTTCGCGCTGGTCGTTCTCGCTGCCCCAGCCGGTCAGGGCGACCAGCAGCGTGGCTGCGCCCTGCGGGTCGGCACGCAGCCGCCGCGCCACCTCGATGCCGTTCAGGTCGGGCATGCCGATGTCCAGGATCACCACGTCGGGCGCCTCGCGGCGCGCGCATTCCAGCGCTTCCTCGCCGCCGCCGGTCAGCACGGTGCGGTGGCCGGCCGCCTCCAGCAGCCGCGCCAGCGCCCAGCCGGCGTCGAGGTTGTCGTCGGCGATCAGCACGCGCCAGCGCGGCGGCGCGGCGGACGCCTCGGTCTCTGCGGGCGGCGCGGCGGGCGCGGCCTGCTGCGGCTGCGGCCGCACCACCGGCAGCCGCAGGCAGAAGGTGCTGCCGCGGCCTGCTCCATCGCTGCGCGCCTGCACGCGCCCGCCGTGCAGCTCGGCGATGGTGCGCACCAGCGCCAGGCCGACCCCCAGGCCCTCGTTCATGCCGAACGCCGCCACGGGCCCCTGGGTGTAGAGGTCGAACATGCGCTCGATGATCTCCGGCGCCATGCCGATGCCGTTGTCGGTCACGCTGAGCACGACCTCGCTGGCGTCCGCCGTCACGGCCAGGCGCAGCTCGCCGCCGGGCGGCGTGTACTTGGCCGCGTTGGCCAGCAGGTTGACGATGGCCTGGCCGATGCGCAGCGCATCGACGTTCACGCGCACCGGCTGGCGCGGCAGCGTGAGCATCAGCCGGTGGCGCGCGCCCTCGATCAGCGGCCGGGCGGTCTCCAGCGCCGCGTCGAGCACCTCCGCCAGCTCGACCTCCTGGCGGTGCAGCTTGAGGCGTCCCATGGCCAGCCGCGAGACGTCGAGCAGGTCGTCGAGCAGCACCTTCATGGTGGACGCCTGGCGCTGCACCACCCGGGCGGCGCGCCTGCGCTCGTCTTCGGGAGTGGCCTCGCCGGCCAGCAGGGCGGCCGCGCTGCTGACGGCCGCCAGCGGGTTGCGCAGCTCGTGCGAGAGGATCGCCAGGAAGCGGTCCTTGGCCGCGTCGGCGGTCTCCAGGTCGGCGCGGGCCTTCTCGTTCTCGCGCAGGGCGCGCACCAGCTCGGCGCGGCTTTTCTGCAGCTGGGCCTGCGCCTCGCGCGCTGCGGTGTTGTCCCGCAGGATCTTGACGAAACCCAGGGCTTGGCCCGCGTCGTCGACCATGCGCATTAGGGTGCCGCTGCCCCAGAAGCGGCTGCCGTCGCGGCGCATGTGAAAGCGTTCGTCGGCCGCGCGGCCCTCGGCCAGCGCCTTCTCGGCCTCCAGCGCCGGCGCACCGGCGGCGCGATCCTCCGGCGTGAAGATGATGTCCATGCTTTGCCCGACGGCCTCGGCCTCGGTGTAGCCGATCAGCGCCTCGGCGCCGGGATTCCAGCTGGTGATCCTCAGCTCGAGGTCCATCGAGAGGATGGCGTAGTCGCGCGCGTTCTCCAGCACCAGGCGCAGCCGCTCCTCGCTGCGCCGCAGCGCCTCGGCCGCGCGCCGGGCGTCGCCGATGTCGCGCGCGATGGCGGTGCCGCCGACGATGTTGCCGTGCGCGTCGGTGATCGGCGACACGCTCAGCGAAACCCAGACCTCGTGGCCGGCCTTGGCGCGGTGCACCGTCTCCAGGTTCTCGATGTTCTCGCCGGCGGCGATGCGCTCGACGATGCGCGCCCTGCGCATCTCGCCGCCCGCGTCGGCCAGCACGGTGAGCGGCTGCCCGGCCATCTCGTCGGAGGTGTAGCCGAACACGCGCTGTGCCCCCGGGTTCCAGCTCAGCACCGTGCCTTCGAGCGAGAAGCTGACGATGGCGTCGCGCGAGGAGGCCACCACCGCCGACAACCAGCGGCTGACTTCCTCGGCGCGCTTGCGTTCGGTGATGTCGATGAACGACAGCACCACGCCGGCGATGCGGTCCTCGGTGGTGCGGTAGGGCAGGAGCCGCGCCAGGAACCAGCGGCCGTCGTCCTGGCCGACCTCGCGCTCGATCGGCGCGAGCCGCTCCAGCACGCGCGCCGCGTCTTCTCCCAGCTGGGAGTAGGGCAGCTGCGGCGCCAGGTCGCTCAGCGGGCGGCCGAGGTCGCCCGGGATCAGCTTGAACAGCGCCACCGCCGAGGGCGTGTAGCGCGTGATGCGCAGCTCGCGGTCGAGAAAGATGGTGGCGATGTCGGTGGCGTCCATCAGGTTCTGGATGTCGCTGTTGGCGTGCGCCAGCTCGTCGAGCTTGTCCTTCAACTCCTGGTTGACGGTGGTCAGCTCCTCGTTGATCGACTGCAGCTCCTCGCGGCTGGTCTCCAGTTCCTCGGTGGTGGAGCGCATTTCCTCGTTGATGGCCTGCAGCTCCTCGTTGCTGGCCTGCAGCTCGGCGGTCGATTCCTCGTAGTCCTTGACGGTGTTGCGCAGGTGCTCCTTCATGTGCTCGAGTTCGTGCTCCAGGCGCTGCAGCGGTTCGTGGTCGAAGGCAAGCACCTCGGGAGCAGGCTCCGCGGCCGGGTCTGCCGGGGAGACCTTGCGCAGCATCACCAGCGCCATGTTCTGGCCGCCTTCGCTGACCGGCACGACGCGCAGCGACACCGCCTGCGCCTCGCCGTCGAGCGTCAGCGCGCCGGTCTCGACCGTGTGGCCGCTTTGCGCGGCCCGGTAGAGCGCCGCGCGCAACTCGAGCCGCAGCGCCGGCGCCACCAGCCGCATCAGGTCGCGGCTGGGCTCGCCGGCGCCATGCTGCAGGTAGCGCCCGGCGCTGGCCGACAGGTGCACGATCTCGTGCTCCTCGTTCACCAGGATCGAGGGCGGCGCCAGCTGCTCCAGCAGCCGCAGGTGCAGCTCGCCCCAGCCGTCGTGCTGCTGCCGCGGCGCGCCACGCGAGTGGATGTGGCGGGCGTGGGCGCGCATCGACTGCTCGAAGGAGCGGCCCGCGACGACCGGGCCCTGCTGCGCCGCCACGCGGCCGCTGGCGTCGAGCGCCGTCCAGCCCGACGCGCCATGCCGGCGCAGCAGCGGGGGATTCTGACCCGACCCGGGGCGCGGCGCATAGATGTGGTGGCGCTTGTCGAGCACCGTGAACAGCGCGGTGCCTTCGTCGATCGTCTCCGACGCGCCGAGGAACAGCCGTCCGTGCGGCCGCAGCGCGAAGTGCAGGATCTCGAAGGCGCGCAGCTGCGCCGTTCGGTCCAGGTAGATCAGCAGGTTGCGGCAGCTGAGCAAGTCGAGCCGCAAGAAGGGCGAATCCTTGAGCAGGTCGTGGGCGGCGAACAGCACCGTCTCGCGCAGCTCGCGCCGCACGCGATAGCCGCCGGGCTCGCGCAGGAAGAAGCGCTGCAGCCGCTCCTCCGACACATCGGCCGAGATGGTGCTGGGGTACAGGCCGTCGCGCGCCGTGCGAACCGCGTTCTCGTCGAGATCGGTGGCGAAGATCTGGATCGCCGGCGGCGCGGGGAGGGTGCGGGCGTGCTCGGCCAGCAGCATGGCGATGGAGTAGGCCTCCTCGCCGGTGGCGCACGCCGGCACCCACACGCGCACCGCGTCGTCCGCCGCCTTGCCCTGGAACAGCGCGGGCAGGTGCGTCGCCAGCGCGGCGAAGCAGTCGGCGTCGCGAAAGAAGTTGGTCACGCTGATCAGCAGGTCCTGCAGCAGCGCCCCGGCCTCGCCGGGGCGCGTGCGCAGGCAGTCCAGGTAGCCCGGCAGGTCGGTCACGCCGTTGACCTGCATGCGCCGGGCGATGCGCCGCAGGATGGTGGCGCGCTTGTAGTACGAGAAGTCGCGGCCGGTGCGCGTCTGCAGGAAGCCCAGCACGTCGCGCAGCGACGCCTCCTCGGGGCCGAGGTCGGGCATGGTGGACGCGACGACGGGCGAGGGCCCGTCCTCGGGCGGCAGCTGCAGCCGGTGCTCGATGCCGAAGTAGTCGAGCAGGCGCGCCGCCATGTGCTCGACCGGCAGTACCCAGTCGACCATGCCGGTGGCGATGGCGGCCGCGGGCATGCTCGGGTGCTCCGCCTGCTGCGGGTCCTGCGCCACGGTCAGGCCGCCGCGCTCCTTGATGCGCTTGATGCCGACGGCGCCGTCGCCGTCGCCGCCCGACAGCACCACCGCCGCGGCGTGCGGGCCGTGGGTGTCGGCCAGCGTGCGAAAGAACAGGTCGACCGCCATGCGCCGCCCGCGCTCCACTTCGAGCGCGGCGAGGCGCAGGTGCCCGTCGGCCGTCTTCAGGGACTTGCCCGGCGGGATCACGTAGACGTGGTTGCGCTCGACCTTGCGGGTGTGCTGCACCTGCAGCACGCGCATGGGGGTGGCGCGCTGCAGCAGATCGGCCAGGATGCTCTCGTGCTCGCTCGACAGGTGCATGACGACCACGAACGCCACGCCGCAGTCGGGCGGCACGTTCGCCAGGAAGGCGCGCAGCGCGGGAATCGCGCCGGCCGAGCCGCCCAGCCCGACCAGCGGGACCATGGCGTAGCCCCGCGTCGGCACCACGTTGTCGATGAGTTCACCCAGGTTTTCCTCGGCGTGGTCGGGGGTGCTCACGGGAGCCGGGTCGGACATGGTGTTGCCTTGGCGCGGAGGCAGCTCACGCGCAAGAGGAGGGGACGGGTTCATTATGCGGCGCGGGGTGGCCGGGCGCCTTGCGCCGCCGGCGCAAGCCTTCGCCCGGACACGACACCGGCAAGCAACGTGCCCCGCGGTGCCAGCCGGGCGGCCTCAGCCCACCGTTCGCTCGGGCAGCGGCACGCGCGGGGCCGGAGAAGCTGCCGGTGCCTCCCCCACGGCGCCCGTCCGTGCGCTCGCGCACTTGAGGATCTTGCGGCCCAGCGGCGTGATCTCCAGCACGCTGGCCCAGGCCTCCCCGTCCTCATCGGTGTGAAAGCTGGCCACCAGTTGCCGCGTGGCCTGCAGGCGCCGCACCAGCCGCACCCGCGCAGGCTCCGTCACGCGCAAGGGCAGCGTCTGCTTGGAGAGTTCCGCGAGATAGCTGAGGGGCATGGGCGTTTCCTTGCAGAGCCTTCTGAGCAATTGTCGGACCACGATGGTATCCAAATGTATTACCTCTGCACCCGCCAGTTCGATGCCCAGCAGCCAACTTGGCTCTGCTTTTTGCGAGACGACCCTGCCTACTCTTGCTTCTTATTCTTCTTATTCAGGTTAGTAGTAGTAGATAGGCATGCACGCGTCCTGTGAACAAACTGCTTTTTTACTGCTGCGACAGGCAGTTGCGCAGCCTTGCCGAGTGTGCGCAGCCGCGCTTTCCACTGTCGCGCCAAAAGGGACAACCTCCAGAAAGGGGCCCGCGCTGTGGATAACTCAGGAGTTGTGCTGGAAATGTCCCCAGATTTGTACTTTGACAGGCGCTGCAAAAGCTGCCAAAGGCTTTTGAAGAAATGAATCTTCCACTGCTCAAAAAATAGGCGCTTCGTACTTTGTTCAGAAAAATCAACGAGTTGGCTTCGTCCTACATGGAAGTGCCCGTCTTATCCACAGAGTTGCCCAGTCATTGCGGGGAGAAAGGTGTTCCCCCCAAGGTTTTGTTGAAGATTTCATGAGCACGATCCCTCCCATGCCCGACATCGAGCATCTCGAAGTGCCCGCCAACGGCTTGCGCCTCCATGTCGCCCTGGCCGGCCCGCCGCAGGGGCCGCTGGTAGTCCTGCTGCACGGCTTTCCGGAGTTCTGGTGGGCCTGGCGCCACCAGATCGGCGCGCTGGCCGCCGCCGGCTGGCGCGTCGCGGCGCCGGACCAGCGCGGCTACGGCACGAGCGACAAGCCGTCCGGGCGCAGCGCCTATGCGCTGGACACGCTGGCCGACGACATCCTGGCCTTGGCCAGCGCGCTTGGCCACGAGCGCTTTACCGTCGTGGGCCACGACTGGGGCGGCATCGTCGCTTGGCAGCTGGCCGCGCGCGCGCCCGGGCGCATCGAGCGCGCCGCCATCCTCAACGCGCCGCACCCGGCGACGCTGCTGCCGCACGCGCTGGGCCATCCGGGCCAACTGCTCAAGAGCGCCTACGTCGTCTTTTTCCAGATGCCGCTGGTGCCGGAGTGGACGCTCGGCGCCAACGGCCACGCGGCGCTGGCGCGCGCGCTCACCCTGAGCAGCCGACCCGGCACGTTTGCCGAAGCCGACCTGGCGCGCTACCGCGAAGCCTGGTCGCAGCCGGGCGCGCTGACCGCCATGCTGAACTGGTACCGCGCCGTGGCCGTGTCGCGCCCCGCCTCGCAGGCGCGCATCCGCATGCCGGTGCGAATCATCTGGGGCGACCGCGACACCGCGCTGGACCGCCAGCTGGCGGACGAGGGCGCAGCGCGCTGCGACCATGCCGAGGTGTTCCACATCGCCGAGGCGACGCACTGGGTGCAGCACGAGGAGGCGGCGCGGGTGAACGCACTGCTGCTGGAGTTCTTGGGGGATGCGGCCGGGCGGCGTTCGGGCGCCTGAAGGCCGGGTCGGGCTCGAGTTCAATCCCGTCGTTGCGCCGAGCCGCCTTGCACAAATGCATGGCTGGCTGTGCGCGGGCTGCTGCTGGCCCGACAGCGCGGCGCCGCAACTACGGCCAGCCTGCGCGTTGGCAGCGTGCCGTGGTCAGACGACTGGCAGCCTCGCCGCTGCAGCGACGATCTGATCGCGCACCCAGCGCGCGCCGGGATCGTCGTCGCGGTACCGGTGCCATTGCAGCACTTCGGTCAGGCGCGGCGTTTCCATGGGCGGCGCGTGCAGACGCACTGCCATGGCCTGCTCGAACTGCATTGCGAGCCGGCTCTGCACCGTTGCGATTCGCCGCGTGCCGACGATGAAGCGAGGCATCGCGCTGAAGCTGTGCGTGATGACCTCGATGCGCCGGCCAGGGCCATGCTGGTTGGCGTACCACTGCTCGAACCAGGGATTGCTGCCCCGCTCGTTCTGGTAGACCACATGTCCGAGCGATTGGTACTGCTCCAGCGTGAGCGCGTCACCCAGCTCGGGATGCCGCGCGCATGCAATGACGTGGTAGGTGTCCTCGAACAGCACGATCTGCGGGTGCTCGGGCAGCACCAGATGGGCCGGCGTCACGAGGAAGTCAACGCGAGCCTGGTCCAGGTCCTGGTCCATCCCGTTGTGGGTGGGACGGATGTCGAAGCTCAGCCCCGGGGCGACCTGCGCGATGCGCCGCAAGACCTCCTCCATCAGCACGTTGGACACGTAGTCCGAGGCGATGACGACGAAGTGCCGCTGCGCGGTCTCCGGTTCGAAACCCGGGCGCACGCCGAGCGTGGAGTCCACCTTCAGCAAGATGTCGCGCACCGGCTGAATCAGGCTTTCGGCACGGGGGCTCAACCTCATCGAGCGGCCGACAGGCACCAGCAACGGGTCGTCGAAATAGTCTCTCAGCCGCCCCAGCACACCGCTCATGGCGGATTGCGTGATGTGCATGCGTTCCGCGGCGCGTGTGACGTTGCGCTCCGCCAGCAGCACGTCGAGCGCGATCAGCAGGTTGAGGTCGATACGCTGGTGGCGCAAGCTGTGGTCTCCAAGGCCCTGCGCGAATCATAGTGAGCGGCCGGGCATGTATTGCCGCTGGCGATGGCAGGCATCGGGAGATTCGGTTTGTGACTTGCAGCAGCGCGCGTCTATCCTGCGCGCTTTCCGCAACTCACCCCAAGATGGCAATGGCCCCGAAGAATCCCCTGCGCGGCTGGCAGGTGGACCGCACCGCGATCCGGCACGTTGGCCGTGACCTGCAGCGGCCCGAATGCGTGCTGGCCGAGCCCGACGGCACGCTGTGGGCGGCGGACGCCCGCGGCGGCGTCATGCGGATCCAGCCCGACGGCAGCCAGCATCTGGTAATGCCCGGGCAGCCCGCGTTTGACGCGGGCCACGTCGATTTCCAGGCCCGTTATGTGCAGAGCGAAGGATCGCTTCCCAATGGCATGGCCTTCCTGCCGAATGGCGATTTCATCATCGCCAACTGGGGCACCGACTCGGTCGAGGTGATGGGGCGCAACGGCAGGGTGCGCCGCCTGTTCGACAGCATCGACGGCCGCCCGCTCGGCAAGGCCAACTTCGTGCTGCGCGACAGCCGGGGTCGCATCTGGCTGACCGTGACCACCCGCATGCGGCCCTGGACGGATTCAATCAACGCCCGTGCGCGGGACGGCTACATTGCATTGATCGACGAGCGCGGCGCGCGCATCGTGGCCGAGGGATTCGAAGGCACCAACGAAGTCCGCCTGGACGCCAATGAAGAGTGGCTTTACGTGGTCGAGAGCAACGCGCGACGCATCTCGCGCTTGCGCGTGCACGAGGACGGCAGCCTGAGCGACCGCGAGGTGTACGGCCCAAGCCGGCTCTGCGGCTTTCCCGACGGCTTCGCCTTCGATTCCTACGGCAACCTGTGGGTGACGCTCGTCATGGCCGACCAGCTGATCGCGATCACGCCCGAGGGCGACGTGCTCACGCTGCTGGACGACGGCAATCCGCAAGCCACTGCGCGGCTGGACGAACACTTTCACGCTCGCACGCTCACGCCCGAAATCATGGCTGCCGCCGCGGGCACGCTGGCGCCATGGATGGCCAGCCTGACCTTCGGCGGCCCGGACCTGCGCACCGTCTACCTCGGCAGCCTACGCGGCACCACGCTGCCGAGCTTCCGCGCGCCGGTGGCCGGGCTGCCGATGGCGCACTGGAACGAACGTTGACAAGAAGGACGCCTGAATGAAACTCGCCACCCTGAAGAACGGCACGCGCGACGGCCGCCTGGCCGTGGTCTCGCGCGACCTGCGGCACGCCGTGCAGGCCGACGGCATCGCGCCGACGCTGCTGGCAGCTCTGGAGCGCTGGAGCGAGTGCGAATCCGCGCTGCAGGCGCTCTCGGAGCGCCTGAACGGCGGCCACGCCGAAGGCGCGTTCGACTTCGACCCGCGCCAAGCCATGGCGCCGCTGCCGCGTGCGCCGCAGTGGTGCGACGGCTCGGCCTTCCTCAACCACGGCGCGCTGATGCAGCAGGCCTTCGGGCTGCCGCCCATTCCGGACGCCGAGACCATCCCGCTGATGTACCAGGGCGGTTCGGACGACCTGCTCGGCCCGCACGATGACGTGCCGCTGCCCGACGAGGCGCACGGCATCGACTTCGAGGGCGAGTTCGGCGTGATCGTCGACAGCGTTCCCATGGGATGTCCGGCCGCGCTGGCGGCCAGCCGCATCCGCCTGCTGGTGCAGATCAACGACGTGAGCCTGCGCGCCTTCGGGCCGCGCGAGATGAAGACCGGCTTCGGCTTCTTCCAGGCCAAGCCCTCGTCGAGCTTCGCGCCGGTGGCGGTGACGCCCGACGAGATCGGCGAGGCCTGGCGCGACGCGCGCGTGCACCTCGACTTGGCGGTCACCTGCAACGGCGCCCGGTTCGGCGACCCCAACGGCGGTGAGATGAACTTCGGCTTCGACCAGCTCATCGCGCACGCGGCGGCCACGCGGCGCCTGTCGGCCGGCACCATCGTGGGCTCGGGCACCGTGTCCAACGCGGGCGGCAGAAAGGGCTCGGCCTGCATCGCCGAGCGGCGCGCCATCGAGGCGATCGAACACGGCGCCGCGCGCACCCCCTTCATGCGCTTCGGCGACCGCGTGCGGATGGAGGCGCGCTGGCGCGGCGAGCCGGTGTTCGGCGCCATCGACCAGCGCATCGTCCAGTCCTCCGCGCCGCAGGCCTGAGAGCCCAGGAGCCCAGCCATGCCCCGCTTCGTCGACCTGTCCATCTACCTCGAGAACGACGTGCTGTCGGACCCGCCGCCGCTGGCGCCGAAGATCACCTACCAGAAGCATGGCGACACGCTGCCCGAATTCATGCAGATGATCCCGGGCACCCAGCCCGAGGACTATCCCGAGGGCGAGGCGGCCGCCGCCGAATGGGTGACGCTCACCACCCACAACGGCACGCACCTGGACGCGCCCTGGCACTTCCACTCCACGCAGGACGCGAAGCTGGGCGAGAAAAAACCCTCCATGACCATCGACCAGGTGCCGCTGGACTGGTGCTTCCGCCCGGGCGTGAAGCTGGACTTCCGCCATTTCCCGGACGGCTACGTGGCCACCGCCGCCGACGTCGAGGCCGAGCTGGCGCGCATCGGCCATGCGCTCCAGCCCTTCGACATCGTGGTGGTCAACACCCGGGCCGGCTCGCGCTACGGCAACAACGACTACGTCTCGGCCGGCTGCGGCATGGGCTACGAGGCCACCATGTACCTGCTGGAGCGCGGCGTGCGCCTCACGGGCACGGATGCCTGGAGCTGGGACGCGCCGTTCTCGTACACCGCGAAGAAGGTGGCCGAAACGGGAGACAAGTCGCTGATCTGGGAAGGCCACAAGGCCGGGCGCGACATCGGCTATTGCCACATCGAGAAGCTGCACAACCTGGAGGCGCTGCCCGGGCACGGCTTCACCATCTGCTGCTTCCCGCACAAGATCCGCGGCGCGTCGGCCGGCTGGACGCGCGCGGTGGCGATCTTCGAGGACTGAGGATGAAGGTGCTGGTCACGGGCGCCGGTGGCTTCATCGGCGCGCAGCTGGTGCAGCTGCTGCGCGCACGGGGCAGCGTCGGCACGCAACCGATCACGGCCCTGGCGCTGACCGACCAGCGTCTGCCCGACGCGCCGGCGGGCGCGCTGGCCCTTGAGGGCGACCTCGGCGGGGCCGCCGTGCTGCAGCAGGTGGCGGCGTTCGCGCCCGACCTCACGTTCCACCTGGCGGCCGTACCCGGCGGGGCGGCCGAGACCGACTACGCTCTCGGGCGTCGCGTCAACCTCGATGCGACCCTGGCGCTGTTCGAGACGCTCGCGGCCCACGGCGGCCCGCCGCCGGTGGTGGTGTACGCGAGCAGCATCGCGGTGTATGGCACCGACCTGCCCGCGGTGGTCACGCCCGCCACCCCGCTGCACCCGCCGCTCACCTACGGGGCGCACAAGCTCGCCTGTGAAATCCTGCTGGCCGACTTCAGCCGCCGCGGCCGGCTCGACGGCCGCTCGCTGCGGCTGCCCGGCATCGTGGCACGCCCGCGCGCGGCCCATGGGCTGGCCTCGGCCTTCATGAGCGACATGTTGCATGCACTGGCTGCCGGAGAGCGCTTCACCTGTCCGGTGTCCGCGCAGGCCACGGCCTGGTGGATGTCGGCGCGGCGCTGCGCCGACAACCTGCTGCATGCCGCCGGCATGGACCTGGCGGGCGCCGACCCCGCGCGTGCCTGGCCGCTGCCGGTGCTGCGGCTGTCGATGGCGCAGGTGGTGGACACGCTCGCCTTCCTCTGCGGTGCCGACCGCCGCGGCCTCGTGGACTATGTTCCGCAGGCCGGCCTGGAAGCAGTGTTCGGCCGCTATCCCGAGCTGGACGACATGGCGCCGCGCGCGCTGGGGCTGCGCGACGACGGTTCGCCCGCGGCGCTGGTGCGCCGGGCGCTGGGCCTGCATCCGGACGAATGAACAAGGAGACTTTCATGAAGCAGACCCTCTCCCGCCGCGCCGTGGTGACGGCCGCCGGCGCCAGCTTGGCCGCGGCGGCCCTGCCGCTGCGCGCGCAGACGCCCGTGAAGGCCATCTTCGGTTACACCGCCGTCACCGACTTCGCCACGGTGTTCATCGCGCGCGAGGAAGGCTGTTTCCGCAAGCACGGGCTTGACGTGGAGCCGAAGCTGATCCCGCTGAACCCCTCGATCCCGCCGGCGATCCAGTCCGACTCGATTCAGCTCGGCGGGCCCACGCCCTCGGTGTTCCTGCAGGCTGTCGAAGGTGGACTGGACCACGTGGTGCTCACGGGCGGCGGAGCCACTTCCAAGAAGAACACCGGCATCGGCCTGGTGGCGCGTACCGGCGCCGACATCAAGAGCGCGCAGGACTGCATCGGCAAGAAGATCGGCGTGCCCGGCCTGGGCGCCTTCCTGCATGTGGGCTTCCGCGCCTGGTTGAAGTCGCAGGGCGTGGACTACAACCGCGTGAACTTCGTCGAGGCGGCGTTTCCGCAGCACGGCGACCTGCTGCGCGGTGGCACGCTCGACGCGGTGGTGACGGCCGATCCGTTCATGGCGCGCATCGTGTCCAGCGGCGCCGGCTACGTGGCCTCGTACTACTCCACCTTCCTGCCGGACGGTCTGCCGACGCTGGTGTTCGTGGCGCGACGCGACTGGGTGCGCAGGAACATGGCCGCGGCCAAGGGGTTTCAGGCGGCGATTACTGAAGCGGCAACGTTCCTGGACCAGCCCGAGAATGCTGCCAGGGTACGCGAGCATATCGGCAAGTACATCAAGCTGCCGCCGCAGGTGCTCGCCTCGGTGCAGATCAGCCCGCCGCTGCCGGTGGTGACCGAGCCGGCGCTGGCCTGGTGGGCCGACCAGATGCTGGACCAGAAGCTGCTGAAGGCGCGGCCCAACATGGCCGACCTGATCGTCAAGTGACGGCGTACCAGCCGTCACTGCTGGAGTTCGACGGCGTTTCCATCCACTTGGGCGGGCGCGAGATCCTCTCGCCCACCAGCGTGCAGGTGGGGCAGGGCGAGTTCGTCTGCATCATCGGGCCGTCGGGCTGCGGCAAGACCACGCTGCTGCGCGCGGCCGCCGGCTTCGTGCAGCCCACCGGCGGCCAGGTGCGCCGCCTGGGACAGGTGGTGCGCGCGCCCTCGCGCGAGGCGGCCTTCGTGTTCCAGGACTACGGCCGCGCGCTGCTGCCGTGGCGCACGGTCGCCGGCAACGTGAGCCTGGCGCTCGAGGCGGCCGGCGTGCCGGCGGCCGGGCGGCCGGCGCGCATCGCGCGCGTGCTGCAGACCGTGAACCTCGCGGCGCATGCCGACAAGTTCCCGGCGCAGCTGTCGGGCGGCATGCAGCAGCGCGCGCAGATCGCGCGCTGCCTCGCGCAGCAGCCGCGCCTCTTGATGATGGACGAGCCGTTCGGCGCGCTCGACGCGATGACGCGCGAGTCGCTGCAGGACGAGGTGGCGCGGCTGGTGCGCGACAGCGGCCTGACGGTGCTGTTCGTCACGCACGACCTCGACGAGGCGATCTACCTCGGCGACCGCGTGATCGCCCTGCGCGCCAACCCGACACCCGACAAGCCCAGCGTCGCGGCCCTGGTCGACGTGCCGATTCCGCATCCGCGCAACCAGCTCGAGACCAAGGAGCACCCCGACTACCTGCGGCTGCGGCGCGAGCTGTACCACTACCTGGGGCACCACTGATGCGCGGCTGGCTGCCCCATGCGGCGCGCGGGCTCGCTGTGCCGCTCGTGCTGCTCGCGTTGCTGGAAGCCTATGCGCGCGGCCCCGGCAAAACCAGCGATGCGCTCGCCGCGCCGACCGCCGCGGCGCAGGCGCTGGGTCGCGCCCTGGCCGACGGCTCGCTGCTGCAAGGCACGCTGTTCACCTTGGGCAGCGCCGCCCTGGGCTTGGCCGTCGCGATGCTGGCCGGCACGCTGCTGGGCATCTGGCTGGGGCTGTCGCGGCGTGCTGGCGCCTGGGGCTTTCTCACGGCGGAAGTGCTGCGGCCGATTCCGTCGGTGGCGCTCATTCCGCTGGCGATGCTGGTGTTCGGCTTCGGGCTGCGGATGGAAGCCGCAGTGGTCGCCTTCGCCGTGTTCTGGCCGATGCTGGTGCTGGCGCAGGCGGCTGCGCGCCAGGTCGATCCGCGCCTGCTGGAGGTGGGACATGCGCTCGGTCTCTCGCCGGTGGCCCGCCTCACGAAGATCGTGCTGCCGGCGATGGTGGCACGGCTGTTCGTCGCGCTGCGCCTGGGCGTGTCGATCGCGCTGGTGGTGGCGGTGACGGTGGAGATCGCGGCCAACCCGAACGGCATGGGCTATGCCATGATGGTCGCGCAGCAGAGCCTGGATCCGGCGCTGATGCTGGCCTGGCTGTTCTGGATCGCTGTGGTCGGCTATGCGGTCAACCTGCTTGCGCTGCTGCTGGAGCGGCGCGTGGCGCGCGCCATGGGGGCGAGCGCATGAGGTGGCGGCTGGAGGCCTCCGCGCTACTCGGCTCGGTCGCAGTGCTAACACTGGCACTCGCGATGTGGTGGCTGGCGAGCCACCAGCAGTGGGTAAGCAAGGTGTTCCTGCCCACGCCAGAGGTCACGATCGCCAGCCTGCGCGACGGGCTGCGCGAGGGCAGCCTGTGGGGCCAGACCGCTGCCACCGTGGCCCGCATGCTCGAAGGCTGGTTGCTGGCCTGCGCGGCGGGCGTGCTGCTCGGCGCGCTGATCGGCACCTCGGCCGCCGCGCGCGCCTGGCTGCAGCCCTTGCTGGAATTCATCCGGCCGCTGCCGGCCTCGGCCGTGATGCCGCTGGCCATCTCCATCTTCGGCCTGGGCCCGGGCATGGTGCTGTTCGTGGTGGCGTTCGGCTCGATGTGGCCGGTGCTGCTGGCCACGCTGCACGGGTTTGCCGGCGTCGAGCCGCGGCTGCGCGAGGTGGCGGCGGCGCTGCAGCTGCCCCGTGCCGGCGTGCTGTGGAAGATCGGCCTGCCCAACGCCATGCCCGACATCCTGGCCGGCATGCGGCTGTCGATGACGGTGTCGCTGATCGTGGCCGTGGTGGGCGAGATGATTGCCTCGCAGGAGGGCTTGGGCCAGGCGATCCTGCTGGCGGCCCGCTCCTTCCGCGCGAGCGAGCTCTATGCCGGCATCGCGCTGCTGGGCGTGATCGGCTTCGCCGCCAATGCGCTGCTGGCGCTGGCGGAACGACGGTTGCTGCGCTGGCAACGGCCGTGACCAATGATGTGCCAGTCTGGCTGCGGAAGCGGCCGGCCATCGGCTGGCCCGATGGGTGCAATCTGGAAAGTCGATTGGCGCATCCGGCCGGTGCTGCCTAGCATCTGGTACTTCGAATCCAAGGAGACCCGCGTGCACGACCAGCAGCACCGCATCGAGGAACGCGACGGCATGGTGATCGAATGGGACGCGCCCATCACCATGGACGATGGCCTGGTGCTGCGCGCCGACATCTACCGCCCGCTGGGCGGCGGCCGCCATCCGGTGCTGATGACGCACGGCCCCTATGCCAAGGGCCTGTCGTTCCAAGAAGGCTTCGCCTTCGCGTGGATGCAGCTGGCGCGCGACCATCCCGATGCGCTGGAAGGCTCGTCGAACAAGTACCAGTCCTGGGAAGCGCCCGACCCCGAGGTCTGGACGCGCGACTGGGGCTACGTCTGCATCCGCGTCGATTCGCGCGGCGCCGGCCGCTCGCCAGGGTTCCTGGACTGCTTCAGCCCGCGTGAGACGCAGGACTTCAAGGCCTGCATCGAATGGGCCGGCGAGCAGCCCTGGAGCAACGACAAGGTGGGCCTGACCGGCATCTCTTACTACGCGATGAATCAGTGGCAAGTGGCGGCGCTCAAGCCGAAGCACCTGGCGGCGATCTGCCCCTTCGAGGGCGCGGCCGACTTGTACCGCGATGGCGTGCGGCACGGTGGCATCCTCACCAGCTTCTGGATCCGCTGGTATCCGGCCCAGGTGGCTTCGGTGCAGCACGGGCTGGGCATGCGCGGGCGCATCAACCCCAACACCGGCGAGCCGATCGCCGGGCCCGACACGCTGTCGCCCGAGGAGATGGCGAACCATATCGCCGACCTGCCAGCGCAGCAGAGGAGCAACCGGCTGGCGAGCGACGCCTACTTCCGCGAGCGCACGCCCCGGCTGGAGGACATCGGGGTGCCGGTGTTCTCGCGCGGCAACTGGGGCGGCATCGGCCTGCATCTGCGCGGCAACACCGAGGGCTTCATGCGCGTGGGCTCGAAGCAGAAGTGGCTGGAGATGCACGGCGACACCCACTGGACCGAGTACTACACGACCCGTGGCCGCGAGCTGATGCGCCGCTTCTTCGACCATTTCCTCAAGGGCGAGGACAACGGCTGGGACCGGCAGCCGCCGGTGCTGCTGAATGTGCGTCACCCCAACGAGGTGTTCGTGCCGCGCCAGGAACACGAATGGCCGCTGGCGCGCACGCAGTGGACGCGCCAGTACCTCGACGCGGCCGCGGTGAAGCTGGCCGATGAGCCCAAGGCCGAGGCCAGCGTTGCCTTCCGCGGCTTCTCGCAGGGTGTCACGTTCTACGGCGAGCCGGTGCGGCAGGTCACCGAGGTCACGGGGCCGGTGGCGGCTCGGCTGTTCGTGGCGTCCAGCACGCGCGACGCCGACCTGTTTCTCAGCCTGCGGGCCTATGCGCCGAACGGGCGCGAGGCGCTGTTCACCGGCGCGTCCGAGCCCAATGTGCCGCTGGCCTTCGGCTGGCTGCGCGCCTCGCACCGCAAGCTCGACCCCGTGCGCAGCCTGCCGTACCGGCCCTGGCACACGCACGATGAGGAACAGCCGCTGGAGCCTGGCCGCGTCTACGAGCTGGACATCGAGATCTGGCCCACCTCCATCGTGCTCAAGCCCGGCTGGTGCCTCGCGCTCACGGTGGGCGGGCAGGACTACGACCACCAGCTGCCCGGGCCGCTGGTGCCGCACGCGCCGCCGCAGTACGGCGGCATCCGCCAGACCGGCTGTGCGATCCACGTGCACGACGTGGCGGAAGACCGGCCGCCCGAGGTGTTCGACGGCACCACCACGCTCTACACCGGCGGCGAACACGCGTCGTTCCTGCTGCTGCCGGTGCTCCCCGTCGCCTGATCCGACACAACCACGAGGGGACACGCATGCGTTCATTCAAGCAGGCCGCCGCCGCGGCCCTGGTGGCATTCGGCGCGCTGGCCGCGCAGGCGCAGACCAAGATCACGCTCGGCCATACCGGCGTGGCCGACTACCTGGGCGCCTTCGTCGCGCAGGAAGAGGGCTTCTTCAAGAAGCATGGCCTGGATGTCACCCTACAGCAGGTGGCCGGCGGCGCGCTGGTGCCGGGTCTGCAGGGCGGCTCACTGCAGATGGCGACGCTGCCGCCCACCAACATGCTGCTGGCCATCGACGGCGGGCTCGACTTGGTGGCCGTGGCCGGCACGAGCGTGATGGACAAGGGCGACACCAACGTCGGGCTGCTGGTGGGCACCAATGCCGGCATCCAGCAGCCGAAGGATCTGATGGGCAAGAAGGTCGGCGTGCCCTCGATCGGCGGCTTCCTCTACGTGATGGTGCGCAAGTGGGTGGCCGACAAGGGCGTCGATCCCAAGCAGGTGAACTTCGTCGAAGTCAACTTCCCGCAGACCGGCGACCTGCTCAAATCCGGCTCGATCCAGGCCGGCGTGAGCGCCGACCCGTTCCTCAAGCGCGCGGTAGCCAGCGGCGCGGCCCGCCCGCTGGCGTACTTCGCCGACGACTTGCCACCGCAGACCACCGGCGTGTTCTTCGGCACCACGCGGCAGTGGGCGAATGCCAATCCGGCGGCGGTGAAGGACTTCCAGGCGGCCATCGCCGAGGCCGCGGCCTTTGCGCAGAAGAATCCGCAGGCGGCGCGCGCCGACCTGGCCAAGTACATCAAGCTGCCGCCCGAGGTGCTGGCCGCGCTGCCGATGCCGCGCCTCGCCGCCGAGGTCACCGAGCCGCAGCTGAAGTTCTGGGTGGACACCATGGCCGAGATGGGCCTGACCCGGTCGCGCGCGAACGCGGCGCAATTGCTCGCGCGCTGATGCTGCTGCACCGCTGTACCGCCTGCGCCGCGCAGGGCACCGCGGGCGATGCGTCCGGCAGCCGCGGCCGGCGCTTCTTCACCGTGGACCTGCACTGCCATGCGCTGTCGACCGAGGTCGAGGCGCTGGTGGCCGGCCATCCATGCCGCCAGGCCGAGTCCGAGATGATGGTGCGCACGCTGGGCGCCGAGTCGGCCGCGCACAACGCGCGCCACATGCTGCCGTCGGTGGCGCCCAAACTCACCGGGCTGGAAGCGCGCTTGGCCGACATGGACGCGATGGGCGTGGACGTGCAGGTGCTCAGCCCGTCGCCCAACCAGTACTACTACTGGGCCGACGAGGCGCTCGCGCGCGAGATCGTGCGGGTGCAGAACGAGCACATCGCGCGCCTGTGCGCGCGTCACCCCGACTGCCTGCAGGGCCTGGGCACGGTCGCGCTGCAGCATCCCGCGCTGGCGGCGCAGCAGCTGCGCCACGCCGTCACGCAGCTGGGCCTGAAGGGCGTGGAGATATCCACCTCGGTGGAAGGCCGCGAGCTGGCCGACCCGGCGCTGGCGCCGTTCTGGCAGGAAGCCGCCGACCTCGGCTGCGTGGTCTTCATCCACCCGCTGGGCACATCGGCCTTCGAGCGGCTGAACCGCTGGTATCTCACCAACGTCATCGGCCAGCCGCTGGAAACCACGATCGCGCTGTCGCACCTGATCTTCAGCGGCTTGCTCGACCGCCACCCGGGCTTGCGGTTGCTGGCGGCGCACGGCGGCGGCTACCTGCCGTTCTACCTGGGTCGCTTCGAGCACGCCTGGCGCACGCGGCCCGACAGCCGGGCCATGCAGCACGCGCCGCGCGAGTACCTGCGCCGCATCTGGTTCGACACCGTGGTGTACGAGCCGCAGGCGATCCGACATCTCATCGACGAGGTCGGCGTGTCGCAGGTGGTGGCCGGCACCGACTACCCCTTCGACATGGGCAGCTACGAGCTTGCATCGCTGCTCGCCCGCGTGCCGGGGCTCGACGATGCCGGCCAAGCCGCCATCCTGGGCGGCAACGCGCGGGCGCTGCTTGGCCTGGCCACTTCCTGATTCTTTTCACCATCGCACCCCAAGGACCCATGCTCCGCCTCCTGCTTCGCTCCGTTCACCTGCTGGCCGCCAGTGCGCTGATGGCCGGCACCGCCCACGCCGCCTGGCCCGACAAGCCGGTCAAGCTGGTCGTGCCCTACGTGGCCGGCTCGCCGGCCGACCAGGTGGCGCGCACCCTCGGCGACGGCCTGGCCAGGCGCCTGAACCAGCCCGTGGTGGTGGAGAACCGGCCCGGGGCCAACGCGCTGATCGGCACCCAGGCCGTGGCGCGCGTGCCGGCCGACGGCTACACGCTGGCCGTCGGCAACCTCGACACGCATTCGCTCAACCCGCTGCTGTACAAGGCCCCCGGCTACGACCCCGAGCGCGACTTCGCCCCCGTGGTGCTGGTGGCGCGGCCCACGCTGATGCTGGTGGCCAGCCCGGCGCTGCCGGCGCGCACCGGCCAGGAGCTGGTCGCGCTGGCCAAGGCCCAGCCCGGCAAGCTGACCTACGGCACCTGGGGTCTGGGCAGCGTGGCGCACCTGTGGGGCATCCAGCTCGAACAGACCGCGCACATCGACCTGCTGCACGTGCCCTACCAGGGCTCGCCCGCCGCCGCCAACGCGCTCATGGGCAACCAGATCGACCTGATGTTCATGTCGCCGGCACAGGCGCTGCCGGCCGAGAAGGGCGGCAAGCTCAAGATCCTGGGCAGCACCGCCGCTCGGCGCGTGCCGCAGTGGGCCCAGGTGCCCACGCTGGCGGAGCAGGGCTTCCCCGGCTACGAGGGCGCCACCTGGTTCGGCATCTTCGCGCCGGCCAGGACGCCGGCCGACGTGCTGGAGCGCCTGAACACCGAGTTGAACGCCGTGCTCAAGGCGCCCGAGACCGCCGAGAAGTTCGCGGCGATGGCCATGACGCCCGAAGGCGGCCCGCGCGAGGAACTGGCCCGCACCATGGCGGCCAGCCACAAGCGCTGGGCGCAGATCATCGCCGACAAGCACATCCAGCTCGACCAGTGAGCGCCCACAGGCGCGAGGAGACCTCCATGACACATCGCCCTGAAATGCCCCGGCTGCCTCTGCTGGCGGCCGCGCTGGCGCTGGCCGCGCTCGCGGGCGGCTGCTCCACCGCGTCGCGACCGTCGACCGGGCCCGCCACGCCGTTGGCCTTGCAGCAATGCGAGGCCCTGGCCGGCATGGCCATTCCCGCCTCGCGCATCGGCCTGCCCACCGGCGGCGCGGTCGTCACCTCGGCCGAGCGTGCGCCGGCCGTGGCGCCGTACCGCGACCCCGAGGGCGAGCACCTGCTGCCCACGCCCGGGCGCTGCCTGGTCCTCGGTCAGATCAAGCCCTTGGACCCGGCCGCGCCGCCGATTCACTTCGCCGTCAATCTGCCGCTGGCCAACTGGAACGGCCGCGTGCTGCAATCGGGTGGCGGCGGCATGGGCGGCCAGCTGATCACGGCGCCGCGCAACAAGGCCTCGGGCCGCTTCGATCCCAATCCGCTGAACGTGCCGTATCCGGTCACGCAGGGCTATGCCACGTTCGGCAGCGACAACGGCCATCCGCCCGGCGTGGCCAACCATGCGTTCACGAAAAGCGACGAGGCGATCCGCAACTGGGCCCACGAGGAGCTGAAGAAGACCCGCGACACGGCGCTGGCCGTGGTCGAGGCGGCCTATGGACGCAAGCCGACACACGTGTTCTTCAGTGGCGAGTCGGCCGGCGGGCGCGAGGCGCTGCGCGCCGCGCAGAAGTACCCGAACGACTATGACGGCGTGATCGCCACCTCGCCGGTGATCAGCTGGAACGCGATCCACCTGGCCGACAACCGCATGCGCGACCGCCTGATGGACGGTTTCCTCGACGCCAACGCGATCCGGCTGATCGCCGACCGCACCCGGGCCAGCTGCGACTTGCAAGACGGTCTGCAGGACGGCGTGGTCGGCAAGTACCTGGCGTGCCCCAATGACGTGGCGCAGCTGCAGTGCCAGCCCGGCCAGGCGGCGGGCACCTGCCTCACGCCCGCGCAGGTGGCGGCCGCCACGGCGCAGCGCGAGCCGTTCCAGGTGGGCGTGCCGCTGGCGCACGGCGTGACCAGCTTCCCCGGCTACGCGGTCACCGGCGACGAGGACGGCGACGGCTGGCAGTGGCGCTTCTACCCGGTGGGCCTGGAGCCGCCCACGCGCGACCTCAAGCCCGGCCTGGCCTGGGAGCAGCGCCGCGGCGCCACGCTCAACTTCGCCGCCTACTGGATCCGCCACGTGGTCGTGGACAAAGACGACTTCAACCCCACGCAGTTCGACCCGAAGCCGCACGCGCAGCGCCTGGCGTACCTGTCGGACCTGTTCGATGCGACCGACCCCGACCTGTCGCGCTTCGCCGCGCACGGCGGCAAGCTGATCGTCGTGCACCCCTCGGCCGACAACGCCGCGCCGCTGTCGATGACGGCCGAGTACTACGGCAGCGTGGTGCGCCGCCTGGGGCAGGAGGGCACCGACCGCTTCCTGCGCCTGTACGTGCCCGCCGGCGGCAGCCACAACGTGGGCGGCACCAGCCAGGTGAACGCGCTGGCGATGCTGGAGGACTGGGTGCTGCGCGGCGCGCAGCCGCCCGACGCCCCCGTGGCCTGGAACCTGTCGCTCACCGACATGGCGTTCCAGCGCTCCATGCCCGCCTGCCGCTTCCCGGCCTGGCCGCAGTACGACGGCCGCGGCGACCCGAAGCAGGCCGCCAGCTTCCGCTGCGTGCCGCGTCCGGAATTCGCACTTCCCCAACAGCACTGACCCATGTTCAAGTACTTCCCCACCAACTACGTCTGGAACCTCTCGGTCGATCTGGCCATCGAGATGGGCGCGCGCATCGGCGAGATCGAGGCGATGTGCGCGCCGCTGCAGGAGGCGGCCAGGCAGCCGGACGCCGCCGGTACCGCCGCCTTTCGTGAGAGCTGGCAGCGCATGGCCGACCAGCTGTGCGCGCTGGCCGAGGAGGACGAGCAGCGCGGCCGGCTGATCTCGGCCGGCGACAAGTACGGCCGCGCCGCGATCTACCTGATGACGGTCGAGCGCCTGCTGGCGCATGGTGCGCCCGGGCGGCTGGCCTTGTACCAGCGCTTCCTCGACGTGTTCCAGCGGGGCGTGCGCCTGGCGGGCGAGAACTGCGAGCGGGTGGAGATCCCCTACGAAGGCAAGGCGCTGTCGGCCCTGCACGTGCGCGCCGAGGGCGTGCAGGGCCCGGCGCCGCTGCTGGTGCAGGTCAACGGCCTGGATTCGTTCAAGGAGATGAAGTACCGCGTGGGCCTGCCCGCGTGGCTGGCCCGGCGCGGCGTGTCGTCGCTGGTGGTGGACCAGCCGGGCACCGGCGAGGCGCTGCGCCTGCACGGCATGGCCGCGCGCTTCGACAGCGAGCACTGGGCCAGCCGCATCGTCGACTGGCTGGAGCAGCGCGGCGACGTGGACGCCGGGCGCATCGGCCTGGAAGGCGTGTCGCTGGGCGGCTACTACTGCCCGCGCGCGGTGGCCTTCGAGCCGCGCTTTGCCTGCGGCGTGGTCTGGGGCGCCAACCACGACTGGCGCGACGTGCAGAAAAAGCGCCTGGAGCGCGAGGGCAGCTTCCCGGTGCCGCACTACTGGGAGCACGTGCGCTGGGTATGGGGCGCCCGGGACCAGGACGACTTCATGCGCATCGCCGAGCAGGTGCACCTGGACGGCGTCCTCGACCGCATCCGCGTGCCCTTCCTCGTGACGCACGGCGAGAAGGATTCGCAGATCCCGCTCAAGTGGGCGCAGCGCACCTACGAGCAGCTGGTGAACAGCCCCAAGCGCGAGCTGAAGGTGTTCACCGACCGCGAGGGAGGCGCCCAGCACTCCAGCTTCGACAACGCCGCCAATGCCGGCGCCTACATCGCCGACTGGGTCGCCGAGACGCTCGGCGGCCGCACCGCTCTTTGACTCCAGGAGGCCCCGTTTCCATGCAACCAGATCGCCGCCAGTTCCTCCTCGCCGCTGCCGCGGCCGTCCTCGCCGGCCCGGTGGCCGCCCAGGGCGGCTATCCCGACCGTCCGATCCGGATGGTCGTGCCCAACGCGCCCGGCGGTCCGAGCGACATCGTGGCCCGCCTGCTCGCCGACGGCATGCGCACCGCGCTGGGCCAGTCGCTGGTGATCGACAACAAGCCGGGCGCTTCGGGCCTGATCGGCACCGCGGCCGTGGCCAATGCGCCAGCCGACGGCTATACGGTGCTGGTCACCTCGCGCTCCAACCATGTCCTCGGGCCACTGGTGCAAAGGAGCACGCAGGTCGACCCGGCGCGCGACTTGGCACCGGTCGGGCTGGCCCTGCGCGCCGTCGGCATGTTCGCCACCCACCGTCGAGCGCCTTTCAAGACCTTCAAGGAGATGATCGCCTACGCAAAGGCCCATCCCGGCAAGCTGAACTACGGCAGCGCGGGCGTTGGCGCCACCAACCATATCGCCATGGAGCAGTTCAAGGCGCTGGCGGGCGTGGACCTGCTCCATGTGCCTTACAAGGGCAGCGGTCCGCTGATCACTGCCCTGATGGCAGGCGAGGTGGACCTTGCGCTGCTGGATTTTTCATCAGCGCAGTCGGGCGTGCAGGCCGGCAGCATCGTGCCGCTGGTGCAGACCGCAGCGCGACGGCTGCCGTCCATGCCGCAACTGCCAACGCTGGCAGAGTCAGGCTTTGGTGGCTACGACCCTTCGTTCTGGATCGGCCTGGCGGTTCCCAGGGCAACGCCGGCCGCCGCGATCGATCGACTGAATGCTGCAATGAACGCAGCGCTGGCCGACACGCGCCTGAAGGCCTATGCGCAGGCGAACGGCTGGGAGCTGGTAGGCGGCAGCCCGAAGGTGCTCGCCGACACGGTGGCCGCCGACATGGCGGAGTTTCCTGCGTTGATCAAGCGCCTGGATGTCAAGGCCATCTGAGCTATGTAACCTCTTCCACAGCGATGTCGAGGGCGCTGGGCCGCCGGTCCCGATGGGCGCGGCGCCCGGCTGGCTGAGGGCTTGGCCGGGCCAACCAAAGGATTGCGCCATCAAAGCCCAGGACCAAGCACCTGGTTCGCTTGGTCGTTGCGGCACACCGCTTCCTTGAGAGGGCCTGCAAGCACCTCAGACGTCGATGTTCCCCGCCCGCAGCGCGTTCTGCTCGATGAACTCGCGGCGCGGCTCGACCTCGTCGCCCATCAGCATGGTGAAGACGTGGTCGGCTTCGATGGCGTCGTCGATCTGCACGCGCAGCAGGCGGCGCACGGCCGGGTCCATGGTGGTTTCCCACAGCTGCTCGGGGTTCATCTCGCCCAGGCCCTTGTAGCGCTGGCGCGCGGTCACGCTCTCGGCTTGGCCGATGAGCCACTTCATGGCCTGGCGGAAGTCGTCGACCCGCTCCTCGCGGGCTCGGTCGCCCTCGCCGCGCCGCACCGTGGCGCCGGCGCCCAGCAGGCCGCGGAAGGTGTGCGCGGCCTCGGCCAGCGCGGCGTAGTCGGCGCCGTGCACGAAGTCCTGCGTCAGCACGCTGCTCTTGACGTTGCCGTGGTGGCGGCGGCTGATGCGCAGGAGCGGCTTGTCGGTGCGGATGTCGAACTCGCTCGCCACCTCGGCCGGCACGCCGGTGGTGTTGAGCTCGCGCAGCTTGGCCTGCAGCAGGGCGGCCGAGGCCTCGGCACCGGCGGGGGTGTCGAGGTCGAGCGCCACGCCGTCGGCGATGGCCCTGAGCGCCTCGGCGTCCATGAAAGCGGAGAGCCGCGCGATCACGCGCTCGGCCGCCTGGTGCTTGCGCGCCAGCTCGGCCAGCGTGTCGCCGGCCAGCAGCGTCGGGTGCTCGCCGCCGGTGTGGACGCTGGCGTTGGTCAGCGCCACGCGCAGCAGAAAGGCGTCGAGCGCCGCGCCGTCCTTCAGGTACTGCTCCTCCTTGCCGACCTTGACCTTGTAGAGCGGCGGCTGCGCGATGTAGATGTGGCCGCGCTCGACCAGTTCGGGCATCTGGCGGTAGAAGAAGGTCAGAAGCAGCGTGCGGATGTGCGCGCCGTCCACGTCGGCGTCGGTCATGATGATGATGCGGTGGTAGCGCAGCTTGGCGACGTTGAAGTCGTCCGCGCCGCCGCCCGCCGAGGTCGCGCCGGCGCGGCCGATGCCGGTGCCCAGGGCGGTGATCATCACCAGGATCTCGTTGCTGGTCAGCAGCTTCTCGTAGCGCGCCTTCTCGACGTTCAGGATCTTGCCGCGCAGTGGCAGGATGGCCTGGAACTTGCGGTCGCGCCCCTGCTTGGCACTGCCGCCGGCGGAGTCGCCCTCCACCAGGTACACCTCGCACAGCGCCGGGTCCTTCTCCTGGCAGTCGGCCAGCTTGCCGGGCAGGCCCATGCCGTCGAGCACGCCCTTTCGGCGCGTCATCTCGCGCGCCTTGCGGGCGGCCTCGCGCGCGCGGGCCGCCTCGACGATCTTGCCGCAGATGATCTTGGCGTCGGCCGGGCGCTCCTGCAGGTAGTCGGCCAGCAGCCGCCCGACGATGTCCTCCACCGGTGCGCGCACCTCGCTCGACACCAGCTTGTCCTTGGTCTGGCTGCTGAACTTGGGCTCGGGCACCTTGACCGAGAGCACGCAGGTGAGGCCCTCGCGCATGTCGTCGCCGGTGACCTCGACCTTGGCCTTCTTGGCCAGCTCGTTTTCCTCGATGTACTTGTTGATGACGCGCGTCATCGCCGCGCGCAGGCCCGTCAGGTGGGTGCCGCCGTCGCGCTGTGGGATGTTGTTGGTGAAGCAGAGCACCTGCTCGTTGTAGCCGCTGTTCCACTGCATCGCGACCTCGACGCCGATGTGCGTGCCGGGGATGCCGCCGTAGGTGTCGGCCGGCCGCTCGCCCAGGGCGTGGAACACGTTGCCGTGCAGCACGTTCTTGCCCTTGTTGATGAACTCGACAAAGCCCTTGACGCCGCCGGCGCCGGAGAAGTCGTCCTCCTTGCCCGTGCGCTCGTCCTTGAGGCGGATGCGCACGCCGTTGTTCAGAAACGAGAGCTCGCGCAGCCGCTTGGACAGGATCTCGTAGTGGAAGTCGCTGTTTTCCTTGAAGATCTCGGTGTCGGGCAGGAAGTGCACCTCGGTGCCGCGCTTGTCGGTCTCGCCGATCACCTTCATGGGCGAGACCTCGACGCCGCCCACCACCTCGACGATACGGTTCTGCACGAAGCCGCGGCTGAACTCGAGCACGTGCACCCGGCCCTCGCGCCGCACCGTCAGGCGCAGCGTCTTCGAGAGCGCGTTGACGCAGGAGACGCCCACGCCGTGCAGCCCTCCCGAGACCTTGTAGCTGTTCTGGTTGAACTTGCCGCCGGCGTGCAGCTCGGTCAGCGCGATCTCGGCCGCGCTGCGCCTGGGCTCGTGCTTGTCGTCCATCTTGACGCCGGTCGGGATGCCGCGGCCGTTGTCGGTGACGGAGACCGAGTTGTCGGTGTGGATGGTGACCACGATGTCGTCGCAATGCCCGGCCAGCGCCTCGTCGATCGAGTTGTCGACCACCTCGAACACCAGGTGGTGCAGCCCGGTGCCGTCGGAGGTGTCGCCGATGTACATGCCGGGGCGCTTGCGCACCGCCTCCAGGCCTTCGAGGATGGTGATCGCGCCTTCGCCGTAGCTGGTGTCGGGGGGCGTGACCTCGATCGGGATCGCGCTGGCGATCTCGGGCTCGTACACCGGCTCGGTGTGCAGCATGACGTCGGCATCTGCGCTCGACGGGCTGGGCTTGATTGGGCTGGTCATCAGGTCTTCCTTATCTCTCGGGAACTCGCTGCCGCTTGCAACAGCGTCCACGAACGCGGCTCTCATCGTGGAACACCGCGGAACCGGCTCCGCCGGGCCGCCGGTGTTGCCCCCTGCAAGGGGTGGGCGGCCACACGCAGTGGGCAAGCCTGGGGGGTGTGCCAGATCCCTCAAGCCTGGGGGGTGCGCTAGATTCTCATCGGCATCACGACATATTTGAACGAGGCGTTCTCCGGAATGGTCAGCAGCGCCGAGCTGTTGGCGTCGGCCAGGTGGACCTGCACCATGTCCTGGCTCATGTTGGCCAGCGCGTCGATCAGGTAGGTGACGTTGAAGCCGATCTCGATGGCGGCGCCGCCGTAGTCGATGTCGAGCTCGTCCTGCGCCTCCTCCTGCTCGGCGTTGCTGGAGGCGATGCGCAGCGTGCCGGGCTCGATGTTGAGCCGCACGCCCTTGAACTTCTCGGAGGTCAGGATGGCGGTGCGCTGCAGGCTGGCCAGCAGCGGCGCGCGGCCGAGCGTGAAGCTGTTCTTGTGGTTCTTCGGAATCACGCGGTTGTAGTCGGGGAACTTGCCCTCGACCAGCTTGGTGACGAACTCCATGCCGCCGAAGCTGAACTTGGCCTGGTTGCTGGCGAAGCGCATTTCCAGCGCGCCCTCGGCGTCGGAGAGCAGGCGCTGCATCTCCAGCACCGTCTTGCGCGGCAGGATGACCTCCTGGCGCGGCACCTCGACGTCGAGCGTGGCCGAGGCGAAGGCCAGCCGGTGGCCGTCGGTGGCGACCAGGCTGAGCGTCTGGCCCTCGGCCACGAACAGGATGCCGTTGAGGTAGTAGCGGATGTCGTGCACCGCCATCGCGAACGACACCTGGCCCAGCAGGCTCTTCAGCGTCTTCTGCGGCACGCTGAAGGCCGGGCCGAAGCTGGCCGCCTCCTGCACCAGGGGAAAGTCCTCGGCCGGCAGGGTCTGCAGCGTGAAACGGCTCTTGCCGCCCTTCAGGACCAGCTTGCTCGCGCTCGACTCCAGGCTCACCGTCTGGTCGCTCGGCATCGAGCGCAGGATGTCGATCAGCTTGCGCGCGCCGACCGTGGTGGCGAAGTCGCCCGCGTCGCCGCCGAGCTCGGCGTGGGTACGGATCTGGATTTCCAGGTCGCTGGTGGTGAGTTCGAGCTGCCCGCCGCACTTCCTGATCAGCACGTTGGCCAGGATCGGCAGCGTGTGGCGCCGCTCCACGATGCCGGCCACCGACTGCAGCGCGGCGAGGACTTTGTCTTGGGGTGCCTTCAGGACGATCATGTTGTATTACCTCTTCTCTTTGTCTCTTTGATTCAGCGGGTGGTCACGGGCCGGAGAGTCGCTGCCTGCGGCGGCGGACCCTGGGCGGCCACACGCAGTAAGCAAGCCTGGGGTGTTCACCCTTTCAACGTCTGCTCCAGCACGTGCAGCTGCTGGTTGAGCTCGGTGAGCTGCTGGCGCTCGCCGCCGATCTTGCGCACCGCGTGCAGCACGGTGGTGTGGTCGCGCCCGCCGAAGAGCTCGCCGATCTCGGGCAGGCTCTTCTGCGTCAGCTCCTTGGCCAGGTACATCGCGATCTGGCGCGGCCGCGCGATCGAGGCCGGACGCTTCTTGCTGTACATGTCGGCGACCTTGATCTTGTAGTAGTCGGCCACCGTCTTCTGGATGTTCTCCACCGAGATCTGGCGGTTCTGGATCGACAGCAGGTCGCGCAGCGCTTCCCGCGCCAGCATGATCGAGATCTCCTTCTGGTTGAAGCGCGAGTACGCCAGGATCTTGCGCAGCGCGCCTTCGAGTTCGCGCACGTTGGAGCGCACGTTCTTGGCGACGAAGAAGGCCACCTCCTCGGGCATCACGACCGACTCGGCCTGCGCCTTGTTGATCAGGATCGCCACGCGCATCTCCAGCTCGGGCGGCTCGATCGCCACCGTGAGCCCCGAGTCGAAGCGCGACACCAGCCGCTCGTGGATGTCGGCCAGCCCCTTGGGGTAGGTGTCGCTGGTCATCACGATGTGCGAGCGCTTGGCCAGCAGCGCCTCGAAGGCGTTGAAGAACTCCTCCTGCGTGCGGTCCTTGTTGGCGAAGAACTGCACGTCGTCGATCAGGAGCAGGTCGAGTGAGTGATAGCGCTCCTTGAACTCGTCGAAGGTTTTTCTCTGGTAGGCCTTGACCACGTCCGAGACGAACTGCTCGGCGTGGATGTAGAGAACCCGCGCCTCGGGCCGGTCGGCCAGCAGCTTGTTGCCCACCGCGTGCATCAGGTGGGTCTTGCCCAGGCCGACGCCGCCGTAGATGAACAGCGGGTTGTACAGGTGTCCCGGCATGCCCGCCACGTGCATCGCCGCGGCGCGCGCCATGCGGTTGGCGGTGCCTTCCACCAGCGTGTCGAAGGTCAGGCCGGCGTTGAGGCGGTTCTTGAAGCCCGAAGCAGCGGCCGCCGCTTCGTCGCCCGGGCGCCCCGCGGCGGCGTCGCGCGGCGCAGTGTCCATGTCAGCCGTTACGGCAACGGGGGAGGGGCGCACCGGCGCCTCGCGCGGCGTCAGCGCCAGCTCGACCGCGACCGGCTGGCCGTAGATCTTCTCGGCCATCGCGGCGATGCGCCCGGCGTACTGCGCGCGGATCCAGTCGAGCTTGAAGCGGTTGGCGACGAACACCGTCATGCGCGACAGGTCGTCGGCGACCTGCGCCGTCAGCGGCTTGATCCAGGTGTTGAACTGCTGCTCGGACAGCTCCTGCGCCAGCTGGTCGACGCAGGCTTGCCAGAGGCTCTGGCCGGCGTCGTCGTCAGGGGCCATGAAGGCGGAGCTCGGGGGGCGGTGCGTGGCGCATGCTCGCTGTCGTTCGTTGTGGATAGTCGTTCGTGCAAGGCACCGCGCATTTTAACTTGTCAAAACGTTATCCACATGTCGCGTCGCTGGCGCGGCGGGCCACGGTTTGGCGATCGCCTCAATGTTTGTGATAATTGCGGGTTTCCCTGAATCCCTCTCGGGTGTTTCGGGGTGATCTTTGCCAGCCCACGCTTTCGCACTTCGGCAGCGCAGGGGCTCGCGCCCTTCAGGAACTCATCCATCATGAAACGCACCTACCAAGCCTCCAAGATCCGCCGCGCCCGCACCCACGGTTTTCTGGTCCGCATGAAGACCCGCGGCGGCCGCGCCGTCATCAACGCGCGCCGCGCCAAGGGCCGCAAGCGCCTGGCCGTCTGAGGCGCCAGCCGCCGCTGCCGGCGGAGTCCGTGCGCATTCGCCCGATGCTCCGGATTCGACGGCGGATCGTGCCCGTCTTCTTCCATGCAGCGGCTTCGCACCCGTGCGCAGTTCCAGGCGGCCCTTGCCGGCGGCACGGTGGCGCGCACGCCGCATTTCGTCCTGCACCGCTGCGCGCTCGGCGCGACGCCCGCCGTGGCGCCGGAGCGGGGCGCTGCGGGCGGCACGGCCACGCGGGAGCGGCCGCTGTTCGGTGTCGATGATGTCTGGCTCGGCGCCATGGCGCCCAAGCGCTGGGCGCGCCGCGCCGTGACGCGCAACGCCATCAAGCGGCAGATCTACGAGGCCGCGGCGCGCCACGGCGCGGCCCTGCCGCGCGCGGCGCACGTGGTGCGGCTGCGCGCGGCATTCGACCGCCGGCGGTTCGTGAGCGCGACGTCCGAGCGGCTCAGGGCGGCGGTCCGCGCCGAACTCGAGCAGCTGTTCGCCCATGCCGCGCAAGTCCGCAGCGGTGGCGCTCCGGCGCCTGCGTCCGTCGCCACCGGAGCGCCGCCATGATGCGGCAGCTGCTGATCGGCATTGTCAAGGGCTACCGTCTGCTGCTGAGCCCGTGGCTCGGCAATGCCTGCCGCTTCGAGCCGACCTGCTCGGCCTACGCTGTCGAGGCGCTGGAGGTGCACGGCGCCGGCCGTGGCAGTTATCTGACGCTGCGCCGCCTTGCACGTTGCCAGCCCTGGTGCCAGGGTGGGCACGATCCGGTTCCGCGAGCCCGGGTCGGCAGTGCGTCACTGTTCTCCTTCCTTTCCCCCGACGAGAAGAAGTCATCTTCATGAACGACATCCGCCGCACCATCCTCTGGGTGGTTTTCTTTTTCTCGCTGGTGCTGCTGTGGGACCAGTGGCAGGAGTTCAACGGCCACAAGCGGACCTTTCTGCCGTCGCTGAAGCCTGCCGCCGTGGCGACGGCACCTGCGGCCGGCAGCGGCGGCACCAGCAACGGCGGCGACAAGGCCCTGCCGGGCGTTGCGGGCAGCGCCGCCGGCGCGTCGGCCGGGGCCGTGCCCACCCAGCCGGCGGCCGCGCCCGTTGGCGAGCGGGTCGCCGTCTCGACCGATGTGTTCAAGGCCGAGATCGACAGCCAGGGCGCCACGCTGTCGAACCTGCAGCTGCTGAAGTACGCCGACGCGGCCGACGCCCACCAGAGCGTGGTGCTGATGGAAAACGGCACGCCGGCGGTGCGCTACGTGGCGCAGACCGGGCTGCTCAACCCGGTGGACAGCGGCGAGCGCTTCCCCAACCACTTGACCCCCATGACGCCGCGGCCCGGCCCGCGCACGCTGGCCGAGGGCCAGAACACGCTCGAAGTGGCGTTCGAGTCGCAGCCGGCGGGCGGCCTCAAGTACGTCAAGACCTATGTCTTCAAGCGCGGCGACTACGCCATCGGCGTGCGCCACGAGGTCGTCAACGTGAGCGAGCAGCCGCAGGGCGCGCAGCTCTACCTGCAGTTCGTGCGCCACGGCACGGTGCCGGGCACGAAGATGTTCGGCACCAGCACCTTCACCGGGCCGGCCTTCTACACCAACGAGACCAAGTTCCACAAGATCGACTTCAAGGACATCGACAAGAAGAAGGTCGAGCTGCCCGCGCCCGCCGACAACGGCTGGGTCGCCATGGTGCAGCACTACTTCGTCTCGGCCTGGCTGCTCAACACGCCCGGCAGCGAACACCTCAAGCGCGAGTTCCGCGTCGCCAGCCTGGGCGACAACCTGTATTCGGTGGCCATGGTGCTGCCGCTCGACCGGCTGGCGCCGGGCGCGAGCCGGGCCGTGGACACCACCCTGTACGCCGGCCCTGAAGAAGAAAAGAAGCTGGAGGCGCTGGCGCCGGGCCTGGAACTGGTCAAGGACTACGGCATTTTCACCATCATCTCCAAGCCGCTGTACTGGCTCTTGAACCAGCTGCACAGCCTGCTGGGCAACTGGGGCTGGTCGATCGTCGCACTGGTGGTGCTCCTGAAGGCAGCCTTCTACTGGCTCAACGCCAAGGCCTACGCCAGCATGGCCAAGATGAAGGCCATCAATCCCAAGATCATGGAGATGCGCGCGCGCCTGAAGGACAAGCCGCAGGAGATGCAGCAGGAGATGATGCGCATCTACCGCGACGAGAAGGTCAACCCGATGGGCGGGTGCTTCCCGATCGTGATCCAGATCCCGGTGTTCATCGCGCTCTACTGGGTGCTGCTGTCGAGCGTCGAGATGCGCAACGCGCCGTGGATCCTGTGGATCAAGGACCTGTCGTCGCCCGACCCGTGGTTCATCCTGCCGGCCGTCATGACCGCGACCTCGCTGTTCCAGACCTGGCTCAACCCGACGCCGCCGGACCCGATGCAGGCCAAGCTGATGTGGATCATGCCGCTCGCCTTCAGCGTGATGTTCATCTTCTTCCCGGCCGGGCTGGTGCTGTACTGGATCACCAACAACATTTTGTCGATCGCGCAGCAGTGGTTCATCAACAAGCGCCTGGGCGTGCTGGGGAAGTAAAAGGCCCCCGGCTTTTAGCTCGCTGCGCTCGTGTAACGCCACCCCCGAGGGGCTGAGGGCCGCGGCTCCGAGCCTGCCTGCGCAGGCTTGGACGGTCCGAAGAGCTGCCGCCTCTGGCGGCTGCACCGAGCGCGGCCCGCCTTGGGGCGGCTCGGCGGCGGCCGCAGGTGGCCGGGGACGCAGGCGTAAGCACAGCCTGGAGCAGAGCCAGGGCCAAAACCGAGCCGACGCGACACTGACTTTTCCCCAAGGCCGCGAGAGCGGCCTTTTTGCTTTGCGCTTTGCTGAAAGAATGACATCCATGCTCGCCCGCGCCACCGACCCGATCGTCGCCATCGCCACCGCGGCCGGGCGCGGGGCGGTGGGCATCGTGCGGCTGTCAGGGCGCGAGCTGGCGCCGCTGGCGCGGGCGCTGTGCGGGCGCGAGCTGCGCGCGCGCGAGGCGACCTACCTGGCGTTTCGCGACGCGGCCGGACAGCCGATCGACCACGGCCTGGCGATCTGGTTTCCGGCGCCGCACTCGTTCACCGGCGAGGACGTGCTGGAGCTGCAGGCGCACGGCGGCGCGGTGGTGCTGCAGCTGCTGGTGGCGCGCTGCCTGGAGGCCGCCGCCGAAACCGACGCGGCCACCGGCCGGCCGCTCCTGGCGCACCTGCGCGTGGCCGCGCCCGGCGAGTTCAGCCAGCGCGCCTTCCAGAACGGCAAGATCGACCTGGCGCAGGCCGAGGCCATCGCCGACCTGATCGACGCCAGCACCGAGGCCGCCGCGCGCGGCGCCAGCCGCTCGCTCGCGGGCGACTTCTCGCGCGAGATCGGGGAACTGCGCGAGGCGCTGATCCACCTGCGCATGCTGGTCGAGGCCACGCTCGACTTTCCCGAGGAGGACATCGACTTCCTGCAGCAGGCCGACGCCGCCGGTCAGCTGGCGGCGCTGCGGCGCCGGCTGGACAGCGTGCAGGGCCGCGCGCGCCAGGGCGCGCTGTTGCGCGAGGGCATCCAGGTCGTCATCGCCGGCCAGCCCAACGCCGGCAAGAGCTCGCTGCTCAACGCGCTGGCCGGTGCCGAGCTGGCGATCGTCAGCGCGGTGGCCGGCACCACGCGCGACGTGGTGGCGCAGACGCTGCAGATCGAGGGCGTGCCGATCCACGTGGCCGACACCGCCGGCCTGCGGCCGAGCCACGACGAGGTCGAGCAGATCGGCATCGAGCGTGCCTGGGGCCGCATCAAGAGCGCTGACGCCGTGCTGTTCGTGCACGATCTGACGCGCGTCGAGAGCCCGGATTACCTCGCGGCCGACGCCGACATCGCGCGCGACCTGGCCAACGGGCTGCCGCGCGGCGTGCCAGTGCTCGACATCTGGAACAAGCACGATGCTGCGCCCGGCGTCCTGCCCGCCGACGGCATCGCGCTGTCGGCCAGAACGGGCGAGGGCATCGGGGAACTTCGGCGCCGCCTGCTGGCGCTGGCTGGCTGGCAGGCCGTGCCCGAGGGCGTCTACCTGGCGCGGGCGCGCCATGTCGAAGCGCTGGCCCGCGTGGGCGAGCATGTTGCGCAGGCCGACGCCCAGCTTGCCTCATGCGCACCGGCACTCGATTTGCTGGCGGAGGAGTTGCGCCTCGCACAAAATGCCTTGAACGAAATCACCGGGCAGTTCGCCGCCGACGACCTGCTGGGCGTGATCTTCTCCCGCTTCTGCATTGGAAAGTAAGCACTTTGTTTAAAAAAGCTTTCGTATCGATTAACGTTACGAAATGCTTACTTACTTTTCAGATGTGACTTCTGACAGTCCCATGACCGCCGACGCCCCGATACATGCCTTGGCCCGCAGCATTGCGCAAAACACGAGCCATGACGCTTTCGCTCCGGCTCTGAACGCGCAGCAGTGGGAGCTTCTGGGCAGCTACCTGCAACCGTTCGAGCTGGCGGCTGGCACGACACTGATCGACAAGGGCGGTGTCGACCGCACGCTGTATTTCATCGAGCGCGGCGCGCTCAGCGTGCATGCGCTCAACGCTCGCGACCAGGTGCGCCTGGCGATCCTGAACGCGGGCTCGGTGGTCGGCGAGGGCGCGTTTTTCTCGCGGCTGCCGCGCTCCGCCGACGTGCTGGCGACCGGCGCCTGTCGCCTCTGGCGCCTGACGCCGATCCGCTTCACCGAAATGTCGCAGCGCCAGCCTTCCTTGGCACTGGAATTCGTCCTGGCGCTCGGCGCTGTCCTGGCCCGACGCATGGCCAACAAATCCAGGCGCATCGCTGTGACCTGATGACGTTTTGCATCTTGGCGTCTCAAGTCGCCTGAGCGCATGTCGCACCTGAGAAGTTCGCTATCAAAAACATAGCGATACGGCGCGGCTGGTCAGCGGTTCCTCAGCCTTTCTGCAGCCTGTCGATGGCCCGCGCGAGCGCCCCCGCGGGGCCCGACAGCACCAGCGTGTCGCCCTCGGCCAGCACCAGGTCGCCATCCGGCTCGCAGGCCTTGCCGCTCGACCGGCGCAGGCCGGCCACACGCACGTCCAGGGTCTCCAGCGCGAGCTGCGCCAGCGTTCGGCCGACGGCCCACACCCCGGGCGTGAGCGTGATCGAGTCGAGCCGCTCGTGGTCGATCTCGTCGGCCGTGTCGTCGGCGCTGCCGTGGAAGTAGCCGCGCAGCAGCTCGTAGCGCGCGTCGCGCTGGTCGCGCGCCACCCGGATTACACGGCGCATCGGCACGCCGACCAGCGCCAGCGCGTGGCTGGCCAGCATCAGCGAGCCCTCGATGGCCTCGGGCACGACCTCGGTGGCGCCGGCGGCGCGCAGGCGGTCGAGGTCGCGATCGTCCTGGGTGCGCACGATCACCGGCACCTGCGGCGCGTGCGAGCGGGTGTTGGCCAGCACCTTGAGCGCCCCTGGCGTGCCCAGGTAGGTCACCACCACGGCGCTGGCGCGCGCCAGGCCGGCGGCCATCAGCGCCTGCAGCCGCGCCGCGTCGCCGAACGCCACCGAGTCGCCGGCGGCGGCGGCCTGGCGCACCCGGTCCGGGTCAAGGTCGAGCGCCAAGTAGGCAATGCCCTCGCGCTCCAGGATGCGCGCCAGGTTCTGGCCGCAGCGCCCGTAGCCGCAGATGATGACGTGCTTGTGCGTGTTGATGGTCTTGCGCGCGATGCTGGTCACCTGCAGCGACTGCTGCAGCCAGTCGCTCGCCACCACGCGGCGCACGATGGCGTTGGCATACAGGATGACGAAGGGCGTGGCCATCATCGACAGCACCATCGACGCCAGCACCGGGTGCGCCAGCCAGGGCGGCAGCAGCGCTCGCTCGCGCGCCAGCGCCAGCAGCACGAAGCCGAACTCGCCGGCCTGCGCCAGGTACAGCCCGGTGCGCAGCGCCACGCCGCCGGTGGCGCCCAGCCCGCGCGCCAGCAGCGTCACCAGCGCCACCTTGAAGGCCAGCGGCAGCGTCAGCAGCACCGCCACCAGCAGCCAGCGCTCCAGCACGATGTGCCAGTCGAGCGACATGCCGATGGTGATGAAGAACAGCCCCAGCAGCACGTCGTGAAACGGCCGGATGTCGATCTCGACCTGGTGCTTGAACTCGGTCTCCGACACCAGCATGCCGGCGATGAAGGCGCCCAGCGCCAGCGACAGGCCCGCCAGCTCGGTCAGCCACGCCAGCCCGAGCGCGATCAGCAGCACGTTGACGATGAACAGCTCCTCGCTGCGCAGCCGCGCGATGACGGTGAGCCACTGGCGCATCACGCGCGGGCCGCCGTAGAGCAGCACGCCGATCAAGAGGCCCGCCTTGGCCAGCGCCAGCGCCAGCGCCTTGAAGAGCGCCTCGGGCGGCGCGCCCAGCGCCGGGATCAGCACCAGCAGCGGCACCACCGCCAGGTCCTGGAACAGCAGCACGCCCATCACGCGCTTGCCGTGCTCGCTGTCGAGCTCCAGCCGGTCGGCCATCAGCTTGACGACGATGGCGGTGCTGCTCATGGCGAGCGCGCCCGACAACGCCAGCGCGGTCTGCCAGCCGAGCCGCCACGGCGCGGGCAGCCAGGACGCGACCACCAGCGAGCCGACCGTGGCGATGACCATGGTCAGCAGCACCTGCAGCGCGCCCAGGCCGAACACGTGCTGGCGCATGGCGCGCAGCTTGGGCAGGCTGAACTCCAGCCCGATCACGAACATCAGGAACACCACGCCGAACTCGCCCAAGTGGCGAATGCCCTCGGTGTCGGGCGCCAGCGCCAGTGCGTGCGGGCCGATCAGCACACCGGCCATCAGGTAGCCCAGCAGCGGCGGCAGCCGCAGCGAGCGGCACGCCACCACGCCGAGCACGGCGGCCAGCAAGTACAGCAGCGTGAGCTCGAACGAGGACATGAGCCGCATGCTAAAGGCTGCCGTCGAGGCACGGGGAGCGCGGCGGCCGCTCCCAAGGCGGCCGCGGCCCCCTCGGGGGGCAGCGACGACACGCAGTGCGGAGCGTGGGGGTCCACACCCGCCCGGACCGATAAAATCCCGCGATGAATTCCCGCGCCGCCCCCAGCCATCCGGCCGACCCCGACGCGCTGCTGGCGCGCGCGCGCCAGACCCTCGACATCGAGGCAGCCGCCGTGCTGGGACTCAAGGCGCGCGTCGGCGCGAGCTTCATCGCCGCCGTGCAAAAGATCCTCGACGTGCGCGGCCGCGTGGTGGTGATGGGCATGGGCAAGAGCGGCCACGTCGGGCGCAAGATCGCCGCCACGCTCGCCTCCACCGGCACGCCGGCGATGTTCGTGCACCCGGGCGAGGCCAGCCACGGCGACCTCGGCATGATCAAATCGGTCGACTTGGTGCTGGCGATCTCCAACAGCGGCGAGGTCGAGGAGCTCACCACCATCCTGCCGGTGGTCAAGCGCCAGGGCGTGCCGCTGATCGCCATGACCGGCCGGCCCGGCTCGACGCTGGCGCGCTACGCCGACGTCGTGCTCGACAGCGGCGTCGAGAAGGAGGCCTGCCCGCTCAACCTGGCGCCGACCGCCAGCACCACGGCGCAGATCGCGCTGGGCGACGCGCTGGCGGTGGCGCTGCTGGATGCGCGTGGCTTCGGCGCCGACGACTTCGCGCGCTCGCACCCGGGCGGCGCGCTCGGGCGCAAGCTGCTCACGCACGTGGCCGACGTGATGCGCACGGGCGCCGACATCCCGCGCGTGGCGCCCGGCGCGACCCTGAGCGAACTCATGCGCGAAATGGGCGCCAAGGGTTTCGGCGCGGCGGCCGTGGTGGACGAGGACGGCCGCGCCATCGGCGTCTTCACCGACGGCGACCTGCGCCGGCTCGTGGAGACCGGCGCCGACCTGCGCGCGCTGACCGCCGAGCGCGTCATGCACGCCGGCCCGCGCACCGTCCGCCAGGAGGCGCTGGCGGTCGAGGCGGCCGAGCTGATGGAACAGTTCGGCATCACACGGCTGCTGGTGGTCGATGCCGCCGGGCGGCTGGCGGGCGCGGTCAACACCAACGACTTGCTGCGGGCCAAGGTGATCTGATGACAAAGGCATCGACGACTCCCACGACGGCGCCGTCTTCGATGGCACCGGCCGTGCGCTTCGACCCCGAGCTGCTGCTGGCCGCGCAGGACGTGCGCGTCGTCTTCTTCGATGTCGATGGCGTGCTGACCGACGGCGGCGTGTACTTCAGCGAGCAGGGCGAAACCCTGAAGCGCTTCAGCATCCTCGACGGCTACGGGCTGAAGCTGCTGCGCCAGGCCGGGCTGGTGCCGGTCGTCATCACCGGGCGCGACTCCAAGCCGTTACGCGTGCGGCTGGCGGCGCTCGGCATCGAGCACGTGCACTACGGCACCGAGGAGAAGCTGCCGGCGGCCGAGCGCTCGCTGGCCGCGCTCGGGCTGGACTGGCAGCAGGCTGCCGGCATCGGCGACGACTGGCCGGACTTGCCGGTACTCGCGCGCTGCGCCTTCGCCGCCGCACCGGCCAACGCGCACGCGGAGGTGCGCGCCGGGGTGCACTACGTCACTGCGGCGCGCGGCGGCGAAGGCGCAGCACGCGAGTTCTGCGACCTTCTGTTGACCGCGGTCGGCCGCTACGACCGTGCACTGGCGGCGGCTCGCGGCGCGGCGCGCCCATGAAGCCGCTGCTCGCGGGGCTGCGTCAGGGTCTCGACCGGGTCACGATCTACCTGCCGGTCATCCTGACCGCCGCGCTGGCGCTCGGCACCTACTGGCTGGTGCGCAATGCCCCCCGGCTGACGCAGCCCGAACGCGCGCCGGCGGTGCGCCACGATCCCGACTATTTCATGCGTGGCTTCGTGATCAAGAGCTTTTTGCCCGACGGTGCGCTGCGCAGCGAGCTGGCGGGCCAGGAGGGCCGCCACTATCCCGACAACGACACCATCGAGGTCGACCAACTGCGGCTGCGCTCGGTGTCGCCGCTCGGGCGCGTCACGCGCGCCAGCGCCGACCGCGGGCTGTCGAACGGCGATGCGAGCGAGGTTCAGCTGTTCGGCCACGCCGTGGTGGTGCGGGAAGCCGCCGTTGATGCCGAGGGCCACCCGTTGCCCCGGCTCGAATTCCAGGGCGAATTCCTGCACGCATTCCTCGATACCGAGCGTGTGCGCTCCCACCAGCCTGTCGTCCTCACGCGCGGCGCCGACCGCTTCACTGCTGACGCGATGGACTACGACAACATGACCGGCGTTGCCAACCTGCGCGGCCGCGTGCATGGCCTGCTGGTGCCAGGCAATCCGCCCTCCGCCGGACGCCGATAAGCGCCGCAGAGGCAGCAGCCATGAGGTGCGCAGCCTTCCGCAAGGAATCGCCCGCCGCGCCAGGCAAAAGCAAAAAGGCTCCCGAAGGAGCCTTTTCATTGAACCGGGCGCGAAGCTCAGTAGTTGCCGCCGCCGCTGTAGCCACCCCGATCGCCGCCGCGTGGGCCCGCACCGTAGGGGCTGCGGAAGCCGCCATCGCTGCCGCCACCACCGCTGCGGCCACCGCCGCCATAGCCGCCACCACCACTGCGTCCACCACCGCCGTAGCCGCCACCGCCGCTGCCGCTGCCGCCGCCACCATAGCCGCCACCGCCGCCGCCGTAACCACCACCGCCGCCGCCGCCATAACCACCGCCGCCGCCATAGCCGCCACCGCTGCGGGGGGGACGGGCTTCCATCGGACGGGCTTCATTCACGACCACGCTGCGGCCACCCAGAGGCTGGCCGTTCATGCCGTTGATGGCAGCCTGCGCTTCCGCATCGCTGGCCATTTCAACGAAGCCGAAGCCCTTGGAGCGGCCGGTGTCGCGCTCCATCATGACCTTGGCGCTGGTGACGCCGCCGAATTGGCTGAACGCCTGCTCCAGATCGCTGTCGCGCACCGAATAAGGCAGATTGCCAACGTACAGTTTGTTGCCCATCAAGGGACTCCTCATAAACACATCAAAAAAAGCGATGGAGTCCCGAGAGCGCGACGCAAGAAAATGACGTTGAGCCGCGCGACACTGACCGATCACCCATTGCCTACCCTCGAAATTTAAAGTCAGGCTGTTGCATTATGGGCGATATCCGGGAGTCGGAACTAACGATTTACCCTGAATGTGGCAGGGTCAAGACAGGCATCTGAAGTCCCAGCTCCGACAGCTTGACCGCCACGCGCCGGCTAGAATCCGCGCCGTCACTGGGGAGTAGCCACCTTCCATCGCGAGAAGGGTGTGTGTCAACAGACTTGGCCCGTGCCCGCACGGGACATGGCGCACACGGTGTTTCATTCGGCAAGACCTTTGACTGCGCAACCCCGGGTGTGGCCGAAGGCGTTGCGCGGTCATCCGCGTCTCTCGGCCCAAGGACACCGTTTTCTCATGGAAGCTTTTCTGGTCGCCACCGGCATCGTCGCGCTGGCGGAAATGGGCGACAAGACCCAGCTGCTGGCGCTACTCTTGGCGGCGCGCTTTCGCAGGCCCTGGCCGATCGTGCTGGCCATCTTCACCGCCACCGTGGCCAACCACGCGCTGGCCGGCGCAGTCGGCAACTGGGTGACCCAGGTGCTGGGCGAGCGGACGCTGCGCTGGCTCCTCGGCGGCTCCTTCATCGCGATGGCCGTATGGATCATGGTGCCCGACCGGCTCGACGAGAACGACGCGCCGGCGTCGTCGCGCTTCGGCGTCTTCGGCACCACGCTGATCGCCTTTTTCCTGGCCGAGATGGGCGACAAGACGCAGATCGCCACCGTGATGCTGGCGGCGCGCTATGTCCATGACTATGTCCCGGTGGTCATGGGCACCACGCTCGGCATGATGCTGGCCAATGCGCCGGTGGTGTGGCTGGGCGAGCGCATCGTGCGTCGTGTGCCGATCCCGCTGGTGCACGGGATGTCCGCCGCGATTTTCCTGGCGCTGGGGATCGCTGCGATCGCCGGCTGGGGGTGAACGTGACCTCCACGCTCGCGCACTGCGTGTCGCTCGCTGCCCCCGAAGGGGCCGCAGCCGCCTTGGGGGCGGCCCGGCGGCGGCTGGTGGCCCTACCTGCGCATTGCGTGCCGCTCGCTGGCTTGGCGCGTGGCCTCGCGTCGATCGCGGGGCGGCGCGGGCCGTTGCTATACTTTCCCGACGCGCCGATTTGCTCCAGCTTGCGGGCGCTTAACAAATTCAGCTAAAGACGGTGGCCGACCCGGCTCGCTGCTTTGGCGAGGCCGGGTTTTCTTTTGCCAATGTCGTTCGAAGCCGTTCCGCAGTCGATGTTTTTCGACGCGCCGCTCGCCCTGCGCAGCGGCGCGTCGCTCGGCGGCTACACGCTGGCCTACGAAACCTACGGCACCCTGAACGCCGACAAAAGTAACGCAGTGCTGGTGTGCCACGCACTCAACGCCTCGCACCACGTCGCGGGCATGTACGCCGGGCAGCCGAACTCCGTGGGCTGGTGGGACAACATGATCGGCCCGGGCAAGCCGGTCGACACCGACCGCTTCTTCGTCATCGGCGTCAACAACCCGGGATCGTGCTTCGGCTCGACCGGTCCGATGCACGTCAACCCTGCCACCGGGCGCGTGTGGGGCGCCGACTTCCCGGTGCTGACGGTCGAGGACTGGGTCGATGCGCAGGCGCTGCTGCTCGACGCCTTGGGCATCGAGACGCTCGCCGCCGTCATGGGCGGCAGCCTGGGCGGCATGCAGGCGCTCTCCTGGACGCTGCAGTACCCCGGGCGCGTGCGCCACGCGGTGGTGATCGCCAGCGCGCCCAACCTGACGGCCGAGAACATCGCCTTCAACGAGGTCGCGCGCCGCGCCATCGTGACCGACCCGGACTTCCACGGCGGCCATTTCTACGAACACGGCACGGTGCCCCGGCGGGGCCTGCGCATCGCCCGCATGATCGGCCACATCACGTATCTCAGCGACGACGTGATGAACGCCAAGTTCGGCCGCCGGCTGCAGCGCGAGGCGCGCCGCGCCGTCCTTGCGGCGGACGGTGCCACCGAACCGGTGACGGACGCAGGGGCCGCCGAGCCGCCGCCGGGCGCGCCTGAGGCAGCGAGCGCCCCCCCGGGGGGCAGCGAACCACACGAGGTGGGGAGCGTGGGGGCCTACCGCTTTTCGACCCAGGACGTCGAGTTCCAGATCGAGAGCTACCTGCGCCACCAGGGCGACAAGTTCAGCGCTTACTTCGACGCCAACACCTATTTGCTGATCACCCGCGCGCTCGACTACTTCGATCCGGCGCGCGAGCACGGCGGCAGCCTCGGCGCGGCGCTGTCGCGGGCCACGGCGAAATTCCTGCTGGTGAGCTTCAAGACCGACTGGCGGTTCGCGCCGGCGCGCAGCCGCGAGATCGTCAAGGCGCTGCTCGACAACCGCCGCCACGTGAGCTATGCCGAGATCGATGCGCCGCACGGCCACGACGCCTTCCTGCTCGAGGATGCGCGCTACATGGGCGTGGTGCGCGCCTACTTCCAGCGCGTGGCGCGCGAGATGGGGGCCTGAGATGAGCGATGCTGCCCTGCACCGCGTGATCGCCCGGCTCGTGCCCGACGGCGCGCGCGTGCTCGACCTGGGCTGCGGCGACGGCGCGCTGCTGGAGCTGCTGCAGCGCGAGCGTGGCTGCAATGGCTACGGCATCGAGATCGACGATGCCAACGTGCTGGCATGCGTGCAGCGCGGCGGCGACGTGATCCAGCTCAACCTCGACGAGGGCCTGGCGATGTTCGACGACGCCTCGTTCGACGTGGTGCTGCAGATCGACACGCTGCAGCACCTGCGCAACGCCGAGATCATGCTGCGCGAGACGGCGCGGGTCGGGCGCATCGGCATCGTCGCCTTTCCCAACTTCGCGCACTGGCCGAACCGCCTGAGCGTGGCGCGCGGGCGCATGCCGGTCACGCGCCGGCTGCCCTACCAGTGGTACGACACGCCCAACATCCGCGTCGGCACCTTCAAAGACTTCGAGGCGCTGGCGCGCAAGAACCACTTGCGCGTGCTCGATGCCTTCGGGCTGCAGGACGGCCACGCCGTGCGCTGGCTGCCCAACGCGCGCGCCGGCACGGCGGTGTTCAAGTTCGAGCGGGCGTGAGGGGCGGCAGTCAGGTCGGGAGGAAGGAAGCGACACGCCCGGCCCGGCGGCCGATCAGCGCCATACCGGAAGCGTTTCGCGCGCGCCCAGACGCATGGAGATGCGCGCGGCCGCCTCGACGATCAGCGGCGCGAACTCCTTGATTCGAGCGGTCTTGAAGCGCTCCTTCGGCCCTGACAGGCCCAGGGCCGCCACCACCTGGCCGCTCACATCGCTGACGGGCGACGCGATGCCGTAAACGTTCTCGTTCCATTCGCCCTTGTTCAGCGCGTAGCCCTGTATCCGCACGCGCGCCATCTCCTGCAGGAAGAGCTGGGGGTCGGTGATGCTCCTGGCGGTGCGGGGCTGCAGGTGGCGCGACAGGCGCTCCAGCACCGCAGGAGGGCGGAAGGCCAGCATGGCCTTGCCCGTGGCCACGCGATAGGCCTTGGCCCGCCCGCCGATCTGCGTGTAGGCCCGTACCGGATTGGGACTGTCCAGCTTGTGCACATAGACCACCTCGTCCCCGTCGAGCACGGACAGGTGCACCGTCTCGCGTGTGCGCTCCAGCAGCTCGTCCATCACCTGCTCGGCGTACACGCGCAGGTCGAGCTTGGAAAGCACGGCCGAGCCCAGTTCCCAGAGCTTGATGGCCGTGGCGTAGTGGCCGCTGCGCTCGTCCCGCACGATGTAGCGGCCCTCGGTCAGCGCCTGCAGCAGCCGATGCACGTTGCTCTTGGCCAGGCCGAGTTCGGCGGCGATCTCCGTCAGGCTCAGCGCGCGCTCGCTGTGCGCCAGCAGCTCGATGATCGACAGGCCTTTGACGAGCGTGTTGTTCATGTCGATGGCTCATGTTGTTGCCGGGGCGTGCTGGCAGGTTGGAGTGTCGATTCCAGGGTTCTATCATATGGAACTTTTGTTGATCATTTGAGAACTCCGTACCATGCCCGCGTTGACGGATCACGCATGGAACGAGCCCCGCGTTCACCTTCATGACTTCTTCCGAGACCGCCCTCCTACCCTTGTCCGGCGTGCGCGTCGTCGAGTTCTGCTCGACGGCCTCCGGGCCCTTCTCGACCCTGCTGCTGTCCGACATGGGCGCGGAGGTGGTGAAGGTCGAGCCGCCCGCCGGCGACGGCCTGCGCCAGTGGCCTCCGCTCAACGCGGGCTACAGCGAGAACTTCGCATCGCTCAACCGCAACAAGCGCTCGGCCGTGCTGGACCTCAAGGATCCGGCCGACGTGGCGCTGGCGCGCCAGCTGATCCTCGAGGCCGACGTCGTGGTCGAGAACAACCGCCCCGGTGTGATGGACCGCCTGGGCCTGGGCTACGCCAGCCTGTCGGCGGAAAAGCCCGGGCTGCTGTTTTGCTCGATCTCGGCCTATGGCCAGAGCGGCCCGCGCTCGAGCGAGGGCGGATTCGACCTCACCATTCAGGCCGCGGCCGGCGTGATGAGCGTTACGGGCGAACCGGAAGGCGCGCCCACCAAGTGCGGCGTGCCGCTGTCGGACTTCGCCTCGGGCCTGTACGCTGCCTTTTCCATCGCGTCGATGCTGGTCCACGTGCGCTCCGGCGGCTGCGGCGCGCACATCGACATCCCGATGTTCGGCTGCACGCTGGGCATCGCCGCGCTGCAGACCAGCGAGTACTTCGGCAACGGGCTCAGCCCGGTGAAGCTGGGCTCGGCGCATCCGCGCAATGCACCCTACCAGGCCTTCCAGGCACAGGACGGCTACTTCGCCATCGCGGCTGGCAACCACAAGCTCTGGCTCGACGTGCTGCGGGTGGTGGGCATGCCGCAGCTGGCCGAGGACGCACGCTTCGTCAGCACCACCGACCGCGCCCGCAACCAAGTGGCGCTCAAGGAGCTCCTGGAGACCGCGTTCACGCGCCAGCCGGTGGCGCACTGGATCGACGCCTTCAACGCGGCCGGCGTCCCGCACGCGCGCATCAACGACTATGCGGCTGCGCTGGCCGATCCGCAGACCGCCCACATGGGCTGGGTGCAGGCGCTGGAGTTGCCGAACGGCCGCCGCACCCGGACTTTCGCATCGCCGGTGCGCCTGAACGGCCAGGGCTTTTCGATTCGTCGCATGCCGCCCGCCCTGGGCGAGCACACCGACGAGATCCGCGCCCGATACGCGGCCAAGGAGGCGTCCTGATGGCGCAGGAGGGCCGCCTGCTCGATTTCGTGGCAGCGATGACGCGGCTGGTGGAATCCGGCCGCGCCGACGAAGCGCGCCTGCTCGAAGGCGCGACCCCGCTGATGAGGACGCTGGTGGTGCAGGACGACTGGTTGCCCGAGACCATGGCCTTGCCGCATCCGCAGCACTACCAGCAGCACCTGCTCTACGGCGACCCGCTCGATCGCTTCTCGCTCGTGAGCTTCGTCTGGGGTCCGGGACAGAAGACGCCCGTGCACGACCACACCGTGTGGGGCATCGTCGGCATGTTGCGCGGCAGCGAATGCGCCCAGGCCTACGGCCGCGCCAGCGAGGGCCGTCTCGCGCCTGCCGGGCCCGAGCTGACGCTGATGCCCGGCGACCTGGACATCGTCTCGCCTGCCCTCGGCGACATCCACGTCGTGCGCAACGCCTTCGCGGACCGCGTGTCGATCAGCATCCACCTGTACGGCGGCAACATCGGCCGCATCGCGCGCCACGTCTACGTGCCCGAGACCGGCGAGGTCAGGGGTTTCATCTCCGGTTACTCGAACGCACTGCTGCCCAACCTCTGGGCGTGCCCTGCGGCATGAGCCCTCGCACCGCAGCGCGAAGCACGGAGGTCGTCCGATGAGCGCCGAACTGCACATCACGCGCGACGGCGACGTGCTGCACATGCAACTGCAGCGGCCCGACAAGGGCAATGCGCTGTCCGCCTCGCTGGTCGGCGCGCTGACCGAGGCCGTGGAGCGCGCCTCGCGCGACGCGGAGTTGCGCCTGCTGGTCCTCTCCGGCGCGGGGCGCCACTTCTGCACCGGCTTCGACCTGTTCGACCTGGACAGCGAAACCGACGACAGCCTGCTGGCGCGTTTCACGCGCGTCGAACTGCTGCTGCAGGCCGTGCATGCCGCGCCTTTCGCCACGCTCGCGCTGGCGCAGGGCCGCACCCTGGGCGCGGGCGCCGATCTGTTCGCCGCCTGCACCGAGCGCTGGATCGTCGGCGATGCGAGCTTCGCTTTTCCCGGGGCCGCCTTCGGCCTGGTGCTCGGCACCACGCGCCTGGCGATGCGGGTGGGGCCGGCGCGCGCTGCGCAGTGGGTCGAGGGCGGCGTCACGCTCGATGCCGTCGCCGCCTGCGCGAGCGGCCTGGCCACCCGGCAGGTCGGCGCCGCCGACCTCGATGCCGCGCTGGGCGGGTTGTACACGCGCGTGCGGCGGCTGGACCCGGCCACGCAGCGCGGCATCCACGCCGCGATCGATGCCGCCCGCCGCCCGCGCGGCGACGTCGGCGACGCACAGGACCTGACACGCCTCGTGCGCTCGGCCGCCCGTCCCGGGCTGCGCGAGCGCATCGCCGCCTACCGGGCCGCGCAGCGCAAGGCGTGACGCCCGCCCATGCTCGCGCCTTCTGCCGGAGATGCACCAACGGGAACCATCCTCGCAGGCCGAGGCCTGCACCGCCACCACAGTCCAAGGAGACACTGATGACTGCTGACGCACAACGATCCCGCCTGCTCGTTCCGCTCGCGCTGCTGCTGCCGGCGCTGGTCGGGCCGCAGGCGACATGGGCGCAGGAAGACTGGCCCGCGCGCCCCATCCGCATGGTGGTGCCGTTCCCGCCCGGCGGCTCGACGGACATCCTCGGCCGACTGGTGGCGGACCGGCTGGGCCGTGCGCTCAACGCCAATTTCATCGTGGACAACAAGCCCGGCGCCACCACCCAGATCGGCACGGAGATGGTGGCCAACGCCCAGCCGGACGGCTACACGCTGCTGCTGGGCTCCGCATCGAGCTTCACGATACTGCCCAACCTGCGCAAGCTCAACTACAGCCTGGACAGCTTTGAAGTCATCGGCGGCGTGGCCGACTACATCGCCGTGATGGCGGTGCGCAAGACGCTGCCGGTCACCACCGTGCGCGAGTTCGTCGACTACGCCAGGAAGAATCCCGGCAAGCTCAGCTTCGGCTCCGCGGGAGAAGCCTCGGCCGGTCACGTCTATGGTTCCACACTGGCGCGCGACACCGGCATCCGGGTGCTCCATGTGCCTTTCCGCGGCTCGGCCGACGCGGTCAACGCGCTGCTGGCCGGCGAGATCGACTTCATCATCGACGGCGCGGTCACGCCCATGGTCAAGGCCGACCGCGTGCGGCCGCTCGCCACCTTCTACCGCAGGCGCCATCCCGAGCTGCCACAGGTGCCGACCTTGGCCGAGGCGGGATTCAACATCGAAACCTCCAGGGGCTCGGGCTGGGGCGTGCTGGTGCCCAGGGGCACGCCGCAGCCGATCGTGGCGCGGCTGTCCGAGGCGCTTCACAGCGTCCTGGAGCAAAAGGAAGTGCAGGACGCGCTGGTGCGGGCCAACTCGATCGCCGCTTGGCAGACGCCCGAGGCCTTCCGCGCCGGCCTGATCGCCGACGAGAAGATGTACGCGCAACTGCTGCCCGCCATCGGCGTGCGCGGGAACTGACAAGGAGAACGGAAGATGAGCCCGAACCCGAGCGAAGCGGCGGTGGAACCCCGCCAGACGGTGCGCCAGATCCTGCATCCCACCAGTGTGGCGATCGTCGGCGCCTCCGACAGCGAAGACAAGTGGGGCGGCCGCCTGCTGCGCTACATGCTCAGGCACCGGCATCCGGGGCCGCTGTATCCCGTGAACGCCCGCGCGACCGAACTCATGGGCCTGCCGGCCTACGCCTCCGTGAAGGACTGCCCCGGGCCGGTGGACCTGGCCCTCCTGCTGGTGCCGCGCGGGCATGTGCGCGCGGCAATCGAGGACTGCGTGGCCAAGCAGGTCGGCTGCGCGCTGTGCATCACGGCCGGCTTTGCGGAGACGGGGCCCAAGGGCCGCGCCGACGAGGAGGAACTCGTCGCGCTGGCGCGCGCGGGCGGCATGCGCCTGATCGGCCCCAATTGCATGGGCCTGATGAACACGCAGCACAACCTCGCCGCCACCACCGGCGTGGTCATGGGCACGATCGACCGGCTGCCGGCGGGCGGCATCGGGCTGGCGAGCCAGAGCGGCGCGTTGATGGGCGCCATGATCTCGCGCGGCGTGGACATCGGAGCCGGCTTCTCGTCGACCGTCTCGGTGGGCAACCAGGCCGACCTGGACCTCAACGATTTCTTCGAGTACCTGATCGACGACCCTCGCACCGACGTCGCCTGCCTGTACATGGAGGGTGTCAAGGACGCAGCGCGGTTCACGGCGCTGCTGGCGCGTGCGGCGGCCGTCGGCAAGCCGGTGTGCATCGCCAAGTCCGGCCGCAGCGAGGCCGGCGCGCGCGCGGCCGCCTCCCACACGGCCAGCTTGGCGGGCGCTTGGCCCGTCTTCGAGGCCGTGTGCCGGCAGCACGGTGCCTACCTGTTCGAGACCATCTACGACCTGCTGCAAGGCGCCCAGCTGCTGCAGAGGGGCAAGCGGGCGACCTCGCGCGGCACGGCCGTCGTGTCGGGCTCGGGCGGCGGCGGCGCGCTGCTGGTGGACGCACTGCAGGACAACGGTCTGGCGCTGCCCACGCTGTCGGCGCACACCGAGCAGGCCTTGGCCAGCGTGCTGCCGGCCACCCACCGCCAGCTGCCGCTGGACTTCGGCATGCTCGACCACCTGGCTCCGCCCGACCCTGGGGTCGAGGGCGGATCGGTGGGCATCGCGCTGGGCCGGGCGATGGCCGATCCGGCCGTCGGCCTCGGCGTGCTGCTGCTGACCACGCAGCCCCAGCAGGAGCGCGTGGCCGCGGCCGCGATCTCGGTGGGCGACCGCAGCCCCAAGCCGCTGCTGTTCGTGCAGGGCGCGGGCAACCACGGCGCGCCGGCGCGCGAGATGCTGCGGCGCGCCGGGCACGGCTACTTCGACAGCCCGCACGACGCCTTGAAGGTCGCGCGGGCGCTGGCCGAGCGCGAGGCGCCGCAGCCGCCCGTTGAAGAGGCCGGCTGCGGCCATGTTCCGGCCGGTCTGCCGGCGGGTTTTCTCACCGAGCCCGATGCGCGGCGGCTGCTGGAGGCCAATGGCATCCCGACCACGCGCTGGCAGTTGGCGGCCGATGCCGAGGCCGCCGTGCGCGCCGCGCGCGAATTGGGCGCACCGGTGGCCCTCAAGGCCGTGAGCGCGGCCATCGTGCACAAGAGCGACGTGGGCGGCGTGAAGCTGGGCGTGCAGGGCGACCACGCCGTGCGCGAAGCGTGCGACGCCATCGCTACCGCGGCGCGCGCCGCCGGCGTGCCGGCGCTCGACGGCTTCCTGGTCACCGAGATGTTCCGCGCCGACACCGAGCTGATTGCCGGCATCCAGCGGGACCCCGACTTCGGTCCGCTGGTGATGGTGGGCGCCGGTGGGGTGCTGGTGGAGCTGATGAAGGACGTGCAGCTCGCGCCCGCGCCGCTGTCGATGGACTCGGCGCGGACCATGCTGCGCAAGCTCGCGAGCTTTGCGCTGCTCGACGGCTACCGCGGCCGGCCGCGGGCCGACCTGGACGCGCTGGCCGCCGTGCTGGTGCGCCTGGGCGACTTGGCCGCCGCTGCAGACGGGCGCGTGCGCGAGCTGGACATCAACCCCCTGTTCGTGGCGGGCGATCGCATCGTCGCCGCCGACGCCCGAGCCACCCTGGACTGAGCGTCCAGCCTGTTTCTGAAAAAAGGAGATCCCGATCCATGACCGCCATCAACGCCGCCGTCGACTACGATTCCCGCGACGCCATCGCGCGCATCACCATCACCCGGCCCGACATGCGCAACGCCATCAACAACGAGGTGGTGCAGGGCCTGCACGAGGCCTGGCGCCGCTTCGCGCAGAGCGAGGACCGGGTTGCCGTCCTGAGCGCGCAGGGCGAGCAGGCCTTTTCCTCCGGCGCCGACCTCAAGGACATGCCGCGCGACGTGTGGCTGGCCATGCCCAATCTGTCGGTGCCCTGCGACAAACCCGTTATCGCCGCCGTCAACGGCTTTGCCGTGGGGGCGGGCGCGACCGCCGTGATGCTGTCCGACATGGCCGTGGCCGAGGAGCATGCCAGCTTCATCTATCCCGAGGCCAAGATCGGCGCCTTCGCCGGCATCATGGGCGGCTTCTCGCCGCGCATGCAGTACAAGGCCGGGCTTGAGTGGCTGATGACCGGCGATCCGATGACGGCGCAGCGCGCCTACGAGATCGGCCTGGTCAACCGGCTCGCTCCCAAGGGACAGGGCCAGGCGGTGGCGCTGGAGGTGGCGGCCAAGATCGCGCGCAATGCGCCGCTGGTGATCCAGGCCATGAAGAACATCTCGCGCAGCGTGCTGCCCAAATCTTCCACGGAGCAGTACTACCCGCAGCGCGTGATGCTCGACCGCATCGCCCACAGCGCCGACCTGCAGGAGGGCGTGGCGTCCTTTCGGGAAAAGCGCCCGCCGAAGTTCACGGGCCGGTGAGCGGCCGGCCGTCACCTCCGTCCTTCTTGCATGGGGAGATTGTCATGACCCTCCATCGACGCAGCTTCTGCGCCTCCGCCGCCGCGGCCGCGGCCGTCGCGCTGCCCTTCCTCGCGGGTTCCTCCCGGGCGCAGTCCGGCCGCTGGCCGAACAAGCCGCTGCACTTCATCACCCCCTACCCGCCGGGCGGCCTGTCCGACCAGATCACCCGCTTCGTGGCCGACAGCGTGTCCAAGGAACTGGGACAGCCGGTGATCGTGGACAACAAGCCTGGCGCCGGCGCCACGCTGGGCACCGAATTTGCGGCGCGCTCGGCGCCCGACGGCTACAGCTTCTTCGTCGCACCCACCGCCACCGTGGCCGTGGCGCCGTGGCTGCGCAAGGTGAAGTTCTCGGTGGACGACTTCGTGCCCGTGGCCAAGCTCAGCTCCAGCTACGGCCTGGTCACCGCGCGCAAGGACGCCCCCTGGGGCAACTACCGCGACTTCGTCAGCGCGGCCAAGGCCGCGCCGGGCAAGTACACCTTCGCTTCCAACGGCGTGGGCACCATCGTGCACCTGACGGGCGTGCTGCTGCACAAGCAGGCGGGCATCGACGTGGTGCACGTTCCCTACAAGGGATCGGTGGAGTCGATGACCGATCTCATCGGCGGACGGGTGGACGTGATGTACGACCCCGTGACGCTGCCGCGCGTGAAGGACGGCACGCTCAAGGGCCTGGTGACGACCAATCCCACGCGCAACCCGGAACTGCCGAACCTGCCCACCCTCAGGGAGCTGGGTTTCGACATCGACACGCGCAGCTGGTTCGGCCTGTTCGCGCCCAAGGGAACGCCGTCCGAGATCGTCGCGCGCATGAGCGAGGCCGCCCAGAAGGCGATGAACGCGCCCGGCGCCAGGCAGCAGCTGCTGCTGTCCGCGATGTTTCCGGACTTCGAGAACTTCGAGGCCTTCGATCGGCGCGTTCAAGAAGACAGCATCTTCTTTCGCGACCTGATCCAGAAGGAGCACATCCAGGCGGACAGCTGAAAGCCCTGGACGCGTCCGTTCGGAATTGGCACACCCTGACGGGCAGCCATCGATACGCTACTGTTTCAATAGCAAGATGCAGAGACCCGACGTGCGCTGGCGCCGCTTTTGACTCCGAAACCATGCCCTCCAGCATCGCCGCGCAGGCCGTGGTGGCGGCCCCTGATGCCGCTTCAGGCGGCGCGGGTCAGGGCGGCGGGCCTGCCTCGTGCGGGCGCACGCTGACTTCGGCACTGGTGACGGTCTGCAGGCCGTCCGCGGTGCGCAGGCGCAGCCCGCCCGCGGGCCCGACGCCCTCGCAGCGGCCGACGGTGCCGTCGCTCAGCCGCACCTCGCGCCCGCGCAGCGCGTCGCGTTCGGCAAAGCGCGCGGCGAACGGCGCGAAGCCGTGCTCGCCGAAGTGCAGCACGGCGCGCACCAGCGGCTCGGCCAGCGCGTGCAGCAGCCCGGGCGCGCTGGCGTCGGGCTGCCACTGGCGAATCCAGGCCGGCGGCGTGCCCAGGTCCTGCGCCGCCCGCGCGCCGACGTTCAGGCCGACGCCGATCACCAGACAGCGGGCGGCCGGCCGCTCGCTGGAGAGCGCGGTCTCGATCAGGATGCCGCCGAGCTTGCAGTCCCGCACCCACAGGTCGTTCGGCCACTTGAGCCCGATCGGCACGCGACGCCCGGGGTCGAGCGCCTCGGCCACGGCGACGCCGACCGCCAGCGACAGGCCCGACCAGTCGGGCGGCGCCAGCGGCAACCCGAGCGAGAAGGTCAGCGAGGCGCCGTCGCCCGCGTCGGCCCGCGTCGCGCTGTGCCAGGCGCGCCCCAGCCGGCCGCGCCCGGCGGTCTGGCGCTCGGCCGCGAGCAGCACCGGCGCGCAGCGCCCGGCGCGGGCACGGCGCATCAGCTCGGTGTTGGTCGAATCGATCTCGTCTGCAATCTCGACGCCGAAGCCCGGCACCAGCGGCCCGATCGCCTGCGCGATGTCGCGCACGGGCCATTCGAGCTTGCTCATGGCCGGATCGCCCGCTTGCGGCCGCCGCCGGGCCGCCCCAAGGCGGGCCGCGCCCGGTGCGGCCGCCAGAGGCGGCTGCTCTTCGGGCCGTCCGAGCCTGCGCAGGCAGGCTCGGAGCCGCGGCCCTCAGCCCCCCCGGGGGATGGAGTTGCACGAGCGCAGCGAGTGAAAAGCCGGGGGGCCTTCATCTCTTTTTCCTGGGCGCCAGCATGGTGCCGCGGCAGCGGGCGGCGCCGCACCAGCAGGCGTACTCGGCCTTGAGCTTGGCGGTATGGCGCTCGTCGATCACCAGGCCGTAGTCGAAGTTGAGCTCCTCGCCGGGCGCGATGTCGCGCAGCGCGCGGATGAAGACGCGCCCGTCCTCCTCGTCGGCCTCGCAGTTCGGCTCGCACGAGTGATTGATCCAGCGCGACGCGTTGCCGTCGACGTTGCCGTCGATCACGCGCCCGTCGTCGATGTGGAAGTAGAAGGTGTGGTTGGGCTGCGCCGGATCGTGCGGATGGCGGCGCAGCGCCTCTTCCCAGGAAATCACTTCGCCGGTGTACTCGATCAGCCGCTCGCCCGCGGCGATGCCCTGCAGCGCGAACACGCCCTTGCCGTGCACGCCCGAGCGGCGCACCTGCAGCCGCTTTCCCCGGGCCGGTGGGGTCTTTGAAGGCATCGCCGAAGTCTGATAGGTTGAATGGGCACAGGCGCGCGCATGCGTGCGTACGTGCGCGAGAGCGGCCGATTGTAGGCACGCCCCGGCGGGCCGCGGTCCGCCCCGAATTTCCAGGATGATCGGTTCAATGAAGACTTTGGTAATTGCAGAAAAGCCGTCGGTGGCGCAGGACATCGTGCGCGCGCTCACGCCGACGGCGGGCCGCTTCGACAAGCACGAGGAGCATTTCGAGAGCGAGCACTACGTCGTGACCAGCGCGGTCGGCCACCTGGTCGAGATCGAGGCGCCGGAGGAGTTCGACGTCAAGCGCGGCAAGTGGAGCTTCGCCAACCTGCCGGTGATCCCGCCGCGCTTCGACTTGAAGCCGGTGGACAAGACCAAAACGCGGCTCAACGCCGTGGTCCGTCTGGCCCGGCGCAAGGACGTGGACCAGCTCGTCAACGCCTGCGACGCCGGGCGCGAGGGCGAGCTCATCTTCCGGCTGATCGAGCAGTACGCGGGCGGCGGCAAGCCGCTGGGCAAGCCGGTCAGGCGCCTGTGGCTGCAGTCGATGACACCGCAGGCCATCCGCGAGGGCTTCGAGCAGCTGCGCAGCGACGCCCAGATGCAGGGCCTGGCCGACGCGGCGCGCTCGCGCTCGGAGGCCGACTGGCTGGTCGGCATCAACGGCACGCGCGCCATGACGGCGTTCAACTCGCGCGACGGCGGCTTCTTTCTGACGACCGTGGGGCGGGTGCAGACGCCGACGCTGTCGGTGGTGGTCGAGCGCGAGGAAAAGATCCGCAAGTTCGTCAGCCGCAACTACTGGGAGATCCACGGCAGCTTCCAGGCCGAGGCCGGCGCCTATCCGGGCAAATGGTTCGACCCGCAGTTCAGGAAGCCGCCGCCCGGCCCGGACGGCCTGCCCGACCCCGAGCAGCGCGCCGACCGCGTCTGGAACTCCGCCCAAGCGCGCGAGATCGCCGACGCGGCGCGCGGCCGGCCCGCCACCGTCACCGAGGAGAGCAAGCCGACCACGCAGGCCTCGCCGCTGCTGTTCGATCTGACCTCGCTGCAGCGCGAGGCCAACAGCCGCTTCGGCTTCTCGGCCAAGACCACGCTGGCGCTGGCCCAGAGCCTGTACGAGCGCCACAAGGCGCTGACCTACCCGCGCACCGACTCGCGCGCGCTGCCGGAGGACTACCTGCCCGTGGTGAAGCAGACCATGGGTGCGTTGGCAAGCAGTGGCATGAACCATCTGGCGCCGTTCGCCCGGCAGGCGCTCGACGGCGACTACGTCAAGCCCAGCCGGCGCATCTTCGACAACGCCAAGGTCAGCGACCACTTCGCCATCATCCCGACGCCGCAGGCGCCCACGGGGCTGTCGGACGCCGAGCAGCGGCTCTACGACTTCGTGGTGCGGCGCTTTCTGTCGGTGTTCTTCCCGAGCGCCGAGTACCAGGTGACGACGCGCATCAGCACGGTCGAGCGTGAAGGCAGGAAGTACCCCTTCCGCAGCGACGGCAAGGTGCTGGTCAAGGCCGGCTGGCTCGCCATCTACGGCAAGGAGGCCGAGGCCGAAGCCGGCGCCGACGACAAGGAAGGCAAGCGGCTGGTGCCGGTCAGGCCGGGCGAGGTCGTGACGGCCGAATCGGTCGACCTCAAGGCCCTGAAGACCCGACCGCCGGCGCGCTACTCGGAAGCCACCCTGCTGGGCGCCATGGAGGGCGCCGGCAAGACCATCGACGACGACGAGCTGCGCGAGGCCATGCAGGAAAAGGGCCTGGGCACGCCGGCCACGCGCGCCGCCATCATCGAGGGGCTGATCGCCGAGAAGTACATGCTGCGCGAAGGCCGCGAGCTGATCCCGACGGCCAAGGCGTTCCAGTTGATGACGCTCCTGCGCGGCCTGGGCGTGGAGGAGCTCTCGCGCGCCGAGCTCACCGGCGACTGGGAGTACAAGCTCGCGCAGATGGAAAAAGGCGCCCTGAGCCGCGACACCTTCATGCGCGAGATCGCCGCCATGACCGAGCACATCGTCAGGAAGGCCAAGGAGTACGACCGCGACACGGTGCCCGGCGACTACGCGACGCTCGCCGCGCCGTGCCCGAACTGCGGCGGCGTGGTGCGCGAGAACTACCGCCGCTACGCCTGCATCGGCCGCCCGGGCGCGACGGCGGGCGACACCGGCTGCGGCTTCTCCTTCGGCAAGTCGCCGGCCGGCCGCACCTTCGAGGTGGCCGAGGCCGAGGCGCTCCTGCGCGAGCACCGCATCGGCCCGCTGGAGGGCTTCCGCTCCAAGGCCGGCTGGCCGTTCACGGCCGAGATCGTGCTCAAGCCCGACGCCGAAACGCACAACTGGAAGCTCGAATTCGACTTCGGCGACGACGCGAAGAAAGACGCCGAGTCCGGGGAGCTGGTCGACTTCGCCGGCCAGGGGGCGCTCGGGCCCTGCCCCAAGTGCGGCGCGCACGTGTTCGAGCACGGCGCCAATTACGTGTGCGAAAAATCCGTGCCGACGGCCGCGCAGCCGACTCCGAGCTGCGACTTCAAGACCGGCAAGGTCATCCTGCAGCAGCCCGTGGAGCGCGAGCAGATGCACAAGCTGCTGGCCACGGGCAAGACCGACCTGCTCGACAAGTTCGTCTCGATGCGCACGCGCCGCGCCTTCAAGGCCTTCCTGGTGTGGAACAAGGACGAGGGCAAGGTGGCGTTCGAGTTCGAGCCGCGCGCGGGCAAGTTCCCGCCTCGCAAGACCGACAAGCCGGGTGCTGCTACCAAAAAGATAGCTGCCTCCGCAGGTGCGGCGGGCGCCCGGGCCGCAAAAGCCGCCAAATCCCCGGCGCTGAAAGCAGCTGCGACCCGGAACGCGGCCGCAGCGGGCAAGACCGCGGTCAAGGCTGCCGCCAGGAAGGCCGCCGCTCCGAAGGCGCCGCGCCAGCCCGGCACCGGCCTGAAGCCGAGCGAGGCGCTGGCCGCCGTCATCGGCACCGAGCCGGTGGCGCGCACCGAGGTCATCAGGAAGCTGTGGGACTACATCAAGGCCCACGGCCTGCAGGACGCGGCCAACAAGCGCGCCATCAACGCCGACGCCAAGCTCAAGGCCGTGTTCGGCAAGGACCAGGTCTCGATGTTCGAGCTGGCGGGCATCGCCGGCAAGCATCTGGCGTGAGTGGGGGCGCCGGGCCGGCGCCTTTTTTGATCCGGAGTTCCCATGAAACCCCTGAGCCTCATCCTCCTTGCGCTCACGACCTGCCTGGCGTGTGCGTGCGCCGCGCCGCGCGGCGACGATGCACGCAACAACGCCGACAACCAGGCGGGCGCCTCCGGCAGTGGCGTCGAGGTGTTCGGCACCCTCGACGCCGGCGTGAGCCACACCCGCACGCAGCCCGGCCGCTGAGCGGGCTGCGCATCGGGCTGCGGCAGGTCTTCAGCCTCCCGAGCTGGCGGGAGCAGGGCGCTGCAACTCGACGACAGCCACGGGCTCAATGGCTCATCGATCTCCTGGGCCGCGGCATCGTGGCGCCCGAGCCGTCGATGTGCGGCGACCTGCGCCCGCCCACGCCCTGACCGTCGACCGGCACTTCATTGCCGTCGACGTCGTAGAGCACGCCATCGAGGTAGTGGTCGCCATGCTGGAGCGCGTCGAGCTGCTCCGGGGTGAGCGAGCGCGGGGCAGTACCCGCCACAAGGGACGCCTGCCCCTGGAGGTTGCCGACCTTGAGGTGGTTGAAGAGGATGTTCAGCAGGATCGCCATCACGGCCGACGAGCTGATGCCCGAGTGGAAGATGGTGGCGAACCAGGCCGGGAAGTGCTCGTAGAAGTCCGGCTTGGCGATCGGGATCATCCCGAAGGCGATCGAGGTCGCGACCACCACCAGGTTCATGTTGCCCTCGTACTCGACCCGCGCCAGGGTGCGGATGCCGCTGGCCGCCACCGAGCCGAACAGCACGACGCCAGCGCCGCCCAGCACCGGCAGCGGGATCGCCGCCACCACCCGCCCGAGCACCGGCAGCAGGCCCAGCACCACCAGGATGAGGCCGCCCGCGGCCACCACGTAGCGGCTCTTGACCTTGGTGACGGCCACCAGGCCGACGTTCTGGGCGAAGGCGCTCTGCGTGAAAGAGCCGAAGATCGGCGCGATCGCGCTGGAGATCATGTCCGCCCGTAGGCCGTCGCCGAGCCGGCGGGTGTCCACGTGGGTGTCGACGATTTCGCCGATGGCCAGGATGTCGGCCGAGGTCTCCACCAGGATCACCAGCATGACGATGCACATCGAGACGATGGCGGCCACCTCGAACACGGGCGCGCCGAAGTGGAACGGCGTCGGAAAGGCAAAGATCGGGCCGGTGCCCACCCTGGAGAAGTCCGTCATGCCGACGGCGACCGCGATGAAGGTGCCCACCACGATGGCCAGCAGGATCGACAGCCGGGAGATCATGGCGCTCCTGACTTTGCTCAGGATCAGCACGACCACCAGCGTCGCCGCGGCCAGGCCGATGTTGGCGAGGCTGCCGTAGTCGGGCGCGCGGGAGTTGCCGCCCATCGCCCAGTTCGCGGTCACCGGCATCAGGGTCAGCCCGATGGTGGTGATCACCGTCCCGGTGACCACCGGCGGAAAGAAGTGGATGATCTTGGAGAAGAGGGGCGTGATGACCAGCCCGATGAGCGAGGCCGCGATGACGGAGCCGAAGACCACGCCGAGGCTCGCCGCCCCGCCGCCGTGGGTCGAGACGATGGCGAGGATGGTCGAGACGCTGGCGAAGGACACGCCCTGCACCAGGGGCAGCTGCGCGCCGAAGAACGGCACGCCCAGGGTCTGCAGCAGGGTGGCCAGGCCTCCCATGAAGAGGCAGGCGGCGATCAGCAGGCCGATGTCGTCCGGTGCGAGGCCGGCCGCCCGGCCGACGATGAGGGGCACGGCGATGATGCCGCCGTACATGGTCAGCACGTGCTGGAGGCCATAGACGAAGTTGTTGCCGATGCCGAGCCGCTCATCCTCGGGGCGGCTCGGCTTCGTCATGGCGGATGGGATGGCGGTCTCCTGCATAAGAACTCCTCGTTGGTGTTAAAAGTTCGTGTGGACTGCTTTGGGCGGAACATTAATTGCGGAATGCTTGCTGCGCAACTTCCATACAAATCGTTTCGCCATCCGGGCAGGTCGCCAGCCCTAGCGGCGCAGCAGCGCCTGGCGCAGCAGCCGTCCCGCGCGGTCGCGGATGCGCCCGGGCAGGCCGCGGCCGCGGTGGGACGTGCGCGGCGCGACGCGCGCGGTGGCGCAGGCCCACAGGAAGTCGTTGAGGATGGGCGTGCCGTCCAGCGTGTCGGCGCTGCCGTACTTGTGGAATTCGGGGTGCCACTGCGTCGCGGCGATGTAGCCGTGGCCGCCCTGGCCGGGCTGGCGGCGGATGGCCTCGGGCATCCGGTCGGGCAGGCTCCACGCCTCGACCTCGAAGCCCGGCGCCAAGTCCTTGACGCCCTGGTGGTGGATGCTGTTGACGCGCGCCTGCCCGACGCCGGGGAACAGCTTCGCCAGCCGCGAGCCCGCGACGATGCCGATGTCGTGGAAGTTCTGGTCGTAGGCGACCGGGTCGCGGTGCCTGAGCGTGCCAGGGTGCGCGTGCTGCGTCTCGATGTCCTGGTAGAGCGTGCCGCCGAAGGCCACGTTGATGAGCTGCAGGCCGCGGCACACGCCGAAGATCGGCTTGCCGGCCTGCTCGAAGGCCTCCACCAGCGCCAGGTCGTACAGGTCGCGGATGCGGTCGCCGATCCAGGCGTCCTTCAGCGGCACCTCGCCGTAGCTGCCGGGCCAGACGTCGCTGCCGCCGTGCATCACCACGCCGTCGAGCCACTCGGCGTAGTGCGACAGCTTGGTGTCGCCGCGCGCCGTCTCGCCGGTCGGGCACGGCACCATCACGACCATGGCGCCGGCCGACATCAGCCAGTGCGCGATCGACTGCTCGACGTACTGCAGCGTCTTGTTGGTGAAGAGAGAGCGTTGCGGATCGGCGTGCGAAAAGCAGGCCGACAGACCGATTTTCAGGCGCTGGGAAACGGTGGTCATGCCCGCATTGTGGTTCAGGGCGCGGCGTCGGGGATGTCGGCCGAAGGCACTTGCGGCGCAGGGCCCGCGCCGGTGTCCTGCGGCGCCGGCCGCGTGTCCGCGCGCCGCGGCTCGTGCAGCGGGCAGCCGTTGAAGCGGCTGCGGAACTGCGACGACGCGGCGTAGGCGGCGATGCGCGCGCGCATCACGCCGCCGAGCGGGCGGTGCGCCGCCAGCGCGTGCCACGGGTTGAACGCCATGCCGTCGTCGATTTCGCGCGCCAGCGCCTCGCTCCACGCCGGCTGCGGCGGCAGCACCAGGCGCGCCACCGCGACGAAGGGGCTGCGCTCCTGCGGCCATTCGACCGAGGCGTCCTCGATCGGCATGGTTTCCAGGTCGGTGCACAGCTGCACGCGCAGCTCCCATTCGGCGGGCGCCGCGCCGGGGCCGGTGAAGAAGGCGACCACCGCCTCGCGCGTGCCGTCGGGCCGGCCGTCGAGGTCGATGGGCTTGTCCTTCAGCGTCAGCAGGTTGGGCGAAACCGGCGCCAGCTGCAGCTTGGCCATGTAGCGGCCATAGCGCATCGGCACCTGCGTGAAGAAGGTCTCGCCCAGCGGATGCGTCTCGGCGTGGCCGCCCAGCGTGACCAGCGTGGTGCTCTGGCCGCCGAGCGCCTCGACCGCCGTCTCGACGCCCTGCAGCGCCCCCGACACCGCGCGCTTGAGCGAGGGCACCCTGCCGGTGGTGACGGCCAGCAGCTTGAGCGTCCTGAGGAACCCCGCGGCGTCCGGCGCGCTGAACACCGGCCCGTCGACGAACAGGAAGTCCTGCGTGCGCTCGCCCTGCGAGCCATCGACGCGCTCGCCCTCGACCTCCTGCACCTTGAGCGCGAAGCCGCGCGGCAGCGACACGTTGTCGTCGAGCTGCTCGGCCGGCGGCGTCGAGAGCCGCGCCACCACGGGATAGCGGCGCGGCCGGGCGAACAGGCCCTGCGCCAGCGTCTCGGGCAGGCCATCGAGCACGCGCAGTTCGCCTTTGAACAGGCCGTGGCTCTTGGCGTGCACCGCGCGCAGCGCGTGGCCGGTGTGCTCGGCCATGGTTTTCGAGATGCCGAGAAAGGTCTCGACCAGTTGCTGCTGGGTGTTCGCCTCGTCGACTTCGGCCACCTCGACTTCGGGCGAGTACGGCAGCGGAGCGGTCGGCGACATGATGGAGACAGTGTCAACGTCGGCGGGCATGGGCCAGGGTCCGGGAAGCTGGAAACGCCTCCAGTGAACCGCCGCGCGGTGCGCGGCGGTGTAGGCGGGCGGCGCGATTCGATCTTCTTGCGGGCGGCGCCAGCTTGTGATTCCATCTGTAGCCGCGTGGAATAGCCTATTCCCGAGAAAACTGTTACTATATCGAGTTGTTTCGATTTCGCAACGAAGCTCTTCGCTGTGTGCCGCTGCCCGGTTTCATTGCCGGGTCCGGTGTTTCTTTCGGGGCCAGCCCGCTGGCAGTGTGTTGAAGCGCCCTTGGGTGCCCGCACATGCCCTCACTGTCTTCCTTGCCGCGATCGCATCGCTCTCCGTGCGACAGCGCTACCGGCATGCCCGTTGCCAAGCGAACTTCACGAAGGTTCCGCATGGGCCCTCCGGACTGGCGTCGGTCCGGCATCCGGCTGTATTTTTTTCTTTTTTGAGCGCACCGCGACGCCGCGGTGCGCAGGCATCTCAATGGACATTCACGACCCCCGCATCGCTGTGGGCAAATACCTGGTTTCGCCGCTGACCCGGCGACTCGACGACGGCCGCTTCGCCGCGTCGGTCTCGATCCGCTCCGGCCGCGGCAGCGGCATGCACGATCGCGTCATGCGTTTCACCCCGCTGTTCGCCAGCAGCGCCGCCGCCGTGCGCTACGCCACCGAGCAGGGCCTGGTCTGGGTGCGCGAACGCTTGGCCGCCACGGCGCCGGTCGCCACCGTGCCGCCGTGTGCACGTTGCGCCTGACGCACACGTTGAGTTCTCATTCCCACAGACAATCGCCACTCACGAGGTAACCCACAATGGCCAAGGAAGAACTGATTGAAATGAGCGGTGCCGTCACCGAGGTGCTGCCCGACTCGCGCTTTCGCGTGACGCTGGACAACGGGCACCAGCTCATCGCCTACAGCGGCGGCAAGATGCGCAAGAACCACATCCGCATCCTGGCGGGCGACAAGGTGTCGCTCGAACTCTCGCCCTACGACCTGACCAAGGGCCGCATCACGTTCCGCCACCTGAACGGGCGCGGTCCGATGCCCTCGACGCCGCGCCGCTGAGGCGCCGGCCCGGCAGCGCCCCGGCGCTCCGCGCAAGATCGAAAACTCCGGGCGCGTGTTCCCGGGCGCGGTGGTTTCCGGCGGCCGCGCGCTATCTTTTCAATAGCTACCCGTCCAAGCAGTACGGGCGCGGCAGCTATTTTCCTTTCCAGACTTCCGACCGTTGCGCGGCATCCGCCTAGGGTGCCGCGCCGCTGGCGCGTGCCACGTACTGCGCGAGCAGACTGATCTGGGCGTCCGACAGCGTGGCGGTGAACGCCGGCATCTGGCCGATGCCGTTGCGCAGCGCCTTCTCGACCCGCGCGGCGTCGGGCTTGAGCTCATCGAGCACCGGACCGATCTCGCCGGTGGCGCCGGCGTCGCGCAGCGTGTGGCACAGCGCGCATGCCGGCACGGCGGTCGTGAACAGCTTGCGGCCTTCCTGCATGACGTCCTGCGCCGTCGCGCTGCCCGCGGCCAGCAGCAGGAACGCCGCCGCCGCAGTGCAGAGGTGCGCCGCAGCGCCGCGCTCCCGCGGCCGCCTCATGCCACCGTCACCCGCACCGCGTGGTCGCGCCAGCTGGTGTTGCTGTAGCCGCCGGCGTTCTCGGGGCTGGTCTCGGCCTGCACGCGGCCGGTGCTGTCGGTCACGCGCGACATCAGGGTGTGCGTGCCCGGCGGCAGCGTGGTGTGGAGCGCGAACTGGCGCCAGGCGTAGCGGCCCATGTCGGGGCCGATGAAGCGCGCCGGCTTCCAGGTCGCGCCGCCGTCGGTCGAGACCTCGACCTTGGCCGCCGCGTGCATGCCGCCGAAGGCCACGCCCTGCACCACCACCGCGCCCCGGCGCAGCGTGCCGTCCTCGGGCAGCGGCGAGTTGATCCACGACTTGGGCGCCATCTCCCACACCGACGGCTCGCTCGGCTTGTGCTTCTCGCCAAGCGGCGTCATGCGGTAGCCGGTTTGCTGGATTGCCGCCGGGCTCTGCTCGGCGGTGAAGGCCAGGCGCTTGACGTACTTGACGTTGTTGACCCCGGCGTACCCCGGCACGATCACGCGCAACGGCCCGCCGTGCGCCACCGGGATCGGCTCGCCGTTCAGCTCCCAGGCCAGCAGCGCGTCGGCCATGGCGGCGACGGGCACCGAGCGCTCGACCATCACGGTTTTCGGATCGATCCCCTCGGGGAGCTTCTCGCCGCCGGTGCTGGTCATGTAGGCCATGCCGCCGGCCACGCCGCCGAGCGCCGCCGCCACGTCGCGCACCGGCACGCCGCTCCAGACCACGCAGCCGGCCGCGCCGACCTTCCAGCCGGTGCCGCTGGGCTTGCTCGGGAAGAAGCCGCGGCCGTTGCCCGAGCACTGCAGCACCATCGTCACGGTGTCGAGACCCATCGTCTTCAGGTCGGCGACGGTGAGCTTGTGCGGGTTTCTGACGCCCTCGACGCTCACCTCCCAGGCGTCGCGGTTGGCCGCGATCTCGACCGGCGGCGCCGGCAGGTTGTTGCGCACGTAGAGCTGGTTCACGGGCGTGATGACGCTGCTGCCGAAGGCGCTGCGCTTGAGCTCGACCGTGGCCGTGCTGTGCACGATCATGGCCGACGCGTCCTTCCAGCTCACGTAGGCCGGCAGCGGCTTGGCGCCGCCGGCAGCGGGCGCGGCGGCGGCAGAAGGGCCGGCGGGCGAGGTCTGCGCTGCAGTCGTGCAGCCGGCCACGGCGAAGCCGGCGGCGACGGCGGCCGATGCGCCGCCGGCCAGCATGGCGCGGCGGCGGGGATCGATGGGGGTGGAGTGAGGGGTGTTCATTGAGAAAACCTTGAATCGATGAAAGGACAGGCAGGGCGCACAACGGCAAAAGCCCCGCGGCGGCGCTGCAGGATAACGGCGATCCGGCGCGCCGCCCGCTCCGCGAGGAGCGCGGGCGGCGTTGACCGCACGGGTCCGAACCGCGGCAGCCCCGTGCTACGGCGCCACAGTATCGGTCTTCAGGCCGGCCGAACGCCATTCGGGGAAACCGCCACGGAACCAGAAGACCTGCGTGTAGCCGGCCTTGAGCGCGGCCTGGCCGGCCTTGAAGCTCTTCCAGCACTCCGGTCCGTTGCAGCCGAAGATCAGCGGCGCGTTGCGGTCCGCGCCCAGCCGGGCGACCTCGAACTGGTCTTCGGCGGCGTTGAAGTCGGGGTCCTTCGCGCTCTTTTCCACGTAGGGGACCAGCACCGCGCCGGGCACGTGGCCCTCCTTGAACTCGGCCGCGTTGCGCGTGTCGATGTAGCGCGCGCCGCGCTGCATCTCGGCCGCCACCGCGCCGGCCTCGATCACCTTGGCGCCCGGCAGGGCGCGCGGCGTGAAGTAGCCGAGCGTCGAGACATATTCGAAATCCTTGGCCACACGCGCCACCGGCTTGGCGCCCTCGAAACGCGCCCCCGGCGCCGCGAGAGCGTCCGTCAGCGCGCCGCGCAGCGCCTCGACGCCCGGCCTGGCGTCGGGCTTGATGGCGACGCTCAGCGCCGGCACCGCCTTGGAGGCCATGACGACCTTGAGCTTCTCGCCGGCGGCGCTCCAGCGCTCGTACACCGACTGCTCGACCGCCACCACGTCGCAGCGGCGCACCTTCAGGCACACCAGCAATGCGTCCTGGTAATTGGTCTGGTAGATCGAGCCGAAATGGCGCTTGAAGGTGGTGTTGGCCGCCTGCACCTCGCCGCGCATCAGGTAGGTCACGAGGCTGTCCTGCGAGGGCAGGCCGAGCCGCTTGCCGGCGGCCTGCGCCAGGTTGCCGATCGGCTGGTCGGCCGTGGTGACGAGCACCGCCTGCAGCGTCTGCCCGAGGCCCAGCACCGGCGCGTAGCCGTAGCGCACCGCGCTGCCGATGACGTGCGCCGGGCCGACGATCACCTCCGGGATGCGCGAGCGCGTCGCGCCCAGGTCCTCGGTGGCGTTGGTCGACATCGCGAAGACGGCGCTGGACGCCCGCTCGCGCCTGAGCGCCTGCTCGAGCACGCCGCGCCAGGCTTCATAGGCGGACAGCCGCGACTGCTCGCCCTGGTCGCCGGGGTTGACCAGCACCTTGGTCTGGGCCGAGGCGGCGCCGGCCGCGAGCGCGAGCACCGCGGTGGCCGCCAGGGTCGCGCCGCGCCGCCACGAAAGAGAAAGATCCGGAAAATTCACCATGCACTCCGTTCGGCCAGAAGGCCGATGCCACAATGTTTCCAAGTGTAAACAGAATGGTCGATGCTGCAGCGCTTCAGGAGAGTGCCAGGCCGATTCTCCAAAAGCTGAATTTGTGTCGTTTGCTATATTTAATATAGCAAACTATTCAGACTGGACATGCGCTGAAGGCTGATTCGGCCTTGAAGCATCCTGCGCCGGCGGTCTGTTGCTTTCCAGCGTCTGACGCACCTCGACCGGGTCCAGGCCGTACATTTCCGCGAACGCGTCCACCGAGCGCCCGCTGGTCTCGAAGGCGCGCCGCAGCGCCTCGCGCCGGGCGGCTTTGGCGGCGACCTCGGCGCAGGCCTCGTCGAGCACGGTGTTGGCGATCTCGTCGGACGTGCGCATGCGCTCGGCGTAGACCTCGCGCGACAGGCCCGACGCCTCGATGGCCCCGACGAGGCGCTGGCGCAGGGCGGGACGCAGGTCTTCCTGGGTGCGCGCCTGGCGCCGCCGGAACACCTCGAGGATGGCGTGGTGGACGTGCTCGGGCGCCACGTCCTCCACCGGCACCGCGTTCAGGTCGTGGCGCTTCTCGCCGGCGGCGACGGCCTCCAGGTAGCGCGTCGAGCGGGCGTGCAGGCCGAGCGCCACCTTGAGGTCCTCGCGCTTGAACTCGTCGGGGTGCAGCGCCAGCAGGTCCTGAAACACGCCGAGCTTGAGCGGCAGGAAGCGCGCGCCGAACATCTTCGGGTACAGCTCGAACAGCCGCTGCAGCACGGGATGGACCTTGCGGGCGGGTTGCGGCGGCTGCTTCGAGCCCTGCGGCCGGGCGCTGCGGCCTTCGCGGCCACCGGCGTTCGCCCGCGCAGCCTTGCGCGGGCGTGCCGGCGTCAGCGCCGGGGCGGATGGGGCGGGGTCGCTGCCGGCGGCAGGCGCGACCGTTCCGGCTTCGGAACCGGCTTTGTTGGCAGCGGAATCGGCACCCGTCTCGACGCCGGCATCGGCGGGCAGGGGCACGGGGACGGGAGCGTTGACAGTGGCGTCGGCCGGGGTGCTGCCAAGGTCGCCTGTTGCAGGGGCGGCGTCGGACGGGTGCCGGGCGGCGTTCGGTTCGGGGGCGGTGTCGGGCATCGGTGGTGTCAAAAAAGCGGTGGATCGCGGCATCTCGGCCGCGTGGGCATCGGGCGGCGCCGCGCGGGCGCCAGGTTCGTTCGCGACGGGACGGAAGCCGGCGTGACCCGGACTGTAATGGGCAGGGCGCCGGCCGGCCCGCGCGGATGCGGAACGCCGCTGGCCGTTCGGTCGGGATGCTATTGTTTCGATAGCTGATGACGCACGCGCGACGGGCGCTGGCAAGCCGTTTCGCCTACATTGCGTGGCCGCACCGCACCGCCCTGCCTCGGACCGAACGACACACCATGACCCCTCCCGCTTCGCCGTCCCCGCCACCGAATGCGCCCGCGCGGCCGGCCGCGCCGCGCGGGCCCGCCGCCGCGTCGGCCTGGGCCATGCTGATGGCGCTCACGCTCGCCTTCGGGCTCAGCCAGTCGTTTCGCACCGTGGCGGCCCTGATGGCGCCGCAGCTGCAGCGCGACTTCGGCGTGTCGGCGCGGGCGCTGGGCGTCTTCGCCGGAGCGTTCCACTTCGCCTTCGGTGCGCTGCAGCTCTTCATGGGCATCGGCATCGATCTGCACGGCGTGCGGCGCACGGTGCTGGCGGCGTTTCCGCTCGCCGTCGCCGGCGCGCTGCTGTCGGCGACGGCGCACGACTGGACGCTGCTGGTGCTCGGGCAGGTGCTGATCGGCATCGGCTGCGCGCCGGCGTTCCTGGTGTGCACGGTGTTCATCGCGCGGCACTTCCCGGCGGCGCGCTTCGCCCCGGTGTCGGGCCTGGTGCTGGGCATCGGCTCGGTCGGCATGCTGCTGACCGGCACGCCGCTGGCCTGGCTGATCGAGGCGAGCTCGTGGCGCGCCGGCTTCCTGGCGCTGGCGGTCGGCGCCGCGCTCGCCTGGCTGGGCATCCTGTGGCTGGTGCGCGAGCCGGCCCCACCCGAAGCCGCGCACGCTCCCGGTGCGCCGGCACCGCGCCTGTCGGTGGCGGCCGCGGTGCGCAGCTGCGGCGCGTTGTTCAGGCTGCCGCACACGCCGGGCATCCTGGTGCTGGCGGCGGTCACGTACGCCTCGTTCATCTCGCTGCGCGGGTTGTGGCTCGGGCCGCTGCTGATCGAGCGGCACGGCTTCTCGCTGGTGCAGAGCGGCAACGTGGCGCTCGCCGTCTCGGCGGTCGGTATGTTCGGGCCGCCGCTGTTCGGCCGCCTCGACCCCGGCACGGCGCGCCGGCGCGGCTGGATCACCGGCTGCACGCTCGCCGCGGCCGCGCTGTTCGCCGTCATGGCGGCCGACCTGGGCGCCGCGTTCGATGTCGGCGCGTCGGTCCTGGTGGGCCTGCTGTCGGGCTACATCGTGCTGCAGTACGCCGACGTCAAGGCGGCCTACCCGGCGGCCATGACCGGACGCGCCATGGCCGTTTTCACCATGGCGATGTTCCTCGGCGTGGCCGCGATGCAGTGGCTGACCGGCGTGGTCGCCTCGGCCGCCGCCGCGCGCGGCGCCGACCCGTTCGTCGCAGCGCTGGCCGGCATCGCGGCGCTGCTGGCGCTGGGCGCGCTGGCGTTCAGACGGCTGCCGCAGCCGGCCGTGTTCCCGCACGCGGGCCACTGAGTTCGCAGGGCGGCCTGCACGGCAGGCCCGTGCGGGGGAGAAGCGGAAAGAGAGGTGTTGATCCAGGGCCGACGACGGCGGTGGCGCAAGGCCGTTTCAGCGCCGCTGCTGCCGCGACGCCGCGGCGGGACCGGCCATCGGCTCCGGCGTCCATTCGGGCGCGGACCGGGCGGCGGCCTTGCGCGCGCGTTCCTGGTCGAGGCGGCGCGCCGTCAGCCGGGCCGACATCTCCAGCTTCTTCAGATCGCGCTGGGTCAGCTCCTCGTTGGCCGCGGCGCTGAAGCAGCACAGCGTGCCGTAGACCTGTCCGTTGTCGAGCACCACCGGCACGCTCAGGTGGGCGCCGATCGGAAACGGCGGCTTGGGCAGCGACGCGGCGGCGGGCTCGGTGCCGAGGTTCCTGACCAGCTTCGGCAGCCGCCCGTCGACCACGCGCTGGCAGAACGACTGCTCCAGCGGATCGGACTGGCCGACCTCGATCAGGCGATGGTCCGCGTCGGCCTCGACCTGGCGAAAGACGCGCCGGCCGTCGACGAACTCGGAGACGAACACCACGTCCATGCGCAGATGCTCGCGCAGCATGCGCAGCACCTCGGGCACGGCGCCGTCGATCAGCGCGTCGCCGCCGTCGGGCGTGGCCACCAGCAGCTCGGAGACCCGGACTTCGAGGGCGTCGGGGGCGTAGTCGGCGTCCGAGAACAATGGATTCATGGAAAAAGGCCCTTTCACGGTCGATCTGGGGAGAAGCGGCAGGGCCGCGCGGGGCGCGGCGCGACGCGGCAGTGTAGGGGCCAGCGCGCGCCGCCCGCGGCCGGCCGGGGGGCGCTATCGTGTCCGCACCGGCTTTTCCCGCCGTGGCCTGCTGCGCCCGCCGCGCCTCCTTGTCCGTCATCTTCATTCATTCATTCATTCATTCAACCGCCACGGCTGCGCCCATGTCCGACGACCACCAGATCCACATTCCCTCTTCCTTCCTCGCGCTGTACGCCGACCTCCGCACGCGGCGCCTGCGAGAGCCCATCGGCGAGGTGCGCGCGCGCTACGAGGTGTGCGAGGACCTGGCGACGCACCTGGTCGAGCACGCCCGCGTGCTGGCGCACGCCTCGGCGCCGTCGGAGGACGAGGTGCTGCGGCGCATCCTGGCCGGCCTGCGCGCGCCGGGCTCGGGCGTGACCGAAGGCGAGGCGCGCTGGGTGGCGACGCGGCTGGCGGAGCTGCTGGGGTGGGACGCGCCGCCGCCGGACGACTGACAGGGCCGGTCCGGCCGTGTCGTCCGGCGGATACCGGATGCCCGATTGCTGCTGTTTTGATAGCATTCGGCCCACGCCCCGCGTGCGCCGCGCTGCAATCCGAGGGTCTTTCGGAGTGCAGGCGCCGGCACGGCGGATCTCCTGGCCGAGGCCTTCTTCTTCCACGATGCAATCCCAGTCCCAACTCCCTTTCGACGAGGCACCCGCCGGCGAGGACCTGCTCGACGTCTTCGAGCGCTGGCTGGCGGACATGCAGGACGCCGGCGCGCTGCGCTACGTGTCGTCGGCCGAGGTGTACCGCGACATGTGGGGCAGCTTCGCCGCCTGGTGCGCACTGCAGGCGCCGCCGGTCACGCTGGCCTCGCTCGACGCGGGCGACCTGGCGCGGTTCCAGTCGGCGCGCTTCGGCATGAAGGCGTCGGATCTGTCGCTCACGCCGCGCCACGCCCGGCGCCTGCTGGGGCTCATCGACCGGGTGCTGCGCCACCACGCCGCCGAGACCGGCTGCGAGCCCAACACGGCCGCGATGGACGCCATCGCCGCGCAGCCGGCGGTGCGCTACGCCAACGCCGCCGAGGCCGACCCGCTGCCGGCCTACCTGAGCACGGCGCAGGCCGCGCGGCTCATCACCTTCCTCAGCCGCGCCCGGCCGCGCCTGGGCGCCGAGGGCGAGCCGATGAACTGGCAGGGCCTGCGCAACCGCGTCGGCGTGGCGCTGCAGCTCGGCGCGGGGCTGTCGCCGGGCGACGTGCGGGCGCTCACGCTGGCTGCGCCCGCGACGCAGGGCGGGCGCGTCCCCGGGCGGCCGTGGAAGCTGGCGGTGCCGGGCGACGGCAACTCGCCGGCGCGCGAGACGCCCGTCGCGCCCTGGGCCGGCGAGCTGCTGCAGTACTGGCTGCAGGTGCGCGCGGCCAGCGGCATCGGCGGCGAGTGGCTGTTTCCCTCGACCCGCAGCGGCAAGCCTTGGGGCAAGGTCGCGCAGTACCTGGCGGCCAAGCAGGTGCTGCACGACGCCGGCATCGAGGAGGCCGCGGGCGGCTCGTTCCGGCTGCGCCACACTTTTGCCCTGCGCCAGCTGCGCCGTGGCACCCCGCCCGAGCAGGTGGCGCGCTGGCTCGGGATCGACCTGAATCTGATCGGGCGCTACCGGCGGGTGCTGCCGGAGCCGGCGGAGGTGGTGTGAGTCATGAAAATCGCCTGCCTCGCCTGGGGCTCCCTCATCTGGAAACCCGGCGCCCTGCCGCTCGCCTCGGCCTGGAAGCCTGGCGGGCCGATGCTGCCGCTGGAGTTCGCCCGCGTCGGCGACCAGGGCGAGCTGGCCACCGTGCTGTGCACCGGCGCGCCGGTGCAGCCCACCTGGTGGGCGCTGCTCGATCTGGCCGACCTGGCCGCGGTGCGCGAGGCGCTGCGCGAGCGCGAGCAGATCGACCCGCAGCGTCCCGACGGGGTCGGCAGCGTTCCTGCCGCTTTGACCTCCGCTTCCGGAGCCGGCGCGCCGGAGACCGCGACGATCGCGCAATGGATGCGCGGGCACGCGCTGGACGCGGTGGTCTGGACCGCGCTGCCGCCCCGCTCGGCCGGCATCGAGGGGCGCAAGCCGAGCGCCGACGAAGCGGTGGCGTACCTGGACGGCCTGCGCGGCGCCACGCGCGCCCATGCCGAGGACTACGTGCGGCGCGTGCCAGCCGACATCCGCACGCCGTACCGCCACGTCATCGAGCAGCGGCTGGGCTGGTTGTCGCGCGCTGTGGCCGGGTAAGACCACCATCGCGGAGGTCGCTGCCGAGCTGGGGGTGGTGCAGGACGTATCCTCGCGGGCGGCCGCCCGCCGCGCCACGATTTTTTCTTCTTTCCTTCGGAGCCGCACCATGCACATCACCCGGGACACCGTCGTCACCTTGCGCTACAAGATCGCCGACGCGCAGGGCAAGCTGATCGAGGACAGCCGCGAGCCGATGGTCTACCTGCACGGCGGCTACGGCAACACGCTGCCGAAGATCGAGGAAGCCCTCGACGGCAAGGAGCCCGGCTACCAGGTCACGCTGGCACTGCAGCCCGAGGACGCTTTCGGACTGCGCGACGAGTCGCTGGCGCGCACCATTCCGAAGCGCGAGTTCCCGCCCGGCGTGAAGGTCGGCGGCCGGCTGCAGGGCCGCGACGAGCAGGGGCGCGAGCAGATCTTCCACGTCAGGAAGATCAAGGGCGACACCGTGATGCTCGACGGCAACCACCCGCTCGCGGGCATGGCGCTGCGCTTCAGCCTCAAGGTGACGGACGTGCGCGCGGCGACGCCCGAGGAGATCGCACACCGGCACGTGCACGGGGCGCACGGACACCATCACTGACCCCTGGATCGCGGCGACGCCGCAGGCGGAGCCGCTGCAACATGCAGAGAGGCGCACGGCCACCGCATCGCCGACCGGCGACGGAGTCGGACCCGTCCACGGCGCAGGACGCAGGGCGTGCCGGATCGGTCGTCAGCGGCGCGGCGCGCTGCCGCCGCCGGTCGTCGGGTTGACGGCGCCCGTGGTGCCGCTGCCGCCCGGCGTCTGGCTGCCGCCCGTGACCGGAGCGCCCGCTTCGGTGCCGACGCCCTGGCCGGCAGCGCCCGCCGGCGGGGCGGCGCCGCCGCCAGCGGAGGGGGTGGACGAAGAAGCCGCCATCGCCGGCGCTCCGCCCGGCCGGCGCGCCTCCGGGCTTTGCAGGCGCGGGCCGGGCGCGGCCTGCGCGGCGTAGTAGCCGGCCAGCGCGGCCACATCGGCGTCGCTCAGGCGCTGGGCGATCAGCGGCATCTGGCCGCTGGGGTCGGTCTTGCGGTTGCCGCTCTTCCACTCCGCGAGCGCGGTCGTCAGGTAGCTCGCATGCTGGCCCGCCAAGTACGGGTAAGCCGGCGGCTCGCCGACGCCGGCGGCGCCGTGGCAGTTGGCGCAGGCCTGCACCTGAATCGACTCGTCGCCGAGCGACGCCAGGCGCTCGCCGCGCGCTTGGCCGCTGCCCGGCGCGCCGCGGCCGGCGGCCGGGGATGACCGCGACGCCACTGGCGCGGCTGCTGCGGCCTTCGCGGTGGACGGCGATGATGATGATGACGACGGCTTCAGGTTCCCGTAGTGCGCCGCCACGGCGGTGATCTGCCCGTCGCTCAGGCCCTTGGCGATGGGCGTCATGACCGGGTTGTTGCGGCTGCCGTCGGCGTAGCTGCGCAGCTGCCGCGCCAGGTAGTCGGGCGACTGGGCGGCCAGCCGCGGAAAGCCGCCGGCGGCCATGCCTTCGCCCTGCGCGCCGTGGCAGCTCGCGCACGCGGCCACGCCGCGCTCAGGCGCGCCCTGCTGCGCCAGGCGGGCGCCCGCATCGGCGCCCTCGCCACCTGCGGAGCTGGTGCTGGCCGCGCCGGCGCCTGCACCCGGCGCGGCCGGGGCCCGCTGGGTGCTGGCGGGCTGCGTCGGCGCACCGCCCGCAGGCGGCGCCTGCTGGGCGAGCGATGCGAACGCGACGAACAGCGAGGCCGCACCGACCAGTCGCGCCGCGAAGTGCAGCGAGGCGGCGCGGGCCGCCGTGGGGGGGCGCGTCGTCGTCATGTCTTCGTCCCCGGGGTCGTGGCCGCGCCGTCCATCAGCGGCCCTGGCGCCTTCAGGTAGCGGTTGACGATGGCGTCGGCCGCCCAGTAGGCCAGCGCGCCGACCGTGCCGGTCGGGTTGTACGAGGCGTTCTGCGGGAAGTTCGACGCCCCGATGACGAACACGTTGGGTACGTCCCAGCTCTGCAGGTAGCGGTTGACCACGCTGGTCGCCGGGTCGGTCCCCATCACGGTGCCGCCGGTGTTGTGGGTGGTCTGGTACTGCGTGATGGTGTAGGGACCCTTGCGCGGCGCGCCTTCGACCTTGACGCCGCCCATCGCGCGGCCGACCTCGGCCGCGCGGTCGGTCAGGTACGCCGACATGCGCAGGTCGTTCTCGGGAAAGTCGAAGGTGATGCGCAGCAGCGGCAGGCCCCAGGCGTCGCGGTAGGTCGGGTCCAGGTCGAGGTAGTTGGCGCGGTGCGCCATCGAGCTGCCGTGCACGCCGAGTGACGAGGTGTGGTTGTAGTGCTGCGCCACCGCCTTCTTCCAGCCCGAGCCCCAGGCCGGCGTGCCCGCGGGCGTCGGGTGGAACTCGATCGGCCGCCCGTGCGACATCACCTCGCCGATGTAGGCGCCGCCGATGAAGCCGAGCGGGCCGTGGTCGAAGTTGTCGCTGACGAAGTCCGACATCACCGTGCCGCAGGCGCCCGATCGCATGAACGGGTTGATGTTCGTCTTGGGGTCGAAGAACACGTTCACGCCGCTGGTGGTCTGGTAGGCGTAGTTGCGCCCGACCACGCCGCGCCCGGTCTGCGGGTCGTACGGCGTGCCGATGCCCGAGAGCAGCAGCATGCGCACGTTGTTGAGCGCGAACATGCCGACGATGACGAGCTTGGCCGGCTGCTCGAACTCGCGCCCGGCGCCGTCCACGTAGGTCACGCCGGTGGCGTGCTTCTTGTCGGGCGAGAGATTGATGCGCAGCACCTGGCATTGCGTGCGCAGCGTGAAGTTCGGGTCCTTCAACAATGCCGGCAGCAGGATGGTCTGCGGCGACGACTTGGCGTAGTGCTCGCAGCCGTAGCGCTCGCAGAAGCCGCAGAACATGCACGCGCGCAGCGTCTGGCCCTCCGGGTTGGTGTAGGTCTGGCTCATGTTCGACGACGGCTGCGGGTACGGGTGGTGCCCGAGCCCCGCCGCCGCCTTGCGGAAGATCGCCGAGCCGTAGGGCTCCTTCTGCGGCGGCGTCGGGTAGTCGCGCGAGCGCGTGTCCTCGAACGGGTTGCCGCCCTCGATCTTCTGGCCGTTCAGGTGGCCGGCCTTGCCGGCGGTGCCCAGCAGGTACTCGAAGCGGTCGTAGTGCTTCTCCAGGTCGGCGGCGCGCACGCCCCAGTCCTGCGGCTGGATGTCGCCCTTGATGAAGCCCTGCCCGTAGCGCTCGATGGTGCGGGAGCGGGTCTGGAAGTCGGTGTCCTGGAAGCGGTAGGTCTGGCCGTTCCAGTGCACCATCGCGCCGCCCAGGCCGGTGCCGGGCAGAAAGCTCTCCCAGCGGCGGATCGGCAGCGCGGTCTGCCCGGCGTTGTTGCGGAAGGTCATCGCCTCGCGCGTGTTGTCCTGCATCAGCGCCTTGCGCACCGAGTAGCGCAGCTCGTCGTGCATCTGCGGGCCCTGGAAGTCGGGCACGGTGAACTGCGGCCGGCCGCGCTCCAGGCCGACCACCTTGTGGCCGGCGCGCGTGAGCTCGCGCCCGAGGATGGTGCCCACCAGTCCCACGCCCAGCAGGACCACGTCGGTTTCGGGAAGTCGTTCAGCCACGGCGCGGGTTCCTCTGCGGGTTGGGCGCGACGCCGTCGCGCGTGGCCGGGATGTCCGGATGGATGTGGATCACGCCGCGGCCGTTCTCGGCCAGGCTCACCGGCGGGCCCTCGAACGCGATGCCGTGCTGGTCGATGTACTGGTAGTAGTTCGCGTACGCGCCGGGGAAGCCGATGATGCGCCAGCTCACCATGCCGCGGTTGCCGCCGTAGACCGGGTCGCCGAACCAGCCTTCGAGCGTCAGGCCCCAGAGCGACTCGAAGAACACGTTGGACGGCACGCCGCCCAGGTCGGCGGTGCCGGTCTGCCAGCGCTTGAGCGCCTCGTCCTGCCCGGCGGCGTTCATCTTCGCGAAGGGCGTGGCGCCGGCCGCCGAGTCCTGCTGGCGCAGCGCCCCGAGCGCGGCGCGGAACAGCTCGGCCGGCGTGTAGGGCAACTGGTAGCCCTGCTCCGGCGTGCCGGGGTGCCACGGGCCGCTGCGGTAGAGCCGCTCGCCCGCGCCCCAGGCGCCGGCGAGCTGGCGGTCGATGAAGAAGGGCACGCCCGCCTCGATGGCGCCGGGCCCGGTCTCGTCGCTCGGGATCAGCCGCGCCACCGCCGCCTCGATGAAGGCGGCTTCCTCGGGGTTGAAGAAGATGTAGGTGTCGGGCGACGCGCCGGCGCCGGCGGCCCGCCCTGCAGTGCCCGGCGGTGGGTGCGTCGCGTGCGTCCCCCGGGCGCCGGCGGGCGGTGCTGGGTTCTGGGCCAGCGCCGAGGCGCCGGTGGTCGCGACCGTGGCGACGACGCCGGCGGAGCGCAGGAAATGACGGCGGGAAGAGGGTTCCATGGCAGAGCACCGGCAATCGCCGCGCCTGCATGAGCCGGACGTCGGGCGGGTGTCCGCCGCGCTGCCTCGTGTCGCCCCGTTGCTATCGAATCGGTAGCTGCAGGCCAAGAACTGGCGGGCGCTGCCGCCTCTTTTTATTCCTCAGCCTGCGAGATCGACCCGCACCCGGCCGCGCACCTGGCCCGCCAGCAGCCGCGGCGCCAGGGCGGCAACCTCGCCCAGGCCGATGGTGTGGGTGTTGCCTTCCAGCACATCCTGCGGCAACTCGTGCGCCAGGCGCTGCCAGGCCGCCTCGCGTTTCGCCCGCGGCGCGTAGACGCTGTCGATGCCGGCCAGCGTCACGCCGCGCAGGATGAAGGGCGCCACGCTGGCCGGCAGGTCCAGCCCCTGCGCCAAGCCGCAGGCCGCCACCGTGCCGCCGTACTTCAGGCTGGCGCAGACGTTGGCCAGCGTGTGGCTGCCGACGCTGTCCACGGCGGCGGCCCAGCGCTCCTTCTGCAGCGGCTTGCCCGGCGCGGCGAGCGTGGCGCGGTCGATGATTTCGGCGGCGCCGAGCTGCCTCAGGTGCGCCGCTTCCCCGGTGCGGCCGGTCGAGGCGTGCACCTCGAAGCCGAGCCGCGCCAAGAGCGCGACGGCGATGCTGCCGACGCCGCCGTTGGCGCCCGTCACCAGCACCGGACCGGCCGCCGGCGCCACGCCGCGCTCCTGCAGCGCCATCACGCACAACATGGCGGTGTAGCCGGCGGTGCCGATCGCCATGCACGCCCGTGCGTCGAGCCCGGCGGGGATCGGCAGCAGCCAGTCGGCCTTGACGCGCGCCTGCTGCGCCAGGCCGCCCCAGTGCGTCTCGCCGACGCCCCAGCCGTTGAGCAGCACGGCGTCGCCCGGCGCGAAGCGCGCGTCGGCGCTCTCGGCCACGGTGCCGGCGAAGTCGATGCCCGGCACCATCGGGAAGGTGCGCACCACGGGCGAGCGGCCGGTGATGGCGAGCGCGTCCTTGTAGTTGACGGTCGAGTACGCCACGTTCACGCGCACCTCGCCGTCGGGCAACCGGGTTTCGTCGAGCGCGGTGACGGCGGCGCGGGTGGTGCCGTCTTCGGCGCGGGTCAAGAGCAGGGCATCGAACATGGTGGGAGTCTCCTTGGCGGGCCGCCTGCCGGGCGATTTGCGGCAGGCGGATCGGGATTGTGCAGGCACCCGGGCGGCGCGCTGCGGCGGCCGGGCGGAAGCCGTCCGGAAGCGGGCAGGTTAAAGCCCGCGCTCGACCATGTCGAGCAGGCGCCGGCCGAGCGCGTGAACGGCGTCGTCCGCGCGCCCGCGCAGCGGGCCGTCGATCGTCAGCAGCGCCATGCCGTGCACCGCCGACCAGGCCAGATACTCGGCGCCGGGGCGGCGCCCGGGTGGCAGCACGCCGGCGGCGACCAGGCGGTCGAGCGCCGCGCCCAGCAGCTCGAACGGGTTGGGGTCGATGTCGGCATCGGATGCGGCGTCGGCACTGCCTTCATCACCCGCCGGCGGACCGAACGCGGTGCGGAACAGGCCGGTTTCCGCGCGGGCGAAGCGCAAATAGCCGGCGCCCACCGCCCGCAGGCCGGCGCGGGCCAGGTCGGCCGGCGAGCCTTCCGCCGGCAACGCCCGCAGCTCGGCCTGCATCGCCCCCGCCACCGCCTGCAGGGCGGCGCCGCGCACCGCCCGCAGCAGCGCCTCGCGGCTGGCGAAGTGGCGGTAGGCGGCGTTGGGCACCACGCCGGCGCGGCGGGTGGCCTCGCGCAGCACCACGGCGCCGGGCCCGCCGTCGCGCGCCAGCGCGATGCCGGCGTCGAGCAGCGCGCGGCGCAGGTCGCCGTGGCGGTAGCTGCCGCGCGGCTTCGGGGACTCGGGCGCAGGGGTCATCGGATGATCGATTTTATGTGGACAGTGTCCATTGTCTTTGCTAACCTGCAGTGGACGGCGTACACATCAGGGAAGGACCCACGGTGTCCTGCCGTCCTGCCGGCTCGCGGCCGGCGCCATCACCACCACCTTCTTTAAAGGAAACATCATGCAAGTCCAGCCCTACCTGTTCTTCGACGGCCGCTGCGAGGAGGCGCTCGATTTCTACCGTCGGGCACTCGGCGCCGAGGTGACCGCGCTCATGCGCTTCGGCGACAGTCCCGAGGCCGCCACGTGCCCGGACGGCGCCGCCGTGGCCAAGGACAAGGTGATGCACGCCAGCCTGCGCATCGGCGAGACCACGCTGATGGCGTCCGACGGCCCCGCGCCCGGCAGCCGTCCCGTGTTCCAGGGCTTCTCGCTCGCGCTCTCGCCATCGGACGACGCCGAGGCGCAGCGCCTGTTCGCCGCCCTGGGCGACGGCGGACAGGTGCAGATGCCGCTCGGGAAAACGTTCTTCGCCTCGTCCTTCGGCGTCGTCGCGGACCGCTTCGGCGTGTCCTGGATGGTGGTCGTCGCCCCGGCTCCCTGAGCGGGCCTCGGCCGGGCGAGCGGTCGGACGGACGCGTGCGCGGACCGTCTGCCGCAGCCGTTGAGCCACTCCTTACTTTTTCTTCTTTTTCCAGAAGCGCGGCGCCTTGGCGATGCGGCGCAGCGCCGCGCGGCTGGCGTGCACGCCCTCGGCTTCGTGTGCGCCGAGCCAGCCGACCGCGAACCAGGCGCGCGGGTCGCTGGCAGTGGCGGCGCGGTAGGCCTGCAGCGCCACCGCCTCGTCGTTGGCCCGGCCCAGCGCGTCCTGTGCCGGCTCCAGCCGCTCCAGGTAGTGCCGCGCCGCGTGCGCGTCGAACAGCGGCGCCACGAACTCGGCCAGGTAGCGCAGCCGCTTCAGGCGCTTGCGCACGCCGTGCCGCTCGGCAGGCGTGAGGGACCCGAAGCGCTTGCCGTCGCGCACCGTGCGCGCGTGCAGCCGCTCCAGCCGCGCGCGCAGCCGCCGGCGCGCCTCGGCGGGCGGGGTGTCGGGGTCCGCGCTCGCGCTCGCGCCCGCGACTGGGCCCGGGGCGGCATCGGTATCGATGCCAGGGCCGATTCTGTCGATGCGGGCACCGGCGTCGCCGGCGGCAGCGGCATGGGCCGTTGGGGCTGCGGCGGCCGCAAGCCCCGTGTCCGGGCAATCACCCGGAACGGCGCGAGCATTGCCATCGCCATCGCCATCGCCATCGCCATCGCCATCGCCATCGCCATCGGTAACGGTATCGTCGCCGTCGCCGTCGCCGTCGCTCTCGAAGGCCGTGGCGGCGCTGACAACCGCGGCGGCGGCATAGGCTGCGGTCTCATGCGCCGCGCCGGTGCCGGTCCTCGACGCTTCGGCCGTGGCCGCCAGCGCCCCGGCCGCGGGCCCGGCCCTGGGAGCGATGCACGGCCCGGCTTTGTCTCCGTCGTCGGCATCGAATTCATCCGCCTCCGCCTCCGCGGCATCGGCATCGGCATCGGTATCGATCCCGCATGAAAGCGCGACACTGTCCGGCCGCCGGGCCTCGTGTCCCTCCGCTGCCACGTCGTCGCCCTGCGCCGTGAACCCGATGAGCGCCACCAGCACCGACTGGAACGCCGGCGCGCGCACTGCCGCGCCGGGCGAGACGGCGGGCACCGCATCGGGCGGCAGTTCCACGGCCGGCGCGCCGGCCGCGCGCAGCCGCGGCTGCACCGCCTGCAGCACGACCTCGCGGTCGCGTCGCGCGCCCAGCGCCCGGAAGGTCTCGGCCAGCGGCGCCTGCCACGCGGGATCGAACCCGGCGGCCAGGCCGTCCAGCTCGCGCAGCGCGGTGCGCAGGCGGCGGATGCCGACGCGCAGCTGGTGGACCTGCTCGGCGTCCTCGCTGCCCGCGGCGATCTCGCTGGCGTTGGGCAGGATCTGCGCCAGGCAGGCGGCGATCACCGCGCGCTGGATGGCGCGCCCCGACGGACGGGCATGACCGTGGACGGCGAAGCAGGGTGGCACGGCCTTGACCGCCGGCACCTGCTCCAGGCCCGCGAGCAGCCGATGGCCGCGCTCGGCCTTGGACACCGTGCTGAACCACAGCCCGTGCTGCTGCGCGCATTCGGCGGCCAGCGCGACCAGCCCGCGCACGTCGCCGCGTACCAGTTCGAGCTCCAGCTCGCACACCGTCGTCGCGCGCGGCGCGTCGCCTTCGTGTGGGGGCGGCGCCGTGATGCGGCCCAAGTCCAGCGCCAGCTCGACCGTGGCGCCGTCGACCTCGACCTGCCGCGTCAGGCGCCAGATGTCGGTGCCGTAGGTCTCCACGAGCGGCACGTCCGGCGCCGCGCCGAGCGCCTGCGCCAGCCGCTCGCCCACGGGCGTGCCGTCGTGGCGCCGCGCGTCGGGCATGGGCGGCGCCGAGGCGCGCGCGGCGCCCAGGTCGACGTTGTGCTCCAGCCGGCGCAGCGGCCCGTCGCCCGTGGCCTTGGCGGTCTGCACCCAGCGCCGGCCTTCCTGGCGCAGCCGCAGCACGACGCCGTGCGCGGCCAGCGCGCCGTCGGCGGTGTCGAAGTAGCGCGCACGCAGGCGCGTGCGCACCGCGTCGGCGCCGCGCAGGGCGGTTTCCACGTCCTTGAGGTGTCCGGGCGGGATGTGGAACTTGAATTCGGTTTCCATGAGGGATTGCAACTTTGGGCGGAAACCGCACAGCTTGCCACGGCCGCGGCGACCGGCCGCCGCACCTCAGGCCGTGCCGCGGTGTCACGGGGCGGCGAAGGGCCGGCTCAGGAAGCGCGAGCCGCGCTCGCCGAAGCGCCACGGCACCTCGGCCGCCTTGGAAATGCCGATGCGTGGACCGGCCTCGACCTGCACCGCCGTGCCGTCGTCGGCCGCTGCCAGCAGCGCGAACGGCGGCGCATCGAGCCGCCGGCCGTTGAAGCTGGCGTCGATGCCGAGCGCCTGTCCCAGGCGGCCCGGCCCGGCGCACAGCAGCCGCGCATCGTCCAAGCCGCGGCGCTGGCGCATGCGATCCAGGCCCCGGGTCGGCTCCAGTGCCCGGATCAGCACGCCGGCGCCGTGCCCTTCCTCGCGGCAGACGAAGTTCAGGCACCAGTGGATGCCGTACGACCGGTAGACATAGGCGCGCCCCGGCGGCCCGAACATCGCGGCGTTGCGCGGCGTCGGCCCGGCGAAGCTGTGCGAGGCCGGGTCGTCCCGGTCGTAGGCCTCGGTTTCCACGATGCGCCCGCCGACGCCGTCGACCAGCAGCGTCACGCCGATCAGGCGGCGCGCCACCTCGTGCGACGGCGCCATGAAATCGATGATGGCGGTGGAGCTGGCTGCGGGGTCGCCATCGCCGGGAGCGCCCGATGCGGCGGCAGGCGCTGGGCCGGCCGCGCTCATGGCAACCTGATGCCGCGTCGCTTGGCGGTCTTGCGCTGGCGCTGGCGCCAGCGCAGCAGCGCCGAGCGCGCCAGCGTCAGCGTGGCCAGCACCACCACCTCGCGCACCATGCGCTCGGTCTGAGGCCGCACGTGCCGCTCGACCTTCTGGCGGGCCTCGCGCGCCCGAGCGATCGCTTCGACGCCGCTGACCGGCGCGGTCGCGGCCGCGCCGGGCGACGGCAGCGGCGCATTCGGGCCGCCCGCGCCCTGGCCCATGCCCGAGGCCGTCGGCACGCCCGCCGCGGCGGCCGTGCCGGCGTCGAGCTTCGGGGCGCCGGCCTTGGAGCCGTGCTCGCCGGCATAGACCTTGGTGAACTCGGCGCCCAGCAGGAAGATCTGCGCGGCGTAATACACCCAGGCCAGCAGCACCACCAGCCCGCCGGCGGCGGCGAAGGAGCTGGTGATGCCGCTCTTGCCGATGTAGAGGCCGATGCCGATCTTGCCGATCTCGAACAGCACGGCCGTGACGAGGGCGCCGATCCACACGTCGCGCCAGCCGATCGGGACGGTCGGCATCAGCTTGAAGATCATGGCGAACATCAGCGTCTCGATGCCGAGCGAAATCAGGATGTTGATGCCCTGCAGCAGCAGCTCCCAGCCCGGCAGCATGCCGCCGACCCAGGTGCCGAAGGCCGCCACGCCGGCGCTGACCGACAGCGACACCATCAGCAGGAAGGCCACGCCCAGAATCAGCCCGAAGGACAGCACCCGCGCGCGCAGCACCGCCCACACGCCGCTGGGCTTGTCCTGCTCGGGCACGTGCCAGATGCGGTCGAGCGCGCTTTGCAGCTCGGCGAACACGGTGGTGGCGCCGACGATCAGCACCACCACGCTGATGGTCCCGGCGATCAGGCCCTTCTTGGGTTCGCTGGCGCTCTTGATCAGGCCTTGCACGGCGGTCGCGCCGTCGTGCCCGATCAGCCCGGAGAGCTGCTCGACGATCTGCCCCTGCACCGCCTCGCGCCCGAACAGCGCGCCGGCCACCGCGATCACGATCAGCAGCAGCGGCGCCAGCGAGAACATCGTGTAGTACGAGATGGCCGCCCCCATGCTGGGCGCGAAGTCGTCGATCCAGGCCATGACGGCCTTCTTGCACAGCTCGAACAGGTGTTTGGGGCTCATCATGGCGGCGCGCTTTCGTTGGCGGGTTCTTCGTGCCGCCACTGTGGGGGCGGTGCCGCCGCCGGTGCATGCGCCGAATTTGCAAGCGCGAGTAGGCCAATGGCGCTAGACGGGCGCGCCGCGGCGCCCGCAGCGTGTTCAGACCCGCGGCGGGTCCTGGTCGCGCGCCGGGTGGCGGTGTTTCCCGACGGCGGCGATGAAGGCGGCCGCGGCCGCCTCGACGTCGCCCGCCGGCGCGAACAGCAGGCCCGGGTCGGCCTCGCCCGAGGGCAGCGTGGCCGGCAGGCCGGCCTTGTCGGTCAGGGCCTTGCTGGCGCCCAGCACCAGCAGCGTCTTGCAGTGGCGGTAGGTGTTGACGACGAACTCCATCGTGTTGCCGATGCCGGCCAGCGTCTCGACCGCCGCCTGTCCGTCGGGCAGCACCACCGCGTCGAACAGCACCGCCGGCGTGTTCTCGAAGGTGGCGTCGGCCTCCAGCGGCGCGGCGTCGGGCTGGCCGCCGGTCGTCCTGACGGTGCCCAGCCGCGGCGCGACGATGCGCGCCACGGCGCCGGCCTCGACCAGCGCCGCCTGCAGGGTGGCGATCGAGGCGCCCTCGACGCCGTCGGCCACCAGGATCGCGATCTTGCGCGCGCGGATGCCGCCGTCACCCGGACGCGCCGTGAGCGACAGCGCGGCCGAATGCGTCACCTCGGGCGGCTGCGGGTTCTCGATGGCTTTCGGCAGCGGGGCCCCGAGCGTGAGGCCCAGCCCCTCGGCCACCCGCTGCGCCAGCTCGGGCGAGACGTTCAGCAGCCCCGCCACCATGCGCGCGCGGATCGCCGGCACCGTGCACTTGGACAGCTCGAAGCGGAAGCCGCCGACGATGTGCGCCTTCTCCCAGTCGGTCTGGCTGTTCCAGAACAGCGTGGCCTGCTGGTAGTGCTCGGCGAATTTTTCCGGCTTGCCGCGCAGCTTGTCGCCCTCGACGGCTTCCGGGAACGAGACGAAACCCTTGGCCCCGGCCTGGAACGGGCAGCCGCCGGCCAGCGAGTTGGGTTCGTAGGCGACGCGGCCGCGGTTGATCTGCTGGCGGTGCATCGCGTCGCGCGTGTTGTTGTGCGCCTGCGCGATCGGCGCGTTGATCGGCAGCTCGGTGAAGTTCGGCCCGCCCAAGCGGGTGATCTGCGTGTCCTGGTACGAGTGCAGCCGCCCGGCCAGGAGCGGATCGTTGGTGAAGTCGATGCCGGGCACCACGTGCGCGGCGCAGAACGCCACCTGCTCGGTCTCGGCGAAGAAGTTGTCCGGGTTGCGGTCGAGCACCATGCGCCCGACCAGCTTCACCGGCACCAGTTCCTCGGGGACGATCTTGGTCGCGTCGAGGATGTCGAAGCTCCAGCCCGCCGCCTGCTCCTCGGTGAAGACCTGCAGGCCCAGTTCCCACTCGGGGTACTCGCCGGCTTCGATGGCCTCCCACAGGTCGCGGCGGTGGAAGTCGTTGTCGGCGCCCTGGATCTTGGCCGACTCGTCCCACACCAGCGAGTGGGTGCCGAGCCTGGGCTTCCAGTGGAACTTGACGAACCTGCTCTGGCCCTGCGCGTTCACCATGCGGAAGGTGTGCACGCCGAAGCCTTCCATCATGCGCAGGCTGCGCGGCAGGGTGCGGTCGCTCATGGCCCACATCAGCATGTGGGTCGACTCGGGCATCAGCGAGACGAAGTCCCAGAAGGTGTCGTGCGCGCTGGCCGCCTGCGGGATGGCGTTGTTCGGCTCGGGCTTCAGGGCATGCACCAGGTCGGGGAACTTCATCGCGTCCTGGATGAAGAAGACCGGGATGTTGTTGCCCACCAGGTCCCAGTTGCCCTCGTCGGTGTAGAACTTGACGGCGAAGCCGCGCACGTCGCGCGGCGTATCGACCGAGCCGCGCTCGCCCGCCACGGTCGAGAAGCGCACGAACACCGGCGTGATCTTGCCCTTCTCCTGGAACGGCGCGGCGCGCGTGAGGTCGGTGAGCGCCTCGTAGGCCTCGAAGTAGCCGTGCGCGCCGGAGCCGCGCGCGTGCACCACGCGCTCGGGAATGCGCTCGTGGTCGAAGTGGGTGATCTTCTCGCGCAGGATGAAGTCTTCCAGCAGCGTCGGGCCGCGCAGGCCGGCCTTGAGCGTGTTCTGGTTGTCTGCGACCGGCACGCCCTGGTTGGTGGTGAGGCGCTGGTCGGCGGAATCCACGCGCACCCGGTCGAGCGTGCCGATGGTGGCGTTGACGCCCGGCGTCGCGCGGCGGCCGGTCTTGTCCGAGTGGTTGTCCTCGCTCAGCGTGCTGGCGGTGACGTCGTTGGAGCGCGGATCGGCGGTGGCGCCCTGCGGCGGGTTCAGCGCGTTGTCGTGCCCGTGCTCCAAAGGCTTGTTCTGATTGAACGGCATCGCGGCGACCAGCGCCTCGGTGTCGGCGGCCTGGCGCGCCAGCGGATCGGCGCCCGGACGGTCGGGGGCGTGCGCCGGGCGACTGGAGGTGTTGCGCGCCGCGGACTTGGCTGCGGTCGGGGAGGTGCTCTTGCGCGAGGTGGGCATGGCTCTGGGCTCGTGGGTGGACGTGAATGAGCGACCGAGCAATCTAATTCCGGGCTCTTGCACACCGTGTCGGACGACGCCGCCACTGCCATCGCCGGGACGGGCTGGAAGGCGGGCCGGCAGCGCTTAAATGCTATTGTTTCAATAGCAGACAATGCACACAGGTCGGGCGCTGTTGCGGCTTTTCGTCATGAACCGGCGCCGCGGCTGCCGCAGCCGGTGGCGCGGGCACGGCACCCCGCTTGCCATGAGGGCCGCCTGCTCCCGGCACCGGGCGGGAGCCTCGAAAAAATCCGGCGCCCGCGCGTTGATGCGGACGCAGCCGCCACCATCTCTGTCCGAAGCCTCCGGCTCTCTCCGGAGGCAGGATGCGGGAACACCGCTGCGTTCGCGAAGTCCTACCCACCCGCCCACTCCGCCACCAACGAAAGGCTCGACACCATGACCCCCCAAGAACAGCAGCTGCTCGACGACTTCCTGGGACGCCTGGCCAGCGTGGATTCCGTGCCCAACAAGGACGCGCAGGCCGACGCGATGATCCGCCAGCGCCTGGCCGGCCGGCCCGACGCGACCTACCTGCTGGTGCAGCGCGCGCTGCTGCTGGAGCGCGCGCTGGAGGCGGCGCGCCAGCAGATCGCGCAGCTGCAGCAGCAGCAGGCCGCGGCGGGCGGCAGCGGCGGCAGTTTTCTAGGGGGTGCGAATCCGCCGGACATCGCCTTCGGGCGGGGTGCCGCGCCCGCCGGCTACGGACCGGGCGCGCCCGTCGCGCCGCCGATGGCCGCTGCAGCAGCGCCCGCGCCGGGCTGGCGCGACCGGCTGTTCGGCAGCGGCGGGGCGGCAGCCCCTGCGCCGGCACCGGCGGCCGCCGCCGCCGCGGGCCCCAGCTTCCTGGGCCAGGCGGCGCGCACCGCGGCCGGCGTCGCGGGCGGCATGTTCCTCTTCAACGGCCTGGGGAACCTGCTGGGCCACCACGGCGGTGGCGGTGGCTTGTTCGGCGGCGCCAACGGCCTGCTCGGCGGCACGTCGCCTCAGGAGACGGTGGTGCAGAACATCACCAACGAGAACTTCTTCCCCGACGAGCAGGCTGGCAGCCGCGACGACGCGTTTCGCAGCGCATCGGATTCGAGCGGCGACGGGTTCCTGAACGCAGACGACAGCGGCGGAGACTTCCAGGACGACGGTGGCAGCTTCATCTGAATCCGGGCACCATGCGTTTCCCGAAGCTGCCGGCCGGGGCACCCTGGCGGCTTCTTCGACGAGAGCGGCCCGACGTGCTGGCAGGCCGCGGACGCGACAGGCGGTGGACGCACCATGGTCTAGATTCGAGCGGTATGCCTCGACCTCAACCCATGGAGTCTTCTTTACCATGATTCACGTCATCGCCGTCATCACCGCCAAGACCGGGCAGCGCGCCGCCATGCTCGAACTCTTCGCCGCCAACCGACCGGCCGTGCTCGCCGAAGCGGGCTGCATCGAATATGTCGCGACCGTCGACGCCGCCGACATGCCGCCGTCCAAAGGGTCTTTCGGCACCGATACCTTCGTGGTCGTCGAGAAGTGGGAAAGCCTGGCCGCGCTGCAGGCGCATGCCGCCGCGCCGCACATGACGGCCTATGGTGCCAAGACGAAGGAGCTGACCGAGGCGCGCATGATCCACGTGCTCGAACCGGTCTGACGCTGGGCACTTCCTCGCCCGATGGTTGCCGTGACCTTTCCGATCAATACAAAGAAACACCGCTGAGTGCCCTTGCGCCCATGAAAAAAAGCGCGCTTGAGGGCGCGCTTTTCGTTGCGGGCGGAGCCGCTTATTTCGAGACGACCCGCACCATCTCCAGGCACTTGTTGGAGTAGCCCCACTCGTTGTCGTACCAGGCCACCACCTTGACGAAGGTGTCATCGAGCGCGATGCCGGCCTCGGCGTCGAAGACGGACGTGCGCGGCTCGCCGACGAAGTCGGTGGAGACCACCTTGTCCGCGGTGTAGCCGAGCACGCCTTTCAGCGCCCCTTCGCTCTGCGCCTTCATCTCGGCGCAGATCTCGGCGTAGCTGGCCTTCCTGTCCAGCTCGACCACCAAGTCGACCACCGACACGTCGGAGGTCGGCACGCGGAAGCTCATGCCCGTGAGCTTCTTGTTGAGCTCCGGAATCACCACGCCCACCGCCTTGGCCGCGCCGGTGGAGCTGGGGATGATGTTCTCCAGGATGCCACGGCCGCCGCGCCAGTCCTTGTTGCTCGGGCCATCCACCGTCTTCTGGGTGGCGGTGGTGGCGTGCACGGTGGTCATCAGGCCGCGCTTGATGCCCCACTTGTCGTTCAGGACCTTGGCCACGGGCGCCAGGCAGTTGGTGGTGCAGCTGGCATTGCTGACGATGGCCTGGCCGGCGTAGGTCCCGTCGTTCACGCCGTAGACGAACATCGGCGTGTCGTCCTTGCTGGGGGCCGACAGGATCACCTTCTTGGCGCCGGCGTCGAGGTGCTTCTGCGCCGCCTCCTTGGTGAGGAACAGGCCGGTGGACTCGATCACCACGTCGGCGCCGACCTCGTCCCACTTCAGGTTGGCCGGGTCGCGCTCCTGCGTCAGGCGGATCCGGCTGCCGTTGACGATCAGCGCGCCGCCCTCGACCGTGACCTCGCCCTTGAAGCGGCCGTGCACCGAGTCGTACTGCAGCATGTAGGCCAGGTAGTCGGGCTCCAGCAGGTCGTTGATGGCGACCACCTCGATGTCCTTGAAGTTCTGCACGGCGGCGCGAAACACCATGCGTCCGATGCGGCCGAAGCCGTTGATACCGATCCTGATCGCCATTGAAATGCTCCTAGAGGTTTGAAAACGGGTTGAGGAAGACGCCGCACAGGTCTGCGGCCGCCCTTGCGGGGGACGGCGAGGCACACGAAGCGCCAAGCCGGGAGGCCGTCATTTCCTGAGCACGGCCTGCACCGTGGCGGCCACATTCTCGGGCGTGAAGCCGAAATGCCGGAACAGCTCGCCCGCCGGCGCCGACTCGCCGTAGCGGTCGATGCCGACGACCGCGGCGCAGCCGTACTTCCACCAGCCGTCGGTCACGCCCGCCTCGACGGCGACGCGCGGCAGCCCGGCGGGCAGCACGGCGGTCTTGTAGGCGGCGTCCTGGTGATCGAACACGGTGGTGGAGGGCATCGAGACCACGCGCACGGCGATGCCTCGGGCGGCGAGCAGTTCCTGCGCGCCGAGCGCGAGCTGGACCTCGGAGCCGGTGGCGATCAGCACGGCGCGCGCCTTCTTCTGCTCCATGCCGACATCGGCCGGCTCGCGCAGCACGTAAGCGCCGCGGCTGATGTCGCCCAGCTCGCGCTTGGGTGCATAGGGCAGGTTCTGCCGCGACAGCAGCAGCGCGCTCGGGCGCGTCTGGCTCTGCAGCGCAACCGCCCAGGCCACCGTGGTTTCGGCGGTGTCGGCCGGGCGCCAGACGTCCAGGTTCGGGATCAGGCGCAGGCTGGCGGCGTGCTCGATCGACTGGTGCGTCGGCCCGTCCTCGCCCAGGCCGATCGAGTCGTGCGTGAAGACGTGGATCACCCGCCGCCTCATCAGCGCGGCCATGCGGATGGCGTTGCGGCTGTAGTCGCTGAAAGTCAGGAAGGTGCCGCCGTAGGGGATGAAGCCGCCGTGCAGCGCGATGCCGTTCATGATGGCCGCCATGCCGAACTCGCGCACCCCGTAGTTGATGTGGCGCCCGGCCAGGCCGTCGGGAAAGCGCTCGTCGCCCGGGCTGCGCACCACGGCGCCGCTGTCGTCGAAGCGCAGGTTCGGCGTGCTCTTCGTGTTGGTGAGATTGGAGCCGGTCAGGTCGGCGCTGCCGCCTAGCAGCTCCGGGAGAGCGGCGGTGAAGGCCTCGAGCGCCAGCTGGCTCGCCTTGCGGCTCGCCACGTTCTGTGCCTGCGTGTGCGCGGCCACCACGGCGTCGAGGGCGGTCTGGTGGAAGTGCTTCGGCAGCTCGCCTTTCATGCGGCGCGTGAACTCGGCCGCCAGGTCGGGAAAGGCCTCGGCGTAGGCGGCGAAGCGCGTGTTCCAGTCGGCCTCGGCCGCCGCGCCCGCCGTCCGTGCGCCCCACTCGTCGTACACGGCCTGCGGCAGCTCGAAGGGCGCGTGTGCCCAGCCGAGGGCGCTGCGCGTGAGCGCGATCTCGTCGGCGCCGAGCGGCTCGCCGTGCGCCTTGGCGGTGTTGGCGCGGTTCGGGCTGCCCTTGCCGATGTGCGTCTTGCAGAGGATGAGCGTGGGGCGCAGCGTTTCGCCCTTGGCTTTTTCGATGGCCTGCGAGACGGCCCGCGTGTCGTGGCCGTCGACCGGCCCGATCACCTGCCAGCCGTAGGCGTCGAAGCGCTCGGCGGTGTTGTCGATGAACCAGGGCGCCACCGGCCCGTCGATCGAGATGCCGTTGTCGTCGTACAGCGCGATCAGCTTGCCGAGCTTCCAGGCGCCGGCCAGCGCGCAGGCCTCGTGGCTGATGCCTTCCATCAGGCAGCCGTCGCCCAGGAACACGTAGGTGCGGTGGTCGACGATGGCATGGCCCGGGCGGTTGAACTCGCCCGCCAGCAGCTTCTCGGCCAGCGCGAAGCCGACCGCGTTGGTGAGGCCCTGCCCGAGCGGGCCGGTGGTGGTCTCCACGCCGGGCGTGACGTCGACCTCCGGATGGCCGGCGGTCCTGCTGTGCAGCTGGCGGAAGCCCTTCAGGTCGTCCAGCGACAGGTCGTAGCCCGTCAGGTGCAGCACCGCATAGAGCAGCATCGACGCGTGGCCGTTGGACAGCACGAAGCGGTCGCGGTCGGCCCAGCGCGGGTTCGTTGGGTTGTGCCGCAGGTGCTCGCCCCACAGGGCGACGGCCATGTCGGCCATGCCCATCGGCGCGCCGGGATGGCCCGAGTTGGCGAGTTGGACGGCGTCCATGGCCAGCGCGCGGATCGCGTTGGCCATCAAGGCTTGGTTGGCCATCGGCGGCTTTCTGGGGCAGGTTGCGGGAAAACCCGGCATTTTAACGGCCGGGTTCCGCGCCACCGCCACCGCCGCCGCCGCAGGGCGCGCCGCTCCGATCAGTACACGTTGGCGCTCTTGACCTGGAAGGCCTTGCCCGGCAGCGGGAAGCTGCCGCCGAACTCCATGTCGTAGTTGACACCGTCGAAGCTGGTGCCCTGCACCGGGCAGCCGCCGGGCGGACGGCAGGCCGTCCAGTTGAACACGTTGTTCAGGGCGCCATCGACCACCTGGCCCTGGTACCACCAGAAGATCACCGGACCGTAGCGGTAGTTCGCCAGCTGGCGTCCGGCGTAGTCGGCCACGGACAGCACATAGGACTCGCTGCCGTGGTTGTCGGCGTCCTCGGCGGAGATCGGATCGGCCAGCCGGGAGTCGCGCAGCGTGCGCACCACGCGGCCGCTGTTGTAGTCGTCGGCGAAGCGCACCCAGTCGATGCGGCGGTCGCCGCGCGAGGTCACGATCACCTCCTTGTTGGTGTCCGGGTACAGCACCGACGGCGTGTTCAGGTGGTTGCGCGTCTTCACGAGCGCGATGTCGGTGGGGTTGCGACCGACGGCGACGCTGCCCACCTCGCGAATGCCATCAGGTGACGCCGCGCCGTCGGTCGGGTAATCACCCAGGTCGTAGATGTGCAGCTGCCCGTCCTGCGTGGCGATCCAGGCGCGCTTGGTGTCGCTGAAGGTGAAGGCCTTGACCGCCGTCGGGCGGCTGCCCAGCGCGACGGTCTTGATGACCGTCGGCGTCTGCTGCGAGGCCGACGAGAAGGCGGTCGGCCACTGGTCCGGGCCCTGCCCCAGGTTGTTGAAGGGCGTGCCGGAGCCGAAGTACATGCTGCGGTAGTACGCGAACAGCGGCTTCAGGTCGACGAAGGTCGCCTTCCGCTCCGACTTGGAGACGACCACGGCCACGCCCGAGCGGGCGTATGCATTCGCGTTGGAGCCCGAGTTGAAGCTCTGGCGCACCGAGGCGTCGTTCAGGTTGTAGCCGTTTTGCTGGTACTGCTGCCAGTCGACCCCGGTGGTCACCGCGATCTCGGTGGGCGCCTGCATGTCGGGCAGCGGCACGTAGCCCAGCACCTTCATGAACGCGATGTCGCCGAAGTTCGGCAGCCCCGGGTAGACGCCCTTCCACTCGCCGCGGAAGTCGTACCAGCGGCCGGGATTGTCCGGGGTGCAGCCGTCGCACAGGCCGGCCAGCGCCACCACGGCGATCTCGCCGCGCAGGTTGTTGGTGTCCCACACCGTGATCAGGGCGAACTCGCCGCTGTTGGTGAGGGCCACCGCCGTCGGCACCTTGCCCGGCGCGAGCTGGGCCGTGGCCTTGTTGCTGGCGGTGTTCTGGCCGGAGATGCTGATCAATCCGCTCTGGAAGGCCACGACCGTGCTCATGCCCCAGGTCGGGCGCCCGATGGCGTGGCCCATCGCCGTGGGATTGCCCACGCCCGCGACGCCGGCTGCCTTGTAGGCCAACTGGTTGATCGAATCGAGCCCGCCGCCGTAGTACGTGAACGAGAGTTCCGGCTTCTGCGCGAAGATGTTGTTGCTGACCGACGAGATCTGGAGGTCGGAAACCCCCACGCGCTGGTCCGGGTTGTCGGCCACGAAGGCGACCTGCCCCTGGTTGGAGGAGTAGTCGCCGGGCTGGCCGACCAGCGGCGGGCCGCCGACCTGCCAGCTGCCGCAGTCGCCCAGCTGGCAGGGGCGCCGGTTGGAGCCCGAGCTGCTGCGGTCGGACAGCAGGTCGAGCGAGCCGTCGTTGCGCTTGAAAAGGGTCGGCATGGCCGCCTGGTCGCTGCCGTAGGCGGCGGCGCTGGGGCCGTAGCGGTAGTCGATGCCCGCGTCGCGGCCCATCTGGGAGGCCATGGCGCGGTAGGCGTTCGCATCGACGGCGCCTGCGCCGTTGAGGATGTCGCCAGCCATCGCGGGATCGCTCGATGACTGGGCCTGGGCCGGTGAGATGAGGAGGGCAGCTGCGGCTGCCGCGGCAATGACGTTGGCGGTGAATTTCATGAAGGAGGAAGTGATGGAAAAAGGGCTTGCACCGCAAGAAGCGGAAGCGCGTCGCCCCATTGAAAACTGCAGTGCTTGGCCCGTGCGGACGGCGCTGCCACCCTCCACGGTCTGGCCGTTCGGGGTGCTCTCGACAACGTGCAGATTTCGACCCGATTTCGGGATTTCGTCCTACCTGCCGTTGACAAAGGATAACTCATGCATTCGCACGGTCCGCCGCGCGGCGGTCGCCCGCCACCGAAAACCGGGGTGCCGGCCCCGGTGCGGCGCGGCCCCGCAGGCTGCTAGAGTGCCGGCCATGCGGGGAAACAATTGCTGGTGACGCGGCCCGTGTCCGACGGCTTCGGCCCCGGGGCGCCGCGGCGCTGTGGCGCTGCGCTCCCGATCCTCCTGCCGGGCGCGCCGGCATGACGGGCCCCGCACGCGCCATGATCCTGGCGGCCGGCCGCGGCGAGCGCATGCGGCCGCTGACCGACACCTGCCCCAAGCCGCTGCTCGAAGTGCGCGGCAAGCCGCTGATGCAGTGGTCCATGGAGGCGCTGGCCGCCGGCGGCTTCACCGATCTGGTGGTCAACACGGCCTGGCTGGGCGAGCGGATTTCAGGTCATTTCGGCTGCCAGCGCCCGTGGGACGGGCTTGGCGTGCTATCGATTTCATACTCCCACGAGGCGCGCGACTTCGGCGGGGCGCTGGAGACGGCGGGCGGCATCGTGCGCGTGCTGCCGCTCCTGGACGACGTTTTCTGGGTGGTCGCCGGCGACGTGTTCATGCCGGATTTCCGCTTCACGCAGGCCGCGGTCGAGCGCTTCGTGGCCGGCGGCCGGCTGGCGCACCTGTGGCTGGTACCCAACCCGGCGCACCATCCCGCGGGCGACTTCGGCATCGACGCAGACGGTTTCGCGACCCACGAAAAAGCCGAGGGCCGGGAAGGGCGCTACACCTTCTCGACCCTCGGCCTGTACCGCGCGGCGCTCTTTGCGCCGCCGTTCTGCGACATCCCGGCGGGCAACCCGGCCGGCACCAAGGCCGCGCTGGCTCTGGTCCTGCGCGCCGCGATCGCCGCGCGCCGCGTCGGCGCCGAGCTCTATCGGGGCCGCTGGACCGACGTTGGCACGCCCCAGCGGCTGGCGGCACTCAACGCGGAGGCCTCGCCGCCTGCTGCGCCTCCCGTGCTCAGTACACGTTCGAGCTGACGTGCTGCACCGCCCGGCCCGGCAGCGCGAAGGCGCCTCCGAACTCGATGTCGTAGCGAGCGCCGCCGGAGCTGGTCGAGCCCACCGGGCAGCCGCCTTGGGGGCGGCAGGCCGTCCAGTTGAAGGACAGCGGGTTGCTCGGGTCGTCGCTCATGACGCCCTGGAACCACCAGAAGATGGTCGGGCCGTAGCGGTAGTTGGCCAGTTGCTTGCCCGCGTAGTCGGTCACGGAGAGCAGGTAGTTCTCCGACTGGTGGTTCTCGCTGTCCTCGGCGCGGATCGGGTCGATGAGGCGGGAGTCCTTCAAGGTCCGCACGATCGAGCCGCTCGTGTAATCCGCGCCAAAGCGCACCCAGTCCACCTTGCGCTCGCCGCGCGAGGTCACGATCACCTCGCGGCGCAGGTCCGGGTAGACGTCGCTCTTCCACGAGCCGAAGATGTGCGTGACGTGCACGCGGCGCTTGGGGAAGGTGATGCCCGTGGGGTTCTTGCCCACGGCGGTCGCGCCCACTTCCTGCAGGCTGGCCAGGTCCCAGGTGTGGAGCTGGCCGTCTTGCGTGGCGATCCAGGCGCGGCGCGTCTCCTCGAACGGATAGGCCTTCACTGCCGTGGGGGCTGCCGGGAGGCTCACCGTCTTGGCCACGACGGGCTTTTGCGAGGCCACCACGTCGAAGCTCTGCGGCCACTGGTTCGCAGCCGTGCCCACGGCGGGGTAGGCGCCTGCCGCAAAGCTCACCTGGCGGTAGTACGCAAAGAGAGGCGCCAGGTCGATGAAGGAGGCCTTCTTCTCGGACTTGGAGACCACGATCGCCTGGCCCCGGTCCGGATAGGCGCCGCCGCGTGCGCCGCCCGAGCGGAACAGGGCGCGGGTGTTGGCGTCGTTCAGGTCGTAGGCGCCCTCGCTCATCTGGCGGTAGTTGTCCCACGCCCAAGAGCTGGTGAAGGCGATCTCGGTGGGTGCCTTCATCTCGGGCAGATCGACGTAGCCCAGCACCTTCATGAAGGCGATGTTGCCCTGGCTCGGCATGCCGGGGAAGACGCCGCGCCATTCGCCGCGATAGCTCTCCCAGCCCGCCGGGTTGGTGCCCAGGTAGCCGCCGTTGGGGGTGCCCGCCAGCGCCACGACGGCGACCTTGCCGGTGAGCGTGTTGGTGTCCCACACCGTCACCAGCGCGAACTCGTTGCTGTTGGTGACCGCCACCGAGGTCGGCACCAGACCTGGAGCCAGCTGCGCCGTGGCCTTGTTGTTGCCGGTGTTCTGCCCGGACATGGCCAGCAGGCCCGACTGGTAGGCCACCACCGTGTTGTTCACGTCGGCGGGGCGGCCTTCGGCATTGGCGAGCGCCACCGGCTGCGTGGTCGGCTTGCCCTGGCTCTTGTAGGTCACATGGTTGACCGAGTCGAGCCCGCCGCCGTAGTAGGTCCAGGGCAGCAGCGGCTTGGTGGTGACGATGTTGCTGCCGACTTCGAGCGTGGTGAGGTCCGTGACGCCGATGCGCTGCGCCGGAGCGTCGGCGACGAAGGTCACCTGCCCCTGGTTGGAGGAGTAGTCGCCGCCGCCGTCGAGCTGGGGCGGGCCGCCGACCGAGTAGGTGCCGCACTGGCCGATGAAGCAGGGCCGCGCCAGCCGCCCGGCGCCCTTTGCCACCTGGTCGGAGATGACGTCGAGCGAGGACTGGGGCAGCGCGGTGAGCGTCGGCAGGGAGGCGTTGCCGACGCCGTAGTCGGCAGCGCTGGGGCCGTAGCGGTAGGCGATGCCCGCGTCGAGCCCCATCTGGGCGGCCATGGTGCGGTAGGCGGCGGCGTCCAGGGCGCCGGCGCTGTTGATCACGTCACCGGCGATCGCGGGAGTGCTGGACGCGCCGCCGACAGGTGCCGGCGCGGGCGAAGGCGCGGCCGAAATGATGGTGATGGGTGCCGGCGCCGGAGCGGGGGCTGCAACGGGAGCCGGGGCCGCCGGAGCCGGGGCGGAGACGATCTTGAAGTCCACGTTGCCCGAGGTCATGAGGTCGGCGCTGCTGCTGGGCATGGCCTGGCCGTTGACGGAGATGCTGTCGACGTAGAGGTTGCGGTCGGCGCTCGGGCTGCCGCCGTAGAGGTTGTTGAGGTAGTTGACGCCGATGGTGTGGGGACCTGCGCCGAAGTTGCCCTTGAAGGTGAATGCCTGGGTGGCGCCGGCCTGGTGCGAGGCCGTGACGGTCTGGATGCCGCCTTGCTGCACGCCGTCCACGCTGACCGTGAACTGGGCATGGCCCTGGTAGGCGTCCTCGGACAGCTTGATCACCAGGGTGTCGGCGCCCGAGGCCGCAGGCGCCGGGGCCGGGGCCGGGGCCGGGGCCGGGGCCGGGGCGGGTGCCGCAGCGGGAGCCGGTGCCGGCGAAGGGGCGGGCGCCGCGCCCGAGCGCGTGCGCCACGCATCGATGGCGGTGGACGAATCCGCCGAGAAAGCGTTGGCGCCGATCCCGCTGTCTCCTCCCCCACCACCGCCGCAACCGGTGACCGCCGCAGCCGTCGCCACTCCCATCAGGCTGGTTAATGCTATTTTCTTAATTACTTTCATGTTTATGACTCCTGTTCGACATAACTTATTCTTTATTAGGTGATCGGAGCCAACAACACTTTTCTTAAGTTTTTAGCCTTTCTATATGCCAAAAGTATCTGTTTTGTTCACAGTTTGTAGCCTGTCGCACACAATCTATGGCAATCTTCCTACATGAAACACGATAAATATTCTGCTAGGCGGTCCTGTTTGGCCGCAGAAATAGGTCCCAGCGGCGTTGCCATCGTCCCGACCGCGCCCGAGCGCCAGCGCAACCGCGACAGCGACTTTCCGTACCGCTACGACAGCTACTTCCACTACCTGACGGGCTTCGCCGAGCCCAATGCCTGGCTGGTGCTCTCAGGCGATGGACGGACGACGCTGTTCTGCGCGCCGAAGGACGCGGAGCGAGAGATCTGGGATGGCTATCGGCTCGGGCCCGAGGCGGCGCCCACCGTGCTCGGCGTCGATCAGGCTTTCAGCGTCGACGAGCTCGACGCGCGCATGCCCGGACTGCTGGAGAACCGCGAGGCCGTGTGGTATCCGTTTGCCACGCACAAGGGTCTCGAATCGCGCATTGACGGCTGGTTGGGCAGCGTGCGCGCGCGGGTGCGCCTCGGCGCGCTGTGCCCGCAGCAGCAGCGCGACCTGTGCGGCCCGCTCGACGAGATGCGACTCATCAAGGACGCCTGCGAGCAGGGCGTGATGCGCCGCGCCGCGCGCATCAGCGCTGGCGCGCACGTTCGCGCCATGCAGCTGTCGGCGCGCCTGCTGCGTCAGGGCGAGGAGGTGCGCGAGTACCACCTCGAAGCCGAGCTGCTGCACGAGTTCCGCCGCCACGGCGCGCAGTCGCCGGCGTACAACTCGATCGTGGCGGCCGGCGCCAACGCGTGCGTGCTGCATTACCGCGCCGACACGGCACCGGTGCGTGCCGGCGAGCTGGTGCTGATCGACGCGGGCTGCGAACTCGACGGCTACGCCAGCGACATCACGCGCACCTTTCCGGCCGATGGCCGCTTCAGCGGGCCGCAGCGCGCGCTCTACGATCTGGTGCTGGCAAGCCAGCAAGCCGCCGTGGCGGCGACCAAGGCCGGCAATCGCTTCAGCGACCCGCACGACGCCACGGTTGCCGTGCTGGCGCAGGGCCTGCTCGACCTTGGCCTGCTCGATGCGCAAAAAGTTGGCAACCTGCAGGATGTGATCGAGAAACGTGCCTATTCACCCTTCTACATGCACCGCACCAGCCACTGGCTCGGCATGGACGTGCACGACTGCGGCAGCTATGTCGAGCCCGGCCAGGCAGATGAGGTCAGCGAGCTGCGCGACCCGCTGTCGGGCGAAGTCATCCGCAACCGGCCCAGCCGAATCCTGCAGCCGGGAATGGTGTTGACGATCGAGCCTGGCCTCTATGTGCGTCCGACCGAAGGCGTTCCGGAGCGGTTCCACCACATCGGCATCCGCATCGAGGACGACGCCATCGTCACGGCCGAAGGCTGCGAACTGATCACGCGCGGCGTACCGGTGGAAGGCGACGAGATCGAGGCGCTGATGCGGGCTTGACGCCGCTCCCCGATGCCGGCGGACCAGCAGAGCATGACCGCGTGAGCTGGGCAGCTTGTGTTCGGGCAGCGGCCGGCGCTTCAGGATTTACCGGGGCCGCCATGGTCGCGCAGGCGCTGCAGGTCGGCGATGTGCACGTCGCGGCCGTCGGTCTCGATCAGTCCCAGTTCCTCCAACCGGCGCAGCACCCGGGAAAAGTACTCCGGCGTGATCGACAGCCGCGAGGCGATGCTCGCCTTGCTGGCGCCCAGGACGACCCTCACCGGCGCGCCGGTGGCCGCCGCGTCGTCGGCGCCGCGCAGCAGATAGCCGATGACGCGCTGCTCGCCCGAGTCGAGCGAATACGCCTTCACGTCCGAGATCAGGCCGTGCAGACGCCTCGACAGCCCGGCCAGCATGCGCTGCGCCACGCGGTTGTCGCGCGCCAGTTCGGCCAGCATCGCGTGGCGCGGGATGCGCACCACCAGCGACGGCTTGAGCGCCTGCGCGCTGACGGCGTACGGGCGCTCCAGGAACATCAGCGCCTCGGCGAAGCTGTGCCCGTCGGAGACGATCTCGATGATCTTTTCCTGGCCGCCCGGCGACAGCGCGTAGAGCTTGATCTGCCCGTGCACGACGATGTAGAACTCCTGGCACAGCGTGCCTTGCACGAACACGTCTTGACGCCGCTCGACCTGCCGCAACTCGCAGCTCTCGGCGATGCGGCGCAGCGACGCGTCGTCGAGGTCGGCGAAGAGCGGGTTGCGCTGCAGGCAGCGCGCGATGTCGGGCAGAGAAGAAGTGTCCATGGCAGGCGGGGGCGAGAGGCAGGGTGAGGCGCATCGTCGCACAGCGCTTCCCGAAAGGAGTGGCGCGGTCGAGCGGATCGTCGACGCCCGCGCGAACCGCAGCGGCGCTCACGATGCCCTGTGAGCCGTGAGCCGTGAGCCGTGAGCCGTGAGCCGTGAGCCGTGAGCCGTGAGCCGTGAGCCGTGAGCTGTGAGCCGAGGCTGAAGCGGAGCGCTCCCGAGATCAGTGTGCGGCGGCTCTGCTGCCGCTGCCATCCCGCATCGCTGGATCGCTCGCCGCTGCCGCCGGCCCGGCCTCCGCCAGCAGCTGGCCGATCAGCGCGCCCAGCCGCATGTCGTCGGCGCGGCCGAAGTGGCTCAGCCTGATGCGCCCGGCGCGGTCGATCAGCAGCAGGCTCGGCGTGCCCTGCAAGCCCCAGGCGCGCATGGTCAGCGGGATCGGCCCGTCGGGCGCCGGCCGGTCGATGGCGATCGGGAAGCTCAGGCGGTACTCGTGCACGAACACCTCCAGGGCCGCGGGCCCCATCACCGGGTGGTGCTCGAACACGCTGTGCAGGCCGAGCACGCACACGTTGCTCGCGGCAAAGTTGCGCTGGATGGCGACGGCCTGCGGAATGCCGTATGAGACGCAGCCGGGGCACAGCATCTGGAAGGCGTGCACCGCCACCACGCGCCCGCGCAGTCTGGCGAGCGACGGTGGCTCGGGCGCGTTGAGCCACGCCTGGGCCTGAATCTCCGGTGCGATGGAGCCGGGCTCGTTCATGCGAGGCCTTCAGGCGTGAGCAGGGTCATCGAGCGGTCTCCTTCCCGGCGACGATAGCGCAAAGCTCGCAACCGCGCCGCTGCAGGGCTGTCGGCGAAATGGCCTCGCGTGCACGCCCTCTGCCGCGGGCCGTTCGCGACGGGGCTGCGGCCTACAATGGCCGCCCTCACAACCAGCTTGTCCGCGCGGGCCTCGTCGCGCCGGGCGGCAGCACGAGAGAGCGCCGTTTTTTCCATGTCCGACTCCAGCTCCGTCAGCCCCCTTCCGAGCGCCGAAGACCGGCGCGCCGAACTGCGCCGCGCCGCGCTCGACTACCACGAATTTCCGGTGCCGGGCAAGATCGCCATCGCCGCGACCAAGCAGATGGTCAACCAGCGCGACCTGGCGCTGGCCTACTCGCCGGGCGTGGCGGCGCCGTGCGAGGAGATCGTCAAGGACCCGGTCAACGCCTACAAGTACACCGCGCGCGGCAACCTGGTGGCCGTCATCAGCAACGGCACCGCCGTGCTGGGGCTGGGCGACATCGGCCCGCTGGCTTCCAAGCCCGTCATGGAGGGCAAGGGCGTGCTGTTCAAGAAGTTCGCCGGCGTCGACGTGTTCGACATCGAGATCGACGAGAAGGACCCGGCCAAGCTGGTCGACATCATCGCGTCGCTGGAGCCCACCTTCGGCGCCATCAACCTCGAAGACATCAAGGCGCCCGACTGCTTCTATGTCGAGCGCGAGCTGCGCCGGCGCATGAAGATCCCGGTGTTCCACGACGACCAGCACGGCACCGCCATCACGGTGGCCGCGGCCATGCTCAACGCGCTGAAGGTGGTCGGCAAGGACATCGCCAGCGTCAAGCTGGTCGCCTCGGGCGCCGGCGCCGCCGCGCTGGCCTGCCTGAACCTGCTGCTGAAGGTGGGCCTGAAGCGCGAGAACGTGTTCGTCACCGACCTGGCCGGCGTGGTCTACGAGGGCCGCACCGAGCTGATGGACGACGACAAGCGCCAGTACGCGCAGAACACCCCCCTGCGCACGCTCTCCGAGGTGATCGAGAGCGCCGACGTGTTCCTGGGCCTGTCGGCCGGCGGCGTGCTCAAGCCGGCGATGGTCTCGAAGATGGCGGCGCGCCCGGTGATCTTCGCGCTGGCCAACCCGAACCCGGAGATCGCGCCCGAGGACGCGCACGCGGTGCGCGGCGACGTGGTGATGGCCACCGGCCGCACCGACTACCCGAACCAGGTCAACAACGTCCTGTGCTTCCCCTACATCTTCCGCGGCGCGCTCGACGCCGGCGCCACCACCATCACCGACGAGATGGAGATCGCCGCGGTGCACGCCATCGCCGAGCTGGCGCAGGCCGAGCAGAGCGAGCGCGTGGCCGCCGCCTATGCGGGGGAGAAACTCAGCTTCGGGCCCGAGTACCTGATCCCCAAGCCCTTCGATCCGCGCCTGATGATGAAGATCGCGCCGGCCGTGGCCAAGGCCGCTGCCGACAGCGGCGTGGCGCTGCGTCCGATCCAGGATCTGGACGCCTACCGCGACAAGCTGCAGACCTTCGTCTACGCCTCGGGCACCACCATGAAGCCGATCTTCGACGCCGCGCGGCGCGCGACGAAGAAGCGCGTGGCCTTCAGCGAAGGCGAGGAGGAGCGCGTGCTGCGCGCGGTGCAGATCGTGGTGGACGAGGGCATCGCCCGCCCGACGCTGATCGGACGGCCCGCCATCATCGCGCAGCGCGTCGAGAAGTTCGGCCTGCGCCTGCAGGAGGAGCTCGACTACGACGTGGTCAACGTCGAGCACGACCACCGCTACCGCGACTTCTGGCAGACCTACCACCGCATGACCGAGCGCAAGGGCATCACGGTGCAGATGGCCAAGATCGAGATGCGCCGGCGCCTGACGCTCATCGGCGCCATGCTGCTGCACAAGGGCGAGGTCGATGGCCTGATCTGCGGCACCTGGGGCAGCCCGGCACTGCACATCCCGTATGTCGATCAGGTGATCGGCAACCGCAAGACGGGCGGCGTGCCGCAGCCGGTCAACGGGGTGCTGGAGCGGCCGATCTACGCCTGCATGAACGCGCTTTTGCTGCCCAACCGCCAGGTGTTCCTGGTGGACACCCACCTCAACTACGACCCGAGCGCCGCCGAGCTGGCCGAGATCGCCATCATGGCGGCCGGGGAGATGATGCGCTTCGGCATCAAGCCCAAGGCGGCGCTCCTGTCGCATTCCAACTTCGGCACCAGCAACGAGCCGAGCGCCGTCAAGATGCGCGCCGCGCTGGAGCTGCTGCGGGTGCAGGCGCCGTGGCTGGAGGTGGACGGCGAGATGCACGGCGACCTCGCGCTGGACGGCAAACAGCGCGACGTGATCATGCCGCACAGCGTGCTGGCGGGCGACGCCAACCTGCTGGTGTTTCCGAACATCGACGCGGCCAACATCTCGTACAACCTGCTCAAGACGGCCGCCGGCGGCAACATCGCCATCGGCCCGGTGCTGCTGGGCGCGGCCAAGCCGGTGCACATCCTGACGGCGAGCACGACGGTGCGGCGCATCGTCAACATGACGGCGCTGACGGTGGCGGACGCCAACGTCGAGCGCTAGGGTTTCGCGCTCGCTCGCTGGCGCGATGCCAGTCGGGTCGGTGGCGGCCCGGAGAATCCTCTTGCGCCTGCCTGTTTTATAGGCAGGCGCTTGCTATTTGAGCGCGTCTCGGGCACACTGCCGGGTTTGGAGTTGCGGGTTAACCCGGAGTTTTTCCGAAAAATTCGCAAGGTTCGCGCTCCAGCGGGCTCAGCTCCTCTCCGTCCGATGCCCATGGCGACTTCCGCCTCGATTACTTCCCTGTTGTCCAGACCACTGCTGTCCAGCTTGGCACTGGCGGTGGTGCTGGCCGGCGGCAGTGCAGATGCCCTGGCACGTGGCTGGCAGGGGTGGCGCGGCGATGGCGGCACTGCTGCAGTCTTGCCGTCGGATGCCGTCGTTGCGTTGGCCGATCTGCCGCCGCAGGGCCGCATCACCTACCGGGCGATCCTGGAAGGTGGCCCGTTTCGGCACGACAAGGATGGCGTGGTGTTCGGCAACCGGGAGCGCCTGCTGCCGGGTGCGCGGCGCGGCCACTACCGTGAGTACACGGTCGAGACGCCCGGCTCGCGCGATCGGGGCGCGCGGCGCATCGTTTGCGGCGGCGAGCAGCGCCCGCCGGCGGCGTGCTGGTACACGGCGGATCACTATGCGAGTTTCAGGCGGATCGTGCCCTGAGGGTTGATCGCCTAGGCAACCCGACCCGGCAGCGTGGACTGACAGAAAGAATTTTGATGACGACGACGACCATGGAAAGAACAGCCGAGATGGACATCTCACTTCGGGGGGTGCGCCCCAACATCGTGCAGTCGATCCGCGCGTTCCGCGTGAGCGACCTGCAGGAAGCGGCGCATGCGAGCGGACAGCATTTTCTCTATGCCAACCTGGCCAACGCCCAGAGCAAGCAGGACGTGCTCGACCTGATCGCCCAGCAATTCACCTTTCCGGCGCATTTCGGCAAGAACTTCGATGCGCTGTACGACTGCATGACCGATCCGCTGCACAAGTCGGGCCCGCAGCCGGGCTTCATCGTGGTGCTGGAGCAGATTCCGGCCAACGCCAAGTTCGACAAGGAAGCGCGCGAGCAGCTATTGGACGTGTTTCGTGAAGCCGCCGACTACTGGGGGGAACGCAAGATACCGTTCCGGTGCTTCTATTCTTTTCCGTAGCCCGTTCTGCACACACCAGCCAAGCAGAACGGGCGAACCAGGCTTCCAAGGGCGCCGACGAAGCGCCCACCGGAATCGAGCTGCAGGCCGATCCCAACGCGGAGAAAATGCCGACCGACAAGTTGGTCGACATCTCGCCGCTGGCGTTGCGCATGAGCAGCCCCTTCAATGCGGGGTACTGGATGGCGGCATAGCTTGCTGCTCGCCCCGGGCCGCGCGCACTCCGCGTCGGTACGCCCGCTCCCGGCCGCAGGCGGGCCGGCCGCTTCGGCCGGTCGGGCGCGGCGACCCCTGCGAGCATAAAAAGAGTCCGTCCCTGGCCGGGCTTTTGGTAAGGCCGGCCGCGCGATCGCGTTCGGCGCCATCAATATCTGGATCGCCCTCCAGGGTTCGTTGCCCGCTGCGGCTGCCTGCCTTGTACTGCTCGCGACTCTCGCAGCAGATCGGTGCAGGATTCATGGGCTCCGCCGTCTGAAGCACCCCTCCATGCCGCCCAGTCTGCTGCGCAGCGCAATGGCAGAGGCCCGACATTCTGGCCAACACATCAGCTACTCATACTGCGCGCATCGGGTTGCAAGTACTGTCTCCATCCGCTCGGCCATCTCTGAAACGAGGCCTGCGTCTTTCCAGGAATAGATGGAGACGGCTATCGGAGGCTCCACATGGAATGGCGCGTATCTCCGAACGCGATAGCCGGCCGCTGCGCTTCCGGGCAACAGAGACAGACCGAGCCCAGCCTCCACTGCGACCAGTACGTTGTGAAGACTGCTGCTGGAGAAGGCGATGACCCTTGCACGTTTCCTTTTTTCGATGCTGACCGTCATTCCTCTCATGTCATCAGCAGGTGAAGCCGCGAGTGCTCCCTCATTGCACGTGGCGGCGGAAAAAAACGATGTCGCCGGCATCAGGAAACTCCTGGCCGAAGGCGTGCAAATCGATGTGCGTGACGGCAGCGGGGCAACAGCGCTACTGGCCGCTGCCCATGTCAACCGGATCGAGGCGGCCCAGGTCTTGATCGATGCTGGCATCGACGTCGACCACGTCAACAGGCTGGGATGGACGGCGCTTCTGGAGGCAATCATCCTCGGCAAGGGCGGCGAGCAGCACCAGAAGATCGTCAGCCTGCTCGTCAAGGGCGGCGCCAACGTCAACCTGGCGGATGGCAAGGGCGTAACGCCACTCCAGCATGCCCGCAGGGGCAACTACAAGGCCATCGAAGCGATTCTCCTGGCTGCCAACGCACGCTGAAGACCAGGCGCACCAACGAAAGAAAACCGATCATGACGGATGAAAATCGCTTCCTGCGCGAAGCCATCGAATTGGCCCGCGCCAACATCGGCAAGGGCGGCCGTCCTTTCGGCGCGGTGGTGGTTCGCAACGACGCGGTGATCGCCACCGGCGTCAACGAAATCCTGTCCACCAACGACCCGACTGCGCATGCCGAACTGATGGCCCTCCGCGCCGCCGGCGGCAGACTCGGCTCGCCTGATCTGAGCAGCTGTGTCGTCTATGCCAGCGGCCAGCCGTGCCCCATGTGCATGGCGGCGATGCGACTGGCCGGCGTGCGCGGGGTCGCCTATGCCTACTCCAACGATGACGGCGCCCCCTTCGGGCTCTCCACGGCGGCGATTTACGAGGATCTCGCCAAGCCCTTTGCCGAGCAATCCATGCATATCCGCCACGTGCCGGTACGGACGGAGGGCCAACCCGACCTGTATGCCGAATGGTTCCACGCGCGGGGCCGGCAGGCGTAGACGCATGAAATCGGAGGACTCCGCCTCGGCCGCCCTGTTGCTGGCGGCCGTCGCCTTGGTCGCGCTCAATTTGAGGCCGTTCATCACCGGTATCGGGCCACTGGCAGCCGATATCGGCAGGCAAACCGGCCTCGACCTGAAGGGAATGGCGCTCCTGACCTTGGTGCCGATGCTCCTGATGGGGGTTTTCGCCTTCGCGAACCCCTTCCTGCAGGCCCGAATCGGGGAGCGGCGCTCCGTCATGGCCGCGCTCATTTTGCTCGTCGTTGGCTCCTCCTTGCGTCTGTTCACCACGCAGGGCTGGCAGTTGGTGGGGACTGCGGCGTTGCTGGGGCTCGGAGCGGCGGTCGTGCAGGCTGTGCTTCCCGGCATCATCAAGCGGCAGTTTCCGCGCCATGTCGGCGTCGTCATGGGCCTCTATTCGGCGATGTTGATGGGGGGCGGCGCACTCGGTGCACAGGTGGCGCCACTGGTTGCGGCAACCAGCGGCAGCTGGCATGCCGGCCTCGCCTGGATGGCCTTGCCGGCGGCGTTCGCCCTTGTGCTGGCCGCGCGCAGTCTGCCCCGCGATGCCGCCGGCCGCCACGGCCACAGGGCCGTGACGGGCTACCTGCGACGGCCGCGCGTCTGGTTGCTGATGGCATGCTTCGGCCTCGTCAACGGCGGTTATTCGACCGTGGTCGCCTGGCTTGCTCCCTTTTATCGAGAGCATGGCTGGAGCGCGGCCGCCAGCGGCAGTCTGCTGGCGATCATGGCTGTGTGCCAGGCGCTTGCGGCCTTGCTCCTCCCTATGCTGGCCGGCAAAGCCGAAGATCGCCGGCCCTGGCTGTGGCTCACGCTGGCCCTGCAGGCAGCCGGCTTCGCCGCACTGGCACTGTGGCCTGAAGCGGCACCGGTCGCCTGGGCCATGCTGCTGGGCGCGGGGTTGGGGGGCTGCTTCGCCCTGTCGCTGATCGTGGCGCTCGATCACCTGCCCGACCCGGCGCAGGCGGGTGCGCTGTCGGCGCTCATGCAGGGCGGTGGTTTCCTGATCGCCGCGGTACCCCCCTGGATCGTCGCTGTGCTGCGTGACGCGACGGGCGGGTTCCGCGCCGGCTGGCTGCTGCATCTGGTCTGTGTTGCCATCGTCACGGTGCTGTACTGGCGCGTCGCCCCGGCAAGCTATGACGGCGCGATGAGCCTGACGACGCGGGCAACTTGATTTTCCCGTCACGCGCCCTTTACCAGGAGCTTGCTTGACAACGGGCAGTTTTCATGGAGGGACGGATTGGGCGAGTGACACGTATTCGGCGACGGGGACTTCCTCGGCGCGGCGCCGGGTGTCGAATTCGCCGCTGAAGCGGTGCTGCTCCAGCCATTTCCCCAGGGTGTGGCGCAGCAGCTTGCGGCGCTGGCTGAAGGCGACCTGCACGATTTCGCCGAGGCGCTTCGCGTCGAGCGCGGGCGGTGCGGCCAGCGGCACCATGCGCACCACGGCGCTGTCGACGCGCGGCGGCGGCTCGAAGCTCTCGGGCGGCACGAAAAGGACGTTCTCCATGGCGTAGCGCCACTGCAGCATGACCGACAGACGGCCATAGTCCGACGTGGCGGGCGCGGCCACCATGCGGTCGATCACTTCCTTTTGCAGCATGAAGTGCTGGTCGGCGACGACCGCCGCGTGGTCCAGCAGATGGAACAGGATCGGCGTCGAGATGTTGTAGGGCAGATTGCCCACCACGCGCATGGATGCTGGGCCGGCTGCTCCTTTATCCATAGCATGCAGGCGTGCCGCCAGCGCCGTGAAGTCGACCTTGAGCACGTCCGACTCGATCACGTCCAGCTGCGCGTGGCCACGCAGGCGCACGGCCAGGTCGCGGTCCAGCTCGATGACGGTGAGATGGCCGAGTCGCTCCGCGAGCGGCTGCGTCAGCGCCGCCAAGCCCGGGCCGATCTCGACCATCGCGTCGCCCGGCTGCGGCGCGATGGCGCGCACGATGGCGTCGATGATCCCGCCGTCGGTCAGGAAGTGCTGCCCGAAACGCTTGCGGGGGATGTGGCTCACGCCCAGGCTCCGCACTGTGTGTCATTCGGGGAACACCGCGGAACCGGCTTCGCCGGGCCGCCGGTGTTGCCCCCGGCGAGGGGGTGGGCGGCCACACGAAGTGGGCAAGCCTGGGGGTGAGCCATCAGCCCTGCGGTGGTTCCCGGTACTCGACGTAGGCGCGCGCGCGCAGCTCCTGCAGCCAGGTCTCGAAGGCGTCCTCGAGCTTTTTCTCGCGCAGCTGGGCGCGCACCGCCTCGCGCTGCTCGGCGGGCGTGAGCTTGGCCTCGCGCCGCTCCTCGACCTGGATCAGGTGCACGCCGAAGCGCGACACCACCGGGTCGCTGATCTGCCCCGGCGCCAGCCGGTCCATGGCCTCCTCGAACTCCGGCACGAACTCGCCGGCGCGGCGCCAGCCGAGCTCGCCGCCCTCCCGGGCGCTGCCGTCCTGCGAGTTGTCGCGCGCCAGCGTGGCGAAGTCGGCGCTGCCCGACTGGATGCGGCGCTTGAACTCGGCCAGCTGCGCGACCGCTTCGGCGGTGCTGCGCTTGGGGTCGTTGCGCAGCAGGATGTGGCGCGCGCGCGTCTGCGCGACGGTGGCGTTGCCCATGCCCGGCTGTCCCTTGGAGAGCACCTTGATGACGTGGAAGCCCGCGCCCGAGCGCACCGGCCCGGCGATGCCGCCGACCGGCGTCGCGCGCGTGGCCTCGACGAAGAGCGGCGGGTAGCGCTCGGTGCTGCGCAGGCCGAGCGCGCCGCCGCTGGCGCGGTCGGGCGCGTCGGACGCCTCGGCGGCGAGCTTGCCGAAGTCCTCGCCGGCCCGGGCGCGCGCGGCGATGGCCTGCGCCTTGCGCTCCAGCGTGGCGACCTGCGCGGGCGTGGCGTTCTCGGGCACCGCCACCATCACGTGGGCCAGGTTGATCTCGCGCGGCGCGGCAGCGTCGGCAGCGCCGCTGCGCTGCTCGTTCAGCGCCTGGTCGACCTCGAGGTCGCTCACGCGCACGCGCGGCTCGACCTCCTTGTCGCGCAGCCGCGTGAACAGGATCTGCTCGCGCAGCTCCTTCCTGAACTGCTCCGGCGAGAGGCCTTCCTGCACCACGCGGCGGCGCAGCTCGGCGACGCTGATCTGGTTCTGCCGCGCCACCGTTTCCTCGGCCTGATCGACCGTCGTGTCGTCGACCTTCAGGCCGATCTCCTTGGCCTGCTGCAGCTGGACGCGCTCGACGATCAGGCGCTCGAGCACCTGGCGCGCCAGCTCGGCGCGCGGGATGCGCTGGGCCTCGGGGCCGGCCTGCTCCAGCACGCGCTCCAGCCGCGACTGCACCTCGGTGTTGGTGATGGGCTCGGAGTTGACCAGCGCCACGATGTACTCGGCCGAGCGCTGCGCCGGGGCGCGCGGGGCGGTGGTGGCGCCGGCGGCGCCCAGGCGCGGCGCCAGCAGCCGGGTGGACGGCTCGGCGCCGAAGCGCAGCGATGCGGGCGGCTGCCCGGCCGGGCGGGCGATCTGGGCCTGGGCGCCGGCCGCCGCGAGCGCGGCCAGGCCGGCCAGCGACAGAGTGGTGAGCGAATGGCGGAATCGGTTCATGGCGGAGGGGGGTGTTCAGTCGTAATTGGTGAAGCGGCTCGGCGGCTGCGTCGGCGTGCGCAGGTTCTGGTAGCGCGGCACGTTGAGCTGCAGGGTGCGCAGCGGGCTGGAGCCGACGCTGGAGAAGCCGACGAATTCGAGCTGGAACATGATGCGCCGGGTGGTGGTGGCCAGCCCGGTGCTCAGCTGCTCCAGCACCACGCGGCCGATGTAGCAGCAGCCGTCGTACTCGAAGCCGATCACGGCGTCGGTCAGGCGCTTGTCGCGCAGGCTGTAGTTCAGGCGACCCACGGCGTACCAGCGGTTGCCGCCCTGCCCGCGCCCCGGCCCCAGGTTCTGGCCCTTGTCGCCCCACAGGTCGTTGAGCGGCCACTGCCAGCCCACATCGATCGACTTGTTGCCGTTGGCCGCGCCGGCGACGCTGTCGTCCTGGAAGCGGTAGGCCGCGCTGACGGTGCGGTAGGGCGTCGGGCTGTAGCGCGCGCCGACCGTGTTGCGCACCGATTTGCGGGTGTCCGGGTTGTACTGGACCAGCGTGTCGACGCTCCACTGGGGCGTCCAGTTAATTTGCGCGCCCAGCAGCACGTCGCTCACGCGGTCGGTCACGGGCACGCCGCCGGGCAGCGTGACGTTCTGGTCCTTGAAGCGCAGCCGCTGCGCGATGCCGAAGCGCGCGGCCTCGGCACCGGTGTCGGGGTCGATCAGCCGGGTGGTGGTGCCCAGCGTCAGCACGTTGCTGTCGGAGATGCGGTCGTTGCCCGAGAACGCGTTCTCGGTGTAGATGGTGGCGAAGTTGAAGTCGTTGGCCGCCGAGTCGTAGTTCGGCAGCAGGCTCTGGTTGCGGTAGGGCGTGTAGACGTAGAAGGCGCGCGGCTCCAGCGTCTGGCGGAAGGCGCGGCCGAACAGCGTCATGTCGCGCTCGAACACCATGCCGCTGTCGAGGCTGAAGGTCGGCACCACGCGGCTGGCGCTGGTCGCGCCGTTGGCCAGCGGCGCGTCGACCTGGTAGCTGGTGGCGTGCAGCTGCAGCTTCGGGATCACGAAGGTGCCGGGCGTCAGCCACGGCCGGCTGATCTGCGCCACGCCCAGCACGCGCTCGCCGTTGGGCTGCGGCAGGCCGTTGAGGGCGGGCGCGAACGCCGGGTCGGCGCGAAAGCGCGTGTAGTCGAGCCCCAGGTGGACGTCGAAGCCGTTCCACTCGTACCTGTCGTAGTTGCCGCTGATCTGCGGCATCCGGTCGTAGGGCGGCGTGATCGGCGCCAGGTCGTAGCGCAGCGTCTGGTACGACAGCGCGCGGATCTGGCCGCTGAAGTCGCCCTTGCTCCAGTTCAGCCCGCCCTGGCTGGCCAGCAGCCGCCCGGTGAGCGTCGGCGTGCGCGAGAAGTCGCGCCAGTAGTCGTCGTCGCTCACGCGGTTGAGCGAGACGTTGCCCGTGAGCGAGTCGAGGCCGAAGGTGCTGGCGACGAAGGTCTGCTGGTGCTGCGTCCACAGGCCCCAGCGCGCGCGGCTGCGCAGCGCGTCGGTCGGCATCAGGTCGATGCGCGCCTGGCCGCTGTAGGCCGGCTCCAGGTAGCGGAACTCGCTGCTCACGTTGACGCCGCGCTTGCTCATGAGGGTCGGCGCGATGGTGGCGTCGCGGTTCGGCGCGATGTTCCAGTAGTACGGCTGCGTCAGCTCCAGGCCGTTGACGCTGCTCACGCCCAGGGTCGGCGGCAGCAGGCCGCTCTTGCGGTCGTTGCTCAGCGGGAAGCTGAAGCTCGGCAGCGCCGGCGTGCTCAAGCCCATGAAGCGCATCTGCGCGTCCTCGGCGACGCCGATGTTCTCCTCGCTGTCGGTGCGGATGATGGCCGCGCTCAGCATCCACGCGGGCATCCAGCCCGGCAGGTCCTCGCGCCGGCAGGTGGTGTAGGTGGCCTGGCGCGCCACCGAGCGGTTCGGGTCGACGAAGTCGATGCGCTCGGCGTCGCCCTGGCCGCCGTTGGCCAGGAACTGGTAGCGCACGCGGTTGAAGAAGCCCTCGAAGGTTTCCAGCTTGAGCTGCAGCTCCGGGCCCTCGTAGACGTTGCCGGCCTGGTTGACGCGCACATGGCCGCTCGCCTTGGCGAGATCGTCGGGCTGGTAGTACTCCAGCCGGTCGGCCGTGATGGCGGTGTCGCCGCGGCGCAGCGTGGCGTGGCCCTCGACCACCGTCTCGAGGTCGGGCCGGCCCGAGATGCGGTCGCCGCTGACGAAGCTCGGCAGCGCGTTGCGCTGGGTCGGCGGCACGGTCTCGGCCAGCTGGGGCGACAGGCGCAGGCGCAGCGGCGGCGCCGCCTCGGCTGCGCCGGCCTGGGCGAGCGCCGGCTGCGCGTGCAGCAGCGCCAGGGCCAGCAGCGCCAGCGGCATGGGCGGCGCGGAAGAAGACCGCCGCGGCGGCGAACCCCGGCGCAGGCGCGACGTGGCGCGATTCAGGTCAGACATCGGCGGCAGAAGCGACAGTCGGCACGTGAAAAGGCAAAGGGGCGGAAGAGGGCAAGGAAGTCAAAAAAATGGCCACCGGCGGTGCAACGAAGGCGCCGCGGGAGCCCCGAAACCGGCGAGCCACCGGGCGCCGGACGGCCGGCAGCATGCCATTGTCCGCAATGCGGGCGCGGCCCGCGTCGGGCGATTTGTAAAATCGATTATCCATGAGCGCACCGATTCCCCCTACAGCGGCCGCTGCGCCGCACGCGGCACCGCCCATCGCCTGGGAGCGTGCGTCCCGCGCCGACGCCTTCGGGCGCTGGCTGGCGCGCATCGCGCCCGCCCACGCGCTGGTGCCGGCGAGCGTGCGGCTGGCCTCGGCCGACGCCAGCTTCCGGCGCTACTTTCGCATCGACACGACCGACCCCGCCGCGCCCACGCGCATCGTGATGGACGCGCCGCCCGAGCGGGAGGACAGCGCGCCCTTCGTGCGCGTCGCGCAGCTGATGGCCGACGCCGGCGGGAAGGCGCCGCGGGTGCTCGAATGGGACGCGGCCGAGGGCTTCATGCTGCTCGACGACCTGGGCACGCGCACGATGCTCGACGTGATCGACCGCGACCACGCCGACGCCAACCGCGCGCTCTACCTGCAGGCCATCGACGCGCTGATCGCCTGGCAGCTGGCGTCCCGACCCGGCGTGCTGCCGCCCTACGACCGGGCATTGCTGGAGCGCGAGCTGGCGCTTTTCCCGGACTGGTACCTGGGGCACTACCGCGGCGTCGCGGTCGAGGGCCGGCTGGCCGAGCGCCTCTCGCGCGCCTTCGCGGCGATCGTCGAGCAGAACCTGGCCGCGCCCAGCGTGTACGTGCACCGCGACTTCATGCCGCGGAACCTGATGGTTCCCGAGGGGGCGCTCGCCACCTCGGGCGCGCCCGGCGGCGGCTCGGGGGTTTCTGCATCCGACATTGGCGACGCGCGCCTGGGCGTGCTGGACTTCCAGGACGCGGTGTACGGCCCGATCACCTACGACATCGCCAGCCTGATGCGCGACGCCTTCCTGAGCTGGGACGAGTCCTTCGTCATCGACATCACCGTGCGCTACTGGCAGCAGGCGCGCCGGGCCGGGCTGCCGGTGGACGAGGACTTCGGCGCGTTCTGGCGCGCGGTCGAGTGGATGGGGCTGCAGCGCCACCTGAAGGTGGCCGGCATCTTCGCGCGGCTCACGCTGCGCGACGGCAAGCCGAAGTACCTGGCCGACACGCCGCGCTTCATCGCCTACATCCGCGCGACCGCCGGCCGCTACCACGAACTCACGCCGCTGCTGCGCGTGATCGACGAGGTCGAGGGCGCGGCCAGCGTCACCGGCTACGCCTTCGGGCGCGTCTGAGCGGCGCGCCGGGACGCCTGGTTTCAGGCTAAAAAGGCTCCTGGCGCCCGTCCCATGTGCGCGGACAGCTATTGAAACAATAGCAGACGGCAAACGGTTCTTCTTCTCCTTTTCTTTTCTCTCTTCGATGCCGCGATTCCATTGCTCCGTGCCCCTGTCCGCGGGCGCCGTGCTGGCGCTGCCGCCCGGTGCCGCGCGCCACGTGCAGGTGCTGCGGCTGCAGCCGGGCGACGCGGTCACGCTGTTCGACGGCGCTGGCGGCGAGTACGCGGCCACCATCGAGAAAATGGGACGCAGCGAGGTCGCGGTCGCGGTCGGCGCGCACCGGGCCGTCGAGCGCGAGGCGCCGCGCGCGGTGCACCTGGCGCTCGGCATGCCGGCCAACGAGCGCATGGACTGGCTGGTCGAGAAGGCCGTCGAGCTGGGCGCGGCCAGCCTCCAGCCGCTCGCGACGGCGCACGGCGTGCTGCGCCTCTCGGGCGAGCGCGCCGACAGGAAGGTGGCGCACTGGCAGGCGATTGCCGTCGCGGCCTGCGAGCAGTGCGGGCGCAACCGGGTGCCGCTGGTGCATCCGGTGCGGGGCTTTTCGGGCTGGATTGACAGCCTGCCTGCGATGCCCGACGCCGAGTGGCTGGTGTTGAGCCTGGACGCGGGCGCGAGTGCGCTCGTAGGCATGGGCGCGGACATGGGCGGGAGCCTGCCGCTCCTGCAGCCCCAACCCGTCCGCGGCGCCGTGCAGGGCCCTGCGCTGATCCTCAGCGGCCCCGAGGGCGGCCTGAGCGCGGCCGAGGAGCAGGCCGCGCGGGCGCGCGGCTTCGCGCCGGCCACGCTCGGCGCGCGCGTGCTGCGCGCCGAGACGGCGGCGCTCGCCGCGCTGGCGCTGCTGACGGGCGGCTGAGGCGCCCGGCCCGGCCTTGCCGGGGGCGGTTCGCCGTCACAAAACCATGGCTGAAACTCCCGGGCAACGCACGCGAAGAGCGGTTTTCGGGTTCTGGTGCGAATTTTGATCGCGGCTGAACGACCTCGCGAGCGCGTCGCGCCATTCAGGCCGACAGCGCTGCGATCCCCAACGCGGGCGCAGCTTTGCCTCGAACGCGCAGCAGCCTGCCAGAGCGGTCGATTGGCGCCACAGCCCTGGCCCCACCCCTCTCGCTCGGAAACGCCGGCGCAGGGTGCCAAGCGGCCACGGCTGCTACCCTGCAGTGGTGCCCGGCATGCTCGGCAGCACGACCCGGAACGTGGTCCCCTGCTCGAAACCCGCACTCTCAACGGTGATCGTCCCGCCATGAAGTTCGACGATATGACGAGCGATCGACAAACCCAGGCCGAGACCTTGTGCATTGGCATGGAGCTGTTTGGTGAAGGCCTCGAACACGCGCGGCAGCAAAACGGGGTCAATTCCGCGGCCGGTATCCGAGACGATGACCTCGTAAGCGTCCCTGGCCTTTGAGACCCGAACTTCCACGCGGCCTTCCGCCGGTGTGAACTTGACCGAGTTGGACAGAAGATTCCAGAACACTTGCTGCAGACGATGGGCATCGCCAGAAACGGTCATGGCCGCCAGCCCGTCAAGGCTCGGTACAGTCACCGAGATGCGTTTGGCCTCCGCCTGTGGCAGCACCGCTGCGAGGGCCGCCCGCAGGACGGTTTCGAGCGAAACCGGCTCTTTGTGAACCGACAGCTGGCCGGTGCGGGTGCGTGCGGCTTCGATCAGGTCCTCCACCAGCTTTGCCTCGACCATGACGTGCTGCTTCATCTGCAGCAGTCCCGCGCGAATCTTGGCGGGATCGTCCAGTAAGCCACGAAGCAGTACCTCGATGCGCATATCGAGAACTGCCAGCGGTGTTCGAAGCTCATGTGAAACGCCCGCCAGAAAGACGTCGCGCATTCGGCTCAGGTCCTCGAGCTTTTCCACTGCCTCGACATGGCGCGCCGCCGATGAAATCATCGTCTGGAGCAGTTCGGCGTACACGACCATCCGGCCGGACGGGGTGGGAGACTCCAACCGGGCCGCCGCCCAGAGTCGGCTGCCATCGACTCCCAACTGGCGTGCAATGCGATGGCAGCTCAGCGAGCTGGAAAAAGTGTCGAATGTCCAGCCGTAAACCACTGCGCCGCGCACATTTCGACCCAGGCGCAGGGGCGCCGCGTGCACGCGCAATTCACCGCACTTGTGGAAGAGCTCCGGGGCCTCGTCCTCAAGAACCTGCGTCACGAGATCTTGCTCGATGGCAAGACACCGGCCTGTCGGCTCATCCCACGACGCCGCAGCAGCCAGCAGGTGAGTCACCTCCGAGAAGTGGATCGGACCTACGCGACGAACGCCATGCTTATCGAATGCCGATACGCAAAGACCGGTCGCCGCGGCGAATTGCCTCAATGTGCGCTCCCATTCGGCCCAGTCCACCTTCGATGGGCCGGGGTCCGGGCCAACAGAAGTTTGCACAAAGATTACTCGGCCGGCAGGGCAGGCGAGACAGGCAGCGACCAGCCATGCGCCACGGCGTTTTCAATGACTGGACTCTTTCTCGACGGCGAGCGCGACAGCAGCCCGTAGTACGAGGAGAAAGGCAGCTGGGGAACCGGCATTGACTCGCCCGCCTCGACCGCGGATTCGTCGAGAAGCGAGAGGCCGCCCGCGCCGAGGGTGTATTCCCGCGTCGTTTGAATATTGGCGCTTCCGCGCACCTTGGGCACGGCAATCGCTCGCCGCAGCCGGGTCGAAATTTCGACATAGCTCAGCAAGATGATGTTGTCGACGAGATGCGAGCCCTTCAATTCCTCGCTGATCTGGGACAGGCCAAGCAATTCGGGGCTTTCGTAGTTGAAGATCGCCGTGGCGAGTCGTCCTTTGACGAAGTTGGCGAGCGCGTACAGAAAATCCGATGCCTGGTCGGCGCTGGCCATCTCGTAGACGGCAATGGAGTCGAACACGATGCAGTCGAGTTGATGTTCCTCTACCAGTTTGACGACGCTGTTGAAATGCACGTCCAGTTCGAGTTCCAAAGGCGATTCGTAGTGAATGAAAAGCTTCTGCTCGTCAACCAGCGGTTGCAGGTCAAACCCCAGCGTCTTTGCATTGCGAATCAGTTGACGCGGGTGCTCGTCGAGCGTGACGAGCAGCGCACGCCGCCCGGCGGCGATGGCCGTGGTCAGAAATTGCACCCCCAGAACCGTCTTGCCGGTGCCGGAGATGCCGGTCACCATGGTGATCGAGCCCTCGAAGAGGCCACCAGCAAGGATGACGTCCAGCGCGGCCGACCCGATCGACAGGCGCTGGCTCGATGTCGGCTGATCCTCATGGACTCTCGGGCGCGACTGCGCACGACGGTAAACCACCACTCCAACGCCAGGCTCAATGCGCATCGCATGGCTGCCGGTGATGAAGTCCTGGCCTCGCGACTTCACTACGGAAAGGACACGGTGCACGCGCCGGCGCACCTCCGAGCGCGTGACGGAAATGATGGTGTCGAAAACAAAGCGCTCGTGCAGATGTGTTTCTTCCTTCGACTCTCCACGCTCCGCAGTGACCATGGTCGTGACGCCGAGCCGGGTCAGCCCTTCCACCAGAAGGTGAACGTCTTCGCGGTATTGCATGTCGTGCCGTTCGGCATAGAGGCGAAGCGGGGTCAAGCCGTCGATCAACAGGCGCTTCGCACCGATGGCACGCAGCTCCTGGGTAAAGGCCCCGTCGGGCGAACGAAATTCGTTGAGCAATACCGCGGGTGTCGTCTGAATGATTTTCACGCGGCCCGCGTCGATCTCGCGTTCCAGGTTCCAGTCGAATCCCCGGGCATCGCGCAGGAGCTTTTCCGGCTCCAATTCGAAGGAGACGATGACACCCGGTTCATCAAAGCGTGCCGCGCCCGCATGAATGAAACCGAGTCCAAGGGTGGTCTTGCCTGCCCCCGGAGCGCCTTCGACCAGAATGTTGTTGAGCCGCGGAATTCCACCAAGGAGTATTTCATCGAGCCCGTCGATGCCGGTTTTTACAACGCTGTCGTTCGATGTCACGCAAATTTCCCTGTGCTGGCCGATTCCCTTGACTGTACAGTACAAGGCTTGGTGCGAATTTTGAGCGCGGCCGAGCGGCCTTGCGTGTGCGCCGCGCCCTTCAGGCCCAAAGCACTGCGGTCCAATCGCGGGCGCAGCTTTGCTTCGGACGCGCTCGCCGCCGTCCTCGCCGGTGGACAATGCGCTGGCGCCTGCATCCACCTCCATCCCGCGACCCATGAACCGCAACCTCTGGCTGCTCGCCCTGTGCCAGGGCCTGTTTCTGACCAACAACGTCACCTTCATCGCCATCAACGGGCTGGTGGGCCTGAGCCTGGCGCCGCGCGGCTGGATGGCGACGCTACCGATCATGGGCTACGTGGTCGGCGCCGCGCTCGCCACCGGGCTGGTGGCGCGCACGCAGCAGCGCTTCGGGCGGCGCGGCTCGTTCCAGATCGGGCTGATGGTGGCGGTCGGTTCGGCGTTGCTCTGCGCCGTGGCCGTGTTCACCCGGAACTTCTGGCTGCTGGTGACCGCGACCGTGATCGCCGGCTACTACAGCGCCAACGCCACCCTGTACCGCTTTGCCGCGGCCGAACTGGCGTTGCCGGCCTGGCGCGAGAAGGCGGTGTCGGTGGTGATGGCCGGCGGCCTGATCGGGGCGGTGGCCGGACCCAACCTGGCGCAGTACACGCGCACGCTGCTCATGACGCCGTTCGTGGGCGCCTACCTGGCGCTCGCCGCGGTGGCGCTCGCGGCGATGGTGGTGATGCGCTTCATCGAGTTCCCGCCACCGCTGACGAAGAAGCAGGCCGCCGGCGGCCGCCCGCTGGGCGAGATCATGCGCCAGCCAATCTTCATCGTGGCGGCGGCGGCCGGCGCGCTCGGCTACGGCGTGATGAACCTGCTGATGGCCGCGACGCCGATCGCCATGCAGATCTGCAGCCTGCCGTTCGAGAACGTGGCGCTGGTGCTCGAATGGCACGTCATCGGCATGTTCGCGCCGGGCTTCTTCACGGGCCACCTGATCCGGCGCTTCGGCGCGCCGGCGGTGATGGGCGCGGGGCTGGCGCTCAACCTGGGCTGCATCGCGGTGGCGCTCTCGGGCCTCGAGCTGCAGCAGTTCGTGGTCGCGCTGTTCCTGCTCGGGGTGGGCTGGAACTTCCTGTTCACCGGCAGCACCACGCTGTCGCTCTCGGCGTACACGGCCGAGGAAAGGGACCGGGCGCAGGGCGCGCTCAACTTCTGCGTGTTCGCCACGCTGGCGGTGTCGTCGCTCGCCTCGGGCGTGCTGGTGACGACCCAGGGCTGGCGGCTCTTGAACTTCGGCTCGCTGGTGCCGGTGGCGCTGACGGGCGCGGGGCTGGCGTGGCTGGGCCATGCCAAGCGGCGCGCGGCACGCGCGGGCGCCTAGCGGGCGGAGGCCACCGTGGAGGAACGGGCGGCCCTGCACGGCGGCAGCGCGCGCGAGGTGTTCCTCGCTTTTCTCAAGCTCGGTCTGACCTCTTTCGGCGGCCCGGTCGCGCACCTCGGCTACTTCCGCGGTGAATTCGTGGAGCGCCGCCGCTGGCTGGACGACGCCGGCTTTTCGGATGTGGTGGCGCTCTGCCAGTTCCTGCCCGGCCCGGCCAGCAGCCAGGTCGGCATGGTGCTCGGGATGGGCCGCGCGGGCTGGCGCGGCATGCTTGCCGCGTGGGCGGGCTTCACGCTGCCTTCGGCCTTCGCACTGATTGTTTTCGCCTACGGTGTCGCCCGACACCGCGGCCTGGCCGATTCGGGCGGGTTGCACGGCCTCAAGGTCGTGGCCGTGGCGGTGGTGGCGCAGGCGGTCTGGGGCATGGCCCAGTCCCTGTGCCCCGACCGCCCGCGGATCGGGCTGGCCCTGCTCGCGGCGCTGCTGACCCTGGCGCTGCCGTCGGCCGCGGGGCAGGTGGCCGCGATGACGGTTGCCGGCCTGCTGGGCCGCTGGTGGCTCAGGCTGCCCGCGCCGCCGCGGGCGGCGGCGCACGGCTGCGGCATCTCGCGCCAGGCCGGCCTCGCGGCGCTGGCGGTGCTGGGCCTGCTGCTCGTCGGCCTGCCCTGGTGGGCCGCGGCGAGCGACTCGCCCGCCGTCTCACTCGTGAGCGGCTTCGTCCGCTCGGGCGCGCTGGTGTTCGGCGGCGGGCACGTCGTTCTGCCGCTGCTGCAGGCCGTGGTGGTGCCGACGGGAGCGGTCGGCAACGCCGACTTCCTGGCCGGCTACGGCGCGGCCCAGGCGGTGCCGGGGCCGCTCTTCACCTTCGCGGCCTACCTGGGCGCCATCGCCAGCGGGCCGCTCCATGGCTGGGTCGGCGGGCTGGTCCTGCTGGTGGCGGTGTTCCTGCCGGCGTTCCTGCTGGTCACGGGCGCCTTGCCGTTCTGGGAGGGGCTGCGCCGGCGCGACGGCATCCGCTCGGCGATCGCCGGCGTCAACGCGGGCGTGGTGGGCCTGCTGCTGTCCGCGCTGTACCAGCCGGTCTGGACCGGCGCGATCCACTCGCGCGCGGACTTCGGGCTGGCGCTGGCGGCCTTCGGGCTGCTGGTCTACGCCCGGGTGCCACCCGTGGCCGTGGTGGGGCTGACCGCCGTGGCCGGCTGGGCGCTGTCGCTGGCCTGATGCTGGACCGCCAGCGTAGGGCGTCCTCCGGCGCGCGCCGGAGGACGCCCTTCGGGCTTCAGGCGGCGAGGGGCTGCGCCGCCTGTGCCGTCTGCGCCGCCGGCAGCGCCGCGATCACCTCGGCCACCGCGGCGGTCAGCTTCTTGGCGTAGGGCACGTGCAGGAACTCGTTGGGCCCGTGCGCGTTGCTCTTCGGCCCGAGCACGCCGCACACCATCATCTGCGCCGCCGGGAAGCCCTGGCTGAGCATGTTCATGAGCGGGATGGTGCCGCCCTGGCCGATGTAGCCGCACGGCGCGCCGAAGTGCGCCCGGCTGGCGGCGTCGAGCGCGCGCGCGAACCACGGCGCGGTGGCCGGCGCGTTCCATCCGGTGGCGCCGCCGCCGCCCTCGAAGGTGACCCTGGCCTGGTAGGGCGCGTTGTCCTCCAGCAGCGCCTTCAATTCCTGCACCGCGCGGTCGGCCTCGACCAGCGGCGGCAGGCGCAGCGACAGCTTGAAGGCGGTGTACGGCCGCAGCACGTTGCCCGCGTCCTTCAGCGCCGGAAAGCCCTCGGCGCCGGTGACCGAGAGCGTCGGCTTCCAGGTGCGGTTGAGCAGCGCCTCCAGCGGGTCGGTGGTGGTCGGCAGCGCGAACGCCGTCGAGCCGCCGCAGTCGTAGTGCGCCCACGGAAAGCGCTTGTAGACCTCGTCGCCCAGGATCGCCGCCGTGGCCTTGGCCTGCGCCAGCCGCTCGGGCGGCACCTCGCAGTGGAAGCTGGCGGGCAGCAGGCGCCCGGTGGCGCTGTCCTCCAGCCGGTCGAGGACCTGCCGCATGATGCGAAAGCTCGACGGCACCAGCCCCGAGGCGTCGCCCGAGTGCACGCCCTCGGTCAGGATCTCGACCTTCAGCGTGCCGCCGGCCATGCCGCGCAGCGAGTTGGTGAGCCACAGCTGGTCGTAGTTGCCCGCGCCGGAATCCAGGCAGATCACCAGCCCGACCTCGCCGAGGCGCCCGCGCAGGGCATCGACGTAGGGCAGCAGGTCGTACGAGCCCGATTCCTCGCAGGTCTCGATCAGCCCGACGATGCGCGGGTGCGCCGCGCCCTGGTTTTTGAGCGCCTGCAGCGCCGCGACGCTGGCGTACACCGCGTAGCCGTCGTCGGCGCCGCCGCGGCCGTAGAGCAGGCCGTTCTCGTACTTGGGCGTCCAGGGGCCGAGGTCGCTGCGCCAGCCGGTGAACTCGGGCTGCTTGTCGAGATGGCCGTACATCAGCACGGTGTCGGTCATCGCGGTGCCGCTGGCCGGCACTTCGAAGAACAGCACCGGCGTGCGGCCTTCGAGGCGAACGATCTCCAGCCGCAGGCCCTCGACCTGCTGCGCCTCGACCCAGGCGGCGGCGCGGTGCACCACCGTCTCCAGGTGGCCGTTCGCCTGCCAATCCTTGTCGAAGCCGGGCGACTTGGCCGGGATGGCGATGTATTCGGTGAGCTGGCGCACGATGTCGCCGTCCCAGGCGGCCGTGACGTCGGACAGGGCACGCTCGGCGTGCAGCACGCCGGCGGCGAGGTTGGCCGGGATTTCGCGGTGAAGGGGTGCGTTCATCTGTTTTTCTCCACGGTGGACGACGGACAGCCAGCGGCAGACGGGCGGCGGAACCGGCATTTTGCGTCGGACGGGCAAAAAAAAAGCACCCGCTGCTGCGGGTGCCCGTTCCTTGGAGAAGGAAAAGAGAAAAAGGAGCGAGAAAGAAAGGCTGCGTCGCGGCTCAGGCCGCGGCCTGCAGCGCCGGCTTGCGCGCATCGGCCGTGGCCGCGCCGAAGCTGATCTCGCCGGCCAAGCGGCCGCCTTCCTCGATCACGATCTTGCCGTAGCGGATGGTGCCCGTCACCCGGCCGGTCGAGTGGATCACCAGCCGCTCGCGCACCGTGAGGTTGCCCTCGAACACGCCGCGGATCTCGGCCAGGTCGATCTCGGCCGAGCCCTTGAAGGCGCCCTGCTCGGCGATCTGCATGACGCGCGAGTTCATGGTGGCCTCGACCAGGCCCTCGACCACGAGCGTGTCGCAGTCGGTGATCTCGACGCCCTTCAACTTGATGTTGGGGCCGACCGTCAGCTTGCTGCCGCCTTCCCGCGCCGGTGCGCCGGCGTTGGCCGCCTGCTGCGGGACCGGCTGGGCGGAGGCGGCCTGCGGCGTGCCCGTGTTGAGCGGGGAGGGGTTCAGGGGCGCGCCGCCCCCAAGGCTGCCGGTGGCGCCGCCGAGCGGCGCGGGACGGGTGGAGAAGTTGTCAGCGTCGCGTTCGCGCTTGCCGAAAAAGGGGGACTGTGAAGCCAATGCTTGCTCCTCTGGAAAACGTCTATCGTAAAGAAGGAGGTGGAGATTGCCGGCAAACCCGGATCAAAAGAATGGTAACCAAATAAATTCCACCGCCTCCCTGCCGCAGGAACTTCCCGTTGGCGTCCGGATGCATGCGGCGGCAGAGGGGAAAGGCGGGGCGTTTCCCGACGCCCGGCGCGCGGAGGGCCGCCCGACAATCCGGCTCTCGCGCCTCGCGCACCCCTCTGCAGGAGCCCCATGCGCAAGCTCTCGACGCCCCGCCGCCCCGCACCGGCCCGCCCGCCCGCCGCGGCGCCGCCGGGCGATGACGACGACGCCGCTTCGGACGCGTACTTCGGCAAGCCGACGCACGGCTGGCGGCTCAGGCTGTTCTCGGTCATCTTCGAGTCCGAGACGCGCGCCGGGCGGGGGTTCGACCTGGCGCTGATCGCCGTCATCCTGTTCAGCGTGCTGGTGGTCATGCTCGACAGCGTGCAGTCGCTGCGCGCGCGCTGGGGTTCGGTGTTCAACGCCTTCGAGTGGGGCTTCACGGCGCTCTTCACGATCGAATACGTCGCGCGGCTGGCCTGTCTGCGCCATCGGTGGCGCTACGCGCGCAGCTTCTACGGCGTGATCGACCTGCTGGCGCTGCTGCCGACCTACCTGGCGATCCTGAGCCCCGACCTGGCGCTTTTGATCGACGTGCGCATCCTGCGGCTGCTGCGCGTGTTCCGCATCTTCAAGCTGTCGCACTACGCCGCCGAGTACCGGGCGCTGGCCACCGCGCTGCAGGCCAGCCGGCGCAAGATCCTGGTGTTCGTCGGCTTCGTCGCCATGGTGGTGCTGGTGCTCGGCACGCTGATGTACGTGATCGAGGGGCCGCAGAACGGCTACACCAGCATCCCGGTGGCGGTGTACTGGGCCATCACGACCATGACCACGGTCGGCTTCGGCGACTTGGCGCCGAAGACCCCCGTCGGCCGCGCGCTGGCCTCGGCCATGATGCTGCTCGGCTGGGGCGTGCTGGCGGTGCCCACCGGCATCGTCTCGGCCGAGATGATGCGCCAGGGGCGCGGCGGCAACGCCGCGCGCCCGCCGGGCGGCCCGGTCGGCCGCGGCCTGCTGGCCGAGACGCCCCCGCAGGCCCCCGCGTGCGCCGCCTGCGGCGCCGTCGAGCACGCCGCCGATGCGCGCTTCTGCCGTTGCTGCGGGCAGGCGCTGCCGGGCTGAGCGGGCTGAGCAGGCCGGCGCGCCGCCGCGGCCCTGCACGGCCGCCCGTCAGGCCGGCCCCGTCTCGAAGCGCACGCTGAAGCGCGTCCCCGGCGGCTGGCAGCCCGGGTGCGCATCCTCGATGGCGACGCCGGCGCGGTGCTGCCCGGCGATCTCGCGCACGATCGACAGGCCCAGCCCCGAGCCGTCGGCCTCGTTGCCGAGCACGCGGTAGAAGGGCTCGAACACCAGCTCGCGCTCGCCCTCGGCGATGCCGGGGCCCGAATCCTCCACCTGCAGCAGCGCGACGCGGCCGAACGGGTCGGCCAGCACGCGCGCGGTGATGACGCCCGGGCGGCCGTGCGACGAGGGCGTGTAGGCGATGGCGTTGTCCACCAGGTTGCGCACCATCTCGCGCAGCAGCGTCGGGTTGCCCTCGACCACGACGCCGGGCGCGCCCGGCTGGGCGCCGTCGTAGCCCAGGTCCAACGCCTTTTCGATGGCGCGCGGCACGGCTTCGCGCACCACCTCGATGGTCAGGCGCGCCAGGTCGCACGGCTGGCGCAGCCGCACGCTGTCGCCGCCCTCGGCGCGCGCCAGCGCCAGCAGCTGGTTGACGGTGTGCGTGGCGCGCACGCTGGCGCGGCCGATCTGCTTCAGGGACTGCTTCAGGTCGTCGGCGCTGGCGTCGGCGCGCTGCGCCAGGTCGGCCTGCATGCGCAGCCCGGCCAGCGGCGTCTTCAACTGGTGCGCGGCGTCGGCCAGGAAGCGCTTCTGCGTGGCCATCGAGTCCTTGAGCTTGCGCAGCAGCTCGTTGACCGACGACACCAGCGGCACCACCTCCATCGGCACCCCGGACTCGTCGAGCGGGCTCAGGTCGTCGGGGTGGCGCTCGCGGATGCGCGCCTCCACCACCGACAGCGGCTTGATGCCGCGCACCAGCGCCAGCCAGATCAGGAGCACCGCCAGCGGCAGGATGGCGAACTGCGGCAGCAGCACGCCCTTGATGATCTCGGCGGCCAGGAGCGACTGCTTGGCGCGCGTCTCGGCCATCTGGATCAGCGCCGGCCCGCCGCCGGCGGACCGGGCGGCGGCCGCGTCGCCGCTGGCGCCGGCATGGCCGCTGCTGCCGCTGCCGCTGCCGCTGCCGCTGGCGCTGGCGCTGGCGCTGGCGCTGCCGTCCGCCGCGGGAACCGCGTCGCCCACCAGGCCCACCACCGCAGGCGCAGGAGAAACAGGGGGCGCGGCGCCGTCGGCTCCCTCGGCGCCGGCCGCGGCGGCGTCGATCCACAGCGCCGCCACGCGCACCGGCTGGCCGCGCATGAACGCGCTGCGCAGATACACCACGCCGACCACCGGCGGCTCGTCGGTGCCGGGCGGCGGCAGGTCGGCCTCGCCGCTCAGGAGCCGGCCGTGGCCGTCGAGCACCTGGTAGTACACGCGGTCGGCCTCGTCGCCGCGCAGGATCTCGCGCGCCGGCGGCGGCAGCAGAAACTGCCACTGGCCCTGCCGCACGGCGACCAGCCGCGCCAGCGTCTGCACGTTGTATTCGAGCGCGCGGTCGAACGGCGCATTGGCGATGCCCTGCGCCACCAGCCACGTGACGCCGATGCTCACGGGCACCAGCAGCAGGAGCGGCGTCAGCATCCAGTCGAGGATCTCGCCGAACAGCGAGTGCTGGCCGCGCTGGAACAGCTTCACGTGCATGGCCGTCGTGCGAAATTCAGGTCAAAACGGCCGCCAGCGTAGACGCAGCGGGCGCCGTCAGCTATGAATTCGATAGCGACGAGCGCGACGCCCACACGCGTCAACCCGGAATCTTTTCGAGGCAGTAGCCCAGCCCGCGCACCGTGGCGATGCGGATCGGGCCGCGCTCGATCTTCTTGCGCAGGCGGTGGATGTAGACCTCGATGGCGTTCAGGCTCACCTCCTCGCCCCACTCGCACAGCCGCTCGACCAGCTGGTCCTTGCTGACCAGCCGGCCGGCGCGCTGCAGCAGCACTTCCAAAAGGCCCAGCTCGCGCGCCGACAGCTCGACCATGCGCCCGTCGATGGTCGCCACGCGCCCGGCCTGGTCGTACACCAGCGGACCGTGCCTGATGGTGTTGCCGCCGCCACCCATGCCGCGGCGCGTGAGGGCGCGCACCCGCGCTTCGAGCTCCTGCAGGCTGAAGGGCTTGGCCATGTAGTCGTCGGCGCCGTGGTCCAGCCCCCGGACGCGCTCGTCCACGCTGTCGGCGGCCGTGAGCACCAGCACCGGCAGCAGCGAGCCGCGCGCGCGCAGCCGCCTGAGCACTTCGAGGCCGTGCATCTTCGGCAGCCCCAGGTCGAGGATCAGCAGGTCGAACTCGTGGTTGGTCATCAGCGCCGCGTCGGCCTGCGAGCCGCTGGCGACGTGGTCGACCGCCGCGCCCGAATTGCGCAGGCAGCGCAGCAGCGCGTCGGCCAGCACCTGGTCGTCTTCGGCAATGAGAATGCGCATGGCGGGCTTCCGGTGGAGGAGGGAGGGCCGCGACGATTCTAGGAACGGCTTCGGACGCCGCGCATCGGGATTACTACCGCGCGTACGCCTCCAGCCCGATGCGGATCACCGTCGCCACCTCGGGGCCGACCGCGGCGGTGAATTCGGCCTCGGCCTGCGCCACCGCGCCGCGAAACGCCGCCAGCCAGGCCAGCCCGTCGGCCGTGAAGCGCACCGTGCGCGCCCGCGCGTCCAGCGGGTCGGGCCCGCGCGTGACCAGGCCCCAGGCCTCGCACTGGTCCACCAGCGCGCCCATGGCCTGCTTGGTCATGCCGGCGCGCTCGGCCAGCTCGGTCAGGCGCGAGCCCTCCAGCGCCAGGTGCCGCGTGATGTGGATGTGCGCCGCGCTCACCTGCCCGCGCGCCGCCAGGTTCGACAGGGCCAGCGGCACGTCGATGTCGTGCGCCATCAGCGCCAGCACCCGCTCGTCGAAACGGCGCAGCGACTCGCCCAGCATCCGCCCGAGGTGGACCATGCGCCAGCGGTCGTCGAGGGCGGCCTTGGCGGCCGGGCCGGACGCGGCGGCGGCTGACAGCGCCGCCGCGCCGTCGCGGCTAGCTTGACCGGATCGTGCCACCGGCGCTTTCTTCAGGAGTCCTCATGTCCAGCATTCTCGGCGAGGTTCTCGGCAGCCTCTTCAACAACCCGGCCGGCGCTCGGGCCGATCCGGAGGCCCGTCAGGGCGGCGGGCCCGGTGGGACCGGCGGGTTCGGAGGCGGCGATCCGGGCGCCGCCGAGGGTCCCGGCGGCTTGGGCGGGCTCGGCGGCCTGGGCAGTCTTGGCGGAATGGGCGGCCTGGGCGGCGGTGCCCTGGGCGGCATCCTGGGCGGGCTGCTCGGCGCGGGCCGTGGCGGCCGCGGCGGCATGGGCGCGCGCGGCGCCCTGATCGGCATGCTGCTGCCGCTGCAATGGATGCAGCGCAACGGCGGCCTCTCGGGCGTGCTGGAGAAATTCAGCCAGCGCGGCTACCAGAACCACACGCAGTCGTGGGTGGGCACCGGCGCCAACGAGCCCCTCGACGCCAGCGCCGTCGACCAGGTGGTGGGCCACGACGAGATCGCGGCCATGGCGCGCCAGCTCGGCGTGGCGCCCGGCGAGGTCAGCCAGGGCATGGCCGAGCTGCTGCCCGAGGTCGCCAACCAGATGACGCCCGACGGCCAGCTGCCCCCCGACGGCCACGACGCGCTGGACCGCGCGCTGGGCGAGCTGTCGCGCATGACGTAGCGCGGACGAAGCTGGCTCGCCTCGTGAAAACGCCCACCGAATGGCGGGCGTTTTCCAGAGTAGCCGGCGTTGTGTCGGCGCCGCCCTCAGTCGGCCAAGCCGAACTCGATGTAGCCTTGGGTGCTGGGATTTTGCGTGCCGACCATCACGGCAATCTTGCTGGCGCGGGTGGCGAAATAAACCCGGTCGCCACCGTTGTTCACCACCTGCAGGCCCGGCAGGGAAGGCAGGCTCGGCGTGATGGCGAAGACAGAGGAGCTGCTGCTGCCATCCACCCGCAGGAAGCTGGCCGAATAGGTGGTGGGCGTGACGGTGGTCGTGCCGAAGGAGCCCAGCGTCGAGCCGCCGCGCACCGTCAAGGCGGTGTCGGGCGTGGCCACGCTGGGCAGGCCGATGCGGAACACCGAGGTCGCGCCGAGCGAAGCATTGGTGCCGGCGCTCAGGAACACGTTGTCGCCGGCCACGCGCGCCACGCGGATCGAGCCCGCATCCTGCGGATTGGCATCGTTGACGATGCGCCACAGGCCCGGCTCGGCGCCGGCGCTCACGGTGTAGCTGACCAGCGAGGCGGCCGGGCAGTTCGGGATCGTGTAGATCACGAAGTTGTTGCACACCTGGTACGACGTGCCCCCGTTGCCGATCCGGATCGAGCCGATGCTGGAGTTGGCCACGCCGGCGGTGCTGCTGACGCCCAGGCGGTTGTACGTGCCGTCCAGGTCGGCCTGCGTGGTCACGAACGTGCGCGACGCGAAGAACGGCACCACGGCAAACGTGCCCGCCGCACCCGGCGGCACGCTGAACGGGAAGTTGCCCACCACCGCGTCGTGGGCCACGCGGAAGCGCGCGGTGTTGGTGCCGCCGGCGATGCGGCTGCTGGCGAAGGCGAAGGTGCCCGGGTCGTCGGCGACGGCGTCGAAGCGGCCCGACACGGTCGCGCCGGCGTCGGTCATGTCGTAGGTCCCGAGGTCGAAGTTCAAATCCAGCGCCTGGATCCTCAGGTTGGCGCCGTACACCTTGTAGCTGCCGTTGCGCGCATCGCCGGCGGCGACGGCCAGCACGATGGTCTGGCTGCGGCTGGCGTCGGCCGTTGCAGTGGCGGTGAGGGTGTAGGTGGTCGCCGTGGCGCTGCCGTTGACGATCTGGGCGGACCAGCGGTCGGTGGCATCGGGCGTTGCGTTGCGCAGCGAGATGGCACCGCCGGCGGCCGCGCTGCCGCTGAAGGTGGACGCCTGGTTCGGCACGATCTCGACCGTGTCGCCGGGCTTGACGGCGTAGCTGCCGCCGGTGGCGGCCACGGCGGCGCCGTTGATCCTGACGGTCGCCGCCATGGGTGCCGGAGCGGGAGCGGGCGCCGGTGCTGGCGCCGGAGCGGTGTCCAGCGCGGTGCCTGGCGCGGGCGCGGGTAGCGGCAGGCCGCCGACTCCTGCAGAGCCACCTCCGCCGCCGCCGCAAGCCGCCAGCAGCGTGGCCAGGGCCATCGAGACTCCCACCTTTTGCAACGAATGCATGTCTGTCCTTGTTGTATGCACACCCCGAATCGGGCGGCGCATAGTAACAAAATTAGACAAATAGTTTTAAATAATTACAGAAACTTGGAAGGCGCGCAACGCGACCTGTCATGTCCGAAGCCGCGTCGACTGCTGGGATTGCACCGTTTTTAAAGTCATGCAAACTGACTAGAAATTTGATTTACTTCTTCTGAGTCACCCCTAAACTACTGTTCAAGCATCCAGCCCGGCAAGTCGCGGGAGAGATGTCGGAGTTGATTCAATCCATTGATATTCAAGGAGTTTTTCTCATGGACGCACCCGTCAAGAACCCGGCCGCGCTGAACGAAAAGGCCCGCGCCCTGCAGGCCGCGCTGGCCCAGATCGAAAAGCAGTTCGGCAAGGGCACCATCATGCGGCTGGGCGAGGGCGAGGTCATCGCCGACATCCAGACCGTCTCGACCGGCTCGCTCGGACTCGACATCGCGCTGGGCGTCGGCGGCCTGCCGCGCGGCCGCGTGATCGAGATCTACGGCCCGGAATCGTCGGGCAAGACCACGCTCACGCTGCAGGTCATCGCGCAGATGCAGAAGCTCGCCGGCACCTGTGCCTTCGTCGATGCCGAGCACGCGCTCGACACGCAGTACGCGCAAAAGCTCGGCGTCAACCTGCAGGACCTGCTCATCAGCCAGCCCGACACCGGCGAGCAGGCGCTGGAGATCGTCGATTCGCTGGTGCGCTCGGGCGCGGTCGATCTGATCGTGATCGACTCGGTCGCGGCGCTCACGCCCAAGGCCGAGATCGAGGGCGAGATGGGCGACTCGCTGCCCGGCCTGCAGGCCCGCCTGATGAGCCAGGCGCTGCGCAAGCTCACCGCCACCATCAAGAAGACCAACTGCACGGTGATCTTCATCAACCAGATCCGCATGAAGATCGGCGTCATGTTCGGCTCGCCCGAGACCACCACCGGCGGCAACGCGCTCAAGTTCTACGCCTCGGTGCGGCTCGACATCCGGCGCATCGGCACCATCAAGAAGGGCGACGAGGCGATCGGCAACGAGACCAAGGTCAAGGTGGTCAAGAACAAGGTGGCGCCGCCCTTCAAGACGGCCGAGTTCGACATCCTGTTCGGCGAGGGCATCAGCCGCGAGGGCGAGGTGATCGACATGGGCGTGACGGCCAAGATCGTCGACAAGTCGGGCGCCTGGTACGCCTACAACGGCGAGAAGATCGGCCAGGGCCGCGACAACGCGCGCGAGTTCCTGCGCGAGAACCCGCAACTCGCGCGCGAGATCGAGAACAAGGTGCGCGAGTCGCTGGGCGTGCCGCTGCTGGCGGCGGACGTGGCGGGCAAGGCGGCGGCGCCTGCGGCCGCACCCGCGGACGTGATCGAGGCCTGAGGCCCGAGGCTGCCCGGCACGGGCGGGCGCTGGAGTCAAATGGGCTTCCGGCGCCCGTCCTGCCTTCGCAGGTAGCTATCTTTTCAATAGCAAATGGCTTTCGCCGCCCCCTCCCTCAAGGGCCGCGCGCTGCGCCTGCTGAGCCAGCGCGAGCATTCCCGCGCCGAGCTGGAGCGCAAGCTCGCCAGGTACGAGGAGGAGCCCGGCACGCTGGCGCGGGCGCTCGACGAGCTGGTGGCCAAGGATTTCATCAGCGAGGCGCGCGTGGTGCAGTCGGTGCTGCACCAGCGCGCTCCCCGCCTGGGCGCGGCGCGCGTGCGGCAGGAACTGCAGCGCAAGGGCATCGCGCCCGAGGCGGTGGCCGAGGCGGTGGCGGAACTGCAGCCCACCGAGCTGGAGCGGGCGCGGGCCTTGTGGCGCAGCCGCTTCGACGCGCCGCCGGCCGATGCCAGGGACTACGCCAGACAAGCCCGGTTCCTGCTGGCGCGCGGCTTCGCGGGCGCGGTGGCGGCCAAGGTCCTGAAAGGTGGTTTCGATGAATGATCAGGTTGCCGACCCGCAGTCCCGCGTCGTCACGCAGCGCGTGGCCTGCGGCTGGCGTCGCGCCTATGCGCTGGCGGCCGATCCGCTGCGCCTGCCCGATTGGGCCAGCGGCCTGGCCAGGAGCCGGTTGACGCGCAACGGCGACCACTGGACCGCCGAGACGCCGCAAGGCCAGGCCCGCCTGCGCTTCGCGCCGGCCAACGGTTTCGGCGTGCTCGACCACTGGGTGACGCCCGAGGGCATGGCCGAGATCTACCTGCCCTTCCGGGTGATCGAGACCGGGCCCGACGCCTGCGAGTTCCAGTTCACCCTGCTGCGCCAGCCGCACATGGACGCCACGGCCTTCGAGCGCGACGCGGACTGGATCGCACGCGACCTGCAGGCGCTCAAGCAGCTGCTCGAAGCCGGCTGATGCCCGGCCCGGCGAAGGCTCTTCAGCGCTGCGCGCCGAGCACCTTGCCGTTCACGGTCTGCCCGTACATCGAGAACTCGCTGTCGTGGAACTTCCTGCGCGTCTCGGCCACGTTGCCGGTGAAGCGTGGGTCCTGCGGGCGCGGCTGGCTGTTCATGAAGGTCGCCACGTCCCACGCCTCCTGGTCGCTCAGCGTGCCGCCCTGGCCGAGCGGCATGTTGGCCTTGATGAAGGCCGCGGCCTTGTCGATCTCGTGCATGCCGGCGCCCCAGTTGAAGGACTGCGCGCCCCACAGCGGCGGAAACACCTGCGCGCCGCCGGCACGCTGGCCCTGGCCGTCGGCGCCGTGGCACAGCGCGCAGCGGGCCTCGAACACCGCCCGGCCGCGCCCGAAGTCTGGCGGCTGCGCCGGCTTGGCGACCTTCGGGTAGCCGCTGCCGGGCAGCTTCCCGCCGATCGGCGCGCCCTGCGCCATCCAGTAGGCATACGCCTCCAGCGCGACCAGAACGTCGCCGCCCTCGGGCGGGGCCTTGCCGTTCATGCTGTACATGAAGCAGCCGCGCAGCCGCTCGGCGAAGGTGTCGACGTGCCGGGTCTTGTTGCGGTAGGCCGGGTAGAGCGGGTAGGCGCCCCACATCGGCGCCGAGCCGGCGAGCCGCCCGGCGTCGAGGTGGCAGTTGACGCAGTTGAGCGAGTTGCCGACGAACGCCCTGGCGTTGTCGCCGGTGCGCAGGAAGATCCGCTCGCCGGCACGGATGACGGCGCCCATTTCGTTGGCAGGAATCTTGCGATCGCCGGGCGGGGTGAAGCGCACGCGCGTCGCGGACGCACCAGCGGGCGGCGCGGCGCCGCCGGCGGCAGGGCCGGGGCTGGACGATGCCGCTTCGGGCGTCGACGGCGCACCGGTCGGCGCGGCCGCGACCTTCGCCGTGGCCGCAGCAGCGGGTGTCGTGGCCGCGGCGGGCAACGTGGCGCCGGGCGCGGTGGCGACGGTCGCGGCCGGCGCGGCAGCACGACCCTGCAGCCGGGCGTAGTACGCCGCCACCGCCTGCACGTCGTCGGCGCCGAGCTTGCGCGCCACGTCGCGCATCAGGCTCAATGGGCCGGGTGGGCGCGTGCCGTCCTTCCAGGCCTGGATCTGCGTCCGCATGTAGTCGACCGACAGGTGGGCGATCGGCGGGAAATGCGCGCCCACGCCCTGGCCGGCCGGCCCATGGCATGCGGCGCAGGCCGGCACGCCGTCCGACCAGCGTCCGCGCACGGCCAGCCAACCGCCGGCGTCGTCGGCGGCCGGCAGCGGCGCGGCCGCCGGCTTCACCGGGTTCGGCAGCCCGCTGAAATAGGCCGCGGCGTCGGCGCGGTCCGCCGGCGACAGCGCCTTGGCGATCGGCGCCATGACCGGGTTCTGCCGTCCGCCTTCGGCAAAGGCGTCGAGCTGCGCCAGCAGGTAGTCGCGGCCGGTGCCGGCCAGCGGGGGGAAGTCGGCCACGCCCTCGCCCCGCGCGCCGTGGCAGCCGATGCACGGCGCCACCGACGGCGCCTTGCCGGCACGCGCCAGCTGCTCGCCGGCCCGGGCGTCGCCACCGCTGCGTGCGGGAGGGAGGATGGCGGTGGGCGCCGTCGCGGATTTCGCGCCCGCGGCGTCGGCCGCGCCCGCGCCGGGGTGCACTGCCGCGGCCAGCATCGCCAGCACGGCGGCCATGCGCCAGCGCGCGCTGCGGACCGGGGCCCACCGTGGGGCATCGGGCCGAACGGTGCCGCCGGGCGGCCGGGGACGGGGTGCAGGGAAGTGCATGGCGGGCAGGGTGATGGCTTGGAAACCGGTGCGCGAGGGTCGGACTTCCAGGGCGGCAGCGAGCACCAGGGCGGCAGCGAGCAGGCCCGCCTGGACCGGCGGCGCACCCGGGCCTGCTCCGGCCGCCATGCTGCTGTCTCCTGTCGGGCCGACGTAAAGCGCAGCCCGCCAGCGTGGCCGCTCGCGACCCGGCCGTCTGTCGGACGATCACGCGTGGCGACGGTCCGGTCCCTCCATCCGCCAGGCGGTCGCTATGAGCGACGACACGACGTGTCCGTTTCGGCTGACGCGGTGTGCTGCGACGAGCACGAATAGTTACATCGCTTCCCATGCGCTCCGGCCTTTCCGGCAGCGCAACGCAAAGGAGGCAGCAGTGGCGCAGGCGGTGAGGCGGTCCTTCGACGTCTTGGCGCGGCTCTTATTTCAATCAAACATGATGGGGAACACACCGTGAGTGACAGCAATCCGCGCAACGAAGATCCATTGACCGGCGCACCGGGCGCCCATCCCGTGGGCACGGGTGTGGGCGCCACCGGCGGCGCCGTGACGGGCGCCGCCATCGGCACGATGGTGGCCGGCCCGGCCGGCACGCTGGCGGGCGCCGTCGTCGGCGCCATCGCCGGCGGCCTGGCCGGCAAGGAGGTGGCCGAGGGCGCCAACCCGACCGAGGGCGGCGCGCCGTCCGAGCACAAGCTCGGCACCGGCGTGGGCGCCAGCGGCGGCGCTCTGGCGGGTGCCGCGGCGGGCGCGGTGGGCGGCCCAGTCGGCATGGCCGCCGGCGCGGCCATCGGCGCCGCGGCGGGCGGCATGGCCGGACGCGGCGCGGCCGAGGTCGTCAACCCCCATTCCGACGACCGGCTGCGCGACCACAACCTCGCCAGCGGCGTGGGCACGGGCGGCGGCGCGCTGGCCGGGGCCGCGGTCGGCGCCGCGGCCGGCCCGGTCGGCATGGCGACTGGCGCCGTGATCGGCGCGGTGGCCGGCGGCAAGGCGGGCGAGGGCGTCGGCGAAGTGGTCAATGCCAAGGCCGGCGACCAGCTGCACGAGCACCAGTTGGCCTCCGGCGTGGGCACGGGCGGCGGCGCACTGGCCGGCGCGGCGGTCGGTTCGGTGGCGGGCCCGGTGGGCGCCGCCGTCGGCGCTGCGGTCGGTGCCGTGACCGGCGGCGTGGCCGGCAAGGGTGCCGGCGAAGTCGTCAACCCCAAGCGCCACGACGACCTGGGCGACCACAACCTGGGCACGGGCGTCGGCGCCGGCTCGGGGGCTGCCACCGGCGCGGTGCTGGGCGCCGCCGGCGGCCCGGTCGGCATGGCGGTGGGCGCGGCCGTCGGCGGCCTGGCCGGCGCGGCGGCGGGCCACGGCGTGGCCAGCGCGGTCAACCCGAAGGCGGAAGACGACTACTGGCGCGGCGCCTACGCGACGCAGCCCGGCTACGTCGCCGGCTACGACTACGACAGCGACTACGCCCCGGCCTACCGCCTGGGCTACGAAAGCCGCCAGCGCTACGCCGGCCGCCGCTACGACGAGGTCGAGCCCTCGCTGCGCAGCGACTGGGACCGCCTGAAGGGCACGTCGCGCCTGAGCTGGGACGAGGCCCGCTTCGCCACACGCGGCGCCTGGGACCGCATCGAGCGTGCCCTGCCGGGCGACTTCGACGGCGACGGCCGCTGAAGGCCCACGGCGCCCGGCCGCCCTGGAGCTTGAGTCCGGCGCGGGCGCTGGGCGACCGATTCCAGAGAACCCGCTTCGGCGGGTTTTTGATGCCAAAAACGGCGGCAGCGCCCGTGGCATGGACGTTTACAGCTATGAAAAGAATAGCGACGACGTGGGTGCGCAGCCCACGGCTTCAGCGCACGCGGCGCCTACAGCCCGAGCATCAGCTTCAGGTTCTGCACCGCCGCGCCGCTCGCGCCCTTGCCCAGGTTGTCGAGCCGCGCGATGACGACCGCGTGACGGTGGTCCTCGTTCGGGAACACGCGGATTTCGAGCCGGTTGGTGTCGTTGAGCGCCAGCGCGTCGAGCTTGCCGTCGGGCGTGGGCGGCAGCACCTGCACGAAATTTTCCGGGGTGTTGCTCTTCGCGTAGTGCGCGGCCAGCGCGTCGTGCAGGTCGCCGGCCGTGGGGCGCCCGGGCAAATCGTCCAGGTGCAGCGGCAGCTGCACCAGCATGCCCTGGCGGAAGTTGCCGACCGAAGGGATGAACACCGGCCGGCGCGCGAGGCCGGTGTACTTCATGATTTCCGGCAGGTGCTTGTGCTTCAGGCCGAGCGCGTAGGTCTCGAACAGCGGCGCCTCGCCCCGCTCGTAAGCCTCGATCATGGCGCGCCCGCCGCCCGAGTAGCCGCTGACCGAGGGCAGCGCCAGCGGGAAGTCGGCCGGCAGCAGCCCGGCATCGACCAGCGGGCGCACCACGGCGATGGCGCCGGTCGCGTAGCAGCCCGGGTTGGCGACGCGCTCGGCGCCGGCCACCGCCTGCCAGTGGCCTTCGGCCAGCTCCGGAAAGCCGAACACCCAGCCGGGCGCGGTGCGGTGCGCGGTCGAGGCGTCGATGACCTTGGGCTTGGCGCCCGCCAGTTGGTCGATCAGCGCGACCGACTCGATCGCCGCCTCGTCGTGCAGGCACAGCACCACCAGGTCGACGCCGGCCATCAGGTCGCGCTTGGCGGCCGCGTCCTTGCGCAACTCGGGGGCGATGCGCGCGACCTCGATGTCCGCCATCGCGGCCAGCCGCTCGCGAATCTGCAGGCCGGTGGTGCCGGCTTCGCCGTCGATGAAGACCTTGGGCATGGTGGTTGGCTCGGAGAAAAAACTACGTAATCACCACAGGCGCCGGGGCGCTGCGGGCGGGGCGCTGCATGATACAGTCCGCGACAGTTCGCCGCCCCGCCCGCTGGCGCGCGCGCAGCAGCAGCCCGCGGACGCCGCCCGAACCGCCCCGTTTCCAAACCTCCGTTCCGAGAGACACCTCATGAAGATCCACGAGTACCAGGGCAAGGAAATCCTTGCCAAGTTCGGCGTGCCTGTGCCGCGCGGCATTGCGGCCTACACGGTGCAGGAGGCGGTCGAGGCCGCGCAGAAGCTCGGCGGCCCGGTGTGGGTGGTCAAGGCGCAGATCCACGCGGGCGGCCGCGGCAAGGGCGGCGGCGTCAAGCTGGCGCGCTCGATCGACGAGGTCAAGAAGCTCGCCGGCGAGATCCTCGGCATGCAGCTCAAGACCCACCAGACCGGCCCCGAGGGCCAGAAGGTGCGGCGCCTGCTGATCGAGGACGGCGCCGACATCCAGAAGGAATACTACGTCTCGGCCGTGACCGACCGCGCGACGCAGAAGGTGGCCTTCATCGTCTCCAGCGAGGGCGGCATGGACATCGAGGAAGTGGCGCATTCCACGCCCGAGAAGATCGTCACCGAGTACGTCGACCCGGCCGTCGGCCTGACCGAGGCGCAGGGCCGCAAGCTGGCCGCCGCCATCGGCATCCCCGAGGCCTCGCAGGCCCAGGCGGTGGACGTGCTCCAGAAGCTCTACAGGATCTACATGGAGACCGACGCCTCGCTGGTCGAGATCAACCCGCTGATCCTCGAAGGCAACGGCAGGATCAAGGCGCTCGACGCCAAGTTCAACTTCGACAGCAACGCGCTGTTCCGCCACCCCGAGATCGTGGCGCTGCGCGACCTCGACGAGGAAGACGCGGCCGAGGTCGAGGCCAGCAAGTTCGACCTGGCCTACATCAGCCTGGACGGCAACATCGGCTGCCTGGTCAACGGCGCCGGCTTGGCGATGGCCACCATGGACACCATCAAGCTGTTCGGCGGCGAGCCGGCCAACTTCCTCGACGTGGGCGGCGGCGCCACCCCCGAGAAGGTGACCGAGGCCTTCAAGATCATGCTCAAGAACAAGAACGTCAAGGGCATCCTGGTCAACATCTTCGGCGGCATCATGAAGTGCGACACCATCGCCACCGGCGTGATCGCGGCGTGCAAGGCCGTGAACCTGCAGGTGCCGCTGGTGGTGCGCATGAAGGGCACCAACGAGGAGCAGGGCAAGAAGATGCTGGCCGACTCGGGCTTGCCGATCATCAGCGCCGACACCATGGCCGAGGCGGCTCAAAAAGTGGTTGCGGCCGTCAAGTAAGGAACTCAAGCCATGTCGATCTACATCAACAAGGACACCCGGGTCATCACCCAGGGCATCACCGGCAAGACCGGGCAGTTCCACACCGAGAAGTGCCAGGAATACGCCAACGGCAAGAACTGCTTCGTCGCCGGCGTGAACCCCAAGAAGGCGGGCGAGTCGATCTTCAATATCCCGATCTTCGGCTCGGTGAAGGAAGCCGCGCAGCAGACCGGCGCCACCGTGAGCGTGATCTACGTGCCGCCGGCCGGCGCCGCCGCGGCGATCTGGGAGGCCGTGGAGGCCGACCTCGACATGACGATCTGCATCACCGAGGGCATCCCGGTGCGCGACATGCTCGAAGTGCGCAACAAGATGAAGGCCAAGGTCGCCGCCGGCGGCAAGGAGACGCTGCTGCTCGGCCCCAACTGCCCCGGCCTCATCACGCCCGACGAGATCAAGATCGGCATCATGCCCGGCCACATTCACAGGAAGGGCCGCATCGGCGTGGTCAGCCGCTCCGGCACGCTGACCTACGAGGCGGTGGCGCAGCTGACGGAGATCGGCCTGGGCCAGTCCACCGCCGTGGGCATCGGCGGCGACCCGATCAACGGGCTCAAGCACATTGACGTGATGAAGGCCTTCAACGACGACCCCGAGACCGACGCCGTCATCATGATCGGCGAGATCGGCGGCCCCGACGAGGCCGACGCCGCGCGCTGGTGCAGGGAGCACATGAAGAAGCCCGTGGTCGGCTTCATCGCCGGCGTGACGGCGCCGCCCGGCAAGCGCATGGGCCACGCCGGCGCGCTGATCTCGGGCGGCGCCGACACGGCCGAGGCCAAGCTCGCCATCATGGAGGAGAGCGGCTTCACCGTGACGCGCAACTTCTCGGAGCTGGCCAAGCTGCTCAAGACCAAGCTCTGAGGCCGCACGGGCCTTTGAGAACAACCCGAGACCTCGAAGCCAGGCGCCTGCGATGAGGATTGCGGGCGCCTTTTCAATCTCCGCGAACGACTGACATCATGGAACTGCTGCAAAGCGCCGACTTCTGGATCGGTCTGGTCAAGATCGTCTGGATCAACATCATCCTGTCGGGCGACAACGCGGTCGTCATCGCGCTGGCGGCGCGCTCGCTGCCGCCCGCCCAGCAGAAGAAGGCCGTGCTGTTCGGCTCCGGGGCCGCGGTGGTGCTGCGCATCGTGCTCACCATCGTCGCGGCCTGGCTGCTGGCGCTGCCCTACCTGCAGATCGTCGGCGGCCTGCTGCTGCTGTGGATCGGCCTGCAGCTGCTGGGCAACGAGGACGAGGACAACGGCGAGGAGCGGCAGCACGGCAGCCTGATGACGGCCGTGCGCACCATCCTGATCGCCGACCTGGTCATGAGCCTCGACAACGTCATCGCCGTGGCCGCCGCGGCGCAGGGCAGCATGGTGCTCCTGATCCTGGGACTGGCGATCAGCATCCCGCTGGTGATCTTCGGCAGCACGCTGATGATCAAGCTGATGGAGCGCTTCCCCATCATCGTGACGCTCGGCGCGGCGCTGATCGGCTGGGTCGGCGGCGAGACCATCGTGAGCGACGTGGCGCTGCGCGACCTGCTGGCGGCCAACCCGTGGCTGCACTACGCCGCCGCCGCCGCCGGCGCGGTGCTGGTGGTAGCCCTGGGCAAGATGCTCGCGGCCCGCAGCCCCGCCGCCGCGGCGCCCTGATGCGCGCGCGGCGCGAGGACGAGCACGATCCATGGGGCACGCCGGCGCACTCGTCGACGCCTCGGGCAGCGCGCCGGCGCCGTTGCACTGGCAGTTCGCCGCGCTGAGCGACAAGGGGCGCGTGCGCGCCAACAACGAGGACGCCATCGCCGTCAATGCGGCGCTCGGCCTGGCCCTGGTGGCCGACGGCATGGGCGGCTACAACGCCGGCGAGGTGGCCAGCGCCATGGCGGTGGCGTCGCTGCAGGAGAGCTTCGGCCGCTGGCTGGCGAGCGCGGGCGCCATGAGCGCCCAGGGGCCGACGGTCTGCCGTGCGCTGCAGTTGGGCGTCGACGCCGCCAACGCCGCGATCCGCGAGGCCGCCCGAAAGCACGCGCAGTTCCAGGGCATGGGCACGACGCTGGTGCTGGCCGCGTTCGGCCCGCGGCGCGTGGTGGTCGGCCACATCGGCGACTCGCGCTGCTACCGGCTGCAGGGCGGCCGCCTGGAGCAGCTCACGCGCGACCACTCGATGCTGCAGGAGCAACTCGACGCCGGCCTCATCACCGAGCGCGAAGCCGCCCGTTCGCCGCACCGCAACCTGGTGACGCGCGCGCTGGGCGTCGAGCGCAAGGTCCGCATCGACGTGCGCGGCTGGCCGGCCGCCGCCGGCGACCTGTTGCTGCTGTGCTCCGACGGCCTGAGCGAGATGCTGGGCCCCGCGCAGCTTTTCACGGTTCTGTCGAAAGATGTCGGTCTGCCGGAGAAAGCCGCCCTTCTGGTCGCCGCGGCCAACCACAATGGCGGGCACGACAACATCTCGGTGATTCTGGCGCGGTCGGAAGAAACCGGCGCCGAGCAGGGTTGAGTCACCTCAAAAGCCATTGAAATTCAGGAAAACGCGGCCATGCGGAAATTGATTGTTTCTCTCGACGGCGCCGTCATCCGGGAAATCCCGCTGACGCGCGACCACACCACGCTCGGACGGCGCCCCTACAACGACATCGTCCTCGACAGCATGGTGGTCAGCGGCGAGCACGCGACGTTCCACCTGCGCCCCGAGGACGTCTGCGTCGAGGACCTCGACAGCACCAACGGCACCTACGTCAACGGGCGCCTGGTCAAGAAGCAGATCCTGCAGCACAACGACCTGCTCGAAGTCGGCAAGTACAAGATCCGCTACCTGGCCGATGCGTCGGTCCAGGGCGCCGCAGGCGCTGCCGCCTGGCGCCCGGCCGCGCGGCGGCCGGAAGCGGCGCCCGACACCACGTTCGAGGGCGCGCCCACCATCCCGGCGCCGCTGGGCGGCGTCGCGTCGCCCGCGCTGATGCGGGTCGTGGAGGGCATCGGCGCCGGGCGCGAGGTGCCGCTCAAGAAGGTGGTCACCACCATCGGCAAGCCCGGCGTCGCCGTGGCCGCCGTCACCAGCCGACTGGAAGGCTACGTCGTCACGGCGGTGGACGGCGTCATCCTGCTCAACGGCCGGCCGATGGGCGCCGAGGCCGTGCCGCTGCACAACGGCGACCTGCTCGAACTGGCCGCGAGCCGCATGCAGTTCGTCGTGCCCGCCGCCGCATGAAGGTGCGCGTGCTGGGCTGCTCGGGCGCCATCGCCCGGGACTGCCGCACCACCTCCTTCCTGATCGACGACGACCTGCTGGTCGACGCCGGCACCGGCGTGGGCGACCTCACGCTCGACGAGATGGCGCGCATCGACGACGTGTTCCTGACGCACTCGCACTTCGACCACATCGCCAACCTGCCGATGATGCTCGACGCCGTGGCGTGGCTGCGCCAGAAGCCGGTGCGCGTGCACGGGCTGCGCGGCACCCTCAACGCGCTGCGCCGCCACATCTTCAACAACGTCATCTGGCCCGACTTCTCGCTGCTGCCCAGCCCCGAGACGCCGCTCCTGACCTACCGCGAGATCGGCCTGGGCCAGGGCCTGCTGCGCGGCAGCCGCGCCCTGAAGCGCATCGAGGTGCTGCCGGCGGTGCACACCGTGCCCGCCTGCGGCTACGCGGTGCGCGACGCGGCGGGCGGGCCGAACTGGGTCTTCACCGGCGACACCGAGCGCAACCCGGCGTTCTGGGAGCGCCTCAACCAGCTCGACGTCGGCGCGCTGGTCATCGAGACCGCCTTCAGCCACGCCCAGCGCGACCTGGCTGAGCTGTGCCTGCACCTGGCGCCCGGCTCGCTGGCCGACGAGCTGGCGCAGATCGCGCCGGGGCGCCGCTACCCCATCCACATCTCGCACAACAAGCCCGCCGACGCGGAACTCATCATGGCCGAGATCGCGGCGCTGGCGGCCGAGCGCCAGGCCCGCGGCCTGCCGGCATGGGACATCCGGCGGCTCAGGACCCACGAGGTGATGGTGTTCTGACAAGGAAGGGCGTCGAGACTGTGACACATTGTGTCGTGTGACGAAAATTGTCACATTGCTGCGTGGCTATGGCGTCCGGCGAGTCGGTTCTTTTGAAACCATTGGTATGCAGATTGGCCCTGCCGACGCCGCTCAGGCGAGCTGGCACGGATGCTGCAACAGGTTGTATGCCCCGGGCGGTTTCCCGGGCTTGCTTGTTTGTTCAACCAACCTGGGATTTTTTGAAATGAACCGTCGTTCCATCGCACGCAACGTGCAAAAGGGTTTTACCCTGATCGAGTTGATGATCGTCGTGGCGATTATCGGTATTTTGGCGGCTATTGCGATCCCGCAGTATTCTGACTATACATCGCGGACTCGTGCTGCAGGTGCTGCGGCCGAACTTGAGCCCTTCAAGACAGCCTTCGCGCTTTGTATGTCCGAGCAAGGAAATGTACTTGCCTCCTGCACAACATTGGGAACCAATGGGATTCCTAACACGCCCGCAGCAACGACAAGAAACGTTACTTCGGCCGTGACTATGACTGCAGCTACCGGCGCTATCAATGCAACCACGGGCGCTACGGCGACCAATGGTACAGCTTTGACGTACATTCTTACGCCAACTGTTCCTGCCGCCGGCCAGACAAATATGACATTTACCCAGACTGGTACGATTTGCAACGCAACGCGAGGTTTGAAGCCAGGACAAGGCAATTGCCCATGATTAGTTAATTTTCTTGCTTAGGTTGCTTTAGAGTTAATGCCGCTCAGTTAGATCTGAGCGGCATTTTTGGTTAAATGCTGAATTTTTACAAAAATTAGGGGTCAGAAAATTAGGGGTCAGATTCAAACTTTCCAATTTTTTATTCTTGTCATCATCGATAAACCTCTTGCCGGTGGCCGACGCGCAAGACGCGAACGACGATCCGCTGGTCCTGCAACTCGCAGACGATGCGCCAGTCGCCGACACGATATTTCCAGTAATTTCCCAGCGCATTGCCAGACAGCGCCTTCGAGGTCGCGGGCTGTCCAGAAGCGCCAAGCGGTTGCGCAGGAATTCAAGGCTGCGAATCTGGACCTGTCGATCGAGCTTCTTCAAGCCTTGACGACATTTGAATCGAATTCAACCGCCCAAGCCAAGCTGGCGCTCCACGTCGTCGAGTGGGATGGTCTTGCGGTTCCTGCGCGCGCGCGCCTCGGCCAAGTAGTAGTCTTCAAGGCCGTCGATGTGCTCGAGAATGGCCTCGCGGGCGAGCGTGGTCTTGGTGCGCCCGGTCTCAAGGGCCAATGCGTTCAGGCGTTGTTCGATGGATTCCGGCAGTCTGATGGCCAGCATGGCTGTCTCCCTCTGCATGGATAACGATTGTGCGTTGCAAGCGGAGCAGCAGTCGGACGCGCTGTCCGTCGGCAAACGCTTCAGTATCAGAGCGCTGCAGTCAGATCGGCCTCGTTTATGTCGGCGTTGGCTACCTTGACTTGGCTCGACCGGCAGTTCGGGGATGTGCGCCCGCACACCTCGATGAAACGGGACAGGTCGTTCTTATGGATGCCTTACATGAAAGTAAGGTAACATCTTTTCATGTCGACCTCCACTATCACTTCCAAGGGCCAGATCACCATTCCCGCTGCCGTTCGGCAGGCATTGCAGGTCGGGGTCGGCGACCGCGTGGAATTCGTCGAGGTCGAGCCGGGACGCTACGAATTCATCGCGGCGACGCGGCCGGTCACGGCGCTGAAGGGCATGTTCGGCCCACCGCAGCGCAGCGTGACGATCGAGGAGATGAACGCAGTCATCGCCGCTCGCGGAGCGTCGGCGCGGTGATCGGCCTCGATACCAATGTCCTGGTGCGCTACATCATGCAGGACGACGCGCGGCAGTCGCCGCAGGCCAACCGGCTGATCGAGGCCCTGACGGCCGAGGCGCCGGGCTTCGTCTCGCTGGTGACGCTGGTCGAACTGGGCTGGGTGCTGGCGTCGAGCTACGGGCTCGGCCGCGCCCAACTGGTGGAATCCATGGAAGCGCTGCTGCGCACCCGCGAACTGGTGGTCGAACAGGCCGAGGTGGTGTGGAAGAGCGTGCGCGCGTTCCAGGGCAGCGCTGCCGATTTCGCGGATTGCCTGATCGAGCGGCTCGGCGCCTCGGCCGGCTGCGAGCGCACCATGACGTTCGATCGCGGCGCGGCGCGGCATTGTGGAATGGTGCTGGTGGATTGAGGCTTGTGGCTCAAGAAAGCCACAGCGCTTGTCTGGCATGCCTCATCTGCTATTGAAAGCATAGCAACTCTGGCTGCTGGCTGAGCCTCTCGACCATCAATAAAGCCCCCGCGCCCGCGCAGCCACCCGCGCCAGCCCGAATAGCGCATCGGTAAAGGGCGTTTCGACACCCGCCAGCTGCCCCAGCTCGCGCACCGCGCCGACCAGCGCGTCGAGCTCGACCGCGCGGCCGGCCTCCACGTCCTGCAGCATCGAGGTCTTGAAGGCGCCGAGACGGCGGGTGACGGCGTGGCGGTCCTCGGGGCTTTCGGCGATCGGCAGGCCGATGCGCGCGCCGACCTCGCGGGCCTCGCGCATGACGGCGGAGACGAAGCCCAGCAGCAGCGGGTCGTCCATGATGCGGTCGGTGGTGGCGCCGGTCAGCAGGCTGACCGGGTTGATGGTCATGTTGCCCCACAGCTTGTACCAGACGTCGCGCTGGATGCACGGCGAGACGCGCGCGTCGATGCCGGCGCGCAGCAGGAGCGCGTGCAGCGCCTGCAGGCGCGGTGACACCGTCGCCGCCGTCGTCCCCGCGTCCGGGGCGCCGCCCGCGGGCTCGCCGACGATCAGGCCGTTGCCGAAGTGGCGCCGCGCCACGCCGGGCGCGGCGAGCGAGCAGCTCGCGTGCACCACGCCGCCGACGACGTGGCGCGCCGGGATGGCCGCGGCGATGGCGCCGTCCGGGTCGATCGACGCGAGCCGCGCGCCGGCCAGCGCGCCGCCGAAGCCGCCCTGCAGGAACCACCAGGGCACGCCGTTCATGGCGGTGAGCACGACCGTGTCGGGGCCGAGCAGCGGCGCGATGCGCGCGGCCACGCCGGCGAGTGCCGGCGCCTTGACGGCGAGCACGACCAAGTCCTGCGCGCCGAGCGCCGCCGGGTCGTCGCTGGTCGCGATCGGAACGCTGGTGCGCCGGAGCACGCTACCGGCGTGACCGTCGGCGTCAGGACGATCGGCGCCACTCGCGCCAGCACTACCAGCAGCACCAGCAGCACCGCCAATGCCACCGCCCGCACCGTCGTCCTCCAGCAGCGTCAGGCCGTCGCGGCGCAGTGCGTCGAGCGTCGCGCCGCGCGCCACGGCGCTCAGCTCGCAGCCGGCCTGCGCCAGCTTCACGCCCAGCCAGCCGCCGATGGCGCCGGCGCCGTAGATGCATGTCTTCATGATGATTTTTGAGTCGAATCGGGCTCCAGCGCCCGTGGTACGAGGGCAGGCAGCTATCCTTTTGATAGCGAAAGGACTTGTCGCTCCAGTCCGGGCGCTCAGTGCCGGTAGCTGTCGTCGATCCGGTCGAGCTGGCGCACCAGCGCGTCGAACACGTCCTGGCCGGCGCCGAAGCGGGCGTCGAACTGGAACGAGTCGCGGGTGGTCTTGCGCGCCACCGGCTCCGGGACGGCAATGGCCGGGCCGAGCGCGGCCTGCGCGCACTGGATCTCGCAGGCGCGCTGCAGCGTCCACAGCCGCACGAAGGCCAGCGGCAGCGTCGGCGCCCAGGACAGCAGGCCGTGGTTGCGCAGGATCGCCAGCGGCCGCGCGCCGATGTTGTGAAGCAGCCGCGGCGCCTCGTCGGCATGGATGGTGATGCCCTCGAAGTCGTGATACGCCACCATGTCGTGCAGCTGCGCCGAGTAGAAGTTGTTCTGCGCCAGGCCGCCCGCGGTGCAGGCCACCGCCACGCCGGCCGTGGTGTGGGTGTGCATCACGCAGTGCGCGTCGGCGATGCCCTCGTGGAGGGCGGCGTGCACCGTGAAGCCGGCCGGGTTCACCGGCCAGGGGTTGTTCGGGTCGAGCTTGTTGCCGCGCAGGTCGATCTTGACCAGGTTGCTGGCCGTGACCTCGCCGTAGTGCAGGCCGAAGGGGTTGATGAGGAACTGCTTGTCGCCGCCCGTCACGCTCTCGGGCAGGCGCACCGTGATGTGGTTGTAGATCATCTCGGTCCAGCCGAGCAGCGCGAAGACGCGGTAGCAGGCGGCGAGTTGCACGCGCGCCTGGCGCTCGTCGGGGTGCATCGTGGTGGCAGCGGTGGCGGGGTCGGGGCGAGTAATGGCGGCAGTGGAGTCGGCGTGGGCGTTCATGGCGTGGTGCTCCTGCGAAGGGCTGCAAGACGACGGTGGTGGACTGCGGACTGCGGACGGCTTCGGATGGGTGTGGAGGGCTGCGGCTGCGGCTACGGTTGCGCGGGGTAAGGCGGTCGCGCTCAGTAGCCGCTGGCGCTGGCCGGCGCGACGCCTTCTTCCCTGTAGCGCGCGAGCAGCTGCCGCGCGGCGCTGTCGAGCAGGGCGGTGTCGATGCCCACCGCCACGAACAGCGCGCCGGCCGCCAGCCAGCGGCGCGCCTGCGCCTCGCCGGTCGAGAGGATGCCCGCCGCCTTGCCGGCGGCGCGGATGCGCGCGATGCCGTCGGCGATGGCGGCCTGCACCTCGGGATGGCCGGGGTCGCCGACGTGGCCCATCGAGGCCGAGAGGTCGGCCGGGCCGATGAACACGCCGTCCACGCCCGGCGTGGCGGCGATGGCGTCGAGGTTGCGCATCGCCTCCACCGTCTCGGCCTGCACCAGCAGGCAGGCCTGCGCGTTGGCCTCGTGGATGTAGCGCGGATACGTCTGCCAGCGCGAGGCGCGCGCCAGGGCACTGCCCATGCCGCGCACGCCTTCGGGCGGGTAGCGCATGGCCCGCGCCAGCTGCGCCGCCTGCGCGGCGGTGTCGACCATCGGCACCAGCAGCGTCTGCGCGCCGATGTCGAGGTACTGCTTGACGAGCGCGGTGTCGCCCACCGGCAGGCGCACCACCGGCTGCGGGCGCCGCGCCGCGTCGGGCCGGGCCGAGGCGGCGCTGGCGATGCCCTGCAACTGCGCCAGCACCGAGCGCAGGTCGTTGGGCGCGTGCTCGCCGTCGATCAGCAGCCAGTCGTAGCCGGTGCCGGCCAAAAGCTCCGCCGCGTAGCCGTCGGCCAGCCCGAGCCACAGCCCGATCTGCGCCTGCCCGGCGGCCAGCGCCTGCTTGAAGGGGTTGAGAGGGGTCTGCATGGCTCAGCCGGGTGTGTTCATGTGAACCTGAAAGAAATGGAGCCCAGCGGGCCGTAGTCCGCATGGAAGGTGTCGCCGGCGGCGGCGGCGACGGGCCGCGTGAACGAGCCGCCCAAGACCACCTCGCCGGCCTCCAGGCACTCGTCCCAGGGCGCGAGCTTGTTGGCGAGCCAGGCGACGCCGGTGGCCGGGTGGTTGAGCACGGCCGCGGCCACGCCCGACTCCTCGACCACGCCGTTTTTGTAGAGCAGCGCCGCCACCCAGCGCAGGTCCACCGCGTCGGGTTTCACCGGCCGCCCGCCGGTCACGATACCGGCGTTGGCCGCGTTGTCGGCGATGGTGTCGAACACGCGGCGCATGGCCTTCGTGTGGCGGTCGAACTGCTCGATGCGCGCGTCGATGATCTCGATGGCCGGCACCACGTAGTCGGTGGCGGCCAGCACGTCGGTGAGGGTGACGCCGGGGCCCTGGAGCCGTTTGCCCAGCACGAAGGCCAGCTCGACCTCGACGCGCGGCGCGATGAAGCGCGAGAACGGGATGTCGCCCTGCTCGAAGAACATGTCGTCGAGCAGCGTGCCGTAGTCGGGCTCGGTGATCTGGCTGGAGAGCTGCATGGCGCGCGAGGTCAGGCCGATCTTGTGGCCGCGCACGCTGCGGCCCTCGGCGAGCTTGACCTTCACCCATTCGCGCGAGATGGCGTAGCCGTCGCCGATCGTCATGTCGGGGTGGCGCCTGGAGAAATGCTCGACCTGCACGCGCGTCTTCTCGCTCTCGTGCAGCTCGGCGGCGAGGCGGGCGATGACCGGAGGCGGCAGCGTCGTCATGGCGTGGCCGCCCGCGCGAACAGCGCATGCAGGTTGCCGAGCTTGCCGTCGTACACCTGGCCCGGGCTCTCGTCGATCTGCAGGGTGAGGCCCAGGGTGCGCTTCGCGAAAAGTGGCTCGAAATGGGCCTTTGCGCACGCCAGCAGGGCATCTCCCGCTCTCTTTTTGAGAGCGTCGGAGCGTCCCGCCGCCATGCGCAGGTTGAGGTACGCGAAGGCGTGGTCGCCGCGCCCGTCGGCCACCGCGCAGTGCGCCGCCGGGTACGCCAGCACGCGCGTGCCGCCGGTGGGGAACACCGCCCGGCCGGCGTCGTCGCGCTGCGCGAGCAGGGTGTCGGCCAGCGCGCGGCACAGCGCCGTCATGTCGGTCTCGGCTTCGAGGTTGGGGGTGTAGAGGATCACCAGGTGCGGCATGGGCGCTTTCCTTGTTGCTGCGTTCACTCGACCGACATGGTCGCCGCGGTGCAGGTCACGGCGAAGATCGGGATGGCCTGCATGTGGAGGATCTCGCCCCGGCCGCGCGCGGCCGCGGCCACGCTGATGAAGGTGCGGATCTCGAAGCCGCCCTGGCCCGCTTCGCGGTAGGTGGCCGCGTCGCCGTAGTCGCCCTGCGAGAGCAGGCCGTCGCGGTCGTTGGCGCACCAGCGGCGCATGAACTCGGCGTCCCATTCGGCGTTGACCTTGCCCGAGTCGGGCGTGGCCGGCCAGTGCGACAGGCCGCCCGTGCCCACCAGCGCGATGCGCTCGGGCGCCCGGTCGCAGGCGCGCCGCAGCGCCTCGCCGAAGGCCCAGGCGCGGTGCAGCGGCGTGAGCGGCGGGCCCTGGCAGTTGATGTTGACCGGGATGACCTTGGTGTCGTAGGCGGGCGTGAGGAAGTGCAGCGGCACCATGATGCCGTGGTCGAACTTCCACTCCTCCGCGTAGGCCACGTCGACCGTCTGCATCACCTCGCAGATCAGGCGCCGCGAGAGCGCGGCGTCGCCGGGGATGCTGCGCCGCTCGATGCCGAGCCACTGCGGGTCCTCGATCGGGCCCTCGTAGCTGTCGGCCATGCCGATGGCGTAGGCCGGCATGTTGTTCATGAAGAAGTTGGCGAAGTGCTCGGCCGCGACCACGATCAGCGCGTCGGGTTTGGTCGCGCGCAGCGCCTCGCCGAAGCGGTGGAACTGCGCGTGGAACGCGTCCTTCACCGCCGCGTCGGCCAGGTGCGCGCGGCCGGTGATGCCGGGGGCGTGGCTGCACACGCCTGCGAACACGAGGCTCATATGCCTGCCACCTTTTCTTCCGTGCCGGTCGTCATGGCGTAGATGCCCGCGCGCACCGGGCCGTGCCGGCGCACGCCTTCGCGCATCGCTTCCAGGTAGTCGGCCCACGGGATGCCGAGCAGCGGCGCGAAGTGCATCAGCAACTGCCCGTTGCAGCCGAGCACGTAGAGCTTGCCGATGTCGCCCGTGTCGATGGCCTCGCGCTCTTCGGCGTCGAGGTCGTAGCCGTCGAGCAGCGCTGCGCGCGCCGCGCCGCCCTCGGCATAGCGCCGCTGCACGTCCGCGTCGCGGTTGAGCGTGAACAGAAATTTCTGCATCGCGTAGAGACTCATGGAAACTCCCTTCCAGAAACACCACGGAACCGGCTTCGCCGGGCCGTCGGTGTTGCCCCCGGTGGAGGGGTGGCGAAGCGACACGCGGTGCGCGAAGCCTGGGGGCGAGCCATATTTATCCCTCGGCCTGGATGCCGGCCTGGCGGATCACGTCGCCGTACCTGGCGATCTCGCTGCGGATGAACGCGGCAAAGCGCTCCGGCGTGCCCGACAGCGACGCGATGCCGCCCTTCTGGAACGCCTCGGCCACGGCCGGGCTCGCCAGCGCGCGGTTCACCTCGGCGTTCATGCGCCGCACCACCGCGTCGGGCGTGGCCGCGGGCGCCAGCAGCCCGTTCCACGAGTTGGACTCGATCGGCACGCCCTGCTCGGCGAGCGTCGGGATGTCCGGCGCGTAGCGCGAGCGCTGCGCCGTCGCCATGCCGAGCGCGACCAGCTTGCCGGCGGCGACGTGGCTGCGGAACTCGGGCCAGTTGCCGAACATCAGCGTGACCTGTCCGCCCAGCAGGTCGGCCAGCGCCGGGCCCTGGCCCTTGTAGGGCACGTGCACGATGTCCAGCCCCATGCGCTGCTTGAGCATCTCGCCCGAGAGGTGCGCCGAGGTGCCGTTGCCGAAGGAGGCGTAGCTCAGGCTGCCGGGCTTCGCCTTGGCTTGGTCGCGCAGGTCGGCCAGCGTCTTCAGGCCGCTCGCCGGGTGGGTGGCGAGCACGTGCTCGGACATGCCCATCAGCGCCACCGGGCGCAGGTCGGCCAGGGTGTCGTAGGGCAGCTTCCTCACCAGCGTCGCGTTGGCCGCGAAGCTGTTGGCGACGCAGACGAAGCTGTGGCCGTCGGGCGCCGCCTTGGCGACCGCGTCGACACCGATCACCGTGCCGGCGCCGGGCTTGTTCTCGACCACCACCGGCTGGCCGAGCGACCTGGCGAGCTCGACGGCGACCAGCCGCGCGACGAAGTCGGTGGTGCCGCCGGGCGTGAAGGGCACGACGATGCGCACGGGCCGGGTCGGCCAGTCCTGCTGCGCCCAGGCCCAAGCCGGCAGGGCGGCGAGCGCGGCGGCGCCCCGGAGCAGCGCGCGGCGCTGGAACTGAGGGTTCACGTTGCGTTCTCCTTTTTCATTTCTGGCCTGCCGTTGCGCGTGGGCGGCGCCTCAGGTGCTGCCCCAGTGCGGGATGTGGTGCGAACCCAGCGAGACAGCGACGTTCTTGGGCTCGCAGAACACCTCGTAGCTCCAGGTGCCGCCCTCGCGCCCGGTGCCCGAGGCCTTGGTGCCGCCGAAGGGCTGGCGCAGGTCCCTGACGTTCTGGCTGTTGACGAAGCACATGCCGGCCTCGATGGCGGCGGCCACCCGGTGCGCGCGGCCGATGTTCTCGGTCCAGACGTAGCTGGAGAGGCCGTAGGGGATGTCGTTGGCGAGCCGGATCGCGTCGGCCTCGTCGTCGAACGGGATCAGGCAGGCCACCGGGCCGAAGATTTCTTCCTGCGCGATTCGCATGCGGTTGTCGACGTCGGCGAAGACGGTCGGCAGCACGTAGTTGCCCTGCTTCACGCGTTCGGGCAGCTCGGGTGCATCGAGCCCGCCGCACAGCAGCGTCGCGCCTTCCTTCGGGCCCAGCTCGATGTAGCCGCGCACCTTGGCCAGGTGCGCCTGCGAGATCATCGGGCCGACGATGGTCTTCTCGTCGAGCGGGTCGCCGACCGCGATGCGCCCGGCGCGCTCGGCGAACTTCGCGGCGAAGTCGGCGTAGATCGACTTCTGCACCAGGATGCGGCTGCCCGCGGTGCAGCGCTCGCCGTTGTTGGAAAAGATCATGAAGACGGCCGCGTCGAGCGCGCGGTCGAGGTCGGCGTCGTCGAAGACCACGAACGGGCTCTTGCCGCCGAGCTCCATGCTGAACTTCTTGAGGCCCGCCGACTTCACGATGCGGTTGCCGGTGGCGGTCGAGCCGGTGAAGCTGACGGCACGCACGTCGGGGTGCGCCACCAGCGGCTCGCCGGCCGCGCGGCCGGTGCCGTGCACGAGGTTCAGCACGCCCGCCGGTATGCCCGCCTCCAGCGCCAGCTCGCCCAGGCGCGCGGCGGTCAGCGGCGACAGCTCGCTCATCTTCAGCACCGCCGTGTTGCCGAAAGCCAGGCAAGGCGCGACCTTCCAGGTGGCGGTCATGAAGGGCACGTTCCACGGCGAGATCAGCGCGCACACGCCCACCGGGTGGAACAGGGTGTAGTTCAGGTGCGTGGGCGTCGGGTAGGTGTGGCCGTCCACCCGCGTGCACATCTCGGCGAAGTAGTAAAAATTGTCGGCCGCGCGCGGCACCAGCTGCTTGCCGGTTTGCGCGATGACCTGGCCGCAGTCGTCGGTCTCGGTGCGCGCAAGCTCGGGCACGTGCGCGGCGATCAGGTCGCCGAGCTTGCGCATCAGCCTGGCGCGCTCGGTCGCGGGCCGGCTGGCCCAGGCTGGAAAGGCGGCCTTGGCGGCGGCCACGGCGGCGTGGACCTCCGCCTCGCCGCCGGCGGCGACCTCGGCCATCACCTCCTGCGTGGCGGGGTTGACGGTTTCGAAATACTCGGTGCCGGCGACCGGCTTGCCGTTGATCAGGTGGTCGATGTGCATGGGCGGCTCGTGGTGAAGGGCCGTTCGCGCCGGACGGACAGGCGGGCGTTCAGCCGCGCCGGCCCGCCGGTCCTTCGACGGGCGCGGGGTGAACGGCGGGGGAGGCGGGGGCAGCGACGAGGGTGTTCTCCAGCGCGCCGATGCGCTCGATCTCGGTCACGACCACGTCGCCCGGCCGGCAGTCGACCACGCCGTCGGGCGTGCCGGTCAGGATCAGGTCGCCGGGCGAAAGCGTCATGAAGCTGCTGAAGTACTCGATCAAAAAGGGTACGTCGAAGATCATGTCGCGCGTGCTGCCCTGCTGCGTGACCTGGCCGTTGACGGTGGTGCGCAGCGCCAGCGCCTGCGGGTCGGGCACGTCGCGGGCATCGACGCGCCAGGGCCCGATCGGCGTGCAGCCGTCGCGGTTCTTCACGCGCAGGTTGGGGCGGTACCAGTTCTCCAGGTAGTCGCGGACCGCGTAGTCGTTGGCCACCGTGTAGCCGCCGACGAAGTCGTGGGCGTCGCCGCGCCGCACGTTCTTCGCGGTCCTGCCGATGACGATGGCCAGCTCGCATTCGTAGTGCATGAACTTCACGTCGGCCGGGCGGCGCGTGTGCCGGCGGTGGCCGGTCAGCGTGCCCGGGCCCTTGACGAACACCAGCGGCTCCTCGGGCGCCTTGAATTCGAGCTCCCTGGCGTGGTCGGCGTAGTTCAGGCCGAGCGCGAGAATCGTGCGCGGGCGCGGCGTGGGCGCGAGCGGCGGCAGCCAGGCCAGTTGATCCTGCGGCACGACGCGGCCGTCGTCCAGCCGCACCGCGGCGTCGGGCCGGCCGTCGAGGTCGTGGCTGGTGCCGGCGTGCTCGCGGCCCTCGAAGACGACGCGCGCGTGCTTCATGGGGATGTGGCCCCCACGTTCGGCACTGGCGGCGTGTCCTCGCTGCCCCCCGAGGGGGCCTGCGCGCCTTGGGGCGGCCCGGCGGCGCTCAACGCCTCCACCAGCGTGTTGCTCAGGGTTGCGAAGCCGGGCGCGACGATGTCGATGCGGTCGCCCGCGCGCGCCAGCGGGCGGCCCAGGTCGCAGCCGAGCATCAGCACGTCGCCCGGCGCGAGCGTCATGAATTCGCCGACGTCGGCGAGCAGCTGCCGCGCCGGGCGCACCAGCTGCGAGAAGTCCACGGTCTGGCGCACCTCGCCATTGATGCGGACCTCCAGCCTGAAGTCGGCAGGGTCGCCGGCCTGCGCCGCGGCGCGCACCGCTGGGCCGACGCCGAGAAACCCGTCCAGGCACTTGAACTTGACTGGAGGCCGGAAAAAGCTGGCGTGGGGAATCGACAGGTCGTTCATCAGCACGTAGCCCACGGGGCGACCGCCATCGCCCAGGACCATCGCGATGGTGGCGCCGACCTCGACCTCGGGAACCTGCCCGGGCACCACGATGGCGCTGCCGTGCGGGCTCCAGGTGTTGGCGGTCTTGACGTAGAGCACGGGCGCTGCGGGCGGCGCCTTGTAGGACGGCTGCGTCATCTGCGGCGCGAGCGCCTCGACCTCGGCGCGGAAGTTCAGCAGCGTGCCGTAGACGGTGCCGGCGGGGAGATAGCAGTTCATCGGGTTGCCTCCGCGCCGCGCACCGCGCCGCGCATCCCGGAAACGGACCGGCGGTGGCTCATCATGGCTGCGCTCCCGGGCCTTGGTGGGCCGTGGCGGCAGGCGAAAGCGCGGCGGCCGGACGGCGCTGCGGCGGACCGGCCGCTTCGAGCTCGATCACCTCGTCGAGCAGCGCGTAGAGCTGCGACAGCTTGTGCCGGCCCAGGGCGCGCTCCATGCGGGCGTAGTGCGCCTCGATGGCGTGCGAGAGCTGGCCCACCACCGCGGCGCCCCGGGCCGTGGCCTCGACCACGGTGCGGCGCTGGTCCGCAGGGTCGCGCGCGCGGCGGATCAGGCCGTCGCGCTCCATGCGCGCGAGCACGCCCGTCAGGCTGGGGCCGAGGATGAAGGCCTCGCGCGCCACGCGGCCGGTTTCGACCACGCCGTGCTCGCCCAGCACGCGCAGCACGCGCCACTGCTGGTCGCTCAGGCCGTGCGCGCGCAGGCTGGGGCGCGTGTGCGCCATCACCGACTCGCGCGCCTGCAGCAGCAGGCGCGGCAGGTTGCGGTGCGCGAAGGTCGTGGACATGAGGGTCGATTATTTAACTTGTTAAATTAATTGCAAGAGCCTGGCGCCCCCTGGAATCAGGGGTTTTCCCTGAAGCGGAAGGGTCCTTCTACCGCGCTGCCTACACTCGGGCGCATGGCCAAGGACAAAAGCATCTACGTCTGCACCGAGTGCGGCGGCACCAGCGCCAAGTGGCTCGGCAAGTGCCCGGCCTGCGGCGCCTGGAACACGCTCGTCGAGCAGGCCGCCGCCCCGGCGGGCGGTGGCGGCGCGGCGAACAACCGCTTCGGCAACGCGCAGTTCGCGGCGCTCGCCGGTGCCTCCGAGCTGGCGGTGCTGGCCGACATCGAGGCCAGCGAGGTGCCGCGCACCCCCACCGGGCTCGACGAGCTCGACCGCGTGCTGGGCGGCGGCATCGTCGCCGGCGGCGTCACGCTGATCGGCGGCGACCCGGGCATCGGCAAGTCCACGCTGCTGCTGCAGGCGGCCGACGCGCTGCAGCGCGCCGGGCACAACGCGCTCTACGTCACCGGCGAGGAAAGCGGCGCGCAGGTCGCGCTGCGCTCGCGCCGGCTCGGGCTGGAGCGCTCGCAGGTGCAGGTGCTGGCCGAGATCCAGCTCGAGAAGATCCTCGCCACGCTCGATGCGCACCGCCCGGCGATCGCCGTGATCGACTCGATCCAGACCGTGTACTCGGACCAGCTCACCTCCGCGCCGGGCTCGGTGGCGCAGGTGCGCGAGTGCGCCGCGCACCTCACGCGCTTCGCCAAGGCCAGCGGCACGGCGGTGGTGCTGGTCGGCCACGTGACGAAAGAAGGCGCGCTGGCCGGCCCGCGCGTGCTGGAGCACATGGTCGACACGGTGCTGTACTTCGAGGGCGACACGCATTCGAGCTTCCGCCTGGTGCGCGCCATCAAGAACCGCTTCGGCGCGGTCAACGAGATCGGCGTGTTCGCCATGACCGAGCGCGGCCTCAAGGGCGTGACCAACCCGAGCGCGATCTTCCTCAGCCAGCACGCCGAGCCGGTGCCCGGCAGCGTGGTGCTGGTCACGCTCGAAGGCACGCGGCCGATGCTGGTCGAGATCCAGGCGCTGGTCGATGCCGGCGGCCCGAGCCCGCGCCGCCTGTCGGTCGGGCTGGAGCGCGACCGCCTCGCCATGCTGCTGGCGGTGCTGCACCGCCACGCCGGGGTGGCCTGCATGGACCAGGACGTGTTCGTCAACGCCGTGGGCGGCGTGCGCATCAGCGAGCCGGCGGCCGACCTGGCGGTGATGCTGGCGATCACGTCCTCCCTGCGCGGCAAGCCGCTGCCCAAGGGCTTCATCGCGTTCGGCGAGGTCGGCCTGGCCGGCGAGGTGCGCCCGGCGCCACGTGGGCAGGAGCGGCTGCGCGAGGCGGCCAAGCTGGGCTTTTCCGTCGCTGTGGTGCCCCGGGCCAATGCGCCGAAGAAGGGCGCCCGTGACCTCGAAGGGCTCGCCATCCACCCGGTCGAGCGCATCGAGGAGGCGATGGACGTGGTGCGCCAGCTGCAGTGAGGTGAGGCTGGGGCGCACCGTGCGGCGGCGACAATCCGCGCCATGAATTTTTTCCGGAAGCTCTGGGTGCCGCTCGGCGCCGTCGTGCTGCTGTGGGTGGCCTACAGGAACAACGGCTGGGCCGGCATCGCGCTGGTGGGCGGCGGCATCGTGATGTTCCTGCTGCTGCACTTCACGCGCACCATGAAGGTGCTCAAACGCGCCGCCGACCGGCCGATCGGCTCCGTCGCCAGCGCCGTCATGCTCAACGCCAAGCTCAAGGCCGGCATGACGCTGCTGCACGTGACCGCCATGACGCGCGCCCTGGGCGAGCTGCGCTCCGACAGGGACGCGCAGCCCGAGCTGTACCGCTGGACCGACGCGGGCGGCTCGTTCGTCGATGCCGAGTTCGCGGACGGCAGGCTGCGCCGCTGGACGCTGGTGCGGCCCGATGCGAACGAAACGGGCGAGGCGGCCGGAGCAATCGGAGCGACCGAAGCCGCCGCGCCGGCGCCCGCGTCGCCTCCGGGCATTCGCTAGAACGGCGCGTTCTCGATTTCCTCGGCGGTCGGCACGCGCGACGCGGCGCCGCCGGATGAGGGCGCGGAGGCCGCAGCGGCGGCGCTGCCGGCCGGCTTGAGGGCGCCCCCGGCGGCGCCGATCGCCGACTCGCCCCCCAGCGCGTCCAGCAAATCCGGCACCAGCCGCCCCAGCTCGCCGGTCGCGATCGCCGCGTCGGCGTCGAAGCCGTCCTCCTTCGCATCGGCGCCGCCGCCCTCGAACACGCCGTCGAGGAACACCACCTTGCGCAGCTGCAGCCCCTCGGTCAGCTCGAAGGAGACGCGGCCGTCCCAGGTCATGGCCACGCGCGTCGGGCGCTTGCCGCTTTCGATGTGCTGGCGCACCTCGTCGATGTCGAGCGCGTGCTTGGCGTAGCGCACCACCGACTTCGACTCGTCGGTGCTGCGCAGCTCGCAGTCGCGGTCGATGGAAAAGCCCGCCGGCGGCTCCTGGCTCGCCAGCCAGCCGGCCATCGCCGCGGCCGGCTCCACCTGGGTGTGCAGCGCGGCCACCGCGAAGCCGTCGAGCGACTTGACCAGCGCCGTCACCACCTCGTCGGCGCGCGCCTGGTTGGAGGTGTTGACCACCAGCCGGCGCCCGGTCGGATCGATCCACACCGCGACGCGCGCGTGGCGCGTGAAGGCCAGTGGCAGCAGCTCGCGCGTGATGTCCTCCTTGAGCTCCTTCTTTTCCTTCTTGCCGGGCTTGCGGCCGGTCTGGGCCTCGATCTGCGCGGCGCGCTCGTCGACCTTGCGGCGCACCACGGAGGCGGGCAGCGACTTGCTCTCGACCATGTACTCGGCGATCCACTGGCCGCCGATGGATTCCATCAGCGCGCCGTGCTCCTCGCCGCGCGGCGGCACCCAGCCGGCGGACTTTTCCTGCGAGGCGCCGCAGGGCACGAAGCGCTGCCGGGCCAGGCCCTCCTCGGCCTGCTCCAGCGGCTGCGACCACGCGGCCTCGATGCGGTAGACGATGACGTTCTTGAAAAAGGACACTTTGCTTGAAACCTTTTCTCGGGAATGCGAAAACCGCCATTGTGGCGGCGCGGGTGGGCCGCTGCGGGCCGGCGGCCGCCGGCCCGCGCTGCGCCGTGCGACGCGCGCCGTAAAATCGCCGGCTTTGCGACCCCGCTTCGCTTCAAAGGACACACCCAAATGAGCGCCCTCGTCCCCCCCGCCCCCTCGATGGCCGACCGCGACGGCAAGATCTGGATGGACGGCGAGCTCGTGGACTGGCGCGACGCCAAAATCCACGTGCTCTCGCACACGCTGCACTACGGCTGTGGCGTCTTCGAGGGCGTGCGCGCCTACGACACGGTGGACGGCACGGCGATCTTCCGGCTGGAGGAGCACACCGAGCGCCTGTTCAACAGCGCCAAGATCCTGCGCATGAAGATCCCGTTCAGCCAGGAGCAGCTGAACGAGGCGCAAAAGCAGGTGGTGCGCGAGAACGCGCTGAAAAGCTGCTACCTGCGCCCCCTGGTGTGGATCGGCTCCGAAAAGCTCGGCGTTAGCCCCAAGGGCAACCGGATCCACGCCATGGTCGCGGCCTGGTCATGGGGCGCCTACCTGGGCGAGGAGGGCATGAAGCGCGGCATCCGCGTCAAGACTTCGAGCTACACGCGGCATCACGTCAACATCACCATGACGCAGGCCAAGGCGGTGAGCAACTACACCAACTCGATCCTGGCCAACATGGAGGCCACGGACGACGGCTACGACGAGGCGCTGCTGCTCGACGCGAGCGGCTTCGTGTCGGAGGGCGCGGGCGAGAACGTCTTCGTGGTCAAGGGCGGCGTGATCTACACGCCCGACCTGTCGGCCGGCGCCCTGAACGGCATCACCCGCAACACGGTGCTGCACATCGCCAGGGACCTGGGGATCGAGCTGGTGCAGAAGCGCATCACGCGCGACGAGATCTACATCGCCGACGAAGCCTTCTTCACCGGCACGGCGGCCGAAGTGACGCCGATCCGCGAGCTCGACCGCGTCGAGATCGGCCAAGGCAGCCGCGGCCCGGTCACGGAGAAAATCCAGGCCGCCTTCTTCGACATCGTCAATGGCCGCAACCCCAAGTACGCCCACTGGCTCTCGAAGGTCTGACGCCATGACCATGATCGCCAAGCGCAGCGTCGTCGAGCTCGACGCCAAGGACCTGACCGAGGAGGGCGCGATCTTCTGCCCCAACCCGAACGCCGGCATGGTGCTGTGGAACGAGCACCCGCGGGTCTACCTGTACCTGGGGCGCGCCGAGCAGGTGACCTGCCCGTACTGCTCGACGGTCTACAAGCTCAAGCCCGGCCAGAAGCCGGACCTGCACTGAAAGACTGACGTTTCGAGAGCGAGAGAGAGGCGCGCGGGGCAACAGGCCGGCGGCGGCCCGAACGCCACGGAGGCGGAAAGCGGGAGCCGCGCTTTACGAGGTCAATGGCTGATCGGCTCTGCGGTTCCTGCGATCGGCCCATCCGGCTGCCCATCGACCGACGCGCGTTGCAGCGTGCGCGGGCCCATCACTGCGATCATTGCGGACACCGCGACAAAACATGCGGCAAGGAATGCGAACACCGCGTTCGTCCCGCCGGTCTGAAGCAAGTACCCGATGATGAGGCTTGAGAAGACCGTTGCCAGCCGGCCCCAGGAATAGACGAAGCCCACCGCCCTGGCGCGAATGCTGGATGGGAACAGTTCGGACTGGTAAGTGTGGATGGCGTAGGCTGTCAGCAGGTTGCACACCGTGACGCCGAGACCGAACAGGACGATTCCAGCGGCATGGCTCTGCTGGCCGAACGCCACGCCCAGGACGGCCGATCCGAGCGTCGCACCCACGATCTGCCATTTGCGCTCGATCCTGTCGGCGAACAGCATGAAGAGAAGCGGGCACAGCGGATAGCACAGGCTGATGTAGAAGCTGAACTCGAAGCTCTTGACGATGCTGTGCCCCTGCGCCGCCAGCAAAGCGGGCAGCCAGCTGGCGAGTCCGAAGAAGCCGATGGTGATGAAGACATGCGCGAGCGTCAGCATCACGACGCGGTGTCGCCAGGCCGGATCGAACAGGCTGGGCGATCGAGCGCCTTCAGGCAAGCGTGCTTCCCGACCCTCCACGACGCCTGGCGGAAAGTGCATCAACGGCTCCGCCAGTACGCCGGATTTCTTCTCCATCGCACCCACAACGTGCGCCGCGCGCTGCAGCAGGCCCCGCTGCGCCAGCCAGCGTGGCGATTCGGGAAGCCGCGTGCGAGTCAGCAGCACCAGAATCCCGCCCACGCCGCCGATGAAACACACCCAGCGCCAGCCGTCGATCCCGAACGGCTGAAGAGGCACCAATGCGAAGCTCAGGCCGCCGGTGACGGGCACCGCGAGGAACTGGACGAACGTGGCGAATGCAAAGGCGCGTCCGCGGTACTGCGCCGGCACGATCTCGACGAGGTACGCGTCCACGGTGATGATCTCCGCTCCCAGACCGATGCCCGCGACAAACCGGCACAGGTCGATTCCCAGGGCCGAATGCTGCAGCGCCATCATCAGCGTGGCGGCGGTGTACAGGGCGATCGAGCCGGTGAACGCCCATTTGCGACCCACGCGGTCGGCAAACCTGCCGAGGACCATGGCGCCCACGAACATGCCGAGAAAGGTCGCCGCGGCGAAGGTCGCCTGGTCGGGCAGGCCGAACATGCCGTGTTCGCGAGCAAAGACGCCCGCCTGCACGAGGCCCGGCGAGACCAGCGAGGTCAGCGAGAGCTCGTAGGTCTCGAAAAAAGTGCCGAGCGACAGCAGCAGCACCAGGGACCACAGGTGGAAGCTCATCGGAAGCTCGTCGATGCGCCGTTCGAGGGCGTGGGCCGCATCGGCGTCGCGCTGGGGAGGCGAAAGGCTCGTCATGTCTATGGCTCTTGTCGCAGGCGGGCCGGCTGCAAGCCTCCCAGCCGCTTCGACAGCCAGCTCTCGTAGAAGCTGGCGATGTCCATGCTGTTGCTTTCCAGCATCTGCATGTGGCCGTTGCCGTGGATACCCACCGAGGCCAGGTTCACCCATTCGTTGCTCACGCCGGCCTGCGTCAGAAAACGGGAAGTGCAGTAGTCGTAGGTGGCGTGGTAGGAAGCCTCGCCCGTGCCGATGAGCACCGGCACGTTGTCGAGCCCGACCAGCTTGTGCGCCGGTTCCGCTTGCAGCCAGCAGCTTTGCAACTCGGGCGAAGGCGCGGCGACCCGCGTCAGGCCGAGGTCGGCCACAGACTGGATCGGCGGCGAGAACTGCAGGCACTCGGTGCTCAGGCCGCAGGCGCTCCCGGGCGCCGTGTCGCCCCGCGGGCTGGAGTTGCCGGTCGGCTCGACCGCAATGATCGCCTTGACCTTGCCGGGGTTGGACTGCGCCACCATCCAGCTCACAGGCCCGGTCATCGAGTGCGTGATCAGCACGGCCGGGCCGATGCGATCCAGCAGCTTGCCGAGGGCTTGCATGGTGAGCGGCAGGGCCAGCTTGTACTCCGGGATGTTGGCCACTTGGGAGGCCATGAACTCGTCGAAGGCCGCATTGCCTGCCGTGCCGCTGCCGCCCGGCCACTGCGTGTGCAAGGGCGCCTGTGGCCAGGCGGGCTTGGACGCCAGTTCGGGTGCGGTGAAAAGCGATTGCACCTGCGCCACCGTCGGCGTGGCGGCCTGCGCGCCGTAAGCCTCGGGCACGTAGCCCGATTTGCCGTGGCCCGGCTGGTCGATCACGTACACCGGCCATCCGCGCTGCAGGAAATACCAGGCCCAGCCTGGCCGGCCGTCCGGCGTGCCGAGGAAGTTGGCGCCCGTCTGCTGGCTGCCGTGCACCATGACGATCGGCCACTTGCCATTGCGGCCAGGCTGGTAGCCGGCGGGTATTTGGTAGAAGACGTACATCTGCCCCGAAAGGCCGGCAGCAGGATTGCCATCCTTGTAGCTGCCTCCGACAAACATCACCCCCTGCGTGGCGGGCGGCTCGGCGGGCGTCTGGGCGAATGCCGAAGCCATGACGGCGCAGGCCGCAGCCATCGAAAGCAGACGCCTGCAGAGCGCAGGCATGTTGCTGAAGTTCATGTCTCTTTTTCCTCGTTGTCGCCACGATCCCGTGCGGTCGGAATGCGGCCGGGTGCCAAGGCAAATTGCCGCTATTCCAGTTCCACGTCGAGCAGGCGGATGTACTGCTGCCCGCCATGCATGTCGCGCTCCATCGCGCCGCCTTGCGGACTGCGGCGCGGGTAAGAAATCTTGACCACCGACAGGCTGGGTACCCGGAAGTGCTTGACCTGTTCGGCGTCGACACCGAACAGCGCGCCGATGGCGGCCGGCTGCAATGCCGCCGCATCGGCGTAGCGATCGAAGCTCTCCCGGTCCGGGAATGAGAGATCCAACGTGATCCAGAACGGGCCGGCGTTCTTCGAGCGCACGTGGCGGCAGACTTCACTGACCTTAGGCATGTTGCGGCTCCCCGGCTTCGACGAACTGGGTGCGTACCAGCTCAAGGGCATCGTCGACATGGACCACGTGGTTGAGCATGAACTCGTACACCGCACCGCGTTCGATCTCGGCGGGCGAGAACGGGAAGGCGTAGCTGGGCAGCGGCGTATCCCGGTCGAGCGGCATGTGGAAGAAAAGAGGGTTGCAGGTCTTGGCGATCTGCGTCGCCAGCTCCTGCGTTGCGGCGGTGGCGACAAAGAGCAGGCCGATCTCCCGGGGTTTTGAAGCGACGGGCTCCACCGGCAGTCCGGACACCGCGTTCCATCCGTAGGGCCGCAACGAAATGTCGAAGCGGCCGGCGCGGGCCCCCATGGTGTCGTTCACGCGCTGGACGAGGTGGCGGTACATCTGCTCCAGGAAGCGATCGATCTCGGCGAGCACGGCGCGGTCCTGGATGCCGACCAGCATGAGGGTCTGGAACGCGCCCGCGGCGGCACCTTCAAGCTTCATGGTGTAGGGCCGTGGAATGAAGCGTGAACCGGTCACACGCACCACCCTGTCGTTCACCGCTTCGTACCTTGCGTCGGTGACGTCCAGGATGCCGCCCGGCTCATGAAGCTGGAACGGATCGCTGTTCTCGTACAGCATGTGCGCCGAAACCGTGCGCGGCGTGCAGCGGTTGGCGGCACTGAGCGGCTCGACTTCGAAGGCCTCTTTGCCGATGCGGATCATCACCCCGCCATCACGCGGGTTGGCCGCGCACAGGCCGCCGCACTCCGCGATCTTTCCCGCGTGCCAGGCCGGCCCCGCGCCGGCTCCGTGCAGCAGCGGCAGGGCGGCGAGCACGGCGGTGTCGGTGGTGCGGCCGCCCAGCACGATGTCGGCGCCGGCTTCGAGCGCCGCCATGTAGGGCTCGGGCCCCATGAGCGCGACGACGTGTTCGCACCGCTCGAAGCGTTCGGTCCCGGCATCGGTCATCGGTGCCAGCGGCGTGACCCGGCCGTGGGCGGCCTTGGCTTTCATGAGCGCGGGCTGCTGCTCGGAGTACAGCAGTGCGATGCGTGGGTGCAGCCCATGCTCGCTGGCGATTTCCAGGGCGATATCGCGCGTCCAGTCCAGCGCGGCGTCGCAGCCGGACGTGCCGCAGGAGCCGATCAGCAGCGGCAGGCCGGAGCGTGCCTGCGCCCGCATCAGGATCGCGAGGTCGGCCTTGACGGCATCGCGCGAGTACTTCGGCTTGCCTGTTGCCAAGTAGGCCGGACCGCTGTCCGTGGAGCCGGCGTCGCAGGCCATGGCATGCGCTCCGGCGGCGAGCCCAGCTTGCACATCGGATTCGCGCACGCCCGCGCCCAGCGCGCCGGTCGGCACCAGCACGTTGACGGTGTTTTGCAGTCGATCGCTCATCGGGCCACCTCGAACAGCTTGGCGATGTCGCCGACGTTCTTGCAGTCTTCGAGATGCTGGAGCGCTTCGAACGAAGCATCGATCTGCGACTCCGGCAGCAGCCGGCCCGCGCAGTCGCTGTATTTCTCCAGCATTTCCGCGTCGGACATCGGGTCCTTGCCGCCGCGTCCGAGTTGATGGGGTGCGTGCGTGGTCAGCGTCTTGCCGCTCTTGGTCAAGATCGTGATGTCGGCAGCCATCTCGTTGTTTTCCTCGTGCTCGGCGGCTGCCGAGGTGGGGGGGTAGGCGGCCACCGAAGTCCTGGCCAGCAAGTCGCGCACGGCGGGTTCGAGAAACGCCTCGCCTTCGAAATGGTGCAGCCGCGGCGGTCCGCTGAGCAGCGCGCGCGCCACGGCGTATTGAATGCTGAACTTGGCGCCCAGCGCGGACTGTGGGTGCGGGTTGTTGGTGTGTGGCAGGCGGCGCCGGTTGGTCATGATCTCGATCGTCTCGACATCGGCCGGCGCCAGGCCCTGCTGGCGCAGCGCCAGCATCGCGCGGACCGCGGGATGCGTGCTGCCGCAGCAGGGAAACTGCTTCACGCCGACCGATTCCTGCTCGACCTCGAGGCCTTCGCCAACGCCTGCCAGCAGGCGGTCTTGATGCACATTGGCCAGTCCGTCGTAGGCCGCGAAGTAGCCCTGTTTGTGTTCGAGCGCGCCCGGGTTGGCGGTGAAGCCGCCGGCTGCCAATTGCGCTGCCATCAGCCCGTTGCGCACGCATTGGCCGACATGCAGCGGCTTGGTCATCGTGCCGAAGTTCGCCTTGACGCCGGAGGCGAGGGAGGCCGCAATCGCCAGCGCCGTGGCGGTGCCCTGCGCGTCGAGCTTCAGCAGCCGCGCGGCGGCCGCCGCGGCGCCGAAGACGCCGATCGTCGAGGTCGGATGCCAGCCGCGCTCGTAGTGGTCCGGATTGACGACACGGCCAATGCGGCACTCGGCTTCGAAGCCGACCACGTAGGCCTCCAGCACCTCGGCACCCGTCGAGCCCAGCGATTCGCCAAGCGCGAAAATCACCGGCACCAGCGTCACGGACGGATGGCCGCCCATCGCGTGCGCCATGTCGTCATAGTCGGCCGCATGCGAGGCGGTGCCGTTGATGAACGCCGCTTCGAGGACACCTGCACGCCGCGCGCCGCCAAAGACCAGCGCCTTGCCCTGCGTCACGTCGCCGGCGAGCGACTTCTGCAAGACCGAAACGACCGGCTCCGTCGCGCCGAGCAGTGTGACGCCGATGGTGTCGATGATGCAGCTGATGGCAACGTGCTTTGCCTTCGGCGAGATGTTGCCGATGTGGAGGGTGGCCAGATGCTCGGCGAGCCTGGCGGCGATGGTGGGAGACGTGGTGCTCATGGTGGTGGCTCAATCCTGGGCCTGCGCCGTCGTGTAGCTGTGCGTTCCAGTGCGCGACGGGAAGCCGCCCCGCACCGCGCCCGCGGTCTGGTCGCGGTAGATGCCCGACATCAGCGGGCTCAGCGCGCGCGTGTTGGGCATCGACAGCCACATGCGCAGCAGATGGCGCTTGCGGTCCTCTTCCGGGTAATCCTCGAACTCGGTGCGCGCGTGGTAGGTGACGTGGTTGTTCAGCAGCTGAATGTCGCCGGGCTCGAACATCATTCCGAAGTGGAAGCGCTCGTCGTTGGCCAGCGTGTTGACCAGCTTGATGGCCTTCAGCTGCTTCTCGGGCAGCGGCCCCAGCTCCTTGAAGTTCTCGTGCGCCGCCAGAATGTGCGTGGCGATGTGGCGGCAGGAGAACTTGCCGTCGTGCTCCGAGTAGATCGGCTGCTGGTAGTACGGCGATTCACCCGGCGCTTCCTGGCCCTTCCAGCTCCAGTAGAACGGCTGGTAGAGCACTTCGAGCAGGTCCGGCCGTGTCGCGGCGATCTCGTTGCGAATCGCCACCGAACTGCAGATCATCGAGCGGCCGCCGCTCTTGGCGGCGCGCATCACGATCAGTGCGACGACGTCGGCCGTGTCGGTGTGGAAGCCGAGGCCCTGCCTAGACATGTAGCCGCGGCCGGTGGCGCTGTTGACGTCCTGGCCGAAGTTGCGCACGTCGCCCAGCAGGTCGCCCTTGCTGCTTTGCGAGACGGCGGTGCCCAGGTAGAGGCCCATGCCCCAGTACATCAGCCGAAGGTCGTCGCGGGAGTACTTTTCAGCGGGCAGTCCGCGCAGCACGACGATGCCACGGCCGTTTTCCAGGCGGTCCTGGATTTCCGGCACCAGCTTGTCGAAGACCTCGAGCGGGAAGCTCTCTTTCGTCAGCTTGTCGATCGTGATGCCCGCTGCCTTGGCCGAACGGAGCGCGTTGTCGAGGTCGGCGATCTGGGCTTCGGAAAGCTGGATCATCCATTCGGCCGGGTCTTTCATGTCGGCGGCAAGCCAGTTGGATTTGCCGTGGTATGCGTCTGTCATGGGAGTCTCCTGTTTGCGATGGAAGTGAGCCCGGCGCAGGGCCAAGCCGACGAGGCACCGTCAAGGCACCTCGTCGCGACGAGAAAAGTGGGTTGTTCTTGCTGCCTATTGGCCGCCGAGGCGCGCGAGGATCGTGAGCCGGACCTGGTCGACGTGGTCCTGCATGGCTTGCTGCGCCCGCTGGGCGTCGCCTGCGATCAGGGCGTCGATGATGGCCAGGTGCTCGGCGCACACGCTCTTGCGGCGCGAGGGCAGGCGGCCGAACTTGAACATCGAGGTGCGTGTCTTCAGGTCGTCGATGACCTGCTGCAGCACCGGGTTCCCACAGGCCGCGGCGATCAGGGCGTGCAGGTCGCGGTCGCTCGCGGCGAACTCCGGGGTGACCGCGTCGTCGGGCAGCTTCAGCGCTTCGCCGATGCGGCTCTTGAGGTGTTCGAGTTCCGCCAGCGGCACGCGGCCCGCAGCCAGTCTTGCGGCCTCTCCCTCGAGCAGACGGCGTACGTTGAGGATGTGCATGTACTCCTCGACGGGCAGAGCGCGCACCACCAGGGCGCCGCTGCGCTGGCGCTCCAGAAACCGCTCGCCCTCCAGACGACGCACGGCCTCGCGCAGGGGCGTTCGTGAAATGCCCAGCTGAAGGGCGATCTGGCGCTCCGTCACGACTTCGTTGGGCGCGAGCTCGCCACTGAGCAGCATTCCCATCATGGCCTTGTGCGCCAGTTCCGAGAGAGCGAGCGTGGGCTCGGCGTCCTGGGTGGCTCCCGATTCGGCTGAGGACTTCGTGTTCATGGAGGGGAGTATAGACAGCAATTCTGTTTGTGTCCACATGGTATACCACTTGCACTACAAAAGTACATCAACGATACTCAGCCCCGATTCGAGGTGCATCCGGCCCCGGATCACGAGCGGCGCAGCCGCAATCTCGAACAGTTTGGAGACATTCCCTTGACCTCTACCCGCCGACTCATCCTCCTCGCAGCTTCCGCCCTGGCGGCACCCATTGCTTGGGGACAAGGCTCCTATCCCACGAAGCCGGTCCACTTTGTCGTTCCGTTCTCGGCAGGCGGCGAATCCGACATCGTCGCGCGACAGATCGCCACCCGGCTCGGCGCGCTGCGCGGCTATACGGTCATCGTCGACAACTATCCCGGTGCCGGCGGCAATCTCGGTGCGGAAAAGGCGTTGCGGGAGCCTGCGGACGGCTACACGCTGCTGGTCATCTCGGGCGCCTACGCAGCGAACGCCGTGGTCTCGAAGAAGTCATCCGATCCCCTCGCCGCCATCCAGCCCATCGTCCAGTTCGCCACGCAGCCCAGTGTCCTGGTGGCCAGCCTGAAATACGCCACGGTCGGAGAGTTGCTGGACAAGGCCCGAAAATCGCCCGGAAGCATCAACTACGGGTCGGCCGGCATCGGCAGCCTGGGGCACTTCTCGAACGAGAACTTCGCCCAGGTCACCGGCGTCAAGCTCAACCATGTGCCCTACAAGGGCAACAGCGGCGCGATCGCGGACCTGGCGAGCGGCCAGATCGACATGATGTTCGCGGGCGTCACGGGCGCCAGGGCGCTCGCCAAGGGCGGCAAGGTCCGCATGCTCGCCGTCACCACGCCCCAGCGCATTGCGGCGCTGCCCGACGTCCCGACGCTCGCCGAGAGCGGCGTGCGCTACGAATCCAGCCTGTGGCATGGATTGGTGGCATCGAAGGACGTGCCTCCCGCCATCGTCGAAAAGCTGAACGCGGACCTGAATGCGGTGCTGCGCGACCCGGACATCGTGGCCCGGTTCAATTCGGAACTGCTCACCCCGGTGGGCGGAACACCGAATGATTTCAGGGAAGTCATCCAGGGCGACCTGGATCGCCTGCGGCAGATCGCCAAGGTGGCGAACATCAGTACGGAGTGACAGGGACGCCGGCTGAAGACATGAAGGCGCCCGCATGCCCCAGCCCATCGGCATGCACCTGGACGTTCAGGCCCCTTGGCTGCGCCCGGTGGCCCAGCGCCGCGGCGGCAGCTCGCGCCACGGCTCGCCCGGCTCGCCGGCCAAGCGCAGGTAGAGCATCGCCACCCACAGCAGGCTGAGCCCGATCTGCGCGTCGCGCAGCGCCGAGTTCACGCTGGTGGCGAGCAGCAGCAGCAAGAAGGCGACGAAGGCCAGGCGCCCGGCCAAGTCGCGCCGGCGCCAGGCCAGCCACAGCCCCACGCCCACGATGACGAGCAGGCTCAGGGCGCCCGGCACGCCGGCCTGCGCGCCCATCCACAGAAAATCGTTGTGCGGCATGTTCGACTCGGCCAGCAGCGCGGGGCCGCGCCGGTGCCACTGGTCGGTCCAGCCGCCGATGCCCCAGCCGGCCAGCGGCCGGTCGGCGATCATGCGCGCGGTGTCGCGGTACATGTAGAAGCGGATGACCCAGCTGCCCTTGGAGACGGCGCCGGCCTGCGCCGCTTCGAGCTCCTGCAGCCCGAGCGCCATCTTGGTCTGGATGCCGGGCGCCTGCCACAGCGCCGCCGCCGCCAGCGCGCCGCCGAGCAGCAGCGCCGGTGCCACCAGGTGCAGCCGGCGGCGCCACTGGTGCACGGCGGCCAGCGCCACCGCCACCAGCAGGCCGAGCGCGGCGGTGCGCGAGATCAGCGCGGTCGCGTCGATGGCCGCCACCGCCACCGGAAAGGCGAACGCCACCCCGGCGCGGGCCCAGCGACGCTCGGCGAGCCACGCGAAGCCCAGCACCGCAGCGCTGGCGCCGAACACGGTGAACAGCAGCGCGTTGCTGATCGACTTGTTGCCGACCTCCATCAGCGTGCCGCGCCAGGCCTCCAGCACCGGAAAGCCCACCGTGTAATAGAGCGCGATCATCCCGAGGTTGACGAAGGTGATCGCGACGAAGCCGCGCAGCGCCCACAGCGCCTCTTCGCGCGTGAGCGCCAGCGCCATCAGCAGCGTGGCGGCGATGCGCAGCCCGTGCACCAGGTTCGACGGCGTCTCGGGGTAGTGCGGCCCGAGCGCCAGCACGATCAGGGTCCACACCACGTAGGCCACGACCGGCCACCACAGCGGGTGCGCGCGCACGCGTTGGGCCCGCTCGCGCCAGTGGCCGGCCACCAGCAGCGCCGCGAGCACCAGCGCGAAGCCCAGGTAGTTGACGCCCACCGGCATGTAGACCACCGCCCCCCAGAACAGGGCCGCGGGACGGACGGCGTGCGATCTCTGCATGGCGGGAATTCTAGGGGCGGGCCGCGGTCGATCCATGCGTGCGGAGCAGCCTCCGGTTGCTATGAAAGAAATAGCTGAAAACCCAAGCCAGACAAGCGCTGCGGCGCGATCCGGTCAAGATTCGAGGCAGGTGGGCCGGGCCGCCCGCGCGGCCTTGGCGCCACGCCGCCTCATGGCGCGCCGCCCGCGCGCGGCAGCGCCATCACGAAGCTGGCGCCGCCGCCCGCGCGCGCCTCGCAGTGCACCGAGCCGCCGTGGCGCTGCGCGATCGAGCGCACCAGGGCCAGCCCGAGCCCGACGCCGCCGTTGCGCTCGCTGGCGCCGGGCAGGCGGTAGAACGGCTCGAAGATGCGCTCGCGCAACGCGGGCGGCACGCCGGGGCCGCGGTCGTTGACGCGCACCAGCGCCTGCCCGGGCGTCGCCGACAGCTCGACGGTGATGTCGCCCGCGCCGTAGCGCCGCGCGTTCTCCAGCAGGTTGCGAATGGCCCGGCGCAGCAGCTTCGAGACGCCCGTGACGGTCAGCGCCGCGCTGTCCGTGCCCTCGGCCACGTCGAGCTCGGCGCCCGAGCGCGCGCACTCCTCGGCCGCCAGCCCCGTGAGGTCGACCGCCTCCAGCGTGCCCAGGTCGGCCTCGCTGGCGTCGAGCCGGCTGGCCAGCAGGATCTCGTCGATCAGCTGGTCGAGCTCGGCGATGTTGCGCGCGATCTCGGCGCGCGCCGCCACGGCGGCGGGCGCTGCGTCCTTCATCAACTCCAGCGACATGCGGATGCGCGTCAGTGGCGAGCGCAGCTCGTGCGAGGCGTTGGCCAGCAGCGACTTGTGCGAGCGCACCAGCGCCTCGATGCGCGCCGCCGCGGCGTTGAAGCGGTGCGACAGGTCGGCCACCTCGTCCTGCCCGTCCTCGGCCACGCGCACCGACAGGTCGCCCTCGCCCCAGCGCTGCACGCCGCGCTGCAGCGCCTCCAGCCGCTGGGTCAGGCGCCGCACGATCGGATAGACCCCCAGCGCCACCGCCACGCCGACCAGCGCCACCATCCAGCCCAGCCCGAACGGGGTGCGCCAGGGCGCCAGCGGCGGCCGCTCGCCGGGGCGGCGCTCGCGCGGGGCCATGCGCAGCGTCAGCGCGCGCCCGTCGGCCAACGTCACGTCGAATTCGAGCCCCTGGCCGGGCACGCGCACCGCCTTGCCGCCGCCCACCGGCCGGTCCTGCGCGTCGAGCACCAGCACCTCGCGCGGCACCGTCGAGAGGCGTTCGCGCTCGTTCTCCGCCACCTCGCGCACCACCCAGTTGGCCACCAGCGTGAGGATGAACACGCCCGCCACCACCGCCAGCCAGATGCGGACATAGAGATGGCGGCGGTACAGATTCAGCATCGGATCGACTCAGCCGTCCACCGCGCCGTGCGGCACGCAGAGCTTTCCGGTGAAGCCGGCCAACCCGCGGCAAGCACAGCGACGCCCGTTCGGGAAACACCGCGGAACCGGCTTTGCCGGGCCGCCGGTGTTGCCCCCGGTGAGGGGGTGGGCGAAAGCGACACGCAGTGCGCGAAGCCTGGGGGTGAGCTTCATTCAATCCTGCTGCTTGGCGAACACGTACCCGACGCCGCGCACCGTCAGGATGCGCTTGGGGTTCTTGGCGTCGGCCTCAATGGCGGCGCGGATGCGGCCCATGTGGACGTCGATCGAGCGGTCGAAGGCCTCCAGCTCGCGGCCGCGCACGGCCTCCATGATCTGGTCGCGCGTGAGCACGCGGCCGGCGCGCTCGGCCATCGCTACGAGCAGGTCGAACTGGTAGGAGGTGAGGTCGCACGGCGCGCCCGCGACCGTCACGCTGCGCGCGTCGCGGTCGATTTCCAGCGAGCCGAAGCGCAGCACGGTGTTGTTGGCCGCCTCGGCGGCCGCGCCGGAGGGGTCGCCGCGGCGGCGCAGCACGGCGCGGATGCGCGCCAGCAGCTCGCGGGGCTCGAACGGCTTGGGCAGGTAGTCGTCGGCGCCGAGCTCCAGGCCGACGATGCGGTCCATCGGGTCGCCCTTGGCCGTCAGCATCAGCACCGGCACCTGCGCCCGGGCGCCGGGCAGCGCGCGGATGCGCCGGCAGATGTCCAGCCCGTCGGCGTCGGGCAGCATCAGGTCGAGGATCACCAGGTCCGGCACGCGCTGCTGCTGCAGCTGCGCCAGCCCGCTGGCGCCGTCGGCCGCGTGCGTGAAGCCGTAGCCCGACTGGCCCAGGTAGTCGCCCACCATCTGCGCGAGGCGGGCGTCGTCTTCGATCATCAGCAGCTGCGGGGCGGTGGGGGTCATCGTCATGGCCATGATGGTGCGCGCCGGCCGGCAAGCGGCGCTTGAACGCCCGGTAAAGTTGGGTAAACGCAGGAACCCCGGCCGGGGCCGGGATGGCGGTCAGGGAGCATCAAAAAGCATAGCGCCCGGCCCAGCAGCCACGGGCGCGAAGTCCGCTTTCGACACCAGGAGCGCGCGCAGCGCGGCGCCGTCGAGCGCCGGGTGCTCGCCGCAGGCGCGCCGCAGGATCTCGCCGGCCAGCGCGCGCAGCTGCGCGGTCGAGCCGCGCAGGCGTTCTCGCAGCTGCGCGGCGTCGAGCGTGTCGGCCAGGCTGCGGTTGAGCTCGGCGAACCACGGCAGCGCGGCCTGGTCGAGCATCGCCTGCGGGTTGCGCTTCGCGCTCACGCCCGACCAGGCGCGCAGGAAGGCCTGCACCGCGACGTTGAGCGCCTGGCAGTGCGCCAGCTCGTCGCGCAGGGTGCCGAGCAGCGCCAGGTCGGTCAGGCGCTGCTGGAAGAAGAGCTGCGCCAGCACGCCCCAGTAGTAGGCGTAGTCCCAGATCACCTTGACCGGCAGCACCTCCGGGTCGCCGAACAGCGCGTACTGGTCCTGGTAGAGCGCCAGCGTGCTGTCGTAGAACGAGCGGTAGAGGCGGTCGTAGAGCTGCGCGCGCGCGCCCAGCCTGCGCCCGGCGCGGTCGCGCACGACCAGGTCGGCGATGAAGGTGTTGCCCATCGCGATGAAGTCGCTGCCGGGCGAGTAGAACGGGTCGAGAAAGAGCCCCGCCTCACCCGTTGTCGCCCAGCGCCGCTCGGAGAACACCTGCCGGCAGCCGTAGGAAAAATTGCGCAGAAAGGCAAAGTCCTGCAGCCGATGGCGCTGCCCGTCGAGCGCGTCGAACAGGGCCGGCTGCCAGCGCGCGAGCCATTCCATTGCCTTTTCGAAGGTGTCGAAGCCCTCCAGCGGGTGGAAACGCGGGTCGGCGACGATGCCCACCGAGTGCGAGCCCGAGGCCAGCGGGATCAGCCAGACCCAGTAGCCGGCGCCCACCAGGTGGTTGGTCGAGCGCCAGCGCTCGGCCGGGGTGCAGCGCGCGCGCCACGCGGCGTCGCGGCTCCAGTCGTCGATCGCGAGGCGCGCGTCGATGCGGAACCACGCGGCGTTGATCTCGTGCGCGTTGGGCTCGGCCAGGCCCAGCTTGCGCTTGAGCAGGCCGGCGCGCCCGCAGGCGTCGATCACCCAGCGGCACTGGGCCTCATGTGACTCGCCGGCGCGGCTCCAGCGGAGGCGGTGCGGGGCGCGGTCGTCTCCGGCCAGGTCGAGTCCGCGCACCAGCGCCCGGTCGACGAAGCGCACGCCGCGGCGCTGCGCCTCCTCGGCCAGGTGGTTCTCGAAAATGCCGCGGTCGATCTGCCAGCTCGGCACCGCGAGCGGCCGGCTGGCGCCCAGCTCGGTCACCCGGTCGATGTCGCGCCGGCCCTCGGAGAAGAAGAAGCGGAAGCCGAACTTGCGCAGCTGCGCGCCCTGCAAGTGGTCCTTCAGGCCCAGCACCTCGCTGAAGTAGTGCGCGCCGATCTCCACCGATGACTCGCCCACCTTGTGCGCGGCGTGCGGCACCGGGTGTGCGCGGCGCTCCAGCACCAGCACGTCGAGCTCGGGCAAGCGACCCTTGAGCTGCAGCGCGAGCGTGAGGCCGGCCAGGCCACCGCCCATGATCACGACGTCGTGCGATGCGGGGACGGCCGCGGCTGCGGCGGCAGTGTGCATGCGGGTCAGCCCCGGTCGAGCGGCGTCAGCCGCAGGCGCAGCGAGAGGGTGGGCGACAGCGGCAGGTCGAGCACGGCCGGCGCGTGGGGCGCCGCGCCGGCGGACGGGGCGCCGGCGGGAGGGACCACGCCGGGCGCAGCGACGGCAGCAGAGGGGGCGACGGCAAGTGGGGCGCCCTGCGCCGCCAGCGCCTCGAACAGCGGCAGCGCGTCGGCCATGGCGTTGCCCGCCAGCGCGCGGGCGGCGTCGCTGCGCAGCGCCGGAGGGTCGCCGTTGCCGGGCACCAGTGACGCCTCCAGCGCCGCGACGGCGTGCGCGCCGCGCTCGGGCGCGAGCACCAGCGCCACCGCCAGCAGCCCCTCGCTCAGCGTGGCGGAGGCCAGCGCGCCGACCGAGGCCGTGTCGTAGCCGGCCAGCAGCACGGGCCGCGCGTCCGCCGCGCACTGCGTGGCGGCTTCCAGCAGGCCGGCGGCGAAGCTGTGGCGGTACGCCGCCAGCGAGGTGCTCGACGCCATGCAGCCGGTGCCGATGGTCCAGTAGCCCACCGCCGCGTTGTGCACCGAGTTGTGGAACTTGATGGGCGAGAGCAGCGCGGGCGTGCTCGCCAACGTGGCGCACATGTAGTCGTTGATCGCCAGGTCGCCATGCGCCGAAGCGAACACGCACGGCAGCCGGGCCGCGTCGCGCCCCGCCGCCGCGACCGCCGCCGCCGCCACCTCGAGCGCCAGCGCCACGCTGTCGGGCGCGCGTCGGCGCTCGGCCGGCGCCAGCAGCTGCGGGGCGGGGCGCTTGGCGGGCGGGTCGGTCGGGCTGCCCTCGCCGCGGAAGGCGGCACGTGCGACGTCCCAGCCGGGCAGCGTCGGCGCCCAGAAGGCCGGGCCTTCGATGTAGAGCATCAGCGTGCGGCTCATGGCTGAAAGGTCTGGTCGTGAAACACCGCGGAACCGGCTTCGCCGGGCCGCCGGTGTTGCCCCCTGAGAGGGGGTGGGCGAGAGCGACACGCAGTGCGCGCAGCCTGGGGGTTGAGCCTCATTCTCGCGAAGCCTGGAGGCGAGCTCATCTTCCGAACACCAGCGCGCAGTTGTTGCCGCCGAAGCCGAACGAGTTGCTGAGCGCGTGGCGCACCTCGCCCTCGGCCGGCGCGAGTCGGATCTGCGGGCCGCAGGCGGCATCGAGTTGCGTGCTGTTGAGGGTGCCGGGCATCCAGCCGGTCTCCAGCGCCAGCAGGCTGACCGCCGCCTCGACGATGCCGGCCGCGCCGAGCGTGTGGCCGGTGAAGCCCTTGGTCGAGCTGGCGTGCGTGCGCGCCGGGAAGCGTCGGGCCACCAGCGCCGCCTCGACCTCGTCGTTCTTGGCGCTGGCGGTGCCGTGCAGGTTGATGTAGTCGATGGCGTCGGCGGCGAGGCCGGCGCGCGCCAGCGCATCGTCGAGGGCGCGCTCGGCGCCCGCGCCCTCGGGGTGCGGCGTGGACATGTGGTGCGCGTCGCTGGCCTCGCCGTAGCCGAGCAGCCGCAGTGCAACGCGCGGGGCGGCACCGTTGTCGCGGGCCTTGGCGGTCCTCGCGTCGGCGCCGCCCGTCTCCGCCACCCGCTCCAGCAGCGCGAAGCCCGCCGCCTCGCCCAGGCTGATGCCGTCGCGCGCCGCGTCGAACGGCCGGCAGGGCGCGCCCGACACCAGCTCCAGCGAATTGAAGCCGAACAGCACGCTGCCGCACAGCGTGTCGACGCCGCCGACCACCACCGCGTCGGCCAGCCCGAGCCGCAGCAGCCGCTCGGCCGTGGCGAACACCTTGGCGCTCGACGAGCAGGCGGTCGAGAGGGTCGAGGCCGGCCCTTCGAGCGCCAGCGCCTCGGCGACGAACATCGCGAGCGAATGCGGCGTGTGCACCTCGGGGCGGCGCTGCGCGGCGGGAAAGCGGCCGTCGGCGTCGAGCGCGGCGTAGGCGTCCTCGGTCTCGCCGATGCTGGAGGTCGAGGTGCCCATCACGAGCGCGATGCGCGACGCGCCGTGGCGCGCGCGCGCCGCCGCCACGGCATCCATGAAGCCGTCGGCCCGCAGGCCCAGCCAGGCCAGGCGGTGGTTGCGGCAGTCCCAGCGCGCCAGCGCCTCGGGCAGCGCGGCGTCCTCCACCCCCTCGACGCGGCCGATCCAGGTGGCGAGCGGCGCCGGGCCGAAGTCGTTGGGACGCAGGCCGCCGCGCTGCTGTCGGAGCGCGTCCAGGAGCGCGGCCTTGCCGGCGCCGACGGCGGTGGTGGCGGTGTAGGCGCGGATGGCCACGGGCGAGATCGGGGCGGGCGGCGGCGTGTCTGGCATGGGAGGCCTAGCATGCAGGGCGATGGGCATGGAAGCCTACCAGCTTGCTCGCTCCAGGCGTTGCGGAGCGAGGGTCGGGGCGCATCGGACGCATCCGGCCAGGCTGCCGGGTGCGGAGGCACTGGATCGTCGAAACGCCGCTTTTGCTATGGGAAAGATAGCGACCGGCCCTTCAGCCACCTGCGCCGGCGGCACTTTTGATGCTTTTCGAGGCAAGTCGATCCATTTGCTATCGAAAGAGAAGCAACAAACCCTTTATACATCAGCGCCGGCGGCACTTTTGACCTGCAAGGTCCGCGACGCCAGCCACACCAGCCCCAGCACCGGAACCCCGAGCGCCGCGGTGCCGGTGAAGAAGCGCGCATACCCGTAGGCATCGACGAAGGCGCCCGAGTAGCCGGCGATGAATTTGGGCAGCAGCAGCATCAGCGAGCTGAACAGCGCGTACTGCGTGGCCGAGTAGTTGACGTTGGTCAGGCTCGACAGGTACGCGATGAACGCCGCCGAGGCGATGCCGCCGGCCAGGTTGTCGGCCGACACCACCAGCACCAGCGCCGTGAGGTCGTGCCCGCGCGAGCCGAGCCAGGCGAACAGCAGATTGCTCGCCGCGCTCAGCACCGCGCCCAGCATCAGCACGCGCATCACGCCCAGCCGCATCGACAGCACGCCGCCGACGAAGGCGCCGGCGAGCGTCATGACCACGCCGAACACCTTGCTGACCGTCGCCACCTCGTCCTTGGTGAAGCCCAGATCGACGTAGAACGGGTTGGCCATGATGCCCATCACCACGTCGCTGATGCGGTAGCAGGCGATCAGCGCCAGGATCAGCGCGGCCTGCCAGCGGTAGCGCCGGACGAAGTCGGCAAAGGGCTCGATGAGCGCGCCGCGCAGCCATTCGCCCGCGCTTCGGGCCGGGGCGAACGGGCGCGGCGCCGGCTCGGGCGACAGCAGCACGGTCAGCACGCCGACCGCCATCGACGCCGCCATGGCGAGGTAGGCGGCGCGCCAGGCGCCGTTCTGGTAGGCCGCCGGGTTGCCGGCGGCAGCGGCCACGGCCGGCCCCGCCTCGGCCCAGGCGGCGATCCACAGCACGCCGGCGCCGGCCCAGATCATCGCCAGGCGGTAGCCGGTCTGGTAGGCGGCGGCCAGCGCGGCCTGCTTGTCGGTGGCGGCCGACTCGATGCGGAAGGCGTCGAGCGCGATGTCCTGCGTGGCCGAGCCGAAGGCCACCACCAGCGCGCACGCCACCACCGGCCCGAGCCCGGCGCGCGGGTCGACGAGCGCCATGCCGACGAGCCCGCCGATCACGGTGCCCTGCGCCAGCAGCAGCCAGCCGCGCCGGCGTCCCAGCAGCGTGGTGAGCGGCGGCAGCGGCAGCCGGTCCACCAGCGGCGCCCAGACCCACTTGAAGCCGTAGGCCAGCCCGACCCAGCTGAGATACCCGATGGTGGTGCGGTCGATGCCGGCCTCGCGCAGCCGGAAGCTCAGCGTGCCGAGCACCAGCAGCAGCGGCAGCCCGGCCGAGAAGCCCAGCGCCAGCATGCGCAGCGTGGCGGGCTCGCGGTACACCCGCAGCGCGTCGCGCCAGGACCGCCGGGCCGGCGCGCCTTCGGGAGCGTGGCCGGCTGCGGCGGAAGCGGGGCGGAGGTTGGCGGCGGGAACGGACATGGGCGGGCCTGTCGAGAGGAGGCGGAAGAAGATCGGAGGCGCTTCCGGTGTCCTTATTATTCCTGCATGTGCCGTCTCTGCTGCTCCCCGCGCGCGTCCTCCGTCCTGGCCCCCGCACCGGATTCCGGCCCGTGGCAGGCGCGCCGGGCCTTCCTGCGGGCGTCGGGCGCGCTGGCCGCCACGGCCGCCGCCGCGCCGGCGCTGGCGCAGGTCGATGTCGGACGCTCGTCGATGGCGCGCAACCTGGTGCCCGCCGAGACGCTGGAGCGCGGCGCCGTGCAGCAGTACGGCGAGCTCCTGGCCCAGGCTCGCGCGCAGGGCGCGCTGGCCGGCCCGGGCAACGCGCAGCTGCAGCGCCTGCGCGCCATCGCCCAGCGCATCATCCCCTTCACGCCCAGGTGGAATGAGCGCGCGGCGCAGTGGAGCTGGGAGATCAACCTGATCGGCAGCAAGCAGATCAACGCCTTCTGCATGCCCGGCGGCAAGATCGCCTTCTTCACCGGCATCCTCGACCAGTTGAAGCTGACCGACGACGAGGCCGCGATGGTCATGGGCCACGAGATGGCGCACGCGCTGCGCGAGCATGCCCGCTCGCGCATGGCCAAGAGCACCGGCACCGGCATGGCGCTGTCGATGGGCGCGCAGCTGCTCGGGCTGGGCCAGATAGGCGACTTGGCCGCGCGCGGCGCGACGCAGCTCCTCACGCTGAAATTCAGCCGTAGCGACGAGACCGAGGCCGATCTGGTCGGGCTCGAACTCGCCGCGCGCGCCGGCTACGACCCGCGGGCCTCGGTCGCGCTGTGGCAGAAGATGGCCGCCGCCTCGCAGCGCGCCGGGGGCCTGGGCTTTTTGTCCACACACCCGAGCGGGCCCGAGCGCATCAGGAAGCTCGAAGCCAACGTGCCCAAGGTCGAGGGCCTGTACCGCCAGGCGAAGCGCGACTGAAGGGCGCGCGGTGCGCGCGTGCCATCGAGCCCGTCAGGCAAGCAGGCAGGCCGTCGCCGCGGCTTCGCTATATTCCAGTCCTTTTGAACGGAGGCCCCATGGCCAAGAAGATCAGAGTCGAAGCCGACATCCGCGCTCCCAAGCCCGTCCCGATGCCGGGCTTCACCCTGCCGAAGTCCGGCGGTGGCCAGAAGCGCAGCCTGGAGCGCGGCACCGCCACGCGCAGCAAGAAGAACCCCGGCAAGCGGCCGCACCAGGGCGGCTGAGCCGCGCGCCAGGCCCGGCTCGACAGGCACTGCCTGCTCACGGGCCGCCGCGCCCGATCGCCCGCGGTGGCTGGCCCGCCCTGGCCGGGGTGAGCGAAGCGACATGCGGTGCGCGCAGCCTGGGGCAGTGAGCCCAACCCTTCAGTCCGCGAGCAGGCTAGAAAGCGATTTCGTAATCCACCGTGACCGGCGCGTGGTCCGAGAACCGCCGGGTCCGGTAGATCTCTTCGCGCCGCGCCAGCGCCGCCAGCGCCGGCGTGGCGAGGTGGTAGTCGAGCCGCCAGCCCACGTTCTTCGCATACGCCTGCCCCCGGTTGCTCCACCAGGTGTAGGCCGCGTCGGTGGCGTCGGGCTGCAGCCGGCGGTACACGTCCACCAGCCCGGCGCCGTCGCCGCCGGCGTCGAGCAGCCGCGTCATCCAGGCGCGCTCCTCGGGCAGGAAGCCGCTGTTCTTCTGGTTGCCCTTCCAGTTCTTCAGATCGATCTCGCGGTGGGCGATGTTGAGGTCGCCGCACAGCACGAACTCGCGCCCGCGCCCGAGCGAGCGCAGGTGCGGAAAGAACCCCGCCAGGAAGCGGAACTTGGCACCCTGGCGCTCCTCGCTGGAGCTGCCACTCGGAAAGTAGCAGCTGATGACCGAGAGCTTGCGCCGCGGTGTGTCGAAGCGCAGTTCCAGGTAGCGCCCCTCGGCGTCGAACTCGCGCTCGCCCCAGCCGACGCGGACCTCGCTCGGCACATGCTTCGTGTAGATGGCGGTGCCGGCGTAGCCCTTCTTCTCGGCGAAGTGGAAGTGCCCCTTGAGCCCGGCCATGTCCTCGAAGCGGCCCACGACGTCGCTCGCCTGGACGCGGATTTCCTGCATGCAAATACAATCCGGCGCCAGCTCGCCCACCCAGTCGGCCACGCCCTTGGTGGCAGCAGAGCGCAGGCCATTGAGGTTGAGGCTGGTCAGTTTGAACACGAGGATGTCTTGATGGCTGGAGTGAATGAAGGCGCCGCGCCGGCGCCGGTTGCTGCCGACCCTGCGACGGGCCCGCTGGCGCAGCGTTTCGTGCGCTTCGCCCTCGAATCGGGCGTGCTGCGCTTCGGCGAGTTCAGGACCAAGGCCGGGCGCATGAGCCCGTACTTCTTCAACGCGGGGCTGTTCGACGACGGCGCCAAGCTGCTGCGGCTGGCCGAATTCTATGCAGAGCGGCTGATCGAGAGCGGCCTCGAATTCGACATGCTCTTCGGCCCGGCTTACAAGGGCATTCCGCTCGGCGCCACGGTGGCCGCCGAGCTGGCGCGGCGCGGGCGCAACGTGCCCTTCGCCTACAACCGCAAGGAAGCCAAGGACCACGGCGAGGGCGGCACGCTGGTCGGTGCCCCGCTGCGGGGCCGGGTGCTGATCGTCGACGACGTGATGTCGGCCGGCACCGCGGTGCGCGAGTCGATTGCCGCCATCCGCGCCGCCGGCGCCACGCCGCACGCCGTCGCCATCGCGCTCGACCGTCAGGAAAAGGCCACCGAGGGCGGTGCCGACGTGGACCACAGCGCCGTGCAATATGTCCGCAATCGGCTGAATTTGCAGGTGCTCGCCATCGCCACGCTCGACGACTTGCTAGAGTACCTCGCGGGGTGCGGTGACGCCGGGCTGGGCGAGCACCACGGGCCCGTGCTGGCCTACCGGGCGCGCTACGGCGCGGCCTGAGGCGGCACCGGTTCGACGGCGACCAACAAGCAAGCAAACAGAGGACGGGAGGGGTGTTGCGCAACAGGGCATGGATCGTCGGACTCGGCCTGCTGGCGGGCGCAGGCGCCGCGCCGGCACAGCCCGTCGCGCCCGCGGGCGGCATCTACGCCTGCGTGGACGCGCGCGGGCGCAACCTGACCTCCGACCGGCCGATTCCCGAGTGCCTCGACCGCGAGCAGCGCGAGCTCAACCCGAGCGGCAGCACGCGGCGGCGCATCGAGCCCAGCTACACCGCCCACGAACTGGCCGAGCGCGAGCAGCGTGCCCGCGAGGCGGCGCAGCGCGACCTGCGCCGCGCCGAGGAGCGCCGGCGCGAGCGCGCGCTGCTGCTGCGCTACCCCAGCGCCGAGGCCCACCAGCGCGCGCGCGACGACGCGCTGGCGCAGATCGATGCCCTGATCCAGCTGGCGCGCAAGCGGCTCGACGAGCTGGCCGCGCAGCGCAGGCCGATCGACGACGAGCTCGAGTTCTACAAGGCGGAGCCCGACAAGGCACCGCCCGCGCTGCGCCGCCAGGTCAGTGAAAACGCGCAGAGCGCGGCCGTGCAGCTGCGCTTCATCGCCGAGCAGGAAGAAGAGAAAAAACGCGTCGCCGCGCGTTTCGACGAGGAAGGGCGCCGCCTGCGCGTGCTCTGGAGCGCCGCCGGCACCACCGGCACCGCCGCGCCCTAGCGGCAACAACAAGGGCGCAGGAGCCGGTTTCCTTGCGTCCCCGCAAGCCCCGCACCGTCATGGACGGCAGGTGCTGCGCCCGGACAAGGCAACGAACGAACGCTCCGGCGCCCCGCCGTGCAAGCGGAGCGGAATCAGCCGAGCCGCGCCTTCAGCAGCGCGTTGACCTGCGCCGGATTGGCCTTGCCCTGGCTCGCCTTCATGACCTGGCCGACCAGCGCGTTGAAGGCCTTGTCCTTGCCGGCGCGGTATTCGGCGATGTTCTTCTCGTTCCTGGCCAGCACCTCGCCGACGATCTTCTCCAGGGCGCCGGTGTCGCTCATCTGTTTGAGGCCCTTGGCGTCGATCAGCGCATCGACGCGTGCCACGTCGAGCGGGTCCGCCGCGCCGGCCGCGCCTTCGCCGCTCCACAGCGCGTCGAACACCTGGCGCGCCGCGCTGTTCGAGACGGTGCCGTCGGCAATGCGCGCGAGCAGGTGCGCCAACTGCGGCGCGGCGACCGGCGCGGCATCGATGCCGATGGCCTCGGCGTTGAGCCGACGCGCGATCTCGCCGGTGATCCAGTTGCTCGCCGGCTTCGCAGCCGCGCCCGCGGCCACCGCGGCCTCGAAATAGCGCGCCAGCGCCGGGCTCTGCGTCAGCTGCGCCGCGTCGTACTCCGACAGCCCGTGCTCGCGCACGTAGCGCTCGGCCATGGCGCGCGGCAGCTCGGGCATCTCGGCCTTGACGCGCTCGACCCACTCGGGCGCGATCACGAGCGGCGGCAGGTCCGGGTCGGGAAAATACCGGTAGTCGGCCGCGTCCTCCTTGGTGCGCATGGCGCGCGTCTCGCCGCTGTCGGGGTCGAACAGCACGGTGGCCTGCTGGATGGCGCGACCATCCTCCAGCTCGCCGATCTGCCAGCGGATCTCGTAGTCGATGGCCTGCTGCATGTGGCGGAAGCTGTTGAGGTTCTTGATCTCGCGCCGCGTGCCCAGCGGCTGTCCGGGCTTTCGCACCGACACGTTGGCGTCGCAGCGGAACGAGCCTTCCTGCATGTTGCCGTCGCAGATGCCGATCCAGGTCACGATCTTGTGCAGCTCGCGCGCATACGCCACCGCCTCGGCGCTGGAGCGCATGTCGGGCTCGGTCACGATCTCCAGCAGCGGCGTGCCGGCGCGGTTCAGGTCGATGCCCGACTGCCCGATGCCGAGCGTGCCGTGCGCGTCCAGCCCCTCGTGCAGCGACTTGCCGGCGTCTTCTTCCAGGTGCGCGCGCACCAGCCGCACGGTCTTCTTCACGTCGCCGACGAAGAAGCCGACCGCGCCGCCCTGCACCACCGGAATCTCGTACTGGCTGATCTGGTAGCCCTTGGGCAGGTCGGGATAGAAATAATTCTTGCGCGCGAACACGCTGCGCGGCGCAATGTAGGCGCCCAGCGCCAGGCCGAGCCGGATGGCGCGCTCGACCGCGCCGCGGTTCATGACCGGCAGCGTGCCGGGCAACGCCATGTCGACCGCGCAGGCCTGCGTGTTGGGCGCGGCGCCGAAGGCGGTCGAGGCGCGGCTGAAGATCTTGCTGGCGGTGGAGAGCTGGGCGTGCGTCTCGAAGCCGATCACGACTTCATAACCTTGGACAAGTAGCGTCATTTATCGCTTTCTCACCGAAATACCGCCATATCTTCCAACTTGATACCCCAGCCTATAAATATCCGGTAAGTCGATGCGTAAAACACCTTGTCTCTCTCTTAGTTGAACTACACCGATTTCTGACATGGTATCTCGCAAAACATACGTCTTATTTTCCCATGGATCGTCGATTTCCCAGGGAATTAACACTCCTTGATTCTTGCTCTCAATTCGAGAAATCACGTCCTTATGAATTGATTTATTTTCGGACCAAAGTTTGACCAACTCGTCCCAGTCTATAGGAACAGTCTTGCGTTTAATTGCGATAACGCGCAATGCATCATTAACCCATTGATATTCATTATCTAGCTCATTTACTCTGTCACCACTAGCATGTCTTACGCCATCACGAATGGCTTCGTAATGAATTACATGGCTGTGGCCAGCATATTTTTCTATAGTGGCCTCAATGGATTTCTTAATAGCTTTCAAAAATGTTCGTGGTGAGACGCGACCCTTTCCATCTGCCAAATGCTTAAAAATCCAAGGATAGCTATGACCTTTAGTAGCCGCATTCCCCATATACGGGCCAGCAAGAGCTATCCATAGCGCTTGTTGGGCCTCTCCGGAAAGTATCTCTGAATGTATCCATCGTTCGTTTTCATTTCGCCAATTTTTTTTGGAAGAGTTCGAAAATCTCGTCCGAAAAAGACTTGATCGTTGACCCAAAAAGTGGAAAGCAAGACCAAACAAATCTTGCTGAGTCCATTGGAGAGTCACCTTTTCATTTAGCAACTTGGAGGCATCAGATACTGTCGCGGCTGCGCTATTTAAAATATCTTCACGGACAAAAATTTTAAATCTAAGCCCCTTTGCGTATCTAAAATCTAGTAGAAGCTGAAATAATCCTCTCATTAGAAGCTGGGTATCTGCAAAACGACTAGATACCACATCTAGACCATCTACAACTACCAATGCGGGGGCATTGCTGGCGGCAAATTTGGCATCTAGGGATTTCAATGCTCTCATTACTAGTTCAGGGTTTTCCTGTGCCCACGAGACTCTCTTTGTCCATGGATCATTAAGATCTTTGGATGGAAATCCCCATTCTTTATCTATAGAAAATTGTGCGAGAGTTATTGCTGCCCAAAAAAGTGAGGGTTCGAAATCGGGGTCAAGCAGCCATCTTTTTACACTAGTCTTGTGAGGCAAATCTTGTTGCCCTGATTGGTCCCAAAAAATCCCTTTACAAGTGTTTAATTGTTGGAGTTCTGTTTTAAGCCTTAAGTCAGTATCGGTACGACTTAGGGCTAAACGAAGTTCGTTGTTGCTAAGAACTTTAGTCCAAAACGACTTTCCTGCGCCGCGCATTCCTTCAACCAACATTGTTTGAGGATGGAGGGCTTTATAATGACTTTCTGGAACAAAAACATCCGACCAATTTTCTGGAGGGCTATCATCTCTTAAACCGTCCATTGCTTTCAAAAAGTCGCTGCGCCACCGAGTGATCTGACTTAATTTTCCAGTCGTTATCGCCATGGTTAAAAAAGCAAAGAATCCGCACGTTTAAGAAAATCAGAGAAGACCTTATTTAAGGTGGGTTCAGATAATTGAGCTGGCTCATGTACGGGGTCAAATGCACGAAGAACCTCGTCCCAAGTAATTCGAAGTGGAAAATGCGGAGCATCCTCGTCATCAAACGCTGGATTAAATTGAAAATATTCTGAATCCTCATTTTGAGGATCTATATTGTCATAAAGACCTTCGACGAAGAGCTCATAAGATGCTTCGCGAAATGCCGACCAATATCCTTTCATGGTGGCTTCTTCCGGCGTCAATGCAGAAACAATTCTAAGTGTATAGCGAAAGTCATTTTCGCTATGCAAGGAGGGTTGTCGCTGTAGATGTTTAAACATGAGCCTATATGCATCCCATGTCTGTTGTGTATTGATTGCAAAGAGGAAGGCTATACTAGCCTGTAGTTGAGTTAAAGAGACTGCAGCCATATCATCGATGCCTGCGCGGCTGTCAATAAGTGTCAGGTCAGCTTCATGAATCTGTTCCAGCGCTGAAACCATTCGATTTAATCTTAATGCGAAGGAGCCGCCCGCTTGGGTTGGGCGATATATCCTTCCCAGTTTGCTCACGTATGCTTCTGTCTTTGAGCCATAAGATGGCGCAACGAATATTTTGCCTTGTACAAGACGACTTAATGGGCTTGTCTCCACCATCTGCGTTTGCGCAAAAAAACTCAGATGATCATAATTTAATGCTTCTGCTGCAAACCAGTCTACGATACCAAAGTTCGGTCGAACCGGTTCGCTCAATAAACTCGAAGAAACCCCTGGCGATTCGAAGTCGCCGTCTATTATTAGAATACGTTTTCCTTGGGCGGCGAAATGCAGCGCCATCGCAATCAATGCTGAGCTACGTCCAACGCCCCCTTTCACACTGAAAAAAACAACTCGAGGTATAGTGGTTTTATTTTCGATAATAGGCGCACGTCGCAGCCAATCATTCCCCTTCTCTTGTCTATCTAGCAAGAAAATCCTGAGACTTTCGTTTTGGCCAATTTGCACTAGAGCTGGATCATCCCAAATATCCTCTGGGTCAAAAAGTCCGCCTTTAAATAAAACCAGATTTTCAAAAGAAACATCAAATGGGTCGCGCCTTGCGGAACTTAAAGGACCGAGCAATTCGTGGGCTTTTGCAATGAGATCGCGTAGCGGCGCAGTTGGATGCTCAATTGTTTGGATTGAGAAGAAAACATGAATTCTTCCTTCCCAATCGCGTAGTAAAATTATTTGTTCACACTCAATGTCTTCCAAAATCTTCTTTTTACCAAAAAATAATGCTACCAAGTTTTGGAGCGAAGTTTCCCAATTGAGGTATGAGTCAATTGACATTAAATAATCCCACGTTTCAACTGAGCTACAAGAGCCAGCAATCGTTGGGACGCATTTCGTTCCTCATCAATTCGCGTGCTGGAAAATTGCGGAGCTTGTCTGCTAAAATAACGCTCGTTTACCTGCCAAGCGCTAAAACCGCTTGCACAATTCTTGACGCGCTTGGCAAGGCTGGCGTTACGACAGATGTTATGGTTCAAAAATTCTTCTAAGATATCTGGCAGGTGTACACGTCGAACCTTGCTCGTACCTTTCGTTCCGCCCATCATGGCTTTGATGGCGCACTCTCCTGCAACACCGTAGAGGTGACTTGCATTCGGTAGCCGTGGTGGGTTTTGCTGGTGCAAAAGCTTGGCATCCTCAAAATGTCGATGCGCAGCATCTCGATAGTCTTCCATACTATGCGGCGTTCTTAGATGGCGTTTTCAAATGCAAGTCGGTGGCCTGCTGGAAGCGGTGCGCGGCGTTGAGCAGCCTCGCTTCGTCGAAATAGTTGCCGATCAGCTGCAGGCCGACCGGCATGCCGTGCTCGCCGAAGCCCGCCGGCAGGCTCATGCCGGGCAGGCCGGCGAGCGAGGCGGGCAGGGTGAAGATGTCGGCCAGGTAGTCGGCCACCGGGTCGTCGCCGTGCTCGCCGAGCTTCCAGGCGACGGTCGGCGCCACCGGCCCGGCGATCACGTCGCACTCGCGGAACGCCTGCTGGAAATCCTCGGCGATCATGCGGCGCACCTTCTGCGCCTGCAGGTAGTAGGCGTCGTAGTAGCCGTGTGACAGCACGTAGGTGCCGACCATGATGCGGCGCTTGACCTCGTCGCCGAAGCCTTCGGCGCGGGTCCTGGCGTACATCTCGGCCAGGTCGCGGTAGTCGCTGGCGCGGTGGCCGAACTTGACGCCGTCGAAGCGGCTCAGGTTGCTCGACGCCTCGGCCGCGGCCAGCACGTAGTAGACAGGGATCGACAGCTGCGTGCGCGGCAGCGTGACCGCGACGCGCCGGGCGCCGAGCTTCTCGTATTCGGCGAGCGCGGCCTCGACGGCGGCGCGCACGCCGCTCGCCACGCCGTCGCCCAAAAACTCCTCGGGCACGCCGATGCGCAGGCCGTCGAGCGGCTGGCCGAGCGCGCGGCCGAAGTCCTCCGCCGGACGGTCGAGCGAGGTCGAGTCGCGGTCCGGGTCGGGGCCGCACATCGCCGACAGCAGCAGCGCGCAGTCCTCGGCCGAGCGCGCCATCGGGCCGGCCTGGTCGAGGCTGGAGGCGAACGCCACCATGCCGTAACGCGACGCGCGCCCGTAGGTCGGCTTGATGCCGGTGATGCCGCAGAAAGACGCCGGCTGGCGGATCGAGCCGCCGGTGTCGGTGCCGGTGGCGGCCGCCGCCAGCCCGGCCGCCACGGCGGCGGCGCTGCCGCCCGAGGAGCCGCCGGCGATGCGCTGGCTGTCCCACGGGTTGCGCACCGGCACGGCGCGGTCGAAGCCGAGCGCCGGCACGGCGACGTTCTGGTTGGCCGAGCCCATGGCGAACTCGTCGCAGCTCAGCTTGCCGAGCGTGACCGCGCCGGCGTCGGCCAGCCGCTGCACCACGGTGGCGTCGAACGGCGAGCGGTAGCCCGAGAGCATGCGCGAGCCGGCGGTGGTGGGGAAATCGGTGGTGACGAAGATGTCCTTGTGCGCGATCGGCACGCCCGCGAGCGGCGGCGCGTCGCCGGCGGCCAGTCGCGCGTCGGCGGCGCGGGCCTGCGCCAGCGTGGCGTCCTCGTCGATTGCCAGGAAGGCGCCGAGCGCCTGCTGCGCTTCGATGCGCTGCAGGAAGTGCTGCGCGCATTCGACCGCGGAGACTTCGCGCGCGGCGAGCGCGCGGGCCAGCGCGGCGACGCCGCGCCGATGCAGGTCGGGCGCGTTCATGGGCGGGCCTCCGAGAACAGAATGCCTGCGGCGCCGGTCTCTCGGCGACCTTCGGAGCCCAAGGTGCCAAGCGCGGCAAAACAGCGAGCGGCCCCAGTCATTCGATCACCTTCGGCACCAGGAACAGGCCGTCTTCGACCGCCGGGGCGTTGCGCTGATTGGCGGCGCGGCGGTCGGGCTCGCTCACGCGGTCCTCGCGCAGGCGCAGCGTGACGTCCTCGAAGGCCGCCACCGGGTGCGCCAGCGGCTCGACGCCGCTGGTGTCGACGGCGCGCATCTGCCCGACCAGGTCGAAGAAGCCGTTGATCTGCCCGAGCATGCGCCGGCTTTCGTCGGGGGCGAGCTGCAGCCGCGCAAGCGAGGCGAGGCGGCCGATGTCTTGAGGAGTGAGGGACATGGAGAAAGGAAGCGAAAACAGGCGGAAGCAAAGCGGCGCACAGCCGTTTGAAGTGGCACCTGCACGGACGGCGCGAAGCGGCCCTGCAGGAGCTTTCGGTTATTATCCCGCCTTTGCCGCAACCCCCGCGAACGCGGCGGCTTTTGCCGCAAAACCTCCGATTTCACCCGTCAAAAACAAGCGCGACGCCGCGCCGAAGCGCGTGCTGCGCGCCACAGGATTCGCAATGTTCGGCACCTTCCGTCGGTACTTCTCGACCGACCTCGCCATCGACCTCGGCACCGCCAACACCCTGATTTTCGCGCGCAACAAGGGCATCGTGCTCGACGAGCCGTCGGTCGTGGCGATCCGCCACGAGGGCGGGCCGCACGGCAAGAAGGTGATCCAGGCGGTCGGCCGCGAGGCCAAGGCGATGCTCGGCAAGGTGCCCGGCAACATCGAGGCGATCCGGCCGATGAAGGACGGCGTGATCGCCGACTTCGTCATCACCGAGCAGATGATCAAGCAGTTCATCCGCATGGTGCACCCTCGCACGCTGCTGGCGCCCAGCCCGCGCATCATCATCTGCGTGCCGTGCGGCTCGACGCAGGTCGAGCGCCGGGCCATCAAGGACGCGGCCGAGGCGGCCGGCGCCACGGCGGTCTACCTGATCGAGGAGCCGATGGCCGCGGCGCTCGGCGCGGGCCTGCCGGTCAGCGAGGCGTCGGGCTCGATGGTGGTCGACGTCGGCGGCGGCACCACCGAGGTCGGCATCATCAGCCTGGGCGGCATGGTCTACAAGGGCAGCGTGCGCGTGGGCGGCGACCGCTTCGACGAGGCCATCATCAACTACATCCGGCGCAACTACGGCATGCTGGTCGGCGAGCCGACCGCCGAGGTCATCAAGAAGAACATCGGCTCGGCCTTCCCGGGCTCCGAGGTCATGGAGATGGAGGTCAAGGGCCGCAACCTCTCCGAGGGCGTGCCGCGCAGCTTCACCATCAGCTCCAACGAGGTGCTGGAGGCCTTGACCGATCCGCTCAACCACATCGTCTCGGCCGTCAAGAACGCGCTGGAGAGCACGCCGCCCGAGCTGGGCGCCGACATCTCCGACCGCGGCATGATGCTCACGGGCGGCGGGGCGCTGCTGCGCGACCTGGACCGCCTGCTGGCCGAGGAAACCGGCCTGCCGGTGCTGGTGGCCGAGGACCCGCTGACCTGCGTGGTGCGCGGCTGCGGCATCGCGCTGGAGCGCATGGACCGGCTCGGCAGCATCTTCACCAGCGAGTGATGGCTGCGGCGCGCCAGCGGCCGGCCCGTGTCCGCACCGGCCGGCCTTTTGCTTTTTCCACCTGAGGCATCGCACGGACCATGCCGCTGGGCACGCTGGACCGCTCCGCGCCGCCGCTGTTCCACCAGGGGCCGTCGCCGCTCAGCCGGCTGCTGTTCTTCGGCGCGCTGGCGCTGTTCCTGATGGTGGCCGACGCGCGCTTCCACCTGGTGCAGCCGCTGCGCGTGGTGGCTTCGGCGGTGCTGTACCCGGCGCAGTGGCTGGCCCTGAAGCCGGTGCAGCTGGCGCTGCAGGGCGGCCGCTACCTGGAGGATTTGCAGGCCGCCCAGCGCGAGGCGCAGCAGGCGCGCCGGGCGCTCGCCCTGCAGGCCGAGCGCGCCAGCCGCGCCGACGCGCTGGCGCAGGACAACGCGCGGCTGCGCGCGCTGCTGGAGTTGCGCCAGGTCACACCGACCACGGGCCGCGCCGCCGAGGTGCTGTACGACGCCGCCGACCCGTACGCGCGCAAGGTCGTGATCGACCAGGGCCTGGCCAGCGGCATCGCGCCGGGCTCGCCGGTGATCGACGAGCAGGGCGTGCTCGGCCAGGTGACGCGGGTGCAGCCCTTCACCAGCGAGGTCACGCTGGTGATCGACCGCGACCTGTCGGTGCCGGTGCAGAACACCCGCACCGGCGCGCGCAGCGTGGCCTTCGGCGACGCCGGCGCGCGCGGCGGCGGGCTGGAGCTGCGCTTCATGGCGGCCAGCGCCGACCTGCGCGAGGGCGACCTGCTGGCCACCAGCGGCGTCGACGGGGTCTACCCGGCAGGCCTGCCGGTGGCGCGGGTCGTGCGCATCGAGCGGCGCGCCGACTCGGCCTTCGCGCGCGTGCACTGCGAACCGGTGGCGCGGGTGGCGGCGGCGCGCTACGTGATGGTGCTGGCGCCGGTCGGGCTGCCGACGGCGTCTCCACCGCTAGCGCCGGCAGCGGCCGAGCCTGCTGCCGCCGCCCGCAAGGCCGACGCCGTCAAGGCCGATGCTCCGAAGGCCGAGGCTCTCAAGACCAATGTCCCCAAGGCCGAGGCCCGCAAGCCTGGCTCCCAGAAGGCCGACCCGAAAAAGCCCGAGCCGAGGAAAGCCGAGCCCAGGAAGGAAGGGGGCCCGCGATGACCCGGCTGCGCAGCGGCCAGCCGCAGCAGCTGCTGCTGCCGGTCAACCCGCGCTTTCTCTGGGGCAGCCTGCTCGCGGCGCTGCTGATCGAGCTGGTGCCGCTCGGGCGCACCGCCTGGACGCCCGACGTGCTGGCGCTGGCGCTGGTGTTCTGGACCATGCACCAGCCGCAGCGCGTCGGCATGGGCGCGGCGTTCGTGGCCGGGCTGGCGATGGACGTGCACCAGGGCAGCCTGCTCGGCCTGCACGGGCTGACCTACAGCGTGCTGGCGTTCGGTGCCCTGACCGGCCGCCGGCGACTGCTGGACTACCCGGTGGCGCTGCAGGCGCTGCAGGTGCTGCCGCTGTTCGCGCTGGCGCATGCCATCGAGCTGGCGCTGCGCCTGATCGGCGGCGCGTTCCCGGGCTGGGCGGTGGCGCTGGCGCCGCTGCTGGAGGCGGCGCTGTGGCCGCTGGCAAGCCGGCTGCTGCTGGCGCCGCAGCTGCGCGCGCCCGAGGCCGATGAAAGCCGACCCCTGTGAACAAGAAGAAGCGCCCCCACGCCCGGCACTGCGTGCCCTCGCCGCCTTGGATCGCTATCAAAAAGATAGCTGCAGATGCAATGATGACCAGCGGTAGCCCCGGATTTGTCATGGTATTCACGCCGTCGTAAGCTGCGCGAGCCATGACCGAAATCCGCAACGTCGCCGCCGAGCTGGCGCGCTTTCGCCGGCGCGTCTACGTGATCGGGCTGGTGGTGCTCGCCGCCTTCGGGCTGCTGGCCGCGCGCCTGTTCTACCTGCAGGTGGTGCGCCATGACGACCTGGCCGAGCAGGCCGAGAGCAACCGCACCGCGGTGCTGCCGGTGGTGCCCCAGCGCGGGCTGATCTACGACCGCAACGGCATCCTGCTGGCCTCCAACTACTCGGCCTACACGCTGGAGATCACGCCCTCGAAGGTCGGCAACGTCGAGACCACCATCGACGCGCTCTCGCAGGTGCTCGACATCACGCCGCGCGACCGGCGGCGCTTCCGGCGGCTGCGCGAGGACTCGCGCAACTTCGACTCGATCCCGATCCGCATGCGCCTCAAGGACGAGGAGCTGGCGCGCTTCGCGGCGCAGCACTACCGCTTCCCGGGCGTCGAGATCAAGGCGCGGCTGTTCCGCAGCTACCCCCACGGCGAGGTCGCCAGCCACGTGCTGGGCTACATCGGCCGCATCAACCAGGCCGAGAAGCTCGCCATGGAGGACTGGGAGGAAGAGGACGAGGCCAACTACAAGGGCACCGAGTACATCGGCAAGCTCGGCGTCGAGCAGAGCTACGAGAAGACCCTGCACGGCACCACCGGCGTCGAGCAGCTGGAGACCTCAGCCGGCGGGCGCGCGGTGCGCCGGCTCTCGGGCCACCCGGCCACGCCGGGCGACGCGGTGCTGCTGTCGCTCGACATCCGGCTGCAGAAGCTGGTGGAGGACCTGTACGGCGAGCGCCGCGGCGCGCTGGTGGCGCTCGACCCCAAGACTGGCGAGGTGCTGGCCTTCGTCAGCAAGCCGACCTTCGACCCCAACCTGTTCGTCGAGGGCATCGACAGCGACAGCTGGAAGGAGCTGACCGAGTCGATCGACAAGCCGCTCCTGAACCGGGCGCTGCGCGGCACCTACCCGCCGGGCTCGACCTACAAGCCCTTCATGGCGCTGGGCGCGCTGCAGACCGGCAAGCGCGGCCCGCGCGTGGTCGTCAACGACCCCGGTTACTACAACTTCGCCGGCCACCGCTTCGGCAGCCCGGAAGGCTACCTGGGCGGGGTGGACATGCGCCGCGCGATCCAGCTGTCGTCCAACATCTACTTCTACTCGCTGGCCAACGAGATGGGCGTGGACCTGATCCACGACTTCATGGCGCCGCTGGGCTTCGGGCAGATCACCGGCATCGACCTGGGTGGCGAGCTGCGCGGCGTGCTGCCCAGCACCGAGTGGAAGCGCAACGCCTACAAGCGCCCCGAGCAGAAGAAGTGGTATGCCGGCGAGACCATCTCGCTGGGCATCGGCCAGGGCTACAACAGCTTCACCATGCTGCAGCTGGCGCAGGCCACCGCCATCGTGGCCAACGGCGGCGTCAAGCACCGCCCGCACGTGGCACTGGCCACGCGCGACACCGTGAGCGGGCAGACGGTGCCGCTGCCGCAGCCGCCGCCCGAGAACCTCGGCTACGCGGCCGCCAACGTGGCGGTGGTGCGCGAAGGGCTGGTGGCCGTGGTCAACGCCGGCACCGCGCGCGGCGCGTTCGCGGGCGCCGGCTATCAGGCGGCGGGCAAGACCGGCACGGCGCAGGCGGTGGGCATGGCGCCCAACACCAGGTACAACGCGCGCGCGCTGGAGGAGCACCAGCGCGACCATGCGCTCTTCGTCGCCTTCGCGCCGGCCGCCGACCCGAAGATCGCGCTCGCCGTGATCGTCGAGAACGCCGGATGGGGCAGCGCCGCCGCCGCGCCGATCGCGCGCCGCGTGTTCGACTACTGGCTGCTGGGCCTCTACCCGAGCGAGGCCGACCTGGCCGCCGTCCAGGCCGGTAAGGCGACCGCGCCCGTCGGCAAGCCGCGCCGCGCCAGCGAGATCGACTGGCCGCCGGGCAGCGCCGCGACGGCCACGGCCCAGCCCTGACGGCGCCGGCCGGGCCTGCGCCGAAGGGCCGGGGTCGGGCCGGGTCTAACGCAGGAAGGCGTCGTAGCCGGTCTTGAGGATCAGCGCGCTCACCACCACCAGGAACACGCCGCGCACGAAGCCCGCGCCGTGCCGGAGCGCGACGCGCGTGCCCAGCAGGCTGCCCGCCACGTTGGCGATGCCCATCGCCAGCCCGTAGCGCCACCAGACATGGCCCTTGGCCGTGAGCAGCAGCAGCGCCGCCACGTTGGTCGCGCAGTTGAGCACCTTGGCCGAGGCGGCGGCGTTGAGAAAATCGTAGCCGAGCCAGCGCACGAACAAAAAGATCAGGAAGCTGCCGGTGCCCGGGCCGAAGAAGCCGTCGTAGGCGCCGATCGCCAGCGCGATGGCGCAGGCCGCCAGCGTCTCGTGGCGCCCGGCGAAGCGCGGCACGTGATGACGTCCCATGTCCTTGCGCGCCAGCGTGTAGGCCAGCACGGCGCCCAGCACGAAGGGCAGCGCGCGCCGCAGGAACTCGCCGGGAAACACCGTGACCGCCCAGGCGCCGGCGAAGGCCCCGGCGAAGCCCACCGCCGCCGCCGGCAGCAGCGTGCGCCAGCGAATCCGCACGCGCTGTGCGAACTGCGCCGCCGCCGCGCCCGTGCCCCAGATCGAGGCGCTCTTGTTGGTGCCGATCATGGTCGCCGGCGGCGCCCCCGGAAACACCGCGAACAGCGCCGGCAGCAGGATCAGTCCGCCGCCGCCCACGATCGAATCGACGAAACCGGCCAGCAGCGAGGCACAGGTGATGACCAGCATGTCCATGCGGTCGATTGTGGCAGCGCGGTTGCTACTTTTTCGATAGCTGAATGTGTAGCGTGGACGGGCGCGGCAGGCCGATTCGACCGGTTTTCAGGCGGCGTGCGGAGCGTGGTCGCCGGCGCATTGCAGAAGGTTCCCGCGCCGCGCGCAGGCGAAAAAAAAGCGCCGTCCAGCGGCGCTTTGTGAAAAACCGGCATCTCGTCCGGATGCCTTGGTCCCTTGCTTTGAATAGGTCTGTTCGCGAAGTTGTCTCCTCGGTCCCCCGACAGCGGGCTGCGGCCCGGTGCGAGTGGCGAGACTGTAGAAGATGCACCTCGACAGTGCATCGGGGATTACCCGCGTGTCGTCCAGGTGCCGACGCGCTGGCGGCGCCGCGTCCGACAGGGGGCGCGCAGGTTGTGTGTGCAAGCCGCTTCGCCAGAGCCAGAGCCAGAGCCAGAGCCAGAGCCAGAGCCAGAGCCAGAGCCAGAGCCAGAGCCAGGCGCTCAGCGCTGCCGCGCCAGGGCGGCGTCGCGCAGGCCCTGCAGGGTGGCGGCGGGCGTGATCGCCTCGGGGTCGAGCAGGCAGTGCAGGATCGCCGGGCGGCCGCTGGCGCGGGCCCGCGCCAGGGCCGGCGCGAAGTCTTCGGTGCGCTCGACGCGCTCGCCGTGGCCGCCGAAGGCTTCGGCGTAGGCGCGGAAGTCCGGGTTCTTCAGCCGCGTCGCGCTGACGCGGCCCGGGTATTCGCGCTCCTGGTGCATGCGGATGGTGCCGTACATGCCGTTGTCGAGCAGCACCACGAGGATCGGCAGCCCGTACTGCACGGCGGTGGCGAACTCCTGGCCGTGCATCAGGAAGTCGCCGTCGCCGCTGAACACGACCACCTCGCGCCCGGGCCACAGCCGCTTGGCGCCGACGCCGGCGGGCAGGCCATAACCCATCGAGCCGCTGGTGGGCGCGAGCTGGCTGGCGTAGGCGCGGAACGGCCAGAAGCGGTGCACCCAGGTGGCGAAGTTGCCGGCGCCGTTGCAGAAGATCGCGTCGGACGGCAGCACCTCGCGCAGGTGGCGCATGACCTCGCCCATCTGCAGCGCGCCGGGGATGCGGACCGGCGCCGGGTCGCTCCAGCGCAGCCAGTCGGCGTGCGCGGCGGCGGTGGCCTCGCGCCAGGGCGGTGGCACCGTGGGCCGCAGCGTCGCCACCGCCTCGGCAAAGGCCTGCGGCGTGGCGTGGATCGCCAGCGCCGGGCGGTAGAGCTTGCCCAGCTCGTCGGCGTCGGCGTGCACGTGCACCAGCGGCTGCGCCGGCGTCGGGATGGCGAGCAGTTCGTAGCCCTGCGACGGCACCTCCGACAGCCGCCCGCCGACCAGCAGGACCAGGTCCGATTCGCGGATGCGCGCCAGCAGCCGCGGGTTGGCGCCCAGTCCCAGGTCGCCGATCTGGCAGGGATGGTCCGCCGCAAGCAGCATCTGCCGGCGAAACGAGCACGCCACCGGCAGCGCGAAGGCTTCTGCAAAGGCCGCGAACTGCCGCACCGCCGCCTGCGACCAGCGGCTGCCGCCCAGGATCGCCATCGGCTGCCGCGCCGCGAGCAGCCGCTGCTGCAGTTCGGCGATCTGCGCCGCGCCGGGGTGGGTTTCGGTGACGAGGTAGGGCAGGGCGTCGGCCACGGCGGCGGCGTCGGTCAGCATGTCCTCCGGCAGCGCGATCACCACCGGTCCGGGCCGCCCCGAGCAGGCGACGTGGAAGGCGCGCGACACCAGCTCGGGCAGCCGCGCCGGGTCGTCGATCTGCACCACCCACTTCGCCATCGTGCCGAACACGGCTCGGTAGTCGAGCTCCTGGAACGCCTCGCGCCCGAGCGCGCCGCGCGCCACCTGGCCGACGAAGAGCAGCAGCGGCGTCGAGTCCTGGTGCGCGATATGCACCCCCGCCGCCGCGTTGGCGGCGCCGGGGCCGCGCGTGACGAAGCAGATACCGGGCCGCCCGGTCAACTTGCCCTGCGCCTCGGCCATCATGGCCGCGCCGCCTTCCTGGCGGCACACGGTGACCTCGATCGCCGCGTCGTGCAGCGCGTCGAGCACCGCCAGAAAGCTTTCGCCGGGCACGCAGAAAAGCTGCCGGGCGCCGTGGACGATGAGCTGGTCGACCAGGATCTGGCCGCCGGTGCGGGGAGAAGAAGTCATCGCGAGTCTTTCATGAAGAGGCGTCATCAACGTCCGACGAACCGGGTCATCGGAGCCCGTGAAACGAGAAGAAGAAGGAGGCGAGGTGGGGTCCTTGCCTTGCATTCTCGATGCGCTGCCCCGCCCGCTGCACCCACGGCGCCTGAACCCCGGCAGGCCAGGCGACGCCCGTTCGGGAAACACCGCAAAACCGGCTTGGCCGGGCCGCCGGTGTTTCCCCTGCAAGGGGCGGGGGAAAGCGACACGCAGTGCGCGAAGCCTGGGGGTCGATCACTGCCCTTCGAGAATCCACCCCGCCGCCTTCTCCGCCATCATCAGCGTCGGGCTGTTGGTGTTGCCGCTGGTGATGGTCGGCATGGCGCCCGCATCGACCACGCGCAGGCCGGCGATGCGGCCGCCCCGGCCGTCGCGCACGCGCAAATGCGAATCGAGCACCGCCATCGGGTCGGCGTCAACCCCCATCTTGGTGGTGCCCACGGGATGGAAGATGGTGGTGGCGATGTCGCCGGCCAGCCGCGCCAGGTCCTCGTCGCTCTGGTACTGCGTGCCGGGCTTCCATTCCTCGGGCTTGTACTTGGCGAGCGCGGGCTGCGCCACGATGCGGCGCGCCACGCGCAGCGAGTCGGCGGCCACCTTGCGGTCCTCGGCGGTGCTCAGGTAGTTGGGCGCGATGGCGGGCGCGTCCTCGTGGCGTGGGCTCTTGATGCGCACGCTGCCGCGGCTGGTCGGGTTCAGGTTGGCCACGCTCGCGGTGAAGGCCGGAAAGCGGTGCAGCGGCTCGCCGAAGGCGTCGAGGGAGAGCGGCTGCACGTGGAACTGGATGTTGGGCCAGGCGTGCTCGGGCGAGCTGCGCGTGAAGGCGCCCAGCTGCGACGGCGCCATGCTCATCGGGCCGCTGCGCTTGAGGGCGTATTCGAGGCCGATCCTGGCCTTGCCGAACACGGACGAGGCCAGCACGTTGAGCGTCGGCGCGCCTTCGATCTTGAACACGGCGCGGATCTGCAGGTGGTCCTGCAGGTTGGCGCCGACGCCGGGCAGGTCGGCCACGACCGGGATGCCGTGGCGGCGCAGCAGCTCCGCCGGGCCGACGCCCGAGAGCTGCAGGATCTGCGGCGAGCCGATGCTGCCGGCGCACAGGATCACCTCGCGCGCGGCGCGCGCCGTCACCTTCTGCGTGCCGTCCCAGACTTCGACGCCGGTGCAGCGCACGCCGCCGTCATCGGCCTGCGGCTCGAACAGCAGCCGCGTGACCTGCGCGCCGGTCCACATCTCGAAGTTGGGCCGTCCGTAGCAGGTCGGCCGCAGGAAGGCCTTGGCCGTGTTCCAGCGCCAGCCGCCCTTCTGGTTGACCTGGAAGTAGCCGACGCCCTCGTTGTCGCCGCGGTTGAAGTCGGTGGTGTGCGGGATGCCGGCCTCCACGGCCGCGGCGGCGAAGGCGTCGAGGATGTCCCAGCGCAGGCGCTGCTTCTCGACGCGCCACTCGCCGCCGTGGCCGTGGAAGTCGGCGAACTGCGCATCCGGCGCGGCGCCGGGGTCGCCGAGGTAATGGTCCTCGTGTTGCTTGAACGCCGGCAGCACGTTGCGCCAGGCCCAGGCGTCGTCGCCCGTGAGCCGCGCCCACTGGTCGTAGTCGCGCGCCTGGCCGCGCATGTAGATCATGCCGTTGATCGACGACGAGCCGCCCAGCGTCTTGCCGCGCGGGTAGCGCAGCACGCGGCCGTTGAGCCCGGCGTCGGGCTCGGTCTGGTAGAGCCAGTCGGTGCGCGCGTTGCCGATGCAGTAGAGGTACCCCACCGGGATGTGCACCCAGTGATAGTCGTCCCGGCGCCCGGCCTCGATGAGCAGCACGCGATTCGCCTTGTCGGCCGAGAGCCGGTTGCACATCAGGGCGCCTGCGGTGCCGCCGCCGATGACGATGTAGTCGAAGGTGCTGTCGCTCAACGCGTGGTCTCCATCTGATGGGCAGGCCGGTGGTGCCGGCTCTCGAAATTGTGATGCGGCCGCCGCCGGGCCGCCCCAAGGCGAGCCGCGCCGCCCCCTTGGGGGGTGGAGTTACACGCAGCGCAGCGAAGTGAAAAGCCGGGGGCGTTCATTTCGCCGTCGGCATCACGAATTCGGCGCCCTTCTCGATGCTCTCCGGCCAGCGCTGCATGACCGATTTCTGCCGGGTGTAGAAGCGCACCCCCTCCTCGCCGTAGGCGTGCAGGTCGCCGAAGAGCGAGCGCTTCCAGCCGCCGAAGCCGTGCCAGGCCATCGGCACCGGGATGGGCACATTGATGCCGACCATGCCGACCTCGATGCGCCGCGCGAACTCGCGCGCCACGTGGCCGTCGCGGGTGAAGCAGGAAACGCCGTTGCCGAACTCGTGCGCGTTGATCAGCTCCACCGCCGCGGCGAAGTCGGGCACGCGCACGCAGCCGAGCACCGGGCCGAAGATTTCCTCCCGGTAGATGCGCATCTCGGGCGTGACGTGGTCGAACAGGCTGCCGCCCATCCAGAAGCCGTCGCCGCAGCCCGCGCCGGCCGTGCCGCCGTCGAAGCCGCGGCCGTCCACCAGCAGCTTCGCGCCCTCCTTTTCGCCCTGCGCGATGTAGCCCGTGATGCGCTCGTGCGCCGCGCGCGTGACGATCGGGCCCATCTCGGCCTCGAGGTTCATGCCGTCGAGCACCTTGAGCGCGCGGGCGCGCTCCACCAGCTTCGGCACCACCTGATCGGCTGCGGCGCCCACCAGCACCGCCACCGAGATCGCCATGCAGCGCTCGCCGGCCGAGCCGTAGCCCGCGCCGATCAGCGCGTCCACCGCCTGGTCGATGTCGGCGTCGGGCATCACGACCATGTGGTTCTTCGCGCCGCCCAGCGCCTGCACGCGCTTGCCGTGCTGCGCGCCCTTCTGGTAGATGGCGTTGGCGATGGGCGTCGACCCGACGAAGCTGAGCGCCGCCACGTCCGGGTGCTCGATCAGCGCATCGACCGCCGCCTTGTCGCCCTGCACCACGCCGAACACGCCGTCGGGCAGGCCGGCCTCCTTCAGCAGCTCGGCGATCAGCAGCGACGGGCTCGGGTCGAGCGGGCTGGGCTTGAGGATGAAGCAGTTGCCGCAGGCGATGGCCACCGGGAACATCCACATCGGCACCATCACGGGGAAGTTGAACGGCGTGATGCCCGCCACCACGCCCAGCGGCTGGCGCAGCGTCCAGTTGTCCATGCCGCTGGAGACCTGCTCGGTGTAGTCGCCCTTCAAGAGCTGCGGGATGCCGCAGGCGAACTCGACGATGTCGATGCCGCGCGTGACCTCGCCCTGCGCATCGGTAAAAACCTTGCCGTGCTCGGCGGTGACGAGCCGCGCCAGCTCGTCCCGGCGCTGGTTGAGCAGCTCCAGGAACCTGAACATCACGCGCGCGCGGCGGATCGGCGGGGTGTCGGCCCACGCCGGAAAGGCCGCGCGCGCGGCGGCGACGGCGGCGGCCACGTCTTGCGTGCCGCCGAGCGCGACGCGGCCGGTGACGGCGCCGGTGGCCGGGTTGGTCACGTCCTGCGCGCGGCCCGAGAGGTTGGCGGCGGCGCGGCCGCCGATGAAGTGCTCGATCTGGGTGGGGTGTGCGGGGTTCATGGGTTCCAAGGTCCTTCGGCAAAGGGGAAAGTTTCGCCGGTTCGCGGGCAGGAAGCCAGCGCCTGCGGCGCGGCAGGCGTGCGGCGGCCTGCCTGCCGCCCGCCGCACGCCCGTGCGACCGTGCGACCGTGCGATGCTGCCGTGAGCCGTTGCCGCATTCGGCCGCCGGATTCTGCGCGCCTTCGCGCGGCGGCCGGCCCGCCGGGGGCATACGTCGTCGCTGCGACCGGCTAGGATGACGCGCACCGCTTTCTGCCACGAACCCTGCCACCGACCTCCGCCGCCCCATGCCGCCCGCCGCGCCGAACCCGGCGACCGTCGCCGCCCCCGCCCCTGCCGTCCCCGCCGCGGGCGGCACCGCGCCGCGCATCGAGCGTGCGCCGGCTGCGGGCGGGGCGGGCGCGGCAGCCGAAGGCGGCGTGGCCGCGCGGGGCCGCTGGACGGCGCTGGCGTTGTCCGCGCCGGGCGTCTGGAAGGCGCTCACCGACAGCCTGGCGGGCGTGCCGCCCGGCGCCGCCTGGGATCTGCGCGGCATCGAGCAGCTCGACCACGTCGGTGCGCAGCTGCTGTGGCACCAGTGGCGCGGCGCCTGGCCGCCCCGCCTGGAGGCGAGCGACTCGCAGCAGGCGGTGCTCGACCAGGTCGCGAAATTCACCGTGCGCGTGCCGCGGCAGCCCCGCCCGACGCTCTTCGACCGCTTCAAGCGCTTCGCCAACCTGGGCCCGCGCATGCTGGTGGTGGCGCGCGACTTCGTCCAGCTGATCGGCCAGCTCGCGCTCGACCTCGCCCGGCTCGTGCGCGCGCCGCACCGCGGGCCGTGGCGCGACTTCTCCGGGCACCTCTACAACATCGGCGCCACCGCCATGCCGATCACGGCGCTGGTCGGCATCCTGATCGGCGTGGTGCTGGCCTACCTGATCGCGCAGCAGCTGCGCCAGTACGGCGGCGAGAGCTTCATCGTCAACCTGCTGGGCCTGTCGCTGATCCGCGAACTGGGGCCGGTGCTGGCGGCGGTGCTGATCGCCGGGCGATCCGGCTCGGCCATCACGGCGCAGATCGGCGTCATGCGCGTGACCGACGAGCTCGACGCCATGCGCGTCATGGGCATCGCGCACGGCTTCCGGCTGGTGATGCCGCGCGTGCTGGCGCTGGCCATCGTGATGCCGCTCATCAGCTTCTGGACCTCGATGGCGGCGCTCTTCGGCGGCATGCTGGCGTCCTTCGCGGCGCTCGACCTGACGCCGGCGTACTTCATCTCGGCGCTGCCGCGCGCGGTGCCGATCGCCAACCTGTGGCTGGCGCTGGCCAAGTCGGCCGCCTTCGGCATCCTGATCGCGCTGGTGGCCTGCTACAACGGCCTGCGCGTCGAGCCCAACACCGAGAGCCTGGGGCGCGGCACCACCACCTCGGTGGTGACCTCGATCACGGTGGTGATCGTGATCGACGCGCTGTTCGCGGTGCTGTTCCGCAGCGTGGGGTTCCGATGACGAGCGCCGCGCCGGGCCGCCCCCAGCCAGCGCGCACCGCAGTGCGGAGCACGGAGGTTGCCTTGAGCGTCGCGCCGGGCCGCCCCAAGCAAGCTCGCGCCGCAGTGCGGAGCACGGAGGTTGCTTTGTGACCGAGCGGCGCGACCCCTGGCCGCAGCGCCACCCCGTGGTGCCGCTGCCGCCCGCCGGCCGGCCCGAGGGCGCGCGCGGCCGGCGCATCCTGCGGCGGCTGGCCCGGCAGGCCGGCGCGCTGGGTGCGGAGCGCGCCGACCACGCCCCGGTGGTCGAGATCCGCGGGCTCTGGACCGTGTTCCGCTCGCCCGGCCACGAACAGGTCGTGCACCGCGACCTGGACCTCACCATCGAGCGCGGCGAGGTGCTGTCGCTGGTCGGCGGCTCGGGCACCGGCAAGACCGTGCTGCTGCGCCAGATCCTCGGCCTGGAAAAGCCCACCCGGGGCGAGGTGCGCGTGCTCGGCGCGCCGCCGGGCGAGCTGAGCGCGCGCGGCGCGGCCAATGTCGGCATGCTGTTCCAGCACGGCGCGCTGTTCTCGGCCTTCAACGTGCTCGACAACATTGCCTTCGCGCTGCGCGAATTGAAGGTGCTACCCGACGCGCTGATCCGCGACGCCGCCATGGTCAAGCTGCAGATGGTGGGCCTGGGTCCCGAGCAGGCCCTGAAGATGCCGGCCGACCTGTCGGGCGGCATGATCAAGCGCGTGGCGCTGGCGCGCGCGCTCGTCATGGACGCGCCGCTGCTGCTGCTCGACGAGCCCACCGCCGGGCTCGACCCGGAAGGCGCCGACGACTTCTGCGACCTGCTGCGCGGCCTGCACCGCGAGCTGGGCCTGACGGTGGTGATGGTGACGCACGACCTCGACACGCTGTTCGACCTCTCCACCCGCATCGCCGTGCTGGCCGACCAGCGCGTGATCGTCGCGGGCACGGCGCAGGAAGTGATCGCCTACCCGCATCCCTTCATCCACGACTACTTCCTCGGCGGTCGCGGCCAGCGCGCCATGGCGGCGCTGCACGAGCATCCGGACGACGATGCGGACGTTGTCGAGGAAGCCGCGGCCGACGGCGCTGGCGACAATGACCCGGTGCCGCCGCCCGCCACCCCCAGGAGTTGACACGCCCATGGAAAACAAAGCCCACGCCCTCGCCGCCGGCGCCTTCGTGCTCGGCGTGCTCGCCTTGATCGTCGGCCTGGTGGTCTGGTTCACGCGCGACGACACGGTGCGCAACATCTACCAGCTCACCACGCGCGACCCGGTCAGCGGGCTGCAGCCGCAGGCGGCGGTGCGCTACCGCGGCATCGCCGTCGGCAAGGTGGTCTCGATCGACTTCGACCCCAGGATCAAGGGCAACGTGCGCGTTCGCATCTCGGTCGACCAGCGCGTGCCGCTCACCACCTCGACCTACGCCACGCTGAGCTACCAGGGCGTGACCGGGCTGGCCTTCATCGCGCTCGACGACAAGGGCGGCTCGCAGGTGGCGCTGGTGCCCAACAACGACGACCCGCCGACCATCCCCTTCAAGACCTCGGCCTTCGCCCAGCTGCAGGACCGCGGCGAGGCGATCCTGGCGCAGGTCGAGACGGTGACCAAGCGCGCCAACCAGTTGCTGGACGCCGACAACCAGAAGCGCATCGCCGACGCGCTGGAGAACATCGCCCAGGCCACCGCCAGCGCCAACCGGCTGACGCAGCAGCTCGACCAGACCCTGCGCACCCGCGTCAACCCGGCGCTGGCCAACGTGCCGGCACTGGCCGAGCGCGCCAAGGACACGCTGGCGTCGCTGAAGAAGGCGTCCGGCGACGTCTCGCGCACCGCCAACAACCTGAATGCGACGGTCGGGCGGCTGAACGCGCCGGGCGGCGCCATCGAGCGCGTGGGCGAGGGCACGAAATCGCTCACGCAGACGCTCGACGCTGTCAACAGCGCCACGCTGCCGCGCGTCAACCGCGCGGTGGAAGACACCTCGCGCACCGTGCGCCGGCTCGGCCGCGTCGCCGAGAGCCTGAACGAGAACCCGCAGTCGCTGCTCTACGGCAACGGCGGCACCGCGGCCGGCCCGGGCGAGCCGGGCTTCGTGGCGCCGGCCGCAGGCGCCCGACAAGCGGAAGGAGTGGCACCATGATTGCTATCGAATATGTAGCTGGTGGCGCAAGCGGGACGTGCGCAAAAGGCGTTTTTGGCTTGAAAAACCCGGCTCGAATGCTGGCGTTGGCGTTCGCAGCCGTCGCCGCGCTGGCGCTCGCCGGCTGCGGCGCGCTGCCCGACAAGCCGGCGCGCACTGTGCTGTACGACTTCGGCCCCGGCCTGCTGGCGGCGGCTCCGGCCGCAGTGCCAGCCTCCGTCCCCGGTGCGAGTGCTGCCCCCTCTGGCGCCAACGCCGCCGGCACGGCGCCGACGTCCGCGCTGCCCCCCATCGTCCTGCCCGAGATCGAGGCCAACGCGCGGCTCGAAGGCACCCAACTGCTCTACCGCCTGGGCTACGCCGACGCCAACGAGCTGCGCCCCTACGGCCAGTCGCGCTGGAGCCTGCCGCCCGCGCAGCTGCTGCGCCAGCGCCTGCGCGACGCGCTGGCCCAACGCCGCACCGTGCTCGACCCGCAGGAAGCCGCCACCCTGGCGCGCACCGGCGGCGGTGGCGCCCAGACCGCCGCCGACACTCTGCGCGTGTCGCTGGAGGAGTTCAGCCACTACTTCGACACACCCACGAGCAGCGTCGGCCTAGTGCGCCTGCGCGCCACGCTGGTGCGCGCCGCGCCGGGCGGCGACCGGGTGCTGGGGCAGCGCGTCTTCACCGTGCGCCGCCCGGCGCCGAGCGCGGACGCGGCCGGCGGCGTGAAAGCGCTGGCGGCAGCGAGCGATGCGGCGGTGGGGGAGGTGGTGGGGTGGATCGATCAGGTGAAATAGCGGCAACTCGGCGAGCAGTCGTTCGACCTTCCCCGGCTCACGCGTTCGAGTCTGCGCTGCATGCGCTCGCGAACGGCTGTATTCTTATGGAATCTCTGTCGATTGATTCGAGGTAAGAAAATGCCTGCTACCGCGACGCTGTCGAGCAAGTTCCAGATCTCCATTCCCAAGGCCGTGCGGGAAGAGCAACACTGGGAGGCTGGCCAGGAGTTCGTGTTCATTCCCAAGGGCCAGGGCGTGCTGGTCATGCCGGTGCCGGAGTTCGACCAGTTGGCGGGCATCGCCAAGGGCGCCAGCAAGGAGGGCTATCGCGACCGCGAGGACCGCTACTGATGGCGGCACCCGCGTGCGTGGTCGATACCTCCGCCTGGATCGAATGGCTGACCGGGAGCGCGCTCGGCAAGGCGCTGGGCGGGGAGTTTCCCGGGAAAGAGCGCTGCATCGTGCCGACCATCGTGCAGCTCGAGCTGTCGAAATGGCTGGTGCGCGAGACAGGGGAAGAGGAGGCCGACCGGGTCATCGCGTACACGCAGAAATGCGTCGTCGTTGCGCTGGACACTGCCATGGCGCTGCTGGCAGCCGACCTGCACCGGCAACACAAGCTGGCGACTGCCGACGCCATCGTCTATGCGACGGCACGCCGGCACGGTGCCGAGCTGCTCACCTGCGACGGGCACTTCGAGGGTTTGCCTGGCGTGCGGCTGTTTTCGAAATCCGATTGAGCGTCTGGGCGTGAAGGCCAGGGATCTCGAAAGCCTCTACAAAATCCTGTCGGGCCAGCGCCCGCCCGGTCACGACGCCCTGTTCAAGGTGATGCGCGCTGGGGTTCAAGCTGGCGGTAGCGCTCACGGCGTTGGTTTGAACTAGCAGCTGGCGGTTTCCGGACCGCGCCGCTTTCAGCTTGCAGATCGATGCTGTCCGTCCGGCCCGAAGTAGGCTGCTGTTGCGCAGGCCCTGGCGACATAGCTCTCGAGCGGCTGGCACCACAGTTCCGGCATCCCGACGATGTCATGGCCGCTCATCCCAGGCTCCATGTCGACAACATGGAAGCTTCCCTGCCCGCCCGCCTCCACGAAAGCGTCGAAGTTCCGGCGGCTGTGGTCGAGCCCGTACAGGGGGTCGTTGTCCGCGTAAAGCCACAGCATCGGTGTGGCGCAGCTTGCGCCTCTCCTGAAAGTCACAGTATTGATTGCCTCGGGCGAGTCGCACTGGTCACTGACCCATCCGCCGACGAAGTTGAGCACGCCGCAAAAGAGCGGTGGCCTCGTCCCAGCGTGGGCCACGGCAAGGATGCCGCCGCGGGAGTTTCCGCCTATCAGCATTTTCGATCGGTCGGCGTCGGGCCATTGCAGCAAGAAGGCCACGGCCGCATCGAGGTCTGCCAAACCACGCTCGACGCCGGGGAGTGAGCGTTCAGGAAGAAAGGAATAGCGGGATCGATCTTCTTCAAAGCCCTCATCGTAGAGTCCGTCCGACTTGCCCCGGCCACGCCGCTGGGGCAGCGCCACCAGCCACCCGCGATCGACGAAGAAACGTGTGAGCGCAGGGTATGTCCAAGTCGTGGTGAACAGAGCCGGATCGTTGCCCCAGCCAGTCGACCCGTGGTTGAACATCAACGTCGGAAAAGGCCCAACTCCGGGCGGTTTGAAGATCACCATTTCCAGCGTGACTTCGGTGCCTTGCTCGAAGAAGTCGGTCGGCACCCGGACGGTGGTTCGCTCGCCCGTCAAGCTCGTCTGCGAAAGGACGCCTGCCATCCAGCGTCCGTCCGGTTCGCGCCAGAGGAGTTCGACAATGGCTGCGTTTCTCATGCGCAGGCTGAGCGTCGCGCCACTCGCAAACGTTCCCCGGAGTTCGTTCCGTACCCAGCGGGCAAGCAAGCGCTCGCGGAAAACTCCCTGGCGGCTGGAAGCCCGGATGCAAAACACTGTGGCGCCCTCTACGGTCACTTCTTCGACGATCAACCTGAGATCGCAGACGCGGCCATCACCGGCCCAACCGGACCAAATGCCGCTCCAGCGTGCCTGGTGCTCGGGCAACGAAGGGTCCGGAAACCCGACCGTGACGCTGGCTGGCGCGACCCCAGAGATCGGACTTTCCGACAGCTCGGGCTGAAGCATGCCCATGAAGTTCGGCCATTCCGTCAGGCCTGACAGCATTCACGTCTCCTGAAGAGTTCTTGTTGCGAGCCGGTAATACTGGTCTTGCCGAGCACGCGGGCGATCGGCTGCGCGAGCGGGAAGGCGACCGTGGCCATCGCGACGAGGGCACCGTAGATAACCAGCATCAGCAACGCTCGCAGGTATTGCGTTCCGGCCGGTGGCATCAAGACGTTGGCAGCGAGTGGCGCGGCGGTGACGGAAGTAGCGGCGTAAATGGAGTAGGCGCGCTGAGAGGCGAGCGCGCAATGCACAGGTCCTCGGTAGAAATGGCACGGACTCTCGGCCCAAAACTGCGGATGCTGGCGAGCGTTTCGTTGTGGTGCCGAATCACTTGGATTGCGGACAGATGCTGGTTGCCTTGGGTCGTATGTGCGTCTTCAACCAAGACAACCGGGTAGCCAAGCGCCAGCGCTCTGCGAGTGGTGGTGTCTACGCAAAATTCCGTGTGCATCCCGCAAATCACGAGATCTGTAACGTCATGCGCCTTCAGGACCTGCTCCAAAGTAGTGCGATGAAACGAGTCGGGAGAGGTTTTCCGGATGCGCAGATCCGTTGCTTCTGCATGAAGGTCGTGAGCCAGTTGCCATGCATCGGTTTCGAACTCAAGGTATCCCGACGTCGATTCATGCTGGATGAAGACTACCAAGGCGCCAGCCGCACGTGCCTTCTCCAAAACCCGGTTGATTCGCGCGATGACCTGCCGCGATTCGAAGGCGTCGTGCTCGCCTTCGCACAGGCCTTGCTGGACATCGATGACGAGCAGTGCTGTGTTCATGGTCTGGCGATGGTGGTTGGAGGGTGGCAGCGAGCGACCGTAGCCGGATTCTCCCGTAGGCCAGAGCCTCGACGTTCCGGGCCGAGGATCGGCGCAGACTTTCAAGTGTGGTGCAGCGTCGGCTCATGGCATGCGATACAGAGCTTGTTGCCGTCGGGGTCACGAAAGTACGCACCGTAATAGTGGGCGTGGTATTGCGGCCTCAAACCAGGCGGACCGTCGCAGCTGCCGCCGTGACTCAAGGCTGCCTGGTAGGCGCCGCGCACTTTTGCTGGGTTTGCCGCAGCGAAGGCAACCATTTGCCCGTTTCCAGGAGCGTGTGGCTGACCGTCATAGGGCTTGCAGATGACAAAGAAGGGACGCATTCGCTCGGCGCTCTGCCAGCCTGCTCATGGCTTTTCACGCTCGCAGAAGCGCAGCTCAACGTCCAGGCTATCCATGACCGCACAGTAGAAATCCAAGGCGCGGTCGAAGTCGCTCACGCTCACGAAGATATGTGAAAACACAGTCGCTCCTCGATAAACATGTCAGGGCACCCACAAGCGTCCGCTGTTGGGCAAGAGCAAACACTCGAAATTGCCTTGGCCTACCACGACGGCCTCACCCCACCCTCTGCAACACCGGAAACAGCTTCCCCAACCCATCCGCCATCACCTCCACCGCCAGCGCCGCCAGGATCAGCCCCATCAGCCGGGTCATGACGTTGATGCCGGTCTTGCCGAGCACGCGGGCGATGGGCTGCGCGAGCGAGAAGGCGGCGGCGGTGGCCAGGGCGACGACGGCGCCGTAGCCGACCAGCACCGCCAGCTCCCACAGGTGGCGCGTCTTCTCGGCGTAGATCACGACCGTGGACATGGTGGCGGGGCCGGTCAGGAGCGGGATCGTGAGGGGCACCACGGCGATCGAGGAGCCCAAGGAGGCTTTGACTTCGGTGGCGCGGTTTTCCTCCAGCGTGGGCGTCTCGGCCGGCTGCGCGTTGAGCATCGAAAGCGAGCTCATCAGCAGCAGCATGCCGCCGCCGACCTGAAAACTCGCGATCGAGATGCCGAAGAAGCCGAGCAGCTGCAGCCCGAGCAGCGCGCAGGTGGCGATCACCGCGAAGGCGCTGAAAGCCGACACCAGCACCGTGCGGCGCCGCTGCCCGTCGCTGAAGCCCTGCGTGTAGTGGATGAAGAACGGCACGATGGCCAGCGGATTGACGATCGCCAGCAGCGTGATCAGCGGCTTGATCAGGTCCATCGCCGGGCCGGGGACGAGCGCCATGTCAGCGGCCGCCCGTGACGTCGAGCAGGGCCGCGGTGGTGTAGCTGGCCTCGGGCGACAGCAGCCACAGGATGGCCTCGGCGATCTCATTGGGCGCGCCGGTGCGCTTCATCGGCACGGTGGGCGCCAGCACGGCGGGGCGCTCGGGCTGGCCGCCCGAGGCGTGGATGTCGGTGTCGATCAGGCCCGGGCGCACGGCGTTGACGCGGATGCCCTCGTCGGCCACTTCCCGGGCCAGCCCGACCGTGAAGGTGTCGATGGCGCCCTTGCTCGCGGCGTAGTCGACGTACAGCCCCGGCGAGCCCAGGCGCGCCGCGGCGCTGGAGACGTTGACGATGGCACCGCCCGCGCCGCCGTGGCGCGTGCTCATGCGCCGCACCGCCTCGCGCGCGCACAAAAAACTGCCGACCACGTTGATGCGCAGCATGCGTTCCAGCCGCGCCGCGCCCATCTCGTCCACGCGCGCCTGCACATCGACCACGCCGGCGTTGTTGACCAGCGCGGTCAGCCGGCCGAGCCTGGCGTCGATCTTTTCGAACATCGCCAGCACCTGCGCCTCGTCGCCCACGTCGGCCTGCACCGCGATGGCCCGGCCGCCGTCGGCACGGATGGCGCGCACCACCTCGTCGGCGGCGAGCGAGTTGTGGGCGTAGTTGACGGCGACCGCCCAGCCGCGCCGCGCCGCGAGCAGGGCGGTCGCCGCCCCGATGCCGCGGCTCGCGCCGGTGACCAGCACCACCCGATCCGGATTTGTCATGTGGCCGATGCTCCTGCTGCACGAACGCCGTGCGTGGGTTAAAAACGTGATCGGATTATGAGCAGCGCGGCGGCGGCGCACGTCTTCGCTGGCGGCGGGGCGCGTCGTTTGCCCGCCCCAGCTCTTTTTCACCCCCTCAACCACCAGGAGCATCGACCATGGGCCAGTTCATCGACCTCACCGCCAAAGACGGCTTCACCTTTCCCGCCTACGTGGCCGAGCCGGCCGGCGCGCCCAAGGGCGGCGTCGTGGTGGTGCCGGAGATCTTCGGCGTCAACTCGCACATCCGCTCGGTGGCCGACGGCTACGCGGCCGAAGGGTATCTGGCGGTGGCGCCCTCGACCTTCCACCGCGTCAAGCCCGATGTCGAGCTGGGCTACGGCGACGACGACATGAAGGCCGGCTTCGCGCTCAAGACCGAGGTGGAGGCGCTGCCGGCGCCGGGCGTGATGCAGGACCTGCAGGCGGCCATCGAGCACGCCGCGCGCGCCGGCAAGGTCGGCATCGTGGGCTACTGCTGGGGCGGGCTGCTGACCTGGCGCGCCGCGGCGACCCTCGACGGCCTCGCGGCGGCGGTGCCGTACTACGGCGGCGGCATGACGAGCCGCGAGGAAAGCGCGCGGCATCCCCGGGTGCCGGTGATGGCGCACTTCGGCACGCACGACCACTGGATTCCGCTGGACTCGATCGAGGCGTTCCAGAAGGCGCACCCCGAGGTCGAGGTGCACGTCTACGACGCCGGCCACGGCTTCAACTGCGACCAGCGCGGCTCGTACAAGGCCGGCCCGGCCGCCACCGCGCGCGAGCGCACGCTGGACTTCTTCGCCCGGCACCTGGCCTGACGGCAGACGGGGCGCCGCCGCGGACGCCGAGGAACCGGGCCCGCGCAGGCAGGGCCGCCCGGCACCGGGCTGGCGTGCCCTTATCTTTTTTTATTACACCGTGGCGATGCGCAGCAGGTTGGTGCTGCCGCCCTCGCCGAACGGCAGGCCGGCGATGGCGACGATGGTCTGGCCCGGCGCGGCGAAGCGCTCGCGCCGCGCGACCTCGCAGGCGGTGTCGGTCATCTGCGCCACGTCGGCCACGTCGCCCACCTGCACCGAGTGGATGCCCCAGACCAGCGCCAGCCGGCGCGCGGTGCCGAGGTGCGGCGTCAGGCTCAGCACCGGCGCCTCGGGGCGCTCGCGCGCGGCGCGGCGGCTGGTGCTGCCGGAGTTGGTGTAGCACACGATCGCCGCCGCCTGCAGCAGCGACACGGCGCGCCGCATGGCGCAGCACACCGCCTCGGGCACGTCGGTGTGGCCGGGGATGTTGGGTGTGTGCGAGGCGTCGATCAGCTGGCGGTAGAGCGGGTCGCCCTCGACCTGCTCGATGATGCGGTTCATCATGCCGACGGCCTCGACCGGGTACTTGCCCGAGGCCGACTCGGCCGAGAGCATGACCGCGTCGGCGCCGTCGTAGATGGCGGTGGCGACGTCGGAGGCCTCGGCGCGCGTGGGCACCGGCGCCTCGACCATCGACTCGAGCATCTGCGTGGCGACGATGACCGGCTTGCCCAGGCGCCGGCAGCTGCGCACGATGCGCTTCTGGATCCCCGGCACGCGCTCGGCCGGCAGCTCGACGCCCAGGTCGCCGCGCGCCACCATGATGCCGTCCGACAGCGCCACGATCTCGTCCAGGCGCGCGATGGCCGAGGGCTTCTCCAGCTTGGAGACGATGGCGGCGCGCTCGCCGATGAGCGCGCGCGCCTCCGACACGTCTTCCGGGCGCTGCACGAACGACAGGGCGATCCAGTCGGCGCCCAGCTCCAGCGCCAGGTCCAGGTCGCGCCGGTCCTTGGCCGTGAGCGCCGTGATGGGCAGCACCACGCCCGGCACGTTGACGCCCTTGCGCTCGGACAGCTTGCCGCCGATCACGACGCGCGTCTCGGCGAAGTCGGGGCCGCAGGTCTCGACCCGCAGGCGCAGCCGGCCGTCGTCGAGCAGCAGCTCGGCGCCGGGCTCCAGCGCGGCGAAGATCTCCGGGTGCGGCAGGCCGGCGCGGCGCGCGTCGCCCGGCGCCGCATCGAGGTCGAGGCGGAACGGTTCGCCCGCGACCAGCATGACCGGACCCTGGGCGAAGGTGCCCACGCGCAGCTTGGGGCCCTGCAGGTCGGCCAGGATGCCGATCGGGCGGCCGGTCTCGACCTCCAGCTCGCGCAGCACGTCGAAGCGCGCGCGGTGGTCGTCGTGGCTGCCGTGGCTGAAGTTGAGCCGGAACACGTCGACGCCGGCCAGGAACAGCTGGCGCACCGTGTCCTTGTCCGAGCTGGCGGGGCCGAGGGTGGCGACGATCTTGGCGTTGCGGGTTCTGCGCATGGGGTGTGTCTCCTGGGACGGGCTCCGTCGGGAGGCCCGATTCGTTGTGTGTCGTGGCTTCCGGGGGGAAGCGGCGCTCGCGCGTGCCTGCCGGGCGATGCCCCGATGTTCTTCCTTTCCCGGGCGCGGCGGAAGTCCCGGGCGCCGCATGACGTTTATTCCGCGCGGGAATGCCCATGCCCCGCGGCGCGCGCCGGCGGCACAATGCCCCGACACGGCCACCCGCGATGCCGCTGCAGCACATTCCCCCGATTCAGTGCCTCGTGACCTTCGAGAGCGTCGCGCGGCTGCGCCACGCCGGCCGCGCGGCCGACGAGCTGTGCGTGACGCCCAGCGCCGTCAGCCACCGCATCCGCCAGCTCGAATCGCACCTGGGCTTCAAGCTGTTCGGGCGCGGCGACTTCACCCTGACGGCCGACGGCGCGAGCTACCTGGCCAGCGTGCGCGCCGGCCTGGCGGCGCTGCGGCAGGTGCCTGCGGGCGACAAGGCGGCGCGCGCGACGCGGCTGCGCGTGGCGGTCACGCCCACGTTCTGCCGGCAGTTCCTGATGCCCCGGCTGGAGCTGTTCCGCAACGCGTACCCCGACATCGAGCTGGTGCTGCAGGTGTCGATCCCGCTGCTCGACGTGACGGCCGAGCCGGCCGACCTGGAGGTGCGCTTCGGCGCGGGCGGCTACGACGACCGCGAGCACCGCCTGATCCTCGCGGAAGAGGTGACGCCGGCGTGCAGCCCGAGCTACCTCAACGAGTTCGGCCCGTTCGGCGGCTTCGAGACCGGGCCCGAGATCGCCAGCGCGCGGCTGATCCGCAGCCCGCTGGAGCCCTGGGGGCCGTGGTTCGCCGGCTGCGGCCTGGCGCTGCCCGAGCCCGGCGTCGGCGCGCAGTTCAACGACCTGGGGCTGCTCTACGACGCCGCGGCGAGCGGCTTCGGCGTGGCGCTGGTGCGCCTCAGGCTGGGCGCGGCCTGGCTGGAGTCCGGGCGGCTGGTGCGGCTCGCGCAGCGCACGGTGGCCTCGCCACACCGGCACTACGTCTGCTGGCGCCCCGGCGCGCTCGAGCGCTGGGAGTGCGCGGCCTTCGCCGACTGGCTGGCGCAGGCGCTGGCCTGAGCGACGGCGACGGCGACGGCGACGGCGACGGCGACGGCGACGGCGAAGTTTTCTCAATCCCGGCGCGAAAAACCGTCCCCCGCGCACGGCCGGATTTGCATACAGTGACGCCGGAGGCGGGCGACGCCCCGACGGCACCCGCCCGACGCCCGCCAGGCGCCCGCGCCCGATCCTTTCGACCCTCTGGAGGCTGCCCGCCATGAACGCGCCCGTGTCCGCCACGCAGCAGGAATTGCTGCAAAAATCAGAGCGCCAGGCCCAGGTGGTGAAAGCGCTGCAGGCCGTTTTGCCTTCGCACACGCTGCTCTGGCAGGCCGAGGACACCACCCCCTACGAGTGCGACGGCCTGACCGCCTACCGCACCCGCCCGCTGGTGGTGGCGCTGCCCGAGACCGAGACGCAGGTCGCCGCCGTGCTCAAGACCTGCCATGCGCTCGGCGTGCCGGTGGTGGCGCGCGGCGCGGGCACGGGGCTCTCCGGCGGCGCCATGCCCGATGCCGCCGGCGTGACGCTCTCGCTCGCCAAGTTCAACCGCATCGTCAAGGTCGATCCGGTCAGCCGCACGGCGGTGGTGCAGTGCGGCGTGCGCAACCTGGCGATCAGCGAGGCGGCGGCGCCGCACAACCTGTACTACGCGCCCGACCCGTCGAGCCAGATCGCCTGCACCATCGGCGGCAACGTGGCCGAGAACTCGGGCGGGGTGCACTGCCTGAAGTACGGCCTGACGCTGCACAACGTGCTGCGCGTGCGCGGCTTCACCGCCGAGGGCGAGGCGGTCGAGTTCGGCGGCGAGGCGCTCGACGCGCCCGGGCTCGACCTGCTGGCGCTCATCGTTGGCAGCGAGGGCATGCTGGCCGTCATCACCGAGGTCACCGTCAAGCTCATCCCCCGGCCGCAGCTGGCGCGCTGCATCATGGCGAGCTTCGACGACGTGCGAAAGGCCGGCGACGCGGTGGCGGCCGTCATCGCCGCCGGCATCATCCCGGCCGGGCTGGAGATGATGGACAAGCCCATGACGGCCGCGGTCGAGGACTTCGTGCACGCCGGCTACGACCTCGCGGCCGAGGCCATTTTGCTGTGCGAGTCCGACGGCACGCCGGAAGAGGTCGAGGAGGAGATCGGCCGCATGAGCGAGGTGCTGCGCGCCGCCGGCGCCACCGCCGTCACGGTGAGCCAGGACGAGCTGGAGCGCCTGAAGTTCTGGAGCGGGCGCAAGAACGCGTTCCCGGCGTCGGGGCGCATCAGCCCCGACTACATGTGCCTGGACTCGACCATCCCGCGCAAGCGCCTGGCCGACATCCTGCTGGCGATCCAGCGCATGGAAAAGACCTACAACCTGCGCTGCTGCAACGTGTTCCACGCCGGCGACGGCAACCTGCACCCGCTGATTCTGTTCGACGCCAACGACCCCGACGAGCTGCACCGCTGCGAGCTGTTCGGCGCCGACATCCTGGAGACCAGCGTGGCGATGGGCGGCACCGTGTCGGGCGAGCACGGCGTCGGCGTCGAGAAGTTGAACAGCATGTGCGTGCAGTTCAGCGCCGAGGAGAACGCGCAGATGCTCGCCGTCAAGAGCGCCTTCGACCCGGCGGGCCTGCTCAACCCCGGCAAGGCGATCCCGACGCTGGCGCGCTGCGCCGAGTACGGCAAGATGACCGTCGCGCGCGGCCTGCTGCCCTTTCCCGATTTGCCGAGGTTCTGACGACGATGGACACGCAGCAGATTCCCGCATTGCGGCGGCTCGTCGAGCAGGTGCGCGACGCCGCCGACCGCAAGGTCGCGCTCGACGTGCGCGGCGGCGCGACCAAGGCCTTCTACGGCGGCGTGCCGCGCGGCGAGCCGCTGGAGTTGCGGCCGCTCGCGGGCATCAGCAGCCACGAGCCGACCGAGCTGGTGGTCACGGCACGCGCCGGAACGCCGCTGGCCGAGCTGGAGGCGGCGCTCGCCGCGCACGGCCAGTGCCTGCCCTTCGAGCCGCCGCGCTTCGGCGAGGGCGGCACCGTCGGCGGCATGGTCGCCGCGGGCCTGGCCGGGCCGGCGCGCGCCAGCGTCGGCGGCGTGCGCGACTACGTGCTCGGCGCCACCCTTTTGAACGGCCGCGGCGAGGTGCTGACCTTCGGCGGCCAGGTCATGAAGAACGTCGCCGGCTACGACGTCTCGCGCGTGCTGGCCGGTTCGCTCGGCGTGCTGGGCGTCATCTGCGAGGTCTCGCTCAAGGTGCTGCCGCTGCCGGCGGACACCGCCACGCTGGTGTACGACTGCAGCGCGGCCGACGCCGTGCGCCAGCTCAACGCCTGGGGCGGGCAGCCGCTGCCGGTCAACGCCAGCGCCTGGCACCAGGGCGCGCTGTGCGTGCGGCTCTCGGGCGCCGCCGCGGCGGTGAAGGCCGCCCGCGCGCGCATGGGCGGCCAGGTGATGGCATCGCAGGCCGCCGCGGTGTGGTGGGGCGGCGTGCGCGACCACCGGCACCCCTTCTTCGCGCTTGATGCGCTCGCGCTTTCGCGCGGCGAGAGCCTGTGGCGGCTGTCGCTGCCGCAGGTGGCGCCGCCCATCGACCTGCCCGGCGACGGTTTCATCGAATGGGGCGGCGCGCAGCGCTGGCTGCGCAGCGACGCGGCGCCGGCCGAGGTGCGTGCCGCCGCCGCGCGGGCCGGCGGGCACGCCACGCTGTTTCGCGGCGGCGACCGCGCGGGCGGTGTGTTCGCGCCCCTGTCCGAGCCGCTCGCGCGCATCCACCGCCGGCTGAAGGAGGCCTTCGACCCGGCGGGCGTGTTCAACCCCGGGCGCCTCTACGCCGATCTCTGACAGGCTGCTGCCACGCCATCATGCAAACCGAACTCGCTCCCGAATTCCAGGGCACGCCCGACGGCCTCGAGGCCGAGGCCATCCTGCGCAAGTGCGTGCACTGCGGCTTCTGCACCGCCACCTGCCCGACCTACCAGATCCTGGGCGACGAGCTCGACGGCCCGCGCGGGCGCATCTACCTCATGAAGCAGGTGCTCGAAGGCAAGGAGCCGACGCGCAAGACGCAGCTGCACCTGGACCGCTGCCTGACCTGCCGCAACTGCGAGACGACGTGCCCCTCGGGCGTGCAGTACGGCCACCTGGTCGACATCGGCCGCAGGATCGTCGAGGCCAAGGTGCCGCGCAGCGCCGCCGACCGCGCCCAGCGCTGGGCGCTCAAGGAAGGGCTGCCCTCGTCGCTGTTCGGCCCGGCCATGAAGCTCGGCCAGTCGGTGCGCGGGCTGCTGCCGGCCTCGCTCAAGGCCAAGGTGCCGCCGCGCCAGGCGGCTGGCGCCTGGCCCACGCGCAGCCATGCGCGCAGGATGCTGATGCTCGCCGGCTGCGTGCAGCCCTCGATGATGCCCAACGCCAACGCGGCGACGGCGCGCGTGCTCGACGCCGCGGGCATCCAGACGGTGGTCGCCAAGTCGGCCGGCTGCTGCGGCGCCGTGAAGTTCCACCTGAACGACCAGGACGGCGGCCGCGCCCAGATGCGCGCCCTGATCGACGCCTGGTGGCCGCACGTCGAGCGATCGCCGGAGGAAGGCGGCGTCGAGTGCATCGTCATGAACGCCTCGGGCTGCGGCGTCACGGTGCGCGACTACGGCCACCTCCTGCGCGAGGACCCGGCCTACGCCGAGAAGGCGGCGCGCGTGAGCGACCTCACCCGCGACCTGAGCGAGCTGCTGCCCGAGCTGGTCGAGGCGCTGAAGGACCGCGTGGAGCCGCCCGAGGGCGTCATCGCCTACCACCCGCCCTGCACGCTGCAGCACGGCCAGAAGCTGCGCGGCGGCGTCGAGGCGGGGCTGCGCGCGCTCGGCTTCGATATCCAGGTGGCGCAGGCCGAGTCGCACCTGTGCTGCGGCTCGGCGGGCACCTACTCGGTGCTGCACCCCGACATCGCGTACGCGCTGCGCGACCGCAAGCTGGAGCACCTCAACCAGCTGCGCCCGCAGGCCATCGTCTCGGCCAACGTCGGCTGCATCACGCACCTGCAGAGCGCCAGCGCGCTGCCGGTGCGGCACTGGGTCGAGCTGCTCGACGCGGCGCTGGTGGCCGGCGGCGCCTAGCGCCTTTTCGCGCGCGGGCGCGCGGCCGGCGCCTTGTGGTCCCTCACGCGCATTTCCAGGAAGTCGAGCAGGGCGCGCAGCGCGGCGCTGTTGTGGCGGCGCTGCAGGTAGACCGCCGACAGCCACATGTCGCTGCGCACATACTCCTGCAGCACCGGCACCAGCGCGCCGCTCGCCAGGTGCGGCTGCACCAGCAGCGCGGGCAGGTACAGCACGCCGAAGCCCTGCAGCGCGACCTGGATGAGCGGCGCCGGCTCGCTCGCGTCCATGCGGCTGTTGACGGCCACGTCCAGCGCCCGGCCATCGACCTGGAAGCGCCACTGCGGGTGCAGGCCCAGGTGCGAGTGGGTCAGCGCCCGGTGGCCGGCCAGCTCGCCCGGATGGGCGGGCGTGCCGTGTCTGTCCCAATAGTCGGGCGCCGCGCACACCACCAGCTCGACCCGCAGCAGGCGCCGCACGATCAGGTTGACGTCCTCGACCGGGCCGAAGCGCAGGGCCACGTCGATGCCGTCGCCGGCCAGGTCGTCGGCGCCGCTGCCCAGCACCAGGCTGATGTCGACCTCGGGGTAGTGGCCCATGAACTCGGCCAGCAGGCCGGGCAGCTCGCCCTGGCCCATGCCGTGCGTGACCGAGATGCGCAGCCGCCCGCTCGGCTGGCTGGCGCGCTCCTGCAGCTCGGCCTGCGTCAACTCGACCATCTCCAGCATCGGCTTGCTGCGCTCCAGCAGCAGCGCGCCGGCGTCGGTCAGGCTGACCGAGCGCGTCGAGCGGTTCAACAGCCGCACGCCGAAGCGCGTCTCGAGCTCGGAGACGTACTTGCTCACGGTCGCCTTCGACATCGAGAGCCGCGTGGCGGCGCGCGAGAAGCTGCCCTGCGCGGCGACTTCGCGAAAGGTCCTGATCAGGTCGAGGCTGTCCATGTGGGGGCTTTGATTGTTTCGATCCCGTGAACGCCACGGTTCCGGTTGACTAGGGTTTATACCTAGATTGTCGGCGCACAATTCATTCCAACAGGCAGCCCTCCCGGGCCACCTGGGTGAACAAGGCCCCCGAGCGCGGACAGCCGGTCTCCCGAAAGGGAAAGAAAGACTGCTGGCATCCCACCCAAGACCCGTTCGTTTTTTCAACTGAACCAACGCTCAAAGGAAACTGAAATGAAGACCTCCAAGATCATCGCCGCCGCCGCCCTGTCGCTGCTTGCCGCCGCCGGCGCCCATGCCGAAACCTACGAAGGCGTGCACCCCCTGACCAACCAGCGCGCCCGCGCCGAGGTGATCGCCGAAGCCGCGCAGGCCGCGCGCGCAGGCGACCGCTATGCCGAAGCCGCCTTCTACGGCGTCGCGCCGGCGATGGCCAACCCGCTGTCGCGCAGCGCCGTGCGCGCCGAAGCCTACGCCGCGGCCCACTCGCCGGTGCAGAACGTGGGCGAGCGCGCCTTCGTCAACAGCGTGACCCCGGCGCAGTACCAGAACGCCGTCGCCAAGCTGGGCACGTCCGGCCAGGCGCTGTAAGCCAGTCAGCCAGCCCGGCGGCCGCCGCTGGGCAGACACCTTCCGGGGCCGGGCGGCGCGCAAGCGCCGCCCGGCCTTTTCGCTGGCCGCCTCTGCGCTCAGGCGGTGGTGCGCTCCAGGTAGCGCTTGCGCCGGAACAAGACCACCAGCGCCAGCGCGATCAGCGCCATCGTGCCCAGCGCGATCCAGAAGCCGTCGGCCTGGCCCACCAGCGGAAGCGCCTCGAAGTTCATGCCGAAGATGCCGGCGATCAGGTTGAGCGGCAGGAACACCGCCGTGAGCACCGTCAGCACCCGCATGATGTCGTTGGTGCGGTGGCCCTGCGCGCTGAAATGCATCTGCACCGCGGTCTCGGCGTTCTGCTCCAGCCGCCGCACGTGGCGCACCACGCGCCCGATGTGCTCCACCACGTCGCGCCCGCGCACCAGCAGCAGCTCGCGCTCGCGCAGCGGCTCGGCGCCCTGCGCCGGGCGCATGCCTTCCAGCGCGCCCATCCAGTCGCGCACCGCGGCGCGCTGGTCGTCGCAGATGTCTTCGAGCTGGTGCAGGGTCGGGCGCGCCTGCATCAGCGCGCTCCAGTCCTTGAAGCGGCTCTTCGGGTCCAGCAGCCGCGCCTGCCAGCGGCCCAGCCGCTCGGTCAGCTCGCGCCGCAGCCCGAGGTAGCCATCGACCATCTGGTCGATCAGCCACAGCGCCAGGTCGGCCGGCCCGGCCGGCAGCCGCGCGCTGGCGCCGAGCGGGTCGGGCGCGGGCGCCGGCGGCGCGCCGCCGGGCGGGCGGGTCCGGTCCGGGGCGCCCGCGCCCCCGCCCGGCGGGTTGTCGGCCGCCAGCAGCCGTGTGGCGAAATCGTCGCGCGCGCTGTCGCCCTCGGGATGGACCGACAGCAGCACGCGCTCGAACACGACGAGGCCGACGGCGCGGGTGTCGATGCGCAGGCGCTCCGGCAGCGGCGCCGACGCGCGCGGGCGCGCCGACCCGGTGGCCGAGGCCGGGGCCGGGGCGGCGGGCGCGGCCAGCGCATGCACCATCAGCACGTCGTACGCCGAGGTGTAGTCGTAGTGCGCGGGCGTCTCGTCGCTGAGCAGGTCGTCCAGGTGCAAGTCGAGCAGCGCCGAGCCGCCCCAGGCCTGCAGCGTGCGCTGCACCGCGTCGAGCGTGCGCCGGAACTCGTCGCGCGCGAGCGACATCCAGACGAAGCCGGTGCCGTCGCAGACGTCCGGTTGGCACAGGGGTTCGAGCGCATCGTGCTCGGTCACCGACCGGCCGGTGAAATGGAAGAGGCGCATCGGCCGCGGGTCGTCGTTGTCGTTGTTCTTTCAGGTCGAAACGGCCCGCAGCGCAAGCGGACCGTGCGTGGTGCGCTATTGTTTTTGAAGCAGACGGGCGGCGTCGAGCGCGAAGTACGTGAGCACCCCGTCGGCGCCGGCGCGCTTGAAGGCGAGCAGGCTCTCCAGCACCACGGCGTCGTGGTCGAGCCAGCCGTTCTGCGCGGCGGCTTTCAGCATGGCGTACTCGCCGCTCACCTGGTAGGCGAAGGTCGGCACGCGGAACTCGTCCTTCACGCGGCGCACGATGTCGAGGTAGGGCATGCCGGGCTTGACCATCACCATGTCGGCGCCCTCGGCGATGTCGATGGCGACCTCGCGCAGCGCCTCGTCGCTGTTGCCGGGGTCCATCTGGTAGACCTTCTTGTCGCTCTTGCCCAGGTTCGCGGCCGAGCCCACCGCGTCGCGGAACGGCCCGTAGAAGGCGCTGGCGTACTTGGCGCTGTAGGCCATGATGCGGGTGTGGATGGCGCCCTGCGATTCGAGCGCGTCGCGGATGGCGCCGATGCGCCCGTCCATCATGTCGCTGGGCGCCACGATGTCGACGCCGGCCTCGGCCTGCGTCAGCGCCTGGCGCACCAGCACCTCGACCGTCTCGTCGTTGAGGATGTAGCCGGTGGCGTCGAGCAGGCCGTCCTGGCCGTGGCTGGTGTAGGGGTCGAGCGCCACGTCGGTCATCACGCCCAGTTCCGGGAAGCGCGCCTTCAGCGCCGCCACCACGCGCGGGATCAGCCCGTCGGGGTTGCAGGCCTCGTCGCCGGCGGGCGTCTTCAGGCCCGCGTCGATCACCGGGAACAGCGCCATCGCCGGGATGCCCAGCGCCACGCACTGCTCGGCCACCGGCAGCAACTGGTCGAGGCTGAGGCGCTCGACGCCGGGCATCGAGGCCACGGCGTCGCGCCGGCGCTCGCCCTCCTGCACGAAGACGGGGTAGATCAGGTCGTGCGCCGTGAGCGCGTGCTCGCGCACCAGGTTGCGCGTGAAGGCGTCGCGGCGCAGGCGGCGCGGGCGGCCGGCGGGAAAGGGGGCATGGGCGGTCATGGCGAAAATTGTGCCCGAAGCGCGCCCACTAAACTGCCGCCATGCTCTGGGTCAAGTCGCTGCACATCGTCTTCATCGCCAGCTGGTTCGCCGGCTTGTTCTACCTGCCGCGCATCTTCGTCAACCTGGCGCTGGTGCCGGCCGGCTCGACCGCCGAGCGCGAGCGGCTGCTGCTGATGGCGCGCAAGCTGCTGCGCTTCACGACGATGCTGGCGGTGCCGGCGGTGGCGCTCGGCCTGTGGCTGTGGCTGGGCTACGGCATCGGGCGCGGTCCGGTGCGGGACGGCAACGGCTGGCTGCACGCCAAGCTGGCGCTGGTGGTCGCGACGCTCGGCTACCACCACGCCTGCGGCGTGCTGCTGCGCCGCTTCGAGGCCGGCGCCAGTCGGCACGGTGACGTCTGGTACCGCTGGTTCAACGAACTGCCGGTGCTGCTGCTGCTGGCCATCGTCGTGCTGGTGGTGGTCAAGCCCTTCTAGCCGGTGGCCCGCAAGACGACCGCGCTGCCGCTGGCGCTGAGCTATGTCGCGCTGATCGTCTATGCCAGCCTGTACCCGTTTTCCGACTGGCGCGACCAGGGGATCTCGCCCTGGTCCTTCCTGGCGGCGCCGCTGCCCAGGTACTGGACCGGCTTCGACCTGGCGATCAACGCGCTGGGCTACCTGCCGCTCGGCTTCCTGATCGCGCTCGCGGTGCTGCGCGCCCACCCCGGCACGCCCGCGCTGGCGGCGGTGCTGCGCGCGACGCTGGCCGGCACCGCCGTTTCGTTCGCCATGGAGACGCTGCAGAGCTACCTGCCGGCGCGCATTCCCTCCAACGTCGACCTGGCGCTCAACGCTGTAGGGGCCCTGGGCGGCGCGCTGCTGGCGGCGGCGCTGGAGCGCGTCGGCGCGGTGGCGCTGTGGAGCCGGCTGCGCGGCAGCTGGCTGGTCGAGGACGCGCGCGGCGCGCTGGTGCTGCTGGTGCTGTGGCCGGCGGCGCTGCTGTTTCCGGCGGCGGTGCCGTTCGGGCTCGGGCAGGTGTTCGAGCGCGTCGAATCGGGGCTGGCCGCCTTCCTGGAGGACACGCCGTTCCTCGACTGGCTGCCGGTGCGCCAGTTCGAGCTGGAGCCGCTGGTGCCGGCGGTCGAGCTGCTGTGCGTCATGCTGGGCGCGCTGGTGCCCTGCCTGCTGGCGTTCGCGGTCAGCCGCTCGGTGGCGCGCCGGGCGGTGCTGCTGGCGGCCACCCTGGCGGTCGGCGTGCTCGCCAGCGCGCTGTCGGCCGGGCTCAGTTATGGGCCGGTGCACGCCTGGGCCTGGTTCACCGCGCCGGTGGGCGCCGGCCTGGCGGCGGCCGCCGTGCTCGGCGCGGCGCTGCTCGCGGCGCCGCGGCGGCTGTGCGCGGTGCTGCTGCTGATGGCCTTGCTGATCCACCTGGGCCTGCTCAACCAAGCGCCCGAGAGCGCCTACTTCGCAGAAACGCTGGCGACCTGGGAGCAGGGCCGCTTCATCCGCTTCAACGGGCTGGCGCAGTGGCTGGGCTGGCTGTGGCCCTTCGCCACGCTGGCGTACACGGTGGCCATGCTGTCGCGCCGCCGCGGCCAAACCTAGAATGCGCCGATGCCCGATTCTTCACCCAATCCCGTCGCGCCCGCGGCGCACCACGCCGGCGAGGGGCCGCTGCCGCCGCACTACTACACGCGCCAGATCTTCTTTTGCCTGAACGAGCGCAAGGGCGGCGAGGACAGCTGTGCCCTGCACGGCGCGCAGGCCGGATTCGAGCGCTGCAAGTCGCGCGTCAAGGCGCTCGGCTTGGCCGGGCCGGGCCGGGTGCGCGTGAACAAGGCCGGCTGCCTGGACCGCTGCGCCGGCGGCCCGGTCGCCGTGGTGTACCCGGAGGGCGTGTGGTACAGCTATGTCGATGCGGAGGACGTCGACGAGATCGTCGTCTCGCACCTGCAGAACGGCCAGGTGGTCGAGCGACTGCTGCTGCCGCCCGATGTGGGGAGGTGATGAGGCCCACCCCCAGGCTTCGCGCACTTCGTGTCGCTTTCGCCCACCCCTTGCAGGGGGCAACACCGGCGGCCCGGCGAAGCCGGTTCCGCGATGTTTCCCGAACGGGCGTCGCTGCGCTTGCCGGTGGTTTCAGGTGCTGCCGATCGCAGCTGCGTGGAAAACTGAAGATTTGAATCAAAAGTGGCCGAGGCGCCCGTGTGGCGTGCGGCAGCAGCTATCAATTTCGTAGCAATCATGAACCCCAGGACCGAGAAGCTCCAGCTGCGCGGCGGCGCCGGCGCAATCGAGGCGCTGCGCGACGCGCCGGCCGCGGGCGTGGCCGCGCAGGGCGTGGCGGTGATCGCGCACCCGCACCCGCTCTTTGCCGGCACCATGGACAACAAGGTGGTGCAGACGCTGGCGCGCGCCTTCGTGGCGTGCGGCTGGACGGCGGTGCGCTTCAACTTCCGCGGCGTCGGCGCCAGCGAGGGCGAGCACGACGCGGGCCGCGGCGAGGCCGAGGACATGCGCGCGGTCGTCGATCAGGTCGCGCCCGACGGGCCGCTCGCCATCGCCGGCTTTTCCTTCGGCGCCTTCGTCGCGAGCCACGCCGCCCTGGCCCTGTGGACGGCGCGCGAGATCCGCAAGCTGGTGCTGGTCGGCACCGCCGCCTCGCGCTTCTCGGTCGCGGCGCTGCCGCCCGAGATGCACGCGCGCACGCTGGTGGTGCACGGCGAGCACGACGACACGGTGCCGCTGGCGTCGGTGCTCGACTGGGCGCGCCCGCAGTCGCTGCCGGTGACGGTGGTGCCGGGCGGCGGACACTTCTTTCACGGACAATTGCCGCTGCTCAAGGGCCTGGTCACGCGCCACCTGGGCGCGCCCTGAGCCGCGCCTGCCGTCCTCCCGGCCGTTGCCTCCTCCCCCGGTTCCTTTTTCCTTTTTATTTCTTTCGCTGGTCCATTCCGTGTCCTTTTTCCATGCTCCCATGATCCGCTTCCCGAAGGCGCTGCGCGCGCTGGTGTTCGCCGCCCTGGCCCCGTGGTGTCTGGCCGTCTCGGCGCAGATGCCGACCCCGCCCGAGGTGGTCGCGCGCAGCTACCTGCTGATGGACGTCACGGCCAACCAGCTGCTGGCGCAGAAGGACATCGACACCCCGGTCGAGCCCGCCTCGCTGACCAAGCTGATGTCGGCCTACGTCGTGTTCGACGCGCTCAAGGCCAAGAAGATCACGCTCACGCAAGTCATGCCGGTGAGCGTGCGCGCCTGGAAGACGCCGGGCTCGCGCATGTACATCGACCCGAAGATGCAGGTGCCGGTCGAGGACCTGATCAAGGGCCTGATCGTGCAGTCGGGCAACGACGCGACGGTGGCGCTGGCCGAGGGCGTCGGCGGCACGGTCGAGCACTTCGTCGAGCTGATGAACCAGCAGGCCCAGGCCATGGGCATGAAAAGCACCGTCTACAAGAACCCCGAGGGCCTGACCGCCCCCGGCCACACCACCACGGCGCGCGACCTGAGCATCCTCGCGACGCGCCTGATGCGCGACTTTCCCGAGTACGTGCACTACTACGCGATCAAGAAGTACCGCTACCCGGGCACGCCCGCGGCCAACGACACCAACCGCAACCTGCTGCTGTTCCGCGACCCGACGGTCGACGGCCTGAAGACCGGCCACACCGCCGCCGCCGGCTACTGCATGATCGCCACCGCCAAGCGCGACTTCCCCAACCTCAAGGCCGGCCGGCGCCTGCTGAGCATCGTGCTGGGCGGCGTCAGCGAGAACTCGCGCGCCAACGAATCGGCCAAGCTGCTGAACTGGGGCTACACCGCCTACGACGCGGTGCAGCTGTTCGACGCCGGCCAGCCGGTGGCCACCCCGGCGGTCTGGAAAGGCAAGGAGAACACCCTCAAGCTCGGCCGCCCGGAGCCGATCGTGGTGGCGGTGCCGAGCGGCGCGGCCGGCAAGGTCAAGACGCAGGTGGCGCGCCCCGACCCGCTGGTGGCGCCCTTCGCCAGGTTCCAGCCGGTCGGCACCCTCAAGATCGCGCTGGGCGACCAGCCGCTGGCCGACGTGCCGCTGGTGGCGCTGGAGCCGGTGGAGCAGGCCGGCGTGCTGGGCCGCGCCTGGGATTCGGTGCGGCTCTGGATAAAGTAGCTGTTGCTCACCCCCAGGCTGCGCGCACTTCGTGTCGCTTCGCCCACCCCCTTGCAGGGGGCAACACCGGCGGCCCGGCAAAGCCGGGTCCGCGGTGTTTCACGTGTGGAGCTGCCTTCGGTGCTCCTTGCCGCAGGAGAGCTTGGCACGTGTACTGGCGTCATACAGCAGAGGTCATACAGCAGAGCCCTCGGGTGCTTTGGCTCTGACGCTGCTGAAAGCGGAGCTGACACGTATTGAGCCAGCTTCGCAGTGTTTCGCACAGGCCCTGCGAGGGCTAACGAGCATCGCTACCTCGCACGGCCGCGCGCAGCGCGCCCGTTCGCGAGCCGCCGCGGAACCGGCTTCGCCGGGCCGCTGGCGGCGCCCCCTGCAAGGGGGTAGGCGGCCACACGCAGTGGGCAAGCCTGGGGGTAAGCTATAATCACAGGCTTTTCGGAAAATTCCGAAGGGTTTCACGTTTTCGTCATTTCCTGGCCGCTTCACGCTCGGGCCGGGTGTTTTGGGACTTATTCATACATGCCAACCATCAATCAACTGGTGCGTCAGGGTCGAGAGGTCGAGACGATCAACTCGAAGAGCCCTGCCATGCAGAACTCGCCGCAACGCCGCGGCGTCTGCACTCGCGTCTACACCACGACGCCCAAGAAGCCGAACTCGGCGCTGCGCAAGGTCGCCAAGGTGCGCCTGACCAACGGCTTCGAAGTCATCTCCTACATCGGCGGCGAAGGCCACAACCTGCAGGAGCACAGCGTCGTGCTGGTGCGCGGCGGCCGGGTCAAGGACCTGCCCGGCGTGCGCTACCACATCGTGCGCGGCTCGCTCGACCTGCAGGGCGTGAAGGACCGCAAGCAGTCGCGCTCCAAGTACGGCGCCAAGCGCCCCAAGAAGGCCTGACAAGCCTTCTTTTGTCAGAACACGGTGTCGGGCGTGCCTAGGCGGGCGCGTCGGACGAAGTGACCCGGTGTCGGGTCGAGTAAGTGAGGGTTCTGCTGGACTCTCGCGGTGCCGAAAAAACGAACGGCGCCAACTGAAGCAAAGAGGATAGATTCATGCCACGTCGTCGCGAAGTCCCCAAACGTGAAATCCTGCCGGACCCGAAGTTCGGCAATGTCGAGCTGTCCAAATTCATGAACGTGATCATGGAAGGCGGCAAGAAGGCGGTCGCCGAGCGCATCATCTACGGCGCGCTCGAGCAGATCGAGAAGAAGAACCCGGGCCGCGACCCGGTCGAGGCCTTCACCCTCGCCATCAACAACGTCAAGCCGATGGTCGAAGTGAAGTCGCGCCGTGTCGGTGGCGCCAACTACCAGGTGCCGGTCGAGGTGCGCCCGGTGCGCCGCCTGGCGCTCTCGATGCGCTGGATCAAGGAAGCCGCCCGCAAGCGCGGCGAGAAGTCGATGGCCCTGCGCCTGGCCAACGAACTGATGGAAGCCACCGAGGGCCGCGGCGGCGCCATGAAGCGGCGCGACGAGGTGCATCGCATGGCCGAGGCCAACAAGGCGTTCAGCCACTTCCGCTTCTAAGCCGACGCTCCCGCCTCGGCGCGGACGCAAGGCCGCCGGCATTCGTGCCTGCGGCCTTGTGCCGATTGAGGCGCCGAGAAATCAGCCTGGCTGCCCGCTTCGCGTGCGGCGCCGTCACCCAAAAACAAACGCGATCACTCAAGGATTCCTCATGGCTCGCAAGACCCCCATCGAGCGCTACCGCAACATCGGTATCTCGGCCCACATCGACGCTGGCAAGACCACGACGACCGAGCGCATTCTTTTCTACACCGGCGTGACCCACAAGCTCGGCGAGGTGCACGACGGCGCCGCCACCACCGACTGGATGGAGCAGGAGCAGGAGCGCGGCATCACCATCACCTCGGCGGCAGTGACCTGCTTCTGGAAGGGCATGGACCGCTCCTTCCCCGAGCACCGCATCAACATCATCGACACCCCCGGCCACGTGGACTTCACCATCGAGGTGGAGCGCTCCATGCGCGTGCTCGACGGCGCCGTGATGGTCTACGATTCGGTCGGCGGCGTGCAGCCCCAGTCCGAGACGGTCTGGCGCCAGGCCAACAAGTACAAGGTGCCGCGCCTGGCCTTCGTCAACAAGATGGACCGCGTGGGCGCCAACTTCCTGCGCGTGCGCCAGATGATGATCGACCGCCTGAAGGCCAACCCCGTGCCCATCGTGCTGCCGATCGGTGCCGAGGACAAGTTCCAGGGCGTGGTGGACCTGCGCATGATGAAGGCCGTGTTCTGGGACGAGGCCTCGCAGGGCATGAAGTTCGAGACGCGCGAGATCCCCGCCGACATGCTCGCATCGGTCAAGGAGTGGCGCGAGAAGATGGTCGAGGCCGCCGCCGAGGCCAACGAGGAACTGATGAACAAGTACCTCGAGGAAGGCGATCTGAGCATGGACGAGATCACGCAGGGCCTGCGCCTGCGCACCATCGCCGGCGAGATCCAGCCGATGCTGTGCGGCAGCGCCTTCAAGAACAAGGGCGTGCAGCGCATGCTCGACGCCGTGGTCGAGCTCATGCCGTCGCCGCTGGACATCCCGCCGGTCCAGGGCACCGACGAGGACGAGCACGAAGTCAGCCGCAAGCCCGACGACAGCGAGAAGTTCTCCGCGCTGGCCTTCAAGCTGATGACCGACCCCTACGTGGGCCAGCTCACGTTCGTGCGCGTCTACTCGGGCGTGCTGAGCAAGGGTGACACGGTGTTCAACCCGGTCAAGGGACGCAAGGAGCGCATCGGCCGCATCGTGCAGATGCATGCCAACGAGCGCCTGGAGATCGACGAAATCCGTGCGGGCGACATCGCCGCCTGCGTGGGCCTGAAGGACGTGACGACCGGCGAGACGCTGTGCGACCCGAACTCGATCATCACCCTGGAGCGCATGGAGTTCCCCGAGCCCGTGATCTCGCAGGCGGTGGAGCCCAAGACCAAGGTCGATCAGGAAAAGATGGGCATCGCGCTGCAGCGCCTGGCCTCGGAGGATCCGTCGTTCCGCGTGCGCACCGACGAGGAGTCCGGCCAGACCATCATTTCGGGCATGGGCGAGCTGCACCTCGAAATCATCGTGGACCGCATGAAGCGCGAGTTTGGCGTGGAAGCCAACGTCGGCAAGCCGCAGGTGGCGTACCGCGAGACCATCCGCAAGAGCGTGGACGAGGCCGAAGGCAAGTTCGTGCGCCAGTCGGGCGGCAAGGGCCAGTACGGCCACGTCGTGCTGAAGATCGAGCCCCAGGAGGCCGGCAAGGGCTTCGAGTTCGTCGATGCTATCAAGGGCGGCGTGGTGCCGCGCGAGTACATCCCGGCGGTCGAGAAGGGCGTCATCGAGGCGCTCGGCCAGGGTGTGCTCGCCGGCTATCCGGTGGTGGACGTCAAGGTCACGCTTCACTTCGGCTCGTACCACGACGTGGACTCGAACGAAATGGCGTTCAAGATGGCCGCGATCTTCGGCTTCAAGGAAGGCTGCCGCAAGGCCAGCCCGGTGATCCTGGAGCCGATGATGGCGGTGGAAGTCGAGACGCCCGAGGACTACGCCGGCAACGTGATGGGCGACCTGTCGTCGCGCCGCGGCATGGTGCAGGGCATGGACGACATGGTCGGCGGCGGCAAGGCCATCAAGGCCGAGGTGCCGCTGTCGGAGATGTTCGGCTACTCGACCACGCTGCGCTCGATGTCGCAGGGCCGTGCCACCTACACGATGGAGTTCAAGCACTACAGCGAGGCGCCGCGCAACGTGGCCGAGGCGATCGTCGCCGCGCGGGCGAAATAAGGCACACCCCCAGGCTTCGCGCACTGCGTGTCGCTTCGCCCACCCCCTTGCAGGGGGCAACACCAGCGGTTCGGCAAAGCCGGTTCCGCGGTGTTTCGCGAATGAGGCAGAGCGTGGGTTGCAGTTGAGCGGTGTTTTGATTCGGTCTGCGACCTTGTGCCTCCCGTTGCCCGTGGCGGGGGATCCAGCAACAGGGTGCAGACCTAAAACCAACACACGGGCAGGTTCTTTACTGAGGATTGAAAAATGGCAAAAGGCAAATTCACCCGCACCAAGCCGCACGTGAACGTGGGCACCATCGGTCACGTGGACCACGGCAAGACCACGCTGACGGCAGCCATTGCGACCGTCCTGGCATCGAAGTTCGGCGGCGAGGCCAAGGGCTACGACCAGATTGACGCTGCGCCTGAGGAAAAAGCGCGCGGCATCACCATCAACACCGCCCACGTCGAGTACGAGACCGCCAACCGCCACTACGCGCACGTGGACTGCCCGGGCCACGCCGACTACGTGAAGAACATGATCACGGGAGCCGCGCAGATGGACGGTGCCATCCTGGTGTGCTCGGCCGCTGACGGCCCCATGCCCCAGACGAGAGAGCACATCCTGCTGGCGCGCCAGGTGGGCGTGGGCTACATCATCGTGTTCCTCAACAAGTGCGACATGGTCGATGACGCGGAGCTGCTCGAATTGGTCGAGATGGAAGTGCGCGAGCTCCTGGACAAGTACGACTTCCCTGGCGACGACACCCCCATCATCCACGGCTCGGCCAAGCTCGCCCTCGAAGGCGACAAGGGCCCGCTGGGCGAGCAGGCCATCATGAAGCTCGCAGACGCCCTGGACACCTACATCCCCACGCCCGAGCGCGCGGTGGACGGCACCTTCTTGATGCCCGTGGAGGACGTCTTCTCCATCTCGGGGCGAGGCACGGTGGTGACCGGCGCGGTGGAGCGCGGGGTCATCAAGGTGGGCGAGGAAATCGAGATCGTGGGCATCCGCCCGACCGTGAAGACCACCTGCACGGGCGTCGAGATGTTCAGGAAGCTCCTGGACCAGGGCCAGGCGGGCGACAACGTCGGGGTCTTGCTGCGAGGCACCAAGCGGGAAGAAGTCGAGCGCGGCCAGGTGCTGTGCAAGCCCGGCTCCATCAAGCCGCACACGCACTTCACGGCCGAGGTGTACGTGCTGTCGAAGGACGAGGGCGGGCGCCACACGCCCTTCTTCAACAACTACCGCCCGCAGTTCTACTTCCGCACCACCGACGTCACGGGCGCCATCGAGCTGCCCAAGGACAAGGAGATGGTCATGCCCGGGGACAACGTGAGCATCACCGTGAAGCTCATCAACCCCATCGCCATGGAAGAGGGCCTGCGATTCGCCATCCGCGAGGGCGGGCGCACCGTGGGCTCGGGAGTGGTGGCGAAGGTGATCGACTGATCGGCAACGCACAAGGAATCACGTCATGGCCACCAAGCAAAAAATCCGCATCCGCCTCAAGGCGTTCGACTACAAGCTGATCGACCAGTCTGCCGCCGAGATCGTCGACACCGCCAAGCGCACCGGCGCCATCGTCAAGGGCCCGGTGCCCCTGCCGACGCGCATGCGCCGCTTCGACATCCTGCGCTCGCCGCACGTCAACAAGACCTCGCGCGACCAGCTGGAAATCCGCACGCACCAGCGCCTGATGGACATCGTCGACCCGACCGACAAGACCGTGGACGCGCTGATGAAGCTCGACCTGCCGGCCGGCGTCGACGTGGAAATCAAGCTGCAATAAGCAGCCCGGTTTTCTCCCGCGCAACCCGCCCGCAGCAATGCAGGCGGGTTTTTTCGTCCGAGCGAGAGCGGACGGAGGCGGTCTGCTCCTCCTCGCAGAGTTGCATTGACAGAAGCTGACGGACTATAATCTTGGGCTCTGCCTCTTTTGCGTCTTCCTTCAACGAGGGGGTCGCGCAGTACAGAGCCTTATCAACCTTCTTCCGTACACCAAACGCTGTCGCCAATTGAAGTGGCAGCGGCGGAAGCTCTGGAGAAAAACCAATGAGTCAAAGCAACTCCCTCGGGTTGCTGGGCCGCAAGGTGGGGATGATGCGTCTCTTCACCGATGACGGGGACGCAGTGCCCGTCACGGTGGTGGATGTGTCCAACAACCGTGTGACCCAGGTCAAGACCCAAGAGACGGACGGCTACGTCGCCCTGCAGGTGACGTTCGGTGCGCGCAAGGCATCGCGCGTGACCAAGCCGGAAGCCGGCCACCTCGCCAAGGCGAGTGTCGAAGCGGGTGAAATCATCCAGGAATTCCGCATCGCTGCCGACGCGGCCGCCGGCTACGCGCCGGGTGCCGTCGTTGCGGCGGGTTCGGTGTTCACGGTGGGCCAGAAGGTGGACGTGCAGGGCACCTCCATCGGCAAGGGCTACGCCGGCACCATCAAGCGCCACAACATGAGCTCGCAGCGCGCGTCGCATGGCAACAGCCGTTCGCACAACGTGCCGGGCTCGATCGGCATGGCGCAGGATCCGGGCCGCGTGTTTCCGGGCAAGCGCATGACGGGTCATCTGGGCGATGTCACCGTCACCACGCAGAACCTCGACGTGATCCGCATCGACGAAGCGCGCCAGCTGCTGCTGATCAAGGGCGCGATTCCCGGCGCCAAGGGTGGTTTCGTCACCGTGCGTCCGGCCGTCAAGGCCAAGCCGCAAGCTGCCGAAGGAGCGAAGTAATGGAACTCGAACTCCTGAATGACCAGGGCCAGGCCGCGTCGAAGTACGACGCCCCCGAGACCGTGTTCGGCCGCGACTACAACGAAGACCTGGTGCACCAAGTCGTCGTCGCCTTCCAGGCCAATGCCCGCCAGGGCACGCGCGCCCAGAAGGATCGCCAGCAGGTCAAGCACTCGACCAAGAAGCCTTTCAAGCAAAAGGGAACGGGCCGCGCCCGTGCCGGCATGACCTCCTCGCCGCTGTGGCGCGGAGGCGGCCGCATCTTCCCGAACATGCCCGACGAGAACTTCGGCCAGAAGATCAACAAGAAGATGTACCGCGCCGGCATGGCATCCATCTTCTCGCAGCTCGCCCGCGAAGGCCGGCTGGCGGTGGTCGATTCGATCAAGGTCGACTCGCCCAAGACCAAGCCGCTGGCCGCGCGCTTCAAGGCGATGAACCTGGAGTCCGTGCTGGTGATCGCCGACGAGGTCGACGAGAACCTGTACCTCGCCTCGCGCAACCTGGTGAACGTGCTGGTGGTCGAGCCGCGCTACGCCGACCCGGTGTCGCTGGTGCACTACAAGAAGGTGCTGGTCACCAAGGCCGCCATCGACAAGCTCAAGGAGATGTTCGCATGAGCCGTGTGAATCCCACGCCCGCCGCACGCAAATTCGACGAAGGTCGTCTGATGAACGTGCTGGTCGCGCCGATCGTGTCCGAAAAGGCCACGATGGTCGGCGAAAAATCGAACGCCGTCACTTTCAAGGTGCTGCAGGACGCCACCAAGCCCGAGATCAAGGCTGCCGTCGAACTCATGTTCAAGGTCGAGGTCAAGGGCGTGTCCGTGCTCAACACCAAGGGCAAGGCCAAGCGCTTCGGCAAATCCATGGGCCGCCGCGACAACGTCCGCAAGGCCTATGTCACGCTGAAAGCCGGCCAAGAGCTCAACCTGGTTGGGGAGGCCGCTTAAACCATGGCTGTCATCAAGATCAAACCGACTTCGCCGGGCCAGCGCGGCGCCGTGAAGATTTCGCGCGACCACCTGCACAAGGGTGCGCCGCACGCGCCGCTGCTGGAGCCCCAGTTCCAGAGCGCCGGACGCAACCACAACGGCCACATCACGATCCGCCACCGCGGCGGTGGCCACAAGCACCACTATCGCGTGGTCGATTTCGTGCGCAACAAGGACGGCATCCCGGCCAAGGTCGAGCGCATCGAGTACGACCCGAACCGCAGTGCCCACATCGCGCTGGTGTGCTACGCCGACGGCGAGCGCCGCTACGTGATCGCCCCGCGTGGCTTGGAAGCCGGCGCCACGCTGATGAGCGGCGCCGAGGCCCCGATCCGCGCCGGCAACACGCTGCCGATCCGCAACATCCCGGTGGGCTCGACCATCCACTGCATCGAACTGCAGCCGGGCAAGGGCGCGCAGATCGCGCGTTCGGCCGGCACCTCGGCCACGCTGCTGGCGCGCGAGGGCGTCTACGCCCAGGTGCGCATGCGCTCGGGCGAGGTGCGCCGCGTGCACGTCGAGTGCCGCGCCACCATCGGCGAGGTCGCCAACGAAGAGCACAGCCTGCGCCGCCTCGGCAAGGCCGGGGTCAAGCGCCACATGGGCATTCGCCCGACCGTCCGCGGCGTGGTGATGAACCCGATCGACCACCCGCACGGTGGCGGCGAGGGCAAGACCGGCGAAGGCCGTCATCCAGTCGATCCGTGGGGCAACCTGACCAAGGGCTACCGCACCCGCAACAACAAGCGCACGCAGGTCATGATCGTGTCGCGTCGCAAGAAGTAAGGGCAGCACATGACTCGCTCACTCAAGAAGGGTCCCTTCGTGGACCAGCATCTGGTGATCAAGGCCGACCGCGCCGTGACGACCAAGGACAAGAAGCCGATCAAGACCTGGTCGCGCCGCTCGATGGTTCTGCCCGAGTTCATCGGCCTGACCATCGCCGTGCACAACGGCAAGCAGCACGTGCCGGTCTACATCACCGACCAGATGGTCGGCCACAAGCTCGGCGAATTCGCGCTCACCCGCACGTTCAAGGGGCACCCCGCGGACAAGAAGGTCCAGAGAAAGTAAGGAACAGCCATGTCTGAAACACGTGCAGTCCTCCGCGGTGTGCGCCTGTCGGTCGACAAGGGCCGCCTGGTCGCCGACCTGATCCGCGGCAAGAAGGTCGATCAGGCGCTCGACATCCTGCAGTTCACGCAGAAGAAGGCCGCCGGGATCGTCAAGAAGGTGCTCGAATCGGCCATTGCCAACGCCGAGCACAACGACGGCGCCGACATCGACGAGCTGAAGGTGAAAACCATCTACGTCGAGCAGGGCGCCACGCTCAAGCGCTTCACCGCGCGCGCCAAGGGCCGCGGCAACCGCATCAGCAAGCCCACGTGCCATGTGTACGTGACGGTGGGCAACTAAGAGGCCGGAAGACTATGGGACAGAAAATCCACCCCACCGGCTTCCGCCTGGCGGTCAGCCGCAACTGGTCCAGCCGCTGGTACGCCAGCAACCGCGACTTCGCGGGCATGCTGGCCGAAGACATCAAGGTGCGCGAGTACCTGAAGAAGAAGCTCAAGAACGCCTCCGTCTCGCGCGTGACGATCGAGCGTCCCGCCAAGAACGCCCGCATCACCATCTACTCGGCGCGTCCGGGCGTGGTGATCGGCAAGAAGGGCGAGGACATCGAGAACCTGAAGCGCGAACTGGGCCGCCAGCTCGGCGTGCCGGTGGCGGTGAACATCGAGGAGGTGCGCAAGCCCGAAGTCGATGCCCAGCTGATCGCCGACTCGATCACGCAGCAGCTCGAGAAGCGCATCATGTTCCGCCGCGCCATGAAGCGCGCCATGCAGAACGCCATGCGCCTGGGTGCCCAGGGCATCAAGATCATGTCGGCCGGTCGCCTCAACGGCATCGAGATCGCCCGCACCGAGTGGTACCGCGAAGGCCGCGTGCCGCTGCACACGCTGCGCGCCGACATCGACTACGGCACCTCGGAAGCCAAGACCACCTACGGCGTCATCGGCGTCAAGGTCTGGGTCTACAAGGGCGACACGCTGGGCCGCAACGACGCGCCGACGCTCGACAGCACGCCGCGTCCCGAGGGCGAGGAACGCCGCGGCCCGCGCGGCCCACGTCGTGACGGTCGTCCGGGCGACCGGCCGGGCTCCGACCGCCGTGGTCCTGCGCGTTCCGGCATGGGTGGACGCCCGCCGATGGGCAGCCATGCCGCACCGGCCGACGGCAGCGACAAGCCGGCCGACGCCACGGGTGCAGACCCTTCGAAATCCGCCGTTAAGCGCGTTCGCAAACCCGCGCCAGCTGCAGCAGCTGACGGTGCCAAGACCGAGTGATCGGTCTTTCCCGGGCGCGCGAGCGCCCGGGTCAGTCCCTACGGAGTAACAAAACATGCTGCAACCTGCACGCAGAAAGTTCCGCAAGGAACAAAAGGGCCGCAACACCGGCATCGCGACGCGCGGCAACGCCGTGTCGTTCGGTGACTTCGGCCTGAAGTCGGTCGACCGCGGCCGCCTCACGGCGCGCCAGATCGAAGCCGCCCGCCGCGCCATCTCGCGCCACGTGAAGCGCGGTGGTCGCATCTGGATCCGCGTGTTCCCCGACAAGCCGATTTCCACCAAGCCCGCCGAAGTGCGCATGGGCAACGGCAAAGGCAATCCGGAGTACTACGTCGCCGAGATCCAGCCCGGCAAGGTGATCTACGAGATCGTCGGCGTGCCCGAGGAACTCGCCCGCGAAGCGTTCCGCCTGGCCGCCGCCAAGCTGCCGCTGCGCACCACCTTCGTCGCCCGCCAGCTCGGCGCCTGATCCAGGAGAACATGAACATGGCTATTGGATTTCGCAAGAAGAAGAGCGCCGAGGTCGAATCGACCAAGGTCTCGAAAGCGGCCGAGCTGCGCAACAAGGACGTCGCCGGCCTGCAGGCCGAAGTCAAGGACCTGCAGAAGGCCCACTTCGGCCTTCGCATGCAGAAGGCGACACAACAACTGTCGAACAACGCGACGCTGCGCAGCACGCGCCGCGACATCGCACGGGCCAAAACGATCCTTGCCGAAAAGCAGAAGGAATCGCAGCAGCCCGCTGCGGCCCAGTAAGGAGCGACCATGACGGAAGCCAAGACATCCCTCAAGCGCAGCCTGATCGGCACGGTCGTCAGCGACAAGCGCGCAAAAACGGTCACGGTGCTGGTCGAGCGCCGTGTCAAGCACGAGCTCTACGGCAAGATCGTCGCCAAGTCGAGCAAGTACCACGCGCACGACGAGAACGGCGAGTACCACCTGGGCGACACCATCGAGATCACCGAGAGCCGGCCGATCTCGAAGACCAAGAACTGGGTCGCGACGCGCCTGGTGCAAAAGGCGGTCGTCGTCTGAAGCGGAGAAGACGCCGCATCCGCGTGCCGGTGAAGGGCGCGTGACTCGAAGAAGAACGGCCTGCTCGCAGGCCGTTTTTTCGTTTTGCGGGTGTAATGCCTGCCCCATCCACCCTTTCAGGAAACACCATGATCAAGATCGGCGACCCCCTGCCCGCAGTCACCCTCTACGAATACTCGGAAGTCGAGGGTGGAGGCTGCAGCATCGGCCCGAACCCGGTCGACGTGAAGCGGGCCGCGGCCGGCAAGACGATCGCGCTGTTCGCCCTGCCCGGCGCCTTCACGCCGACCTGCTCGGCGCAGCACGTACCGGGCTACGTCGAGCAGGCCGATGCGCTCAAGGCCGCCGGCGTCGACGAGATCTGGTGCGTCAGCGTCAACGACGCCTTCGTCATGGGCGCCTGGGCGCGCGAGCAGAAGACCGGCGCCAAGGTGCGCATGCTGGCCGACGGCAGCGCCGATTTCGCGAAGGCGACGGGCCTCACGCTCGACCTCACCGGCCGCGGCATGGGCGTGCGCAGCAACCGTTACTCGATGCTGGTGAAGGACGGCAGGGTGGCGGCGCTGAACGTCGAGGCGCCGGGCAAGTTCGAGGTCAGCGACGCCGGGACGCTGCTGGCGCAGGTGCGCGGCTGATCGAGCTCATTCCAGCCTTCACTCCGGCAGGAGTGGGGCCGAGCAGGGCGCCGGCGTGCCACGCTGCAGCGCCGTGCGCAGCGGCCGCCCCAAGTCCCCCAGCGGCAAGAAACGGCAGGGGGTGCCCTGCGCCCACGGTGTCGGCCCTTTTCGCGTTCTGCTCTTTTTTTGATAGCTATCGGCACACGCCAGCCGGGCGCTACAGGCCTTTTCGGCCTAAATATCGGCCTTGAGATAATGCGCGCCCGGGATCGGGTTGTGGTAGTAGGGCGGCACCTCGGCGAAACCCAGCTCGCCGTACAGCGTGCGGGCGGCTTCCATGTTGTCCAGGGTGTCGAGCAGCACGCAGGCGTAGCCGGCGGCGCGCGCGGCGTCCAGGATTGCCTCGGCCAGCTGGCGTCCCAGGCCAAGTCCGCGAAACGCCGGGCGCACGTACAGGCGCTTCATCTCGGCCGCATTCGGATAGTCCACGGTGTCGAGCGGGCGTAGCGCGCAGCAGCCCGCCACCAGCGCCGGCGGGCCGTTGCCGCGCGGCAAGGTATCGACAGCGGTTGCGGCAGCCATGGCGGGGTGCGCGATGTCCACGAGCGCCAGCAGCAGCGCGCCGCGCGGCGCGGCGTATTCGCCCGGCAGGCTTTCGAGTTCCTGGTCAAAGCCCTGAAAACCCAGGTCGATGCCCAGCGACGCGGCGTAGTCGCCGAAGATGCGTCGCACCGCGTCGAGCTCCGCAGGCGTGTCGGGCGTGATCAGGACCACGCTCGGCGTGTCGGCCAGCGGCAGCGGGCGCGAAGCAGCGAAGCTCATGGGCGCAGCGACGCGATCCACGCCGCCAGGCCGACACACAGCGCAAACAGCACCAGCGCGCCGGTGCGGCTCGTGGCGTCGTCGCGGCTGGGCGCGACGGTGGCCGGGGTGTCCTTGTCGCCCGTCAGCATGGGCGCTACCAGCGTGTGGCGCTTGACCAGCGCGTGGTACAGCACGGCCAGCAGGTGCAGGCTGACCAGCGCGATCAAAAGCCATTGGCCCCAGCCGCTGTGCCAGCCGGACGCCAAGCTGACGGTCTCGCCCGAGACGAAGCGTGTCAGCGGCCCGGCGGCGGCGATCTCGTCATCCGACACCAGGCCGGTCGCCGCCTGCAGCGAGAGCAGTGCCAACAGGGCGAACACCGAGAACGAACCGAGCGGGTTGTGGCCGACCAGATGGTCCGGATGGCTCCTGCCGCGCAGGTAGTCGAGCACCGTGCGTGGCCCGTAGACAAAAGCGGCAAAGCGCGACCAGCGTCCGCCGACGAAGCCCCAGACCAGCCGGAATGCCAGCAGCGCCAGTGCGCCATAGCCGAGCCGGAAGTGCCATTCCATGGCGCCCCCGAGCCCGGTGCCGAACGAGCCCAGCACGCTGGCGACCAGCGCCCAATGGAACAGCCGGGTCGGCAGGTCCCAGATCCGGGTGCGCCGGAGCCCGGGCGACGGGGAGGAAAAGGAAGAGGAAGAGGCTGCCGGCTGACGGCCAGCAGCGGCAGCCGGTTCGGGCGGAAGGGGCATAACAGCAGAAGCGGCGTCTGTGGATCCGTCGATGAGCGTTGGGGAAATTCGTCAGGCCGGCAATGCGCAGGTTAGCAAAGTCGGCATGCCGCAGGGTGGGCCGGGTGTTGCGAGTTGTTGCGATGCGGAGCTTCTACACTGCCAGGCGACACTGCAGTGCCGCGTTGTCCTGATTTCCTGATTTCAACACCGCTTTTCCACAGCGAAGGAGCCTGCCCATGAACCGTTTCGCCTCGCTCGCCCTGGCGGTCGCCTGCGGCGCCACCGCACTGCCGGCCGCCGCCCAGTTCGCCAAGCACGAAGATGCGATCAAGTACCGCCAGAGTGCGCTGTTCGTGATGGGCCAGCATTTCGGGCGGCTCGGCGCCATGGCCAGCGGCCGTGCGCCCTACGACGCCGCTGCCGCCGCCGCCAATGCCGACGTGGTGGCGTTCATGGCCCGGTTGCCCTGGGCCGGCTTCGGCCCCGGCACCGAGGGCGGCAAGGCCCGGCCGGAAATCTGGAAGGAAGAGGCCAAGTTCAAGGAGCACCAGGACAAGATGATCGCCGAGACCGGCAAGCTGGCGACCGCCGCCAAGGCCGGCAACCTCGACGCGCTCAAGGCCGCGTTCGAGCCAGCGGCGGCCAGCTGCAAGGCGTGTCACGACGACTTCCGCAAGAAATAAAACCCACGCCGCTCGGCGCGTGGGGTGCCGCGAATGCTATCGATTCAGAAGCACTCGGCCTAGACAGCGCTTGCGCTGGAGGCCGATTCGGTCCGAAATCCGGGCGCGCTCAGACCTGCTGCGCCAGCAGTTGCTCGATCAGCTTGTGCAGCTCGGCGAAGTCGGGCTCGCCGACGTAGCGCTTCACGATCTCGCCGCGCTTGTTGACGATGTAGGTGGTGGGCGTGAGCTGCACGTCGCCCCAGGCCTTGGCGACCGCGCCGGTGTTGTCGATCGCCACCTTGAACGGCAGCTTGCGCGTCTCGGCGAAGTTGACCACGTAGCTCGGCGGGTCGTAGCTCATGGCGACCGCCAGCGTGTCGTAGCCCTGCGCCTTGTACTTGTCGTAGGTGGCGATGACCTTAGGCATCTCGCCCACGCAGGTCACGCAGCTGGTGGCCCAGAAGTTCACCAGCGTGACCTTGCCCTTGAGGTCGGCGGTGCTTTGCTTGCTGCCGTCGAGCAGCACGAAGGTCGAGGGCGGCGCCGCCGAGACGCCCGACGAGAAGTACACCCCGCCGCCCACGGCCAGTGCGATGGCGACAGCGGCGGCGTAGAGGGATTTTTTCATGGTGGAGCGATGGAACGGAGGGGCCGATTTTAGTTCCATGACGGTTTTCGCGCCGGCGCGGGGCTGGGGCGGCGGGACGCGACGCGGCCTAAACTGCATCGATGACGATCTCCGGCTTTTTCCGCTGGCCGCTGGCCGTTCTGGTCGCCGGTGCTGCGCTCGCGTGCAGTCCGGCCTTCAACTGGCGCGAGGCGCCGGTCGGTGGCGACGGGCTGGTCGCGCTGCTGCCCTGCAAGCCCGACCGCGCCACGCGCGACGTGACGCTCGCGGGCGAGCGCGTGGCGCTCGAAATGGCCGGCTGCGAGGCTGGCGGTGCCACCTTCACCGTGGCGCGCACCCTGGCGGCCGATGTGCCACAGGCGGCGGCCCGGCTGCGGGCCTGGCAGGAGTCGATCGCGGCCAACCTGCGCGCCGCGGCGCCGCAATCGGAGCCGGCCGTGGTACGCGGCGCCGTTGCCGAGCCGCCGCCGGTGCGCACGCTCGCCAGCGGTGTCGACGCGCAGGGGCGTCCCGTGCAGGCGCAGAGCCTGTGGTTCGCCGCCCCCCGGAACGCACCGCCGGGCGGGCTGGCGCTCTACCAGGCCAGCGTGCTGGGCGAGCCGCGCGAGCCCGGGGCCGCTGCGGTCTTCTTCGAGGGCTTGCGGCTGCCCTAGGCGCCGCGGCGCATCCCCGCTGCGCGGACGCACATGGCGGAGAGCGCGCCGGATGCGCCGCCGCGCAGCGCCATGAGGTTTGTCTCCAGTGGCACAGTGAATGCTTCGACACAGAGCGGTTCCGAAGCAGCCGCCCGCATAATGGGTCGCTCTGCCGCTTGCGGTTTCGCTTCCCTCCGTTGGCAATGAACAGCATTTTCATCATCGCGCATGCGCCGCTGGCCCAGGCCCTGCGGCAGTGCGCGCTGCATGTGTTTCCCGAATGCGCCGATGCCATCGGCACCTTCGACGTGCTGCCCGACAGCTCCACCGAGGAGACGCTGGGCCGCGCGCGCGACGCGCTGGCACGGCTGCAGCAGCGCACCACTGCGCCCGCGACGGTGCTGGTGCTGGCCGATGCGCTCGGCGCCACGCCCTGCAACGTGGCGCGGCAGCTGATCGACGACCGGCGACTGCGGCTGGTGGCCGGCGTCAACCTGCCGATGCTGCTGCGCTCGCTGTGCTACCGCGACGAGCCGCTGGACGCGCTGGCCGAGCGCGCCATCGCCGGCGGGCTGGCCGGCATCGTGCAGGTGGCCGCGGCTTCCCAGCAACCGGACGGGAGCCTTCTCCAGTGATCAAGACCTCCGCCGCCATCGTCAACAAGCTGGGCCTGCACGCCCGCGCCTCGGCCAAACTCACCAAGCTGGCCGGCAGCTTTCCCTGCGAGGTCTGGCTCGCGCGCAACGGCCGCCGCGTCAATGCCAAGAGCATCATGGGGGTCATGATGCTGGCCGCCGGCCTGGGCTCGACCATCGAGATCGAAACCGAGGGCGAGCGCGAGCAGGAGGCGATGGACGCGTTGCTGGCGCTCATCGCCGACAAGTTCGGCGAAGGACAGTAGCGTGACGTTCTCGATCCAGGGGCTTCCGGTGGCGCGCGGCATCGCCATCGGACGCGCCGTGCTGGTGGTGTCGAGCCGCCTCGACGTGGCGCACTACTTCATCAAGCCCGAAGAGGTCGATGCCGAGATCGACCGCGTGCGCCGGGCGCGCAACGCGGTGGCCGACGAGCTGCAGCGGCTGCAGGGCAGCGTCGCCCTGATGGGCCCGGCCGAGGCGCCGCACGAGCTCGCCGCGCTGCTCGAAGTGCACCAGATGCTGCTGCAGGACGAGGCGCTGGCCGACGGCGTCAGGCACTGGATCGCCCAGCGCCTCTACAACGCCGAGTGGGCGCTGACCACGCAGCTCGAAGCCATCGCGCGCCAGTTCGACGAGATGGAGGACGAGTACCTGCGCGAGCGCAAGGCCGATCTGGAACAGGTGGTCGAGCGCATGCTGCGCCACATGCGCGGCAGCGCCGCCGTGGTGGCGCCCGTGCCGCCGCGGCGCAAGAGCGCAGCGCACGCCGACAGCGCCGCCGACGACCCAACCGCCGGCGAAGGCCTCGACGCGCCGCTGGTGCTGATCGCGCACGACCTGTCGCCGGCCGACATGCTGCAGTTCAAGCAGAGCGTGTTCGCCGGCTTCGTGACCGACGTGGGCGGGCGCACCTCACACACCGCGATCGTCGCGCGCAGCCTGAACATCCCGGCGGTGGTCGGCGCGCGGCTGGCGAGCCAGCTGGCGCGCCAGGACGATTGGGTCATCGTCGACGGCGATGCCGGCATCATGATCGTCGACCCGTCGCCCATCATCCTGGCCGAGTACGGCTTCAAGCAGCGCCAGGGCGAGCTGGAGCAGCAGCGCCTGTGGCGGCTGCGGCACAAGCACGCCGTCACGCTCGACGGCCAGCGCATCGAGCTGCTGGCCAACATCGAGATGCCCGAGGACACGGTGGGCGCGCTCAAGGCCGGCGCGGTCGGCGTCGGCCTGTTCCGCAGCGAGTTCCTGTTCATGGGCCGGGAAGCCCAGCGCCTGACCCGCCTGCCCGGCGAGGAGGAGCAGTACCAGGCCTACCGCCGCGCGGTCGAGGGCATGCACGGCATGCCGGTGACGATCCGCACCATCGACATCGGCGCCGACAAGCCGCTCGACGGCAAGGCGCCGGCGCGCGGCGAGGGCCAGCAGAACCCGGCGCTGGGCCTGCGCGCCATCCGCTGGAGCCTGGCCGACCCGGCGATGTTTCTGACGCAGCTGCGTGCCATCCTGCGCGCCGCGGTGCATGGCGAGGTGCACCTGCTGATCCCGATGCTGGCGCACGCCAGCGAGATCCACCAGACGCTCGAACTGATCGAGACGGCGCGCCAGGAGCTCGACCGCCGCGGCGTGGCGCACGGCCACGTCAAGCTCGGCGCCATGATCGAGATTCCGGCCGCCGCGCTCACGCTGCGCACCTTCCTGAAGCATTTCGACTTCCTGTCGATCGGCACCAACGACCTGATCCAGTACACGCTGGCGATCGACCGCACCGACGAGGCCGTGGCGCACCTCTACGAACCGGCGCACCCGGCGGTGCTGGGGCTGATCGCGGCCACCATCGCCGAGTGCGCGCGCCAGAACAAGGGCGTGACCGTGTGCGGCGAGATGGCGGGCGACGTGACCTTCACGCGGCTGCTGCTGGGCCTGGGGCTGCGCAGCTTCTCGATGCACCCGTCGCGCATCCTGGCGGTCAAGCAGGAGGTGCTGCGCGCCGACACGGGCAAGCTGTCGGCCTGGGCGCACGAGGTGCTGGCTTCGGAAGATCCGGCCGCGCTGCTGGCGCCGGCGCGCTGAGGCTGCGCAGCGCCGGCCAACGCGGCGCAGCTTACCGCCCTTTACAAAACAGGCGCTGGCAAGAGCGCGCCGGCCGTCAACACCGGAGCCGGCTCTCCCGTTGCAGAGATCCTGTACCAGTTCCATTTTCAAGACGGGAGTCACTCATGCGTTCCAACCATCTCATCGCCACTGCCGCCGTCGCGGCCGTTCTCATGGCCACCGGCGGTGCCGTCAATGCCAAAGGCTGCCTGAAGGGGGCTGCCGTGGGCGGCGTGGCCGGTCACGTTGCGGGCGATCACGGGGTGGCCGGCGCGGTCGGCGGCTGCATCGTCGGGCGCCACATGGCCAACAAGAAGGCGAAGGAGACGCAGAAGCAGCAGGGCACGAGCAACACCCCGGCGCCCGCCGCAGGCGCCGGCAACGCCAAGAGCAGCAGCTGAGGCGACACCGCCCGGCGCCCGGACCGCCTGCCCTCAGCAGGCAGGACCAGCGCGCCGGCAACCATGTTCAGACGCCGGCAGCGTGCGCCTGCTGGTCGGCGTGGTAGCTGCTGCGCACCATGGCGCCCACGGCGGCGTGGCTGAAGCCCATCCTATAAGCCTCTTCCTCGAACATTTTGAAGGTGTCGGGGTGCACGTAGCGGCGCACCGGCAGGTGGCTGCTGCTGGGGGCGAGGTACTGGCCGATGGTCAGCATGTCAATGTCGTGCGCGCGCATGTCGCGCATCACCTGCAGGATTTCCTCGTCGGTCTCGCCCAGGCCGACCATGATGCCGCTCTTGGTCGGCACTTTTGGGTGCAGCGCCTTGAACTTCTTCAGCAGGTTCAGTGAGAACCGGTAGTCGCTGCCGGGACGCGCTTCCTTGTACAGGCGCGGCGCAGTCTCCAGGTTGTGGTTCATCACGTCGGGCGGCGCGGCTTTCAGAATTTCCAATGCGCGGTCGTCGCGGCCGCGGAAGTCGGGCACCAGGATCTCGATCTGCGTGGCGGGCGACAGCTCGCGGATGAGCCGGATGCACTCGACGAAGTGCCCGCTGCCGCCGTCGCGCAGGTCGTCGCGGTCGACGCTGGTGATCACCACGTACTTGAGCCGGAGCCTGGCGATCGTCCTGGCTAGGTTGAGCGGCTCGTCGGCGTCGAGCGGGTCGGGCCGGCCGTGGCCGACGTCGCAGAACGGGCAGCGCCGCGTGCACTTGTCGCCCATGATCATGAAGGTGGCGGTACCGTTGCCGAAGCACTCGCCGATGTTGGGGCAACTGGCCTCCTCGCACACCGTGTGCAGGTTCGACTCGCGCAGGATCTGCTTGATCTCGTAGAAGCGGGTGGTCGGGCTGCCGGCCTTGACGCGGATCCACTCGGGCTTCTTCAGCGCCTCGGCCTGCACCACCTTGACCGGGATGCGCGACAGCTTGGCCGCGGCCTTCTGCTTGGCCAGCGGGTTGTAGGTGTCCTGGGACTGGGCGTCGCGAACGACTTCGGTGGTGCTCATGAGGTTTCAGGGTGCCAGGTAGGTGACGAGCTTGCGGCTCAGGACTTGGGCAGCCTCCTCCCAAGCGGTGTGGATGCCGATTGTAGAAAGATCGACCGTTTGCAGCCCGGCATAGCCGCAGGGGTTGATGCGCGTGAAGGGTTCGAGGTCCATCGCCACGTTGAGCGCCACGCCGTGGTAGGTGCAGTGGCGGCTCACCTTGATGCCGAGCGCGGCGATCTTGCCCAGCCCCGAAAACGAGAGCGTGCCGTCCCCGTCCCCGTCGCCGACGGGCGCCTGCAGCCGCGCATGCGAGAACGGATCGTCCGGCCGCACGTAGATGCCCGGCGCGCCGCGCACGCGGTGCCCCGTCGCGCCGAAGTGCGCCAGCGTGGCGATCACCGCCTCCTCGATGCGGTGGACATACTCCTTGACGTAGTAGCCGGCGCGCCTGAGGTCGATGAGCGGGTACGCCACCACCTGGCCCGGGCCGTGGTAGGTGACCTGTCCGCCGCGGTCGGTCTGCACCACCGGGATGGCGCCCGGGTTGAGGATGTGCTCGGGCCTGCCGGCCAGCCCCTGCGTGTAGACCGGCTCGTGCTCGCAAATCCATAGCATGTCGGGTGCGTGGGGCGGGCGCTCCAGCGTGATTTGCTTCATGGCGGCGAAGGTCGCGGCGTAGTCGACGCGGCCGAGCAGCTCGGGAGTCAGTGGGGGGGTCATGCGATCGACGCGCCGATCTGCGCCGCCATGTCCTGCCCGTTCAGGCTTTTCTCGACCATCACAAAGCACTGCCCGGTCTGCGCGGCCCAGCGCTCGCCGACCAGCTTTTTCTCGCGCGAGTCGTCGTTGGTGGCGAAGCCCTCGCCCTTGTACTCGACCACCAGCACCCGCCCGTCGTGCAGCTCGGCCACGAAGTCCGGGTAGAAATAGTCGGTCGCCGTCGGCAGCCAGAAAGCAAAGCGGGGCTGCTGCTCCAGGTTGCGCACCCAGTGCCGGACCTGGGGCGCGCGATCCAGCGTCTTGGCGCACTCGAACTCCTCGCCGGTGGCCTTGAGCTTGCCGATGTCGCGGTAGTAGTGCTTGTGGAACTGCCAGCGGCCGCTGTAGGTTTCGCGCACCGGGTAGCGGCCGGGCTCGAAGCGAAACACCTGCAGCGGATCGTGCGCCAGCCGCGCGTCGTCGATGCCGTCGAACAGCAGCTGCCGGAAGCCCTGGGCGCGCGCCGCCGCCGTCACCGCGTCGATGCGCTGCGAGATCAGCCGGGCCAGATGGAAGCGCGAGCGCAGCAGCCCGGTCAGCGTGAAGGCGCGCTCGCGCAGCAGGTGCGCCACCACCCGTTGCACGTAGGCGAGCGCGTCGCTTTGCGTCAGGCTGCGGCAGCGCACCTCGCGCTCCAGGGCGCGCACCAAGTCGGCCTCGCTGGCGTCCGTCGGCACGGCGTCGAGCGAGAGCTGCGCAACGTCGGCCTGCTTGAGCCGCACCCGCTCGCCCTCGACGTAGATCTCGAACAGGTCGCTTTGCTCGACCAGGCTGAAGCCATCGAGCGTGGGGCGCACATCGGCCGCCAGCAAGTCGAAGGCGATCAGCTCGCCCAGCGTCTCGCGCTCGATCAGCTCCAGCTGCCCCTGCCAGCGCACGCACAGCTGCGGCACCGGGGCGAAGGGCACGCCGCGCTCGGCCGGGGAGCGCAGCGTCCGCATGCGCGCGGCATGCTGGTCGAACTGGCCCGCAAGCCTGGCTTGATGGGCGGGAGGGGCCATGGAGAGAATCGCGTCGCGGGTGCCGTCGCCGACCTCGCCCACCAGTCGCAGCCGCACCGGCTCGCCGGCTTGTGCCGGCGCCAGCACTTCCACGTCGGGCTGCGCGGCCAGCGCCTGCGCCACGACGACGGCGTCCAGCTCTGCAGGCAGTGCAAGCTCCAGCTTCGGCAGGCGCGGCGGTGCGGTCGGTCCGGCGGCGCCGTCGTCCGGCTGGCCGGCAAACAGGTCGTCGCTTTCGGGCAGCAGCACCGACGCCGCGCTCAGGGCGTCGAAGCCCATGTTCTGCGTCAGGCTGTCGACCAGCGCGTTGGCGGCTTCCGAAAAGCTGCGCGCCACCACGTGGGCATAGGCCCTGTTCAGCGCCGGGCTGCGCCGCCGCTCGGCGTAGGGCATGCGCAGCACGCGTCCCATCAGCTGCTCCACCGCCTGGTTGCTGCGCAGGTTCTGCAGTGCGCACAGCACGTAGGCAAAGGGGCAGTCCCAGCCTTCGCGCAGCGCATCGACCGTGATGATGTAGCGCACCGGTCCCGGCGCCATCAGGTCCACGCCTTCCAGCTCGCGGTGGTGGCCGGTGGCGCGGCGGATTTCGCTTTCGTCGATGCCGTGGACGTCGATCAGGTGCCGGCGCAACACGTCCACCGTCACCTCGCCGCCCTTGTCCTGCGCCTGGAACAGCACGATGGGCCGCACGTACCGGGGCTCGCGCACCGCCTCGGCCTCCAGTTGCGCGCGACGCAGCAGGGCGTCGCGCACCGCGTCCTGCCAGCCGGTGTCGTGCTCGGCCAGCATGATCGGCAGCTTGATCATGGCCTCGGCCTCCAGCTCGCGGGCCGACACGCTGTAGAGCACGTTGGTTTTCCCCGGCACCGGCGTGGCCGTCAGGTCGAGCACGCAGCACGGCCGGATGCCCTGCAGCATCGCCAGCGACAGCGGCGTCTTGGCGTTGTGCGCCTCGTCCACGACCACGATGGGCTGCTGCCATGCCAGCCAGTTGGCGAGCGAGGTCTTCACGCGGCCCAGGTCGGCACGGGTCAGGAAGCTCTGGTTTTCATCGGCCAGATCGGCCTCCGTCACGCAGGCCAGGCCGCGCGCCGCCGCGTCCTGCGGCGTCAGACCCAGCGCGCGGAAATGCGTCTCCCACGCCTCGCTCATGGCATAGGCGCGGCGCCCAGCCTTGTTGGCGACGCGGAAGCTCTGGATGGTCGCCACCACCACGACCGCCGTGCGGCCGTAGTCCTGCGGCGGCACGGCGTGCAGCGCGTCGAGCTCGCACACCACGAAGGCGTCGCCCCAGGCAGCCTGCAGCGCCGCGCGCAGGGCGTGGCCGGGCTGCTGCAGCGCCTCCAGCGTCTGGCTGCGGATGGTGTCGCTCGGCACCAGCCACAGCGCCACCGGATGGCTGCGGTGCGCCCACATCCGCGCGATGCGCACGATGGCGTGCGAGGCCAGCAGCGTCTTGCCGCCGCCCGTCGGGATGCGCAGGCACACCGTCGGCACGCCCGGCAGGTCGTCGGCGCGGTACGGCACCCCGCGCACGCCGGCGCGCTCCATGGCGTGCGCCCAAGCGGCTTGCAGCCCCATCGTCTCGGCCTGCCGCAGGAACAGCGTCAGCGCGTCGAGGGCCGACTGCTGGTAATTTTTGAGGATTAGAGCGGTCATCGTCGTTGGATGCAGTCAGTTGTTTACCTGGTACTAAAGGTGGTTGCGTAAACAACTCTAACTCATTGATTTTTTTAGTTTTTTTCTTCTCTGGCGCGAGCAAAGTTGTTTGCGTCTCAACTTCCCTTGACGGCTAAACAATGGTCAGTCTCTGATGCGCCATATGGCACCGGCTCCCCGCGCCGGCCCCGAGGGAGCAACTTCAATGAACGTCCCCTCCAGTCCTCGCAGGCGGAGTGCCGTGCGCAGGTTCTTGACCTTCGTCTCCTTTTCTTTTGCAGTCAGCACGGCGGGTAACTTGTCGATGACGAGTTGGCTTAGCTCGTTGCCGGAAGTGGGGCCGAGTTTGAGCCGGTTGACAATGACCCGCTTGTAGTAGTCATCGTCGAAACCTCTGTTCAACACATACTGATTCTCAGTTTTTGTAGTCTTGGCCACTGCAGCGGAGACGATCAGGTTCGGCTTGCGTCCGGCAATGAGGCCCGCTCGTCGCAACAGACTTGCCTGCCCCTCCGCGATGCGCTCCTTCTTTTGCACCCGGTCCAGCCAAACGACCTGTTCAAGTGGAAGGTCGGTACGCTCCATCAGCGTGCGGCTGTAGTTCTCGTCGATCTGTTGGCCGTAAATTGTGAGTACGACGTGTCGCGCCGTTGACCCTTCGTAGTCGGGCAATGGAAGAAAGCGTTTGCGTTGTTCCTGGTACATCTCGCGAATGCCGAAACCCGCCGAGTCGATCATTCCAATGCTGCGCATGGCGTTGGCAAGCCAGAGGTTGCGGTAGCGCCCGGGGACCTTGCCTGCAGCAGCATATTCAGTTGCCTCGCCGTCAAAAAACGCGCCGGCACTTTGAAACGTCAGGCGATTGACTGATTCGTCGACCGCGATGCGCTCGCCGCGTTCATAGTCCTGGTGTGCGATGCAGTTGTGCAAGGCTTCTAGAACCACACGAGTTTCGTACTTGGGGAGTTCCACCGCCAGCAGGCTGGTCGCCGGGAAAAGCTTGATGTTGGGGTTGCGTATCTGACGCAGCAACTCGCTCGATGTCAGCAGGAAGGGCGGGTGAAAGTGTTTGACCGCTCGCTCGTCCAGCAAACGCCAAACCATCTCAGCCGGGTGCTGCAGCCGATGAATGCACTCGGCTTTACCCAGCAGCAAGAGTGACGCACGCGTCAACACCCCACCAACGCTCAGTTTGGCTCGATCCAAGAACTCGGTATGGGACCAACGCGTGATTTCGCCAGCCCATCTTTCCTGCGAGTTCTTAGGGATGCTCTTCACGAATCGCCTTGGCGTGTGCTGAATCGATAAGCACGGTCATAGTGGAACGATCGAATGCCCCCTGAGTGTCGGAATCGGCCTTTTGGGGGTGCTTTTGGGCCTTTCATGTGCCCATCGCACGCACCTGGTCCACCAGCACGCGCCTGACCATCCACAGATTGCTCAGCGCAAACAGCGTCTTGAGCTGCGCCGTGTTCTTAGCCAACCCCCGGTAGCGCACCTTCACGTGGCCGAACTGGCGCTTGATCACGCGAAACGGGTGTTCCACCTTGGCCCGCACACTGGCCTTCAAGCGCTCGATCTTGTCTTGCAGCGCTTCAATGGGCAGGCTCTTGTCCAACTTGCGCCTCTGCCCCGGCTTCATTGCCACATGCCAAGTGACCTGGAGTTGGGCATCCGGGCGTTTGTGCACACCCTGATAGCCCGCATCGCCAAAGGCCACTTCTTCCTGCCCATGCAGCAGGGTGTTGCCCTCAACGACATCGCAGACGTTGCCCGCCGTGCCGCGCACCGTGTGCACCAGTCCCGAGTCGGCGCATACACCGATATGCGCCTTCATCCCGAAGTGCCATTGGTTGCCCTTCTTGCTCTGGTGCATCTCGGGGTCTCGCGCGCCGTCCTTGTTCTTGGTGGAGCTGGGCGCGGCAATGAGCGTGGCGTCCACCACCGTGCCGGCCTTGAGCAGCAGGCCCTGGCCGCTGAGCAAGTCGTTGACGGTGGCCAGGATCTGCTCGGCCAGCTTGTGTTGCTCCAGCAGGCGGCGAAAGCGCAGGATGCTCGAGTCGCTGGGCAATGCATCGCCCCAGTTGCTCAGGCCCGCGAAGTCGCGAAACACCGGCACGTCGTGCAGCGCCTCTTCCATGGCCGGGTCCGACAGATTGAACCATTGCTGCATGAAGTGGATGCGCAGCAGCGCTTCAAAGCCAAAGGGTTGCTGGCCGCGCCGGCCGGCTTCAGGCGCAAACGGTTCGATCAACGCCACCAGTTCAGCCCAGGGCACCACCCGGTCCATCGCATCCAGAAATTCACGCTTGCGCGTGCGCTTGGTCGAACCACCCAACACCAGGCTGCCTTGCTTCATGGGTGCCGATGCTCACAGCTTCGCTTGTTCAGTGCAAGCACGACGGCGAGCGATTCGTGAAGAGCATCCTTAGCGGCAAACTTGTCGCGTGCAAGTTGTAGGGCTTCCGCATCAAGGTCTGCGATTGTCGCGTCAGCCATGGGGGTGGCGCTCCAATCATGTCCGTTCAAAGGCTCCGCGAGAATTGCCTCCCGTCGATCAGGACGCAGTTCCGTGAGTGAATCGCCATCCCTCTGCCAAGCCTTTGTATGTGCGTAGACTGGTTGTCGAGGTGCATGTCGAGGCACATGCACCAGCCACACGATGGCGCCCGTGTCGCGCGCTTCCAGAGCTTCCACACGCAAACCCATCGAAGGCAGATTGGCTGTCTTGCCAAGAATGTGGTGAATCAGGTTTTCCGGCGTAAAGCCAGCGAAGTCCTGGATGCCGATGACCTGCAGTGTTCGGTCCCGAACCCCAATGACGATACAACCGCCGCTCATGTTGGCGAGTGCCGACACGTAGGACACAAGGTCTTCCCCGGCGCGTCCGGCTACGTTGTGCTTCAGGTTCGCCCATTCCTTCCACTCAAAACGCGCGTCTTCTTGAGGGAAGCATTGCTTTAAATGGGCCTGCAACTCGTTCGCCGTCATGTCGCTCATGGCTATCGCGCCGGAATGTCATAGGGAATCTGCCGGAAGGCGACGCCCGCCGCCGCGAGGCGCTGCGGCCCGACGCGCACCGCCTCGCCGTACACCACCAGCGGCGTGCCGGGCGGCGCGGCGTCGGCGTGCAGCGCCAGCAGGGCCGCGAGCACGTCGCGCGTCAGCACGTTGCCGCCGGCAGGGCGCCTGTCGCCAAGGATGCCGTTGAAGAGCAGGTAGCAGGCGGCGACGGGCGAGGGCGGCGGCGGTGCGGCCGGCTCCGGCGTGGACTCGGACGGCGTGGCCCGCACCGCGTCGGCGGCCGAAGTTTCGGATGAAATCGGGCTCCCGCGCCCGTCCGGCGTAGGTATTGTGCTATCTTTTTTGTAGTGAACGCCGAGCAGCGGCGTGCCGGCGCGCGCCTGGGCGGGGTCGAACGCCGTGCCGGTTTCGTGCTGCCAGACGAAGGCGGCCAGCGTGGCGAAGCGCACCTCGGGATGGATGCGGCCGGCCTCGTCGAACACCGGCGCGCCCAGCTTCATGAAGCGGAATCCGCCGCCGCCCTGCCAGCCGACCGCCTGGCTGATGCCGCCCGGCTCGCCGTCCACGACCTTCTGCAGGCGTGGCAGGCAGTGCGTGGCGGCGTGCCCGCCCATCTCGATGCCGATCCAGCGCCGGCCCATCTTGTGCGCGACGGCGGCGGTGGTGCCGGAGCCGAGGAAGGAGTCGAGGACGAGGTCGCCGGGATTGGTGGCGATGTCAAAGACGCGCTGGAGGAGGCGCTCAGGCTTTGGCGTTGTGAATGATGCGGCGTCTGGAAATAACGCTCGCATCTCGTTTTTCGAGGTTCGATTGCTACCTACGTCGTCCTTGCTCCAGAAGGTTCGTGGCACGAGATTTCCAACTTCCGACAAATAGCGTTTGATGCTTGGCCTTGCTTCGCCCTTTGGCCCCCACCAAACTCGTCCATCGCTATCAAGTTCGCGCAGCCGTTCTTCGGACACACGCCAAAACCGTCCTGGTGGCGGTGTGAACGTTCGACCACTTGGCCCCGTCATCGTGTACTGGCCTTTCGAATACGGCTTGTTGGCGTATGGGTCGCCAGGAAGCCAAGGTCCGCGCTCGTCGTTGTCTGGGTTCGTGTAGATCGAATTGGCTTCTTCGGTCCTAGCCAACTTTATGGGGGTCCAGTCCGCTGCTTTGGAATACACGTACATGTAGTCATGATCCGAAGAAAACTGTCGAGCTGAGTTGCGAGGTGAATCGGCTTTCTGCCAGATAACGGTGTCAACAAAATTCCCCCGCCCAAACACCTCGTCCATCAACACCTTGAGGTAGTGCCCCTCGTTGTCGTCGATGGTCACCCAGATCGAGCCGTCGTCGCTCAGCAGCTCGCGCAGCAGCTGCAGGCGCGGCAGCATCATCGACAGCCACTGGGCATGTTCGAGGTTGTCGTCGTAGTGCTCGAACGCGCTTCGGGTGTTGTAGGGCGGGTCGATGAAGATGCACTTCACCTGCCCGCGATGAAACGGCAGCAGCGCCTTGAGGGCTTCGAGGTTGTCGCCCTGGATCAGCCAGTTCCGCGCGTCGCCGTCGCCATGCGCCGACACGGGCTCCAGCAGGCGGTAGGGCACGCGGGCGGCGGTTGAAAAGGCTTCGGCACGGTTGAGCCAGTCGAGGGTGGGCATAAAAACGATGGGCGCTCGGAGGTCAGGCGGCGAAGCCGTGCTGGGTTTCGAAGGTGCTTTCCACGCTTTCGCGGTGGAACAGGTCCATGTAGGGCTGGTAGCGGTAGATGCGGTTGCGCTCGAAGCCGGTCACTTCCTTGAGCCAGCCGCGCGCCTGCAGGTCGAGTGCGAGCTTGACGGCGGTGGGATGGCTGCAGCCCACCCATTCGGCAATGCGCTTGGGCGAGGCCAGCGGTTGCTGGAACAGATGGTCGAGCAGCTTGAGGGCCTTGGCATTTTTCATCACCCCGGCGCGATGCGACTCGCGCAGCTCGACGATGTCGTGGGCCGTGCGCGTGGCGGCGCGCGCCGTGACGCTGATGCCGCGCAGAAAGAACTTGAGCCAGGGCTCCCAGTGGCCGTGCGTGCGAATTGCCGTCAGGCGGTCGTAGTACTCGGCGCGATGGGCCTTCAGGAACACCGACAGGTAGAGCAGCGGGCGGATCAGCGCGTTCTCCTCGCACAGCATCAGGGTGATGAGCAGACGCCCGACCCGTCCGTTGCCGTCAAGGAAGGGATGGATGGTTTCAAACTGCGCGTGGGCGAGGCCACAGCGCACCAGCAACGGCACCGTGGCCTTGCCGTCGTGGAGGAAGCGCTCGAAATCGCTCAAGACCCGCATGAGCTCGTGCGGCGGCGGCGGCACGAAGAGCGCCGTGGCCAGGGTGCTGCCCTTGCCGCCGATCCAGTTCTGCGAGGTTCGGAAGTCGCCCGGCGACTTTTCACCGCCGCGCACCTGTTGCATCAACTCGGCGTGGATTTCGCGGATCAGACGCAGGCTCAAGGGAAAGTCGCTGCCCAGGCGGCGCAGGCCGTGGTTCATGGCACGCACGTAGTTGACGACCTCTTCGACGTCTTTCGGGGTGTCGTTGTGCGTGGCATCGACTTCGTAGGCCAGCACGTCTTCCAGCGTGCTCTGCGTCCCCTCGATCTGCGAGGAAAGGACGGCCTCGTGACGCACGTACATGGCCACGAACAGATCCGGATTGGGCAGCAATGCCGCGATGGCGTCGAGCCGGCCGATGTCACGATCCGCGTTCGACAGCAGCGTCCGCAGCTCGCCGTCGAATTCAATGTCCGGCCTGGGCGGCAACGGCTCCGGGATGAATGCCCTGTAGCCGGTGGTCTGCGAGATGTAGCGGCCGGCGCGCTGGTCTGTGGGGGCCATCGAAGTTTTTCACAAGAATGTCAGCCTCTATTCTTGCAAAAAACAAAGTAGCTTTTCTTTCATAAGAGAAGATTCGAACGATCTTGTGAAAGATTTCTTCTCCGCCGCTGCGCTCTCACCTGGACGAAGCTACAGCACCACCTTGACCATCGGATGGCTCGACAGCGCGCGGTACAGGTCGTCGAGCTGCTCGCGGCTGGTCGCGGTCACGGTGATCGTCACGCCCAGGTAGTTGCCGCCCTTGCTGTCGCGCAGCTCGACGGTGGCGGCGTCGAAGGTCGGGTCGAACCGCTCGGCGATCTGCGTGACGGCGTGCACGAAGCCTTCAGCCTTGGCGCCCATCACCTTGATCGGGAACGGCGACGGGTACTGGATCAGGGAATCCTTGCGGGGATCGGCGGGGGGCGTGGAGGTGTCGGTCATGGAGTGATGATGTCAAATGAATCGCGTTGCCGTTGTCATGGCGAGACATGGCTGAGCGGAGCGGGTTTTTACTTATAATTAGGGGCTTTGTAAGATTTCGGCAAGCGGCAGCACGGCATACTCATGACAACCCCTGCTCCGGATGCCGAGACCGATGCGCAAGACTCCGATTTCACGTCGCTGACCGCCGAACAGGCGCAGCGGCTGCGCGAGAAACATCCCGAACCGTCGCCCTGGTGGGTGATCGTGGCCCAAGGGGTCGCGGGGTTGCTCGTGGCGGGGATCGCATGGGGGGGACGGGCCGGCCCAGTGCCGGAATGTCTTCACTCTACGGGTCATTGGCGGTGGCGATCCCGGCGGCTATGTTTGTCCGGGGTGTGACGAGGGGCTCGCGTGCGGGCCCGGCGTCGGTCGCGCTGTCGAGGTTTTTTGCCTGGGAGCTGATCAAGCTGGCGCTGACCGTCGCCTTTCTGGCGGCGGCGCCCTGGCTGGTCGGAGGCCTGAGCTGGCTGGCCTTGCTGGCCGGCGTCGTGGCAGCGATGCAGATGTACTGGGTGGCGCTCGTGGTGCGGCCCGGATTGTTGAACCGGATCAGATTTTTTTGAAAAAGACGCTGAAAGATGGCCGCCGAAGCACACGCCCCGACCGCGAGTGAGTACATCGTTCACCACCTGCAGCACTGGCAGGTGAACTGGGCGGGCGAGCCCGTGACTCAGAAGGCGCTGATCGACTTCAACGTCGTCAACCTCGATTCGGTGCTCTACGCGCTGCTCGTGGGCGCCATCGGCTGCTTCGTGCTGTGGCTGGCGGCGCGCAAGGCGACCTCGGGCGTGCCGGGGCGCTTTCAGGCGGCGGTCGAAATGCTGGTCGAAATGGTCGACAACCAAGCCAAGGCGGTGATTCACAACGCCACCAGCCGCAAGGTCATCGCGCCGCTGGCGCTGATCGTGTTCGTCTGGATCTTCCTGCTCAACGCCATGGACCTGCTGCCGGTCGATCTGCTGCCGTCGCTGTGGGGCAAGGCGGTCGAGGCGGGCGGCGGCGATCCGCACCACGCCTACATGCGCGTCGTGCCGACCGCCGACCTGTCGACCACCTTCGGCATGTCGATCTCGGTGCTGCTGCTGTGCCTGTTCTACAGCATCAAGATCAAGGGCCTGGGCGGCTTCGGCCACGAGCTCGTCACCGCGCCCTTCGGCGCCCATCCGCTCCTGTGGCCGGTCAACCTGCTGATGCAGGTCATCGAATACCTGGCCAAGACCGTCTCGCACGCCATGCGGCTGTTCGGCAACATGTACGCCGGCGAGCTGGTGTTCATGCTGATCGCCCTCATGGGCGGTGCGCTGGCGGCGTCGTTCTCGGGCGTGCTGCTGCCCATCGGGCACATCATCGCCGGCACCATCTGGGCCATCTTCCACATCCTGATCATCACGCTGCAGGCCTTCATCTTCATGATGCTGGCGCTGATCTACCTCGGCCAGGCGCACGAGGGGCATTGAGTTTCCTTTCGCTTCCCTTCCCTTTGTTTTTTCGTTTGCTTTCAATCTGTCCTAAGGAGTCATCATGGAAAACGTTCTCGGTCTCGTCGCTCTGGCTTGTGGTTTGATCGTCGGTCTCGGCGCGATCGGTGCGTCCATCGGCATTGCGCTGATGGGTGGCAAATTCCTCGAATCGTCGGCCCGTCAGCCCGAGCTGATGAACGACCTGCAGACCAAGATGTTCATCCTGGCCGGCCTGATCGATGCGGCGTTCCTGATCGGCGTGGCCATCGCCCTGCTGTTCGCCTTCGCCAACCCGTTCATCGCCGCGCTGGCCCGCTGATCGCCGTTCGACGCCCCCTTTTTAGAAAGGTGTTGCCGTGAGTATCAACGCGACCCTGTTCGTTCAGGCCATCGTCTTTTTGCTGCTGGTGCTGTTCACGATGAAATTCGTGTGGCCGCCCATCGCGAAGGCCTTGGACGAGCGTGCACAAAAGATCGCTGCGGGCCTGGCGGCCGCCGACAAGGCCAAGGCGGACCTCGCCTCGGCCAACCAGCGCGTCGAGCAGGAGCTGGTGAAGTCCCGCAACGAGACCACCAGCCGCCTGGCCGACGCCGAGCGCCGCGCCCAGCAGATCATCGAGGAGGCCAAGGGCCGTGCCACCGAGGAGGCCAACAAGATCGTGGCCGCCGCGCACGCCGAAGCCGAGCAGCAGTCCGTGCGGGCCCGCGAGGCCCTGCGCGAGCAGGTCGCCGTGCTGGCCGTCAAGGGCGCCGAGCAGATTCTCCGCAAGGAAGTCAATGCCGGCGTGCACGCCGAGCTGCTCAACCGCCTGAAGACCGAGCTCTGAGGACGCCATGGCCGAACTCGCCACCATCGCCCGCCCGTACGCCGAGGCGCTGTTCCAGGCGTCCTCGGGCCATGCCGGGGACGCGGCCGGCTGGCTCGAACAGCTCGCCACCATCGCCTCGAACCCGCAGTTGCAGCAGTTCGCCAGCGACCCGAAGGTGACGCCCGAGCAGGTCTTCGACCTGATTTCGGGCCTCGTCACGCAGCCGCTGCCCGAGGCCGGCAGGAATTTCCTGCGCACCGTGATCGACAATGGACGGGTCGTCGCCCTGCCCGAGGTCGCCGTGCAGTTCCGCGCGTTGCAAAACGAGCACAGCGGTGCTTCCGACGCCGTGATCTACAGCGCCTTTCCGATCGACGACGCGGCCTTGCAGGAGGTCGGCGCGGCGCTGGAGCGGCGTTTCGGGCGCAAACTCACGACCCGCGTCGAACTGGAGCCGTCGCTGATCGGCGGCATTCGCGCCGTGGTGGGCGACGAGGTGCTCGACACGTCGGTGAAGGCGCGTCTGGAGCAAATGAAAGCAGCGCTCGCCGCCTGAGGCGGCGGCGCTTGGCGGTTGGCCCCATTTATTGAAGGAAGGAAAGAGTCATGCAACTCAATCCCGCAGAAATCTCCGAGCTGATCAAGAGCCGCATTGAAGGCCTTGGCGTCAGCGCCGACATCCGCAACGAAGGCACAGTGGTGTCGGTGACCGACGGCATCGTGCGCGTGCACGGCCTGTCGGACGTGATGCAGGGCGAGATGCTCGAATTCCCGCCGGGTCCCGATGGGGCGGCCTCCTACGGCCTCGCGCTGAACCTGGAGCGCGACTCGGTCGGCGCCGTGATTCTGGGCGAGTACGAGCACATCTCCGAAGGCGACACAGTCAAGTGCACGGGCCGCATCCTGGAAGTGCCGGTCGGTCCCGAACTGATCGGCCGCGTGGTCAACGCGCTGGGCCAGCCGATCGACGGCAAGGGTCCGGTCAACGCCAAGATGACCGACGTGATCGAGAAGGTCGCGCCGGGCGTGATTGCGCGCAAGTCGGTGGACCAGCCGCTGCAGACCGGCATCAAGTCGATCGACTCGATGGTGCCGATCGGCCGTGGCCAGCGCGAGCTGATCATCGGCGACCGCCAGACCGGCAAGAGCGCCGTGGCGATCGACGCGATCATCGCCCAGAAGGGCCAGGGCGTGACCTGCATCTACGTCGCCATCGGCCAGAAAGCATCGTCGATCAAGAACGTGGTGCGCGCGCTGGAGCAGTCCGGCGCCATGGACTACACCATCGTGGTGGCGGCCTCCGCTTCGGAATCGGCTGCCATGCAGTACGTGTCGGCCTACTCGGGCTGCACCATGGGCGAGTACTTCCGCGACCGCGGCCAGGACGCGCTGATCGTCTATGACGACCTGTCCAAGCAGGCCGTGGCGTACCGCCAGGTGTCGCTGCTGCTGCGCCGCCCGCCGGGCCGCGAAGCCTACCCGGGCGACGTGTTCTACCTGCACAGCCGCCTGCTGGAGCGCGCCGCGCGCGTCAATGCCGACTACGTCGAGGCCTTCACCAAGGGCGAAGTCAAGGGCAGGACCGGCTCGCTGACCGCGCTGCCGATCATCGAAACGCAGGCCGGCGACGTGTCCGCGTTCGTGCCGACCAACGTGATCTCGATCACCGACGGCCAGATCTTCCTGGAAACCAGCCTGTTCAACGCCGGCATCCGTCCCGCCATCAACGCCGGCATCTCGGTGTCGCGCGTCGGTTCGGCGGCGCAGACCAAGGTCATCAAGAGCCTGTCGGGCGGCATCCGCACCGACCTGGCGCAGTATCGCGAACTGGCCGCCTTCGCGCAGTTCGCCTCCGACCTGGACGAAGCCACCCGCAAGCAGCTCGACCGCGGCGCGCGCGTGACCGAGCTCCTGAAGCAGCCGCAGTACAGCCCGCTGCCGATCTCGCTGATGGGCGCCACGCTGTTCGCCGTCAACAAGGGCTTCATCGACGACATCGACGTGAAGAAGGTGCTTGCGTTCGAGCACGGCCTGCACCAGTTCCTGAAGACCAGCCATGCCGCGCTGCTCGACAGGATCGAGCAGGCCAAGGCGCTCGACAAGGACGCCGAGGCCGAGCTGACGGCTGCCATCACGTCGTTCAAGAAATCGTTCGCCTGATCCGGACCCGAATGACGTTCGAGCCCAAGGCGTAAGGAGTCCCCCATGGCAACCGGCAAGGAAATCCGCGGCAAGATCAAGAGCTTCGAGAGCACGAAGAAGATCACCAAGGCGATGGAGATGGTGTCCGTCTCCAAGATGCGCAAGGCGCAGGAGCGCATGCGCTCGGCGCGCCCGTACAGCGAGAAGATCCGCGCCATCGCGTCGAACCTGGGCCAAGCCAATCCCGAGTACACGCATGTGTTCATGCAGCACAACGACGCGGCCAAGGCCGCCGGCTTCATCGTGGTAACGACCGACAAAGGCCTGTGCGGCGCGATGAACACCAATGTGCTGCGCGCCGTCACGGCCAAGCTGCGCGAATTGCAGGCGGCCGGCGTGTCGGCGGAAGCGGTCGCCATCGGCAACAAGGGCCTGGGCTTTCTGAACCGTATCGGCGCCAAGGTGGTGTCGCACGTCACCCACCTGGGCGACACGCCGCACCTCGACAAGCTGATCGGCCCGGTCAAGGTGCTGCTCGACGCCTACGCCGAGGGCCGGCTCAGCGCCGTCTACCTCTGCTACACCCGGTTCATCAACACGATGCGCCAGGAGTCGGTGGTCGAGCAGCTGCTGCCGCTGCACGCCGATACGCTGACCGCCACGCCTGGCCAGCATGCGTGGGACTACATCTACGAGCCCGACGCGCAGAGCGTGATCGACGAGCTGCTGGTGCGCTATGTCGAGTCGCTGGTGTACCAGGCGGTGGCCGAGAACATGGCGTCCGAGCACTCGGCGCGCATGGTGGCCATGAAGGCGGCCACCGACAACGCGGGCAACGTGATCGGCGAGCTCAAGCTGGTCTACAACAAGACGCGCCAGGCCGCCATCACCAAAGAACTTTCCGAGATCGTCTCGGGCGCGGCCGCCGCGGCCGGCGTGTAGGCCGACGGCCGCGCGGCGACGATCCAATCAACTTTTACCGGAGCAGAAAATGGCAGAAGCCAATGCAGTCCAGGGCAAGATCGTGCAATGTATCGGCGCCGTGGTCGACGTGGAGTTTCCGCGCGACCAGATGCCCAGGATCTACGACGCCCTCAAGCTCGAAGGCAGCGCGCTGACGCTCGAAGTGCAGCAGCAGCTCGGCGACGGCGTGGTGCGCACCATCGCGCTGGGCTCGTCCGACGGCCTGCGCCGCGGCATCATGGTGACCAACACCGAGGCCCCCATCACCGTGCCCGTGGGCAAGGCGACGCTGGGCCGCATCATGGACGTGCTGGGCACGCCGATCGACGAGCGCGGCCCGGTCGATCAGGCCGTGACCGCCTCCATTCACCGCAAGGCACCGGCCTACGACGAGCTGTCGCCGTCGCAGGACCTGCTGGAGACCGGCATCAAGGTGATCGACCTGGTGTGCCCCTTCGCCAAGGGCGGCAAGGTGGGCCTGTTCGGCGGCGCCGGCGTGGGCAAGACCGTGAACATGATGGAGCTCATCAACAACATCGCCAAGGCGCACTCGGGCCTGTCGGTGTTCGCCGGCGTGGGCGAGCGCACCCGCGAGGGCAACGACTTTTACCACGAGATGGCCGACTCGGGCGTCGTCAACCTGGAGAACCTGGCCGATTCCAAGGTGGCCATGGTCTACGGCCAGATGAACGAGCCGCCGGGCAACCGCCTGCGCGTGGCGCTCACGGGCCTGACCATCGCGGAATCGTTCCGCGACGAGGGCCGCGACGTGCTGTTCTTCGTGGACAACATCTACCGCTACACGCTGGCCGGCACCGAGGTGTCGGCGCTCCTAGGCCGCATGCCGTCCGCCGTGGGCTACCAGCCGACGCTGGCCGAGGAGATGGGCCGCCTGCAGGAGCGCATCACCTCGACCAAGGTCGGCTCGATCACCTCGATCCAGGCCGTTTACGTGCCGGCCGACGACCTGACCGACCCGTCGCCCGCCACCACCTTCGCCCACCTGGACTCGACCGTGGTGCTGTCGCGCGACATCGCCTCGCTCGGCATCTACCCGGCCGTGGACCCGCTGGACTCGACCTCGCGCCAGCTCGACCCGAACGTGGTCGGCGAGGAGCACTACACCGTGGCGCGCGCCGTGCAGGGCACGCTGCAGCGCTACAAGGAGCTGCGCGACATCATCGCGATCCTGGGCATGGACGAGCTGGCGCCGGAAGACAAGCTGGCCGTGGCGCGCGCGCGCAAGATCCAGCGCTTCCTATCGCAGCCATTCCACGTGGCCGAGGTGTTCACCGGCTCTCCGGGGAAGTACGTGCCGCTGGCCGAGACCATCCGCGGCTTCAAGATGATCGTCAACGGCGAGGCCGACCACCTGCCGGAGCAGGCGTTCTACATGGTGGGCACCATCGACGAAGCCTTCGAGAAGGCGAAGAAGATCCAGTAAGCGACGCATTCGGCACACCGGCGGCGCTGCCGGCCTCGGCGGCCATCCGGGCCGCTTTCGCGCGGCGCCCTGCCGGTCCGCCGACTGCCTCGCTTTCCGATTCTTTCCAGTCCGTCCAGGAACCTCATGGCCAACACCATTCATGTTGACGTCGTCAGCGCCGAAGAGTCCATTTTCTCGGGCGAGGCCCGCTTCGTTGCGTTGCCCGGCGAGGCCGGCGAGCTCGGCATCTTTCCGCGCCACACGCCGCTGATCACGCGCATCCGTCCGGGCTCGGTGCGCATCGAAATGCCCGATGGCGGCGAGGAGTTCGTCTTCGTCGCCGGCGGCATTCTGGAGGTCCAGCCCGACCGCGTGACGGTGCTGTCCGATACCGCCGTGCGCGGCCGGGATCTCGACGAGGAAAAGGCCACGATCGCCAAGGCCGCCGCCGAGGAGGCCTTGCGCAATGCCAAGAGCCAGGTCGACATTGCGCTGGCGCAATCCGAACTCGCCGTCATGGCCGCGCAGATCGCGGCGCTGCGCAAGTACCGCGACAAGCGCTGAGCCCCTTCATCGGCTCAAGCACAGGAACCGCCTTCGGGCGGTTTTTTCTTGGGACTGCTTTTGCTTGAAATAGGTCGAAGTTCGATCTTGTCCGGCCGAAGCGAGAGGGCTACGATGGGTTCCGGCCCCGGCACCGCCGGGTGTGCGTCCCCTCAACGCGGAGGTTCCTCTTGTCGCGCTGGAACGGCCTGTCCCCGGACGAAATGCGATTGCTGGAGACCACGTTCTGGTCGCCCGGGCTGTCGCGGCTGGGCATGGCCGAGCGGCTGGACTGCTCCCGCAGCAAGACGAACAGCCTGATTGCGGGCTTGGTCGAGCTGGGGCTGCTGGCCGAGGTCGGTCCACAGCCTTCCTCGGGCGGGCGGCGGGCGGAAATGCTCGGCCTGCCAGAGGGCATGGGGGTGTTGCTGGGGGTCGATATCGGTGCCACCAGCCTCGACGTGGCGGTGCTGCGGCCGGACCTCTCGGTGCTGGCGCACCGCGCCGAGGTCGCCGATGTCCGGCGGGGCCCGAGCGCCGTGCTGACGCGCGCGCGGGCCTTGATGCGCGAGCTGCTGAAGCAAAGCGGGTTCGAGGCCGGGCAGGTCGTCGGCATCGGCATCGGCGTTCCGGGCCCGGTGGACTTCGCCACCGGGCAGCTCGTCAATCCGCCGCTGATGCCGGCCTGGGACGGCTTCTCGATCCGCGAGTGCCTGCGCGAGGACTACCGCGCCCCGGTGTTCGTCGACAACGACGTGAACCTGATGGCGCTGGGCGAGCTGTGGCGGCTGCGGCGCGCGCTGCCCAACTTCCTGGTCGTCAAGGTCGGCACCGGCATCGGCTGCGGCATCGTCTGCCACGGCGAGGTGTACCGCGGCGCCGCGGGCGCGGCCGGCGACGTGGGCCACATCTGCGTCGAGCCCGACGGCCCGCGCTGCCACTGCGGCAACCTGGGCTGCGTCGAGTTCCTGGCGGCGGGGCCGGCCATCACGCGCATGGCGGTGGCGGCGGCCGAGGCCGGGGAAAGCCCGGTGCTGGCGGAGTGCCTGCGCGCCCACGGCACCATCGCCGCGCACGAAGTGGGGCGGGCCAGCCGCGGCGGCGACGACGCGGCCAACCGCATCGTGCAGCGCGCCGGCGGGCTGATCGGGCGCATGCTCGCGTCGGTCGTCAATTTCTTCAACCCGTCGCACATCTTCATCGGCGGGGGCATCACGCGCATCGGACCGCTGTTCCTGGCGGCCGTGCGCCAGAGCGTCTACCAGCGCTCGCTGGCGCTGTCCACGCGCCACCTGGAGATCCAGTACGCGCCGCTGGGTGCTCGCGGCGGGCTGGTCGGCGCCGGCGTGCTGGCGATGCACGAGACCCTGAAGGCGCGCGGGGTGGCGCCATGAGCCGGGTTGTCGCACAGGACGCACCCTTGGCAGCGCCTGACGCCGGCGCCCGGCCCGGCCTCGCGGTCGAGTTCGACCGGATCACAAAAGCCTTCGGCCCGGTGCAGGTGCTGCACGGCGTGAGCTTCGACCTGCGGCCCGGCCGCGTCTACGGGCTGCTGGGCGAGAACGGCGCCGGCAAGTCCACCCTGATGAAGATCCTGGCGGGCTACGAGGCGCCCAGCGGCGGCGCGCTGCGCATCGACGGCATCGCGCGGCAGTTCGCCAGCTCGCGCGATGCCGAGGCGCTCGGCATCGTGCTGATCCACCAGGAGTTCAACCTGGCCGAGGACCTGTCGGTGGCCGACAACATCTTCCTCGGCCACGAGAAGAAGAAAAAAAGCGGGCTGCTCGACGACGCCGCCATGCGCGACGGCGCGGCGCGGGCGCTGGCGCAGGTCGGGCTGAACGTCGATCCGGCCACGAAGGTGCGCCGGCTGATCGTCGCCGAGAAGCAGCTGGTCGAGATCGCCAAGGCGCTGGCGCGGCGCGCGCGCCTGCTCGTCATGGACGAGCCGACCGCCACCCTCACGCCGGGCGAGACCGAGCGGCTGTTCCGGCTGATCGCGCAGCTGCGCGCCGAGGGCGTGACCCTCGTCTACATCTCGCACAAGCTCGACGAGGTCGAGCGCGTGACCGACGAGGTGATCGTGATGCGCGACGGCCGCTTCGTGGCGCGCGCGCCGACCGCCGAACTCACGCGCCACCAGATGGCCAACCTGATGGTGGGCCGCGAGCTGGCCGACCTGTACCCGCTGCGCGACGCCGTGCCGGCCGGCACGGCGCCGGCTCTGCGGGTGCGCGACTTCGGCGTGCCGGGCTGGGCCGAGGGCGTCGGCTTCGAGGTACGCCCCGGCGAGATCCTGGGCTTCGCGGGGCTGGTGGGCGCAGGGCGCACCGAGCTGTTCGAGGGGCTGCTCGGCCTGCGGCCGGCCCACGGCCAGGTCGAGATGCTCGGCCGCGCGCTGCCCGGCGGCGCCGGCTGGCGCAGCCCGCGCGACGCGGCGCGCCACGGGCTGACCTACCTGAGCGAGGACCGCAAGGGCAAGGGGCTGCTGGTGGATTTCGGTCTGCGCCAGAACCTCACGCTGATGGCGCTGGAGCGCTACGCGCGGCCGTGGCTGAACCCGCGGGCCGAGCGCGCGGCGCTGGACGCCGCGGTCGGGGACTACGGCATCCGCGCCGGCTCGCCGGAGGTGCGCGCCGCGTCGCTGTCGGGCGGCAACCAGCAGAAGCTGGCGCTGGCCAAGGTGCTGCAGCCGCGGCCGAAGGTCGTGGTGCTCGACGAGCCGACGCGCGGCGTCGATGTCGGTGCCAAGCGCGACATCTATTTCCTGGTCCAGCGCCTCGCCCGCGAGGGGCTGGCCGTGATCGTGATCTCGTCCGAGCTCAACGAGCTGATCGGCCTGTGCCACCGCGTCGCCGTGATGCGCGCGGGGCGGCTGGCGGCCACGCTCGATGCCGGCCACCTGACCGAAGAGGAGCTGATCGCCCATGCCACCGGAACGCACTGAGAGCACCCCCGTTGCTTGCTCACTTCGTGTAGCCGCCTCCCCCCTCAAGGGGGCGACACCGGCGGCCCGGCGGAGCCGGTTCTGCGGTGTCCCGCGAACGGGCTTCGCGCTGCTTGCCGGTGTTCGTTGAGCGTCCGGAAAAACAATGGCCTCCACGCCTGAACCCACCGCAGCAGCGCACCGCAGCGAGAGCAAGCCGCGCTGGACCGAGCGCCTGCACGGCCTGGGGCCGGTCATCGGGCTGGTGCTGCTGTGCATCGTCGGCACGGCGCTCAACGGCGACTTCGCCACGCTCGACAACGTCATGAACGTGCTCACGCGCACCGCCTTCATCGGCATCATCGCGGTGGGCATGTGCTTCGTCATCATCTCGGGCGGCATCGACCTGTCGGTCGGCTCGATGGCGGCGCTGATCGCGGGCTGCGTGATCATGGCGATCAACGACCTGGGGCCGCGCCTGGGCTCGCCGATGCTGGCGGTGGTGCTGGGCGCGCTGCTGGCGGTGGTGCTGGGCGCCGCGTTCGGGCTGGCGCACGGGCTGCTCATCACCAAGGGCCGCATCGAGCCCTTCATCGTGACGCTGGGCACGCTCGGCATCTTCCGCGCCTACCTGACCTACTTCGCCAACGGCGGCGCGCTCACGCTCGACAACGACCTGGCCGACCTGTACGGCCCGGTGTACTACGCGAGCCTGCTGGGCGTGCCGGTACCGGTGTGGGTGTTCCTGGCAGTGGCGCTGGTCGGCGGGGTGGTGCTCAACCGCACCGCCTACGGGCGCTACGTGCAGGCCATCGGCTCCAACGAGCAGGTGGCGCGCTACGCGGCGGTGGCGGTGGACCGCGTGAAGATCCTGACCTACGTGCTGCTGGGCGTGTGCGTGGGCATCGCGACGCTGCTCTACGTGCCGCGGCTGGGCTCGGCGTCGCCGACCACGGGCCTGCTGTGGGAACTGGAGGCCATCGCGGCGGTGATCGTCGGCGGCACCGCGCTCAAGGGCGGCGCGGGCAGCATCACCGGCACGGTGGTGGGCGCCATCCTGCTGTCGGTCATCAGCAACATCCTGAACCTGACCAGCATCATCAGCGTGTACCTCAACGCGGCGGTGCAGGGCTTCGTGATCATCGTCGTTGCCGTGCTCCAGCGCGGCCGGAGGTGATCCGCCAGTTCGTGTTGTTCCGTTCCCGTTCCACCCACCCCAAGGAGACATCCAGCATGACGACAACTTTCACCCGCCGCATGGCGCTCACCGCGGTGGCTGCTGCCGCGGCGCTCGCGAGCCTGCCCGCGCTGGCGGCCGACAAGGTCAACCTCGGCGTGTCGATCCCGGCGGCCACGCACAGCTTCATGGGCGGCATCAACTACTGGGCCAGCCAGGCCAAGAAGGACCTGGAGAAGGAGCACAAGGACCTGAAGATCACCATCAAGACTGCCGCCAACGCGCCCGAGCAGGCCAACCAGCTGCAGGACCTGGCGACGGTGACGAAGATCAACGCGCTGGTCATCTTCCCGTTCGAGTCGGCCGCGCTGACCAAGCCGGTGGAGCAGGTCAAGGCCAAGGGGGTCTACGTCACGGTGGTCGACCGCGGCCTGACCGACACCAGCGCGCAGGACGCCTACGTGGCCGGCGACAACACCGCCTTCGGCAGGATCCCGGCCGAGTACATCGCCAAGGCGCTGGGCGGCAAGGGCGACGTGGTGGCGCTGCGCGGCATCGCGACCACGCTCGACACCGAGCGCATGGACGCCTTCAACGGCGTGCTGAAGAAGTACCCCGACATCAAGCTGCTCGACGCCAAGTACGCCAACTGGAACCGCGACGACGCCTTCAAGGTGATGCAGGACTACCTCACGCGCTTCAAGCACATCGATGCCGTCTGGGCGGCCGACGACGACATGATGGTGGGCGCGCTGAAAGCCATCGAGCAGGCCAAGCGCGACGACATCAAGATCGTGTTCGGCGGCGCCGGCGCCAAGGGCATGGTCAAGACCATCATGGACGGCAAGGACAAGCGCATCGCCGCCGACGTGAGCTACTCGCCCAAGTTCATCTACGACGCGATCAAGCTGACGGCCGAGGCGCGGCTCAAGGGCGAGCGGCTGCCGGCCACGACGATCATCCCGTCGGTGCTGATCACCAAGGACAACGCGAAGGACTTCTACCACCCGGATTCGCCGTTCTGATCAAGCCCACCCCCAGGCTTCGCGCACTGCGTGTCGCTTTCGCCCACCCCCTTCGAGGGGGCAACACCTGCGGCCCGGCAAAGCCGGTTCCGCGGTGTTTCGCGAAAGAGTCCCGTTGTGCTGCGACCCTTCGACACGGTGGCCCACGTCCACCTGCACCACGAACTTCGCCATGGCACGACCCATCACCCTGTTCACCGGCCAGTGGGCCGACCTTCCGCTGGCCGAGCTGGCGCCACTGGCCCGGCGCATGGGCTACGACGGCTTGGAGCTGGCCTGCTGGGGCGACCACTTCGACGTGCGGCAGGCACTGGCCTCCGACCGCTACGTCGAGGACAAGCGCGCGCTGCTCGCCGCGCACGGCCTGCAGTGCCTGGCCATCGGCAACCACCTGGTGGGGCAGGCGGTGTGCGACCCGATCGACGAGCGGCACCGCGCGATCCTGCCCGCGCACGTCTGGGGCGACGGCGCCCCCGAGGGCGTGCGCCAGCGCGCCGCGGCCGAGCTGGCCGACACGGCGCGCGCGGCGGCGAAGTTCGGCGTCAGGACCGTCACCGGCTTCACCGGCTCGTCGATCTGGCACGCCACCTATGCCTTTCCGCCCACGCCGCAGGCGTTCTGGGACGCGGGCTTCGCCGACTTCGCGCGCCGCTTCGGGCCGATCCTCGACGTGTTCGACGCGCAGGGCATCGACTTCGCGCTCGAAGTGCACCCGACCGAGATCGCCTTCGACACCGCCTCGGCCGAGCGCGCCGTCGCCGCGGTGGGCGGGCACCGGCGCTTCGGCTTCAACTTCGACCCGAGCCACCTGGCGTACCAGGGGGTCGATTACGTCCGGTTCATCCGGCGCTTCCACGACCGCATCTACAACGTCCACATGAAGGACGTGTGGTGGGGCCGGGGCGACGGCACGGTGGGCGTGTTCGGCGGCCACACTTCCTTCGGCGACGCGCGGCGCTACTGGGACTTCCGCAGCGTCGGGCGGGGGATGGTCGATTTCGAGGCGATCATCGCCGCGCTGGGCGACATCGGCTACGCCGGCCCGCTCAGCGTCGAGTGGGAGGACAGCCGCATGGACCGCGTGCACGGCGCCACCGAAAGCGCGGCGTTCTGCCGGCGGCTCGACTTCGAGCCTGCGGTGGGTGCGTTCGACGCCGCGTTCGCTCGGGAAAACCGCTGAGCCCGACCCCATGAGCGGCCCCCAGAACCCTCCGGCGCCGCGCCGGCTGCGCTACGCGATGGTCGGCGGCGGGCGCGACGCGTTCATCGGCGCGGTGCACCGCATGGCGCTCGCGCTCGACGGGCAGGCCGAGCTGGTCGCGGGCGCCCTGTCGTCGAGCCCCGAGAAGGCGCGCGCGTCGGGCCGCGACCTGTTCCTGCCCGACGCGCGCAACCACGGCGACTGGCAGGCGCTCCTGGCCGACGAGCTGCGGCGCCCGGCCGACGAGCGCATCGACTTCGTCTCGATCGTCACGCCCAACCACCTGCACTTTCCGGTGGCGCTGGCGTTCGTCGAGGCTGGCTTCCATGTCGTGTGCGACAAGCCGCTGGTGCACACCAGCGAGCAGGCCGAGGCGCTGGTGACGGCGGTGAAAAGACGGGGCACCGTCTTCGGCGTCACCTACAACTACAGCGGCTACCCGATGGTGCGGCAGGCGCGCGAGATGGTGCGCGCCGGCGAACTCGGCGCGCTACGCAAGGTGATCGTCGAATACAACCAGGGCTGGCTCGCGACGCAGCTCGAAGCCCAAGGCAACAAGCAGGCCGGCTGGCGCACCGACCCGGCCAGGAGCGGCGCGGCCGGCGCCGTCGGCGACATCGGCTCGCACGCCGAGCACCTGCTGTCGTGCGTGACCGGCCTCGCGATCGAGAGCCTGTGCGCCGACCTCGGCGCGCTGGTGCCGGGCCGCGCGCTGGACGACGACGCCGGCGTGCTGCTGCGCTTCAAAGGCGGCGCGCGCGGCGCGCTGGTGGCATCGCAGGTCAACACCGGCATCGAGAACGACCTGCGGCTGCGCGTCTCGGGCACCCTGGGCACGCTCGAATGGCGGCAGGAGCGGCCGAGCCGGCTGGCGCACTGGCCCCTGGAGGGGCCGCAGCGCGTCCTCACGCGCGGCGCGCCCGGCCTGCACGAGGCGGCGCGGCGCGCCAGCCGCCTGCCGGCCGGGCATCCGGAGGGCTTCATCGAGGCCTTCGCCAACGTCTATGCCGGCGTCATCGCCGACATCCGCGCCAGGCTCGACGGCGTCGCGGCCGACACGCTCGCGGCCGACTATCCGCGCGTCGAGGACGGCGCGCGCGGCGTACGTTTCATCGAGCGAGCCGTGGCATCGGCCGCCAGCGCCGCCAAGTGGACACCGTGGTGAGCGCCGGCGGCTGAACGCCACCCGCCGGCAGCGGCGGCATCTTGCTTGCAGGCCCACACCGGGAGCCGGCGTCACGGACGTCGCTCGATGGACGGCGATTTTCAACCTGACCTTCATGCAAGGAGCGATCGATGTTTTCCCATAACAAGCGCTTGCAGTACACGGTGCGTGTGAGCGAAACCAATCCGGGACTGGCCAACCTGATGCTGGAGCAGTTCGGCGGGCCGCAGGGCGAGCTGGCCGCCGCCATGCGCTATTTCACCCAGGCGGTGGGCGAGGACGACGCCGGCCGCAAGGACATGCTCTACGACATCGCCACCGAGGAGCTGAGCCACCTGGAGGTCATCGGCACCATCGTCGCGATGCTCAACAAGGGCGCCAAGGGGCGGCTGGCCGAGGGCGTCGAGAGCGAGGCCGAGATGTACCGCTCCATCACCGGCGCGGGCAACGACAGCCACATCACGCAGGTGCTCTACGGCGGCGGGCCACCGCTGGTCAACTCCGCGGGCGTGCCGTGGACGGCGGCGTACATCGACACCATCGGCGAGCCGACGGCCGACCTGCGCTCCAACATCGCCGCCGAGGCGCGCGCCAAGATCGTCTACGAGCGCCTCATCAACCTGACCGACGACCCGGGCGTGAAGGAGGCGCTGGGCTTCCTGATGACGCGCGAGGTGGCGCACCAGAAGTCGTTCGAGAAGGCGCTCTACGCCATCGAGCCCAACTTCCCGCCCGGCAAGCTGCCCGGCGACCCGCGCTTCACCAGCGTCTACTTCAACATGTCCAAGGGCGACGGCGACCTGCGCGGCCCCTGGAACCAGGGCGAGCAGTGGCAGTTCGTCGCCGATCCGGTGGATGCGTCGCCGGTGGACGGCGGCAGCGGCCGCCCGAGCGTCGGACTGGCCGATGCCGAGGCCGACGTGGTGGAGAAGATGGCCACGCGCACCCAGTCGCAGCCCGACAGCAACCCGGTGACGGGCGCCGAGCTGGGCATGGGCGATGGCCAGGCCGCGGCGGCTGACGCGACGATGGCGAAGCCGGCGACGGGCAGCAAGACCGCGGGCGGCACCTCGTCGGCGAAGCCGGGCACGACCCCCTGAGCGGCTGCGCGCCGCCGCCGTGCGTGGCACGGGTCCGCCGCTGCCACGCACGGATGGCGCCTGCGGCACATCAGCCGCCGTAGCGCGCTTCCTGGAGGTCGATCTCGCGGGTGATCTTCCGCGCGGTCGTCTCGTCGAGTGCATGGCTGCGCGAGAGGCGCAGGATTTCGTCCCGTTCGGCGCGCAGCCCGGCCAGGCGCAACTGCCGCTCGACGGCGTCGGCCTGCTCGCGCAGCGGCGACGCCGTGCCGTCGCCGGCATGGCGCTCGATGCGCTGGCGGTACAGCTCGATCAGGCGGCCGCCGATGTCGCTGCAGAGCCAGGCCCCGGCATCGCCCGGCTCGCCGGAGCGGACCAGGGCCTGCTGCCGGGCCTCGATCGCGCGGATGGCGGCCTCGGCGGCGGCCTTGCGGGCGCGGTCCTCCGCGAACTGCCGTGCCGTGTCGGGCGGCAGCTGCAGGCCCTGCAGGGTGCGCGGCAGCGCGACCGTGGCCACGACCAGCGACAGCACGATGACGCCGGCCGCCAGGAAGATCGCCAGGTCGCGCGCCGGGAAGGGCGTGCCGTCGTTCATCAGCAGGGGCAGCGTCAGCACGCCCGCCAAGGTCACCGCCCCGCGCACCCCGGCCAGCGACATGGCCACCAGCAGCCGCCAGTTGGGCGAGGGCCGCGCACCGGCGCCGCGCCGCCGGGCGCCGAACCGGCTGGCCGCCAGCGACGCCACCACCCAGACGAAGCGCAGCGCGGCCAGCGCGGCGACGATGACGACGACGTAGAGCGCCAGCCACCACGGGTTGCCGTGCCCGGTGTCGCGCACCGTCACGGCCGCCGCCGTGGCGATGGACGGCATCTGCTCGCCCAACAGCACGAAGATGCTGCCGTTGGCCGCGAACTGCACCGTGTCCCAGACGGCGGTGCGGCGGATGCGGGCGGCGGCCTGCCACTGGCGCAGCTCGGTGAAGCTCATCGTGATGCCGGCGGCGACCGCGGCCAGGATGCCCGAGCACTGGAAGTGCTCGGCCAGCTGGTAGGCGCCGAACGGGATCAGCAGCGTGACGAGGATCTGCGCGCCGGCGTTGTCGTCGGCGCCGAAGCGCGCCGCCGCCCAGGACCTGAGCCGCGCCAGAACCCAGACCACGGCGGCGCCGACCGCCAGGCCGCCGAGCGCCACCCACAGAAAATTCGCGAGCGCGCTCGACAGCGCGAACGTGCCGGTCAGCGCCGCCGCGACGGCGAAGCGCATCGACACCAGCCCCGATGCGTCGTTGAGCAGCGACTCGCCTTCGAGGATGTGCATCATGCGCCTGGGGATCGGCGCGCGCGCGGCGATCGACGACACCGCGATCGGGTCGGTCGGCGAGAGCACCGCGGCCAGCGCGAAGGCCACCGCCAGCGGCATGGCCGGGATCAGCCAGTGGATGAAGAAGCCCATGCCGAGCACGGTGAACACCACCAGCCCGAGCGCCAGCTTCAGCACGGTCGAGACGTCGCGCAGCAGGTCGTCCTTCGGGATGCGCCAGCCGTCGAGAAACAGCAGCGGCGGCAGGAACAGCAGGAAGAACACCTCCGGGTCGAGCGCCACCGGCTTGAGGCGCAGGGCGTAGACCGCCGCGCCGAGCGCGATCTGCACCAGCGGCACCGGCAGCCGCGTGGCGCGCGCCAGGAAGGCGCTCACGACCACGGCCAGCAGCATGATCAGGACGGTGACGGTTGTTTCCATGGGCGGGTCCGGGTGCGGTGGGGCGGATCGGGATGGGGACAGGCGCGACGCCGTGCGACCGCCCTGGCCGCCGATTCGAGCGCGCCGCGTCCCCGCCGCGACCGGGCGCACGGCGCATGGCGGCGTCGGAAAGCAGCCCGTCCGGAGTGCCGTGGCGGGTGGCGGTCGCGGCGGCATTCGGTCCGACAGGCGGGCGCGCCGGCGGCGGCGATGATGCTCCGCATGCATGAGGAGAGCCCGACGCCGCGCAGCCCGGCAACCTGCCCCGGCGACCTGGTCGTGGCGCGTCCCGAGGGCCTGTACTGCCCGCCGGGCGACTTCTACATCGACCCGTGGAAGCCGGTCGAGCGCGCCGTCATCACCCACGCGCACTCGGACCATGCCCGTGCCGGCCACGCCCACTACCTGGCGCACACCGACAGCGCCGGCACGCTGCGCCAGCGCCTGGGCGCGGTCATCGCGCTGCAGACGCTGCCCTACGGCGAGGCCATCGAGCACCGCGGCGTGCGCGTGTCGCTGCACCCGGCCGGCCACGTGCTGGGCTCGGCGCAGGTGCGGCTGGAGCACGGCGGGCGCGTCTGGGTCGCCTCGGGCGACTACAAGACCGAGCCCGACGGCACCTGCGCGCCCTTCGAGCCGGTCGTCTGCGACACCTTCATCACCGAATCGACCTTCGGCCTGCCGATCTACCGCTGGCCGACGCAGGCGGCGCTGTTCGACGAGATCAACGGCTGGTGGCGCCGCAACGCGGAGGAGGCCCGCGCCTCGGTGCTGCTGTGCTATGCCTTCGGCAAGGCGCAGCGCATCCTGCACGGGGTCGATGCGGGCATCGGGCCGATCGTGGTGCATGGGGCCGTCGAGCCGCTCAATGCGGTGTACCGCGCCGCCGGCGTCGCGCTGGCGCCGACGCTGCGCGTGACCGACCCCGGCGTCGACGCGCAGCTGCTGAAGCGCGCGCTGGTGCTGGCGCCGCCCTCGGCGCAGGGCACGCCGTGGCTGCGGCGCTTCGGCAGCAACTACTCGGACGCTTTCGCCAGCGGCTGGATGCAGCTGCGCGGCGCGCGCCGGCGCCGGGGCGTCGATCGCGGCTTCGTGATGAGCGACCACGCCGACTGGCCCGGGCTGCAGCGCGCCATCGCCGCGACCGGCGCGGAGCGCGTTTTGGTCACGCACGGCAGCGTCGCGGTGCTGGTGCGCTGGCTGAGCGAAAACGGCCTGGACGCGCAGGGCTTGCGGACCGAGTACGGCGACGAGGACGTGGACGACCGCGCGACCCCGTCGGATATTGCTCCCTCTCCTTCCGGGGCAGGGCCGGGGAGGGGGCCGACGGTGCCCGAGGAAAAAGCGCTGTCCGGTGTCGAGGCGGCGGGCTCCCATCCCCACCCGCCCCCGGCGAGGGAAGGTGCCAGCCAGTGAGGGCCTTCGCCGCGCTCTACCGCGAGCTCGACGCCAGCACGTCCAGCCTGGCCAAGCAGGCCGCGCTGCAGCGCTACCTGCGCGCCGCCGCGCCGGCCGACGCCGCCTGGGCCGTGTACTTCCTGGCCGGCGGCAAGCCGCGCCAGCTGGTGCCGACCCGGCTGCTGCGCCAGCTCGCGCAGGAGGCCGCCGGCCTGCCCGAGTGGCTGTTCGACGAGAGCCACGAGGCCGTGGGCGACCTGGCCGAGACCATCGCGCTGCTGCTGCCGCCCCCCACCGAGACACACGACCTCGGCTTGGCGGTGTGGGTCGAGCAGCACCTGCTGCCGCTGCGCAAGACGCCGCCCGAGGCGCTGGCCGGCACGCTGCGCGCGCAGTGGCGCCAGCTCGCCGCCGACGAGCGGCTGGTGTACTTCAAGCTCATGACCGGCAGCTTCCGGGTCGGCGTCTCGCGCCTGCAGGTCACGCAGGCGCTGGCGGCGGTCGGCGGCGTCGATGCCAAGCGCGTGGCGCAGCGCCTGATGGGCTACACGCACATCGCCGGGCGGCCCACGGCGGCCGACTACGCGGCGCTGATCGCGCCCGAGAGCGGCGGCGAACTCGATGCGCAATCGGGCGGCCAGCCGTACCCGTTCTTCCTGGCGCATCCGTTCAACCTGCCCATCGAGCAGTTCGACGCCGCGCTCGGGCTCCCGGCGGACTGGCTCGTCGAGTGGAAGTGGGACGGCATCCGCGCCCAGCTGGTCAAGCGCGCCGGCCAGGTCTGGCTGTGGTCGAGGGGCGAGGAGCTCGTCACCGAGCGCTTTCCCGAGCTGGCCGCCATGGGCGCCGTGCTGCCCGACGGCACCGTGCTCGACGGCGAGATCGTGGTCTGGCGCGAGGGCGTGGAAAGCCGTGCCGACGACCTGGCCGCCGCGACGGACGGTGCGGAAAGTGCCGGCCGGCAAGCCGTCGCCGCGGACGTCCGGAGCGATGCGCCGCAAGCCGTCGCCGCTCAAGCGGACGAGGAGTCGGAAGCGGATAAGCTGCCCGAAGGCCGCGTCCAACCCTTTGCCGACCTGCAGAAGCGCATCGGCCGCAAGACCCTGACGCCGAAGCTGCTGCGCGAGGTGCCGGTGGTGCTGCTGGCCTACGACGTGCTCGAACTCGAAGGCCGCGACCTGCGTGCGCTGCCGCAGGCCGAGCGGCGCGCGCGGCTCGACGCCCTGCTGCGCGAGACGCGGCATCCGCAGCTGCGGCCGAGCCCGGTCATCGAAGGCGAAAGCTGGGCGCAGCTGGCGGCGCAGCGCGAGGCCGCGCGCTCGCTGGGCGTCGAGGGCATGATGCTCAAGCAGCGCGGCGCGCGCTACGGCGTCGGGCGCACCAAGGACGTGGGCGTGTGGTGGAAGTGGAAGATCGACCCGCTCAGCGTCGACGCCGTGCTGGTCTACGCCCAGCGCGGCCACGGCCGGCGCGCCAGCCTCTACAGCGACTACACCTTTGCTGTCTGGGACGGGCCGCCTGAGACGCCGGAGCGCAGGCTGGTGCCCTTCGCCAAGGCGTACTCGGGTCTGACCGACGCCGAGATGGCGCGCGTGGACGCCATCGTGCGCAGGACCACCGTCGAGAGCTTCGGGCCGGTCAGGAGCGTCAAGCCGACGCTGGTGTTCGAACTCGGCTTCGAGGGCATTGCCCGCAGCGCGCGCCACAAGAGCGGGATCGCGGTGCGCTTTCCGAGGATGCTGCGCTGGCGGGAGGACAAGCCGGTGGAGGAGGCGGATACGTTGCAGACGCTGGGGGCGTTGTTGACGGGATGAAAGGGGTGAGGGCGCTTTGTTTTTGGGTATGGCGCTTTGTTCGAGGCTGTTGGCCGGGATGTCGCCCCGGCGGGCGACCTACTTTTCTTTGCTTCGCCAAAGAAAAGTAGGCAAAAGAAAGGCGACCCCACTGTCTGCGTCCCTTCGCTTCGCTGCGGGCGACCTGCGCTGCTCGCGTGGCGGGGGAAGGCCGCAAACTCGCCTTCGGCTCAGACATGCGTCCTTCTTGATCCCCGCCACGCTGCGCTGCTCGGCGCAGCCAGAGGGGCGGGAGAGTTGTACGGGCCGTCGCTGCGCTTGGCCTGGGAGGGCTTGGGGTGGGTGCGGGTTGGGTTTGGAATTGGATCGGATCGGATCGGACCGGACCGGACCGGACCGGACCGGAGTTGGAGTTGGAGTTGGAGTTGGGCCCAGCGCAGCGATGGCCCGTGCGTATTCTTGCCCTCTGGATGCGCCGAGCAGCGCAGCGCTAGGCGGACAAGGGCCGCGCATGTTTGAGCCGCAGGCGAGTTTGCGCGGACCCCGCCTGGCGCGAGCAGCGCAGGTTGCCCGCAGCTTTGCTGCGGGACGCAGCCAGTGGGCTCGCCTTTTCTTTGCTCACTTTCTTTTGGCGAAGCAAAAGAAAGTGAGTCCGCCGCCGGGCGGACATCCCGGCTCCGACGTCACTTCGAGCGCTTCATCCGAATAAGCCCACTTTCTCGCCCCACCCGCAACACCGCAACACCCGCTCCACCCCGTGCCCCTGACTCCATCCCTCGCCACCTGGTTCAAGGCCCGCGCCTGGAAACCTTTCAAGTTCCAGCGCGAGGTCTGGCAGGCCATCGCCGCCGGCCGCTCCGGCCTGCTGCACGCCACCACCGGCGCCGGCAAGACCTACGCGGTGTGGCTCGGCGCGCTGCAGGCCTTCGCCGCCGAGCCTGCGAAGAATTCCAAGCCAAAAAGGCTTGCGGCGCAGGCCCTGTCTGCGCCGGCAGCTACAAAAACCATAGCAACCCCGCTCACCGTGCTGTGGATCACTCCGATGCGCGCGCTCGCCGCCGACACGCTGCGCGCCCTGCAGGAGCCGCTGCCCGCGCTCGCCCCCACGTGGAGCGCCGGCGCGCGCAGCGGCGACACCGCCGCCGCCGAGCGTGCGGCGCAGAACCGCCGGCTGCCGACCGCGCTGGTCACCACGCCCGAGAGCCTGTCGCTGCTGCTGGCACGCGCCGACGCGGCCGAGGCGCTCGGCGGCGTGCGGCTGGTGGTGGTCGACGAATGGCACGAGCTGATCGGCAACAAGCGCGGCGTGCAGGTGCAGCTGGCGCTGGCGCGCCTCGCGCGCTGGAGCCCGGCGCTGTGCGTCTGGGGCATGTCGGCCACGCTGGGCAACCTGGAGGAGGCCATGCACACGCTGCTGGGCCACCGTGAGGGCACCCTGGTGCGCGGCGCGGTGCCCAAGAAGCTGGTCATCGATTCGCTGCTGCCCGCGCACGCCGGGCGCTTTCCCTGGGCCGGGCACCTGGGCCTCGCGCTGCTGCCGCGGGTGGTCGAGGAAATCGCCGCCAGCGGCACGACGCTGGTGTTCGCCAACACCCGCGCGCAGTCGGAGATCTGGTACCAGGCGGTGCTCGAAGCGCGCCCGGACTGGGCCGGCACGATCGCGCTGCACCACGGCTCGCTCGACCGCGGCGTGCGCGAGTGGGTCGAGGGGGGCCTGAAGAACGGCAGCCTGCGTGCGGTGGTCTGCACCTCCAGCCTGGACCTGGGCGTGGACTTCCTGCCGGTCGAGCGGGTGCTGCAGATCGGCTCGCCCAAGGGTGTGGCGCGCCTGCTGCAGCGCGCCGGGCGCTCGGGCCATGCGCCAGGGCGGCCGTCGCGCATCACGCTGGTGCCGACGCACAGCCTGGAGATGGTCGAGGCGGCGGCGGTGCGCGCGGCCGTGGCCGCCGGCCACATCGAGGAGCGCCACTCGCCCGCGCAGCCGCTCGACGTGCTGGTGCAGCACCTGGTCACGGTGGCGCTGGGCGGCGGCTTCGAGCCTGCGGCGCTGTACGACGAGGTGCGCGGCACCGCCGCCTACGCCCGGCTGTCGGCCGAGGACTGGCAGTGGTGCCTGTCCTTCGTCGCGCAGGGCGGGCCGTCGCTCGCGGCCTACCCCGACTACCGCCGCGCGGTGCCCGACGACGCGGGCGTCTGGCGCGTGCCCGACGCGCGGCTGGCGCGGCGCCACCGCATGAACATCGGCACCATCGTCTCCGACGCCAGCATGGCGGTGCAGGTCGTCGGCGGCGCCCGGCTCGGCACCGTCGAGGAGAGCTTCGCCGCGCGCCTCAGGCCGGGCGACTGCTTCCTGTTCGCCGGCCGGCTGCTGGAGCTGGTGCGCCTGCGCGAGATGACCGCCTGGGTGCGGCGCGCCAGCGGCCGTCGCGCTGCCGTCCCGCGCTGGGGCGGCACGCGCATGGCGATGTCGCCCACGCTGGCCGCGGCGGTGGTCGAGCAGCTCGGCGCCGCCGCCGCCGGGCGCTTCGATTCGCCCGAGCTGCGCTGCGCGCGGCCGCTGCTGGCGCTGCAGCAGCGCTGGTCGGCGCTGCCCACGCCGCAGACGCTGCTGGCCGAGGTACTGCAGACGCGCGAGGGCTGGCACCTTTTTCTCTACCCGTTCGCCGGGCGCCACGTGCACCTGGGGCTGGCCAACCTGCTGGCCTGGCGCTTGGCGCAGCGCGCGCCGCTCACTTTCTCGATCGCCTTCAACGACTACGGCTTCGAGCTGCTGTGCGCCACCGAGGTCGACTGGGCGGCGCTGCTGCCGGGGCTGCTGCGGACCGGCCGTCACGATGGCGACGGCAGCGACGGCGCGCGTGCCGGTGCTTGGGGGCAGGCCATCGAAGGCGGGGTGGTCGAAGAGGCCGGAGAGAAGATCGAAGGGGGCAGGGCGGTCGGAGACAGCGGAGCAGCAGGCCGGGGCGCAAGGGACGGCAGGGGCCCGGCCCTGGAAGCGGCCGAGCGCGAGGCCCTGCTGCACGAGGTGCTGGCCAGCCTGAACGCGAGCGAGCTGGCGCGGCGGCGCTTCCGCGAGATCGCGCGCATCTCGGGCCTGATCTACCAGGGCTATCCGGGCGAACGGCGCAGCAGCCGCCAGCTGCAGGCCTCCTCCTCGCTGTTCTGGGAGGTGTTCCGCAAGTACGACCCGGCCAACCGGCTGCTGCTGCAGGCCGAGCGCGAGCTGCTGGCGCAGGAGCTGGAGATCGGCCGGCTGCACGCCAGCCTGGCGCGCATGGCGGCGCAGCGCCTGGTGGTGTGCCCGCTGGCGCGCCCGTCGCCCTTCGCCTTTCCGCTGATGGTGGCGCGCTACCGCGAGATGCTCTCGAGCGAGAGCGTGGCCGACCGCATCGCGCGCATGGTCGGCGAGCTGGAGGCGGCCGCCGGCGGCGCCGGGACGGACGACGCCGAACGCGTCAGGGACAGCCTGGAATTCGGCCGCGAGGACGAGGCGCCGCGCCAGCGCGGCAAAGCCCGCGCCTGACGCCGGACCTCTTTTTTGCGACACTCGCGTTTTCGGGGCGCCCACCCACCCGTCTGCCCCTTCCTCACGCGCTGCCTTGTCTGCCTTGCCGCCCCTTCGCGCGCCGTCCGCTTCCGCTGCTCGGCCGTCCCACTGCCTCGTCCGCTGGGCCGGCGAGCCGCTGCACCTGCTGCCCGAGCGCGCCGTGTGGTGGCCGGCCGGGCGCGTGCTGTTCGTCGCCGACCTGCACATCGGCAAGGCCGCCAGCTACCGCGCGCTCGGCCAGCCGGTGCCGGGCGGCACCACGCAGGAGAACCTGGCGCGGCTCGACGCGCTGATCGGGCGTCACGCGCCGGAGCGTGTCGTGTTCCTGGGCGACTTCCTGCACGCCGCGCTCTCGCGCACGCCGCAGGTGCTGGCCGCGCTCGAAGGCTGGCGCGCGCGCCACGCCGGGGTCGCGATGACGCTGGTGCGCGGCAACCACGACAGCCGCGCCGGCGACCCGCCCGCCGCGCTCGGCATCGAGGTGGTCGACGAGCCCTGGCTGCTCGGCCCTTTTGCCTGCTGCCACCACCCGCAGGCGCACGCCACCCATTTCGTGCTGGCCGGGCACCTGCACCCGGCGCGCTGGCTGCACGGGCGCGGCCGCGACAGCCTGCGGCTGCCCTGCTTCGTGAGCGAGGCGGGCCAGGCGATCCTGCCCGCGTTCGGGGAATTCACCGGCGGCTGGTCGATGGAGGCCGTGCCGGGGCGACAATTCCATGGTGTCGGCGGCGCGGCCGTCTGGGCGCTGCCGTCCTGAGCCGGCGCAAGGCTGCCGGATGGCGCCGTCCGCCGGGGCCCGACGAGGGACTTCTTTCTTGTTCCGCCGCTTCCGGCGCCGCCGGAATCGCAGTAACGTTTCGCTTCCATGTCCTCACACTTTCCTGCTACTGCCGCTCTTCCCGACGCCGTTCCCGACGCCCGCGAGCGCGCCGCGCGCCTGCTGATGGCGGCCACGCCCCTGGCGCAGCTGAGCCTGGCCGACGCCATGACCGTGATCGGCGTCATGCAGCCGCTGTTCGTGCGCAGCGGCACCCTGCTGATGGAGGAGGGGGAAACCGCCGACACCGACTACATGGCGCTGCTGCTGGAGGGCGAGGTGCGCGCCGAGAGCGGCACCGGCGTGCCGGGCCAGGACGTGGTGATCTCGGTCATCGGCGCGGGCAGCCTGATCGGCGAGATGGGGGTGCTCGACGGCGCCCCGCGCTCGGCCACCTGCACCGCGCTGGCCGACCTGAAGCTCGCCATCCTGTCGCGCGACGCGCTGATGGCGCTCATCGACACGCACCCGGGCGTCGCGGCGCGGCTGCTGCTGGCGATCTCCAAGGGCCTGTCCGACCGGCTGCGCGAGAGCAACCGGCGCCTGCGCACCCTGTCGCAGGTCAGCCGCGCCGTGCAGCACGAGCTCGACGCGGCGCACTCGGTCAACCGGCGGCTGCTGAACCGGTAGCGGCCACTGCCCTGGCAGGGAAGGATCGCCGCCAAGCGATCGGTGCTCCAACCCGAGCTGGCGCGCCAGCAGCTCGAGCGAGCCCCCGCTTCCAGGCCTGCCACAGGTGTCGAAGACGCCGCCCGGCTCTATCGACCTTCGGCAACCGTGCGCAACGCTTGGACGAAAGCCTGCACAACGGGTTCGAGCAGCGCAGGGCTGGTCATCGCGGCACGGTCGCGCGAGGTGTGGAACAGCGGATGCAGCCCCGCCATGCCGAAGGCGCGCGTATAGCCTGCGCCCATGATCTCGCGCATTTCGCCGATGTTGGCTTCCTTGTCGCCGGTCAGGCGCTGCGTGGGCAAGTCCTTGAAGGCCGGCTCCACGAAGGGCACCATGCCGGTGCTCGCCAGCAGATAGCGCATGCTGCTGTTGACGCCCGGAACAGGCCCTGCGCCTGCACTATCCATCGGCTGCGCATAGCAGGCCAGCGATGCGCCGTAGTGCAGCCAGGCCGCCACCTGGTCCGGCTTGGGCGCCTTGTGGATGAAGTGCTCCATGCCGCCATGGCCCACCTCGTGGCCGCTGGTGCCCACGAACACGAAGTTGACATCCTTCAGCGATTGGCTCGCCACCCGGGCCGTCGCAAGGAAGGCCGCGATGCCGGGCCCGCGCTCGCAGCTGCTGGTGAACCAGCTGCTCACCGGCGTCGAGACGACGATGGTGCGGGCCTTGCCCCGGTCGAGCCGCCCGATGATGTTGCGGCCCGGCACGTTGTGTTCGTAGCGCCCCTTGACCGACACCGTGACGGGCTTGCCCAGATGCTCGGCCGCCGCCAGCTTGGCTTCGTCCTTTGGCGCCACCAGGATCACCGGGACCGGCCAGGGCTCGCCCTCCTGCGCCACGTTGTAGGTGAATATTTCACCGCTGGGATGGTCGATCGTGAGCAGCACGGCGGCCGGGCGCCGCCGCATGGCCTCGGCCACCGCGGCGCGCTGGTCCTTGCCCAGGTAGGCACCCTGGTCGTAGCGGATCTTCAGGCGGATGAACTTGCCTTCGGCATCGCCCTCGCGCACGATCGGCGCCGAGAGCGAGAAGTTGGCCGCGCCTTCGGGCAGCCACCACTGCGGCAAGACCGCCAGCGTCTCGCCGCCGACCTTCAACGAAGCGGAGTCGAGGAAGTACTGCTTGCCCATGGAGAACTTCTGCTCTTCGACCGCCAGGCCGGCCGCCTTCAGGCGCGAGGCCATCCAGTCGAGGGCGGCGTTGTGGCCCGCCGTGCCGTAACGGTGGACGCCGAAGCTGTCGTAGCGTTTCACGTCCTCGTACAGCGCCGCCCCCGAGGTGGGGTCGGGCGCCGGCTGGGCCAGGGCGGGAACGGCCGGGGCGATGCCGAGCGCTGCGGCGAGGGCCAGGCGCTTCAATGCGGCTCGGAGTGGGGGGCGATGGTTTGCTTGCATGACTCGACGGGGTGCGGGTTGTCGGGGCGGGCGCGAGTCAGTGTTGGCGCAGGAAGGGGATCGTCGCCTTCGCAACCTGTTCGGGCTGCTCCTCGACGAGGCAGTGGCCGGCCCGGTCGATCACGACGCGCGTAGCCCGGGGGCCGATCATTTCGAGCAGCGCGGCGGACCGCTCCGGCGGCGCGATGAAGTCCTGGCCGCCCTGCACGATCAGCATGGGCGCGCGCCCACCCAACTGGTAGCGCGAGGCGGGCGTGTGCTCCGAGGCCTTGACCTGCAGCGCGGTGGCCGCCGAATACCACCCGGTGAACCAGACGCTCGGGTCGTTGCCCCGCGCGAAGAACCCTTCGGCCAGCGCTTGGCGGAATTCGTTGAACGGCTTGGTGTTGTCGGTGACGACCGTCAGGATCTCGATGGCCCGCTTCGGCGGCGCGCCGGAACCCGCCCCCCACAGCGTGATCGAACGCACCATCTCGGGCGCGAGCACCGCGACCATGCGCATGACCCGGTTGCCGAAGTCGTGCCCGATCAGGTGGGCGCGCCCGCCGTGGGCCCGCACGATCTCCATCACGTCGCGGGCGAGGTCGTCCAGGGTCGCCGGTGGTGTTCTGGACAGGAGCGCGCCGGAATCCCGCGTGGCGCCGGCGCCACGCGGATCGAGGCTCAGCACCTGGAAGCCGGCGCTCGCGATCTGCCGCGCGAGGTCATCGAAGTCGGCGGCAGCGCGGCCCAGGCTGGGATGGATCACGACCAGGTCGCCGCTGCCGACCGTGCGCAACTGGAAGCATGTGCCATCGGAACCCACGAAGACCCGAGGGGTGATGGCCAGTTGGCGCGGGTCGGCGACTCCTTCGCCGGCGCGGTTGGAGGGCGCATGGGTGCACGCCGAGGTGGCTGCGGCTGCCAGGCCTGCCACTGTCGTCCCGAGGACGTTGCGTCGACTGAGCGTCTGTTTCACTGAATGCCTCCTTTGATCTTGCACGGATCCGGTGTTCTTCCGGCGTATTCCACCGGTCACTGCGATGGATCACACCCAACACTTCGGCCACAACGCAATCGCATGCGCACGGCGCGCCTGCCCCTTGCCCCGGTGCCATGAAGCGCACTTGCGGTTTGATGTAACTCAACGGTAGTTCCTCAGCGCCAGGAAAGCCTCCGGCGCATCAACTGGAAGAGGATGCACTCCGCAGGCTCTCTCTACCTCCGTCCTCATTGCGGCAGCCGAAGCCATGCCCGGACCGAGATCATTCTGCGCGGAAATCAACGTTCAGAAGTTGTGCCGGATGCCCGCGGCGATGACCCGCGCGTCGTCGCCGCTGTTGGCCATGACCGGAGCGCCGGCCAAGGACACCGAGGAATTTCCACGGTTTTCCAGGTGCAGCAGCCGCCCGTAGAGCGCGGTGCGCTTGCTCAGGTAGTAGTCGTAGCCCAGCGTCCAGGCCAGCTGAGCGCGATCGCTGCCGCTGACCTTGCGCTGCACCACCTCGAACAGCACGTTGGAGGTGGGCGTGATCGTGTATTGAGCCCCGAGGCTCGCCGTGCGCGAGCGCGGCACGCCCGGCACGCTGGCCGAGGCGGTCGAGTAGGTCGCGTACAGCCGCAGATCGGTGAACTCGTAGGCGCCGCTGATGGCCTGGTGGGTGGTCGTGGACGGCGCGGCCACTGGCGCCGCCGCCGAGCCCGAGCGCGCCTTCTGGATGGCGTAGGAGATGTAGTAGGGCTTGTGCGACCAGCCCACCGAGGCGCCGTAGAGGTCGCCGCTGCTGTGGCTCAGGTCAGTCGCTTCGCCCGGCGCGTAGGCAATGTCGGCGAAGAAGTCGCTCTTGGCCGGGGTGCGGTAGCGGATCATGTTGCTCGCGCGTGCCGCCAGGGCCAGCCCGCCGGGCTGGGCGTCGTTCTGGAAGGCCAGGACCAGCGGCGAGAACACCGAGTTCACGCCGTAGGGGTCGCCGCGAAACAGCGTGAAGAACATCGGCGTGTACATCCGCCCTGCATCTACCTGGCCCCAGGGGCCCGAGAGGCCGACATACGACTGGCGGGAGAAGGACACGCCGGGGCCGGGCAGGTTGCCGTTGCCGGTGTCGGGCGAGAAGCCCGCTTCGAGCAGGAAGTGGGCTTCCAGGCCGCCTCCGAGGTCCTCGCTGCCGCGAAAGCCGATGCGCGAGGCGGCATTGCCGCCGTCCTCCAGCTTGGTCCAGGAACTGTTGCCCGAACGGGCATGCCCCAGAAACAGGTCCACCGTGCCGAAGAGGTTCACGTTGCTTTGCGCGCACGCGAGCGAAGAGGCCGCCAGCGCGATGGCTGCGGCGAAGGCCGATTTCATGGGTTTGTCTCCTTGATGTATGTCTTGTCGTTCCCTCGCGGACGACTTCTTCTGCGGCGCGGCGGCGGCATGCCTCCACACGCTGGACGGGAATGTTCCCGCAGACGATCCCCCCGGAAAAGGTTCGTTTCGACCGGTGTACGGTGACTTTGGTCATCGGTCCCGCCAAGAGGCACCAGCAATGTCGTCTGCGGGACAGCGCCGGCAGGTGGTCACGTCCGGTTGGAGGGCTCGCTCGCCGCGCCGTCAGCCAGCATCGCCGCGACGACCGATGCGTCGAGCCCGGCCTCGGCCAGGATGGCGCGCGTGTCCGCGCCACGGCGTGCCGGTGCGCGCAGCGGGGGCGTCAGCGGCTCACTCGAGGTGAAACCGATGTCCGGCACCGGCACGCGCCGCGAGCTACTGGGCAGCGGCAGCTCGATGTGGGGCCAGCCCCGGGCCACCTGTGCCGCTGCCTGTGATGGACGCACCACGGGCGTGGCGGGAACCCCATGGCGGGCCAGCAGTGCATCCCATTCGGCCGCGGTCCGGCATATGCCGGCGCCAGCAGGGTCAGCGCTGCCCCCATCATCGAGACCTGGAGCCATTCACCGCGTACGCGTTGCTGGCTGGCCTGGCGATCGCGGCGGTAAAGCGCGCTCAGCACCGCCAGCGCGGCCTGCTGGCCGACCGCGTAGTCGACCAGCGGAAAGCCGATGCGCCGCGGCCGACCGTCGCTGTCGGCATTGGCCGCCATCAGGCCGCTGGCGGCCTGGACGATGAGTTTGAAGCAAACTTCCTCGCCCGCGGCATGGAGCCGCCAGATCCGCTGGTAACCTCACGTTCGTCGCAGCGCGAGCTGATGCTGATGCGCTCTCTGGGCGCCTTGATGCCTGTGCCGCGTTCGGCCTTGAGGGAGGCCGTCGCGGAACAACTGATACCGGTTAGACCGGTTGGCGGCTGGCGGTCTGCCCGCCGGGTAGGCATCGTCAGACGCGCCAACGGCTATCTCAGCCCGGCCGCGTCGCAAGCCGTCGAAGCACTGGAAGTCATCCTTCGCAAGGAGCGCTGACAGGCGTTGAATTGAAGCCGTCTCGTGGGTTTGGAGTGATCGGGTAGCCGCTCGACGGACACTGGCATGCATACCTGCCGCTGGACCACGTCCAGCAACATCTCCACAACGTGGACAACCTGTTGAGACATCGCAGCCAGCCGGGCCCGTGTCGGCCGTAGGCTGGCGGTCACTGCGCGGCGCGGGCTGGCGCCTCGTCTCCGGCGCCGAAAACCCGCGCGCAATCGCGCCCGCTCGCCTTGGCCGCGTACATGGCGGCGTCCGCGTGGCGCAGCAGCGTGTCCGCGTCGCCGCCCGCGGCCGGGTAGATCGCGATGCCGATGGAGGCACCCACCTGCAGGTGGTGCGATTCGACTTCCATCGGCTGCGCGATGCCCTGCAGAAGGCGCTGCGCGAGCCCGAGCCCATCGGCCGCGACCGCCACGTGGCACTGCAGCACGGCAAACTCGTCGCCGCCCATGCGCGCCACCACGTCGCCGTCGCGCGCGATCTGCCGCATCCGCTCGGCCACCCGGGCCAGCACCTGGTCGCCCACGGCGTGGCCGAGGCGGTCGTTGACCGGCTTGAACCGGTTGAGGTCGATGTAGTGCACGGCAAAGCCCGCGCCCTCTGGGCCCGCGGCCCGCACCGCCTCCGCCAGGCGCTCCAGGAAGACGCTGCGGTTGACCAGCGCGGTCAGCCCGTCGTGGCGCGCCACGTGCAGCAGGTGCTCCTCGCTCCTCCTGCGGTCGGTGATGTCGGTGTAGGTGCGCAGCACGCCCCCGCCCTGGATCGGCACGCTCTGGATCTCGATGACCCGGCCGTCCGGGCGCTTGCGGTCGTAGCAGTGCGGCCGGTCGAGGATGCCGCCCGAGCGCACGAAGTCCAGGATGTCCTGCGGCGTGTGCACGAACTCGGCGGTGGACCACTGGTAGGCCAGCACCGCCTCGAACGTCGGCTTGGAGGCCATCAGCGCCTCGGGCAGGCCCAGCAGCTCGATGGCGCGGCGGTTGCACACCTCCACGATGCGCTCGGCGTTGACCATCATGACGCCCTGCTCCATGCGCTCCAGTGTGGCTTCGAGCAGCGCCGACTTGGTCTTCAGCAGCGCCTCGCTCTCGCGCGCGCGGCGCTCTGCCAGCAGCAGCTGGTGCTGCTGGCGCTTGAGCTGCGTGATGTCGACGTGCATGAAGAAGCTGCGGCCGTCCGGGCTGCGCTGCTCGACGACGCGCGTGCAGCGCGCCTCCGGCAGCGGCACCTCGAACGGGGCGCCGGCAAATCGCATGTGCTCGGCCAGGATCACCAGGCCCTGCGCGAACCGCGCGGGCTCCTTCGCCTCCAGCCCATGCCAGGCCGTCCGGTAGGCCTCTTCCAGGTCGACGCCCACGGCCGCCGCCCGGTCGCGGAACCGGTACATGACGACGAACGGCTCGTTGACCCAGACGATGCGGCCGTCGGCGCCGGTCACCATGACGCCGTCGGCGACGTGGTCGAACAGCGCCGTGCCGTCGATCGGCGGCGCGTCCGGGAGCGGGGGGCCGCACTCGCCGGCGCCGGGTTCGCGGCTTGCCTCCGGCTGCCAGATCCGGATGCGGCCGATGCCCGGCAAGGGCAGCGAAGCCACGCGCAGCCGCACGCCCCGGTGCTCGAAAACGAAGGGCTGCTGCTGCGCGCGGTGCCGGGCCACGCCCTCGTCGATGTAGCGGTCGATCGCCGGCATCTCGTCGCTGCCCAGCCGCTTTTCGTAGAAGCGCCGCAGGTTGGCGCGGTACGACTCGCCCACGTGGATCCGCGCTGCGTGCTCGGGAAAGAGCTTCAGGAAGGTGCGATTCCAGAGCAGCGCGCAGTCCGCGGAGTCGAGCACGCAGGTCGCAAGGCCGAGGCTGTCGAGCGCCTCGGCGATCGATTGAAGCAAGGGCAGAGCATCGGCCATTCGCTGCTCCAGCGTGGCTTCATCGGGCAGGCTTGCGCCAGTTGGGTTCGGCGAGCATGGTCCTTGACCTCCCTGTGAAGTTGTTGGTGCGGCGCGGCCGGGCGACGACGGCGGACGGCACACGGCCGGCTCGGGCGCTGCGAGCCCTGTCGCGGAGCGCAGTATGCCTGCGGCCGGGCCACCGAGGCCGATGTGGATCAAGCGCGACGAAGATCGGCGCGCCGGGCTTCAGCGCTCCGGAACAAGCCGCCGGGCCGCGTCGGTCAGCAGGGTGCGGAACCACTGGTGCGGCGCCGAGTGCTGCGAGCGCTCGTGCCACAGCTGGTAGAAGCGCATGCGCGGAAATCCCAGCGGCGCGGCGACCACCGCCAGCGGCAGGGTGCGCGCGTAATGCTCGGCGAAGTGGCGCGAGGTCGTGAACACCAGGTCGGTGCGGGCCACCAAGTGCGGCGCCAGGTCGAAATAAGGCACCACGACGCGCGCGTCGCGGGCCATGCGCAGGCTGGTCAGGTGGGATTCCACCACGCCGCGCTGCCCGACCGAGTACGGCAGCGGCACCACGTGCTGCGCCGCCAGGTACTGCTCGCGCGTCAGGCCCGTGGCGGCGCGTGGATCGCGCGCGTTCAACAGGCAGACGACCTCGTCGTCCAGCAGCACCGACAGGTGCAGGTGCTCCGGGGGCTGCGGCCAGTTGCCGATCGCCACGTCGAGCTCGCCCTCGGCCAGCGCGCGCTCGTAGTCGTAGTCGGCGCCCAGCGGCTGCACGGCCAGCCGGGCGCGCGGTGCCTCTCTGCGAAACCGCTCGACCGCGCCCGCCAGGAAGGCGGCGACCATGAAGTCCGGCGAGCCGACGCGAAACGTCTGCTGGCTGGCTGCCGGATCGAAACGCTCCGGGCCGACCAGCATCAGGTCGATCTCGCCGAGCGCCTTGCGCGCGTGCTCGCGCAGCAGCAGCGCGCGCTCGGTCGGGGCCATGCCGCCTTTTTCGCGCACCAGCAGAGGGTCGCCGAACAGCTCGCGCAGGCGCTTCAGGGCGGCGCTGATGGCCGGCTGCGACTGGTTCAGCCGGATGGCGGTGCGCGACACGCTGCGCTCGGACACCAGTGTCGCCAGCACGCGCAGCAGGTAACGGTCAACGGAGTCCGCGGAGCGGCTCATCCCGGCATGACGATGGAGGTTGTTGGCACTATCGATTCCCTGAATGCTGCTTATAACAGTGCGCACGCGGCGCCCGGCGGCATTCTGCCTAGACTCCGCGCACTTCGGCACGGCAGCGCCTTCCACGCCTGGGTGTCCTCAAAAACTGGCGTGACACAGGTTCCTCGGGAGCTGCCGCACCGGCCGGAGACGACATAGAAATGGAGACAAACATGAGCACCCCCAGCGCTGCGCTGCCTGCCGTTGCCGATGCCGCGCCGTCGGAACTCGACGGCGTCTACAGGAAGATCTTCCTGCGACTGATTCCGTTCCTGATGGTGCTGTGGATCCTGGCCTGGATCGACCGCGTCAACATCGGTTTCGTCAAGCTCACCATGCTCGACAACCTGAAGTGGAGCGAGGCGGTCTACGGCCTCGGCGCGGGCATCTTCTTCCTCGGCTACTTCTTCTTCGAGGTGCCGAGCAACCTGCTGTTGCAGAAGATCGGCGCCAAGAAGACCCTCATGCGCATCACCATTGGCTGGGGCATCACCAGCATCGTGATGATGTTCGTGAAGACGCCGGCGATGTTCTACTTCCTGCGATTCCTGCTGGGCGTGTTCGAGGCCGGGTTCTACCCCGGCATCATCCTGTACCTGACGTACTGGTTCCCGAACGACCGCCGCGCCAAGGCCTTCGGCATGTTCATGTCGGCCTCCGCCCTGGCCGGCGTCATCGGCGGGCCGCTGGCCGGCGCGATCATGAACAACCTGAACGGCGTCAATGGCTGGCAGGGCTGGCAGTGGGTGTTCCTGCTGGAAGGCATCCCGTCGGTGATCGCCGGCGTCGTCATCTACTTCTACCTGACTGACAAGCCCGAGCAGGCCACCTGGCTGACGCAGCGCGAGCGCGACCTGGTGCAGAGTGACCTGGAGCGCGACCACAACGCCATGGGCCACCGCGAGCACAGCCTGCTGGCCTCGCTGAAGGACTCGAAGATCTGGCTGATGATCCTGATCTTCTTCTGCATCATCGCGGCCAACTCGTCGCTGACCTTCTTCGGCCCGACGCTGGTCAAGGAAGTCGGCTTCACCAACCCGCTGACCGTCGGCTGGATCATGTCGGCCGCCTACCTGTGCGGCGCCGCCGGCATGATCCTGAACGGCGCGCACTCCGACCGGCACCAGGAATCGCGCTGGCACTGCGGCATCGCGGCAGCGCTCGGTGCGGTGTCGATCCTGGTGATTGCCGTCGTGCTCGAAACCAGCGCAGTGCTCACGCTGGCGGCGCTGGTGCTGGCCATCGTCGGCACCATGAGCGCCATTCCCGTGTTCTGGCAGATGCCCAACCGCTTCCTGTCGGGCGCGGCGGCCGCGGGCGGTGTGGCGCTGATCAACTCGGTGGCCAACCTGGCCGGCTTCGGCGCGCCGTGGATGCTGGGGCTCATCAAGACCTCGACCGGCTCGCTGTCGGCTGGCCTGTACGTGGTGGCGGCGGTGGAGGTCTGCGCGACCCTGCTGATCCTGATGTTCGTCCCGCGCTTCCAGAAGATCGCCGTCGCCAAGGCGAGCTTTCACTGACCCCCGAGACCTTTCCATGAGCACAACAATGACTGAAACAGCCCGGGCGCTCGACCTCGACGCCATCAACACCCTCGAGCGAGACACCTTCGTCGCCGCGCTCGGCAGCACTTTCGAGCACTCGCCCTGGGTGGCCGAGGGCGCCTGGGCCGCCCGGCCGTTCGCCAGCGTCGACGCCCTGCACGCGGCCATGGTGGACGTGGTCCGCAACGCGTCGCACGTCACGCAAATCGCCTTCCTGTGCGCCCACCCGGAGCTCGCCGGCAAGGAAGCGCAGGCCGGCACCATGACCGACGAGTCGGTCGGCGAGCAGGCCAGCGCCGGCCTCGATGCCCTGAGCCGCGACGAGATCGACGAATTGCGCCAGCTCAACGCCCGCTACCGCGAGCGCCACGGCTTTCCTTTCATCGTCGCGGTGCGTCGCTACAGCAAGGCGCAGATCTTCGAGCAGCTGCGCGGGCGCATCGAGCGCGACAGCCAGACCGAGCTGCGCGAGGCGCTGGCGCAGATCGCCGCCATCACGCGCATGCGTGTCGAAGCCAAGGTGGCGGCATGAAGGCCGGCCCCGTCCTTGCCGCGGCCAGCGACGCCCTGGCGCGGCGCGGCCTCCTGCGCGCCGGCCTGCTGGCGGGCGGTGCCGCCCTGGCGTCGCGCTTCGCAGTGGCGGCCGATGCGCCGGCTGCCGCGCCGGCGGGCCTGACGGCCGCGCCCACGTCGATGGCCGGCGCCTCGCCCCGCCTGACGGTGCACGCGATCGACACCTACCACGGCACGACCGGCGCCGGCCTGAAGCTGGACCTCTCGCGCTGGGAGGGCGACCGCTGGCAGCCGCTCGGCACCGTGCGCGCCACTGCCGGCGGCCGGCCCGCCGAGCCGCTGCTGATCGGCGAGGGCTACCGCACCGGACGCTACGAGGTGCTGCTGCACCTCGACGAGTACTTCGCGCAGATGGGCGCCAAATTGCCGCAGCCGCCGTTCCTGTCGAAGGTGCCGATGCGCTTCGTCATCAACGACGCCGCGCAGCGCGTGCACCTGGCCGCGCTGTTTTCCCCCTGGGGCTATTCCTACTACCGCGGCAGCTGAGGAGCATCGAGATGGCAGGCATTTCCACGCACGTCCTGGACAACTTCACCGGCCGCCCCGGCGTCGGCATGCGCATCGACTTCTCGGTGCGCCAACCCGATGGCCAGTGGAAGCTGGTCAAGACCCTGCGCACCAACATCGACGGCCGCACCGACCAGCCCGTGCTCGCGGCCGACGCCGCGGCGGTGGGCGAGTACGAGCTGAGCTTCCATCTGGGCGAGTTCTACGAGCGTCCGGGCGTCACCCTGCCCGACCCGATGTTCGTCGACCGGGTGGTGCCGCTGCGCTTTTCGATCTTCGACCCCAAGCAGCACTACCACGTGCCGATGCTGTGCACGCCGTGGAGCTGTTCGACCTACCGGGGCAGCTGAGGAGCCGAAAGTCAAGCCGCGTCAGCGCAGCGCTTTGAACGACTGCAACCTTGCCTTGCGAGATTTCCCGAGAAGAGTGGGAAGGGGTATCGAATGCGCCAACCGGACTTCCTCGATATCTTTCTAGCGGGTCGGACGCCGTTTGTTTTCCGACGATTTCAAATTACCACGGGAGGAATGAATACATGATCAACGATAAAGACCGAGAGCACTTGCGTGCCGCCATCGAAGCGTCACGCAAGGCACGTGACGGCGGAAATGCGCCCTATGGGGCCATCCTGGTCGATGCCGCCGGGAAAACGTTGCTGACGGTTGAAAACTCGGAAGTCACCACGAAGGATTGCACCGCGCACGCTGAAACCAGCCTGGTGCGGCAGGCCGCGCCCCTCTTCGACCGCGCCACCCTGCGGGCTTCAACCCTCTATGCGAGCGGCGAGCCCTGCGCCATGTGCGCCGGCGCCATCTACAACGCGGGCATCGGGCGCTTGGTGTTCGCGCTCGGCCAGCCGCGCATGTACGAGATGTCGGGTGACACCGGCGGCATCCGTCTGCGTGCCGCCGAAGTGCTGGCTCACGGCCAGCCGAACGTCGTGGTGGAAGGCCCCGAGCTCGAGGACGAAGCCGCGGCCGTTCTCCAGGGACGCTGACAGCCACCGGCAATAAAAGTGCGAGGAGACACGAAGCAGGTGTTCCATGTTCCGGTGCTTCTGACACCGTGGAGCTACATCACCTACCGCGGCAGCTGACTGGAGGAGATAACATGAACAATGGCGCGGGAGCGCAGAAATCTCTTGGCTGCAGGTGCCGCGCTCCATAGGCCCATCCTGCCTGTCGAGCGCATGGCCGTTGGCCGCTATCAGCTGGTTTTCCATATGGCCGACTATTTCAACCAGATGGGTGTTGCACTGCCGGAGCCGGCATTCCTGGACAAGATATCCATCCATTTTGCGATTTTCGACACCAAGGAGCACCACCACGTGCCCCTGCTCTGCTCGCCGTGGAGTTATGTGACATACCGGGGCAGCTGACCGGGTGGTGGGCCTTGGGGTCCCGCAAGGATTCCTGAAAAGGCAGGATGTCCTGACGCGACCCGGCCCGGCGCCACGGCGGAGCAGACGCTAGAGCACCACGGGCGCGTCGGGCAGTTCGTTGCGGTTGGCCACCGCAGGATCGTGTGGATCGAGCGGGAAGTGTGCCACCAGCAGCGCCGAGACCTCCTCCAGCGCCTGCGTCAGCCCGTCCTCGAAGCGGCCCTCGCGGAACGCGGCGGCCATGCGCTGTGCCATGGCCGCCCACTCGGCGTCGTCCACCCGCGCGTCGATGCCGCGGTCGGCCACGATCTCGATGGCGCGCTCGGCCAGCAGCAGGTAGATCAGCACGCCGTTGTTGTGCTCGGTGTCCCATACGCGCAGCTTGCCGAACAGCGCCACCGCGCGCTCGCGCGCCGTCGCGCCGCGCCAAATGTAGGAGGGCGGCAGGCCGGCCTCGACGCAGATGCGGATCTCGCCGCTGTGGCGCCGCTCGCTGGCCGCCACCCGGCGCGTGAGGCGCTCCAGCAGCTCGGGTGGCAGGGCGCGCCGCACGTCGGCCGCGTCGGTCGTGTGGTGGCGCCAGACGCGCCGCAGGGTGTCGAGCAGGCGGGCCATGGCGCTGCCTACCAGTTCCCGGAGGCGCCGCCGCCACCGAAGTTGCCGCCGCCGCCCGAGCTGAAGCCGCCTCCGCCACCTCCGCCGAAGCCGCCGCCGCCAAAACCTCCGCCGAAACCGCCTCCGCCCCAGCCGCCCCGGCCGCGCCCGCCGCCCAGCGAGGCGAGCGGCATAAAGCCCGAGAACGCCGTCAGCAGCAGCGCGACGAAGCCCGCCAGCAGCGCCAGCACGATGCTGGAGGTCACGACCAGCGCGATGGCGCCGGCGCCCACTCCGGTGGCCAGCGACCCGAGCGTGCCGCCCAGCATCGCGCGCGCCACGCGGCCGAGCACGAACACGCCCAGGAACAGGAAGATGCCCAGCTGCCCCCAGTCGACACCGTTCGCGCCGCCCTGGGCCGGGCTGCGCGCGTCCGGGCGCCGCACCTCGGGCAGCGGCTCGCCGCTGATGCGTGCCGTGATCTGGTCGATCGCCGCGCCCAGGCCGCCGGCGAAGTCGTTCTGCCGGAACGCGGGCTTCATCTGCTGGTCGATGATGCGCGCCGCCGCCAGGTCGGGCAGCGCGCCTTCGAGCGTCTTGGCGACCTCGATGCGCATCTGCCGGTCGTCCTTGGCGACGATCACCAGCACGCCGTCGCCGACGTCGCGGCGGCCGATCTTCCAGGTGTTGGCGACGCGGTTGGCGTAGCTGGCGATGTCCTCCGGCGCGGTGGTCGGCACCATCAGCACGACGATCTGCGAGCCCTTCTTCTCTTCGAAGGCGGCGAGCTTGGCTTCCAGCGCCTGGCGCTGCGACGCGTCGAGCGTGCCGGTGCGGTCGATCACGCGCGCGCTGAGCGCGGGCACCGGCTGCGGCTGCTGGGCGTGCGCCACGCCCCCGCCGGCAAGGCATGCCGTCACTATCAGAAAGATAGCAAGCAACCCACGCCAGATGTGCGCTAAAGCCATTTTTCGCCTGAAAACCGGTGGCGTCCCGCGCCTGCTTGCTACTTCTTGTTGAAATCGACCGTCGGCGGGCGCGAGATCTCGGCCTCGTTCTGCACCGTGAAGACCGGCTTGGGCTTGTAGCCGAACACCATGCCGGTCAGGTTGGTCGGGAAGCTGCGCGCCAGCACGTTGTACTCCTGCACCGTCTGGATGTAGCGGTTGCGCGCCACCGTGATGCGGTTCTCGGTGCCTTCAAGCGTCACGCGCAGGTCGCGGAAGGCCTGGTTGGCCTGCAGCTGCGGGTAGCGCTCCGACACCGCCATCAGCCGCGACAGCGCCCCCGTCAGCTCGCCCTGCGCCTGCTGGAACCGGTTGAAAGCCTCGGGATTGTTCAAGGTTTCGGGCGTGACCTGGATCGAGGTCGCCTTGGCGCGCGCCTCGATCACCTTGGTCAGCGTGTCCTGCTCGAAGTTGGCTTCGCCCTTGACGCTGGCGACGATGTTGGGCACCAGGTCGGCGCGGCGCTGGTACTGGTTCAGCACCTCGCTCCAGGCCGACTTGCTGGCCTCGTCGAGCTGCTGGAACTGGTTGTAGCCGCAGCCGCTCAGGGCGAGCACGGCCAGCGCGGTGAAGAGGGCGAGCAGCAGGCGCTTCATGATGGGGCGGTTCCTTCCACGGGAAATCGGCGGGACGATGGCCGCGAGTGTAAGCACGGCCGCCGCGCCGCCCGGGCGGGCGCAGGCAAAATCGGTTGCCGTCCTACCGCCGCCCGCCGCAATGTCCCGCACCCGGCGGCATGCCGTCGCCACCCGCGGCGCCGTGCGCAAGGCCGCGGGCGCCGCCCACTCCGCTCCAACGCCTGCTCCGCCCACCATGACCGACGACAGCCGCCCTGCCGCCGCCCCGCTCGCGCACTACGCGGCGCCGCGCTGGCTGCCTGGAGGCAACCTGCAGACCATCTGGTCGGCCCTCTACGCCCGGCGCGGACTGGGCACCGCGCCGCGCTACCGGCGCGAGCGCTGGACCACGCCGGACGGCGACTTCATCGACGTCGATTTCGCCGACGCGCCGCAGCCGCCGGTCGCCCCGGACGCCGCGGCATCCGGAGCGCCGCCGCCACCGGGCACGCGCCCGCTGCTGGTGCTGTTCCACGGCCTCGAAGGATCGTCGCACAGCCACTACGCCGAGACCTTCGCCGAGGTCGCCGCCGCGCGCGGCTGGGACTACGTGGTGCCGCACTTCCGCGGCTGCGGCGGCGAGCTCAACCTGGCGCCGCGCGCCTACCACTCGGGCGACCACGAGGAGATCGGCTGGATCCTGGCGCGGCTGCGACGGCAGCACGACGCCGCCGGGGAAGGGGCTCCGATGCTCGCCGTCGGCATCTCGCTGGGCGGCAACGCGCTGATGCGCTGGGCCGGCGAGGCGGGCGCCGGGGCGGCCCGCCAGGTCGATGCCGTGGCCGCGGTGTGCGCGCCGCTCGACCTGGCCGCCGGCGGGGCGGCCATCGGCCGCGGCTTCAACCGGCTGGCCTACACGCGCATGTTCCTCGCCACCATGAAGCCCAAGGCGCTGGCCAAGCTCGACCAGCACCCCGGCCTGTTCGACCGCCAGGCGATGCTCGAAGTGCGCGACCTCTACGGCTTCGACAACCTGTTCACCAGCCCGCTGCACGGCTTCAGGAACACCGACGACTACTGGGCGCGCGCCTCGGCCAAGCCGCACCTGCACCGCATCCGCGTGCCGGCGCTGGTGCTCAATGCCGGCAACGATCCGTTCGTGCCGGCCGCGAGCCTGCCGCGCGCGGACGAGGTCGGCCCCTGCGTCACGCTCTGGCAGCCGCGCCAGGGCGGGCACGTGGGTTTTCCGGCCGGCGCGCCGCCCGGCCATGTGCGAACCATGCCGACAGCCGTGGCGGCGTGGCTCGCCGCACAATCGGGCGCATAGGCAGCAGGCATTTCGCCCCAGGCAACGCGTGGCCGCCGCCGCGCAGAAGAGGAAATTCCGGATGGACGACATCGTCAGGCAGGCGCTCGCCAAGTGGCCCAGCGTGCCGCATTGCTGGGGCTGGCTCGCGCTCGACGCGCGCGGCCAGTGGTGGCTGCGCGACGAGCGCGCGCAGGCCGCCGGGCCGTTCACGGGCGGCGACCCGGCGGCGCGCGGCGATCTGTTGCGCCACGACAAGCTGGTCGAGTTCATCGGCCGCAACTACGAATGCGACGCCGCCGGCGCCTGGTTTTTCCAGAACGGGCCGCAGCGCGTCTACGTCGAGCTGGAGGCCACGCCGTGGATCTGGCGCGTGGGCGACGATCTCAGCGTCAGCTCGCACACCGGGCGCGCCGCCCACGTCGCGCAGTGCTTCACCGACGAGGCCGGACGCGTCTACCTGGCGACCGACCTCGGCCCGGGCCTGGTGCACAGCCTGGACGTGGCGCTGGCGGCCGAGGCGATCGAAGCCGGCCGCTGGCCGCTGGGCGACACACTGGCGCAGGCCGACATCGCCGCGCACTTCGGCTTCGTGCGGCAGCCGCAGCCGCTATCAAAATAATAGATGCAGCCCTAGGATCGACGGGCGCCGGGGCCGATCCGGCATGAAAAAAGCCGGTCGACGACCGGCTGGGGCGGGCGGGCGCGGCGCGCCTGCTTGTCCTTCTTACTTGGCCGCGCTCACCATGTACTCGACCGCGGCGTGCACATCGGCGTCGGAGGCGGTCGATCCGCCCTTGGGCGGCATCGCGCCCTTGCCCTTGATGGCGGCGGCGACCAGCGTGTCCATGCCGGTCTGGATGCGCGGCGCCCAGGCGGCCTTGTCGCCGAACTTCGGCGCGCCCGCCACGCCGGCGCCGTGGCAGGCGACGCAGGTCTGCTTGTAGAGGGCTTCGCCGGCCGCGGCGTTGCTGCCGCCGCCGGCGGGCGCGGCGGCCGGAGCCGGTGCGGCAGCAGCGGGTGCCGCCGTGGCGACCTGCGTGGGAGCCGCTGCAGCCGGCGCTGTCGCTGCTGCCGGCGTTGCCGGCGCGGTCGCGGCTGCCGGCGCTGCCGCCGGGGCATCGGCCGCTGCGGTGGCGCCGCCGGCGGGGCTCTCGGGCACCGCGAACTTGGCGCCGCCGGCGTTGGCCATGTACACCACGGCGCGGCCGATCTCGGTGTCGTTGAAGTCGCCCCCGCCCTGCGGCGGCATGGCGCCCTTGCCCTTCAGGGCGTGTTCGAGCAGGGTGGGGTAGCCCTGGGCGATGCGCGGCCCCCAGGCGGCGGCGTCGCCATAGTGCGGCGCGCCGGGGATGCCGGGCGAGCCGTGGCAGGCCACGCACTGCGCCTTGAAGACGGCCTCGCCCTGCGCCAGCGGGCGGTTGGCGTCGCGGATCTCGACCGCGCCCACCTTGGCCAGGCGATCCTGGATGTCGTGGTCGCGTCCGCCGGTCGATACGCCATAGAGCGACATGTTGTCGCCCTTGGCCGTGCCGGCAGGCTTGGTGCCGGTGGCCACGAACATCACCAGCGCCGCGATCACCAGGACGACGCCGACGAAGCAGACCGCCACCACCATCAGCAGCTGCCTTGGACTCTTGATCGGGCCGGTGTGGGCGTCTTCCGCGGCTTGGTAGTAGGTGTTGTCGCTCATGGCGTCCTTCAATTCGGGAGCTTTTTTTACAAAGACGCCCGGGCGGCGCCAGTCAGCGCGCGATTATAGGGGCGCCCCCTGCGGCGGGCCGGGCTCCGCGCCGGCCCTCAGGCCGGCGGCCTGTCCTCGGTCCAGCCACCGCCGAGTGCCTTGTACAGCAGCACTTGGTTCTGCAGTTGCGCGAGCCGCACCTGCACCGCCAGCTGCTGCGCGGCGAACAGCGAACGCTGCGAGTCCAGCAGGTCGAGCGCGCTGGCGATGCCGTTGCGGTAGCGCAGGTCCGACAGCCGGAAGCGCACCGCCTCGGCCTCGGCCTGCGCCCGGGTGGCGCGCAGCTGCTCGCCGAGCGTGGCGCGTCCGGCCAGCGCGTCGGCCACCTCGCGGAACGCGCCCTGGATCGCCTTGTCGTACTGCGCCACGGCGATGTCGCGCTGCGCCCGCGCCGCCTCGAAGCCGGCCTGGTTGCGGCCGGCGTCGAAGATCGGCAGCGTGACCTGCGGCGCGAAGGTCCAGGCCTGCGAGCCGCTCTTGAAGAGCCCCGAAAGATCGCCGCTGGCGCTGCCGACCGAGGCGGTGAGCGCGATGCGCGGGAAGAAGGCGGCGCGCGCCGCGCCGATGTTGGCGTTGGCGGCGAGCAGCTGCTGCTCGGCCTGACGGATGTCGGGGCGCCGGGCCAGCAGGTCGCTCGGCAGGCCGGCCGGCAGCTCGGGCATGGGCGCCAGGCTGTCGAGCCCGCCCGCCAGGGTGTCGAGCGCGGGCACCGGGCTGGCGGCCGGCGCGCCGCGGTCCGGCGCCGCGCCGGCCGCCGCTGCTGCCGTGCCGGCGGCTGCCACGTCGGGCAGCGCCGCCGCCGGCGCGGACGCCGGCAGCACCTCGGGCGGCACCGGCTCGCCCAGCAGCAGCGCCAGCGCGTTCTCGTCCTGCAGGCGCTGGCGCTGCTGCTGGGCGTAGGTGGCCTGGGCGGTTTCGGCCAGGCCGCGCGCCAGCTGGAAGTCGATCTCCGAGACCACGCCGGCGTCGAAGCGCAGCTTGGTCAGCCGCACCGATTCCTGGCGCGTCGCGAGCGTCTGGCGCGTCAGCTCCAGCAGCTCGTCGTCGGCCAAGAGCGTGAGCCAGCCGTTGGCGACGGCGCCGATCAGGCTGACCTGCACCGCCTTGCGCGCCTCCTCGGTGGCCAGGAACTGCGCCAGCGCGGCCTCGCGCAGGCTGGCGATGCGGCCGAACACGTCGATCTCCCAGGCGCTGACGCCAAGGCCGGCGAGCGCGCTGCCCGAGACGCCCTGGCCGAGCAGCGACGGGCGCTGGCGCGTCTCGCTCACGCTGGCGGCGACGGTGGGGAACTGCGCGGCGCGCTGGATCTGGTAGGTCGCGCGCGCCTGCTCGATGTTGAGCGCGGCCACGCGCAGGTCGCGGTTGTTGCGCAGCGCGATGCCGATCACCCGCTGCAGCCGGGCGTCGCCGAAATAGTCCAGCCACGACACGCTGGCCGCGGCCGGCTGGCCGGGGCGCTGCGCCGGGCCGCCCGGATAGACCGCCGGCACCGGCGCGGACGGGCGCTCGTAGGCCGGGATCAGCGAGCAGCCGGCCAGCACCGCGCCGGCGGCCAGCGCGGCGAGCGCGGTGCGCAGCGACGGCGCGGGCGCGCCGCGTCCGTCACGGCGCGAGCGTGGCAGGCGACGCGGGGCCGCGGAAGTCGTCGATCGTCGTTGTTGTTGCTCAGTCATGGCTCGGCTCCATCCCTGCCGCCGCGGCGTGGCGCCGGTCGGCCTCCAGCTGGCGCTTGCTGGCCTTGAACAGGCTGCGAACGACCACGAAAAACACCGGCACGAAGAACACCGCGAGCGTGGTGCCGGTCACCATGCCGCCCAGCACGCCGGTGCCGATGGCGCGCTGGCTGGCCGAGCCGGCGCCCGAGGCGATCACCAGCGGCATGACGCCGAAGCCGAAGGCCAGCGAGGTCATGATGATCGGGCGGAAGCGCAGGTGCGCCGCCGCCAGCGCCGACTCGACCACGCCCTTGCCCTGCGCCTGCAGGTCCTTGGCGAACTCGATGATCAGGATCGCGTTCTTCGCCGACAGGCCGATGATGGTGATCAGCCCGACCTGGAAGTACACGTCGTTGGCGTAGCCGCGCAGCAGCGTCGCCAGCAGCACGCCGATCACGCCCAGCGGCACCACCATGATGACGGCCAGCGGGATGGTCCAGCTCTCGTAGAGCGCGGCCAGGCACAGGAACACCGCCAGGATCGCGAAGCCGTACAGGACGGTGGCCTGCGAGCCGGCCAGCTTCTCCTCGCGCGACTGCCCGGTCCACTCGTAGCCGAAGCCCTGCGGCAGCTGCGCCGCCAGCTTCTCCATCTCGGCCATCGCAGCGCCGGTGCTCTGGCCCGGTGCCGCCCCGCCCGAGATGCGCATCGCCGGGTAGCCGTTGTAGCGCACCGTCTGCATCGCGCCCGAGACCCAGCGCGTGGTCGCGAAGGTGCCCAGCGGCACCGGCTGGCCCTGCGCGTTGCTGGCGTTGAGCTGCAGCAGGTCCTCCGGCTGCATGCGCGCGGGCGCGTCGGCCTGCACCACCACGCGCTGCAACCGCCCCTGGTTCGGGAAGTCGTTGATGTAGGCCGACCCGAGCGCGGTCGACAGGGTCGTGTTGATGGCGTCGAAGGACACCCCCAGCGCGTTGGCCTTGTCGCGGTCGATCTCGATCTGCAGCTGCGGCGCGTCCTCCAGCCCGTCCGGGCGCACCTGCGCCAGCACCGGGCTCTTGGCGGCCATGCCCAGCAGCTGGTTGCGCGCGTTGACCAGCGCCTGGTGGCCCAGGCCGGCGCGGTCCTGCAGCCGGAAGCTGAAGCCCGTCGCGTTGCCCAGCTCCGGAATCGGCGGCGGGCTCAGCGGGTAGACGAAGGCGTCGCGGATGCCCGAGAGGCCGCCGAAGGCGCGCCCGGCGATGGCCTCGGCCGAATGCGCCTCGCCCTCGCGCTCGGACCAGTCCTTGAGCGTGACGAAGGCCAGCGCGGCGTTCTGCCCCTGCCCCGAGAAGCTGAAGCCCAGCACGCCGACCATGCTCTGCACCTCGGGCTGCTTCAGGATGTAGGCCTCGACCTGCTGCATCACCGAGAGCGTGCGCTCCTGCGTGGCGCCGGGCGGCAGCTGCACGTTGACCAGCAGCGTGCCCTGGTCCTCGTTGGGCAGGAACGAGGTCGGCAGCCGCAGGAACACCAGCGCCACGGCGCCGATGATGGCCGCGTAGATCACCAGGTAGCGCGCCGCGCGCTTGAGGATGCGCGCCACCACGCCCTCGTAGCCGTGGGCGGTGCGCGAGAAGCCGCGGTTGAACCAGCCGAAGAAGCCGGTCTTCTCGTGGTGGTGCCCGGCCTCGACGGGCTTCAGCAGCGTCGCGCACAGCGCCGGCGTGAGCGAGAGCGCCATGAAGGCCGAGAAGCCGATGGCCGACACCATCACCGCCGAGAACTGACGGTAGATGTTGCCGGTCGAGCCGGCGAAGAACGCCAGCGGCACGAACACCGAGATCAGCACCACCGTCACGCCGACGATGGCGCCGGAGATCTGTCGCATCGCCTTGCGCGTGGCCTCCAGCGGCGGCAGGCCTTCCTCGCTCATGATGCGCTCGACGTTCTCGACCACCACGATGGCGTCGTCCACCACGATGCCGATCACCAGCACCATGCCGAACATGGTCAGCACGTTGATCGAGAAGCCCAAAGCGAGCAGCACGCCGAAGGTGCCCAGCAGCGCCACCGGCACCACGATGGTCGGGATGACGGTGTAGCGCCAGTTCTGCAGGAACAGGAACATCACGACGAACACCAGCGCCACCGCCTCGACGAGCGTCTCGGCCACCTGCGTGATCGAGATCTTGACGAAGCGCGAGCTGTCGTAGGGGATGCTCCACTTCACGCCCGGCGGGAAGTAGCGCGCCAGCTCGGTCATTTTGTTGCGCACCTCCTGCGCTGCGGCCAGCGCGTTGCCGCTGGGCGAGAGCTGCACGCCGACGCCCACCGCCGGCTGGCCGTTGAGCCGCGCCGAGGTCGCGTAGCTCTGGCCGCCCAGCTCGACGCGCGCCACGTCCTTCAGCCGCACCGTGGAGCCGTCGGGGTTGGCGCGCAGCACGATGTTGCCGAACTGCTCGACGCTGGAGAGCTGGCCGTTGACGATCACCGTGGCGGCGATGCCCTGGCCGGTGATGTTGGGCAGGTCGCCGATGGCGCCCGAGGCCACCTGCGCGTTCTGCGCGCGGATGGCGGCGTTGACCTCGGCCGACGACAGGTTGTAGCCCCGCAGCTTGTCTGGGTCGATCCAGACGCGCATGGCGCGCTCGGTGCCGAACAGCTGGGCCTGGCCGATGCCGGGCAGGCGCTGGAGCTCGGGGACGATGTTGCGCGAGGCGTAGTCGCCCAGCGCGATCGTGTCGAAGCCCGGGTCGCTCGACGAGAGCATGGCGAACAGCAGGAAGTTCGAGCGCGACTTGTCCACCCGCACCCCCTGCTGCGTCACCGCCGCGGGCAGCCGGGGCGTGGCGCGCGACAGGCGGTTCTGCACGTCCACCTGCGCCAGGTCGGGGTTGGTGCCGGGCTGGAAGCTCAGCGTGATGCTGCCCGAGCCGTCGGCCTGCGCCACCGACTCGATGTAGATCAGCCCGGGCGAGCCGTTCATCTCGCGTTCGATGACCGACAGCACGCTGTCCTCCAGCGTCTGCGCCGAGGCGCCAGGGTAGGCGGCGCTCACCACGATGGCCGGTGGCGCCACCGGCGGGTACTGCGCGATCGGCAGCTGCGTGATCGCCACGCTGCCCACCACCAGGATGAAGAGCGCGATCACCCACGCGAAGATGGGGCGGTCGATGAAGAACTTGGCCATGCGAACAACCGCCCTTTACTGCTTGGCCGCCGTGGCCGCGCCGCCGGAGGCTGCGCCGCTGCCGGCGCCAGCCGAGGCCGTACCCGGTGCGCCTGACGCTGCCGACGAGGAGCCGCCTGCCGCGGCGCCGCCGGAGCCGCCGGGAGCCCCAGCCGAACCGGCCGCGGTCGCGCCGCCCGGCGCCTGCCACGGCACCGCCTTCACCGGCGTGCCGGGCGGCATCATCTGCAGCTTCTGGAAGCCGTCGACCATCACCTGCTCGCCCGCCTGCAGGCCGTCGAGCACGATCCAGCGGTTGCCCTGCGCGGCGCTGATCTTCACCTTGCGCGGGCTGACCTTGCCGTCGGCGCCGACCACCATCACCGTGTCGCCCTGCTGGGTGCGCGTGACGGCCTGCTGCGGCACGGTGATGGCGTTGTTGACCTGCGCCTGCTCCAGCCGCACGCGCACGTACAGCCCCGGCAGCAGCTCGCCCTTCGGGTTGGGCACCTCGGCGCGCAGCGTGATCTGGCCGCTGGTCGGGTCGACCGACAGGTCCGAGAACAGCAGCCGGCCCGCCAGCGGGTACTCGCTGCCGTCCTCCAGCACCACGCGCACGCTGGCGGCGTCGGGGCCGCTGGCGCGCTTGAACTGGCCGGCGGCCAGGCCGCGGCGCAGCTTGAGCACGTCGCCGGCCGACTGGGTGAAGTTGATGTACACCGGATCGATCTGCTGGATCAGCGCGAGCGGCGTCGCCTCGCCCTGGCCGACCAGCGCGCCCTCGGTGACCAGCGCGCGGCCGATGCGCCCGGAGATCGGCGCCGTCACATTGGCGTAGCCCAGGTTGATCTTGGCGGTTTCGACCGCCGCGCGGCCCACCGCGGCATCGGCCTCGGCGGCCTTCTGCGCGGCCACGGCGTTGGCGTATTCCTGCTTGCTGACCGCGTTGGCCTCGACCAGCGGCTTGTAGCGCTCGGCCAGCGCGCGCGTCTGCGTCACGTTGGCCTCGGCGCGCGCCAGGCTGGCCTGCGCGCTCTGCGCGGCGGCCTGGTAGGGCGCCGGGTCGATGCGAAACAGCGGCTGGCCCGCCTTCACGTCGCTGCCCTCGCGGAACAGCCGCTCGCGCAGGATGCCCGCCGCGCGGGCGCGCACCTGCGACACGCGCGACGCCTCGATGCGCCCCGGCAGCTCGGTGACCAGGCCGACCTCGCCCGGCGTGGCAACGACCACCCCCACCTCGGGGGGCGGCCGCGAGCCGCCCCCCGCGCCGGCACCGGGCGCACCGCCCGCCGGCGCGTCGCTCTTGCCACAGGCGGCAAGCGACAGCACGACGGCGGCGCCGGCCACGGCGGCCAGCGAGCGCGGCGAGAACAGCGGGTGGGCGGGGGGCTGCGGAACATGCGAGACGGGCATGCGAATCCTTCCAGGGGAAAGCAAAAAAAGGGGCGGCGGAGGCGTGGGACGTGCGGGGCCAAGGACGATAGCGGCGTCGCGGTCCATCGGCAAGCCCGCTACTATACATACGTTTGTGAATGTATAGTGTCGGTCCGCCCGGAAATTCTGCATCTGCGGCAGGTACAAGGAGACCGTTTTGGCACGACGCACCAAGGAGGAGGCCCTCGCCACCCGCCACCGCCTGCTCGACGCGGCCGAGCTGCTGTTCCAGTCGAACGGGGTTTCCAGCACCTCGCTGCAGCAGATCGCCCAGCAGGCCGGCGCGACGCGCGGCGCCGTCTACTGGCACTTCAAGGACAAGGCCGACCTGTTCAACGCGATGATGGAGCGCGTCACGCTGCCGCTGGAGGCGGCGCGCCTGCCCGGGCCCGATGTGCCCGCCGAGCCGCGGGATCCGCTGGGCCTCGTCGAGGCCGCCCTGCTGGCCGCGCTGCGTCTCGTGACGACCGACGCCCAGGTGCGCCGCGTGTTCGAGATCGCCCTGCACAAGGTCGAGTACACGCAGGAGATGGCCGCGGTGCAGCAGCGCCACGGCGCCTCGCGCAACCGCTGCGTGGCCGATTTCGAGAAGGCGCTGCGCCTGGCGGCGCGGCGCGACGGCATCGCGCTGCCGATCCCGGCGCGCAGCGCCGCGCAGGGCCTGCACGCCCTCATCGCCGGCGTGATCCAGGACTGGCTGCTCGACCCCGCCGCGTTCCCGCTCGTGGCGACCGGCCGGCGCGCCTTCGACGTCTACCTGGCCGGCCTGGGCTTCGAGCGCGCGCGGCTGCGCCCGGACAGGGTGCGCCACCGCGCACCGGCGCCCTGCGGCGAGGATCGGCAACGCACCGCGAGCGGCGGCTGCGCCCGATAGGCCATAATCGCGGGTTCCGGCATATCCGGAGACCTCCTCTCTCGCCGTATTTCAACGGATAGAATTCGGCCCTCCGAAGGCTGAGATCCAGGTTCGATTCCTGGCGGCGGGACCAGATACCAAGCCGGACACTTCCAAAGATGTCCGGCTTTTTTGTTTTCTCCTCCGGAGTGAAGTTGGACTTGACCCTGTTGCGCGGACGGGTTGGCACTTGATCCGTTGGTCTGCCAACTGCGCCGGTCGATCAGCTCGCATTCGAGCGTGGCGAAGAAGCTCTCGGCCATCGCGTTGTCGCAGGCATCTCCGACGGTGCCCATCGACGGGCGCACAAGCAGCGCAGGCATGCGGGATATCGCAGCCGCTAGGCCTGCGGGGACCAGCGCAGGCGGGAGTCGAGCACTACCGCGCGGTCGCCCTGTACAGCCAGCGGGTTGATGTCCATCTCCGGCATGCGCGCGCCCAACTGGGCCGCCAACTGCGACACGCGGCGCGCGATCTGAATCAGCTTGGCCAAGTCTGCGGGGGCGCGACCCCGGTAGCCGTCGAGCAGCGGGAAGCAGCGCAGCCCGCGGACCGCGCGCTCGATGGCTTGCGGGCTCGCTGGTGCAGGCAGCAGTCGCGTGTCCTTCATCAGTTCCACCAGCGTGCCGCCCGCACCGAGCAGCAGGAAAGGACCGAATTCCGGGTCGTACAAGGTGCCGATCATGAGTTCGGCCTCGGCCTGGATCATGGGCTGCACCAGGCAGCCCCGGAACACCGCGCCGGGCAGGCCTTCGGCAGCGTGCCGGATGCGCCCGAAGGCGGCGCGCACGGCGTCGGCGCCACGCAGGTCGAGCTGCACGCCGCCCATGTCGCTCTTGTGCGTCACGCCGTCGGCCACGATCTTGAGCACCACGGGGTAGCCCAGCCCGTCGGCGATGCGTGCGGCCGCATCGGCATCGGCTGCCAGATCGCCCGCCGCCACGTCGATGCCCGCCAAGGCCAACAGGCCCTTGCTGGTGTCTTCGTCCTGCATGCCTTCTGGCAGCGCTTGCGTGAAGGCTTGCAGTTGCGCCGACAACGCGGGAACCTCTTCCACCGGGTCGGGGCCGTCATAGTTGCGCAGCCATTCCAGGTCCCGCAGGGTCAGGAAGGCTTCGTGCTGACTGGGGAAAAAGGGCGCGCCCAGTCCGAGCAGCGCCTCGCGCATGTTCTCTGCGATGCCGCTGGCGCAGTTGGCCAGGAGCGCTGGCTTGCCGTGCTTGCGGCCCAGTTCGGTGAACCGCTTTGCAATGTCGTCCATCCTCCCCTGCGGTGTCATGAGGTAGACGCAAGCACCGACAGACGGGTCGGCGAAGATGGGTTCCATCGACCCCGTCAGCAGATCGGGGCGGCTCCTCCCCGGGCCTGAAGCCGCCGCCCCCATGTCATAAGGCAGTTGCTGGTTGCTCTCTGTGAAGAAGGGTGCCAACGCGGTGCACGTGGCCGCGCTCAGCTCACCGGGGACCAGACCATAATCCGAGAGCGCATCGCTGCCCAACGCGCCCTGCCCGCCCGAGCCACTGAAAAGCGCCACGCCGGGTGCGTGTGGCAATGGGAAGGCCTGCAGCGCCTGCGCCGTCAGCAGCATTTGCAGCGCGTCCGTCTGCACCAGGATGCCCTCGTTGCGGCAGCGCGCCAGGAAGGTATCGTAGGTTCCGGCCATGCTGGCCGTGTGCGAGGCCACGGCTTTCTGACCGTGCGGCGTGCGGCCGGCCTTGGTAATCAGCACCGGTTTGCCCGCCGCCCGCGCCCGGCGGGCAATGGCCAGCATCCGCTCCACCGAACGGGCGCTTTCCATGTACAGGCAGATCACATCGGTCGCTGGGTCGTCCACCAGGTAGTCGAAGAAATCGCAGATTTCCAGATCGGCCTGGTTGCCCAGCGTCACGCAACTGCTGAAGCCCGCGCCCACGAAGCCGGCGCGGGCGATCATCGCTCCAACGACCGCACCGCTCTGGCTCACCACGCCGATGCGGCCGCGGGGGATGTCGCTGAAATACTCCACCAGCGCGGTGGAGTTGAGCAGCGCCATGTTCTCGTTGGCATTGAGCACGCCCATGCAGTTGGGGCCGATCATGGCAATGCCCGCCTGCCGCGCCACGGCCAGCACGCGCTCCTGCTTGGCCGCGCCTTCGGCGCCCGATTCGGCGAACTGCGAAGTGACCACCATCGCGGCACGCACACCGGCCGCCGCACACTCGTGCATGGCCTGCTCCACGGCATCCACGCCGATGGAGATCACGGCCAGGTCGATGGGCTGTCCGATCTCGCCCACGCTGCGGTAGGCGCGCAGGCCCTGGATGGTTTCGGCCTTCGGGTTGACGGGATAGATCGCGCCCGGATACTCGAACTTGCGCAGCACATGCAGCAGCACGCCGCCCCACTTGACGACGTCGTCCGATGCACCGATGAAGACGATGGAGCGCGGATTGAGGATGGCGCGGATGCCCGCGTTGGTCTGCTCGGTATTGCTCGTCATGGGTTACTTCTTGCTGTAGCTCACGGACATGCCGGCACGCACGTCCGATTGCACCTCGTAAGGCGGGATGGGGTAGCGCAGCCCATTGCGGGCCAGGGCGGCCAGCCCTTCCAGGGCCTTGGCCAGGTGCTCGGGCTTGAGCGCCATGAGCATCTCGTCGTCGGGCACGCCGCCGTAGCGCCGCTCGGGAAAGCAGGGCAGCGACAAACTGGGCTCGCCGGTGGCCAGTGCGCGCCCCCAGGAATCGGCGCAGGCCGACTCGCCGACCGCGCCCCACTCCAGCTTGCGGTAGCCCGACCATTGCAGGCCGTTGATCAGCAGGATCATCTGCGCGGGGTTGGCGTACACCAGGCAGATGTCGGGGTTGAGCCGTCCGCTGGCCAGCGGTGAAACTGCCATTGCCTGGTAGCGGCCGTAGGGCACGCAGGTCATGGCGCGCTGGTGCGCGGCGGCGTCGTCCTCGGTGGCGAACCACACGCCCGCGAAAGGCTTCCCGGCCTGCCACTCCTCGTTCTGAGGCGCCAAGCCGATCACGGTGGCGCACTGCGGCCCCACCAGGTCGGCGGCCGTGATGCCCACGGTGAAGCCCAGCCGCGCGGCCTGGCCAACGATCTGGTCGGTGGTGTAGATCGCGCCGTTGGGGCGGCGGATCTTGGGCACCGCCTCCATGTCTTCCACCCGCTCGAACATCTGGATGCCCACGGGCGTGGTCTTCAGGCGCAGCAAGCGAAAGAGTTGGTCGGTCAGGGCGACGCCGTCGGTCGTGGGGGGAGTGTTTTCATGCATGGCGGACTTCCGAAAGAAAAGCCTTGGCGCGGGCGCTGCGCGTGGCGGAGAAGAACTGCTCGGGCGAGGCGTCCTCGATGATCTGGCCGTCGGCCATGAAGACGATGCGATCGGCCACCTCGCGCGCGAAGCCCATCTCGTGCGTCACGCACAGCATCGTCATGCCCTCGTTGGCCAGTTGGCGCATCACGGCCAGCACCTCGCCCACCATCTCGGGGTCGAGCGCGCTGGTGGGTTCGTCGAACAGGATGATGGGCGGCTGCATGGCCAGCGTACGGGCAATGGCCACGCGCTGCTGCTGGCCGCCCGAGAGCTGGTTGGGCGAGGCATCGGCCTTGGACGCCAGCCCCACGCGTGTGAGCAGGGCCATGGCGCGCTCCCTGGCTTCCTTGTCGGACAGCTTGAGCAACTGGCGCGGCGCCAGGCAGATGTTGTCCATCACCGACAGGTGCGGGAACAGGTTGAAGCTCTGGAACACGAAGCCCACGCGCTGGCGCATCGCGTTCACATCCTTGGCCGAGTGGCCGGGCTCGCGGCCTTCGACGAGGATGTGGCCGGAATCGATGGTTTCCAGCCGCGTGATGGTGCGCAGCAGCGTCGATTTGCCCGAGCCGGAGGGGCCGCAGATCACCACCACCTCGCCTTGGTGGAAATCGATGGAGATTTCCTTCAGGACCGGGTTGTCGCCAAAGCGTTTGCTGACGTCCTGGAACTCGATGGATTTGGGTTTTTCTGACATCTTCGGTTCGTCAAAGGGTCAGGCCTGGGCCGCAGCGGCCTGGGCGGTGGGGGCGGAGGCGCTGCGGGCCGGGCCGGCGAAGCGGCGCTCCACGTAGCGGCCCAGCAGCGTGAGCGGATAGCACAGCGCGAAGTAGGAAATGCCCAGCAGCGTGAAGATCGGGATCGCCTTGTCGCCCAGCGTGTCGTTCAGGCCCATGAACTCCAGCGTCATCTCGTGCAGGCCGATGACCGAGCCCAGCGCCGTTTCCTTGATCAGCAGCACGAACTGGCTGACGATGCTGGGCAGCATGTTGCGCAACGCCTGCGGCAGGATCACGTGCCGCATCGCCCGGCCATGCGACAGGCCCAGCGAACGCGCCGCCTCGTACTGCCCCTTGGGCAATGCTTCGATGCCGGCGCGGATGGTCTGCGACAGGTAGGCGCCGTTGAACAGCGTCATCACCACCAGCACAACCAGCCACAGCGGCGCGCCCTTGATGACCAGCGGCAGCAGGAAGTAGACCCACAGCAGGTGCACGATCAGCGGCACGCTGCGCATGTAGAACACAAACAGCTCCACACTCCGGGCCAGCGGCCTCCAGGGGCTGATGAGGCCCAGGCACACCGCGAGCCCCGCCGGCATCGCCAGCGCCAGCCCCACGAGGGCCAGGATCAGCGTCATCGCCAGCCCGCCGAGCGGGCCGTCGGGGTAGTAGCCGATCAGCAGCTGCACCCAGTAGGTTTCAAGGATGTCCCACATCGCTTTTTACCTCGCGGGATAACGGTGCTGATACCACTTGCCCAGTGCGGTCAGCACGATGGCGATCAGCAGGAAGAAGACCGTGGTGAAGGCGTAGACACCCACGCTCAGGAAGGAGGCGTCGTTCACCGCGCGGGTGACGAAAGCCAACTCGCCCACGCCCACCATCAGCGCCACGGTGGTGTTCTTGGTGATGTTCATGGCCTGGCCCAGCAGCGGCGGCACGGTGGTGCGCAGCGCCTGCGGCAGGATGACCAGGCGGAAGGTGTCGAAGAAACCGAAACCGAGCGAGTTGGCCGCCTCGGCCTGCCCTTGCGGGATGCCGCGGATGCCGCTGCGGATGTCCTCGGAAATGAAGGCCGCCGAGTACAGGATTAGCGCCACCATCGATGCGTAGAAGCCCACATCGTGCTTGTACAACGCGCGCTTGATTTCGTCGGGCAGCATCTCCGGCACGGCGAAATACCAGAACATCACGTGCACCAGCAGCGGAACGGTGCGCACCAGTTCCACGTAGGCGGTGGCCGGCAGCCTGATCCAGCGCGATGACGCCAGCCGGCCGAAGGCCACCACCATGCCCAGCAGCAGCCCACCCACGATGGCGCCGGCCGTGAGGGCCAGCGTGTTCCGGATGCCCTTGAGCAGCATGTCCCGGTATTCGGGACGGAACATCACGCCCCAGTCGATGGATGCCAAGGCGTCCACGGGCTCAGCTTTTTTCAGCGCCGGCTCAGGGCTGCTTGTAGGGCGCGAAGGTGAAGCTGCGCTTCATCTTCAGCTCGGAATCCTTGCCGAACCAGTGGTCGAAGATCTGTGCGGCCTTGCCGGTTTTTTCCAAGTCGTTCAGCGTGTCGTTCACCGCCGCCAGCATGCGGGCCTCGCCCTTGCGCACCCCGATGCCGATCTGCTGGGTGTCCACCGGCTGATCGAGGATGCGCCACTTGCCCTGCTGCGCACCGATCAGGCCGATGAGCGTGGTTTCGTCGCCCACCATCGACTCCACCTTGCCCTGTTCCAGCGCCAGGTAGGCGTTGGCCGGCGAGGGGAAGACTTTCAGGTCCGCGCCGGTGATGACCTTGGGCACCTTCACCTCGTGGTTGGAGCCGCTGATGCCCGCGATGCGCTTGCCCGTCAGGTCGGCGAAGCCCTTGATGGACGAGGAGGCCGGCACCATCACCTTCACGTCGGTGGCGAAATAGTTGTTGCTGAAGTCGACCTGCTGGGCGCGTTCGGGCGTGTGGGTCAGGTTGGCCAGCGCGATGTCGGTGCGGCCCGACTGCAGATCGGTGACGCGGGTGGCGCCCGTGATGAAGACCAGTTCGGGCTTCACGCCGATCTTTGCGGCGACGGCCTCGCAGATGTCCACGTCGTAGCCGACGAACTTGCGCGACTTGGGATCCTGCACGAAGGAGAACGGCTTGTACTGCGAACCGACGCCGCACTTGAGCGAGCCGGCGGCCTTGACGCTGTCGAGCTGGTCCGCGCGTGCGGCGGTGCCGGCCAGGCTGAACAGCGCGACGGCCGCGCTCAGGGACATCACGTGGATCGTTGTCTTCATCTCTTGTCTCTCTCGGGTTGGTGTGGAAAGGGGCGATTCTGCGCAGGTGGCCGTGCCTCAGCCGGCGCAGGCCGCCAGCCGCTGCAGGCCTGCGCCGAGGTCGGCGATCAGATCCTGGGGATGCTCCAGGCCCACGTGCACCCGCAGGCAGACCTCGCCCGCGGCGATCGGGCTGCTCACGCGATGGCTGCCCGCCTTGACCGGGATCACCAGGCTCTCGAAGCCGCCCCAGCTGAAGCCCATCTTGAACAGCTGCATGCCGTCGAGCATGGCGATCACGGCCGCCTCGGAAGCAGGCTGCAGCACCACGCCGAACAGGCCGCTGGCGCCGTTGAAGTCGCGCTTCCACAACTCGTGGCCCGGCGCGCCGGGCAGCGCGGGGTACAGCACCTCGCGCACCTGGGGTTGCTCGCGCAGCCATCGGGCCACCTGCAGCGCGCTCTCCTGGTGCTGCCGCAGCCGCACGGCCAGGGTGCGCAGGCCGCGCAGCCCCAGGAAGGCGTCGTCGGGGGAGACCGTCAGGCCCAACGCGCCGTGGAAGGCACGCACCTCCAGGTAGAGTTCGCGGGTGCGTGCCACGATCACGCCCAGCAGCGCGTCGGAATGGCCCACCACGTACTTGGTCAGCGAATGGATGGACAGATCCACCCCGTGCTGCAGCGCCGGGAAGAGCAGCGCCGTGCCCCAGGTGTTGTCCATCAGCACGCGGGCATCGGCCGCATGGGCCGCCGCGCAGATGGCGGGGATGTCCTGCACCTCGAAGGTGCCGGAGCCGGGCGATTCGGTGTAGACGACCGTGGTGTTCGGCTGGATCAGTTCGGCGATGCCGGCACCGACCAGCGGCGCGTAATAGGTGGTGCTCACGTTCATCTTCTTGAGCACCGTCTCGCAGAAGCTGCGCACCGGCGGGTAGACGCTGTCCACCATCAGGATGTGGTCGCCGGGTTTCACGCTGGCCAGCAGAGCCGTGGTGATGGCCGAAAGACCTGAGGGCGTGAGCATCGCATTGGCGCCGCCTTCGAGTTGCGCCAGCGCCGACTCCAGCGCGCGGCTGGTGGGCGAGCCCCAGCGGCCGTAGGCGCGGTGCCCGCTGCTGTTCTTGAGCTGCTCCACTTTGTCGAACAGCACCGTCGAGCCGCGGTACGGGGGAATGCTGACCAGGCCGTTGGACAGCTTGGCATCGCGACCCACATGGGTGACGCGGGTTTCGGTGTGCATGGGGGTGACTGCAGAAGCTTCGCTCATGAAACGCTTTCCTCGTGGGGCAGCCTCGGGGCTGCATTGCCGGCGACGCTGCGCATCGGGGAGGTGATGCGACAAAAGGCTGATAGCGCGACTCGCGGCAGTATATTGATGCACCAAACGAACACAACATCGAAAAATTCAAATCATTATTTCCTTAATGCAACAATAGATCGCGGTTATGGACAGCCTGGCCCTGATCTCGGTATTTGTGCGGGTGGCGCGCTGCATGAGCTTTTCCGGCGCGGCGGCCGAGCTGCACGTATCCACTGGCACGGTGAGCCGCCAGATCGCTCGTCTGGAGAAGAAAATGGGTGTGCAGTTGCTGGAGCGCAGCACCCGCAAGGTGGCCCTGACGGAAATCGGCAAGACCTTCTACGAGTCCGCCAGCCACATCCTGCTGCTGGCGGAGGAGTCGATGTCACAGGTGCAGGATCTGCAGGTCGAGCCCCGCGGCACGCTGCGCCTCACCGCGCCCATGCTGTTCAGCATCAAGCACCTGGGCCCGCTGATTTCGCGCTTCACCGAGCGCTACCCGCACGTGGAAGTGCAGCTGAAGATATCCGACCAGCTCGAAAGCCTGTCGGGAGGCGACTTCGACATCGCCGTGCGCATCACCAATCACTTGGACGCCGGCGTGATCGCCAAGCGCCTGACCAGCATTCACTGGGCGGTGTGCGCCAGCCCGGGCTACCTGGCCCGCCACGGCACGCCCGCCACGCCCGCCGAGTTGGCGGAGCACCAGTGCTACCACTACCCGAGCGTCATCAAGCACGGCCGCTGGAGCTTCACCCGGGGCGAGGCGCTGCACAACGTGCCGACCCACGCGCGCTTTCACGTCAACAGCAGCCAGATCATCGCGGACCACGCCCTGGCCGGCCTGGGCATCGCCCTGCTGCCGACCTACCTCGTCGGCGAGCACCTGCAGTCGGGCCGGCTCGTGCCGCTGCTCGCGGGCTACCAGCCCACCGTCAACAGCGCGCTGTACGCCTTGTACCTGCCCAACCGTTACATGACGGCCAAGGTGCACAGCTTTCTGGAAATGCTCCAGACGGCCTTCGTCGATCCGCCGTATTGGGATGCCCCTTTTCCAGGAAAAGTGCAATAGCTTTGTGAGTCCGAGAGTGTTTGAGACGACCGTTCGGCTCGGGTGCCTGTCGAGCCGCCTCGCGCTGCTGCCCTGTCAGCTGCATTGCTGACCCTCGATCCAGGGCCGTGGCGAATCCGTCCGGCTGGCGCCGGAGGGTCGGCGGCGACTCGCTAGACTCTGCGCCGGCTTCGCGGAGCCTGCGGCGGCGCAATGCATGCGCCGCCCGGTCTCGCGAGAAACTCACTTCGAAGCTTCAGGAGACGGGATGTTCATGACGAGAGGCTGGGCCATCTGCCTGCTGGCAGGCAGCGCCATCGCACTGACGGGCTGCAGCTCGCTGCTCGCCGAGGGCAGCTCGGCGGCAGCCGGCATCGCGGGCGGCGCGCTGGCCAGCGCGGTGACCGACAACGCCGGCGTGGCCACCGGCATCGGCATCGCGGTGCAGGCGGCCACGCGCTCGGGCGTGCAGTACGCGCAGCGCAAGGTCCACGGCGACGCGCAGCGCCAGATCGCGCAGGTCGCGGGTCCGCTCGGCGTCGGTCAGGTGCAGCGCTGGCGCAGCGTGCATCCGGTGGCGCTGGAGGCCGAGGAAGCGGGCCGGGTGGCGGTGAGCCGCGTCATCAGCACGGGCGAGCTGGACTGCAAGGAAATCGTCTTCTCGATCGATCGCGCCTGGAACGGCCTGGGCAGCGAGGCGGCGCAGCCGGGCGCGTTCTATGTCGCCGCCATCTGCCGCAACGGCGCGCAGTGGGAGTGGGCCTCGGCCGAGCCGGCGACGGCACGCTGGGGTGCGCTGCAATGACGGGCGGGCGCGTCGCTGCCGCCGCCGGCGGGCTGCAGGCGCCGGGCCGGCTGGTCGCGCTCGTCGGGTGCGCGCTGGCGCTGGCGGGCTGCGGCTCGATCGGTGCCCTCACCGGCGGCGCCGCGGCCATCGCCTCGGGCTCGGCCACCGCCAACCCGGGCGTGGGCGTGGCGGTGGGCATCGGCGTCAAGGCGGCGGTGGACCAGTCGATCAAGGTGGCGCTGCGCTACTGGAGCCAGGAGGAGCAGGCCCGCATCGCGGCCCAGGTGGGTGCCCTGGCGGTCGGCCAGCGCCAGCCCTGGGAGGTGCGCCACGCCGTGCCCTACGACGACAAGCGCGGCCAGGTCACGGTGGTGCGCGCCTTCTCGACGCCGCTGGGGGAGTGCAAGGAGGCGCTGTTCTCGGTGCAGCCCGACCCCGCCGCAGCCGGCTTCGGCGCGCCGTTCGTGACCACGGTGTGCCGGGGCCCCGGGGGCTGGGCCTGGGCCGTGGCCGAGCCCGCTGTGGTGCGCTGGGGCGCGCTGCAGTAGCGGCGCTCCCAGGAAAAAAAAGAAAAAGGAAAGAAGAAGAGGAGGAAGGCCGGATCAGTCCGACTGCGCCCCGTCCGGAGCATCGGCGGTGGGCGCCGCGCCCTCGTCGCGCAGCCGCAGCGCCAGCGGGTAGAGCGCATTGCGCGGCGCGCCGGTGATGTCGGCGGCCAGCCGCACGGCGGTCTTCACCGGCAGCTCGGCCTGCAGCAGCAGGCGCAGCACGCGGGCCGCGTCGCCGGCTTCCTCGTCGTCGCGCGCCTGCGCGGCCGGATGCAGCGCCAGCGCGAACTCGCCGCGGGTGCGCTGCGGCGCGGCGGCGAGCCAGCCGGGCAGGGCGTCGGCCGCGACGGTGGCGATCTCCTCGAACTGCTTGGTCAGCTCGCGCCCCACGGTCACCGGCCGCGCGCCCAGCGGCGCCAGCGCGCGCGCCAGCGCCTCGATGCGGTGCGGCGCTTCGAGCAGCACCACGGCGCGCGGCTCGCGACGCAGCGCCTCGATGGCCGCGTCGCGCTCGCCGGACTTGCTCGGCAAGAAACCTGCGAAGACGAACGCGCTGCCGTCGTCGCCTGGCGCCACCAGCCCGGCTGCGCTCAGCAGCGCGGTCACGCTGCTGGCGCCCGGCAGCGGCAGCACGCGGCAGCCGGCGGCGCGCGCGGCGGCGGCCAGGCGCGCGCCGGGGTCGCTCACGCCGGGCGTGCCGGCGTCGCTGACGTAGGCGACGCGTTCGCCCCGCGCCAGGCGCGCGACCACCGCCTGCGCCGCCTCGGCCTCGTTGTGCCGGTGCACGGCGACGAGCCGTGCGGCGGGCCGGTCGATGCCGCAGGCGCGCAGCAGGTGCTGGGTGTGGCGCGTGTCCTCGCAGGCGATGACGTCGGCCAGCTCCAGCACGTGCAGCGCGCGCAGCGTGATGTCGGCCAGGTTGCCGATCGGTGTGGCGACGACGTACAGCGCGCCCAGCGGATAGTGCTGCGCGCCGGCGGCGTCGCGGGCGGCGGCCAGGGCGCTGGCGAACGAGGCGCCGGCGACAATCGGGTTCAATGGGCATCCTTTCGCACGACGACGACAGCAGCGGCAACCGCCGGCAGACGGCGGGCGCCGCCCCCAAGGCGGGCCGCAGCGCCAGGGCGGGCGCGACCCCCTCCACCAAGGCGCGCGGCGACGCGGCCGAGGATGCCGCGCTGGCGCACCTGCAGGCCGCCGGCCTCGTGCCGGTGGCGCGCAATTATCGAACGCCCGGGCGCGGCGGCGGCGAGATCGACCTGATCGTGCGCGACCCGCGCGACGGCACGCTGGTGTTCGTCGAGGTCCGCCAGAGGAGCAGCGCCACCCACGGCGGCGCGGGCGCCAGCATCACGCCCGCCAAGCAGCGGCGCATCGTGTTCGCCGCGCGGCACTACCTGATGCGGCTGCGCAGCCTGCCGCCGTGCCGCTTCGATGTGGTGCTGGTGCAGCAGGAGCGCATCGAGTGGCTGCGGGGCGCGTTCGACGCCGGCTGAGAAGAATCGCGCAAGGCGGGCCGCGCCCCGGTTGCCGCCAGGAGGCAGCGGCGGCTCTTCGGGCCGTCCAAGCCTGCGCAGGCAGGCTCGGAGCCGCGGCCCTCAGCCCTCGGGGGTGGCGAATGACACGCAGCGCAGCGGCTTCAAAGCCGGGGCACATGCGGCCGCCGCCGGGCCGCCCCGAGGCGGGCCGCGCCTCCCCCCGGGGGTGGAGTTACACGAGCGAAGCGAGTGAAAAGCCGGGGGGCCTTATCATCCCGCCCCATGCTCGAGCAACGCATCCAGCAGCACTTCATCGACAGCGCCGACCTCAAGTACCAGGCCGGACCGGCGCTCGGCGCGGCGATCGCGCAGGCGGTGCAGGCGCTGATCGCCTGCGTCACCAGCGGGGGCAAGGTGCTCGCCTGCGGCGCCGGCGTCTCGGGCGTGCTGGCGCAGCAGTTTGCCGCCCAGTTCGTGGCCGGCTTCGAGCGCGAGCGGCCCGAGCTCGCCGCGCTGGCGCTGCCCGGCGACGTGGCCGATGCCGCCGCCGACGGCGCCGGGGGGGCGCCCGGGCGCGACGAGGTGTTCGCGCGCCAGGTGCGCGCGCTCGGCCAGGCCGGCGACGTGCTGCTGTGCCTGAGCGCCAGCGGCCAGTCGGGTGCGGTGCGCTCCGCCATCGCCGCGGCGCACGAGCGCGACATGACGGTGCTCGCCTTCACCGGCGGCGCCGGCGGCAGCGGCAATGGCGGCGCCATCGGGCGCGCGCTGCGCGAGACCGACGTGCACGTGTGCGTGCCCAGCGAGCGCGCGGCGCGCATCCACGAAGTCCACCTGCTCGCGCTGCACTGCCTGTGCGACGTCGTGGACGCCCAGTTACTCGGCGATCAGGAAGGTTCCCCATGAAGATGACGATGACGACTTCGATCCGGCGCACGCTGCTGGCCCTGGCGGCCGGCGCCGCGCTGGCCGCGGGCCTGGCGGGCTGCGTGCCGCTGGTGGTGGGCGCCGCGGCGGCGGGCGGCGTCGGCATGGTCGCCACCGACCGCCGCACCTCGGGCGCGCAGCTCGACGACGAGGCGATCGAGCTGCGCGGCGGCTCGCGCGTGCGCGAGATCGCGGGCGAGGGCTCGCACGTCAGCATCACCAGCTTCAACCGCCAGGTGCTCTTGACCGGCGAGGTGCCGAGCGCGGCGCTGCGCCAGCAGGTGCAGGACGTGGTGGCGCGCGTGGACAACGTGGCCTCGGTGGTCAACGACCTGGCCGTGGCGCCGCCCAGCTCGCTGCAGCAGCGCTCGACCGACACCTTCATCACCGGCAAGGTCAAGGCCTCGCTGCTCGACGCCAAGGACATCTTCGCCAACGCCTACAAGGTCCTGACCGAGCGCAACGTGGTCTACCTGATGGGCCGCGTGACGCGCCGCGAGGCCGACCGCGCCGCCGACATCGCGCGCGGCGTGGCGGGCGTCGAGAAGGTGGTGCGGGTGATGGAGATCATCAGCGAGGCCGAGCTGGCCGGCCAGGTGCCCTCGGGCGGCACCGGCGCGACGCGCCCGGTCGGCGCGCTGCCCGCCACGCCGCCGCCCGCGCCGTCGTCCACCGGCGCCAACGTGCCGCTGCCGCCGATGGCGCCGCTGCCGCCGGCCACGGCAACGCCGGTTCGATAGCGAAAAGCGCCGCTCGCGCACGCCCGACGCGGATGGTGTGCTATCGAATTAGTAGCAAATGGTGAGCATACCGGTGAGCCGGGCATTGTCAGGCTCCCGCGCCGCACCGGCTGCCGCGTGCCACCGTCCCGGAGCGTGGTCGACTCGATGCGAAAGCGGGCGCGCCGCCGCGCCGGCGCTGCATGCCGCACCGCGTCCAGCCGGACGCGGGATCACCTGAGGCGCGTGATCAGGCTCGACGTGTCCCAGCGCCGGCCGCCCTGCTGCTGCACGTCGACGTAGAACTGATCGACCAGCGCCGTCACCGGCAGCCGCGCGCCGTTGCGCCGAGCCTCGTCGAGCACCAAGCCCAGGTCCTTGCGCATCCAGTCGACCGCGAAACCGTAATCGAACCGCCCTTCGAGCATGGTCCGCGCCCGGTTGTCCATCTGCCAGCTCTGTGCCGCGCCCTGGCCGATCACGTCCAGCACGGCGGGCATGTCGAGCCCGGCGCGCTGGCCGAAGGCGAGCGCCTCGGCCAGGCCCTGCAGCACGCCGGCGACGCAGATCTGGTTGACCATCTTGGCGAGCTGGCCGGCGCCGCTCGCGCCCAGCAGCGTCACGGCGCGCGCGTAGGCGGCGATCACCGGCCGCGCCGCGTCGAAGGCCGCCGCGTCGCCGCCGCACATCACCGTGAGGGTGCCGGCCTGCGCGCCGGCCTGGCCGCCCGAGACCGGCGCGTCGATGAAGCGCAGGCCGCGCCCGGCGGCCACGTTCGAGAGCTCGCGCGCGACGTCGGCCGAGGCGGTGGTGTGGTCGACGAACACCGCGCCGGGCGTCATGCCGGCGAAGGCGCCGTCGTCGCCCAGCACCACCGCGCGCAGGTCGTCGTCGTTGCCGACGCAGGCCAGCACGAACTCGGCGCCGGCAGCTGCCTCGCGTGGCGTGGCGGCGTGCCGGACTTCAGGGCCATTCGGGCCCGCGGCGCCCGCCACCTCTGCGCACCATGCTATCGATTTTGAAGCAGTTCGGTTGTACACGGTGACGCGGTGGCCCGCCCGCGCGAGATGGCCGGCTATCGGCCAGCCCATCACGCCGAGGCCGAGGAAGGCGACCTTGCGCGCGGGGACGGGGTCGCAGGTCTTGGGTGGGGTGTTGCTCATGCCCGCACTTTATCGGGGCCGCCGCGCCAACGGCCGCAAGCCGGCGCGAATGCGTGAAACCCCGCAGGCGCGGCGCGCTTCGGGCCGCTCTTTCGCCTGGACAATGACCGGCTGTTCTTTTGGAGACGACCTTGAACCTTCCCGCACCGCCCGCCCGCCCGATCTCCCGCCGCCTGGCCTGCCAGTCGCTGGCCCTGCTGGCCGCGGGCGGCATCACATCGCTGCATGCCCAAGGCAACAGCGCCTGGCCGCAGAAACCGATCCGCCTCGTGGTGCCGTTCGCCCCCGGCGGCTCCAGCGAGGTGGTGGCGCGCGCCGTGGCGGGCGAGCTCACCGGGCAGCTCGGCCAGAGCGTCTACGTCGAGAACAAGCCCGGCGGCGCCGGCACCATCGCCATGCAGGAGGTCGCCAAGGCCGCGCCCGACGGCCACACGCTGATCCTGGGCCACGTCGGCACGCTGGCGGTTAACCCGTACATGCTGCCCAGGCAGTCGTACGACGTGAACAAGGACTTCGTGCCGGTCACGCTGCTGGCCAAGGTGCCGACCGTGCTGGGGGTGCACCCGGACGTGCCGGCGAAGACCTTCAGGGAATTCATCGCCTATGCCAGGGCCAACCCCGGCAAGCTCAACTACTCGTCGGCCGGCAACGGCAGCTCGGGCCACCTGAGCATGGAGTACCTGAAGCTCACGGCGGGCTTTTTCATGACGCACATCCCCTACCGCGGCAGTGGCCCGCAGATGACCGACCTGCTGGCCGGGCGGGTGCAGGTGGCGATGAACGGGCTGCCGAGCGTGTCGGCCTTCATCCCCTCGGGCAAGCTGCGCGCGCTGGCGGTCGGCTCGGCGCAGCGCATCGCGGCGCTGCCCCAGGTGCCGACCATCGCCGAGAGCGGCTATCCGGGCTTCGAGACCTCGCAGTGGTACGGCCTGCTGGCGCCCGCCGGCACGCCCGCGCCCATCGTCAAGCGGCTGCAGGAGGAAAGCCTGAAGGCGCTGCGCACCGGCCCGGTGACCGAGCGGATTGACGGCTCACCCCCAGGCTGCGCGCACTTCGTGTCGCTTCCGCCAACCCCCTTCGAGGGGGCAACACCCTGCGGCCCGGCAAAGCCGGCTCCGCGGTGTTTCCCGAAGAGAGTGCGCCGGTTTCATGCGGTACGGCTCACACGATCGACAGGTGCTCGGTGCCCGCCGCCAGGTCGAGCGAGCGCGCGCGGCGGCTGTTGAGCTTGATCTGCAGGCGCAGGTCGTTGACCGAGTCGGCGTGGCGCAGCGCGTCGGCCAGCGAGATGGCGTTGGCCTCGAACAGGTCGAACAGCGCCTGGTCGAAGGTCTGCATGCCGAGGTTGCGGCTCTTCTTCATGATCTCCTTGATCTCGCCGACCTCGCCCTTGAAGATCAGGTCCGAGATCAGCGGCGAGCTCAGCAGCACCTCGACCGCCGCCGCGCGGCCGCGCCCGTCCTCGGTCGGCACCAGGCGCTGCGACACCAGCGCGCGCAGGTTGAGCGACAGGTCCATCAGCAGCTGGTTCCTGCGCTCCTCGGGGAAGAAGTTGATCATCCGGTCGAGCGCCTGGTTGGCGCTGTTGGCGTGCAGCGTGGCCAGGCACAGGTGGCCGGTTTCGGAGAACGCGATGGCGTTGTCCATCGCCTCGCGGTCGCGGATCTCGCCCATCAGGATCACGTCGGGCGCCTGGCGCAGCGAGTTCTTCAGCGCCGCCGCCCAGCTGTCGGTGTCGATGCCGACCTCGCGCTGCGTCACCACGCAGTTCTTGTGCGGGTGCACGAACTCGATCGGGTCCTCCACCGTCACGATGTGGCCCTGCGAGTTCTCGTTGCGCCAGTCGATCATGGCCGCCAGCGAGGTCGACTTGCCCGAGCCGGTGGCGCCCACCAGGATGCACAGGCCGCGCTGGCTCATCGCGATGTCCTTCAGCACCTGCGGCATGCCCAGGCCGTCGATGGTCGGGAGCTTCTGCGGGATCACGCGCAGCACCATGCCGACCTTGCCCTGCTGCACGAAGGCGTTGACCCGGAAGCGCCCCAGGCCGCTGGGCGAGATGGCGAAGTTGCACTCCTTGGTGCGCTCGAACTCGGCGGTCTGGCGGTCGTTCATGACCGAGCGCGTGAGCGCCAGCGTGTGCGGCGCGCCCAGCGCCTGGGCCGACACCTTGACGACCTTGCCATCGACCTTGATGGCCGGCGGGAAATCCGCCGTGATGAACAGGTCGCTGCCGCCGCGGCTCACCAGCAGCCGCAGCAAGTCGTTGATGAACTGGCTGGCTTGATCGCGTTCCATGAGTGTCCTCAGCCAGGGAAATTTTCGGAGATCTTGGCCTTGCCCCGCGCCTCGGCCGCCGAGATGACGTTGCGGCGCACCAGCTCGGTCAGGTTCTGGTCGAGCGTCTGCATGCCCTGGCCGCTGCCGGTCTGGATCGACGAGTACATCTGCGCCACCTTGCCCTCGCGGATCAGGTTGCGGATGGCCGGCGTGCCCAGCATGATCTCGTGCGCCGCCACGCGGCCCTGGCCGTCCTTGGTCTTGCACAGGGTCTGCGAGATCACGGCCTGCAGCGATTCGGACAGCATGGCGCGGATCATGTCCTTTTCCTCGCCCGGGAACACGTCGATGATCCGGTCGATGGTCTTGGCCGCGCTCGACGTGTGCAGCGTGCCGAACACCAGGTGCCCGGTCTCGGCCGCCGTCATCGCGAGGCGAATCGTCTCCAGGTCGCGCATTTCGCCGACCAGGATCGCATCAGGGTCTTCCCGCAGCGCCGAGCGCAGCGCGGCGGCGAAGCTCTGCGTCATCGGCCCGACCTCGCGCTGGTTGATCAAGCACTTCTTCGACTCGTGCACGAACTCGATCGGGTCCTCCACGGTCAGGATGTGGCCGTACTCGGTCTCGTTCAGGTAGTTGATCATGGCGGCCAGCGTGGTCGACTTGCCCGAGCCGGTCGGCCCCGTGACCAGCACCAGCCCGCGCGGCTTCAGCGCCAGTTCGCCGAAAATCTTCGGCGCATTGAGCTGCTCCAGCGTCAGGATCTTCGACGGAATGGTGCGGAACACCGCCGCTGCCCCGCGCGACTGGTTGAACGCGTTGACCCGGAAGCGCGCCAGCCCATCGATCTCGAAGGAGAAATCGACCTCCAGGAACTCCTCGTAGTGCTTCCTGTGCGTGTCGCTCATGATGTCGTAGACCATGGCGTGCACCGCCTTGTGGTCGAGCGCGTCGACGTTGATGCGCCGCACGTCGCCGTGCACGCGGATCATCGGCGGCAGGCCGGCCGACAGGTGCAGATCAGAGGCCTTGTTCTTGACGCTGAAGGCCAGCAGCTGGGTAATGTCCACGAAAGTGTGTCCTCGAAGTCCGGTGACGTTTTGATACGGTTTGGAAGATTATGACCAGCATTGCCGCCCACCTCCAGCAAGTCCGCGCCCGCATCGCCGCCGCGTGCGCCGAATGTGGCCGCGACGCCGCAGGCGTGCGCCTGCTGGCGGTCTCCAAGACCTTCGGGCCGGAGGCGGTGCGCGAAGCCCACGCCGCCGGCCAGGCCGCCTTCGGCGAGAACTACGTGCAGGAAGGCGTCGCCAAGATCGACGCGCTGGCCGACCTGCGCGCGGGGCTGGAGTGGCACTGCATCGGGCCGCTGCAGGGCAACAAGACGCGCGCGGTGGCCGAGCGCTTCGACTGGGTGCACGGCATCGACCGCCTGAAGATCGCCGAGCGCCTGGGGGCGCAGCGCCCGGCGCACCTGCCGCCGCTGCAGGTGTGCCTGCAGATCAACGTGGACGGCGGCCCCACCAAGTCGGGCGTGGCGCCGGACGAGGCCCTGCCGCTGGCGCGCGCCGTGGCGCGGCTGCCCGGCCTGGCGCTGCGCGGCCTCATGGCGATTCCCGAGCCTGCTCCTGATTTCGTAGCGCAACACGCACTGTTCATGCGCGCTGCGGCCGTTTTCGAGCAGATCCGCAGCGACGGCATCGCGCTCGACACGCTGTCGCTCGGCATGAGCGCCGACCTGGAGGCGGCGATCGCCGCCGGCAGCACGATGGTGCGGGTGGGGACGGCGATTTTCGGGAGCCGGGGCGGCAGTGCCTGAGCCCGGTGGCCGTTGCGCCTCCATCCCAGACCTCCAAATGGGCATGCCGGTACGCATCGTGCCGGCATCGCCGCCTTGAATCGACAATGGAGCGAGACATCCCCCCACCCCGCCGGAGCCATTCCTTGTCCACCCTCTTGCCTCACGACACGCCGCCGCTGACCTGGCCGGACAGCGCCCTGGTGCGCGTCGAGGCTCTGCTGGCTGACGGGCGGCGCAAGCTGCTCGGGCTGGTCGGCGCGCCCGGCGCGGGCAAGTCGACGCTGGCGCGCGCCCTGTGCGATGCGCTGGGCGGGCAGCGCGCGCAGCTGGTGCCGATGGACGGCTTCCACCTGGCGCAGGCCGAGCTCGAACGGCTCGGCCGCGCCGCCCGCAAGGGCGCGCCCGACACCTTCGACGGCGCTGGCTACGTCGCCCTGCTGGAGCGCCTGCGCGCGCAGGGCGGCGGGCCGGCCGGCGGCGAAGACGAGGGCGGGACGGTCTACGCGCCGGACTTCCGCCGCGACCTCGAGGAGCCGGTGGCCGGCGCCATCGGCGTACGTGCGCAAACCCGGCTGGTCGTCACCGAGGGCAACTACCTGCTGCTCGACCACGGCCCGTGGGCGCGCGTGCGCAGCCTGCTCGACGAGGTCTGGTACGTCGAGGGCGACGAGCGGCAGCGCCAGGCGTGGCTGCTGCGCCGCCACCGGCAGTTCGGCCGCGACGCGCAGGCCGCGCGCGACTGGATGGCGGCCACCGACGAGCCGAACGCGCGCCTGATCGAGGCGACCCGAAGCCGGGCGCACCGCATCTTCAGGCTGGGACAATAGGCCTTTCTTTGCATGCGGCCGTCCCGCAGGCGGCGCGCTGTGGCGCGCGCGGTGCGTGCGGCGGCGGCCGGGCGTTGAACTTGTCGCCGCCGCGGCGCCTCTCACCGCGCCGGCAGCCGCCGCCCGCCGTCCGCCGTCCGCCTCCCTTCGTGCGGGCGGGTGCGCGGCGGCCTTCTTTGCGCGAACCCTTGCCATCCATGTCCATGCTTGTTTCTCTCCGTTCCCCTGTCCGGCCGCTGCTGGCCGCGGCGCTCGCCGTCTCGCTGGCCGGCTGCGCGCTGTCCGGCCCGGGCAAGCCGACCGCCTTTCGCGCCCAGGAGGAGTTCGACTCCACCACGACCTACGCGCGCTCCTACGGCACCGACCCGGCGCACGCCTGCGAGGCGGCGCGGCGCGCGCTGCTGAGCCAGGGCTACGTCATCACCGCCGCGGCGGCCGAGTCGGTCAACGGCCGCAAGAACTTCCAGCCGTCGGCGGAGCTGCACGTGCAGGTCGATTTCCGCGTGGTCTGCGCGCGCGACGGCGCCCATGCCAGCATCGCCTTCGTTAACGCGGTGCAGGACCGCTACACGCTCAAGAAGAGCAACCAGTCGGCCAGCGTCGGCGTCGGCGTGATCGGCTCGCTGTCGCTGCCGCTCTTGTCGAGCGACGACTCGATGGTGCGCGTGGGCAGCGAGACGGTGCAGGACGCGGCGTTCTACGAGCGCTTCTTCGTGCTGCTGGAGCGCTACCTGCCCGAGCCGTGGACCGAGCCGGCGGCGGTCGCGGTGCCGCCGGCCGCGCAGCAGGCAGCGTTGGAACCGAAGGCATCGGCATCGGCATCGCAGCCGCAGCCGCCGATCACGGCGCCGCAACCGACGCCGCAGCCAGCGCAGTAAACGACCGCGCCCCGTGCGTGCCAGCCGTCAGCGCGCCAGCGTCGACTGGCCGAACAGGCTGGCGACGAGTTCCACCACCACCTCGGCGGTCTGGTTGCGCACGTCGAGCGCGGGGTTGAGCTCCATCACGTCGAGCGAGCCGAGGCGGCCGGTGTCGGCGATCATCTCCATGCACAGCTGCATCTCGCGGTAGGTCGGCCCGCCGCGCACGGCGGTGCCGACGCCCGGCGCGTCGGCCGGGTCGAGGCAGTCGACGTCGAAGCTCACGTGCAGGTGCGTGTCCTCGTCGATGTCCTGCAGCGCCTCGGTCATGGTGGTGCGCATGCCGTGCTCGTCGAGGTGGCGCATGTCGAAGACGCGCAGCCCGAGCGCGCGCACCGCCTCGCGCTCCTCGGCATCGACGCTGCGGATGCCGATGAAGCGCAGGTCGCCGGGCGCCAGCGCCTCGGGCCGGCCGCTCCAGCCGACCAGCGGCGCCGGGCCGCGGCCCAGCAGGCACGCCACCGGCATGCCGTGCAGGTTGCCGCTGTGGCTGGTGTGGGCGTCGTTGACGTCGGAATGGGCGTCGAGCCAGACCACGCGCAGCTTCTTGCCGCGCTGGCGCGCGTGCCAGGCGACGGCGCTGATCGAGCCGACCGCCAGGCAGTGGTCGCCGCCCAGGAGCAGCGGCACCTCCGCGGCGCCGAGCGCGGCATCGACCGCGTCGAACACCGCGCGGTTCCACGCCACCACCTCGTCCAGGTGACGCAGCCCCTCGACGGGCGGGCGCCACGGCGTCGGCGGGCCGGCCAGGTTGCCGGCGTCGCGCACCTCGAAGCCGAGCGCGCGCAGGGTCTCGGCCAGCCCCGCCACGCGCAGCGCGTCCGGCCCCATGCCGGCGCCGCGCACGCTGGCGCCGACGTCGGTCGGCGCGCCGATCAGGTTGATGGAGGTCATGGCCGCGGACTCCGGTGACTGCGTATGATCCGCAGTGTACGGAGTCGGCGGGTTTGGGTCGAAATGCCCGCCAGCGCCCGCAGGATAGGCGCAATGCGCTACGAAAAAGATAGCAAGCCTGCGCGTCCGAGCCGGGAGGCACCGCGGAACCGGCTCCGCCGGGCCGCCGGTGCTGCCCCCAGCCAGGGGACAGGCGAGAGCGACACGAAGTGCGCGAAGCCTGGGGCGGGCTTCAGCCTACGGCCGCTGCATCTTGCACTCGGTGCTCTGCGCCAGCTCGTTGCCCGTGTAGACGGCGTCGGTGCGGAAGCCGTAGTCGGTGCCTTCCCAGCCGACCTTGACAGCCTTGCCGTCCACCGGGGCGATGGTGTTGACCACCTGCGGCAGGAGCAGCTGGTGGTCCTCGGCGCGCATGCGCACCGGGCCGACCACCGAGTCGTACGTCATGTCCTCCAGCGCGCGCGCCACCTTGGGCGCGTCGGTGCTGCCGGCCTTGACGATGGCGGCGGCCAGGAGGCGCGGCGTCATCTCGATGCGCGGCGCGAGGAAGTCCTTGCCGGTCTTGGCCTTGTAGGCCTTGGCCAGCGCATCGGCACGCGGCACGCCGGCCTCGCCCGGGTGCCACTCGGCGACCCAGGTCAGCCGTCCGACCTTGGCCTGCGACACGGCCAGCACCGTGCCCGGCACCGAGCCGGCGCTGTGGTTGAAGTAGCGCAGGTCGTAGCCGGCGTCGCCCGCGGCCTTGAGCAGCAGGTTCATGTCGGTGCCCCAGTCGCCGGTGATGACCGAGTCGGCGCCGCTCTGGTGGATGTTGGCGACGTAGGGCGAGAAATCCTTCACCTTGCCCATCGGGTGCAGCGCCTCGCCGACGAACTGGATGTCGGGGCGCGCCAGCCCGACCATCTGGCGCCCGTAGCTGGCCCACTGCCGGCCGTGCGCGTAGTCCTGGTTGAGCAAATAGATCTTCTTGATGTCGGGCGTTTTCTTGATGTAGTTGGCGATCGCCTTCATCTTCATCGCCGTGTTGGCCTCGGTCTGGAAGTGCCAGAAGCTGCAGCTCTTGCCCGTCAGGTCGGGGTCGATGGAGGAGTGGTTGAGCACCAGCAGCTCCTTGCCCGGGTTGCGCTGGTTCCAGCGGTTGACCGCCGCCACCAGCGCCGCCACCACCGACGAGCCCGAGCCGCCCGTGACGATGACGCGCGCGCCTTGGTCGATGGCCGCCTGCAGCGCGCTCTGGCTCTCCTGCGCGGAGAGCTTGCTGTCGAACTGCAGCAGCTCCAGCTTCACGCTGCCGGGCAGGCCGCCCTTGGCGTTGATGTCGTCCACCGCGTAGCGCGTGTGCAGCAGCATCAGCTCGCCGACGTTGGCGAACGGGCCGGAGAGCGGGTCGATGTAGGCCAGCTTGTAGGTCGGCTGCTGCGCCTGGGCCGCGCCGGCGCCGCACAGCGCGGCGAGCGCCAGGGCCGCGAGCGAGGCGCGCGGCGCAAAAAAGCGGGAAAGGGAAGCATGATGCATGGAAGGTCTCCGTGGGGTGGAAATGCCGCCGCCTACGCGGCGGCCGGGCGAAGGCCCAGCACGCGCCAGGCGAGCCGGCTCAGTTCGATGGCGAGCTCGTCGGGCGATAGGCGCCCGTCCGGGCGGTACCAGGTGTAGAGGAAGCCCGGCAGGCTGCAGGCGGCCTGCGCCGTGATGCGCGTCTCGTCGAAGTCGAAGTGCCCGTCGCGCCGGCCTTCTTCGAGCAGCGCGCAGAAGCGCCGGTAGAAGTGCCGCGCCAGGCGCTTCTGCGCGGCCACGTACTCGGGGCGGTAGACCTGCGGCTCGCGGTACGGGAAGAAGGCGTGCGGGTAGTGCGCGATGGTCGCGCGCACCAGCCGCTGCAGGCCCTCGGCGACCTTGACGTGGGCCGGGCGCGCGTCGTCGGGCGGGAAGTCCATCGCCGTGAAGCACTCGACCGCGGCCGGCCACGACAGCTGCTCGAAGATCTCCTGCTTGTCGCGGAAGTAGTAGTAGACGAAGGGCTTGGTCGCGCCGACGGCGTCGGCGATCTGCTGGATCGTCGTGAGCGCGTAGCCCTGCCGGGCGAAGAGGTCGCGGGCGGCTTCCAGGATGCGCTCGCGCTGCCCGTCGGTGCCGGCGGTGGCCACGCGCTGGCGTCCCCCGTTGCCGGACGCGGCGGGTGGCGCGCTGGCGCCAGCTCCGGGTTTGTGCGGTGTCGCGGATGTTCTACCCATAGGTAGGATTGTTGAGGCACCATGAAGGACTGGCAAGTGAGCGCCGCGGCTTCGCGGCTATCGATAACCCTGAGGAAATGACGCCATGGAGACATCCGCCGACACCCCGCAGCGCCCGCGCCAGCCCCTGCACGAGTTCCTGCGCGGCCACGCGCGCGAGCGCGGCGCACAGCCCGCCTGCCTGTGGTACGGCCAGGCCATGAGCTGGGCCGAGCTTGACCGCGCGAGCGACGCCTTCGCCGCGCGGCTGCAGGCCCTGGGCGTCGCCAAGGGCGAGCCCGTGGTGCTGTTCCTCGGCAACTGCCCGCAGTACCTGGTGGCGCACTTCGGCATCCAGAAGATCGGCGCCATTGTCTGCCCGAGCAGCCCGCTCAACAAGGACCACGAGCTGGCCTACATGGTCAACGACCTGAAGGCGCGCGTCGTCGTGGCCGCCGTGCCGCTGCTGCCGGTGGTCGAGCGGGTGCGCGCGCACAGCACGCTGGAGCACGTCTTCGCGGTGCACTACGCCGACTTGCTGCCCGCCGCGCCGGCGCTCGATCTGCCGCCCGAGCTGCAGGCGGCGCAGCGCGAGCCGCGCACGCTGCCCGCCGGCTGCGAGGACTTCGCGCTGGCGACGGCGGGCGGCGCCCGGCCGCAGCCGGTCGAGCTCGCGCTCGACGACGTGGCGCTGATGACCTACACCTCGGGCAGCACCGGGCTGCCCAAGGGCGCCATGCTCAGCTACGGCAACGCTCTGTTCAAGACCGAGGCCGCCGCCGACTGCAACGGCGTCGCGGCCAGCGACGTGCTGCTGTCGATCGCGCCGCTCTACCACATCGCCGGCATGCTGATGGGCGTCAACATCCCGGTGCTGACCGGCGCCGCCTCGGTGCTGCTGCACCGCTTCGACCCCCATGCGGTGCTGCAGGCGATCGACCGCCACAAGGTCACCTGGTGGTACAGCATCGCGCCGATGAACGTGGCCGTCATGCAGCAGCCCGACGTCGCCGCGTTCGACCTGTCGAGCCTGCGCATGAACCCGGTGACCAGCTTCGGCATCGCCTTCACCGAGGCGCTCGCCGACCAGTGGCGCGCCGTGGCGAAGAACTGCACCTCGTTCGAGGCCGCCTACGGCCTGTCGGAAACCCACACCTGCGACACCTACACGCCGCGCGACGCGCCGCGCTGGGGCACACAGGGCATCGCGGTGCCGGGCGTCACTATCCGCATCCTCGACCCCGACACCGGCGCCGAGCTGCCCGCGGGCCAGGTCGGCGAGATCGTGCTCGCGAGCCCCGGCACCTTCAAGGGCTACTGGAACAAGCCCGAGGCCACCGCCGCCACGCTGCGCGACGGCTGGGTGCACACCGGCGACATGGGCAGGCTCGACGCCGACGGCTACCTCACCTTCATCGGCCGCTTCAAGGAGATGATCAAGGTCTCGGGCTACAGCGTGTTCCCCGAGGAGGTCGAGTCCATCCTGATCAGGCATCCGGCCGTGGCGCAGGCCGCGGTGATCGCGCAGCCCGATCCCGAGAAGGGCGAGGTGGTCAAGGCCTTCGTCGTGCGCAAGCCCGGCGCGGCCGTGGAGGCCGATGCGCTGATCGCCTGGTCGCGCGAGAACATGGCCAGCTACAAGGCGCCGCGCACGGTGAGCTTCATCGATGCGCTGCCCACCACCGGCGCCGGCAAGGTGCTGCGCCGGCTGCTCAAGGACAAGGCCTGAGACGGCCCGAAAGGTTTTTCGCGTGTTTTCCAAGATTCTGATTGCCAACCGCGGCGAGATCGCCGTGCGGCTGGCGCGCGCGCTGCGCGACCTCGGCATCGCCAGCGTGGCGGTGCATGCGCGCGACGACGCGCAGGCGCTGCACGTGCAGCTGGCCGACACGGCCGTCGCGCTCGACGCCACCGGCCCCTCGGCCTACCTCGACATCGCCGCGCTGATCGCGGTGGCGAAGGCGCAGGGCTGCGATGCGGTGCACCCCGGCTACGGGTTTTTGAGCGAGCGCGCCGACTTCGCGCAGGCCTGCGCCGACGCCGGCCTGGTCTTCATCGGCCCCACGCCCGAGCAGCTCGCGCTGTTCGGCGACAAGGCGCGCGCCCGCGCACTGGCCGAGGAATGCGGCGTGCCGGTGATGCCCGGCAGCGCCGGCGCCGTGACGCTGGCCGAGGCGCGCGCCTTCTTCCTGGCGCAGCGCGAGGAGGAGGACCAGGAAAGCCGCCCGCAAGCGGGCCGGGAAGAGGGCGGCGACACGCGCCCCGGCGTCATGGTCAAGGCCCTGGGCGGCGGCGGCGGGCGCGGCATGCGCGCGGTGCTGGCGCTCGACGACCTGGCCGAGGCGCACGCGCGCTGCGTCTCGGAGGCGCGCGCGGCCTTCGGCGTCGAGGGCGTGTACGTCGAGCGGCTGATGCGCCGGGCGCGCCACATCGAGATCCAGGTGATCGGCGACGGCCACGCGGTGGCCAGCCTGGGCGAGCGCGAGTGCACGCTGCAGCGCCGGTTCCAGAAGCTGGTCGAGATCGCGCCCAGCCCGTCGCTGCCCGAGGCGCTGCGCGACGCCATCACGCAGGCGGCGCTGCGCATGGCGCGCGCGGTGGGCTACCGCAGCCTCGGCACCTTCGAGTTCCTGGTGGACGAGCACTCGGCTGCGCTGCCCTGGGTCTTCATCGAGGCCAACCCGCGCCTGCAGGTCGAGCACACCGTGACCGAGGCCGTCACCGGGCTCGACCTGGTGCAGCTGCAGCTGGGCGTCGCGGCCGGGCGAACACTCACCGATCTGGGCGTCGCGCCCGACCGCACGGCGGCGCAGCGCGGCTTCGCGGTGCAGTGGCGCATCAACGCCGAAACGCTCGACGCCCAGGGCCACGCGCGCCCGGCCGGCGGCACGCTGACCCGCTTCGAGCTGCCCGCCGGCCCCGGCGTGCGCGTGGATACGCACGGCTACGCGGGCCTCGCGCCCTCGCCGCACTACGACACGCTGCTGGCCAAGCTGATCGTGCACTCGCCTTCGCCCGGCTTCGCCGACGCGCTGCGCCGCTCGCTGCGCGCGCTCGGCGAGTGCCGCATCGAGGGCATCAAGACGAACCTGCCGCTGCTGCGCGCCATCGCCGAGCGGCCCGAGTTCGCCACGCAGGCGGTGCACACGCGCTTCGTCGAGGAGCACCTGGCCGCACTGCTGGCCGAGGCGGCGCAGCGCGACCATGCTCCTGAAAAGATAGCATCCCATCCAGGAAGGACGGGCGCTGGCGGCACTTTCGATGCAGATTCACGGTCGCCGGACGACGCGCCCGAGCGCGCCGGCGAGTTCACGGTGCGCGCGCCGATGCCGGCCAAGCTGGTGCTGTTCGAGGTCGATGTGGGCGACGTGCTGCCCGCCGGCGCGCAGCTCGGCGTGCTCGAGGCCATGAAGATGGAGCACCTGCTGCACGCTCCCGCCGCCGGCCGCGTGGTCGCGCTGCTGGCCGCGCCGGGCGACTACCTGGTCGAAGGCCAGCCGCTGGTGCGGCTGGAGGCGGTCGATGCCGAGGCGACCGCGGCCGAGACCCGGGCCGCGCACGATCCGGCCGCCATCCGGCCCGACCTGCAGAAGGTGATCGACCGCCACGCGCCGACGCTCGACGCGAACCGGCCTGCCGCCGTCGCGAAGCGCCACGCCCGGGGCGGCCGCACGGCGCGCGAGAACATCGCCGACCTGTGCGACCTCGCCGGCGACGAAGACGCCGGCCCGGCGCGCGCCGGGGGCTTCATCGAGTACGGCGCGCTCGCCATCGCCGCGCAGACGCGCCGGCGCTCCCTCGAAGACCTGATCGCCAACACGCCGGCCGATGGCATGGTCACGGGCATCGGCAGCGTCAACGAAAAGCTGTTCGGCCCCGAGAAATCGCGCTGCGCCGTGCTGGCCTACGACTACACCGTGCTGGCCGGCACGCAGGGCATGCGCAACCACGCCAAGACCGACCGCATGCTGGCGCTGGCGCACCGGCTGAAGCTGCCGGTGGTGCTGTTCGCCGAGGGCGGCGGCGGGCGGCCGGGCGACACCGACGTCGCCGTCGTCGCGGGGCTCAACAACCACACCTTCAGCCAGTTCGCGGCGCTTTCGGGCAAGGTGCCGGTGGTCGGCATCGCGCACGGGCGCTGCTTCGCCGGCAACGCGGCGCTCCTGGGCTGCGCCGACGTCATCATCGCCACGCAAGCCAGCAACATCGGCATGAGCGGCCCGGCCATGATCGAGGGCGGCGGCCTGGGCACCTATGCGCCCGAGCAGATCGGCCCGAGCGCGGTGCAGTCGGGCAATGGCGTGATCGACATCCTGGTGAAGGACGAGGCCGGGGCGGTCGCGGCCGCCAAGCAGTACCTGTCGTACTTCCAGGGCGCGACCGGCGACTGGCGCTGCGCCGACCCGCGCCTGCTGCGCCACGCCATCCCCGAGAACCGGCTGCGCGTGTACGACGTGCGCGCGGTGATGCGCGACCTGGCCGACAGCGGCTCGCTGCTGGAACTGCGCGCCGGCTTCGGCGCGGGCATCGTGACGGCGCTGGCGCGCATCGAGGGCCGGCCGGTCGCGATGCTGGCCAACAACCCGCACCACCTGGGCGGCGCCATCGACGTCGACGCCGCCGACAAGGCCGCGCGCTTCATGCAGCTGGCCAACGCGCACGGCCTGCCGCTGGTGGCGCTGGTCGATACGCCCGGCTTCATGGTCGGCCCCGAGATCGAGGCGCGCGCGCAGGTGCGCCACGTCTGCCGCATGTTCATGATCGCCTCGCACCTGCGCGTGCCGTACTTCGCCGTCGTGCTGCGCAAGGGCTACGGCCTGGGCGCGCAGGCCATGACGGCGGGCGGCTTCGACGCGCCGGTGTTCACCGTGGCGTGGCCCACCGGCGAGTTCGGCGCGATGGGGCTCGAAGGCGCGGTGCGGCTGGGCTTCCGCAAGGAGCTCGAAGCCGCCGCCGAGGGGCCCGAGCGCGACGCGCTGTTCCAGAAGCTGGTGGCGCAGCAGTACGCCAACGGCGAGGCCATCAACATGGCGCAGACGCTGGAGATCGACGCGGTGATCGATCCGGCGGAGACGCGGGCGTGGCTGGTGCGGGGGCTGGAGTCGGCGGTGGGGATGGGTGGGGAGGGGGCGATCTGGGTGGATGCGTGGTAGGTGGCATGCCAACTACTATGGCGCATACTTTCGAGACCCCGACAGCAACAAGCTATGTGTAGCCTGCCATCAACCAGAGTGAGCACGGCCACCAATGCTCAATCATCAATTTCGCCTAACTGATCGTTCAACAGGGACGTCCATGCTCCGCATGGCCGCCCGTTAAGGATGCTCTTCACGAATCGCTCGCCGTCGTGCTTGCACTGAACAAGCGAAGCTGTGAGCATCGGCACCCATGAAGCAAGGCAGCCTGGTGTTGGGTGGTTCGACCAAGCGCACGCGCAAGCGTGAATTTCTGGATGCGATGGACCGGGTGGTGCCCTGGGCTGAACTGGTGGCGTTGATCGAACCGTTTGCGCCTGAAGCCGGCCGGCGCGGCCAGCAACCCTTTGGCTTTGAAGCGCTGCTGCGCATCCACTTCATGCAGCAATGGTTCAATCTGTCGGACCCGGCCATGGAAGAGGCGCTGCACGACGTGCCGGTGTTTCGCGACTTCGCGGGCCTGAGCAACTGGGGCGATGCATTGCCCAGCGACTCGAGCATCCTGCGCTTTCGCCGCCTGCTGGAGCAACACAAGCTGGCCGAGCAGATCCTGGCCACCGTCAACGACTTGCTCAGCGGCCAGGGCCCCTGCTGCTCAAGGCCGGCACGGTGGTGGACGCCACGCTCATTGCCGCGCCCAGCTCCACCAAGAACAAGGACGGCGCGCGAGACCCCGAGATGCACCAGAGCAAGAAGGGCAACCAATGGCACTTCGGGATGAAGGCGCATATCGGTGTATGCGCCGACTCGGGACTGGTGCACACGGTGCGCGGCACGGCGGGCAACGTCTGCGATGTCGTTGAGGGCAACACCCTGCTGCATGGGCAGGAAGAAGTGGCCTTTGGCGATGCGGGCTATCAGGGTGTGCACAAACGCCCGGATGCCCAACTCCAGGTCACTTGGCATGTGGCAATGAAGCCGGGGCAGAGGCGCAAGTTGGACAAGAGCCTGCCCATTGAAGCGCTGCAAGACAAGATCGAGCGCTTGAAGGCCAGTGTGCGGGCCAAGGTGGAACACCCGTTTCGCGTGATCAAGCGCCAGTTCGGCCACGTGAAGGTGCGCTACCGGGGGTTGGCTAAGAACACGGCGCAGCTCAAGACGCTGTTTGCGCTGAGCAATCTGTGGATGGTCAGGCGCGTGCTGGTGGACCAGGTGCGTGCGATGGGCACATGAAAGGCCCAAAAGCACCCCCAAAAGGCCGATTCCGACACTCAGGGGGCATTCGATCGTTCCACTATGACCGTGCTTATCGATTCAGCACACGCCAAGGCGATTCGTGAAGAGCATCCTTAACTTTGGCGTTAGCATCTGATGAACAAGGCTTCCGATCACTGGGAACGCTTTCTCGATCCTGAGGTGATCGCGCCATCCCTTTTCCTGGCTACCATGTTCATCACGACCTTTGAGATTCTTAAGAACTCCGTTGTCGAGCGCATTCGCGGGTTCTACTCAATTGGCTTCAATGAAGGTAAGCAACTCGTTGTTCCGAAATACCAACGAGAAGTCATCTCTCGAAATAAAAGCGTTCTCTATGCGTCCCTTGCTTGGCTTCAAGAGCACGAAGCCATCGACGAAAAAGACCTAGAAACCTTCGAGCGCCTAAAAAAAATTAGGAATCAACTCGCGCATCAGCTTTTTGAATCAGTTACCGGGCAAGCCGAATCAGAACACGAAGCGCAGTTTCCCGTGCTGGTAGAGCTGCTACGCAAGATAGAAGTCTGGTGGGTCATCAATCTCGAAATCCCAACAAATCCAGACTACGCCGGCCAGGAGATTGACGAAGAAGGCATCGTCCCTGGCTCAATCCTGTCGCTGCAAATGCTCATTCAAGTTGCATCTGGCAATACGGAGCTACTAGAACACTGGCGCCAAGCTAAAGCAAAGGAGCGCGCAGATGCCTAACCCGTCATTGCAGCGGACTGCCTTCGGCAGCCGCTGAACTCCAACGTTAGCACCCATGGACGGAATCAGCCATCTCACTTTCATCTGCCGCGACGTGGAGCAGATGGCGCGGGTGCTCGTCGAAGGCCTTGGCGCGCGTGAGATATACGACAGCCATGCTGAGCAGTTCTCGCTGTCTCGCGAAAAGTTCTTCCTTCTAGGCGACGTGTGGCTCGCCGCCATGGAGGGCGAGCCACCTCCGAGCCGCTCCTATCAGCACGTCGCGTTTGCTGTCTCCGAAACCGACCTGTCGAAATACCGAGCTAGACTCGAGGCTCTCGGGGTGGAGATCCGGCCACCTCGCCCTCGGGTCGAAGGCGAAGGTGAGTCACTGTACTTCTACGATTTTGATAACCACCTGTTCGAGCTGCACAGTGGCACCTTGGAGCAGCGCCTAGCTCGCTACGCGGGCTTGGGCGCTAACAATTCGTCCAAGCCGACGCCGCTTCGCGGCGCGGCTTAACTCAGGTGTTAGGAAACTTGTGGAAGCAATAAACTGCATCGTCAGCTTTAATGGTTCAGTAAATTTGGAAGAGGTGGTCGAACTCTACTTGGCCAACGGTTGGTCATCGGCAAGCAAGCCAAAGGAGCTTTTGTCGGCACTGCGCGGTTCTCATTCGCTTGCGACGGCTCGCGCAGAAGGTCGTCTCATCGGTCTGGCGAATGCAATCTCGGACGGAAGTCTTGTCGTCTATTTTTCGCACATGCTCGTTCATCCTGACTGGCATCGCCGAGGAGTTGGCCGACAGCTCATGAATGCGATGCTTGAGCGCTATGACGGTTTTCATCAGCTCATGCTCACGGCGGACGGTGATGCAGTAAGGTTTTATGAAGCTATGGGCTTCAGCCGCGCAGGGCGGACGGTGCCGATGTGGATCTACAGTGGAACAGACCACTGATGAGCCCAAATTTCCTAACAAATCGTTGCAGCCGACCGCCTACGGCGGCGGCTGAACTTGGTCGTTAGGCCCCACAACGCCCCCATGCCAAATCTCCGCGAATACAACGACGCCACTGATCGTGAGCAAGTGATCTCGTTGTGGCGTGCGGTCTTTGGGTACGAGACCGCGCACAACGAACCATCCCTCGCCATCGCGAAGAAGGTCAATGCAAACGACCATCTGTTCTTCGTCGCAGAGTACGAAGGCCAACTTGTGGGCACTGCGATGGCTGGGTACGACGGCCACCGCGGATGGCTCTATGCAATTGCAGTACATCCAAACTGCCGTCGCGCCGGCCTCGGTTCGCGCCTCGTTCGCCACGCGGAGCAAGTCCTCGTGTCCGTTGGCTGCATGAAGGTCAACCTTCAACTCCTAGCCACAAACGAGGCCACAGTCGCCTTCTACAAGTCGATCGGCTACGCCGTAGAGCCTCGCATCAGCATGGGCAAGGTACTTCATGAAAACGTGCCCGAGAGTGTGGCCTAACCCCTCCATCGAGTGGACGTCTTTGAGCTGGCTGCGCCAGCCCAAAGCCGCCGCTCATGTCGAACGTTAGCCAATCTTGTTTGTGGGAGCAGAATGAGCACCATCGTCCGCCAAGCCGTGTTGTCCGATCTCGAAGCCTTGGCTCCGCTCTTTGACAGCTACCGTCAGTTTTATGGGCGCGCTGGCGATCTTGCGGCTGCCCGAGAGTTCCTTGCGGCTCGCTTCAATCACAACGAATCTGTTCTGTTTATTGCGCGCGACGGAAACGCTACCACTGGGTTCGCGCAGTTATACCCATCTTTCTCTTCAGCCTCTCTGGCACGCATTTTTGTGCTTAAGGATGCTCTTCACGAATCGCTCGCCGTCGTGCTTGCACTGAACAAGCGAAGCTGTGAGCATCGGCACCCATGAAGCAAGGCAGCCTGGTGTTGGGTGGTTCGACCAAGCGCACGCGCAAGCGTGAATTTCTGGATGCGATGGACCGGGTGGTGCCCTGGGCTGAACTGGTGGCGTTGATCGAACCGTTTGCGCCTGAAGCCGGCCGGCGCGGCCAGCAACCCTTTGGCTTTGAAGCGCTGCTGCGCATCCACTTCATGCAGCAATGGTTCAATCTGTCGGACCCGGCCATGGAAGAGGCGCTGCACGACGTGCCGGTGTTTCGCGACTTCGCGGGCCTGAGCAACTGGGGCGATGCATTGCCCAGCGACTCGAGCATCCTGCGCTTTCGCCGCCTGCTGGAGCAACACAAGCTGGCCGAGCAGATCCTGGCCACCGTCAACGACTTGCTCAGCGGCCAGGGCCTGCTGCTCAAGGCCGGCACGGTGGTGGACGCCACGCTCATTGCCGCGCCCAGCTCCACCAAGAACAAGGACGGCGCGCGAGACCCCGAGATGCACCAGAGCAAGAAGGGCAACCAATGGCACTTCGGGATGAAGGCGCATATCGGTGTATGCGCCGACTCGGGACTGGTGCACACGGTGCGCGGCACGGCGGGCAACGTCTGCGATGTCGTTGAGGGCAACACCCTGCTGCATGGGCAGGAAGAAGTGGCCTTTGGCGATGCGGGCTATCAGGGTGTGCACAAACGCCCGGATGCCCAACTCCAGGTCACTTGGCATGTGGCAATGAAGCCGGGGCAGAGGCGCAAGTTGGACAAGAGCCTGCCCATTGAAGCGCTGCAAGACAAGATCGAGCGCTTGAAGGCCAGTGTGCGGGCCAAGGTGGAACACCCGTTTCGCGTGATCAAGCGCCAGTTCGGCCACGTGAAGGTGCGCTACCGGGGGTTGGCTAAGAACACGGCGCAGCTCAAGACGCTGTTTGCGCTGAGCAATCTGTGGATGGTCAGGCGCGTGCTGGTGGACCAGGTGCGTGCGATGGGCACATGAAAGGCCCAAAAGCACCCCCAAAAGGCCGATTCCGACACTCAGGGGGCATTCGATCGTTCCACTATGACCGTGCTTATCGATTCAGCACACGCCAAGGCGATTCGTGAAGAGCATCCCTAAGGATCCCGTATTCGGCGCGGCAACGAGCGACGCCTAGCCCCGCGCTGCAGCGGACGGCTTCGCCGCCCGCTGAGCTTGCGCGTTAGGCGCCAAGGAGACATCATGGCAGTCAAACGTATGGACAACGTCGGCATCGTGGTGGAAGACCTTGATGCGGCAATTGAGTTCTTCACCGAGCTCGGCCTAACCCTCGAGGGCCGCATGCCCATCGAAGGCGAGTGGTCCGGGCGCGTCACCGGCCTTGATGGCCAGCGTGTCGAAATTGCCATGATGCGTACCCCGGACGGGCATAGCCGCATTGAGCTCTCGCGCTTCGACGCGCCCTCTGTTGCGTCGGATCACCGCACAGCTCCGGTGAACTCACTGGGATACCTACGCGTCATGTTCACTGTCGAGGACATCGACGAAACCCTCGCCCGACTGACAAAGATGGGGGCGTCGGTCGTTGATCAGGTCGTGAACTACGAAGGAATCTACCGGCTCTGCTACGTGCGAGGTGTCGAGGGCATCCTTATTGGGCTCGCGCAGGAACTTCAGCCGAGTGCCAGTACATGAACATAGTCGCCTTCGCCTAACGATTCGTCCAAACCGACGCCGCTTCGCAGCGTGGCTTAACTCAAGTGTCGGGCGTCGCAGATTCATGCCGATGCGGCGCCCTTTCCAAGCACGGTTTATGTAGATACACTAACCGCGTGGCAGTCACGTACGATCCGAAGAAGCGCGACGACACTTTGGCTGCTCGGGACTTGACTTCAACGATGCCGACTTGGTGTTTGCTGGTGTTCATTTCGAGACAGAGGACGTGCGGAGAGACTACGGCGAGCAGCGGATGATCTGCTTCGGCATGCTCCGCGATCGAATGGTGGTCGTTGGCTACACGCCGCGTGGCGCGGATCGTCACGTCTTCAGTATGAGGAAAGCCAATGACCGCGAGCAAGCGAGCATCGCGCCGCTCCTTGGGATCTGATCTCGCAAGGGTGGCTGCGCACGTCATTCAACCGGATGAATACGACGAACTGCCGGAACTGACAGACGATATGCTCCAACGGGGCACAGTCAACAAGGGTGGCCGGCCACGCTCCGAAAACCCCAAGAAGCTGATCTCAATTCGGTTGCCCGAAGACGTCATTCAGAAGTGGCGCTCTACGGGACCGGGGTGGCAAACACGCATGGCCGAAAAGCTCGCTCGCGTAGCTCCAAAGTGACATCCAACCCGTCGTTCCAGCCGACCGCCTACAGCGGCGGCTGAACTTGTTCGTTAGGCGCCCCGCAAGCACCCTCGTTATCCTCTCCTTGGAGAAATTTCATGTCGGATCGCACCGTTCGTCTTCACAGAATCCTCCGCACCAAGCCCGAGAAGGTCTATCGCGCATTCCTTGAGGCGGACGCCCTGGCAAAGTGGCTGCCTCCCTACGGTTTTACGTGCACGGTGCATTCCATGGAGGCTCGCGTCGGGGGCGCTTTCAGAATGTCGTTCCACAACTTCTCAAGCGGCAACGGGCACTCGTTCGGCGGCGAATATCTCGAGCTGGTTCCAAACGAGCGTATCCGTTACACGGACAGGTTTGAAGACCCGAATTTGCCCGGTGTGCTTGAAGTAACGGTATCTCTGACGCCTGTCCTTTGTGGAACAGAACTGAATGTCACCCAGTCGGGCATTCCCGAGGCCATTCCACTTGAAATGTGCTATCTGGGCTGGCAAGAGTCGCTGGCTCAGCTCGCAACGCTGGTCGAGCCTGACATCCCAGGCTGAACGCGATCCCCAACCCTTGCATCGAGGGGACGTCCGCAATGGCGCTGCCATCGCCCGCATCCCGGCAGAGAAGCCAAGCGCCATCAGGTGGAAGAGGCCCGCGAACTGCTGGAGCGTGCAGGAGTAGCGTCATGAACACCATGACCCACAAGGGCTCTACCGCTCGCGTCGAGTACGACACTCGTCGACAAGTGACAGGTCAGCGGTCCGCACAACTGGGAGGAGACTCATCGCCATGGGACTCTTGACCTTCAGCATCAATGTCACGCTCGACGGCTGCATCGACCACCGGGAGGGCATCGCCGACGACGAGACGCACGCCTTCTTCACCCACCTCATGGACGAGGGCGGGGCGATGCTGTGGGGCCGCGTCACCTACGAGATGATGGAGAGCTACTGGCCGGCGGTCGCTCGCGGCGACGCGGAGGCACCGCCGGCGATGCGCGAGTGGGCGGTCAAGCTGGAGGCCAAGCCCAAGTATGTGGTGTCCTCGACGCGAAAGGACTTCCCCTGGAGCAACAGCCACCACATCGCCGGCGATCTGCGCACGGGCGTGCAGAAGCTCAAGGACACGACACCGGCCGGCGTGCTCCTCGGTAGCGGCAAGCTCGCGACCGAGTTGGACCGGCTGGATCTGATCGACGAGTACAAGTTCCTCGTCCACCCCAGGATCGCCGGCCACGGCCCGACCCTGTACCAGAGCGGGCTCCCTAGCACGCGGCGGCTCGAGTTGATCTCGGCGAAGCCGCTCCGCTGCGGCGCGGTCGCCATGCACTACCGGCGCGCACGCGGCTAACAACCGGTCGCAGCGGACGGTCCGCTGCGCAGCCCGCCGCTGAACCAGAGCGTTAGCCATCACTGTCATGCCTCTGGCGCTTTGACCTGCTCCGGCTTTTTCGAGCCAACGATGCAGCCGCTTGCGGCAGGTATGCTCGCAGTATGAAAGTCGCCGAGGTCCTCCGCCTGCTCCAGAAGGACGGCTGGTTTCTCGTCGCGCAGAAGGGCAGTCACCGTCAGTTCAAGCACGCCCCAAGCCCGGTCGCGTCACGGTTCCAGGCAAGCCGAGCGACGATCTGGCGCCCGGAACGAACGCCAGTATCCTCAAGCAGGCTGGTTTGAAGTAGCGAGGTTCACCATGAAGTACGCCGTCGTCATCGAGAAGGCAGCCGCCAACTACTCGGCTTACGTACCTGACCTTCCAGGCTGTGTAGCCACTGGCGCAACGATCGAGGAGGTCGAATCGGAGATCCGAGAGGCTATAGCCTTTCATATCGAAGGCATGCTTGAGGACGGTCTTGCAATTCCAGAGCCAACGAGCAGGGTCGAGTACGTTGAGCTTGCCGCGTAGATGCCATGCTTCGCGTCTAACCCGACATTGCAGACGAACGCCCCCCGCGCGGTAAGCGAGCGCGCTGCCCGGCGACTTCCTGGCCGAGCGCGGGCAGGGCGAGCACCAAGCCGAGGAACAGCGCGACCCCTTCGAGGGCTGGACGGAGTGGCGCTCTACATGCTCGACACCCACGCGGCGAGCGAAGCCATGCGCGGCCATCCGGCCGTCGATGCGCGGCTGCAGGCGCTGCCGCCCGGCCAATGGTGCATCTCGGCCGTGACCTGTTCCGAAATCCGCTACGGCGCGGCCCGGCGCCCGGAGGCCGTGCGGCTGCACCGGATCGTGGAAGAGTTCCTGCGCATTGCGGCGATCCTGCCCTGGGACGCCCAGGCCGCGAACCGGCATGGTGCGCTGCGCGCCGATCTGAAGGCGCGGGGCTCGCCCATCGGCGACTTCGACGGAATGATCGCAGCCCATGCGCTGGCGACGGGTGCCGTGGTGGTGACGGACAACACCCGGCACTTCGCGCGCGTGCCGGGCCTGCTGTTCGAAAACTGGCTGCGGCCTGCGGCTGGTCACTGACGAAAGACGCAGGCGCTTCGGGCGTCGCGAAGAATCTCCCGGCTGGAGCTCAGCTTGAGTCTCCCTGATCGCCCGGCACACGGTTGCGCAGGGTTGTCGCCGCATCGACTGGCAGCCGAGGCGAAAGTGCATGGCAGGCTCTCACCCAATCTCCAGCTACATTCCAGCCTGACCGGGCATGCCGGCAAAAAGCTGACGTTCAGACCCCTCAGGAGACACGACCGCCATGACGACCCCCCGCCACGACCTCATCCCCCAGCCCAAGGCGACGCCGCTGATCGGCAACCTGCGCGACGTCGACGCCGACGCGCCGATCCAGGGCTTCATGCGCCTGGCCCGGACCTACGGGCCGATCTACCAGCTCGACTTCTTCGGCAACCCGCTGATCGTGGTCAGCTCGCAGGAACTGGTCAACGAGGTCTGCGACGAGAAGCGTTTCGACAAGCGCGTCTCGGGCGCGCTGAAGAACATCCGCGACTTCGCCGGCGACGGCCTGTTCACCGCCAAGACGGACGAGCCCAACTGGGCCGTCGCGCACCGGCTGCTGATGCCGGCCTTCGGCCCCATCGGCATCCGCGGCATGTTCGACCGCATGCTCGACGTCGCCGAGCAGATGGTCACGCGCTGGGAGCGCTTCGGCCCCGGCAACGTGATCGAGGTGACCGAGGACATGACGCGCATGACCCTCGACACCATCGCGCTGTGCGCCTTCGACTACCGCTTCAACAGCTTCTACCAGACGGAGATGCACCCCTTCGTCGGTGCCATGGTGGACGCGCTGGCCGAGGCCGGCGCGCGCACGCGGCGGCCCGAGATCGCCAGCAAGCTGCTGCTGCGCACGCGCCGCGCCTACGAAGACGATCTGGCGCTGATGCGCAGGATCGCCGACGAGCTGATCGCCGAGCGCAAGCGCGACCCCGAGGGCGCGCAGAAGAAGGACCTGCTGGGCATCATGCTGCAGGGGCGCGACCCGGTCACCGGCGAGGGGCTGTCGGACGAGAACATCCGCTACCAGCTGCTCACCTTCCTGATCGCCGGGCACGAGACGACCAGCGGCATGCTGTCGTTCGCCACCTACTTCCTGGTGAAGAACCCGCAGGTGCTGGCCAAGGCGCGCGCCGAGGTCGACGCCGTGCTGGGCGACGAGATGCCGCGCATCGAGCACGTCGCCAAGCTGAAGTACGTGGAGCAGGTGCTGATGGAGGCGCTGCGCATCTGGCCCACCGCGCCGGCCTTCGCGCTCAAGCCGCTGCAGGACGTGGTGCTCGGCGGCAGGTACCCCCTCACCCGGCGCGACACGGTGATGGTGCTCACGCCCATGCTGCACCGCGACACCAAGGTCTGGGGCGACGACGTCGAGTCCTTCCGCCCCGAGCGCTTCGAGCCCGAAGCGATGGCCGCGCTGCCGCCCAACGCCTGGAAGCCCTTCGGCAACGGCCAGCGCGCCTGCATCGGCCGGCCCTTCGCGATGCAGGAGGCGATCCTGCTGGTGGCGATGATCCTGCAGCGCTTCGACCTGATCGAGGACGACCCCTCCTACCAGCTCAAGGTGGCCGAGACGCTGACGCTCAAGCCCTCGGGCTTCCGCATCCGCGTCAAGCGGCGCGGCACCGCCTCCTTCAAGCCGCGCAGCGTGCTGTCGCCGCAGAAGGCCGCCGCGCCCGCCCCGGCGCCGGCCGTGTCGGCCCTGGCGCCGGGCGAGCAGGCGACGCCGCTCCTGGTGCTGTACGGCTCCAACACCGGCTCCTGCGAGGCCTTCGCCGAGCGCATCGCCAGCGACGCCGCCGCCCAGGGCTACGCCGCGCAGGCCGCGGCGCTGGACGACCACGCCGGCAGCCTGCCCACCGAGGGCGCGGTGGTGATCGTCACCGCCTCCTACGAGGGCCAGCCGCCCGACAACGCGCGCCAGTTCGCCGCCTGGCTGGACACGCTGGCGCAGGAGCCGCAGAAGGCCGGCAGCCTGAAAGGCGTGCGCTATGCCGTGTTCGGCTGCGGCAACCGCCAGTGGGCCCGCACCTACCAGGCGGTGCCGCAGCGCTTCGACGCCGCGCTGGAAGCGGCCGGCGCCACCCGCCTGCGCCCGCGCGGCGAGACCGACGCCGGCGGCGACTTCTTCGGCGCTTTCGACGAGTGGTATGCGGGCCTGTGGACCGACTTCGGCCAGGCCCTGGGCAAGCAGGTGCAGGCCACGGCCGGCGGCACGCAGCTGCAGGTCGAGCGGCTCAAGGACGGCCGCGCCGCCCTGCTGCGCCTGGGCGACCTGCAGCACGGCGAGGTCAAGGAGAACCGCGAGCTGGTCGACATGAAGTCGTCCCTGGGCCGCTCCAAGCGCCACATCGAGATCGCGCTGCCGCAGGACATGAGCTACCGCGCCGGCGACTACCTCTCGGTGCTGCCGCACAACCCCATCGGCGTGGTGATGCGCGCGCTCAAGCGCTTCGAGCTGGCCTCCGACAGCCAGATCATCATCCGCAAGCCCGAAAGCAGCCTCACCTCGCTGCCGGTGAACCACCCGGTCAATGCCAGCGAGGTGCTGTTCCACTACGTCGAGCTGGCCCAGCCCGCCACCCGCGGCCAGGTGGCCGCCCTGGCCGACGCCACCGAAGGCCCGCAGCAGGCCGAACTGCGCGCCCTGGCCGAGGAGGGCGCCTACCAGTGCGACGTGCTGGCCAAGCGCGTCAGCGTGCTGGAACTGCAGGAGCGCTACCCCGCCTGCGGCCTGGACCTGGCGGCCTTTCTCGACATGCTGCCGCCGGCGCGGGCGCGCCAGTACTCGATCTCCTCCTCGCCGCTGTGGAACCCCGAGCGCTGCACGCTCACCGTGGCGGTGGTGGACGCGCCGGCCCTGTCGGGCCGCGGGCGTTACCAGGGCATGGCCTCCACCTACCTCGCCAACTGCGTGCCGGGCACGCGCGTGGTGGTGGCGGTGCGCTCGTCCAACGACAACTTCCACCCGCCCGCCTCGCCCGAGGTGCCCATGATCATGGTCTGCGCCGGCACCGGCCTGGCGCCCTTCCGCGGCTTCCTGCAGGAGCGCGCCATGCAGGCGCAAAGCGGCCGCAGCGTGGCGCGCTCGCTGCTGTTCTTCGGCTGCGACCACCCGGACGTGGACTTCCTCTACAAGGACGAGCTGGCCGGCTGGGAGGCCGCCGGCGTGGTCAGCGTGCGGCCGGCCTTCTTCAAGGCGCCCGAGGGCGAGGTCACCTTCGTGCAGCACCGGCTCTGGAAAGATCGCGCCGACGTGTCCGAGCTGTTCCGCAAGGGCGCTCACGTGTATGTCTGCGGCGACGGCCGCCACATGGCGCCGGCCGTGCGCGAGACTTTCGTCCGCATCTACCAGGAGGCCGTGGGCGCCACGCCCGAGGTGGCCGAGGCCTGGGCGGAGAAGATCGAGCGCGAGAGCGGGCGCTACGTGTCGGACGTGTTCGCGTGAGGGCAACGGCGAGGGCGAGGGCGAGGGCGAGGGCGAGGGCGAGGGCGAGGGCGAGGGCGAGGGCCGCGCGGGCACGGGCATGCCGTCGCCTGCACTGAACCCGCCGGGCCGGCCGGTCGTTCCCCGCCGCCCCATGCGCGGCGGCTGGCGCTGGCTCGGCGCCGCGGCGCTGCTGTGGTGGCTCGCCGCGCCGCACCGGGCGGCAGCCGCCGAACCGCACTGGGTGGACGGCTGGAGCGTCGCGCCGCTCGACATCGCGCAGCTGCCGGCTGCCGCGCCCGGTGTGGCGGCGCCGCTGCTGGACAACGTCAGCCTGCGCCAGCGCGTGACATTGGCGCTGGGCGGCGAGCGGCTGCGCGTGCGCTTCTCCAACGTGTTCGGCACCGCCGCGCCGCTGCACGTCGCCGCGGCCACCGTGACGCGCAGCACGGGCGATGCCGGGGTGGCCGCGTCGAGCGTGCGCGCGCTGCGCTTCGGCGGCCGGCCGTCGGTCACCATTGCGCCCGGCGCCGAGGTCTGGAGCGATCCGGTGGCCTGGCCGGTCGGCGCGGGCGGCGAGCTGGCGGCAAGCTTTCATCTCGACCGCCCGAGCGCGCAACACACCGTGCACAGCCTCGGCCGCGACCTGAGCCACGTGGCGCTCGGCAACGCGGTGGCCGCGCCGCGCTGGAACGGCGCGGCGCTGACGCCCTGGAGCCACGTGGTGACGGGCATCGACGTCGAGACGCGTGCCGCGACGCGCGTGCTGGTCGCCTTCGGCGATTCGCTCACCGACGGCAACCCGTCGCCCGGCCGCCCGCCCGAGCGCTACACCGACCGCCTGGCCGAGCGGCTGGAGGCACCGGCGCTGGGCCTGCGTGCGCGCGACGTGCAGGTCGTGGTGCAGAACGCCGGCATCTCGGGCAACCGCCTGCTGGCCGACGGCGCCGGCCCGCGCGGCGTCGGGCGCTTCGCGCGCGACGTGCTGGCGCAAAGCGGCGTCACGCACACGCTGATCCTGATCGGCATCAACGACATCGCCTACGGCGCCCTGCTCGGGCCCGCCGATGCGCCGCCGCCGGGCGCGCCGCAGATCGTGGCCGGCCTGCAGGAGCTGATCGACCAGGCGCGGGCGCGCGGCGTCAGGGTGCTGCTCGGCACCCTGCCACCCTTCAAGGGTGCGCCGAACCACACGCCGGAGACCGAGGCGCGGCGCGCGTCGGTCAATGCCTGGATTCGCGCCCGGCCGCCGGCCGACGCCACGGTGGTCGACTTCGACCGCGCGCTGCGCAACCCCGGCGATCCGCTGGCGCTGAACCCCGACTACGACAGCGGCGACCACCTGCACCCGAGCGCCGCCGGGCAGGCCGCCATGGCGCGGGCGGTCGACCTGAAAACGCTGCTGCCGTAGCGGCGGAAGCCCGCGGCGCGGACCCCGGCGGCGGTCGGCCGCTCACGACGGCCTGTCGCGCCGGCTTTACACAAAGAGCCGGGCGCTGCTTACACCACGTTCACACAGGGCCCGCACCATGAGGCTTCCTTCATCACTTCCGAGGAGCAGTCCATGAAAAGCATCGCACTGGCCGCCACGGCCGCCGTCCTCCTGTCGCTCGGCGCGGTCGCCGTTCCCACGGCAGCGCAGGCCCGGCCACTGGTCGACGTGCAGTTCGCGCCGTCGCAGGCCCGGCCACTGGTCGACGTGCAGTTCGCGCCGTCGCAGGTCCAGCCGCTGGTCAATGTCCAGTACGCGCCGCCGCCCCCGCCGCGCTTCGAGCGCGTGCCGCCGCCGCGCCAGGGCTATGTCTGGGCGCCGGGGCACTACGAGTGGCGGGGCAACCGCTACGTCTGGATGCGCGGCACCTGGGTCCAGGCGCGCCCGGGCTACGTCTACCGGGCGCCGCAATGGCGCGAGCGCGACGGCCGCTGGGAGTACCGCCGCGGCGACTGGGAGCGCGGGCAGATGCGCCGCGACCGCGACCATGATGGCGTGCCCGACCGCTTCGACAGCCGGCCCAACAATCCGAACCGCTATTGAGACAGTCGAGCGGACCGAGCGATGATGGCGGGGCACAAAGCCTGCGGGGCAGCAGAGGGCGAGGGCGTCGCCGCGCCCAGCGTCCAGCGTCCAGCTCGCGGGCCTGACTTCGGAGACGGTTGCTCAGAACAGCCGGAACACCAGTGGCATCAGCAGCGCCGCCAGGATCACCTGCAGCCCCAGCGCCAGCCCGGCGTAGGCGCCGGCGTCGGCGTTGACGTGCAGCGCCCGCGCCGCGCCGATGCCGTGCGCCGCGGTGCCCAGCGCGAAACCGCGTGCGGCGTAGCCGGCCGGGTCGGTGCCGATGCGCAGCGCGTTGAGCAGGTACTTGGCCGACAGCGCGCCGATCATCCCCGTCAGCACCGCGAACACGGCCGACAGCTCCGGCACGCCGCCGATCTTCTCGGCGATGCCCATGGCCACCGGCGCCGTGACCGACTTGGGCGCGAGCGAGCGCACCACGTCGTCGGGCAGCCCGACCAGCCAGCCCAGCGCCATGGCCGACGCCGCCGCCGCGCCGCCGCCCAGGAGCGCGGCCATCACCACCCGCCCGAAGCGCTCGCGCAGCTCGACGCGCCGCAGCCACAGCGGCCAGGCCAGCGCCACCACGGCCGGGCCGAGCAGGAAGTGGATGAACTGCGCGCCGGCGAAGTAGGTCGGGTAGTCCACCCCGGTGGCCAGCAGCACGCTGGCGATCGCCACCACCGACCACATCACCGGGTTGGCCCAGGGCGCGCTGCCGACCCAGGTGTAGAAGCGCTGCGCCAGCAGGTAGACCACCAGCGTCGCCGTGAGGCCGAACAGCGGCGTGGCCGACAGGTAGACCCAGAGATCGACGAAGCGGGGCATGTCAGGGGCCTTTCGGGTCGGCGCCGGCATCGGTGCCGGCGCGGGTGTCGCTGCTCTTGTCGGCGTTGCGCCGGTCCGGCCAGTACAGCACCAGCGCGGTGACGCCCAGGCCGATCCAGGTCGAGATCGCGATGACGAGCACCATGCGCCCGCCGTACTGCTCCAGCAGCTTCAGGTGCGTCATGACGCCGACGCCGACCGGGATGAACAGCAGCGACAGGTGCGCCAGGATGAAGGTCGCGCACTCGCCCACCGGCTGGCGCACCGTCTCGAAGCGCAGCGCCACCAGCAGGAACAGCAGCCCCAGCACCGGCCCTGGCAGCGGCAGCGCCAGGCCGCGCGAGAGCAGCTCGCCCAGCGACTGGAACACCAGCAGCCACGCCATGCCGCGCAGGCCGTTCATGGCGCGCCCTCCGCCGTCATGGGGCCGCGGGCGCAGGCAGCGCCGCGACGGCGCGGGCTGCTGCGCGAGGAAAGCGGGAAAGCGGACAACGACGGCGCCACGCGGGCTCCTCTTTCTTCAAAGCCCATCGAACACCTCGGCCACGTCCAGCCGCAGGCCGAGCTGTCCCAGCGCCACCGTGCCCTGCCGCTGCGGCGTCGCCTCGCGCCAGCCGCCCTCGCGCGTGAAGACCTCGACGGTGCGCCGCTCCGGCGACACCAGCACGTAGCTGTGCAGCGAATCGAGGCCGCGGTACGCCTCGAATTTGTCACCGCGGTCGAAATCCTCGGTCGAGCCCGACAGCACCTCGACGATGAGCGACGGCTCGGAAACGCCGTCCTGGCGCGCGCGGTCGGCCGCGCTGCAGCTGACCATCACGTCGGGGTAGAAATACGCGCTGCGGTCAGCCAGGGTCAGCCGCACGTCGGTAATGAAAATGCGGCAGGGTTCGCCGCGCAGCTGTTCGCGCAGGCTGACGGCAATGTTGAGCGACACCTGGTTGTGCGCCACGCTGCCGCCGGCCATGGCGCGCGGCCCGCCGCCCTGCCAGTCATAGATCACCCCGTTCAGGTACTCGTGCTTGGTCTCGGCGGCCTCTTCAAGCCGCAGGTACTCGTCGGGCGAGATCCAGGCGATGCGTTTTTGCGGAAGGCTCATGGGCGGCTCCTGGCTGGCGGGTTGAGGGTCGCGGGCGCGACACGGCGGGCGACAGGCACCTTAGCGGAAAACCACCGTCTTGTGCCCGTTCATCAGCACGCGGTGCTCGCTGTGCCACTTGACGGCGCGCGCCAGCACCTGGCTTTCGGTGTCGCGGCCGCGCGCGGTGAGGTCCTCCACCGTGTCGGTGTGGTCGGCGCGCGCCACGTCCTGCTCGATGATCGGGCCCTCATCCAAATCGCCGGTCACGTAGTGGGCGGTGGCGCCGATCAGCTTCACGCCGCGGTCGTGCGCCTGGTAGTAAGGTTTGGCGCCCTTGAAGCTCGGCAGGAACGAGTGGTGGATGTTGATGGCGCGCCCGGTCAGCTTCTCGCACAGCGCGTTGCTCAGGATCTGCATGTAGCGCGCCAGCACCACCAGTTCGGCGCCCTCGGCCTCGATGACCTCCAGCTGCCGCGCCTCGGCCTGCGCCTTGGTCGCGGCCGTGACCGGGATGTGGTGGAACGGCACGTTGTAGCTTGCCGCCAGCTGGTAGAAGTCGCGGTGGTTCGAGACGATGGCGCGGATGTCGAGCGCGAGCAGCCCGGTCTTCCAGCGAAACAGCAGGTCGTTCAGGCAATGGCCGTCGCGGCTGACCAGGATCACGGTCTTCATCGGCTCGGCGGCGGGGTGCAGCTTCCAGTCCATGCCGAAGCCCGCCGCGAAGGCGTCGAGCTCGGCGCGCAGCTGCGCCTCGGCCACGCGCTCGCAGGCGAAGCGCACGCGCATGAAGAAAAGCCCCGTGTCGTGGTCGTTGTACTGCGCGGCTTCCTCGATGTTGCCGCCGCGCTCCAGCAAAAAGCCGGAGACGGCGTGCACGATGCCGGTGCGGTCGGGGCACGAGAGGGTCAGGATGTAGGCGGGGGTCGCGGAGTTCATAAGCGCGGCCATTGTCGCAGCGCCCGGGCGGCGCGCGGCGCCGGTGCCAGAATGGCCGTTTCGCCTCGTTTTTTGTTTGTTCCCGCGCCCCGGTGCGCCGCCCCACAAGGAGTGATTCATGGCCTACAACGACTTCAGCATGGACAACCAGTGGTTGCCCTTCACCCCCAACCGGGCGTTCAGGAAGGACCCGCGCGTCTTCGTCGCCGCCGACGGCATGGAGTTCACCACGCACGACGGCCACAAGGTGATCGATGGCATCTCGTCGCTGTGGTGCGTCGGCGCCGGGCACCGCCGCGCGCCGATCAACGAGGCCATCAAGCGGCAGCTCGACACGCTCGACTACGCCACCGCCTTCCAGGCCAGCAACGACCAGGCGTTCCGGGCCGCCGAGATGATCGCCGCGCTGGCGCCGGGCGACCTGAACAAGGTGCTGTTCTGCAACTCCGGCTCGGAGGCCGCCGACACCTCGATGAAGGTGGCGCTGGCCTACCATCGCGCGCGCGGCGAGGGCCACCGCAACATCTTCATCGGCCGCGAGAAGGGCTACCACGGCGTCGGCTTCGGCGGCATGTCGGTCGGCGGCATCCCGGCCAACCGCAAGGTGTTCGGTACGGCGCTCCTGCCGCGCGTGGACCACATGCGCTTCATCCACGACCCGGTGAACCACGCCTACATCCACAACCAGGAGCCGGTGTGGGCCGAGGACCCGCTGCTGGAGCTGGAGCAGCGCATCCTGCCGCTGCACGATGCGAGCAACGTGGCGGCCATCATCGTCGAGCCGATCGCCGGCTCGGCCGGCTGGTACGTGCCGCCCAAGGGCTACCTGCAGCGCCTGCGCGAGATCTGCGACAAACATGGCATCCTGCTGATCTTCGACGAGGTCATCACCGGCTTCGGGCGGCTCGGCACCAACTTCGCCGCCGACTACTACGGCGTGGTGCCCGACATGCTCAACTTCGCCAAGTGCGTGACCAACGGCGTCATCCCGCTGGGCGGCGTGATCTGCCGCGACAAGCTCTACGACCAGATGATGAAGACCGACGCGCCCGAGCACGTGGTCGAGTTCTTCCACGGCTACACCTACTCGGGCCACCCGACCGCCTGCGCCGCCGCCATCGCGACGCTGGAGCTGTTCCAGCGCGAGAACCTGTTCGCGCGCGCCGGCGAGATGGGCCAAGTGCTGGGCGACGCCTTCCACAGCGCCTTCAAGGGCCTGCCCAACGTGATCGGCATCCGCAGCCTCGGGCTGGCGGCGGCGGTCGAGCTGGCGCCCATCGCCGGCGCGCCCGGCAAGCGGGCCTACGACATCTTCATCGACTGCTTCCACCACGGCGCGCTGGTGCGCCCGGCCGGCGACGTGCTGGTGATCGCGCCGCCCTACATCGTCGAGAAAACGCACATCGACACGCTGGTCAACACGCTGGCCGACGCGATCAGGCGGCACGCCTGAGCGAGGCGGCGCTGCGGGCGGGAAGTCAGCGGCGCAGCGCCGCGCAGTAGTCCCGCTCGGGCACCGGCGGCGTCGGCCAGCGGGCGTCGAAGCCGTCGCCGTCCGGCGCCGCGCCGCCGGCGCTGAGCCGCACCGTTTGCAGCGAGACATCGCCCGGCAGGTGCTGCGGCACGCCCAGCGCGCGCACCGCGTGGCCCGCGCCCGACACCAGCAGCACCGTGCGGCCAGGCTGGCGCGCCTTCAAGACGGTCTGCGCCATGGCGCGGTCGCGCGCGATCTGGACGCGCGTCATGGGCTGGATCTGCGACTCGGGCAGCTGGCCGCAGTGGCCGATGCGGATCGCCTGCTGCTGGGCCTTCAACGCCGGGCCACGCAGCTGCACGTCGAGCGACACGTCGGCCAAGGCGTCCTTCATGTGCTCGCGCGGCAGGTTGGCGCCGAACACCGGCACGCCGGCGCGCACCGCGGCCATGACGACCGGGCCGTAGGCGCTCCAGGGCCAGGCCTGCTCGTCCCAGTGCAGGGCGGCGCGCACCTCGGCCTCGGTCGCACCGGCCGGCAGGCCGCGCGTGTCGCGGCCCGATTCGGCCATCTCGATCGCCAGCGCGGCGAGCCGCCGGCGCGCGGCCAGCGACGCGACCACCTGGCGCTCGATGCGCTGGTGCTCGGCGGCATCGTGCTGCTCGCCCAGCAGCAGCGCGTCGGACGGCGGCAGTGCGTCGATGCGGCGTTCTATGGCGGCTTCATGACCCTCCGGCAAGGGCAGCATGTCGCGCGACAGCGGCGCGCAGGCTGCCAAGCACACAGCCAGAGCGCCAACGCTCCATCGGACAGGTGCGATCAATTCAACTCCAGGCCAGGAACACCGCGGAACCGGCTCTGCCGGGCCGCTGGTGTTGCCCCCTGCAAGGGGGTGTGCGGCATGCTAATGCATCAGGACAGGGTTCTGCGCCAGCTCGGCGTAGCCTTCGAGCGTGTCCTCGACCTCTTCCTGCGTCGGTGTGTTGAGCTGCCAGGCGGCGATCTTCTGCTGGAACAGCTCGGCCCACGAGCCGTCGAGGTACACCTCCTTGCCGGAGCGCTTGTCGACGATCTCGAAGCCGTGGCGCGCCAGCGCCGGCACGTTGGGTGCCACCGGCGCGTCGCCTTCGGTCGGTTGCACGTGCACCACCACGAAGGAGTCGGAGTCGTAGAGCATGTTCATGGCAGGCAGCGTCCGGTAGTCAATGGCGTTCATGAAGGATTAGATAGCTTCCTGCGCCACAGTTTCAAGAAGCATCGGAAAGTACCCTTTCTTGCATGATGCGACGGCCGGCCCGGGCGTCTGTCAGCCGGCCCGCCCATCCGCTGTGGGCATCGCAGCAGCGCGGGTGTCCGCACCCTCAGCCCGGCGGACCCACCGGTGTCACGCTGCGCAGCTGGAAATCGGCGAAATCGCCCCTGGCCTGCGTGATGCGGATGCGCACCGGCAGCCAGCCGAGGTCGGGCGCGAACCACAGCTCGATGCGGTCGTCGAACTCGCGGCGCGGGCTGCGGCTCAGCTTGCGCGCCACCACGTGCTCGCCCACCGGCAGGTCGAGCGCCTCGTCGCCCTCGACGTTGAAGCGCCACACGTCGGCGTCGCGCGGCCCCACCGTCTGCACCGCGATCGCGCTGCCCGGCGCGAAGCGCGCCGCGTCGCCGGCGAGCAGGGCGCCCAGCTGCAGGATGACGCTCAAACGGTCCTGCGCGCCCGGCAGCAGCGCCACCGGCGGCGCGTTGCTGCTGAAGACCACCAGCCCGCGCTCGCGCACGAAGTGCGAGGCCACCTCGCTGCGCCGCGTGTCGGAAAAGCGCTCGGGCGCCAGGCCGCCGGGGCCGATGCGCCCGGTGCTGCGCTGGCTGCGCAGCGTCTTGAACAGCAGCTTGAGCGCGAGCCGCGCGTCGTATTCGCTGCCGTTCTGCAGCCACTCCAGCTCGCCGAACACGCCGCGCATCGGCGCCGCGCCCTGCTGCCCGCTGACCTCGAAGCCCAGCCGCACGGAGCCGGGAATGCGCAGCGCATGCGTGCCGCTGCCGATGTCCTCGACCGGACCGGCCGCGGGGCTGTCGGCACCCGACGCCGGCCCGGCTGCGCCGGTGCCAGGGTCGGGCGCGGAAGCCGATGCAGATGCAGATGCAGATGCAGATGCAGGACCCGCCGCAGCTTCCGTTTCGCCGGGCGGCGCCGCTGCGGCGGTCGCGCTGCCAGGCGCGGGCCCATCCGGTGTCATGCGGGCCGTTGCATCGCCGTCGTCGGAGGCTGACAGGGCTTGCGTCCCAAGGGGTGCCGTCGGTGCAGGCCCGGCCGGCATGGATTCGGTTGCTATGATCTTCGTAGCATCGGAGGCAGGTGGGACAAGCGCCGAAGCCGGTTTCGCCACTTTTCCGGGGCGTGTTTCCACCCGGCGCCGGGTCGGTTTGACGGCGGGTGTGCGTGGCGCCGATGCCACAGCCGGCGCCGTTGCCGGTGGCGGCGCCAGCACGATCGTGCGCGTGCTGAACTGCCCACCCAGTGGTGTCGCCGTCGTCTCGATGCCGATCGGCAGGCGTCCCAACAGCAGCAGATGTGCCAGGACCACCAGCACGGTCAGCACCAGCAAGCCGCGCCAGACCGGCTTCGGAACGCTGGCGCGCGCCTCGCGATTTCCCAGAGACCTGCCCCGCAGGCTCATGCCAGCCGCCCGCGTCCTGATGCCAATGCACCACAAAAGTGCGTCCCGCAATAGGCCGTCTGAGCACCAAATGTTAAAATTGAAAACAATCGATCGCCTGTTCCGTTGTGTGTAGGTTGTTGTTCTTACTCAGGAAACTGACTGTCGCTCTGTACAGTTGCAAGTTTCTCCAGCACTTTTTCCAATCCCATGCCGATCTTTCCCGTACCGTGCGCGCTGTCGCCGCGGTCACTTAGCCCATGGGCGGCGCCCCTCCTGGCGGCCGTCCTGGGCGCGGGCTGCACCTTTGCGCCGGGCATCGATTTTGGCTCCGGCCACGAAGCCGCGGACGATGCGGGCGCCATCTCCCTGTCGTCGGCCAGCGATCCGCAGGCCGACCCGGCGCCGCCCGGCGCGCTGCAGCCCATCACGCCCGAGCTGATCCGCCGCCAGCGCGCCGCGCAGGCCACCGAGGTCGGCGCCGACGTCAAGCGCCTCTTCGGCGTCGCCAAGCCCTACCGCATCGGCAGCGGCGACATCCTCAACATCGTCGTGTGGGACCACCCCGACCTGGTGCTGGCGCCGGCCGGCTCGCTCACCACCGACGCCATCACCGCCTCGCCCGTCAGCAACGGCTACAACGTCAGCCCCGACGGCCTGATCCAGTTCCCCTACATCGGCACCTTCAAGGTCGCGGGCCTGACCGAGTACGAGGTGCGCGAGCGCCTGACCACGCGGCTGGCCAAGTACTTCAACGAGCCGAAGGTCACGGTGCGCATCCAGTCGTACCGCAGCGGCCGGGTCTACGTCGATGGCTCGGTGCGCACGCCCGGCCTGCAGGCCGTCAACGACATCCCGATGACGCTGCCCGAGGCCATCAACCGCGCCGGCGGCTTCGCGCCCGACGCCGACCGCTCGATGGTGTCGATCTCGCGCGACGGCGTCACCACCAACGTCAACCTGCCGCAGCTCACCGCGCTGGGCGTCAACCCGACGCAGATCCTGCTGGGCGCGGGCGACATGGTGCGCGTCTTCAGCACCGAGGACGCCAAGGTCTACGTCATGGGCGAGGTCGCGCGCCCGGTCGCGCAGCCGCTGCGCAACGGGCGGCTCACGCTCAACGCCGCGCTGGGCGAGGCCGGCGGCGTCAACCCGGCCTCGGGCAACCCGCGCCAGATCTACGTGGTGCGCTCGACGGAAAGCGGCGATCCGAAGATCTTCCACCTCGACGCCCGCTCGCCCACCGCCTACGCGCTGGCCGAGGGCTTCGAGCTGCGGCCGCGCGACGTGGTGTACGTGGACCCGGCGCCGCTGGTGCGCTGGAACCGCGTCATCAGCCTGATCCTGCCCAGCGCGCAGGTCGTCAACGTCGGCAACTCCGTGGCGCGGCAGTAATGCAGAACATCCTCGTGCTGTGCGTGGGCAACGTCTGCCGCAGCCCCATCGCCGAAGCCCTGCTGGCGCGGCAGTTCCCCGACAAGAAGGTCTGGTCGGCCGGGCTGGGCGCGCTGGTGGGCCAGCCGGCCGACCCGCTGGCCGTCGAAGTGGCCGCCGAGCACGGCCTCGACCTCTCGGCCCACCGCGGCCAGCAGTTCAACAGCTGGATGTGCCAGGCCGCCGACCTGATCCTGGTCATGGAGCAAGCCCACCAAGTCGAGCTGGAAAAGAAGTTCCCCCAGGTGCGCGGCAAGGTGTTCCGCCTGGGCGAGATCGGCAAGTTCGACATCGCCGACCCCCACCGCCAGCCCCGCGCCGCCTTCGAGGCGGCCTACGCCGACATCGAGCGCGGCGTCGCCGCCTGGGTGCCGCGCATTACCCAGCTGGGCTGACGCGCACCCCGCGCCGCCAGCGGCACGCCCGGCCGCAACCCCCACCGCCGTCGTTCACCGTCCACCGCTTTCCCTCTTCATGACTCCTCCCCAGCCCCTTGCCGCCACCGCCACTCCCATGGCGCGGCCCGCGCCGTCGAACGACGACGAAATCAACCTGCTCGAACTGCTCGACGTGGTGCTCGACCACCGCTGGCTCATCGCGCTGGTAACGGCGCTGGCCATCGTGGCGGGCGTGGCCTATGCGCTGCTCAGTACGCCCATCTACCAGGCCAACACCCTGGTGCAGGTCGAGGAAAAGAACGCCCTGGGCGGCGACGGCCCGCTAGGCGACATGGCCAACCTGTTCGAGATCCGCTCGCCGGCCTCGGCCGAGATGCAGATCCTGCGCTCGCGCCTGGTGGTCGGGCAGACCGTCGAAAATCTGCACCTCGACCTCGACGTAACCCCCAAATACCTACCGCTGGTCGGCCGCTGGCTGGCGCGGCGCGCCAAGGAGCCCTCGGAGCCGGGCTTCCTGGGCATGGGCGGCTACGTGAGCGGCAACGAGGCGCTGCAGGTCGCCGAGTTCACGGTGCCCGAATCGCTGGCCGGCAAGCGATTCCGGGTGCGCCTGACGCCGCAGGGCTACGAGCTGCTGTCGCCCGACGGCGACGTGCTGGGCGAGGGTCAGGTCGGCCAGCCGCTCGCCTACGCGGCGGAGGGCGAGCAGGGCCGCCTGCTGGTGGCCAAGGCCGTCGGCAAGCCGGGCGCCGAGTTCAACCTGATGCGCTTCTTCACGCTGGCGGTCGTCGAGGAACTGCAGAAAAAGCTCAACATCAGCGAGCAGGGCAAGCAGTCGGGCGTCATCTCCGCCAGCCTGGAAGGCGACGACCCGCGCGAGATCGCGCAGGTGCTCAACGAGATCGGCTCGATCTATGTGCGCCAGAACGTCGAGCGCAAGTCCGCCGAGGCCGAGAAATCGTTGAGTTTTCTGGGCACCTTCTTGCCGGAGCTGCGCCGGCAACTGGAGGAGTCGGAAACCAAATACAACCAGTTCCGCAACCGCAACAGCACCTTCGACCTGGGCACCGAGGGCAAGGCGGTGCTGGAGCAGTCGGTGCAGCTGCAGACCAAGCTGCTGGAGCTGCAGCAGAAGCGCAAGGAATTGCGCGCGCTCTACACGGCCGAGCACTTCAGCATCCGTACGCTCGATGCGCAGATCGGCAGCCTCAACGCCGAGCTGGCGCAGCTGAACAGCCGAGTCAAGGCGTTGCCGGACGTCGAGCAGGACCTGCTGCGCCTGACGCGCGACGTCAAGGTCAACAACGAGCTGTACGTGAGCCTGCTCAACAGCGCGCAGCAGCTGCGCCTGGTCAAGGAAGGCAAGGTCGGCAACGTGCGCATCGTCGACCGCGCGGCCGTGCCCAAGACACCGGTGAAGCCACAGCGCTCGCTGGTGGTGGCGCTGGCCGCCGTGCTCGGCTTGCTGGCCGGGCTGGCGCTGGCCTTCCTGCGCAACAGCCTGCGCCCGGGCCTGAAGGACCCGGCCGAGATCGAGCAGCGCACCGGCCTGCACGTGTTCGCCAGCGTGCCGCACTCCGAGGCGCAGCTGGCGCAGGCGCGCGGCGTGGCCGGCAAGCGGCCCGGCAGCCACGTGCTGGCCGTGGCCGCGCCCGCCGACCCGGCCGTGGAGAGCCTGCGCAGCCTGCGCACCGCGCTGCAGTTCGCGATGCTCGACGCGACCAGCAACGTCATCGTGATGACCGGCCCCACGCCTGGCCTCGGCAAGACGTTCACCAGCGTCAACCTGGCGGCCGTGCTGGGCGCGGCCGGCAAGCGCGTGCTGCTGGTCGATGCCGACCTGCGCAAGGGCCACATGAACCAGTACTTCGGCCTGCGCCGCGAAAAAGGCCTGAGCGAGGTCGTGAGCGGCAGCGTGAAGCTCGAAGACGCGCTGCACCGCCAGGTCGCGCCCGGCGTGGACTTCTTGTCGACCGGCGTGCTGCCGCCCAACCCGGCCGAGCTGCTGACCACCGTCGCCACCCAGGCGCTGGTGCGCGACGCGGCCCGCGACTACGACATGGTGCTGATCGACACCCCCCCGGTGCTGGCCGCCTCCGACACCGGCATCCTGGCCCCGCTGGCAGGTGCGGTGTTTTTGGTGGCGCGCGCCGACATCAGCACCCTGGGCGAGCTGCAGGAGTCGGCCAAGCGCCTGCGTGACACCGGCGTGCAACCCAAGGGCGTGATCTTCAACGACCTGAACATGGCCAAGCGCCGCTACGGCTACGGGCTTGGCTACAAGTACGGCGGCTACCGCTACACCAACTACAAGTACTGACCTATGAACCTGGACAACGCAACCATCGCGGTCATCGGCCTCGGCTATGTCGGCTTGCCGCTGGCCGTGGAATTCGGCAAGCAGCGGCCCGTGCTGGGTTTCGACATCAACGCGGCGCGCATCGCCGAATTGCGCACTGGGCAAGACAGCACGCTGGAAGTCAGCCCCGAAGAACTCAAGACTGCAGGACAGCTGCGCTTCAGCAGCGAACTGGCGGATCTGAGGGATTGCCGCATCTTCATCGTGACCGTGCCAACGCCGGTCGATGGCGCCAACCGCCCCGACCTGACGCCGCTCGTCAAGGCCAGCGAAACGGTCGGCAAGGTTATGCCGGCTGGCGCCATCGTCATCTACGAATCCACCGTGTACCCCGGCGCCACCGAAGAGGTGTGCGTGCCCGTGCTGGAGAAATTTAGCGGCAGGAAATTCAACCTCGATTTCTTCTGCGGTTACAGCCCCGAGCGCATCAACCCCGGCGACAAGGTCAATACCCTTACCAAGATCAAGAAGATTACCAGCGGCAGCACGCCCGAGGTGGCGGACGCGGTTGATACCCTCTACAGCAGCATCATCATCGCTGGCACCCACAAGGCCAGTAGCCTGAAGGTGGCCGAGGCTGCCAAGGTGATCGAGAACACCCAGCGCGACCTGAACATCGCGCTTGTCAACGAGCTGTCGGTCATCTTCGAGCGCCTGGGCATCGATACGCTCGACGTACTCGAAGCCGCCGGCAGCAAATGGAACTTCCTGCCGTTCCGGCCCGGCCTGGTGGGCGGCCACTGCATCGGCGTGGACCCGTATTACCTGACGCACAAGGCCGAAGAGGTCGGCTACCACCCCCAAGTGATCCTGGCGGGCCGCCGCATCAACGACAACATGGCGCGCTACGTGGCGCGCAACACCATCAAGCTGATGCTGAAAAACGGCATGGACGTGCCGCGCTGCCGCATCGGCGTGCTGGGCATCACCTTCAAGGAGAACTGCCCAGACATCCGCAACAGCAAGGTGGCGGACATGGTGCGCGAGTTCGAGGCGTGGGGCGCCCAAGTGGTGGTGGCCGACCCGTGGGCCAGCGCGGAAGAGGTGGCGCACGAATATGGCGTTCAACTCGGCCGCGTCGATGCCGAAAACCCTGTCGATGCGCTGGTGGTGGCGGTGGGCCACAACGAATATCGCCACGCCACGCCGTCCGACCTGCGCGCGCTGTGCCGGGGCGAGCGCCCGGTGATGGCCGACGTGAAGAGTCTCTACGACCGGCACGAGGCCGCCGCCGCCGGCTTCACGGTGTTCCGGCTGTAACGCGTGCCCACGGCGCACCCGGATTACAGGTCTTTTTTGCCCCTAACGCCCGTCCCTATTGGGCTGACTGCTATGAAAAACTTCGCCCTCATCGGTGCTGCCGGCTACATCGCGCCGCGCCACATGCGCGCCATCAAGGACACCGGCCACCACCTGGCCGTGGCCTACGACATCAGCGATTCGGTCGGCATCATCGACAGCATCTCGCCGCAAAGCGAGTTCTTTACCGAGTTCGAGCGCTTCCAGGAACACGCCAACCAGCTCAAGCGCAACCCCGCCACGGCGTTGGACTACGTGGCCATCTGCAGCCCCAACTACCTGCACCACCCGCACATCGCGGCCGGCCTGCGGCTGGGCTGCGACGTGATCTGCGAGAAACCCCTTGTCCCCACGCCCGAACTGCTGGACGAACTGGAGCGCGTCGAGCAGGAGACTGGCAAGCGCGTCTACAACATCCTGCAGCTGCGCCACCACGACGCCATCCTGAAGCTGCGCGACAAGGTCGCCGCCGCCCCGACCAACACCAAGTTCGACGTGGAGCTGACCTACATCACCTCGCGCGGCAAGTGGTACATGGAAAGCTGGAAGGGCGACAACCGCAAATCCTTTGGCATCGCCACCAACATCGGCGTGCACTTCTACGACATGCTGCACTTCGTCTTCGGCAAGCTGCAGCACAACGTGGTGCATTACAGCGGCGTGGCCAAGGCAGCAGGCTACCTGGAATATGAACGCGCCCGCGTGCGCTGGTTCCTGTCCATCGACGCCAACGACCTGCCCGACGAAGTCAAGGGCAAGAAGCCCACCTACCGCAACATCGACATCAGCGGCGAGCAACTGGAATTCTCCGAAGGCTTCACCGAACTGCACACCACCAGCTACCGCGAAATCCTGGCCGGCCGGGGCTACGGGCTGGAGGACGCGCGCCATTGCATCGAGACGGTCAACGTCATCCGCACCGCCGCTCCCGTCAGGGGCGAGCCCAGCGAAGTCCACCCCTACGTGCGGCGCCTGCTGTGAGCGAAGCGAGCCCGGCATGAGCTACACCGCCCACCCCAGCGCCATCATCGACGAGGGCGCGCAAATCGGCGACGGCACCCGCATCTGGCACTGGGTGCATGTGAGCGCCCAGGCGCGCATCGGCGAGCGCTGTTCGCTCGGGCAGAACGTCTATGTCGGCAACGACGTGGTGATCGGCCACAACGTCAAGATCCAGAACAACGTGAGCGTGTACGACGCCGTCACGCTGGAAGACGACGTGTTCTGCGGCCCCAGCATGGTGTTCACCAACGTCTACAACCCGCGCGCCGCCGTGACGCGCAAGGACGAATACCGCCGCACCCTCGTCAGGCAGGGTGCCACGCTGGGCGCCAACTGCACCATCGTCTGCGGCAACACCGTGGGCGCCTACGCTTTCGTGGGCGCCGGCGCCGTGGTCAACAAGGATGTGCCGGCGTATGCCTTGATGGTTGGTGTGCCCGCGCGCCAGATTGGCTGGATGAGCGAGTTCGGTGAACAACTCGATCTGCCCCTGCAAGGTCAAGGCGAAGCCCTTTGCCAGCACACCGGCGCCCGCTACATGCTTGCCGGAAAACTCTTGACCAAGGCAAACCCTTGGCAATCGACTTGATAAATCCATGATCGACTTCATCGACCTTAAAACCCAGCAAGCTCGCATCAAGGACCAGATCGACGCCGGCATTCAGCGCGTGCTGGCGCACGGCCAGTACATCCTGGGCCCCGAAGTGGCCGAACTGGAGGAGAAGCTGGCGGCTTACACCGGCGCCAAACACTGCATCACCGTGGCCAACGGCACCGATGCGCTGCAGATCGCGCAAATGGCGCTGGGCATCGGCTCCGGCGACGAAGTCATCACGCCCGGCTTTACCTACATCGCCACCGCCGAAACCGTGGCGCTGCTGGGCGCCAGGCCGGTGTACGTCGATATCGACCCGCGCACCTACAACCTGGACCCGGCTCTGCTGGAAGCGGCGATCACGCCCAAGACCCGCGCCATCGTCCCGGTGTCACTGTACGGCCAGTGCGCGGACTTCGACGCGATCAACGCCATCGCTGCCCGGCACGGCATTCCGGTGATCGAAGACGCCGCGCAAAGCTTTGGCGCCACCTACAAGGGGCGCAAATCGTGCAACCTGAGCACCATTGCCTGCGCCAGCTTCTTTCCCAGCAAGCCGCTGGGCTGCTACGGAGATGGCGGCGCACTGTTCACCAACGACGACGAACTGGCCAAGGTCATCCGCCAGATCGCCCGCCATGGGCAGGACCGCCGCTACCACCACATCCGCGTGGGCGTGAACAGCCGGCTGGACACCCTGCAAGCCGCTATCCTGCTGCCCAAGCTGGTGATTCTTGAAGAAGAAATCGCGCTGCGCCAGACGGTGGCCCAGCGCTACGGCCAACTCCTGAAGCAGGCAGGCATCACCACCACGCCCTACATCGAGCCACATAACACCAGCGTGTACGCCCAGTACACCATTCGGGTGCGAGGTCGAGAGGCGCTGCAGCAAAAGCTCAAGGCCGCCGGCATCCCGACAGTGGTGCATTACCCCATTCCGCTGAACCAGCAGCCGGCTGTGGCCGATAGCGCGGCACGGCTGCCCGTAGGGGACGAAGTGGCCGAGCAGGTGCTGAGCCTGCCCATGCATCCATACCTAAGCGACGTTCAAATAGAAAGTGTTGCTAGCAGCTTGTTTCAGGCTGCGCGAACTGCGGAAAATTAAATCAATATTTAATCCGCCGGTATAAATTATTATTTTCTTGATCTCTTTCGGCTCGAAGTGCGCCAGCTAGTTGAGTAACCTGCCAGCTTGCGGCGGTCCTATGACCATTCGGACTTCATCCGACTGACGGAGCCTCGGAACTCACGCAAGTCCCAAAGCGACAGGTATAGCGAAGACTAGCGGATCGCTGTCTATATCTGACGAAAACTTCACTGCATGAGTAGGATTTTCAAAATGCGAAGAGAGAAATGTCTTGAACGCATCGCATGATGCCGGAAAGCATGAAAACAAATTTCAACGCCGACGCGAGTGAATTCAATGAATCCCGTGAGCAATTCTAAATGAGATCGGGATTTTGGCGAAGCGTCGTTCTGGCGCTCGGCGGTACGGCGGTGGCCCAGCTAATCCCAATATTTGGATCGCTCGTGCTGGCACGCCAATACGCACCAGCACAATTTGGTTTGTTTTCTGCATGGCTTGGGGTCGTGCTGCTGCTTGCGGTGAGCCTGACGGGGCGGTTTGAGACGGCACTGGCAATCGAGGAAGACGGTGAGCCCCGTCGCCTTGTCGTCATTTCGACCTTGCTGACTGCAGTGCTCGTGGCCTGCACTTCCTTCGTTATTTTAGCCATCTTCGTGGCGGCAAAATTAGACTTGCTTCACAATGTCAGTACGCTTTTAATGGGGAGTGCGATCCCAACCGCTTTTTCGATCGCGACAACGCAAACTTGGCAATCGTGGGCTGCAGCCGAGGGCAGATATCGCGTATTGTCTGTAATGCGAGTTGCCCAGGCTGCGACCGTGACATTGTTGCAGATCGGAGCAGGGATATTTTTCGCTTCCGCTGAAGCTCTTGCCATATCTTATCTTGCCGGTGTGATGATCGGAATCGGGATTTCGGCATTTCTAATGCCTCTCGGAGCCGTGCCAAAAGGCGGACTTGTCGGCATCGTTCGCGGCGTTTGGGCTAGACACTGTCGATTTCCGCTTTTTTCACTACCGGCGGATGCCATTAATACTGCCGCAGCCCAGTTGCCGTTACTGATCATTGCCAGCCGGTTCGGCGCTGATATTGCTGGACTCCTGGCGATGACGATGAGAACGCTTGGTGCGCCGATAGGTCTTCTCGGTAAGTCGGTATTAGATGTTTTCAAACGTCATGCGGCTACCAGTTTTCGAGAACGCGGGGAGTGTCGAAGCGACTACATTCGCACCTTTAGGGTTCTTATGATGGGCTCACTGTTATTTTGTGCCGTCATGCTGTTCTTCAGCGAACATCTGTTCGCTATGGCTTTCGGTGAAACTTGGCGCAGGGCAGGAACAATCGCAACCTGGCTCCTGCCAATGTTCGCCCTCCGTTTTGTGGCCAGTCCACTCAGTTACATGGTCTATATAGCAGAAAAGCAGCATGTAGACCTTGTTTGGCAGATTGCTCTTCTCGGGATTACGATCGCAAGCCTTTACATTCCAACGCAATATGAAGCGGCAATTAAGATTTATAGCGCAGCGTACAGCCTGCTCTACATCGTCTATCTGGCGATGTCGTATCGATTCAGCTGGGGTGAGAAACAATGATTGCAATTATCGATTATGACATAGGTAACCTGGCTGCCGTGGCCAATATGCTACGACGGCTTGGAGCGACCTGTGAAATTACATCAAATCCAGACGAGATAGAGCGGGCGGATCGAATCATCCTGCCTGGCAACGGCGCGTTCGATGCCTGTATGCGAAACATTCGTGCCAGTGGACTCATTCCAATCTTAGAGCACAAGGTGCTTGACTTGCGTGTGCCATTGCTCGGAATCTGTGTTGGCGCGCAAATGCTGGGAAATGGGAGCGAAGAGGGCGTTTTGACCGGTTTGGGATGGATGGATATGAGTGTTCGCCGTTTCCCCGACATGCCCGGTTTGCGCGTCCCCCATATGGGGTGGAACCAAGTCAATCAAAGTATGAAGTTGCACCCTCTGGTCAGTGAATTGGAGCCTGAGTCTCGTTTTTATTTTGTCCACAGTTACTACATGGATCCTGTGGATTCCGAAAATATTCTACTGCATGCGAACTACGGTATTGATTTCGCTGCGGGTGTGGCACGAGAAAATATCATGGGTGTTCAGTTTCATCCAGAAAAAAGTCACCGCTTCGGTAAGAGATTGCTCGGTGCTTTCGCAAAAGGTTTGTGATGTATCGTGCCCGTGTAATTCCATGCCTGCTTGTTCGTGGCAACGGGCTCGTCAAGACCCGAAAATTCAAGAACCCTGTTTATGTGGGCGATCCGATCAATGCAGTGCGAATCTTCAGCGAAAAAGAAGTAGACGAAATCGTTGTGCTCGATATCGATGCGTCGCGAACAGGGCGGGAGCCCAATTATGAACTCGTTGCGGAAATAGCCGGCGAAGCCTTTATGCCCTTGGCTTACGGAGGGGGCATCCGCACAGTAGATCAAGTGCGCCGTCTCATTCGATCCGGCATCGAGAAGGTGGTCATCAACAGTGTCGCCATTGAGTCGACTGATGTGATCCGTGCAGCAGCGGACATTTTTGGCAGCCAGGCGGTGGTGGGCGCCGTCGATGTCAAGAAAACTTTGCTGGGAGGTTATCGGATCGTTGGCAGGTCGGCAACTATAGAGGTGAATACTCCAATGGAGGAGCATATCCAACGCTTGATCGAAGCGGGGGCCGGGGAAATTTTCCTGAACAGTGTGGACAAGGATGGAATGATGGAAGGTTACGATTTAAGCCTGATTCGCGCCATCACGCGGAAAGTGAATGTTCCGGTCGTTGCTTGCGGAGGAGCCGGCAATGTAGAACACCTCGCTCAGGCTGTCCTTGAAGGTGGCGCATCGGCCGTGGCTGCAGGAAGCATGTTCGTCTTCCATGGGAAGCATCGCGCGGTATTGATTAATTATTTGAAAGAATCTGAATTGGATAAGTTGTCTCGTTAATTTTCCGTCTGAATTTTGAAAACAGTTTAAGAATGCTACATGCTGTAATTACAAGCGGGGATGCTGAATCTCGCGACGACAAATGGTCTATATTGATATTTTTATCGGTTGCGACTATTCTTCTTCCGGCTCATCCTTCTATTCAGGCGATTCTTCATTCGCACGGAATTCCGGCTGCAATTATTTCATTCCTTCTTGCGGTGCCTGTTCTGACTTATGCGGTATTTGGACGTCTGTATTCATCGAGACGGCGCGCAGTTTTATTTTTGTTTTTTCCTTACATTTTTTGGTTGTGTTTGCGGTCGATTTTTTCAGAAGCAATTGGAGAGTCAAACTACTTGGCGTCACTTAAAAGCCTGCTCGTTTTGGCCCCGCTTGCCCTTCTTGCTTCGCTTGTCGCCAGTATCAATCCAAGGGCAGCTGCTCGTGTAATTTTCGCGCTAGGAATCATTGCAGTTATTCACTATTGCTGGCTATTGATTATGAGCGACTCGTTCGGTTTGACCAACGAATTTAGATCGCTCTCTGGTGATGCGGAGAAAGATAATTATCAGGCAACATCTTTTTATTTTGGCTTTGTGGGTGTTGCCATGGTGGTCCTGATGATCCGTGGCAAAGGTTGGCACGAACTGCTTGGATTCTTTGGCTTGATCTTAATAGTAATTTTGATGACTATGATTGGTGCTAGGTCCTCAATTGTCTCGTTGGCAATCGTTCTGATTATTATGTTTTTATTATTTGCGAGAAAAAGTTTAAACCGAATTTTCTTTGTAGGCGGCTTGGCTGTTTTTCTGATTGCTGCTGTTCGCTCCTTGACAGAATGGATCCCGGTAAGTTTTTTTCCAGAAAATCTAACTGCTGTAGAAAGATTTGCCGCTTTACTGGATGACGATGATTCATCGCAAAGAATGTGGCTTTTTGCTTCCGCGCTCAAAATGTGGCTTGAATCTGTAACCAACTTCATTTTCGGAGGTGGTCTTGGTACATTTCCTAATTTTATCGGAATGCCAGGAGAAGGCTGGTATCCGCATAATTTTATACTCGAGAGTCTTGCCGAGGGAGGCATAATCGGCGGCACCTTATTGGCTTTTATCGGAATTCGCGGGGCACGTAAAATAGCAGAGTTGAGATTATTAAAATCACCGAAAGAGCATATATATTTGGGCGCTATGGCGATCTACGCTGTAGTGGCTTATCAGTTTATGGGTGGAGTGCAAACAATTTGGATTCCAGCGTTTTTTGTGGCTCTGCATCTTTTTCTCGCGCCTGAACAGACGTCATGACAAATCAAGAAGCTTATCAAATCTGTACCCGTTGCGTAATGGATACGAGCGATCCTGAAATAATTTTTGATGCTAAAGGTGTCTGCAATCATTGCAGAGAATTTGATGCAGTCACAAGAAAGAATTGGTACCCAAATGATGAAGGCCGAGTTCGCTGGGCAGGGATTGCTGATCAGATTAAGGCTTCGGGGCGAGGCAAAGAGTACGACTGCATACTGGGTCTCAGTGGCGGCGTTGACAGTTCCTACTTGGCGATCAAGGTAAAGGAATGGGGGTTGCGTCCGCTTGTGGTACATGTCGATGCAGGTTGGAATAGCGAGCTGGCTGTCGCCAATATCGAAAAAATCGTTAAGCACTGTAATTATGATCTTCATACTCACGTGGTCGATTGGGAGGAGATGCGCGATCTGCATCTGTCATATTTGCGCGCAGGGATAGCTAATCAAGATGTTCCTCAGGATCACATTTTCTTTGCGAGCCTTTATCATTTTGCGACCAGCAATGGAATCAGATATATTCTCTCTGGGGGCAATCTAGCGACTGAGGGAATTTTTCCAAAAGCCTGGCACGGCAGTGCGATGGATGCTATCAACCTGAAGGCCATCCATGGAAAATTCGGAGCGCATCCCCTGAAAAGCTACAAAACGATAAGCTTTTTCGAATACTACATTTGGTATCCGCTCGTGAAGAAGATGCGTACCGTGCGTCCACTCAACTATATGCCTTACGATAAAGCGGAGGCTGTAGAAGAGCTGGAAAGGACCATTGGATGGAGGTCCTACGGACGCAAGCATGGGGAGTCTCAGTTCACCAAGCTTTTTCAGAACTTTTATCTCCCAGAGAAATTCGGATACGACAAGCGACGTCCTCATCTGTCCAGTCTTATTGTCTCTGGTCAAATGAGTCGCGCGGAGGCGATAGCGAAGCTTGCCGAGCCACTGTACGATCCGAATGAGCTAGAAATTGATATCGCTTATTTTTGTAAAAAGCTGAGAATTTCGAGACCCGAGTTCGATGTGTTGATGAAGATGCCTGTTCATCATCACACTGATTTTCCAACCTGGGAGGGTCAGTACCAGCGTCTTAAGTGGCTTCAATCGAATGTTTCGCGCATTACAGGGCGGAAAATTAGAGTGTACTCCTGAGTCTGACTGTATTGCCGCGACTGAGTCGGGATTTGCCATGCTATTAAAATGAAAATCTGCCACCTAACGTCAGTTCATTCGCGTTTCGATACGAGAATTTTTATCAAAGAGTGCCGATCGCTTGCGAATGCCGGCTTCGATGTGAAGTTGGTTGTGGCGGACGGGAAAGAGGATGCCTCGGTCGATGGAGTTGACATAAACGATGTTGGAGCCTCTGCTGGACGTAGGGACCGCATTCTTAATGCGCCTGGCAGGGTGTTGAAGAAGGCGATTGAATTGGATGCCGAAATCTACCACCTGCACGATCCAGAGTTGATTCCAATAGGCCTAAAGCTGAAGAGCAGAGGTAAAAAAGTAATCTTTGATGCCCACGAAGATGTGCCCAAGCAAATACTTGGAAAACCATATCTGGGTCCCTTGCGACTGCATGCGTTGTCGCGCGTGTTTTCTGCCTACGAGCAATACGCATGCCGAAAGTTCGATGGTGTTGTGGCTGCGACCCCTTTTATACGTGACAAGTTTTTAACCATTAGTTCACATACAGTGGATGTCAATAATTTTCCAGTCTTGGGCGAGTTGGACGCGGCCGTTCCGCTGGGCTCCAAGCGTGAAGAGGTCTGTTATGTCGGCGGCATTGGATCGGTTCGCGGAATAAGAGAGATCGTTAAGGCTTTAGCCTTGCTTAAATCTAATGCCCGCTTAAATTTGGCGGGCCGGTTTGTGGAGCCTGCGGTAGAGGCGGAGGTCAGGGCGGCGAGTGGGTGGAGTCGTATTAACGAGTGGGGGTTTTTAGACCGTGCCGGTGTGCGCGAGGTGTTGGGACGTTCCATTGCCGGTGTGGTGACCCTGCATCCAATTATTAACTATTTGGATGCTTTGCCTGTGAAGATGTTTGAATATATGGCGGCTGGAATTCCGCCAATTGCATCTAATTTTCCTTTGTGGCGCAAGATTCTTGAAGACAATAATTGCGGAATCTGTATCGACCCTCTCGATTCGGTGGCCCTTGCGGAGGCGATCGATTATTTGATATCCAATTCGGACGCCGCGCGCCGAATGGGCGAGAATGGGCGAGAGGCCATCATCAAAAAGTACAATTGGTCGATTGAAGAGAAAAAATTAATCGATTTTTATGAAATCGCTTTGCGGCACTGAAGATCGCTCGTGCTGCATAGTCTAAAGCAAACGCATGAGGTCGAAATTTTTAGCCTTAAGGCGGGGGCGATTTCTATCGGTAACGCTGATTATCGGCGCAGCATCGCTTTCAGGACACGCTGCAAGCCCGTCCTCGTCTTTTTTTAAATGCGGCGACGAGCTAGAAGCAAGCGCCTGGAAGAAATGGGACGATGCTGGAAGAGCATACCTCATCAGTGAATTAATTGACAAGCGGCTTGTAGAACAAGGAGACAGCTACGCACTGTATGACTTCGAGATATTCTTCCATAATCTGCTGGCCATGGCGCAGCGTTGTCAGCGTAGGGAAAGGCAGTCAGAGCTGGTCGAAGCTGTCAAACTGGCTTATGCGCAGTTGAGTCCGGCGCCGGGGGGCAAGTCGGGGCAAGCCTGGATATGCCGTGGCGGCGCTGTCTGCAATTCCAAGAACAAGCTGATCAATACCGAGATTATACTAAACAGCGCGCAATTTCTAGCCTTCGCTGCCAGCGCGGTTAATGGCCTTGCCCGCAACGAAGCGTCTGACAAGAATAAGTCCTTGGCCGAGGAAACGGCTCGGATTGCATTGCAACATCTTCAGCGTTGGGACAGCCCGGATACGCGTTTGTCGCTCAGGAACCGCATAGCAGCCCAGCCCGGCGATGTTAAAAATGGCTCGTCCGCCCTGTTCCTGCTGGATATCGATCTTTGGAAAATATCCATCTATGCAGATTTGGCGGGTATTCTAGTTAACCATTCTGGCTTAAGGGCTGCCGTAGAGTTTGATGATATTCAGGAGAAGGCAGCGCGGGAACAGTTGGAACTCCTGTTAAAACTTTTCCGGTCCCGTACGCTGTTGACGGAGGCTGTTGAACCTGATGGGAAGCATGTTGCAGTTGCTGATCTGGACCGTGGGTTCGAGAGACTGTACGCTGACAATCGCTATGCCAGCTACAGCGGTGCGGAACCGCCTGTGAACTGCTTGACAGTGTCCGGCGAACCGAACCAGAAAAAAATAAAAGTGCAGATTGACGCAAGTTCACTGCCTCCTGTCAACTCGGTGGGGTGGGACATCAGCCACGCCCGCAGGCTGGTTCACCTTTTCGATGCGATCGAACGCAACCGCAGTGCATTGCAGGCCGTGTTTGGGTTGTCGGACCAAAGTTTGCCCAGCCGACAGGTCATGGCCTCATTTGCACGTCAGTTGCGTGTGAAGGTGTGGAACCAAGACCAGGACTATCCGCTTTTCACGAACTATTACAGCGGTACAAATGGCTGGTATCGCGTGGCATATGACAACGGTACCGGTCGGTGCGTGGAGGGTTACCCGCCTTATGGCTTGTCAGATTCGTTTCCGTCCGGTGGATATGCCACCTGGGGAGTTTGGGATAGCCGCTTAAGTCTGCTGGGGCGGCGATTATATGGCTTGACACAGTCCGATTCCAAGGTGGATCGAGAGTTCATCAAAACCTATTATCGCCAATACAGCAATGCGACAAGCATCAATGGTCGCTTGGTCTACGAAATGATGTTTTGGCCAACATTAATCAATAAATAAGAGAGCAATGAAGAAAGTTGTTGCTGTGCTGTGCTGTGCTGTGCTGTGCTGGGTTTACTCAATTTATAAAGGCTAATGTAATATTTCGCGCAATGGTTGCTCAAAATTTGTTGAATGAAGTGAGGTGCACACCATTCAGTATTCCGATGTCCGCATGTTCGGTTTTTTGCCGAGTTGAGTCTGAAAAAGCCAGCGTACTTTTTTTTGGACATCCATGGGCGCACCTATGACGCCATCACAGATCACATGCTGGCCGAGGTGGAGGATGTATGTGCGGGCAACACTGGCTGGTGCCATAAAGGCGACGTTGAGCAGTAGCGGTCGCGACAACCCTATGACAACGGTTATGCGGTGCACAAGATCGTCGAACGTCTGACAAGCGACTTGTAAACATGAAGCAGGTCTGGATTCTTAATCACTACGCTCAAGAGCCGGGCGGAGCAGGTGGCACGCGGCACTTTCATCTAGCTGAACAACTCAAGGCGTATGGTTGGCAGGCGACCGTGATTGCGGCCAGCGTGGACCACCAAAATGGTCGCCAGCGGCTGGGTCCGAATGAAACGCTGCGTTATGAGCGATTTGCAGGCGTGCCTTTTTTGTGGGTGCGCACGCCAGAGTACGCTGGAAATGGCGGCGGGCGCATACGCAGCATGCTGGCCTATGCTTGGCAGGCATTACGCAAGCGGGTCACGCGCGATCTTCCGCGCCCGAATGTTGTAATTGGCTCTAGCGTGCACCCTTTCGCTGCAGTGGCTGGTGCGCTGCTGGCACGCCGTTACAAAGTGCCTTTTGTTTTTGAGGTGCGCGACCTGTGGCCACAGACGCTGGTGGACATGGGGCGATTGCGTGATGGCTCTTTGATGACTTGGGGCCTGCGCAGGCTGGAAACTTGGCTCTACCGCCGTGCGGCGCGCATCGTGGTACTGCTGCCACGTGCTTGGGAATACATCGTGCCTCTGGGCATCGCTAAGGAACGGGTGGTCTGGATTCCCAACGGGGTCGAACTGTCATTGTTCCCGCGTTCACCGGTACCTGTGCGTAGGCCGGCCGAGTCGTTCACGCTGATGTATTTTGGCGCGCATGGGCAGGCAAACGGTTTGGACAACGTGTTGCAGGCCATGAAACTGGTGCAAGAACAACCGGATGGGCAGCGTATCCATTTGCGCATGATCGGCGATGGCCCTTTGAAACCTGCGTTGATTGAACAGGCGCGCCAGTCAGGTCTGAATAACGTCAGCTTTGAGGCGCCGATGCCCAAAAGCCAGATACCGATGCTAGCTGCGCAAGCGGATGCGTTTATTATTGCGGTCCTGGACTTGCCCAAGCTATACCGATACGGCATCAGCATGAACAAGCTGTTTGACTACTTGGCTGCGGAGCGGCCAATCATCATTGCGTCCGATGCCGCAAACAATCCGGTAGCCGACGCCCACGCTGGATTGACCATAAACGCAGGTAAACCCGAGGCACTGGCGCAGGCCATCATGCAGATGGCTACCATGTCGCCAGAAGAGCGCCTGCGCATGGGACGCGCAGGGCGCGAATATGTTGAGCAAAACCACGGTTTCGCGCAACTGTCGGGGCGCCTAGCGGTGGTTCTAGATGAGGTTTGCACGTCGTAGCAGATGCACTGGGGAAACACTGTTATGAATCACAATTTCACAGCGTTTTAGTCCTCCAGCGCTTGCTGTATCTGTAGGTGATGCTGTCTTTTTTGACGCGAAAAAGGTGGGAGCATCAGAACAGCGTGGCCGGCACGCTGGCGCTCTACCAGGCCATGGCCGATGCGGGGGTGTACCGGCTGGTATTCAGCTCATCCGCCACGGTGTTTGGCGAGCCGGCCCGGATGCCCATCGCCGAGAGCTGCCCGACCGGCGTGCCCACCAACCCCTACGGCCGTTCCAAGCTGATGGTGAAAGAACTGCTGCAAGATCTGGCCCGGTCCGACGCGCTGGCGCGTCGCCGTGCTGCGTTACTTCAACCCGGCGGGCGCGCACTCCAGCGGGCTGATCGGCGAAGACCCGAGCGGCATCCCCAACAACCTGCTGCCCTACATCGGCCAAGTGGCGGTGGGCAGGCTCAAGGCGCTGTCAGTGTTCGGCAACGACTACCCCACGCCCGACGGCACGGGCGTGCGCGACTACATCCATGTGGTGGACCTGGCCCACGGCCACCTCAAGGCGCTCGACGCCATCGGCCGCCAGCCTGGGCTGGGGGTATGGAACCTGGGCACCGGCCGGGGCTACAGCGTGCTGGAGATGGTCCGCGCCTTCGAGCAGGCCAGCGGCCGGCCCGTGCTTTACCGGATCGTGCCGCGCCGCCCGGGCGACATCGCCGAGTGCTGGGCCGACCCCAGCCAAGACGCTGGACGAGTTGGGATGAAAGGCGGAGCGTGGGCTGGAAGAAATGATGGCCGATGCGTGGCGCTGGCAAGGCGGCAATCCGGAGAGGTATGGCGCAGTGCTCTGCGGCAAGGCTTAATCGTGCTATAAAACAAACGATTCATGGTGCGGTTAAAAGTTTCAAGGAGATAAGCATGCCCCACATCAGCGCCAACGATCTCAAGACGAAGGGTGTCGCGGCGATCGAGCTTGTGCTGGCCGAGCACGACGAAGCCATCGTTTCGGTGCGCGGGAAGGACCGCTTCGTGGTGATGGACTTGGCGCACTACCAGCACCTGCGCGAGTGCGAGCTGGAGGCCGCCCTGGCGCAGGCGCGTGCCGATGTGGCCGCGGGCCGCTTCGTGAAGGAGCCGCCCGAGGCCCACCTGGCCCGGTTGGACTCACTGGCATGAGCTTTTCGCTCATCTACACCGAGGCTTACAACCGCCGCGCGGCAAGGTGGCTCAGGCGGCATCCCGATCTGCGCCAGCAATACCTCAAGACCCTTCAGTTGCTGGAGCTGAACCCGTCCCACCCTTCGTTGCGCCTGCATGCGCTCAAGGGGCGTCTGGCCGGAACTCATTCGGTTTCCATCAACCTTTCCCACCGCATCACCCTGGAGATGCTGATCGAGGGTCAAGAAATCGTCCTGCTCGATGTGGGCACCCACGATGCGGTGTATTGAATGCATGCTGAAGAAATGAAGCGCCTCTTCGACATCGTTTTAGCCTTCTTGGGCTTGCTGCTGCTGGGTCTGCCGCTATTGTTTTTGATGTGGCAGGTGCGCCGCAAGCTGGGCAGCCCGGTGTTTTTCCGCCAGACCCGCCCGGGCCTGCACGGCCGGCCGTTCCGTATGGTCAAGTTCCGCACCATGACCGATGCGCGAGGGCCCGACGGCGAGCTGCTGCCCGACGCCGAGCGCCTGACCGCCTTCGGCCGCTTCCTGCGCGCCACCAGCCTCGACGAGCTGCCCGAGCTGTGGAACGTGCTCAGGGGCGACATGAGCCTGGTGGGCCCGCGCCCGCTACTGATGGAGTATTTGCCGCTCTACTCGCCCGAGCAGGCCAGGCGCCACGAGGTGCGCCCGGGCGTCACCGGCTGGGCGCAGGTCAACGGGCGCAACGCGCTGGGCTGGGACGACAAGTTCAGGCTCGACGTGTGGTACGTGGAGCACCGCTCGATCTGGCTCGACTGCAGGATCCTGTGGCTCACGGTCAAGAAGGTGCTGGTGCGAGACGGCATCAGCGCGGCGGGGGAGGCGACGATGCCACGGTTCACGGGCAGTCATGCAAAATCGTCGGTTGACTGACTGAGAGGATAGACATGGCCACCACGGCTGAACGTCTCTGGGAAGCGGCTCGGTCTCTGCCCGAGCCTTTGCTGGCGGAAGTGCTGGACTTCGCCGAGTTCCTGCAAGCGCGGCGTGTGCGTGGCCAAGAGGAGGGGCGCAGCGTCAGCCTGGCGGAGCTGTGTGGGGGACTCGAGGACTCCAGCACTTTCAGTGGCTCGCCGCAGGTGATTCAGGAGCGGCTTCGCGATGAGTGGCGTTAAGTTTTTGCTTGACACCAATTTCATCCTCGGAATGCTGAAGGCCACCCCCGAGGTGCTGGCGGTGCTGGGCGCTCGACCTTTTGTGGCCGATGAGTGTGCTTACAGTGCCGTCACTCGCATGGAGTTGCTGGGCTTCCCGGGCATTACGCCGCAGGAAGACAGTCTGATCCGGCAGCGTCTTGCGCCGTTGACCTATCTGGCGATTTCGCTGCCTGTGGAAGACGCTGCGATCCGGCTGCGGCGGTCCCGCAAGATAAAGCTGCCCGATGCCCTGATCGCCGCCACGGCGCTGGAGCACGGTCTTGAGCTGCTCACGCTCGACGCCGGATTGCTGTCCGTCATGGCGGGTGCTTCGTCGTCGGCCGCTTGAGTTCGAGCACCGCTCGCTGTGGCTCGACCTCGGGGTTTGTGGCTCACCGTACGCAAGGTGCTGGTGCGCGACGGCATCATCAGCGCGGCGGTCGAGGCGACGATGCCGCGGTTCACGGGCAGCGGGCGCCAAGCCTCGATGATGATGGTCAAAAGTGCCATCAGCGCTTGTCCAGCATGGGTGGGCTGCTATCAATTTTAAAAGTGATCGACTGAGGTTTTCCATGCAACACACTCTGTACGCCGTCTACGGCGCCAGCGGCTGCGGCCGTGGCGTCATGCCGCTGGCGCGCCAGCAGCTGGCGCAGGCGGGCGTGCCGGCGGAGCGCCTCGTGTTCGTGGACGACCGGCCCGAGGCGGCGGTGGTGAACGGGCAGCGCGTGCTGACCTACGCGCAGTTCCTGGCCGAGGAGGCCGCGGCCCGCTGCGCCGTGCTGGCCATCGCCGACGGCGCCGTGCGCGAGACGCTGGCGCTGCGCTGCGCGGGCGATGGCGTGCGGCCCTGGAGCGTGGCCGCCGCCAACGTGGTGCGAATGGACGAGGTGGAGTTGGGCGAGGGCGCGGTGCTCAGCCCGTTCGTCACGCTCACCAGCAACATCCGCATCGGCCGGCATTTCCACGCCAACCTCTACAGCTACGTCGAGCACGACTGCGTGATCGGCGACTTCGTCACCTTCGCGCCCGGCGTGCACTGCAACGGCAACGTCACGATCGAGGACCACGCCTATATCGGCACCGGCGCCGTGCTGCGCCAGGGCCGGCCGGGCGCGCCGCTGGTCATCGGCCGTGGCGCGGTGGTGGGCATGGGCGCCGTGGTCACCAAAAGCGTGGCACCGGGCGCCACCGTGGTGGGCAATCCGGCGCGCGTGCTGGTCAGGTCGTGAGGCCGGCCGTCTTGCAAGCCAAATCAGGCCGTAGCGCTTGCTGCGCCTGCGTGTACAGCTATCGTTTTTGATTCATTACGTGCCCGAATCCCGGGTGCCATCTTTCGTCAACCATGCTCAATACCCCGTTCTCCCCCTGGCCCAGCTTCACCTCCGAAGAGGCCAACGCCGTGCACGATGTCGTGCTGTCCAACAAGGTCAACTACTGGACCGGCACCGAGTGCCGCGAGTTCGAGCGTGAGTTCGCCGCCTGGGTCGGCACCCGCCACGCCGTGGCGCTGGCCAACGGCACGCTGGCGCTGGACGTGGCCTTGAAGGCGCTGGGCATCGGCCCGGGCGACGAGGTCATCGTCACGCCGCGCACCTTCATCGCCAGCATCTCGTGCGTGGTCAACGCGGGCGCGATGCCGGTGTTCGCCGACGTGGAGGCCGACAGCGGCAACCTCTCGGCCGCGACCATCGCGCGCGTGCTCACGCCGCGCACCCGCGCCGTGGTGTGCGTGCACTTGGCGGGCTGGCCGTGCGACATAGACCCGATCATGGCGCTGGCCAAGTCGCACGGCTTCAAGGTGATCGAGGACTGCGCCCAGGCGCACGGGGCGCGCTACAAGAACCGTAGCGTCGGGTCCATCGGCCACGTGGGCGCGTGGTCGTTCTGCCAGGACAAGATCATGACGACGGCGGGTGAGGGCGGCATGGTCACGACCGACGACGAGGCGCTGTGGCGCGCCATGTGGTCGTACAAGGACCACGGCAAGAGCTACGAGGCGGTGTACGAGCGCGCGCACCCGCCGGGCTTCCGCTGGGTGCACGAGGGTTTTGGCACCAACTGGCGCATGCTGGAGGTGCAGGGCGCCGTCGGGCGCATCCAGCTGCGCCGCATGGCCGACTGGACGGCGCTGCGCACGCGCCACGCCGAGGCTGTTCAGGCGGCGTGCCGCCCGCACGCGGCGGTGCGGGTGCCGGCGTTTCCCGATCAGGATGGCCAGAGCGCGCACGCGCACTACAAGTGCTACGTCTACGTGCGCCCCGAGCGGCTGGCCGCGGGCTGGAGCCGCGACCGCATCGTGGAGGCCATCGTCGCCCAAGGCGTGCCGTGCTACCAGGGCTCGTGCTCCGAGGTGTATCTGGAGAAGGCGTTCGACGGCACCGGCTGGCGGCCCGCCGAGCGCCTGCCCGCAGCACGCGAGCTGGGCGAGACCAGCCTGATGTTTTTGGTGCACCCGACGCTCACGGCGGCCGAGGTCGAGAAGACCTGTGACGTCGTCGGGCGAGTGCTGGGGCAGGCGAGCGCCTGAGGTCGAGCGCATGAGCAAAACGCAGGCGATGGCTCCAGCCGCGTCGGATGATGCTTCTTCGTCGGTGGCGCCTTCGCGCAAGTGCTGGTGCTGAGCCAGATCATCCAGCTATGACGGACGGGTGGCTTTAATGGAGCATCGGGCGCCGCATCGACGCAGACGGTATTGTGAGCAACGTACTCGAGGACCCAATATGCAAATCATCGTAGACGTGCCCAGCCATTTTCTTGACGCCATGCAGCGTACGCCAGACGACTTCGCCCAGGAAGCCAAGCTCGCCATGGCAGCCAAGTTGTTCGAGATGAAGCGCTTGTCCTCCGGCATGGCGGCCAGCCTGGCGGGGCTGGACCGCGTTACCTTCCTGGCGCGGCTTCAGCGTTTCGACGTGCCGATCATTGACCTGGAGGCCGGTGAACTGGCTGCGGACCTGCGCAATGCCTGAGCGCAGCCAGGTCCTGGTGACCAACACCACTCCTCTTCCAGACCGCCATGGACTTGGGCCTGCCACTGGTTTGCATCGATGAAACCGCTGGCAGGCGGGTAGCCCGGCTTTGTGCGCTGAACGTCACCGGAACAGTGGGCGTGTTGCTGAAGGCGCAGAGTCTGGGCTATGCGCTGAGCATCCCCGAGGCCCTGCAACGCATGCGCGACCACGGCATATGGCTGAGCGAGCAAGTCGTGAAGTTCGCCCTGTCGCAGGGTCACTGACGGCAACACGCTGCGCACACGCACAGCCATCGTTCATGCGTCAAAAAAGGCTGTGGCGCATACAGACGTCGGTCGCGACATCGGCGCGGCCTGATCGAGTCGCGTTTGTTCGCTGTGGTCCTGGCGCATCGATGTCTCGCTCGAAACCATCCGCAACTGGGAGCAGGGCAAGCGCTCCCCGACGGGTGCCGCCAAGGCCTTGCTCAAGGTGCTGCACAAGGCGCCCGAAGCGGCTTTGGCGGCGCTGGATTGACGACCTGCGGATTTTGTGGCTCACGGTGCGCAAGGTGCTGGTGCGCGACGGTATCGGCGCGACGGGCGAGGCAACCATGCCGCGGTTCACGGGTAACCGATAAAAAGCGTAATATGCCAATGTCATATCTCACCTGGAGACTTGCATGGCCACCACTGCAAAACTGTTCATGAGCGGCCGCAGCCAGGCCATTCGCCTGCCCGCCAAACTGCGGCTCGACGCCAAGGAAGTGCGTGTCGAGCAAATCGGCAACGCGCTGTGGATGCAGCCCGAGGCGTTGCCGGGGCAGGACATGGGCGACTGGCTGCGGGTGTTCTACGAGGCCACGGAGACTTTGCCCGAATCGTTCCTGGCGGACCGCGACGACGCCCCGCCGCAAGCGCGCGACTGGACTTGAAAAGCGACATGCGCCGAACGCTGGACACCAACATCTGCAGCTACATCCTGCGCCGGCACCCGCCTTCGATGCTGGAGCGCTTTGCCGGTCTGGATCGCCAGCAGCTGTGGCTGTCGGCCATCGTGGCGGCAGAACTGCGCTTCGGAGCGACCAAGCTGGGGTCGCCACAGTTCGCTTCGGCGGTCGAAGCCTGGCTGGCTGGCTTCGAGGTGCGATCCTGGCCCGCCGACGCGGCGCATCGCTACGCGCAAATCCGCACCGCGCTGGAGCGCGCCGGCAGGCCCATCGGAGGCATGGATCTGCTAATCGCCGCCCATGCCATGGCCGAGGATTCGGTGGTGATCACCAACAATGCCCGTGAATTCTTGCGCGTGCCCGGCCTGGCGGTGGAGGAGTGGGTGCTGTGATAAGGTGGGCTCGTGCGGGCGGTGGCAAGTCGGGTGCTGGGGCAGGCGAGCGCCTGAGGTCGAACGCATAGCAAAGCGCAGGTGATGGTTCCATCTGAGATTAAAATAAGTCTTAATTGAACCCGCCCGGAGCGCGCCATGCATCCAGTCACGCCAAAAGCCCGTGTTTCCTCCCAGCCTCCCGTAGGCACGGGCGCGCAGACCGAGGCTGCCGCGGCGTTGGTCTACAGCCGCCACCAAGGCGTCGATGCTTTTCTCAAGCAGGTGCATGAGGCCACGCCCATGCAGATCGTCGAGATCGAGCGGCAGGGCGTGGCCGGGACGTTCATCGCCGATCTGTCCGAGCGGATGGCGCTGCCGGCCTCCCGCGTCTTCGGCATGCTGAGGGTGCCCAAGGCCACGGCCGCGCGCAAGGCGGCAGAGGGCGCGGTGATCGACGGGCGGGCCGGTCAGGCCGCGGTGGGCATGGTCAAGCTGCTGGGCATTGCGCGCGACATCGTCGATGACAGCACCGCCGAAGGCGCCCAGGAGTTCGATGCCGTGAAGTGGCTGGGCCGCTGGATCGAGCGGCCGCAGCCGGCGCTGGGGGGCCGCAAGCCCGCCGACTTGATGGACACGCCCACCGGCATCGAAATGGTGGCGCGTGTGCTGGGCGCGCTGCAAAGCGGCGCCTACCAGTGAAGCTGTGGCGCATCGCTGCCGAAACGCGCAGGTATTCGGCCACCGACCTCGGCGGCGGCGGGGCGGCTCTGTATCCGGGGCGCTGGAACGAGGAGGGGCAGGCGGTCGTCTATTGCGCCTTGTCGATGGCCGTCGCGGTGCTGGAGACGGCCGCGCACATCGACGCCGCCGGCCTGCCGCAGAACCGGTTCATCGTTGAAATCGACGTGCCGCCCGACCTCTGGGCCCTGCGCGAAGTGGTGAGCGCCGAAGACCTGCCGGCGGCGTGGGCCGCCATTCCTGCCGGCCGGGCCAGCGTGCGGGTGGGCGCCGCGTGGTTGAGCGCCTGCCGCTCGCCCATCCTGCTGGTGCCCTCGGTCATCGTTCCCGAAGAGTTCGTGGCGCTCCTCAACCCGGGTCATGCGCTGGCGTCCCGGATCAAGGCCAGGATGCTCAGGCCATTCGACTACGACAGGCTTTTTCGGCGATGACCACCCCGGCAGTTCCCAGGTGGTGCTGCTTGGGCTGGAGTCGGCTTCGGACAGCGTGGTCTGGAGCCGTGACCGCATCGTGGAAGCCATCGTCGCGCAAGGGTGCCGGATGATTGCAATGATTGCATTGCCATCACCCGGGGTCGTTCATGAGCAGCATCACCGTTCGGAACCTTGACGAGTCCGTCAAGAACAGCCTGCGCCTGCGCGCAGCGCGCCACGGCTGGTCCATGGAGCAGGAAGTCAGGCATATTCTTCAGCAGACCGTCGCCCCGGAGCAGACCCCGCAGACCAGCTTTGCCGAACTTGTGAACCGCCGGTTCGCGGGCCTCGAAGTGGAGGGTCTTCCCATCCCGGCGCGGCGGCCCGCCCGCACGCCGCCCGAATTCGGCCCCCCATGAGCAACGGCTTCCTGCTCGATACCAACGTGCTCTCGGAGTTGATGCGCGAGCGCCCCGCCACGGCCGTGCTGGACTGGTTTGCCCAAAATACGCAGGGCGTGATGCACACCAGCACCGTCACCCAGGCGGAAATCCTCACGGGCATCGCCTTGCTGCCCGCAGGCAAGCGCCGCACGGCACTGGCGGTGGCCGCCGAGCAGATGTTCGAGCACGACTTTGCCGGGCGCTGCCGCGCATTCGATGCCGCAGCCGCAAGAAACTACGCCGTCATCGTGGCGGCCCGCTCCCTGGACATCCACATCGTGATCCATGTGATCAAGCGAAGACCCCTGTCGGCCTTGCAGCTGTCCAACGAAAAACCAGATCATTCAGCTATGACGAACTGGTTGTGCTTTCCTGCCTGAAACCTGGCTGGTGATTCAGTTCGAGACGCAGGCAGTCGCAAAACCCCGGTGGATAGGTGCCACTTGGCCCATTGGATGCCATAAAATATGTGCATGAAATACAACAATTCATGTACATGAGAACCCATATCGAGCTGGACGACGAACTGCTGCAGCAGGTGCTGTCGCTGGGCGGGTTCCCCACCAAGAAAGCGGCGGTCAATGCGGCTCTGCAGGACTACCTGAACACGCTCAAGCGCCAGCAGTTGTTGGCCTTGCGGGGCCAGGTGGCTTGGCGGGGCGACCTGCAGGCCCTGCGCCGTGCGCGATCCGATGCTTCGGACGCGGGCGAGGCGCCTTGATGCTGGTCGATACCTCGGTCTGGATCGATTTCCTGAACGGCTACGACTCTGCCCACGCGGACCGCCTGAGCCAGGCTATCGCCCATGGCGCAGCTGTAGCGGTGCCGGGGTTGGTGCTGACGGAAGTGCTCCTGGGCCTGAAAAGCGATGCGCAGGCGGACAAGGTGGCCTACCTATTGGATGCGTTCGATCCGGTGGCCGACCTGGACCGCGTGGGCTACGCCCATGCCGCTGGCTTGTACAGGCTGTGCCGGTCCAGGGGCTACACCATCCGCTCGACCATCGACTGCCTGATTGCGCAAATGTGTCTGCGTGACGGGTTGCCGTTGCTGACCAAGGACCGCGACTTCGAGGCGATTGCCAACTGTGCGCCCTTGCGGTTGGTCGATGTCGCGCATCAATGAAATGGCCCCAATGATGAAGCGCCTCTTCGATCTCACTGCCTCCGCCCTGGGCCTGCTTGTCCTGGGTCTGCCGCTCCTGATTCTGACATGGCGGTGCGCCGCAGGCTCGGCAGCCCGACGTTCTTCCGCCTGCTGCACCCGGGCATTACCGGCTGGGCGCAGGCCAACGGCCGCAATGCGCTGGGCTGGGACGACAAGTTCAGGCTCGACGCAGGGCTCGTTGGGCCGGGCTAGATCGGCTCCGCCCAGGTTTGGCTGCGAATGCGGCTGCTGCGCAACCGGCTGGTGAACGGACTGCATCAAGGGATCCCACGGTGTTGAGCGATGCCTTGAGTACCGCGCATGGCAGCCTGCCGAGCCTCGTCGATGCCGCTGACAGGCTGATGGCGGAAACTCACAAAAGACTGTCTGGGTGAGCGTGAGACATTACATACAGTTCTGATCGAATCGTGATCTCTTGAACTGTAAGATGCGCTAACAAGCACTTTACTTTTGTAAAATACTTGTATGCGTTTGCAACCTCAGCAGATGGGCGCTACCCAGACCCGGATTCGCGTGGCCCAAAGTGTGCCATGCGACCAGGGCTGGTGCGTGGAGGTTTCGCGGTGAAGCGCGCGGCCTTGTGGCGCTGGGCCTTCTGGGCCTGCGCGCTCGCGGTGCTGGTGCTTTCGCTGATGCCGCCGACGCCGCGCATGCCCACCACCGGCTGGGACAAGTCGAACCATCTCCTCGCCTTCGGAGCACTGGCGCTGCTCGGGCGCCAGGCGTGGCCGCGGCGCACGGTGGCGTGGCTGGCGGGGCTGCTGCTGGCCTACGGCGGGCTGATCGAGGTGCTGCAATCCTTCACGCCCGACCGCTTCGCGGAATGGGCCGACCTGCTGGCCGACACGCTGGGCATCCTGTGCGGCCTCGCGCTGGCCTGGCTGCTGGCTTGGCGGCCGGGCGGGCGCTGGTTCGGCAATTCCACCCGCTGAGATTCTGGGCGACATCGAAACAACCACGGATACGGGCGGCGGCCATCGGCGCGGCCCATGACAACTGCATGCCTCTGGAAAGAACTGCCGCGCCGCTGCTAGCGCTGCCCCGCGCCGCCAAGCGCCTGCTGGCGCTGACGGTCGATGCCGGCCTGTGCGTCCTGACGGTCTGGCTCGCGCTGCTGCTGCGGCTGGAGCGCTGGGTGATCCTGGAAGGACCCTATTGGTGGGCGGTGGCCGGATCGCTGGTGCTGGCGCTGCCGCTGTTCGTGCGCTTCGGGCTGTACCGCGCCATCTTCCGCTACAGCGGCACGCCGGCGATGATGGCGGTCGCCCGGGCGGTGACGCTCTACGGCGCGTGCTATGCCACGCTCTTCACGCTGGTGGGGGTGCATGGCGTGCCGCGCACCGTCGGGCTGATCCAGCCGCTGCTGCTGCTGCTGGCGGTCGGGGCCTCGCGTGCGCTGGCGCGCTACTGGCTGGGCGGCATCTACCACGGCCTGCTGAACCGGCGCCACGACGAGTTGCCGCGGGTGCTGGTCTACGGCGCCGGCAGCGCGGGGCGGCAGCTGGTGCGCGCGCTCTCGCACAGCCGCGAGATGCAGGTGGTGGGCTTCGTCGACGACGACGCGCGCCTGCACGGCGGCACCCTCCTGGGCCTGCCCGTGTACCGGCCCGACCAGCTCGCGGAGCGGGTGCGCGTGCTCAAGGTCAGCGACGTGCTGCTGGCCATTCCGTCGGCCTCGCGCCAGCGCCGCAACGAGATCCTGGAGCTGATGCGCGACGCCCAGGTGGCGGTGCGCACGCTGCCGGGGCTGGTGGACCTGGCGCAGGGCAAGGTGCACGTGAGCGACCTGCGCGAGCTCGACATCGACGACCTGCTGGGCCGCGCCGCGGTGCCGCCCGACCCTGGGCTGCTGGCGCGCAACATCGCCGGCAAGGTGGTGCTGGTGACGGGGGCGGGCGGCTCCATCGGCAGCGAGCTGTGCCGCCAGATCGTCGCGGCCGCGCCGGCGACGCTGCTGCTGGTCGAGCGCAACGAGTTCGCGCTGTACGGCATCCACCGCGATCTGCTCCAGCGCCTGGCCGACGGCGCGGGCGCGGTGTGCGTCGTACCGCTGCTGGCCTCGGTCGGCAGCGAGCGGCGCATGACCGAGATCATGGCGACCTGGCGGCCGCACACCGTCTACCACGCCGCCGCCTACAAGCACGTGCCGCTGGTCGAGCACAACCCGGCCGAGGGGGTGCGCAACAACGTGTTCGGCACGCTGCTGGCGGCCCAGGTCGCGCAGCGCCACGGCGTGGCCGACTTCGTGCTGGTCAGCACCGACAAGGCGGTGCGCCCGACCAACGTCATGGGCGCCAGCAAGCGCCTGGCCGAGATGGCGCTGCAGGCGCTGGCGGCGGCGCCGGCGGGCGACTCGTCGGGAGGCGCCGACGAGAAAAGCGGCACGCCGGGCGGCGGCACGCGCTTCTCGATGGTGCGCTTCGGCAACGTGCTGGGCTCCTCGGGCTCGGTGGTGCCTCTCTTTCGCCAGCAGATCAGGGACGGCGGCCCGATCACGCTGACGCACGCCGACATCACGCGCTACTTCATGACCATCCCGGAGGCGGCGCAGCTGGTGCTGCAGGCCGGCGCCATGGCCGCGGGCGGCGAGGTGTTCGTGCTCGACATGGGCGAGCCGGTGCGCATCATCGACCTGGCGCGGCGCATGGTCGAGCTCTCGGGACTGCGGGTGCGCGACGCGCGCGACCCGGACGGCGACATCGCCATCGAGACCGTCGGCCTGCGCCCCGGCGAGAAGCTGTTCGAGGAGCTGCTGATCGGCGACAACCCGCTGCCGACGCAGCATCCGCGCATCATGAAGGCGCGCGACGAGTTCCTGCCGCTGTCCGTGCTGGCGGAGCGCCTGGACGCGCTGTCGGCCGCGCTGGAGGACAACGACGTGCCGTTGATCCGCCGGCTGCTGCAGCAGCTGGTGCCGGGCTACCGGCCCGAGGGCGACGTGTCGGACTGGGTGCATCAGGAGCGGCTGGCGAAGAAGCGCCGCGGCGGCACGGCGCCGGCCACCCGTCCGGTCCTGCAGGCCAGCCAGTCCGGCGTCGTGGCGTAGGGCGCGACGGCGCTACTTGGTCAGGATCAGCTTGCCGAGCCGGGTGACCTGGAGGCGGTAGAGACAGCCGTTGTGCAGGATGTCGAGGGCTTTGCCGCCCTTGAGGATCTCGGCGCTCTCGACCGGTGGCCGGGCCGAATGGCCTGGCACGTCGGCCTGCCCGTCCCGACCCGCGCGATCACCGGCGCCTGCCGGGGCGGCCGAACGCGGCGGCGGTGAAGAAGTCGTCGGCATGGATGTCGAGTGGCGTGGATCGGACGGTCAAATGATAGCCGTTCTCATTTTCAACCTGAATGCGAATGAATCGCAACCGTATTCAGGTTAAGATTCGGCCCTGTTTCCGGCAAGCCAAGTGGGCGCACCGCACGGTGCCCGAGCCAGCCGTTCAACCCGGCCTTGAGTGGCACCAGGAGTCTTTCTTGCCGAAATCCGTCCGCCCACGCGCGCCCCTGGCGAGCGACGCGTCCTCCCGTTCTTCTTCATCCCAGGCCGCGCCCGCGGCGGCGCCCCGGCTGCCGTTCGGTGCCCTGATGCTGGCGGCTTCGGTCGGCAGCTGGGCGCAGACCGCCCCCGTGGCGCCCGCCTCCGGTGGCACGCTCGGCACCGTGACCGTCACCGGCGAGGCCGAGGTCGACAGCAAGCAGCAGGTCCAGACCCGCAAGACGAACATCGGCAAGGGCACGCAGGAGATCCGCGACATCCCGCAGTCGATCAACGTCATCACCGAGAAGCTGATCGACGACGTCAAGCTCGACACCCTGAAGGATGCGCTGCACTACTCGGCCGGCATCACCTTCGCCGCGACCGAGAACGGCACCGACCAGGACATCCGCCTGCGCGGCTTCCCGGTCGCCACCACCGGCGACCTGCTGATCGACGGCATGCGCGACCCCTCGCAGTACGACCGCGACACCTTCAACCTCGACCGCATCGAGGTGCTGCGCGGCTCGGCCTCGATGATCTTCGGGCGCGGCTCGACCGGCGGCGTCATCAACCAGGTGACCAAGAAGCCGCTTCTGGCCGACCAGAGCGACGTGGTCGGCACGCTGGGCTCGCGCGGCTACGCGCGCACCACGGGCGACTTCAACGTGCGCACCGGCGAGGACTCGGCCTTCCGGCTCAACGCGATGTGGAACAAGGCCGGCAACGGCGGCGCCAGCATCGACAAGTACGGCATCGCGCCGTCGTACAGCTGGGGGCTGGGCACGCGCGACGAGTTCACGGTGGGGCTGTTCCACCTGAACGTCGACAACGTGCCGCTGGCGGGCACGCGCTACCTCTCCAACGGCACCTTCCGGGACGGCGTGGCGCAAAGCAGCATCGCCCCGCTGCGCCCCGGCGCCTTCTACGGCACCGCGAGCGACTACGTGACGGGCAAGGCGACCTACGGCACGCTGTCGCACGTGCACCTGTTCGACGACGGCGGCGAGCTGCGCAGCCAGCTGCGCACCGGCACCTTCGACCGCGCGCAGTGGGGCACCACCGCCGGCTTCTGCGGGGTGGCGCTCACGGCGGCCGGTGCCTGTCCGGCCGGCACTGCGGCAGTGACGGCGGCCACGCTCAACCCGCTGACCGTGGTGTCGCGCAGCGGCCTGGCGCCGCGCAAGGACCGGTACGAGGGCACCTACCTGCAAAGCGACTACAGCAACCAGTACACCTGGGGCGGCATGCGCCACGAGGTGCTGGCCGGCATCGACGCCGCGCGCGAGAAGGCCGACCGCTATGGCGCCTGGGGCCCCGTCGGCACCAACTACGCCAAGGGCGCCACCTTCGTGGGCACGCCCGACGACGGCCGCACGCTGGCGCTCTCGCCGATCTGGCGGCCGACCAGCGACTACGCGGCGACCTCGATGGGCGCCTACGTGCAGGACCTGGTCCAGGTCGCGCCGGCCTGGAAGCTGCTGGGCGGGCTGCGCTACGACCGCTTCAGCGGCGACTTCCGCCAGCAGACCTATGCCAATGCCAACACGGTGCTGCCCAACGCCACACCCCAGACCAGCCTGTCGAACGGCGTGTGGAGCTACCGCGCCGGGGTGCTGTACCAGCCGTCGCCGACGCAGTCGTACCACCTGTCGTACGCGACCTCGTTCAACACCTCGGCCGACACCTACCAGTTCGTGACGCCGCAAAACGCCGCCACGCCGCCCGAGAAGAGCCGCAACATCGAGATCGGCGCCAAGCTCGACTGGCTCGACGGCAAGCTGTCCACCCGCGCCGCCATCTTCCGCACCGAGAAGTTCAACGAGCGCACCACCGACGCCGACTTTGCGCAAAGCGCCTACCTGCTGTCGGGCAAGCGCCATTCGGCCGGGCTGGAGCTCGACGTGGTGGGCCGGCTCACGCCGCAGTGGGAGGTCTATGCCTCGTACTCGTACATCCCGCTGGCCAAGATCGACCAAGCGGCCAGAGATCAGCAGGCCGTCGTCGGCCAGCGCGTGGGCCTCACGCCCAAGCAGACCGGCGCCGTCTGGCTGAGCTACCAGGCGACGCCGCAGCTGCGGCTGGCCGGGGGCCTGCGCGGCGCGTCGCAGAACCGGCCGCTGCAGGGCACCACCGGCGCAGCCTCGACCACGGCGTACGTGCCCGGCTACGTGGTGGGCGACCTGATGGTCGAGTACAAGTTCACGCCCGACCTGTACGCGCAGCTCAACGTCGGCAACGTCACCAACCGGCTCTACGGCGACCAGCTGTACCCCGGCTTCGTGCTGGCCGGGGCGCAGCGCAGCGTGCTGCTGACGGTCGGCGCGCGCTTTTAAAAAAGCAAAAAGGAGCCGCGAGGCCATGCTGCTGCACATCCGCGAAGTGCTGCGACCCGACGAGCTGCGCCAGGCCCGCGCCATCCTGGAGACCGCGCCGTGGCAGGACGGACGCCTCACGGCCGGCGAGCAGTCGGCGCAGGCCAAGAACAACCAGCAGCTGCGCGAGGACTGCGACGCCACGCGCGCGCTGCAGCAGCTGCTGCAGCGCGGGCTGGAGCGGCACCCGATCTTCTTCTCGGCCGCGCTGCCCAAGCAGATCTCGCCGCCGCTCTTCAACCGCTACGGCGGCTCGGCCAACAGCTTCGGCAACCATGTCGACAGCGCAGTGCGCTTTCTGCGTGATGGCACGGGGCGCGTGCGCACCGACATCTCGTGCACGCTGTTCCTGGCCGACCCGCAGGACTACGACGGCGGCGAGCTGGTCGTCGAGGACACCTTCGGCGAGCAGCGCGTCAAGCTGCCGGCCGGCGACATGGTGCTCTACCCCGGCACCAGCGTGCACCGCGTGCTGCCGGTCACGCGCGGATACCGGCTCGCCAGCTACTTCTGGATCCAGAGCATGGCGCGCAGCGACGAGCAGCGCCGCCTGCTGTTCGACATGGACTGCCACCTGCGCCACCTGCGCAGCACCTACGGCGAGACCGACCCGGGCGTGGTCGGCCTGACCAGCACGTACCACAACCTGCTGCGCATGTGGCTGGACGTGTGAAGGTGTGAATAAATCTACTGCGCGCCCCGATCTCGCTACGCTTTCTTTCACACCTTCCGAGCTGCACTTTTTCTTCTTTTTGTCTTACTGGAGGAATTTCATGAACAAGCTGCTTCCTGCCGTCGCGGCCGCCGCCGTCCTGTTCGCCGGTGCCGCGTCGGCCCAGATCGTCGACCACGACGCGGTCCGCTGCGACCCCCTGCCCAAGGAGGAAATGCGGCCGCAGATGGAGCTGCAGCGCAAGCTGACGAGCGAGGGCTGGAAGGTGCGGCAGGTCAAGAATTTCCACGGCTGCTACGAGGTCTACGGCTTCGACGAGAAAGGCCAGCGGGTGGAGGCCTTCTTCCATCCGAAGACCTTCGAGAAGATCGGCCAGGTCAAGCAGCCTTCGTGAGCGGTGAAAGCGGCTGCGGCGCGCCCGCCGGCACGGTATGCGTGAGCGCCTGAAGGTCTGGGATGTGCCGGTGCGGCTCGCGCACTGGGGGCTGGCCGCGGCCATCGGCATTGCCTGGTACGCGGGCGAGGGCCTGCTGCGGCTGCACGAGGCGGCGGGTTACGCGGCGCTCGCGCTGGTGGCCGCGCGCTGCGCCTGGGGCTGGGCGGGCGGGCGCTACGCGCGCTTCGCGCAGTTCGTGCGCGCGCCGGGCACCGTCTGGCGCTATGCGCTGGCGGTGGCACGTCACCGCGAGCCGCGCCACCTGGGGCACAACCCGCTCGGCGGCTGGATGGCCGTGCTGCTGCTCGCCACCGTCGCGGCGGTGGGCGTGACCGGCTGGCTCTACACCTTGGACCGCTTCTGGGGCCTGGCCTGGCTCGAAGCGCTGCACCACGCGCTGGCCTGGGCCCTGGTCGGGCTGATCGCGCTGCACATCGCCGGCGTCGTCTTCACGAGCTGGCGCCACCGCGAGAACCTGGCCGCGGCGATGGTCAGCGGCCGCAAGCGGCCGGCCGGGCCCGGCGACGTGGAATGAGCCGCCGTCAGAGGTAGATCTTCTGCAGCAGCCCGATCAGCGTCCGGCGCTCGTCGGCGCTCAGGCGCGCGCTGGCGTCGATCTCGAGCTGCACCACCTCCTGCTCGGCCGCGCGCACCAGCTTGCGGCCGGCCGGCGTGAGGTGCAGGCCGAAGGCGCGGCCGTCGCTGGGGTGCGGGCGGCGCTCGATCAGCCCGCGGCTGTCCAGCGAGGCGATCACGCTCACCAAGTTGGGCGGCAGGATGTCGAGCGCGGTGCACAGCTGGCGCGAGGTGGCGCCGGGGTTGTGCGCCAAGAGCGAGAGCACCGAGAAGTCGACCTGCTTGAGCCCGTAGGCGGCCATGCGCTCGGCGAACACGGCGCTGACGGCCAGCCAGGCCCGGCGGGCGTTGTAGCCGACCAGGGTTTCGAGCAGGCGGGTGTCGAGCGAGTCGGCCCGGGCGGCCGGCGGCGGAGGGCTGGAGGGGGGCGGGGCTTTCCTGGGGCGCGCGGTGGTCATAGGGCGCCGATATTAGGGCCTGCCCGGACCCCGGCCACCTACCGTGGCCGCCGGGCGGCAGCCACGGCCGGCCCGCCCGGCGCTACTGGCAGGCGAAGCTCGCGGCGGACTCGACGTTGCCGCCGACGTAGCGCGCCACCTTCGGGTACGGGCACAGCGGCCGGGTGCGCGCGGGCGACCAGCCGGCCGGCACCTCGGGGTTGGCCACGTTGGCGCCGGCGCCGCGCGCGGTGGCCGTGACCGACTGCGGCGGCTGCCCCTGCTCGACCCAGGCCACCAGCGGGGCCAGCATGTCGAACTGGTCGGTGCTCGGCCCGCCCGAGCAGTGGTTCATCCCCGGCACCGGGAAGAAGCGAGAGAAGCCCGAGGCGTCGCCGCCGTTGGCCGTGCGCAGCTGCTCGTACCAGCGGGTCGTGTCGTCCGACGAGAACACCGGGTCGCTGGTGCCGTGGTAGACCATCAGCTTGGCGCCGCGGTTGCGCAGCACCGAGAGGTCGGCCGGGTGCGGCGGCGTCATGAACGACATGGCCGATTCGGCGTAGGGGCCGCTGGTCGCGTAGATGCTGGGCGCGTCGGTGTCCATGCTGAAGCCGAGCGCGAAGTCGATGCCCGCGGGCCGGCCGGGGCCGAGCGGCGGCGTGCTGAACACGAAGCCGACCGAGCCGGTGTCGAGGGCCTGCGAGTTGGAGAACTTCCACTGTCGCCAGTTGGTGCCGTTGATGCCCGCGTCGAACGGAAAGCTGCTGTAGAGCGGCGTGCCCACGCTGTTGCGCGCGCCGGCGAACACGTTGGCCAGCACGTTCTTCTGCGCGTCCGTCAGGCAGCTGCCGTTGCGCGCGCCGCCGCAGCTCGGCACCGCTGCCTGGAGGTCGAACACCTGCTGGCAGGCCCGCAGGTCCGATACCAGGCCGTCCGCCACGCCGTCGAGCGCGTCGCAGCGGGCGAGCACCGCGCCGGCCACGAGGTTGAGCTCGGCCGGCGTGAAGGCGGTCTGCAGGTCGGGCTTGCCGGCCGGGGTGCTGGCGGTCGTGACCTTGGCGTACTGCTGCACGCCGTAGAGCTGGGCCACGGCCGCCTGGGGCAGATCGAACCCCGGGTCGCCGGCCAGGATGCCGTCGTACTCGCCGGCGTAGCGCGCCGCCGCCACCATCGCGTGGCGGCCGCCGTTGGAGCAGCCGCCGAAGTAGGAGCGGTCGGGGCCGCGGCCGTAGGCGGCGGCAATCAGGTTCTTGGCCATCGGCGTGAGCTGGGCGACGGCGTTGTAGCCGTAGTCGATGCGGGCCTGGGGGTCGAGGCCGAAGGTGGGGTTCTGCGCGCCCGTGTGCCCGGCGTCGGAGCTGATGACGGCGAAGCCCCGCTGCAGCGCCGTGGCGGTCGGCGCGCCGCCGCCGATGCCGCCGGTGGCGGTGACCACGCTGCCGTCGAGCCCGCCGTTGGCCTGGTAGAAGAAGCGGCCGTTCCAGTCGTTGGGCAGACGCATCTCGAAGCCGATGGCGTAGCTCTGGCCGTCGACCGGGCTGGTGCGCTGGTTCATCCTGCCCTGCACCAGGCAGTGCGCCGGCACGGGCGTGCCGGTGCCCGCCACCGTGAGCGCGCCGGCGGCCACCGGGGCGACGTTGGTGTAGACCGTGCCCCGGAAGGCGGCCTTGCTCGCGAGGTCGGCGCACGACAGCAGCGTTCCGGGCTGCGCCACCGCCAGGTGCACGGGAGGCATGACGACCGTGATGCCGCCTCCGCCGCCCCCGCCGCAGGCGGCGGCCATCGCGGCCGCGCCGATGACTGCCCAGGTCGGCCGCGCTGCTGGAAACCCGAATCGCTGCTGCTGCTGCTGCTGCTGCTGCTGCTGCTTCATGGTGATCTCCGGTGGTGAAAGGGGTTCTTCGTTCAGGCCGGCGCCGCAGCCCGCGCCGCCGCTTCGCAGGCGCGCTTGACCATGCCCAGGCGCATGTCGAACTCGGGCAGCACGTGGCGGCGGAAGGCCGCGGCCGGCGCCGACCAGCGCGCGCCGGCGCTGTCGCCGTCGTCGTTGCTGCCAGCCTGCGCGGCGGCCACGTCGATGCGCGCCCAGGCCCAGGCCAGCAGGGCGAGCGCGACCACGCGCAGGTAGTCGTCGGCCACTTCGTAGGGGAGCGCCGGGCGGGCCTGCGCCGCCATGACGATGCCGGTGGTCAGGTAGCGCAGCTGCGCCAGGCGGCGCTGCGCGTCGGCGTCGGTCTCGCGCGCGGCGTCGAGCGCGTCGCGCAGGGCGATGGTCACGGCCGCGAGGCCCGCGCCGCCGTCCGGCAGCACCTTGCGCACCAGCAGGTCGATGGCCTGGATCTCGTTGGTGCCCTCGTAGATCATCGTCACGCGGGCGTCGCGCACGATCTGCTCGATGCCCCACTCGCGCACGTAGCCGTGGCCGCCGAAGACCTGCAGGCAGTCGCTGGCGCCGGCGAAGGCCTGCTGCGTGAAGGCGGCCTTGAGCACCGGCGTGACCAGGCCGCACCAGCCCTGCGCGGCGGCGCGGCGCGCGGCGTCGGGGTGGTGCCTGGCGACGTCGAGCTCGACGGCGGTGCGGTAGGCCAGCACGCGGCCGCCGTCGATCCAGGCGCGCTGGGTGTCGAGCAGGCGGCGCACCGCGGGGTGCTCGATGATCGGGTCGGGGCCGCCGCCGGCCGGCTTGCCGGGCGCGCGCATCTGGCGGCGCTCGCGGGCGTAGGCGTCGGCCTTCTGCCAGGCGGCGTCGAGCAGGCCCAGGCCCTGCAGCGCGACTTGCAGCCGCGCCGCGTTCATCATCACGAACATGGCGGCCAGGCCGCGGTTCGGTTCGCCGACCGGCCAGCCGATGGCGTCATCGAAGCGCATGACGCAGGTCGGGCTGCCGTGCAGGCCCATTTTTTCCTCGATGCGCTCGCAGTGCGCCGCGTTGCGCGCGCCGTCGGGCAGCCACTTGGGCACCAGCGCCAGCGACAGCCCCTTGGGGCCGGCCGGCGCGTCGGGCCGGCGGCACAGCACCAGGTGCACGATGTTGTCGCTCAGGTCGTGCTCGCCGCCCGAGATGAAGATCTTGGTGCCGCTCAAGCGCAGGCTGCCGTCGGGCTGCGGCACGGCGCGCGTGCGCACCAGGCCCAGGTCGCTGCCGGCGTGGGCCTCGGTCAGGCACATGGTGGCGAGCCATTCGCCGCTGGCGATCTTCGGCAGGTAGCGCGCCTTCAGTTCCTCGCTGCCGTGGTGTTTCAGGCATTCGCAGGCGCCGTGCAGCAGCCCCGGCGCCATGGTGAAGCCGTGGTTGGCGGCGTTGAGCCATTCGTAGAGCACCGCTTCCAGCACGGCGGGCAGGCCCTGGCCGCCGTCCTCCGGCGCGGCCGCGAGCGCCGGCCAGCCGGCCCGCCAGAAGGCCTGGTAGGCGTCGCGGAAGCCGGGCGGCGCGGTCACCGCGCCAGCGTCGAAGCGGCAGCCGATCTCGTCGCCCGTGCGGTTGAGCGGCGCGACGACCTCGGCGACGAATTTGGCCGCCTCGTCGAGCACCTGCGCCTGCAGGGCGTCGTCGACCTCGGCGAAGGCGGGCAGCGCGCGCAGGCGCTCCGGGGCGGCGAGCACCGCGTCGAGCACGAAGCGCACGTCGCCGGGGCGGGGCTGGTAGGTCATGTTGCTATCGAAATGAGAGCTGCCGACCCAGATGCGACGTGCGCTGGCGGCACTTTTGGCTTGAAATTCCTCAGGACTCCGCCGTGAAGCCGATCTTCTTCACCAGCGGGCCCCAGCGCGCGTACTCGGCCTGCAGCGAGCGGCCCATCGCCTCGGGCGTCGAGCCGCTGGCGATCAGGCCGACCGAGAGCAGGCCGGCGGCCACCGCCGGGTCCTTCAGCGCCGCCTGGATGGCACCGCTGGCGGCGGCGACCACGGCCGGCGGCGTCCTGGCCGGCGCGAGGAAGCCGAACCATTCGTCGGCCACGATCTCGGGAAAGCCCTGCTCGGCGAAGGTCGGCACCTCGGGCAGGTAGGGCGCGCGCTGTTGGCCCGAGGTCGCGAGCACGCGCAGCTTGCCGCCCTTGACGAAGGGCAGGTAGTCGCCGCTGGTGGTCAGGCTCGACGCGATCTGGCCGCCGACCACGTCGTTGACCGCTGGCAGCGAGCCGCGGTAGGGCACGTGCCTGAGCTCCACCCCGCTGTTGATCCCCAGCAGCGCGCCGAGGAAGTGCGGCGTCGAGCCGGCGCCCGGCGAGCCGTAGCTGGCCAGCGACGGATTGGCCTTGGCCCAGGCGAGATAGTCGGCCAGCGTCTTGACGTTGTCGGGCACCAGCGGCCCGACCGCCAGCCCGTGCGTCATGACCGCGCCGACCGACACCGGGGCGAAGTCGGCCAGGGTGTAGTTCAGCTTGCGGTAGATGTGCGGGTAGGTCGACAGCGCCGAGGCCTGCGCCAGCGCCAGCACCGAGCCGTCGGCCGGCGCCGCCTTGAGCGTGTCGAGCGCGATGCGCCCGCCGGCGCCGGGCTTGTTGTCGACCACCGCGGCGTTCTTCGTGTAGGGCGTGTTGCCCAGCTTGTCGCCGACGCGGCGCGCCACGCTGTCGCCCGCGCTGCCGGCCGGGAAGCCGTAGAGGATGCGGACCTGCTGCAGCGCCTCGGCGAGCGCGGCCAGCGGGTGCAGCGCGCCCCATGCGGCGGCGCTGCCGAGGGCTTGGAGGAAGTGGCGGCGTGGGATCGTCATGGCGGTCTCCGGGTCATTCGGGCGGGACGGAAAAAAGGCGGGGCAGCGCGGCTCCGAAGGTGCCGCTCAGGGCTCGACCTTGAACTCGCCGTTGACCACCTTGAGCATCACGCCGGTCTCGTCGGTGTAGCCCCAGTGGTCCTGCGGCGTCCAGTCGAGCACGCCGTGCGCCAGCACGGTGCGGCCCATGGTCTCGAAGGCGTCGCGCAGCGCGGCGCGGAATTCCGGCGTGCCGGGCTTGGCCTTCTTGAGCGCGATCGGCACCGCCTTTTCGAGCACCGTCGCCACGTCGGCGCCGTGGCCGGCGAACTGGTTGCGCGAGCCGGGGCCGTAAGCTTTTTCGTACTGCTGCACGAAGGCGAGCGCCATCTTCTTCGACGGGTGGCTGTCGGGCAGCTGCTCGGCGATCACCGCCGGGCCCGACACCACGAAGGTGCCCTCGGCGTCCTTGCCGGCGATGCGCATCAGGTCGCGCGTGGCGGCGGCGTGGGTCTGGTAGACCTTGCCCTTGTAGCCGCGCTCCATGACCGCCTTCTGCGGCATGCCCGCGCCGCTGCCCGACGCCACGATCAGGATCGCGTCGGGATTCGCCGAGACGAGCTTGAGCGCCTGCGCCGTCACGCCGGTGTCGGCCCGCGCGAAGCGCTCGACCGGCCCGACCTTGATGCCGTTCTTGGCGGCCTCGGCCTCGAAGTCCTTGAGCCAGAGCTCGCCGTAGGCGTCGGAGTAGCCCAGGAAGCCGACCGTCTTGACGCCCTGCTTCTTCATGTGCGCGATCATCGCGTGCGCCATCACGGCGTTGGACTGCGGCATGCGGAAGAACCACTTGTCCTTGCCCGGCGGCAGCGCGGCCGGCGCGGTCGAGAGCTGCGGCGTGCCGGACTCGGCCGTCACGTCGGCCATCGAGAGCGCCACCGGCGTGGCGGTGGAGCCCACGATGAGGTCGGCCTTGTCCTCGGTGACCAGGCGCTGCGTCGCCCGCACGCCCGTGGTCGGGTCGCTCGCGTCGTCCAGCACGATGACTTTGAGGTTTTCGCCGGCGATCGCCTTGGGCCACAGCGCGATGGCGTTCTTGACCGGAATGCCCAGCCCCGAGGCCGGCCCGGTCAGTGGCTGCACCACGCCGACGGTGATGTCGGCATGGGCCGTGCCCAGGGTCATGAGCGCGAACGCCGCGGCCAAGGTGGCTTTCTTGAATTTCATCGCTGTGTCTCCAGTGGCAAAGGGCTCGAATGCTGTCGCCGCTCGGGCCGTTTCAGCGCGGCGCCATGCGCAGCGCGCCGTCGAGGCGGATCACCTCGCCGTTCAAATGCCCGTTCGTGACGATGTGGCAGGCCAGCTCGGCGAATTCCGACGGCTTGCCCAGCCGCGGCGGAAACGGGATCGAGGCGGCGAGCGACTGCTGCACCGGCTCGGGCAGTTCCATCAGCAGCGGCGTGGCAAAGAGCCCCGGCGCGATGGTGCACACACGGATGCCGTGCTGCGCCAGGTCGCGCGCCATCGGCAGCGTCATGCCGACCAGCCCGCCCTTGGAGGCGCTGTAGGCCTGCTGGCCGACCTGGCCGTCGAAGGCCGCGACCGAGGCGGTGAAGAGCATCACGCCGCGCTCGCCGCCTTCCAGCGCATCGAGCTTCGCGCAACGCGCCGCGTAGAGGCGGGCGATGTTGTAGCTGCCGATCAGGTTGACGTTGACCACCCGCGCGAAGTCTTCCAGCGGCGCCGGGCTGCCGTCCTTGCCGACGATGCGCTTCGCGCTGCCGATGCCCGCGACGTTCATCAGGAGGCGCGCGGGGCCGTGCGCGGCGGCGGCCTTGTCGAGCGCAGCCTCGACGCTCGCGGTGTCGCAGATGTCGCACACGCAGGCCACGCCGCCGATCTCGGCCGCGACCTTCTCGGCCAGCTCGGCGTTGCGGTCGAGCACCGCGACCTTCGCGCCCTGCCGCGCCAGCTCGCGCGCCGTGGCTTCGCCCAGGCCCGATGCGCCGCCGGTGACGAGCGCGGCCTGTCCTTCGATCTTCATGCTGTGGCTCCTTGAGGTTGTGGGTTGGGCTTCAGGGTGAAGGGCAGCGTGTCGGCGTGCAGCGCCTCGACCAGCGCCGCGCGGTGCTTGAGCACGGCGCGCTGGTTGATCGAGCCCTTGTCGGTGACCTCGCCCTTGTCCAGCGCCGGCGGCTCGGCCACCAGGTGGGCGCGGGCGATGCGGCTGGCGCTGCCGGTGGCCTGGCCGGCCAGATCGTCGAGCACGCGCTGGAAGTGCGCCTGCACCGGCGCGCTCTCGAGCACCTGCGACAGCGGCGCCTCCGGCGGCAGGCCCGCGAGCGTGCGCACCGCCGGCGTCGGGAAGATCAGCGCGCCGACCTCCTTCATGTTGAGGCCCGTGAGCACCACGTCCTGCACGTACGGCGCCCCGGCCGCGACGATGCGCGCGCGCAGCGGGCCGACGCTCACGAAGGTGCCGGTGGCGAGCTTGAAGTCCTCGGCGATGCGGCCGTCGAAGCGCAGCCCCTTGTGGATGTCGTCCGGGTCGATCCAGGCGACCGCGTCGCCGGTCGAGAAGAAGCCTTCCTCGTCGAAGGCCTCGCGCGTGGCCTCGTGCGAGCGCCAGTAGCCCGGCGTGACGTTGGGGCCCCGGTAGCGCACCTCGGTCTTGCCGTCCACGTCGACCAGCTTGAGCTGCAGCCCGGCGGCCGGCAGCCCCAGGTCGCCCGAGCGCACCTCGGGGCCCGTGATGTAGAGCGCGAAGGGCCCCGACTCGGTCATGCCCAGGCCGGTGCCCATCACGATGCGCTCGCCGAGGGCGGCCTCCTGCGTGCGGTGCAGGCTGTCCCACACCGGCTGCGACAGCGCCGCGCCGGCGTAGAAGAACAGCTTGACGCGCGACAGCAGCCGCTCGCGCAGCGCGGCGTCGCCCTGCATCGCGTGGGCGATGGCCTCGAAGCCGGTCGGCACGTTGAAATAGGCGGTCGGCGCGATCTCGCGCAGGTTGCGCAGCGTCTCGCCGATGCCCGCGGGCGTCGGGCGGCCGTCGTCGATGTAGAGCGTGCCGCCGTTGTCGAGCACCAGGCCGACGTTGTGGTTGCCGCCGAAGGTGTGGTTCCACGGCAGCCAGTCGACCAGCACCGGCGGCGCCTCGCCCAGCGCCGGGATCGACTGGCGCATCTGCTGCTGGTTGGCGCACCACATGCGGTGCGTGTTGATGACGGCCTTGGGGTTCTTGGTCGAGCCCGAGGTGAACAGGAACTTGGTGATGGTGCCGGGGTGGGTGGCGTGCATCGCCGCATCGACGGCCGGCGTGGCGGGCGTAGCGGGCAGCTCGCGCCACGGCGTGGCGGCGCGGCCTTCGAGCGTGCCCTCGCCGAGCACGATCTCGACGTCGGAGCCGACCGTGGCCGCGATGGCGCGCCCGTAGCGGGCCGCGTCGGCGGCGAACACCAGGCCGGGCGTGAGCGTCGCGAGCACGTGGCGCAGCTTGTCGAAGTCCTGGCTGACGGTGGAGTAGGCCGGCGACACCGGGCAGTAGGGCACGCCGGCATACAGGCAGCCGAGCGCGAGCATCGCGTGCTCCAGGCTGTTCTCGCTCAGGATCGCGACCGGCCGCTCGTCGCTCAGGCCGCGGTCGAGCAGCGCCTGGCCGATGCGACGCGCCTGGTCGAGCGCCTGCGCGTAAGAGATGTGCTCCCACTCGCCGGTGCCGCCGCCGGCCAGCCGCCGGCGCCGCGCCATGAAGGTGCGCCGCGGCGCCGCCTCGGCCCAGTGCACCAGCCGGTCGGTCATGCGGTGCGCGTAGGGCGCGAGCGGCTGCTCGGCTTCCAGGTAGCGCGTGCCGGGCGCGCCCTGGCGCAGCACCGCGCGCGTGATGCCGAAGGCCAGCGGCCGGTAGCGCGGCGCTGCCGGCGCGGGGGCGGCCGCAGCGGCCGGGGACAGGGTCGTCGACTCGCTCATGGCGGGGCCTCCGGGGCAATCAGTTCCTGGACACCTTGGCCGCGCGGCCTTCGAGAAAATCGCGCACGCGCTGCTTGGCCTCGGGCGCGTCCTGCGCGATGCCGGCCATCAGCGCCTCGGTGAAGAAGCCGTGGTCGGCCGGCTGCTCGGCGATGCGCGGCAGCGCGTGCATCAGCGCGTAGTTGGTGAGCGGCGCGTTCTGCGCGACGCGCCGGGCCAGATCCATCGCCTTGTCGAAGGCCGTGCCCTCGGCCACCAGGTACTGCGCGAAGCCGGCGCGCTCGCCGTCCTCGGCGTCGTAGACGCGCCCGGTCATCATCATGTCGGTCATGCGCGCCACGCCGATGAGCCTGGGGATGCGCACCGAGCCGCCGCCGCCGACGAAGATGCCGCGCGAGCCCTCGGGCAGCGCGTAGAAGGTCGTGCGGTCGGCCACGCGGATGTGGCAGGCGCTGGCGAGTTCGAGCCCGCCGCCGACCACCGCGCCGTGCAGCGCCGCGACCACCGGCACCGGGCCGTACTGCACGCGCTCCAGCGCCGCGTGCCACATGCGCGAGTGGTGCACCCCTTGGCCGGCGTCGCGCTCCTGGAGCTCCGACAGGTCGAGCCCGGCGCAGAAGTGCTCGCCCTCGCCATCGATCACCGCGGCGCGCACGGTCGAGGGGAGGTTTTCAAAAGCGTCGCGCAGCGCAAGAATGAGCCCGTCGGACAGCGCGTTGCGCTTGGCGCCGCGCGCCAGGCGCACGACGGCGACGTCGCCGTGCAGTTCGGTGTGGAGGTCGGTGTGCTTCATGGTTTGCTTTCCGGAATGCTTTGGATTATGGTTATAAAAAATAACCAGTTCAAGCCATCGCCGCCGCCCTCGCCCTAGGGATTTACCCGAATCGGAGACCTTTTCATGGACCACCAGAACCTGATCGCCATCGACACCCACACCCACGCCGAAGTGAGCTGCTGGAACCCGTTCGACAACTACGGCGAGGAGTACGACCGCGCCGCCGACAAGTACTTCAAGGCCGGCCGGCGCCCGACCATCCAGGAGAGCATCGACTACTACCGCGAGCGCAGGATCGGCTTGGTGATGTTCATGGTCGATGCCGAGTCGAACATGGGCCGGCGCCGCATCCCCAACGAGGAAATCGCCGAGGCCGCGCAGAAGAACGCGGACATGATGATTGCGTTTGCCAGCATCGACCCGCACAAGGGCAAGATGGGCGCGCGCGAGGCGCGCCGGCTCATCGAGGAGCACGGCGTCAAGGGCTTCAAGTTCCACCCGACCATGCAGGGCTTCCATCCGTACGACAAGATGGCCTGGCCGATCTACGAGGTGATCGACGGCTACGGGCTGCCGGCGGTGTTCCACACCGGCCACAGCGGCATCGGCTCGGGCATGCGCTGCGGCGGCGGCCTCCGGCTGGAGTACAGCAACCCGATGCACCTCGACGACGTGGCGATCGACTTCCCCGACATGCAGATCGTCATGGCGCACCCGAGCTTCCCGTGGCAGGACGAGGCGCTCTCGGTGGCCACGCACAAGCCCAACGTCTGGATCGACCTGTCGGGCTGGAGCCCCAAGTACTTCCCGAAGCAGCTGGTGCAGTACGCCAACACGCTGCTGAAGGACCGCGTGCTGTTCGCGAGCGACTATCCGCTGATCACGCCCGACCGCTGGCTCAAGGACTTCGAGGACGCCGGCTTCAAGCCCGAGGTGATGCCCGCGATCCTCAAGGGCAACGCGGTGCGACTGCTGAAGCTCGACCAGCCTGCTTCCACTGCTACCGTTGCCGCCGCTGCCTCTGTTTCCGCCAGCTGACGCGACCGTGGCATGCGCGGGCTGGCCGCGTCACAGGTCGAGCACCAACAGGTTGCTTTTTGCGCGCGAGCAGCACGGGGTGAACTGGTCGTTCAGCGCGTGCTCCTCGTCGGTGAAGTACAGGTCGCGGTGCTCCGGTTCGCCCTCCAGGATGCGCGTGATGCAGGTGCCGCACACGCCCTGCTCGCACGAGGTGAGGATCTCGATGCCGTGCGCCTTCAGCGCCTCGACCACCGACTGGTCGGGCGCCACCGCATAGGTCCGGCCGGTGCTCGCGATGCGGACCTCGAAGCCGCCGTCGCCGGCGCCGGACTGTGTCGCGGCCCCGGCGCCGAAGTACTCGACGTGGATGCGCTCGCCCGGCCAGCCGCTCGCCTTGGCGCCGTTGACGACGAAGTCGATGAAGCCGGTGGGGCCGCACACGTAGAGGTGCGTGTCGGCCTCGGGCACGGCGAGGAGCGCGGCGAGGTCGAGTTTCTGCCCGGGCGGCCCGTCGTCGAAATGAAAGTGAACCCGGTCGGCGAACGGCGACGCGCCGATGGCGTCGCGAAACGCCGTGCGCTCGGGCGAACGGGTGCAGTAGTGCAGCGCGAAGTCGGCGCCCGTGGCCGCTAGCCGCTCGGCCATGCACAGCAGCGGCGTCACGCCGATGCCGCCGGCCAGCAGCAGCGTGCGCCGCGCAGGGTGCAGCGGAAAGTGGTTGCGCGGCGCGCTGATGAGGAGCGTGTCGCCCTCGTGCACCGCGTCGTGCATCGCGACCGAGCCGCCGCGCGAGGCCGGGTCGCGCAGCACGGCGATGCGGTAGCGGTGCTGCTCGATGGAGGCGTTGCACAGCGAGTACTGGCGCGTCGGGCCGCCGGGCGTCTGCACGTCGATGTGCGAGCCGGCGCTGAACGGCGGCAGCGGCGCGCCGTCCGGGCGGGCCAGTTCGAAGCTGCAGATGTCCAGCGCCTCGCGGGCCTTGCGCACGACCTTGACGGGGATGGTTTCCATGATGGCGATGCCGCTCAGCGGTCCTGTTCCTGCGCGATGAGGCGATCGAGGATGCGGCGCGACTGCACGCCGCCGGCGTCGATGTTGAGCATCAAAAGGCGCCGCTCGGGCCAGCGGTCGAGATTGGCCTGCTGCGCCTCGAGCAGCACCAGGTCCTCGGAGAACACCTTGGCCTGGCCGTCGCGGATCTGCGCGGTCAGCGCCTCGTCCGTCGGGTTGAAGTGGCGCGCCATGCCCCAGAAGTACCACATCGAGGTCTCCGTCTCGGGCGTGCAGAAGTCCACCACGACGGCGTGCACCTTGTGCTCCCGATCGGCGTGGTAGCCGCCGTGGCCGGCGTGCGCCACGCCGACCTCGATCATGACGTGGCTCGGCGGCGCGAAGCGCGAGATCTGCCAGCGGTCGACCGGCACGTCGTCGGCCAGCCCGTTGCCACGCAGGTTGGCGCGCCAGAAGGGCGGCGCCATGACGCCGTGCATGAAGCGGCTGGTGGTGACGACGTCGCCCTCGACCGTGGTGGTGACGGGCGCCTCGTCGATCTCGTTCTGGCCGATGCTGGTGGTGTGGACATACGCCTCGTGCGTCAGGTCCATCAGGTTGTCGATCATCAGCCGGTAGTTGCACTTGACGTGGTAGAGGCCGCCGCCGTAGGCCCACTCGGGGTTGTCGGCCCATTCGAGCGGGTGGATTCTGGCCGGGTCGGCCTGCGCCGCGTCGCCGGGCCAGACCCAGACGAAGCCGTGGCGCTCGACCACCGGGAAGCTGCGCGTGGGCGGAAAGCCCCGCACCCGCTGGCCCGGCATGGACACCGCCCGGCCGTCGCAGCCGACTTTCAGGCCGTGGTAGCCGCACACCAGCTCGCCCTCGCACACCTGGCCCAGCGACAGCGGCGCGCCGCGGTGCGGGCAGAAGTCCTCGAGCGCGGCGACCCGGCCTTCGGCGCCGCGGTAGAACACGATCTTCTCGCCGCAGATCTGCCGGCCCAGGGGCTTGTCGGCGATCTCGTCGGGCGTGCAGGCCACGTACCAGGCGTTTTTGGGGAACATGGGCTTTCTCCTGAGGATGGCGGGGCGGATGAAGCGAGCTTGCCATCGGTGAATGGCTTCGTGGAATTATGCAAAGAAGTCGCCTTCCCTGTATACAGAACAAGGTAAAAACAGGTTGCGGCGCGTGAGATTCAGAAGAGGAGGCCTGCTTTCAACGAGAAAGAATGCGCTGTTTTCACCTCTCGATGTATACAATGTATCGCCAATGGCTCTTGCGGCTTCCATTCCTCCCACAGCCCCCGATTTCACGGGGGCCGAGGTTTCCGACGTCGTCGCACCGCAGGCGCTGCGGGCCCAGCTGCGGCTGCGCGAGATGATCCTGGCGGGCGAACTGCCCGGCGGCGCGCGCATCGCCGAACTGGCGATCGTCGAGCGGCTCGGCGTCTCGCGCACGCCCATTCGCGCCGCGCTGATGCGGCTGGAGCAGGAGGGTCTGCTCGACGCGCTGCCCGGCGGGGGTTATGCGGTGCGGGTCTTCTCCGAGGACGACGCGGCCGATGCCATCGAACTGCGCGGTACCCTCGAAGGCCTGTCGGCCCGGCTCGCGGCCGAGCGCGGCGCGGCGTCCCCGCTGCTGGACGGGGCGCGCTCCTGCCTCGACGCAATCGACGCCGTGCTGAACCCGTCCAGGCTGCACGACCAGGCGTTCCTGGGCTACGTGACGCTCAACGAGCGCTTCCACCATCTGCTCGGCGCGATGGCCGGCAGCGCCGTCGTCGCGCGCGAGCTGGAGCGCGCCGTGGCCTTGCCGTTCGCCTCGCCGTCGGCGTTCGTCGTCCAGCAGGCCGATTCGCCCCGGGCGCGCGACATGCTGGTCGTGGCGCAGGACCAGCACCGGCAGGTGCTCGACGCCATCGAGCGGCGCGAGGGCGCGCGCGCCGAGGCCATCATGCGCGAGCACTCGCGCATCGCGCAGCGCAACCTGCGCGACGCCGTGCGCAGCCCGGAGCTGCTGCACGCCGCCCCGGGCGTGCGCCTGATCCGCCGGCACCGCTGAGGGGCGGGCCATGGGCAGCAAGGGTCAATCCGAGTGCCAATCGCAAAGTCCCGGCTTAGGATGGCCGCGCCGTCGCGCATCCCGCCTGGACGCGCGTCGAGTCCGGCCGCGCCGCCCGCATTCCCGTTTCATCCGCCTGGAGACACCATGAAAAAAAGAGCCTTTCTCGGCGCCGCGGCCCTGGCCGCGCTGGCGCTGTCATCCGCCGGCGCGCTGGCGCAGCAGGACCGCTTCAAGATCGGCCTGATCCTGCCGATGACCGGCCAGTCGGCCTCCACCGGCCGCCAGATCGAGGCCGCCGCGCGGCTCTACATGGCGCAGAACGGCGACACCGTGGCCGGCAGGAAGGTCGAGCTGATCGTCAAGGACGACACCGGCCTGCCCGACGTGACCAAGCGCCTCGCGCAGGAGCTGGTGGTCAACGACAAGGTCAACGTGCTGGCCGGCTTCGGGCTGACGCCGCTGGCGCTCGCGGTGGCGCCCATCGCCACCCAGTCGAAGACGCCCGAGGTGGTGATGGCCGCGGCCACCTCCAGCATCACCGAGGCCTCGCCCTACATCGTGCGCAGCAGCTTCACGCTGCCGCAGGTGACGGTCGCGATGGGCGACTGGGCGCCGAAGAACGGCATCAAGACGGTGGTCACGCTGGTGAGCGACTACGGCCCCGGCAACGACGCCGAGAAGTTCTTCAAGGAGCGCTTCACGCAAAACGGCGGCAAGGTGCTCGACTCGCTGCGCGTGCCGCTGCGCAACCCGGACTTCGCGCCGTTCCTGCAGAAGGTGCGCGACCTGAAGCCCGACGCGCTGTTCGTCTTCGTGCCCTCGGGCGCGGGCACGGCGGTGATGAAGCAGTTCATCGAGCGCGGCATGGACAAGGCCGGCATCAAGATGATCGCCACCGGCGACGTGACCGACGATGACCAGTTGAACGACATGGGCGAGGGCGCACTGGGCGTGGTCACCTCGCACCACTACTCGGCGGCGCACCCGTCGGCCTTGAACAAGAAGTTCGTCGAGGCCTTCGAGAAGGCCAACAAGGGCATGCGGCCGAACTTCATGGCGGTCGGCGGCTACGACGGCATGCACCTGATCTACGAGGCGCTGAAGAAGACCCAGGGGCAGGGCGGCGGCGACGCGCTGCTGGCCGCGATGAAGGGCCAGACCTTCGAGAGTCCGCGCGGCACGGTCATGATCGACCCGCAGACGCGCGACATCGTGCAGGACGTTTATTTGCGCAAGGTCGAGAAGAAGGACGGCAAGCTCTACAACGTCGAGTTCGACGTGATCAAGGCGGTCAAGGACCCCGGAAAAAAGTAGCCGCCCCCAGGCTGCGCGCACTTCGTGTCGCTTTCGCCCACCTCCTCGCGGGGGCAACACCAGCGGCCCGGCGGAGCCGGTTCCGCGGTGTTCCCCGAAGGAGCCGCGCGACGCGGGGCGGGTCGATGAAAGTGCCCTCGCTGCTGCGCTGCCGTCTGCGCTGGAAGTCTTGAATGCTGACCATTCTTTTTGACGGTATTGCTTACGGCATGCTGCTGTTCGTGCTGGCAGTGGGCTTGGCCGTGACGCTCGGGCTGATGAACTTCATCAACCTGGCGCACGGCGCCTTCGCGATGGCGGGCGGCTACCTCACGGTATTCGCGATGCAGAAGCTGGGCGTGCCGTTTCTGGCATGTCTGCCGCTCGCCTTCGTCGTCGTCGCTTTGGCCGGCGCGCTGCTGGAGCGCACGCTGTACCGGCCGATGTACGGCAAGCCGCCGCTCGACCAGGTGCTGTTCTCGATCGGTCTCGCGTTCATGGCGGTGGCGGCGACCGACTATTTCGTGGGCTCGTCGCAGCAGAACATCCAGCTGCCCGACTGGCTGCGCGGGCGCACCGAGCTCGGCGACGGCGCGCTGCTGCTGGGCATGGGGCACTACCGCCTGTTCATCATCGCGGTCTGCGCGCTGCTCACGGTGGCGCTGCAGCTGATCCTGTCGCGCACGCGCTTCGGCAGCCGGCTGCGCGCGGCGGTGGACGACCCGCGCGTCGCGGCGGGGCTGGGCATCAACGTCAACGTCGTGTTCCTGCTCACCTTCGCGGTCGGCTCCGGTTTGGCCGGGCTGGGCGGCGCGCTGGGCGCGGAAATCCTCGGGCTCGACCCGACCTTTCCGCTGAAGTACATGATCTATTTCCTGATCGTGGTGGCGGTCGGCGGCACCTCGTCGATCACCGGGCCGCTGGCCGCGGCGCTGCTGCTGGGCATCGCCGACGTGGCGGGCAAGTACTTCATCCCGAAGATGGGCGCCTTCACGGTCTATCTCCTGATGATCGTGATCCTGATGTGGCGGCCGCACGGCCTCTTCACCCGCAAGGCAGGCAAGGCATGACGACGCCATCCGCCCCCTCGCACGACGCCGCCGATTGCCAGTCGGCCCTGCTGCGCACTGCGCGCTGGCGGCCGTGGGAGTTCGCGGTGTGGGCGGTCGCCTTCGCGCTGCCGCTCGCCCTCCCGTCGCACGCGCTGATGGTCAACGAGGTCGCCATCGTCGCGCTGTTCGCGATGTCGCTCGACCTGATCCTCGGCTACACGGGCATCGTGTCGCTCGGGCACGCGGCGTTCTTCGGCTTCGGCGTCTACGCGGCGGCGCTGTTCGCCAAGCTCGCGATGCCCGACCCGCTGGTCGGCCTGGCGGTGGCGGTGGTGCTGTCGGCGGCGCTCGGCGCGCTGGCCAGCGTCACCATCCTGCGCGGCAGCGACCTGACGCGGCTCATGGTCACGCTCGGCACGGCGCTGCTGCTCCTGGAGCTCGCCAACAAGCTCGACTGGCTGACCGGCGGCGCCGACGGCCTGCAGGGCGTGGTGATGGGGCCGGTGCTCGGCCTCTTCGCGTTCGATCTCTACGGCCGCACGGCGGCCTGGTACTCGCTCGCCGTCGCGCTGCTGCTGTTCCTGCTGATGCGCCGGCTGGTGCATTCGCCCTTCGGCGCGACGCTCGAAGCCATTCGCGACAACCGGTTGCGCGCCATGGCCATCGGCATTCCGGTGGTCTCGCGCATCGCCGTGATCTACACCGTGGCCGCCGCGGTGGCCGGCGCCGCTGGGGCGCTGCTGGCGCAGACCACGGGCTTCGCCTCGCTCGACGTGCTGGCCTTCGACCGCTCGGCCGACGTACTGCTGATGCTGGTGATCGGCGGCGTCGGCTGGCTCTGGGGCGGGGTGGCCGGCGCCATCGTCTTCAAGCTGCTGCAGGACACGCTCGCCTCGGTCACGCCGCAGTACTGGATGTTCTGGATCGGCCTGATCCTGGTGCTGCTGGTGCTGGTCGGGCGCGACCGGCTGCTCAGGCCCTGGACCTGGTTCGGCGTGCGCAAGAAAGCGGCGAAGCCGTGAGCGACGACAGCGACACCGTGCTGGCCGCCACCGGCCTCGTCATGCGCTTCGGCGGCATCACCGCCACCGACCACGTCACGCTCCACCTGAAGCGCGGCGCGCGCCACGCGCTGATCGGCCCCAACGGCGCCGGCAAGACCACGCTGATCAACCTGCTGACCGGCGTGCTCGCGCCCACCGAGGGCCGCATCGCTCTGGAGGGCGAGGACATCACGCGCCTGGCGCCGCACCGCCGGGTCGCGCGCGGGCTGGTGCGCACCTTCCAGATCAACCAGCTGTTCGACTCGATGACGCCACTCGAGACGCTCGCGCTGGTGGTCGCGCAGCACGCCGGCGACGGCGCGCGCTGGTGGCGCCCGCTCGGCGCCGACCTCCGGGTGGCCGAGCGCGCGGCGCAATTGCTGGAGCAGTTCCACCTGCAGGACGTGGCCGGCCAGCCGACCCGGCAGCTCGCCTACGGCAAGCGCCGCCTGCTGGAGATCGCCATCGCGCTGGCCTGCGAGCCGCGCGTGCTGCTGCTCGACGAGCCGGTGGCGGGCGTGCCCGCCGGCGAGCGCGACGAGCTGCTGCGCACCGTGGCGGCGCTGCCGGCCGAGGTGTCGGTGCTCTTGATCGAGCACGACATGGACTTGGTGTTCAGCTTCGCCGACCGCATGACGGTGCTGGTCAACGGCGCGGTGCTGACCGAAGGCGACCCCGATGCGATTGCCGCCGACCCGAAGGTCAAGGAGGTCTATCTCGGGCACGGCGCCGAAACGGCGGGCGCGGGTGCTGCGGGCGCGCGGGCGCATCCCGCGCCGCAGCCGCCCGCCGACGAGGCGCAGGCCGTCATCGAAGCCGCCCGGCGAAAGGCCCGGCATGGCCACTGAAGCGCCCATGCTGTTGCGCATCGAAGCCCTGAGCGCCGGCTACGGCGAGGCGGTGGTGCTGCACGACGTCTCGCTCTCGCTCGGCGAGGGCCGCACGCTGGCGCTGCTCGGACGCAACGGCACCGGCAAGACCACGCTGATCAACACCATCGCGGGCGCCACGCGCCAGCACGGCGGCAGCATCGCGCTCGGCGGCGTGGCGCTGCACAGGCTGCCCGCGCACCAGCGCGCGGCGGCCGGCATCGGCTGGGTGCCGCAGGAGCGCAACATCTTCAAGTCGCTCACGGTGCACGAGAACCTGACCGCCGTGGCGCGCGCGCCACGCGCGGGCGGCGCGGCGGCGCACGCCTGGACGCCACAGCGCGTCTACGAGATGTTCCCGCGCCTGGCCGAGCGCCGCGGCAACCTCGGCACGCAGCTCTCGGGCGGCGAGCAGCAGATGCTGGCCGTGGGCCGCGCGCTGGTGCTCAACCCGCGGCTGCTGCTGCTCGACGAGCCGCTGGAAGGCTTGGCGCCCATCATCGTCGAGGAGCTGCTGCGCGCCATCCGCCGCATCACGCGGGACGAGGGGCTGGCGGCCATCGTCGTCGAGCAGCACCCGCAGGCGATCCTGGCGATCTCGGACGACGCCGTGGTGCTCGATCACGGCACTGTCGTGCACGCCGGGCGCGCCGACGTGCTCGCCGGCCAGCCGCAGGTGCTGGAGCGGCTGCTGGGCGTGGCGCGCTGAGTGCCCCACCGCGCACGCCGGACCGGTCGCTGCCGATCCGGCGCCGGCACGCGGGTTGCCACGGTGACGGTTCGCCGGACCACGGAAGCCGTCATGAAAAGCCCTCCATGCCGCCCGGCTCGCATGCCGAGCGCATCCCCAACGGAGTCACCGCCCCGCGCCCACCGCGTCGACACGGTGCGCGGGCACGATGGCCCGACGCCGGAGGCCCCGCAGTCCACGGGGAGGGGCGATGACCGGCGCCGCTTCGTCGCGGCCGCCTGCTGCTCGGTGCTGGCGGCGACAACGGCGGCGGCGCAGGGCCAAGCCGTAGGGCCAGGGGCCGGGCCGCGCGTGCTTGCCGTCCACACCTTCGGCGACTCGGTGCTCGACTGCGCGCGCTACAACGCCGAAGGGCTCGACCCCGGCCGGCTGCTCGTCAAGAACGACGACCGGCTGTTCCCGGAATTCAAGGGGCGCGACCTGCGGTCCCGCGGCCCCGCGCGGCGGGTGCACCGGGCGGTCGACGGCGCCACGGTGGACGACCTCGCCGCGCAGGCGCGCGGGCTGCACCCGCAGGCGCCTTCGGTCGGGCTGCTGACCATCGGCGGCAACGACCTGATCCGCGGCCTGGCGGGCGACACCGGCCCCGGCCTGCGCGCCTTCGAGCGCACGCTCGACGCCTTTCTCGCGCGGCTGCCGATCCGCCCGGTGCTGATGGCCAGCGTGTACGACCCGACCTTCGGCGACGACGCGCGCAATTTCCTCGGCGTCGACGCCCGCATCGCGCGGGCCAACCACCGCCGCGTCAACGCGGTCATTGAAGCGCTGGCGCAGCGTTACGGCCGCTTCGTCGACCTGCACGCCCACTTCCTGAGCGGCGATCCGTCCTGGTTCACGCGCACCATCGAGCCCAGCCTGCGCGGCGCCTCCGAGGTGCGCCGGGTTTTTCTGGTGTCGCTGTGACGCCGGCGCGCCGGGTGTTCGACTGCCGACGCCGCCGCGCCCATAATCGCCGCTCCATGACCTCGCTTCGCCACGCCCTGCGCACCGGCGGCTTTCTCGGCCGCTGGGTGCTGCTGTGGTTCGTGCTGTCGCTGGGCGCGGCCATCGCGTCGCCGCTGGTGCAGCCGCGGGCGATGGAGCTGGTGTGTTCGAGCGCCGGCGCCATCCAGGTGGTGGTGCAGGGCGACGATGGCGCGCAGGCCCTGGGCGCCGCGCAGGCGGACTGCCCGCTGTGCGTGCCCGGCGGAGCGCCGCCGCCTGGCGTCGCCGCCATCACGCTGCCGAGCCCGCTGCCGCTGGGCCGCGCGGTGCAGCCGATTCCCGCCGCGCGCATCGCCGCGGCCACCGCCGCGCCGCTGCCGGCACGCGGGCCTCCCACGATCTCCTGAGCTATCGATTTCATAGCAGCATGTGCCCGCGGGGCGTGCGCTGCCGGCCGTTTTGGCCTCGATTCCAGGAGAATTCCCTTGAGAAAAACCCGACTTGCCGCGGCGCTGGCCACGGCCCTTCCCTTCATGCCGCCCTGGGCCGCCCCGGCGCTGGCGCAGGAGCGCGCGGCCGAGGCGCCTGCATCGCCGTCCACCAGCGTCGACGCTGCCGCCGACGGCGCCACCCGCGCGCTCGGCACCGTCACCGTCAGCGGCGGGCGGCCGACCTCGCTGCCGACGCAGATCCCGACCACCATCGAGGGCACCACGCGCGAGCAGATCGACGCCACCGTCAACGCCACCGACAGCGAGGACGCGCTCAAATACCTGCCGAGCCTGGTGGTGCGCAAGCGCTACATCGGCGACTACAACCATGCCGTGCTCGCCACGCGCGCCTCCGGGACCGGCAACAGCGCGCGCTCGCTGGTCTACGCCGACGGCATCATGCTATCGAACCCGCTGGGCAACGGCGCCACCTATGCGCCGCGCTGGGGCATGGTGTCGCCCGAGGAGATCGAGCGCGTCGACGTGCTGTACGGGCCGTTCTCGGCGGCGTACCCCGGCAACTCGGTCGGCGCGGTGGTCGACTACGTGACGCGCATGCCCACGGGGTTCGAGGCGCACATCAAGGTGGGCGGCTCGGCCAGCCGCTTCTCGCTGTACGGGCACGACGCCTCGCCCGCGGCCGGCCAGCTCGACGTGGCACTGGGCGGGCGCAACGGAGACTGGTCGTGGTGGATCGCGGCCAACCGCACGCACAGCCAGGGGCAGACGCTGGTCTACCCCAACCGACTGCTGAGCTCGGGCGCGCCGGGCGGCGCCGGCGTTCCGGTGACCGGTGCGGTTTTCGGCCTCGACCCTTCCAACCGCCCGTGGTGGCTGCTGGGCGGCAGCACGATCTACGACACCACGCAGGAGCAGGCCAAGCTCAAGCTGGCCTACGATTTCTCGCCCACCGTGCGCGCCACCTACACGCTGGGGGCGTGGAACAACAGCACCCGCGGCGACGTCGAGAGCTATCTGCGCGATCCGCTCGGCCGCCCGGTGTACTCGGGCCGCGTCAACATCGCAGGGAGCACGTACAGCCTCGACGCGCCGGCGCTGGCCTTCGCGCCGACGCAAAACGACCTGACGCACACCATGCAGGGCCTCTCGGTCAAGAGCCACACGGGCGGCGTGTTCGACTGGGAGCTGGCCGCGAGCCTGTACGACTACGGCCGCGACACGCTGCGCACGCCGACGGTGGCGCAGCCGGCCGCGCTCTACTGGGCCTACCCGGGCAGCGCGTCGTTGCTGGCACCCGGCAGCGCGGCGGGTCGCACCACCGACATGCGCGGCACCGGCTGGAACACGCTGAAGGCGGCCGGCACCTGGCGCCCGGGCGGCGCGGCCGGGGGCGTCGGCGCGCACGTGGTCGATTTCGGGCTCCAGCAGGACACGGCGCGGCTGCGAACGCAGGTGCTCAACACCGCCGAGTGGCTCGCCGGCCCGGCGCTCACGCCGTTCTCCGCCTTCAACGGCAACACGCAGCTGCAGTCGCTCTACGCGCAGGACACCTGGCGCTTCGCCCCCGGCTGGAAGACCACCCTGGGCCTGCGCCACGAGCACTGGAGGGCGTATGGCGGCCAGCTCGGCAACGCCACCCAGCTGCTGGCCTTCGGCGAGCGCAGTGAAAGCCATGTCTCGCCCAAGGCGGCCATCGCCTGGCAGGCCACGCCCGAGTGGCTCTTCAAGGCCTCGACCGGCCGCGCGGTGCGCTTCCCGACCGTAAGCGAGCTCTACCAGGGCTCGATCCTCGGCAACACCATCGTCAACACCAACCCCGATCTGCGCCCGGAGCGTTCCTGGACCACCGAGCTGAGCGCCGAGCGCGACCTGAAGGGCTGGGGCCTGGACGGCATCCTGCGCACCACGCTGTTCTTCGAGCGCACCCGGGACGCGCTCTACACCCAGGCGCTGACCAACCTGGTGAGCACGGTGCAGAACGTCGATGCCATCCGCACGAACGGGCTGGAGGTGGCGGTGAACGCGGTCGACGTCGGCATGAAGGGGCTCGATGTGGGCGGCAGCCTGACGCTGGCGGACTCCAAGATCACCGCCAACGCGGGCTTTCCGGCGAGCGTCGGCCACCAGCAGCCGCGCGTGCCGCGGGTGCGCGCGGCGCTGCTGGCGACCTGGCGGCCCGATGCGAACTGGAGCTACACGCTCGGCCTGCGCTACAGCGGCCGGCAGTACGGCACGCTCGACAACAGCGACCCCAACGGCTTCGCCTACACGGGCTTCAGCAAGTACTTCGTCGCCGACGTGCGGGTGCGCTACCAGGTCAACCGGCAGTGGAGCGCTGCGGTCGGCATCGACAACCTGAACAACTACAGGTACTGGGCGTTCCACCCGTACCCGCAGCGCACCTTCGTGGGCGAGCTGAAGTTCGACCTGTGAGCCGGCCTGTCCGGCGTTCTCTTTCTTCTTCCTCTCCAGGAGCCTTGTGATGAATCCCTCTTTTGCTCTCAAATTCGTAGCATTCGGCGCAATGCTGGTGGGCGCTGGCGCGTCTTTGGCTCACGTCACGCTGCCGCCCGGCGGCGCCGCGGCCGGCAGCGACTACGAGGCCGCGTTCCGCGTCGGCCATGCCTGCGCCGGCGCCGTCGCCACCACCGGCATCACGGTGCGGCTGCCGCAGGGCTTCACCTTCGCCGCCGCGCAGCCGCGCGAGGGCTGGACGCTCGCGACCGGCCCGCGCCAGGTCGAGTGGAAGGCAGAGTCGCCGCAGGCGGCGCTCGCCGACAAGGTCCCGGCCGAGTTCGTCGTGAGCGGCAAGCTCACCTCGCGCCCCGGCCCGCTGTGGTTCAAGGTGCTGCAGACCTGCAGCCGCGCCGACGGCAGCACGCTCGGCGCCGACTGGGCGCAGGTGCCGGCGGAGGGCGCGACCGACAAGCCCAAGTTCCCGGCGGCGCGGCTGGAGGTGCTGCCCGCCGGCGTTGCGCCGGTCGACGTGCAGGGCGCCTGGGTGCGCCCGGCGGTGCCGGGGCAGAGCGGCACCGGCGCCTTCATGAAGCTCAGCGCCCCCTCGGGCGCGCGGCTGGTCGGCGTCTCGACGCCGGTGGCCGGCAACGTCGAGGTGCACGAGATGAAGCTCGAAGGCGACATCATGCGCATGCGCGCGGTCCAGGGCGGCCTGGAACTGCCGCCGCGCCAGACCGTCGAGCTGAAACCCGGCGGCTACCACCTGATGCTGACCGACCTGCGCCAGCCCATCGCGCCGGGCACCAGCGTGCCGCTGACGCTGCGCTTCGAGGACGCCAAGGGGGTGAGGAGCGCGCTGTCGCTGCACGTGCCGGTGGGTGCGCCGGCGGGTGCGTCGATGGGCGACGCGGCGCCGGCCGGCCACCGGCACCCGGACTGAACGCGCCGTGCCGCCACAGCTCCCCGCGCCACGCCGCATGGAGTAAGCTGCCCGCAAACCAACACTACAGGAGAGACGCACCATGAGCGAGCCGACCAAGCCTTTTTCGTTCAGCAATTTCGTGCCGGGCTTCGATTTCCTGAAGAACCTGGCTGGCGGCGGTGCCGGCGCCGCCAGTGCCATGCCCGGCCTGTCGGGCCTGTCGAACTGGATCGCGCCGACCCTGAGCGTGGAGGAGGTGGACAAGCGCATCCAGGAGCTGAAGGCGGTGCAGTTCTGGCTCGACCAGAACGTCAACGCCCTCAAGGCGACGGTGCAGGCGCTCGAAGTGCAGAAGATGACGCTTTCCACCCTCAAGGGCATGAACGTGCGTATGGAGGACCTGGCCAACTCCTTCACGCGCAGCGCCGGCGCGGCGTCCGCGGGCGCCGCGCCGGCGCCCTCACCGGCGCCGGCGGCCCCGGCCGCGCCGCGTCCCTCCATGTTTTCATCGTCTCCCGCCCCGGCGCCGCAGGAGCCGCCGCGCGGCGACACACCATCGACCCAGGCAGCCTCAGAGGATTCGGCCGCCGCGCCCGCGGCCGGCCTGTCCGGCGTGATCGATCCGCTCCAGTGGTGGAGCGCGCTGACGCAGCAGTTCGAGCAGATCGCCAGCAGCGCGCTGCGCGATGCCTCGAACCTGAAGATGCCCGGGGCGATGCAGTCGATGGTCGACCAGGCCACCGACGCCATGGGCGCCATGGGCGTCAAGGCCCCCGCGGCGGCCAAAAAGACCCGCAGCGCGGCCCGCAAGACCGCCGCCGCTCCGGCCGCGGACGGCGGGCGCGCGGCAACCTCCCGACGCGCCGCGCCCGCCAAGCGCGCGGCTTCCAAGCGCTGAGGCGCGCGCCGGCCGCGCTGGCTTTTTCTTGCGAGCCGGCCGCGGCCAGACCGAACGCGGCGCCACGAGCGCCGGGCGCGCACCGCCCGCAGGACGGGATCGAAGGCTCCCTGACCGGACACCGACCATGAAAAAGCTTTTCCCCTCGGGCCACGCCACGCATCCGCAGTGGCGCATGGCCTGCGGCCTGGTGCTGGCGCAGCTGCGCGCGCAGCTGGCGCTGCCCGACTACGCGGCGTCGCCCACGCTCGGGCTGCTCTACATCACCGACCACTACGCCGCCCACGCGCAGGACATCCTCGACCACCTCGGCGCCGAGCTGCCCGAGGTCACCGACTGGGCCGGCACGGTCGGCATCGGCATCGCCGCCAGCAACGCCGAGTACTTCGACGAGCCGGCGCTGGCCGTCATGCTGTGCGGGCTGCCGAGCGACCAGTACCGCGTGTTCTCCGGCGTGGCGCCGCTGTCCGCCTCGGAGATGAGCGGCTTCGAGGCGTACACCGCGCTGGTGCATGCCGACCCGGCCACGCCCGAGCTGCCCGAGCTGATCGGCGACCTGGCCGCGCGGGTCGAGACCGGCTACCTGTTCGGCGGGCTGTCATCGGGGCGCGCGGGCTCTTTGCAGTTCGCCATCGGCGGCAACGGCAACATCCGCGGCCACGGCGCGGCCGGCGGCGTGTTCACGGGCGGCCTCTCGGGCGTGGTGTTCGGCGAGGGCGTGGGGCTGGTGTCGCGCGTCACGCAGGGCTGCCAGCCGGTGTCGCCGCAGCACGAGATCACGGCGGTCGACGCCAACCTGGTGCTCGCGCTCGACGGCGAGCCGGCGCTCGACGTGCTGCTGCGCGACCTGAAGATCTCGCTGGAGCGCCCGCAGCCGGCCATCGAGACCGTGCGCGCCACGCTGGTCGGGCTGGCTGCGGCCGGCGGCGACGGCGTGCGCCGCACCGGCAATCTCGGCACCGACGTGATGGTGCGCCACATCATCGGGCTCGACCCGACGCGCCGCGGCGTGGCCATCGCCGACCACCCCGAGGCCGGCACGCGCCTGTCGTTCGTGCGGCGCAACGCGCAGGCCGCGCGGGCCGACCTGATGCGCATCTGCGCCGAGATCCGCGAGGAGCTGGAGCCCGAGGAGCAGACGCTGGAGACCGCCAGCGCACTGGCCGCGCACCAGCTCGACGCCAGCCCGCATCCCGCGCGCCGCATCGCCGGCGCCGTGTACGTGAGCTGCTCCGGGCGCGGCGGCCCGCACTTCGGCGCCCCTGGCGCCGAGCTGCAGATCGTGCGCCATGCGCTGGGCGACGTGCCGCTGGTGGGTTTTTTCGCCGGCGGCGAGATCGCGCGCAACCACCTGTACGGCTACACCGGGGTGCTGACGGTGTTCACGGCCGACTGAGCGAACCACCGACCGGCCGGCTGGGCTGGCCGCGGGCCACCCGCGGCTCAGGCCGCGACGAAGCCACCGAGCGGCAGCGCGCGGTGCGGCCCGGCACGGCAGCCCTACGGCACGGCGTCCTCGCGCAGGAAGCGCTCGGCCAGCAGCGCCCAATACGCCGAACCGATGGCAACGTTGTCGTCGTTGAAGTCGTACCCCGGGTTGTGCACCATGCAGGCGCCGTGGCCCCCGCCTTCGCCCGCGCCGTTGCCGATCAGCAGGTAACTGCCCGGCACGCGCTCGAGCATGAAGGCGAAGTCCTCGCTGCCGGGCACGGCCGGGCCCTGCAGGGTGACGCGCGCCGGGCCGAGCAACTCCAGCGCCACCTCGCGCGCGAAGGCGGTCTCCGCGGGCGTGTTGACCAGCACCGCATAGCCGGGCCGCCAGTCGATCTTCGCCGCGACGCCGAAGCTCTCGGCCTGCGCCGCGACCAGCGCCCGGATGCGCCGCTCCAGCGTCGCGCGCACCTCCCGGTCGAGCGCGCGCACGCTCAGCTCCAGCGTGGCGCGCTGCGGGATCACGTTGTTGGCCTTGCCCGCGTGCAGCGCGCCCACCGTCACCACCGCCATCTGCAGCGGATCGACGTTGCGCGACACCACGGTCTGCAGCGCCATCACGACGCTGGCCGCCGCCACGACCGGGTCGGCCGCGAGGTGCGGCATGGCGCCGTGGCCGCCGGTGCCTTCGAGCGTGACCGTGGCGTAGTCCGACGAGGCCATTGCCGCGCCCTCGCGCAGCACCAGCCGGCCCTGCGGGATGCCGGGCATGTTGTGCATGGCGAAGACGGCGTCGCACGGGTACTTGTCGAACAGGCCGTCGTCCATCATGCGCAGTGCGCCGCCGCCGCCTTCCTCGGCGGGCTGGAAGATCAGGTTGAGCGTCCCCGAGAAGCGCCCGTGCTCGGCCAGGTGGCGCGCGGCGGCCAGCAGCATGGCGGTGTGGCCGTCGTGGCCGCAGGCGTGCATCACGCCCGGGTGCGCGCTCGCGTAGCCCAGGCCGGTGGCCTCGTCGATCGGCAGCGCGTCCATGTCGGCGCGCAGCCCGAGCCGGCGGGTGCCGTCGCCGCGCACCAGGCGCCCCACCACGCCGGTGCCGCCCAGGCCGCGCTCGACCGCGTAGCCCCAGCCCTGCAGCCGCTCGGCCACCAGCGCCGAGGTGCGGTGCTCGTCGAACGCCAGCTCGGGGTGGCGGTGGATGTCGCGGCGCAGGCCGATGAACTCGTCGGCGCCTTTTTGCAGTTGGTCGAGCAGAGCATTCATGCCGGCCTCACTGCGGCTGCAGGTTGATCGACTTCGCGATGGCGCGGTAGCGCGCGGTCTCGCTATCGAAGAAGCGGGCCGCCTCGTCGAGCGACATCGGGGCCGAGGCCGACTGCGTCTGCGCCGCCAGCTGCGCGCGCACGCCGGGGTCCTGCAGGGTGTGGCCGATGGCCGCGTGCAGGCGTTTCACCACGTCCTCCGGGGTCTTTTTGGGCACCATGAAGCCGCTCCAGATCTTGAAGTCGAAGTCCTTCAGCTCCTTGCCCTCGCTGACGGTCGGCACGCTCTTGAGCAGCTCGGAGCGCTGTGCGCCGAGCTGGCCGATCACCTTGAGGCGGCCCTGGTCGGCCAGCGCGCCCATGGCCGCGCTGTACACCAGCACGGCGAAATCGACCGAGCCGCCACCGATGTCCTGCAGCAGCGGCGCGTTGCCCTTGTACGGCGCGTGCACCAGCTTGATGCGGGCGTCCTGCTGCACCTTCTCCAGGATCAGATGGTAGAGCGAGCCCACGCCCACGCTGCCGTAGGTCAGCGGCTTGTCGACGGACTTGCGCGCCAGCGCGATCAACTCGTCCACGCTGTTGGCCGGCAGGTCCTTGCGCGCGACGAACACCATCACCGCGTCGGCCACCGGCTGCACCAGGCGGAAGTCCTCGGTCCTGAGCTTCACGGCCGAGTTGGCCAGCGGCGACAGGATCACCTCGTTGGGCGAACCCTGGAAAATGTAGTAACCGTCGGTGGGCGCCGCCAGCACCTTCTGCGCCGCGATCGCGCCGCTGACGCCGCCGAGGTTTTCCACGATGACCTGCTGGCCCAGCTCCTTGCCCAGCGGCACGGTGAAGATGCGCGCCGTGGCGTCGGACGGCCCGCCGGCCGGGTACGGCACCATCAGGGTGACGGGCTTGGTCGGGTAGGCCTGCGCCAAGGCGGCGCCGGTGGCCAGCAGCAGGCCGGCGAGAAGGGCGCCGCGGCGCCGAATCATGGCTTTCACGAAAGTCTCCTGGCAGGCGCGCTCATGGCGCCTTTGTGGGTGGATCGGCACGACGCGCCCCGGGAGTCCGGGACGGCCCGGCATCGTAGGAGCGCCCCGTCAAAACATCCAATGCATTGTTGGCTGATCTAGCATGCGCCGGATGAATACATTTCGGGGAGGCCCGCCATGACGCTGGTGCAGCTCAGGCACCTGATCGCGCTGGCCGAAAGCGGCTCGTTCAGCAAGTCGGCGCTGGCGCTGTGCCTCACCCAGCCGGCACTCAGCCGCAGCATCCGCGCGCTCGAGGACGAGCTGGGCGCACTGCTGTTCGACCGTGTCGGGCGCCGCAACGAGCTCACGCCGCTCGGCCGCGAGGTGGTCGCGCGCGCACGGCCGCTGGTGGTCGAGGCCGAGGAGCTGCGCGACAGCGGCCGGCGCATGAAGGAGGGCCAGGCCGGCGTGTTGCGCGTCGGCATGGGCTCGGGCCCGGGGGCGATTCTGATGACCCCGCTGCTCATGCGCATTGCGACCCGGCACCCGGCGGTGCGCGTGGTGGTGGCGCGCGGCGGCACCGAGCTGCTGGCGCAGGCGCTGCGCGAGCGCACGCTGGACGTGCTGGTGGTCGATGCGCGCTCGCTCAAGCCGGCGGCCGATCTGCAGGTGGACGAACTGCACGAGATGCGCGCCGTCTTCATGTGCCGCCGCGGGCATCCGCTGGCCCGGCGCCGCGCCGGGGTGACGTTCGAGGCGGTGCAGCGCTACCCGATCGCCTCCACCCCGCTGAGCGACGAGGTGGCGCGCACCCTGGTCGAGCGCTACGGCCCGCAGGCGAACCCTGCGCTGTGCGTGACCCTGCAGTGCGAGGAGGTCCACAGCCTGGTCGAAGTGGCGCGCCGCAGCGACGCCGTGCTGCTGGCCATTCGCGCCGCCGCCCCCGACCTGGTCGAATTGAAGATGACGCCCGCGCTGGACGGCGTCGCGCGCTTCGGCTTGGTGAGCTTGCGCCATCGCAGCGCGCCGCCGGCGCTGTCGATCCTGCGCGCGCTGATGCGGGAGCTGCTGCATGATTGATGGGCCGACTGGTGCGCCGTCGTACAAACGGTCTCTGGCCGCTCATCTTTCCCGCTGAGACAGGACTGGGCAGGGCGTCCCTGCCGGGCTCAGTCTCCGGTGAACGCGAAATCCACCTCGGGCTGGAGCCCGCTCACGATGCGCGCGATCGACTTGCCCGAGCCGCAGGCGTGCGTCCAGCCCAGCGTGCCGTGGCCGGTGTTCAGAAAGAAGTTGGGCAGCTTCGTTCTGCCGATCAGCGGCACGTTGCTGGGCGTGGCCGGGCGCAGGCCGGTCCAGAACTGTGCCCGCGTGGTGTCGCCCGCACCCGGAAAGAGCTGCTCGACGCGCCGCACGATGGCCTCGCAGCGCACCCGGTTCAGGTCGCGGTCGTAGCCGTTGAGCTCGGCCGTGCCGGCGATGCGCAGGCGGTCGTCGCCGCCGGGGCTGGTGTAGCGCGAGAACACCAGCTTGAACTCGTCGTCGGTGAGCGAGACCTGGTGCGCCCTGGCGGCGTCCTTCACCGGCAGCGTCACCGAGTAGCCCTTGGCCGGGTAGATGGGGAGGCGAATGCCCAGCGGCGCGGCATACAGCGGGCTGAGCGAGCCCATCGCCAGCACGAAGGCGTCGCCCTCGATGCGCTGGAAGCGGCCCTCGCTGTCGGTGGCCTCGACGTGGTCGATGCGCCCGCCCGCTTCGCGTAGCGCCGTCACCGTGTGGCTCATCCGGAAATTCACGCCGCCGGCTTCGCACAGCTTGACCAGCTCGCGCGCGAACTGGTTGGCGTCGCCCGACTCATCCTCGGCCGTGAAGGTGGCGCCGGCCAGTTGCGGGCGGATGTGCGTGAGCGCCGGCTCGATTTTCACCGCCTCGTCGGCCGAGACGACCCGGCGCTCGCAGCCCAGCGCGCGCATCTGCTCGGCGGGCGCCAGGGCGGCGTCGAACTCCTTTTGCGTCGTGTAGAAGTGCAGGATGCCCTGCGTGCGCTGGTGGTAGGCCAGGCCCGTGTCGCGCCGCAGCGTCTGCAGCGTCTCGCGGCTGTAGGTGCCCAGCCGCACGATCTGCGCGATGTTGTGGCGGGTGCGCGCCGGCGTGCATTCGCGCAAGAACTGCAAGCCCCAGAGCCATTGGCGCATGTCGGGGCGGATGCGAAACAAGAGCGGCGCATCCTCCTGGCCGAGCCACCGCAGCACCTTGAGCGGCGCGCTGGGGTTGGCCCAGGGCTCGGCATGGCTGACCGAGATCTGACCGCCGTTGGCGAAGCTGGTTTCGGCCGCCGGCGTGGCCTGCCGGTCGATCACGGTGACTTCGTGGCCGAGTTGCTGGAGGTAATAAGCCGAGGTGGCGCCGAGCAGGCCGGCGCCGAGAACGATCACGCGCATTTTGAGAACCTTTTGAGGTTGCAGCGCTTGTGGGGCATGGCTGTTGCGCTATCGGATCGATAGCAGACAGCCGGACGCGCCGTCCAAGCTGCCGCTCCCCCTGTCCTCGGTACCTGAGAGATTCGGCCGCGACACCCGCCGCGGCCTTGCTCCTTCGGTGCGCCACGTGGCGTGGCGGCTCTCCAGACGGCTTTTCTTACCGGTGTGTGCAGTACCCGACCGGCTGTGGGCGGTCGACCTGAGCGTTCATGGGAGTTTGCGCCTTCGGTGGGGCCGCTGGTGCGGCCCGCTCTCCTGCAGAAGGGGATTGTAGGCGGCTTGCTGCGGTTGCGGGTTGCGGGCATCGGCTGAAGCGGGCCATCCGCAGGAACGCCGTCAGCCGCGCCGCAGCTGCGCGAACGCCTCGAACTCCCAGTTGCGCATGCCCAGCACCAGGGTGTAGCCCGCGCGCTCGCCTTCCGGCAACTTCTGGTCGGTCTGGTGCTGCTGCGCGAAGTCCTGCGCCACGCGCTGCAGCCGCTCCAGGAAGCCGGGCGCCAGCGAGCGGCCGATCGAGCCGTGCACCAGCAGCAGCCCCTCGGCCGGGCCGTCGAAGCCGCCGGCGCAGTAGTCGAGCACCACGTTGTCGCGGAAGAACTGCATGACCGGCCCGTGCGGGCGCCAGCGGAAGGTCTTGGCGAGCCGCAGCCGGTAGCGGTTGAGCGGGCGCAGCTCGATGATGCCGAGGCGGTCGAGCTGCGCCAGGCAGCCGATGCACTCGGCCTCGCCGATGCGGTAGGCCGCGGTGATCTGCTCCAGCGTCCACTGGCTCAGCACGCAGATGGCCACCAGCAGCAGCCTGCCGTCGGCCACCACCGCCCTTTCCTGCTCGTGCGTCAGGCTCCCCAGCAGCGGCCGGGTGTCGGCCACGCGGCGCGCCAGCTCGGCGAAGTCGATCCCGAGGGCGCGGCAGATTGCGTCGATGCGCGCGAGCGTCAGGCCGTCGCCCCGGGCCAGCATGCGCTTGACGCTCGATTCGGCCAGGCCGAGCGCGCGCGCCAGGTCGGCGTAGGTCATCTGCGCGGCCCTGAGTTCCTGCTTCAGGGCAAGGACGAGGTCGGCGGTGGTGCTCATGGGGTGGAGTCGAGGAATTCGAGGCTTATATACTTGACAAACCCTAAGTGATTGCCTATTCTCAAGCCATACCGAAAGACAGCCATGGCCGAAGCGATCCTCAATCAGCCCCAGTTTCAAGACGCCGACAAGGCGCGCGAATACCTTGAGGCGCTTCGCTGGCCCCATGGCCCGGTGTGCCCCCATTGCGGCTCCATCAACGAAAAGCACCTGAAGCTGTCCGAAGGCTCTAAGCACTATCGTCCCGGCCTGCACAAGTGCGCGGACTGCTACCAGCAGTTCAGCGTTACCGTGGGCACGGTGTTTGAGCGCTCCAAGATCGGCCTGCACGTTTGGCTGCAAGCCGTGCACCTGATGTGTTCCAGCAAGAAGGGCATCAGTGCCAAGCAGTTGGAGCGCATGCTCGGCGTGACCTACAAGACCGCCTGGTTCATGGCTCACCGCATCCGCGAAGCCATGCTGGAGGAGATTGCCGGTCCCATGGGCGGCTCCGGCAAGATCATTGAGGCCGATGAGACCTATTGGGGTTCTGAGACTGGCTCCAAGAAGGAGTCAGCAAAGCGCGGCAACCGCAAGCCCGGCGCCGCCCTCAAGGATGCCAACAAGGTGGTTTCACTGGTCGAGCGCAACGGCAAAGTCCGCTCCTTCCACGTTCACAGCGTGACCGGCGAGAACCTCAAGATGGTGCTGGAAACGCAAGTGCATCCTGAAACCCACCTGATGACGGACAGCAGCTCGCGCTACAACCTTGTGAAGCGCTCACATGGCTTTGCTGCCTACGATCAAGTAAACCACTCCAAGGCCGAATACGTGCGTGGCATCGCCCACACGAACACGGTTGAAGGCTACTTCGCCATTCTCAAGCGCGGCCTGATTGGCACGTTCCACCACGTTGGCCCGCAGCACCTGCAACGCTACTGCACGGAGTTTGACTTCCGCTACAACACCCGCACTGCCCTCGGCTTCAGCGATACCGAGCGCGCTAAGGATGCTCTTCACGAATCGCTCGCCGTCGTGCTTGCACTGAACAAGCGAAGCTGTGAGCATCGGCACCCATGAAGCAAGGCAGCCTGGTGTTGGGTGGTTCGACCAAGCGCACGCGCAAGCGTGAATTTCTGGATGCGATGGACCGGGTGGTGCCCTGGGCTGAACTGGTGGCGTTGATCGAACCGTTTGCGCCTGAAGCCGGCCGGCGCGGCCAGCAACCCTTTGGCTTTGAAGCGCTGCTGCGCATCCACTTCATGCAGCAATGGTTCAATCTGTCGGACCCGGCCATGGAAGAGGCGCTGCACGACGTGCCGGTGTTTCGCGACTTCGCGGGCCTGAGCAACTGGGGCGATGCATTGCCCAGCGACTCGAGCATCCTGCGCTTTCGCCGCCTGCTGGAGCAACACAAGCTGGCCGAGCAGATCCTGGCCACCGTCAACGACTTGCTCAGCGGCCAGGGCCTGCTGCTCAAGGCCGGCACGGTGGTGGACGCCACGCTCATTGCCGCGCCCAGCTCCACCAAGAACAAGGACGGCGCGCGAGACCCCGAGATGCACCAGAGCAAGAAGGGCAACCAATGGCACTTCGGGATGAAGGCGCATATCGGTGTATGCGCCGACTCGGGACTGGTGCACACGGTGCGCGGCACGGCGGGCAACGTCTGCGATGTCGTTGAGGGCAACACCCTGCTGCATGGGCAGGAAGAAGTGGCCTTTGGCGATGCGGGCTATCAGGGTGTGCACAAACGCCCGGATGCCCAACTCCAGGTCACTTGGCATGTGGCAATGAAGCCGGGGCAGAGGCGCAAGTTGGACAAGAGCCTGCCCATTGAAGCGCTGCAAGACAAGATCGAGCGCTTGAAGGCCAGTGTGCGGGCCAAGGTGGAACACCCGTTTCGCGTGATCAAGCGCCAGTTCGGCCACGTGAAGGTGCGCTACCGGGGGTTGGCTAAGAACACGGCGCAGCTCAAGACGCTGTTTGCGCTGAGCAATCTGTGGATGGTCAGGCGCGTGCTGGTGGACCAGGTGCGTGCGATGGGCACATGAAAGGCCCAAAAGCACCCCCAAAAGGCCGATTCCGACACTCAGGGGGCATTCGATCGTTCCACTATGACCGTGCTTATCGATTCAGCACACGCCAAGGCGATTCGTGAAGAGCATCCCTAACGCAGCGCTCAAGCAGATTGGCGGCAAGCGCCTGACGTATCGGCGGATTGGTGGGCAGCAAGAAACCAACGCTTGATAGCGTCTCGCCCGACTGATGAAAAAGCCCGCCTCGGGCAAGACCTGAGGCGGGCAAAACGTCAGATCGTTTAGAGCGGGAACAACTCAAGCTGGCCCGGGTGGCTGCGGAAGTGCTGCCGCACGAACTCCCACTTCCCAAGTCGGAAGCGGCGATACGCACGAACGAACACGTCCCGGATGCGGCGGTAGCCCATAGCTAACCTCCATCACAAAGGACGGCCGGCCTTGTCTAAACGCTTACCCAAAGGTAAACTACCAACACCTCTTAGCAGAGTGGTGGCGCGCTTAGGATGGCCCTTGCCGGCCAAACGAACGTTGCCATCGAACCCGACACCTTACGGTGCCGGTCGTGGACTCAGGCTCACATTCCTGAGTGTGCGGACAAAGCCGCTAGCAGTAGTTGGCTGCCTCGGGCCTTCGTAGCACCCGTTCTTGACGGGGTGGATGCTACGAAGGCCTTCTCTATTCCGCCCCAGCTACAGCAGCCGTATCGCTGGGGCCGACAGGTCTCCGCATGGATTCTCCTTGTTGAGCACATCGGACAGGCGCAAGTATAACAATCCCGGGTTAGCCTGCAAGGCTTAAAGGAAAAATTTATCTCCACTGCAACCCGCTAACCCCGTTACACTTGGGTATCGTCAGGAGTGATCAATGGATGTCCAAACTTCCAAGCGCCACAGGAGCCCGTCCTACCCCTCTATTCCGCTGCCGGCAGCGATTGAGCGGGCCCGCACTCTCTATCAACACGAACGCCGTAGCGCGGCGAATGTGGTTGTTGCACTGAAGCACTGGGGCTATGGACCGGTAAGTGGCCGCGGGCGCATGCTGCTTGCTGCAATGCTCACATTCGGCCTCGTGAAGGACAGCGGTTCGAAAAACAGTCGCCAAGTTCAACTGACGGAACTTGCACTGCGTATTGTTCTTGATGAACGTCCCGACTCGGAGGAGAGGGCTGAAGCGATTCGGCAAGCCGCTCTGATGCCCAAAATATATCGAGAGATCGTTTCGAAGTGGCCTGGCCTCGAAGTGTCAGATGCGAATCTCAGGCACTACCTGTTGTTCGAGCGAAGGTTCAACGAAAACGCTATCCCGGACTTCATCAAGGACTTACGAGAGACGATTTCGTTTGCCAGCGTCACATCTGCCCCCGATAATGGCGCTCAGGACGAGGAAATTGAGCAGGACGATGAGGTAGCAACCCCCGCACCTGTTCTTGCCACAACGGCTTCAAAGCCGGGCCCTGCGCAGCCAGCCAACTCTGCTTATCGTCCACAGGTGCCTGCGCCGGTTCCGGCAGGAAAGGTTCCAGGTATGCGACAGGAAGTTTTTGCGCTCGCAGAGGGCGATGTGACTATTCAGTGGCCCGAAAGGCTTAGCCCGGACAGCCTTGAAGACTTTACGGACTGGCTTAGGATTCTAGAGCGCAAGATAAAGCGCAATGCGTTGGCGCCTATTCCAGCGACGAACGTAAAGTCTGACGATGCCAAGAAGACCGACGAAGACGACGAACTCTAGGCCCTCAGAAGACGACGTCCTCAGGCGGATGCTGAACACCCCACCCAAGCCGCACAAGCCGAAGCCAGAGCCGAAGCCGCCCACCCAAAAGAAAACCGGCCCCTGAGAGGGCCGGTTTGTATTTGGTGGGGGACGGGGATCGAACCCGCACATCTTTCGACGCTGGCACCCGAGGTCAGTGTGTCTACCAATTTCACCACCCCCGTTACCTACACAGATCGCTAACGCGCGAAAGTTCCACTCAGCCGCGCGCGCATCAATGCAGGGTTTGCCACGTACATAAGTCTCGGAATTCGATACCGAAAGTTCCGCAGGCAGCGTCCGTACCGGAATCCGATGCCTTTTCGCCGCCGGCCATCCTACATTGGGTTTTCCGCAACCGCCTCCCGGAACTCCGTCATGAAGGCTCTCGCGTTTTCCTTGCCGTCCCGCCGCGCCCGGCCGCCCGATCGCCGCGAGCGCGGGCTGCTGGCGGTGTTCGCCATGCTTGCGCTGGTGGCCGTGCTCGCTCCGGCGCTGCCGGACCCGGCCGCCGCCGGCTTTGCCGACAGCCGCCACTGGCACGGCCTGCCGAACGCGCTGGACGTGCTGAGCAACCTGCCTTTCGCGGTGCTGGGCGTGTGGGGCCTGGCGCGACTGCGCCGGAACGGGTGGCGGTCCGACGCTGCCGCTGGCCGCTGCTCGGACTGCACACGGATGTTCTTCGTGGGCCTGTTGACCACCGCGGCGGGCTCGGCCTTCTACCACCTGCAGCCCGACGCCGTCCGGCTGGCGGCCGACCGGGCCGGCATGAGCGTGGCCTTCGCCGGTCTCGTCGGCCTGGCCGCGAGCGAGCGCGTGAGCCTGCGCGTCGGCCGGCCCGCTGCCTGGGCCACGCTGGCAGCGGGGTGGGCCGCCGTGTGGAACTGCAGCCGGACCGGCAACGTGCTGCCGTGGGCGCTGGTGCAGTTCGGCGGCATGGCGCTGGTGTGCGGACTGGCGCTGCTGCAGCCAGCCGGCGGCACGCCGGGGCCGCACCCGCGCCTCAGCCTCGGCAGGGTCATCGCCTGCTACGCGCTGGCCAAGCTGTTCGAGCTGGGCGACGACGCCGTCTTCCAGGCCACCGGCCACTGGGTGTCGGGCCACAGCCTGAAGCACGTGCTGGCGGCGCTGGCGGCCTGGCCGGTGCTGGCGGCGCTGCGCAATGCCGGCCGGCAGGGGCTGCGGCACAATCCGGAGGCGGTCGGCGCGGCGGCGCGAACGCCCGTCCGGGTGCCGGACGCCGCCGTTCGGCGCGCCATGAAGTCCGACGCCACCGTCCACGCAACCTCCGGAATCCTGCGAATGACCTCTTCCGCCGCCGCCGGGCCGGGCGCCGACGCCGCCGGCACTGCCAGCGCCGCTGCCACGGCGCCCGCGCACCCCAACCAGTTCGCCCTGCTCGGCCAGCGCCGCTTCGCCCCCTTCTTCTGGACGCAGTTCGCCGGTGCGGCCAACGACAACCTGTTCAAGTTCGCCTTCACCGTGATGGTGACCTACCAGCTGAGCGTCGGCTGGCTGCCGCCGGCGATGGCCGGGCTGGTGATCGGGGCGCTGTTCATCCTGCCGTTCCTGCTGTTCTCGGCGACCGGCGGGCAGCTGGCCGACAAGGTCGACAAGACCGTCATGATCCGCTTCGTCAAGAACCTGGAGATCGGCATCATGGCGCTTGCGGCCTGGGGCTTCTGGTCGGCCAGCGTCGGGGTGCTGCTGGCCTGCACCTTCCTGATGGGGCTGCACTCGACGCTGTTCGGGCCGGTCAAGTTCGCCCTCCTGCCGCAGGTGCTGGGCGAGCGCGAGCTGACCGGCGGCAACGGCATGGTCGAGATGGGCACCTTCGTCGCCATCCTGCTCGGCAACGTCGCGGGCGGGCTGCTGGTGGCGATTCCGCAGGCCGGGCCGCATTGGGTGGCATTCTCGTGCGTGGCGCTGGCGCTCGCTGGGCGCGCGGTGGCGCAGGCGATCCCGAGGGCGCCGGCGACCGACCCGGGGCTGGTCATCAACTGGAACCCGTTCAGCGAGACCTGGCGCAACCTGCGGCTCGCACGCGGCAACCTCGTGGTGTTCCGCTCGCTGCTGGGCATCAGCTGGATGTGGTTCTTCGGCGCGGTGTTCTTGAGCCAGTTCCCGAGCTTCGCCCGGGAGGTGCTGCATGGCGACGAGCAGGTGGCGTCGCTGCTGCTGGTGGTGTTCTCCCTCGGCATCGGCGCCGGGTCGCTTTTGTGCGAGGTGCTGGGGCGCCGCCACGTCGAGATCGGCCTGGTGCCGCTGGGCGCCATCGGCATGAGCGTGTTCGCGCTCGACCTGTACTTCGCCTCGCGCGGGCTGGCGGTGTCGGCGGATGCGCCGCCGGGCGGCTTCACGCTCGGCGGCTTCGTCGGCGTTGGCGCGCACTGGCGCGTGATGGCCGACCTGGCGCTGCTCGCGCTCTTCGCCGGGCTCTACAGCGTGCCGATGTACGCGCTGATCCAACTGCGCAGCCAGCCGACGCACCGCGCGCGCATCATCGCGGCCAACAACATCCTGAACGCGCTGTTCATGATCGCCAGCGCGGTCATCGCCGGGCTGCTGCTGAAGGCGGGCTTCACCATTCCGCAGATCTTCTTGTTCACGGCGCTGGCCAACGCGGTGGTGGCGTTCTACATCTTCATGCTGGTGCCCGAGTACCTGCTGCGCTTCGTGGCGTGGGCGGCGTCGCGCTTCGTCTACCGCTATCGAGTGACGGGCGACGCGCACATCCCGACCGTGGGCGCCGCGGTGCTGGTGTGCAACCACGTGAGCTTCGTCGACGCGGTGCTGCTGATGGCGGCGAGCCCGCGGCCGATCCGCTTCCTGATGGACCACCGCATCTTCCGCGTGCCGCTGCTGGGCGGGCTGTTCCGCCTGGCGCGGGCCATTCCAATCGCGCCGCGCGGGGAGGACCCGGCCGCCTACGCGCAGGCCTTCGCCGCTGCGCTGCAGGTGCTGCGCGAGGGCGACCTGCTGGCGATCTTTCCCGAGGGCGGCATCACGCACGACGGCACGCTGCAGCCGTTCAAGGGCGGCGTCATGAAGATCCTGCAGGCCGCGCGCGCCGAGGGCATCGCGCCGCCGGTGGTGCCGATGGCGCTCGTGAACCTGTGGGGCTCGTACTTCAGCCGCATCGAGGTGCGCCGCGGCGAGCCCGTGGCGATGGTGCGGCCGTTCCGGCGCGGCTTCTTCAGCCGGGTGGGCCTGCGCGTGGGCGCGCCGCTGGCACCGTCCGAGGTGCAGCCCGAGTCGCTGCGCCAGCGCGTCGGCGCGTTGCTGGGGGACGCCTGATGCTTTCGCCCGTGTTCCAACCCCTTTTCACCCCCATCCGCGAACGATCGATGTCCATCTGTGTCCCGCCTGCCGAAAGGCCCCTCCCGTCCGTTGCGTCCTGCCGCCGGAGGCCGCCGCGATGAACTGGCACGCCCTGACCTGGCTGGGCGACAGCGCGCTGCTGCTGCCCGGCGCCGCCTTCATCGCGCTGTGGCTGGGGCTGGCGCGCGGCACGCGCCCGGTGGCGTTGCTGTGGGTGCTGCTGTTCGGCGCGGCGGGCGCGACGGTGATGGCTTCCAAGCTCGCCTTCATGGGCTGGGGCATCGGCAGCGCGCGCTTCGATTTCACCGGCTTCAGCGGCCACACGGCACTGTCGGCCAGCATCTGGCCGGTCGCGCTGTGGCTGGCGGCGTCGCGCTGGGGCCACCGCGCGCGGGTCGCGGGCGCCCTGGCGGGCTGGGGGCTGGCGGCGGCCATCGGCGTCTCGCGGCTCGCGCTCGACGCGCATTCGGTCACCGAGGTGGTCGCGGGCTACCTGCTGGGCGCCCTGGCGAGCGCGCTGTTCCTGGCGCTGCAGCACCGGCGGCCGCCGCCCGAGCTGTGGGCCACGGGGGTGGTGCTCGGCCTGCTGCTGCCGCTGGCCTTCGTCTCGCCCGGCCAGCCCGCGCCGACGCAGGACGTGCTGGAACGCATCGCCGTGCGGCTGGCCGGCACCGACCGGCCGTACACGCGCGAAGACCTGCAGCGCGGATCGTGAGGCGTGAGCCGATCGCGCCACGGGCGGAAATCCCTCCGGCCGCGCCGGTGCGCCCGCGTGGATCCGGGCCCGGGCGCTTCCGCACCCGGTCCGGCGCGGGCTGCAGGTCTCGGCGCCCCGGGCCGGGTCCGGCGCCCGGCGGGCCGCAGCCGCGGTATTCTGGGTCAAAACGGCCTCCAGCGCCCGTCCGCCATGGGTCGAGCGCTATCAAAACAAGAGCGGCAGCTTTCTGGAGGCACCCATGAGCAAGTCCCTGCGCCTGTCCGAGAAGTGGTACCGCCGCGGCCTGTGGTTGGTGGCGCTGGTGTTCGCCAGCTTCTTGACCGGGCTGGGCAGCAGCCTGGTGGGCGACCTGCCGCAGGTCGAGCGCCAGCGCACGGTCGAGAACTTCATCGACCCGTCCGCCGCCGCGCCGCTGCGCGCCGCCCTGAAGGAGGCCGCGCGCGTGCAGGCGCAGGCGCAGCGCGAGCTGGAGCAGGCCGAGCTGCGCCTGCAGGCGGCCGACGCCGCCAGCGCCAACGCCCGCGAGAGTTTTGCCAACTGGATCGCCACACGCCGCGCCACGCAGCTGCCCGAGCAGGACAGCGAGCTCGTCGCGCGCACCCGGTCCCTCGACACGCTGAAGGCGGCGCAGCAGGCCGCGCAGCAACAGGTCGATGCCCAGCGCCAGATCGCGCTCGACGCGCGCCAGGCGCAGGAGCGCGAGCAGCAAAGGCTCGACGTGCTGGAGCAGGCCGCGCGGCGCCAGCTCGAAGCCGAGCAGCGCCGCGCCGAGCTGCGCGTCTTCGGCTACCGGCTGGCGCTGACGCTGCCGCTGCTGCTGGTCGCCGGTTGGCTGTTCGCCCGAAAGCGCAAGAGCACGTACTGGCCGTTCGTCTGGGGCTTCATCTTCTTCGCGCTGTTCGCGTTCTTCGTCGAGCTGGTGCCCTACCTGCCGAGCTACGGCGGCTACGTGCGCTCGATCGTCGGCATCCTCGTCACGGTGGCGGTCGGGCGCTGGGCCATCGTCGCGCTCAACCGCTACCTGGCGCGCCAGAAGCTCGCCGAGGCGCAGCCCGACACCGTGCGGCGCAGCGAGCTGAGCTACGACACCGCGCTGGCGCGCCTGGCCAAGGGCGTGTGCCCGGGCTGCGAGCGGCCGGTGGATCTGAAGAACCCGGAGATCGACTTCTGCCCGCACTGCGGCATCGGCCTGTTCGACCACTGCCGCGTGTGCGACGCGCGCAAGAGCGCGTTCGCGAAGTTCTGCCACGTGTGCGGCGCGGCGGCGCAGGGCGGGCCGGAGCCGGTCAGCCCCGGGCCGGCGGTGAGGGTGCGGGAGGGGTGAGGGGCGGGGTGCGACGGGCCATAAGGACGGCCGGTCGCCCGAGCTTGCAGTCATGGAGTTTCATTCCATGATTTGCAAGGATGTAAACCGCTGATCCTTTGTCGCCGGCTCAGACGCCCCGCGCCCGCTCCGCCCTGAACCGCGTGCGGAATTCCCCGAACCGTCCCGCCTCCAGCGCCTCGCGCACCTCGCGCATCAGGTTCAGGTAGTAGTGCAGGTTGTGGATCGTCGTGAGCATGGGGCCGAGCATCTCGCCGCAGCGGTCGAGGTGGTGCAGGTAGGCACGGCTGAAGCCCGCGCGCCCGCCCTGGTCCCAGGCGATGCCCGACGTGCCGGCGCAGGCGTGGCAGGTGCAGCTCGCATCGAGCGGCTGCGGATCGGTCTTGTGGCGCGCGTTGCGCAGCTTCAGGTCGCCGTGGCGCGTGAAGACGGTGCCGTTGCGCGCGTTGCGCGTGGGCATCACGCAGTCGAACATGTCGACGCCGTCGGCCACGCCCTGCACCAGGTCCTCGGGCGTTCCGACGCCCATCAGGTAGCGCGGCTTGTGGGCCGGCAGCCGGTGCGGCGTGTGCGCCATGATGCGCAGCATCTCCTCCTTGGGCTCGCCCACGCTCACGCCGCCGATGGCGTAGCCGGGGAAGTCCATCTCGACCAGCGTGGCGAGCGACGCCTCGCGCAGGGGCTCGTACATGCCGCCCTGCACGATGCCGAACAGCGCGTTGGGATTTTCCAGCCGGGCGAACTCGGCCTGGCAGCGCGCCGCCCAGCGCAGGCTGAGTTCCATCGAGCCGCGCGCCTCGGCCTCGGTCGTGACGTGGCCCTTCGTGTCGTAGGGCGTGCACTCGTCGAACTGCATGACGATGTCGCTGTTGAGGAGGGTCTGGATCTGCATCGACACCTCGGGCGTCAGGAACAGCCTGTCACCGTTGACGGGCGAGGCGAAGTGCACGCCTTCCTCGCCGATCCTGCGCATCTCGCCGAGCGACCAGACCTGGAAGCCGCCCGAGTCGGTGAGGATCGGCCGGTGCCACTGCTCGAAGGCATGCAGCCCGCCGAAGCTCGCCATCACGTCGAGGCCGGGGCGCATCCACAGGTGGAAGGTGTTGCCCAGGATGATCTGCGCGCCCATTTCTTCGAGCGAGCGCGGCAGCACGCCCTTGACGGTGCCGTAGGTGCCCACGGGCATGAAGATCGGCGTCTGCACCACGCCGTGGTTGAGCGTGAGGGTGCCGCGGCGGGCGTGGCTGTCGGGGTCGGTGGCGAGGAGCTTGAAGTTCAGCATGGAGAAGAGGCGGGCCGGCGGGTGGCCGCGGCGCGGGCGCCGGCCTTCAGGGTTTGGGGAAGTACTTGACGCCCGGCAGACCGTCGAAATGCGCGTCCTGCGTCCAGAGCGTGGCGCCGCGCGACTGGGCGGTGGCGTAGATCAGGCTGTCGGCCAGCGGCAGGCCGTTGGACGCGGCCGACAGCGTGAGCGGCAGCGTCAGCTCGACGACTTGGCCGCACTGCATCAGGGCGACGGCCTCGGTCGCCGCGTCCTCGCCCAGTTCGCGCCGGATCTTCTTGTAGACCTCGTAGACCGTCACCACCGGAACGATGAGCGTCTCGACCGACTCGATCGCCGCGCGGAACAGGTCGAGCCGCTCGGTCCTGCCAAAGAACTCCAGCCAGCAGGAGCTGTCGAGCACGAGGGGCAGGGGTGCCGCCGTGCGCTGCGCCGGGACGCTCAAAAGCGCTCCGGATCGTCTTCGATGTCGGTGTTGCTCAGGCCGGCCGCAATGCCGATGTACTCGGCCGCCGGCTTGACCGGCACCAGGCGGATCACGTTGCCGAAGTCCAGCACGGCCATCTTCATGCCGGGCCGGATGCCGTGGTGCTCGCGCACCGCCTGCGGAATGACCACCTGGTACTTGGGTGAGACGGTGACGAAACTGCTTTTCATATCGATCATTTTATCGTTGTACGACAGCAGGATCGAAGGTTGCTTCAGGCGGCACCGGTGTCTCTCGCCAGCAGCATCGCGTCCCCATAGCTGAAGAACCGGTAGCGCTCGCGGATCGCGTGGGCGTACAGCGCCATCACCCGCTCGTAGCCGGCGAAGGCGCTCACCAGCATCATCAGCGTGCTTTTGGGCAGGTGGAAGTTGGTCACCAGCAGGTCGACGTGGCGGAACGCGAAGCCGGGCGTGATGAAGATGCGCGTGTCGCCGGCCGCCTCGCCGCTCTGCGCCCACGCTTCGAGCGTGCGCACGGTGGTCGTGCCCACGGCCACGACGCGTCCGCCGCGCGCCTTGCAGTCGGCGATGGCCTGCCGCGTCGCGGCCGGCACGTCGTAGCGCTCGGCGTGCATGGTGTGCTCGGCGATGTTCTCGGTCTTGACCGGCTGGAAGGTGCCCGCGCCCACGTGCAGCGTGACCTGGGCGCGCAGGACGCCGCGCGCGTCGAGCGCCGCCAGCAGCGCCTCGTCGAAATGCAGCGCGGCGGTCGGCGCCGCCACGGCGCCGGGCACGCGCGCGAACACGGTCTGGTAGCGCCGCGCGTCGTCGGCCGAGTCGGCGTGCGCGATGTAGGGCGGCAGCGGCACGTGGCCGCAGCGCGCCATCAGCGCGTACGGGTCCTCGCCGGCGTCGCTCTCGAAGGCGAAGCGGAACAGCGCGCCGTGCTCGTCGGGCCAGCGCCCGAGCAGCACGGCGCGAAAGCCGCCCGCCATGCGCAGCACCGTGCCCACGGGCGGCTTCTTGCTGACCTTCATGTGGGCGGCCACCTCGCCGCCGTCCAGCACGCGCTCGACCAGCAGCTCGAGCCGGCCGCCGGTCGGCTTCTCGCCGAAGAGGCGCGCCTTGACCACCTGCGTGTCGTTGAACACCAGCAGGTCGCCGGGCTGGAGCAGTGCGGGCAGCTCCCGGAAGATGCGGTCGGCGGGCGCGGGGCCGGTGGCGTCGAGCAGCCGCGAGGCGCTGCGCTCGGCGGCGGGGTGCTGCGCCACCAGCTCGGGCGGCAGTTGGAAATCGAAGTCGGAAAGCGTGAAGGCGCGCATGGTGCTTGAGGGCCGGACGGGCCCGTGCCAAGTTTCCCGCGTTCAATTCAACGCGACAGGTCGTTGCGCCGCCTTGGCCAGTGCCGAAGCACCGTCTGCGGCGACGCGCCTGATCGCGCGCTGGATTGGAAGCGGAAAGGGCAGGTGGAATGAAACGGGACGGGGCAATCGGGCCACGGCAGGGTCATGAATCGATCGCCAGCGGGCAGAATTGTCCCATGCACGATTCAGCGCCGCCCTTCCGGCCGCCGTCCGCACCGGGCCGCGCCCCCGGGGCGCCAGACGCTCGCCGGGCCGGCGCCCCGGGCACTGTTCCGGGAAACGGCGGCGGGGCGGCGCCGGGCCCGCAGCGCACCGCCGGCCGCTCCCGGCCCGCCGCGCCCGCCCACCCCGGCCCGCGCCGCCCGCCGGGCGTCGGCCCGAGCCCGGTGCAGCGCGCCTGCGCCAAGCTCGGCCTGGTGCGCGACATTGACTTCGCGCTCTACCTGCCGCTGCGCTACGAGGACGAGACGCGCATCGTGCGGCTGGCCGACACGCGCGACGGCGACGTGGCGCAGATCGAAGGCGTGGTGGTTTCTGCCGAGGTCACCTTCCGCCCGCGCCGCCAGCTGCTGGTGACGCTCGACGACGGCAGCGGCGAAACCTGCGTGCTGCGCTTCTTCAACTTCTACCCGTCGCAGCAGAAACAGCTCGAGGTCGGCGCCCGGGTGCGGGTGCGCGGCGAGGTGCGCGGCGGCTTCCTGGGACGCCAGATGATGCAGCCGGTCGTCAAGAGCGCCGGCACCGAGCTGCCGCTGGCGCTGACGCCGGTCTACTCGACGATCGCCGGGCTGGCCCAGCCGGTGCTGCGGCGCGAGGTGCGCGCCGGCCTTGCGCGCGCCGCGCTCGACGAGACGATTCCCCATGAAAACCTGCCGCAGGGCATGTGGAGTCTGCGCGACGCGCTATCGTTTTTGCACTACCCGGCGCCCGACGTGGCGCTCGCCACGCTGGAGGACCGCAGCCACCCGGCCTGGCAGCGGCTGAAGGCCGAGGAGCTGCTGGCGCAGCAGCTGTCGCAACTGCAGGCGCGCCGCGCGCGCGCCGCGCAGCGCGCGCCGGTGCTGCAGGCGCCGCGGGGCGACGCCGAATCGCTGCAGCAGCGCCTGCTGGCCGCGCTGCCCTTCTCGCTGACCCGGGCACAGGTGCGCGTCGGATCTGAAATCGAGCGCGACCTGGCGCGCACAGTGCCGATGCACCGGTTGCTGCAGGGCGACGTCGGCTCGGGCAAGACGGTGGTGGCGGCGCTCGCCGCGGCGCGCTGCATCGACGCGGGTTACCAATGCGCGCTGATGGCGCCGACCGAGATCCTGGCCGCGCAGCACTTCGGCAAGCTGGTCGACTGGCTCGATCCACTGCTGGCCGAGCGCGGCCTGCGCGTGGCGTGGCTCACCGGCAGCCAGAAGAAGCGCGAGCGCGACACCATGGCCGCCGCCACCGAGAGCGGCGAGGCGGCGCTGGTGGTCGGCACGCACGCCGTCATCTCCGAGAAGGTGCGCTTCCGGCGCCTCGCGCTGGCCATCATCGACGAGCAGCACCGCTTCGGCGTGGCGCAGCGCCTGGCCCTGCGCGGCAAGGCGGGCGCGGACATCGTCCGACCTGCGGCGGCGGCCATGCCGCATCCCTCCGGTCGAGCGGCTGGCGATGCGGAAGCCCCCGGCGCGACGCCGATGGAGCCGCACCTGCTGATGATGACCGCCACGCCCATTCCGCGCACGCTGGCGATGAGCTACTACGCCGACCTCGACGTCTCGACGCTCGACGAGCTGCCGCCCGGGCGCACGCCGATCGTCACCAGGCTGGTGGCCGAGCACCGCCGCGACGAGGTGATCGGGCGCATCCGGGCGCAGCTGACGCAGGGGCGGCAGGTCTACTGGGTCTGCCCGCTGATCGAGGACAGCGAGGCCATCGACCTGCGCAACGCCACCGCCACGCGCGACGAGCTGGCGGAGATGCTGGGCGCGCAGGTCAGCGTCGGCCTGCTGCACTCGCGCATGCCGACGGCCGACAAGCAGGCCACGATGGCGGCCTTCACGGCCGGGCGGCTGCAGGTGCTGGTCAGCACCACGGTGATCGAGGTCGGCGTCGACGTGCCCAACGCCTCGCTGATGGTGATCGAGCACGCCGAGCGCTTCGGGCTGTCGCAGCTGCACCAGCTGCGCGGGCGCGTCGGGCGCGGCGCGGCGGCCTCGGCCTGCGTGCTGCTGTACGCGCCCAACGAGGCCGGGCGCGTCGGCGAGACGGCGCGCGCGCGCCTGAAGGCGATGGTCGAGACCGGCGACGGCTTCGAGATCGCGCGGCGCGACCTCGACATCCGCGGCCCCGGCGAGTTCCTGGGCGCGCGCCAGTCGGGCGCCCCGCTGCTGCGCTTCGCCGACCTGGAGGCCGACGCCGCGCTCTTGGACTGGGCGCGCGAGTTGGCCCCGCAGATGCTCGACCGCCATCCCGAACTGGCCACGCGCCATGTCGAGCGCTGGCTGGGCGGCAAGTCCGAGTACCTCAAGGCCTAGCTGTCGAGTTGCAATAGGTTCTTCCCGCCGAGGCGAGAGGCTGGCGGCTTGTAATCGAGAGCGGAGTGCGGCCTGCGGGCGTTGTAGTAGCTCAGGAAGGCAGGTAGCCATGCCGTGCGTTCCTGGCTGTTAGCCCAGATGCGGCCATAGGCCCACTCACGCAAACATGTCTGGATGAAGCGTTCGGCTTTGCCATTGGTCTGCGGCCAGTAAGGCCTGGTGAAGGTGTGCTTGATGCCCAGGGCTTGGCAAGTCCTAGCGAACAGCTGCGAGCGATAGGCCGCGCCGTTGTCGGTGATCAGGCGCTTGATCGTCACGCCGAGCGCCGCGTAGTGCGCCACTGCCGCCTGTAGGAATTCCACCGCCGAGGCCTTGCGCTCGTCGCTGTGCATCTGCACGAAGCCCACACGCGAGTGATCGTCGATGGCCACGTGCGCGAACTCCCAGCCCGCACCATCGACCGAGTCGCGCCGATCGCCCGTGATACGGTGGCTCGGGCGCACGATGCGCCCGAGCTTCTTGGTGTCAATATGCAGCAACTCGCCAGGCGCCTTGCGCTCGTAGCGCACCACAGGCATCGCAGGATCGAGTGCCTTCAGGCTGGACAGCCCCAGTCGCGCGAGCAACCGGCTGATGGTTGCCGCACTGCGCCCGACGACCGCGGCGATGCGCCGCATGGGCATACGCGCGCGACGCAACTGCTCGATGCGCTCGGCCAGGTGGGCATCCACCCGGCAACGCGTCCTGGTCGGCCGCGAGCTGCGGTCATACAGGCCCGAGTTGCCCTGCGCGTCGAAGCGCCGCAGCCATTTGCGGGCTGTGCGAGGGCTGATGCCGGCAGCCTCGGCTGCTTGCATCAGCCCCATCACCGCGATGCGTTCGATGAGCAACTTGCGTCCCTCGAAGGTCAATCTGGCATTCTTATGGCTGTTCACCCGGTCGTCTCCTCTGTGAGGTCTGAAGCGTCGTGACTCCAGTCTCCCAGAACCTTTCGGGTAAACAACCTATTGAAACATCACAACTAGCGAAGACAGCCCGGCGAAGCGACGCCTGGAGTGAGCCAGTGACACCGACTCGCCGGGTCGCCCCCTGAAGGGTTGGCGTAGCGACGCGCATTGCGCAAAGCCCGGGGTTAAGTCCAGAGACACCGCGGAACCGGCTCTGCCGGGCCGCTGGTGTCGCCCCGGTCGGGGATGGGCGGCCACACGAAGTGGGCAAGCCTGGGGCGAGCAATGTCCAGGGGCGAGCAATAATTGCTTCAAGCTATGACCCTCACCGAACTCAAGTACATCGTGGCCGTGGCGCGCGAGCGGCACTTCGGCAAGGCGGCCGACTCGTGCTACGTGTCGCAGCCGACGCTCTCGGTGGCCATCAAGAAGCTGGAGGACGAGCTGGAGGTCAAGCTGTTCGAGCGCAGCGCCGGCGAGGTCACGGTCACGCCGATGGGCGAGCGCATCGTGCAGCAGGCGCAGAGCGTGCTCGACCAAGCCGCGCGCATCAAGGAGATCGCCCGCCACGGCCAGGACCCGCTGGCCGGGCCGCTCAACCTGGGCGTGATCTACACCATCGGCCCCTACCTGCTGCCCGACCTGGTGCGCCAGAACATCGAGCGCACGCCGCAGATGCCGCTGATGCTGCAGGAGAACTTCACCGCCCGGCTGCTGGAGATGCTGCGCGCCGGCGAGATCGACTGCGCCATCATGGCCGAGCCCTTCCCCGACACCGGCCTGGCGGTGGCGGCGCTCTACGACGAGCCCTTCATGGCGGTGGTGCCGTCGCACCATCCGCTGGCCGCGCGCGAATCGGTCAGCTCCGAGGAGCTCAAGAACGAGACCATGCTGCTGCTGGGCACCGGCCACTGCTTCCGAGATCACGTGCTGGAGGTCTGCCCGGAATTCGCCCGGTTTTCGAGCAATGCCGAGGGCATCCGCAAGAACTTCGAGGGCTCCTCGCTCGAAACCATCAAACACATGGTCGCCGCCGGCATGGGCGTCACGCTGGTGCCGCGGCTGTCGGTGCCGGCCGGGGCGCTCGGGCCCCGCGCCGCGGCCGGGCCCCCGGCCGCGCAGCCGCTGGTGCGCTACCTGCCGGTGAGCGACGGCGCCGGCCGCGCGCCGCCGACGCGCCGCGTGGTGCTGGCATGGCGGCGCAGCTTCACGCGCTACGAGGCCATCGCGGCGCTGCGCAACGCGATCTACGCGTGCGAGCTGCCGGGCGTGAGGCGGTTGTCCTGAGGCGATCGTCCGCGCGGCGCGGCGCAGTCGCGCTGCCGGCCTACAGCGTCGGGCGGACTCCGGGGCCGTCGCTGCGATAGAGTCGTCGGGTTGCGAAGCCGCTGTCCGGCCTCCGCGCTGGACGGCAGCGGCCTCATCCGCCATTTCCACCGAAAAAGGAGTTCGTCATGGCCAAGGATCCCAGCAAGCCCTCCAAGAAATCCAGTGCGCTGACGGCGAACGCCCCTGCGGCGGCGGCCGGCACCGTGCCGACGCAGGGCGAGACGGCCGTCGCGCCCGAGTCGGGCGGCCGCAACGCGCCGATCATCAACATCGGCATCGACCGGCAGGACCGCGCCGCCATCGCCGAGGGCCTGTCGCGCGTGCTGGCCGACACCTACACGCTCTACCTCACCACGCACAACTTCCACTGGAACGTGACCGGCCCGCACTTCAACTCGCTGCACGCCATGTTCATGGCGCAGTACACCGAGCTGTGGAACTCGACCGACGTGATCGCCGAGCGCATCCGCGCGCTGGGCCACTACGCGCCGGGCTCGTACGCCGAGTTCAGCAAGATCGCCACCGTGCCCGACGTGCCGCAGCAGCCGCCCCGGGCGATGGAGATGGTGCGCATCCTGGTCAAGGGCCACGAAACCGTCTCGCGCATCGCGCGCGAGTTCATCCCGGTGGCCGAGGAGGCCGGCGACGACCCGACCGCCGACATGCTGACCGCGCGCTGCACGGTGCACGACCAGACCGCCTGGATGCTGCGCTCGTTACTGGAAGAGTGACCCCAGGCTGCGCGCACTTCGTGTCGCTTCGCCCACCCCCTTGCAGGGGGCGGCGCCAGCGGCCCGGCGGAGCCGGTTCCGCGGCGCCTCCCGAAAAAGAGGGAGGGTTTGCGGTCTTGCGGGTTGCGCGCAGCCGCGGCCCGTGCTTGATGCCTCTGTAAAGGCAGGGCTTGTGAGACGTCAGGGCTTCCTGGAAGTTAGCACCGCGCGGCAGGCCTGTCGCGCGTCTGGTTTCGCAGGGAGGGCGTTGGTTGGGTGCTGGGTGGCGCCAGCCAGAAGGAAAGCGTGGTGACGGCGGTAATCGGGCGGCACAATCGGCCGCTTTGCTTTTTGTGGGATCGTTGCGTGGCTTCCGGACGCCTTTCGCTCTACCTCGACCTGATCCGCTGGAACCGGCCGGCCGGCTGGCTGCTCCTGCTGTGGCCGACGCTCGGCGCGCTGTGGTTCGCCGCCGGCGGCTGGCCCGGCTGGCACCTGCTGGCGGTGTTCGTCGCCGGCACCATCCTGATGCGCAGCGCCGGCTGCTGCGTCAACGACGTGGCCGACCGCGATTTCGACCGCCACGTCAAGCGCACCGCCCAGCGCCCCGTCACCAGCGGCGCCGTCTCGCCGCGCGAGGCGCTGCTCGTGGGCGCCGCGCTGGCGCTGGCCGCCTTCGGGCTGGCGCTCACCACCAACGCCGCCGTCATCGTCTGGGCCTTCGTCGGGCTGGCGGTGACGCTCGCCTACCCGTTCGCCAAGCGCTTCGTCTCGCTGCCGCAGGCGGTGCTGGGCGTGGCCTTCTCGCTCGGCATCCCGATGGCGTTCTGCGCCGCCGGCGGCCCCGGCGTGCCGGCGGGGGAGTGGCTCGCGCGCGTGCCGCCGCTCGGCTGGGCGCTGCTCGCGGGCAACCTCGGCTGGGTGCTGGCCTACGACACCGAGTACGCCATGGTCGACCGCGACGACGACCTGAAGATCGGCATGAAGACCTCGGCCATCACCTTCGGCCGCCTCGACGTGGCAGCGGTCATGCTGAGCTATGCCGTTTACCTGGTCTTTTGGGGCCTGGCGGGCGCCAGCCGTGGGCTGGGCGCTCTCTTTTTCATAGCGGTTGCCGCGGCCGTGGCGCAGGCCGTGTGGCACTGGCGGCTGATCCGCGGGCGCACGCGGGAGGGCTGCTTCAAGGCCTTTCGCCTGAACCACTGGCTGGGCTTCACCGTGTTCGCCGGCATCGTGGCCGGCTGCGCGGTGCGTTGAGGCTTTTCCCGTGCTGGAGCGACTCAAGCAGAAGATCGGTCGGGAAGGCTGCTCCGAGTGGCACTGCATCACGCAGGAGATGGTCGAGCGCTATTCGGAACTGTCAGGCGACGGCGAAGGCGAATGGATCCACCTGGACCCCGAGCGCGCGGCGCGTGAAGCCGATCACGGCGGCACCATCGTGCAGGGCTTCTTCCAGGTCTCGCACCTCGTCCGCCTGACTGGCGAGGCCCTGCGCACGCTGCTGCCTTTCGACCCGAACCACGCGCTGAACTACGGCTTCGACCGGCTCCGCTTCGTGCGGCCGATGCCGGTGGGCGCGCGCTTCCGGGCGCGGGTGCGCCTCATGGAAGCCAGGCCCCGGCCGAACGACAGCTTCCTGCTGAAGGAAGAGGTGCGGCTCGAGCTGGAGAATGGCACCGTCACGCTGGCCGCCGAGTGGCTGGTCTTCCTCGGGCCGCGCGCGCTGCCGCCGGTCTGACAGCCCTCAGCCGCGGCCGAACTCCTCGCCCAGTTCGGCCGCGCGCTGCTGCGCGGCGCGGATCGCCGTCTTGAACTGCGCCTTCACGTCGGCCTGCTGCAGCGAGGCCAGGGCCGCGTAGGTCGTGCCGCCCTTGGAGGTCACGCGCTCGCGCAGCACCGACGGCGGCTCCGTGGCACTGTGCGCCAGCGCCGAGGCGCCGGTGAAGGTGCCGATGGCCAGGCGCTGGGCCTGCTCGGGCGTGAGGCCCATCTCGACGCCGGCCTCGGTCATCGCCTCGATGAAGTAGAAGACATAGGCCGGACCGGAACCCGACAGGGCCGTCACGGCGTCGAGCGCCGCTTCGGCATCGACCCAGATCAGCTCGCCGGTCGGAGCCAGCAGCTGCCCGACCTTGGAACGGTCGTCGCCCTCGACGCCGGCGCGCGCGTACAGGCCCGTCACGCCCTGGCCAACCAGTGCGGGCGTGTTGGGCATGGCACGCACCACGCGTTCGGTGCCGAGCCAGCGGGCGATGCTGCCGGACGGAATGCCCGCAGCCACGCTCAGGTGCAGGGCGTCGCCGGCGAATCCGCGCACGGGGCGGGCAGCGTCGGCGAAGGTCTGGGGCTTGACCGCCCAGACCACCACGCCGCAGCGCGAGAGCGCCTCGCTCGCCTCGGCCCGGGCCGTGATGCCGAGCGACTGGGCGAGCCTTGCGCGGGCTTCCTCGAAGGGCTCGACCACCTCGAAGGCGGCCGCCGGCACGCCCTGCCGGCGCAGCCCGCCGAGGATGGCGCTGGCCATGTTGCCGCCGCCGATGAAGGCGATCGGGGGCAGGGCGGCGGGGGCGGGCGTGGACGTCATGGGCTGGATAGCTCCGGGGAAGAAAATGCAAAGGGGCGGCCGCGCCACCCTTGGCGCGGCCGGGCCGGAAATTGTCGCCGTTCTCCCGGCCCGGCGCACCCCGGGGCGCCAGAGCCGCTGCCACGCGGGCTGCGCAGCCCACGCCATGGCACGCCGCAGGCCGTGAGGGAGGTGCGCCGCAGCCGCTGAAATTTCTATCGCAGGTGATTGACCAGCCCATCGAGGCATGGCACAATCGCGGGCTTCGCCTCAAAAGGCGGAGCTTCTTGCCCAGCGAAGGCGAGCCGAGTGGTTCGGCTCGCCAACGACGGGCCCAAGACTGACCGGGGACTTATGCGTTTCGCTGCTCGGCGCGACGCACGCCCCCGGTACAAGTTGGGAACTACGAACAATGATCCAGACTGAATCCCGGCTCGATGTGGCCGACAACACGGGCGCGAAATCCGTCCTGTGCATCAAGGTGCTCGGCGGCTCCAAGCGCCGCTACGCCAGCGTCGGCGACGTCATCAAGGTGAGCATCAAGGAAGCCGCGCCGCGCGGCCGCGTCAAGAAGGGCGAGATCTACAGCGCCGTCGTGGTGCGCACCGCCAAGGGCATCCGCCGTCCCGACGGCTCGCTCGTCAAGTTCGACGGCAACGCCGCCGTGCTGCTCAACGCCAAGCTGGAGCCGATCGGCACCCGCATCTTCGGGCCGGTGACGCGCGAGCTGCGCACCGAGAAGTTCATGAAGATCGTCTCGCTGGCTCCCGAAGTTCTCTGAGGACACACCCGCCATGAACAAGATTCGCAAAGGCGACCAGGTCATCGTGCTGGCCGGCCGCGACAAGGGCAAGCGCGGCACCGTCACGCTGCGCCACGACGACTCGCACCTGGTGGTCGATGGCGTCAACCTCGTCAAGAAGCACACCAAGCCCAACCCCATGAAGGGTTCCACCGGTGGCATCGTCGAGAAGGCCATGCCGATCCATCAATCGAACGTGGCGATCTTCAATGCCGCGACCGGCAAGGCCGATCGCGTGGGCATCAAGGTCGCGGACGGCAAGCGCGTGCGCGTCTTCAAGTCCAGCGGCGAAGAAATCAAGCTTGCCTGAGGTTCATCACATGGCCCGTCTCCAACAACACTACCGCGAAAAACTGGTGCCGCAGCTGACCGAGAAGTTCGGCTACAAGTCGCCCATGCAGGTGCCGCGCCTGACCAAGATCACGCTCAACATGGGCGTGAGCGAGGCCGTTGCCGACAAGAAGATCATGGACAACGCCGTCGCCGACCTGACCAAGATCGCCGGCCAGAAGCCCGTCGTCACCAAGTCCAAGAAAGCCATCGCCGGCTTCAAGATCCGCGAGAACCAGGCCATCGGCTGCATGGTCACGCTGCGCGGCGTGCAGATGTACGAGTTCCTCGACCGCTTCGTGACCGTGGCGCTGCCGCGCGTGCGCGACTTCCGCGGCATCTCCGGCCGCGCCTTCGACGGCCGCGGCAACTACAACATCGGCGTCAAGGAACAGATCATCTTCCCCGAGATCGAGTACGACAAGGTCGATGCCTTGCGCGGTCTCAACATCAGCATCACGACGACGGCCAAGTCCGACGAGGAAGCCAAGGCGCTTCTCGCGGGTTTCCGTTTCCCGTTCAAGAACTGAGGCGAACCGTGGCCAAACAATCCCTGATCCAGCGCGAACTCAAGCGCGACAAGCTGGTTGCCAAGTACGCCGCCAAGCACGCCGAACTCAAGGCCGTCGCCGGCGACGCCAAGCGCAGCGACGAAGAGCGCGCTGCCGCGCGCCTGGGCCTGCAGGCGCTGCCGCGCAATGCCAATCCGACGCGCCAGCGCAACCGCTGCGCCATCACGGGCCGCCCGCGCGGCACCTTCCGCCAGTTCGGTCTGGCGCGCGCCAAGATCCGCGAGCTGACCTTCAACGGCGACATCCCCGGTGTCACCAAGGCCAGCTGGTAAGGCGAGCAGGAGCAAAAGACATGAGCATGAGTGATCCCATTGCCGATCTGCTGACGCGCATCCGCAACGCGCAGATGGTGGCCAAGCCAACCGTGCTGGTTCCGTCTTCCAAGGTGAAGGTCGCGATCGCGCAGGTGCTGAAGGACGAGGGCTACATCGACGGCTTCCAGGTCAGGACCGAAGCCGGCAAGAGCGAGCTCGAAATCTCGCTGAAGTACTACGCCGGCCGTCCGGTCATCGAGCGCATCGAGCGCGTCAGCCGTCCCGGCCTGCGCGTCTACAAGGCGAGCGGCGCCATTCCCCAGGTCCAGAACGGCCTGGGCGTGGCCATCGTGACCACGCCCAAGGGCGTGATGACCGACCGCAAGGCGCGCGCCACCGGTGTCGGCGGCGAAGTGCTGTGCTACGTCGCTTAACCGAGACATCGAGGAGTTACTGAAAATGTCCCGCGTTGGAAAAATGCCGGTCGCCATCCCCGCAGGTGTGGATGTGTCGATCCAGGAAGACCAGATCAGCGTCAAGGGCTCGGGCGGCAATCTGTCGCTGGCCCGTCATGCGCTGGTCAACGTGACCAGCCAGAACGGCCAGCTCAGCTTCGAGCCGGCCAACGAGTCGCGCGAGGCCAATGCCATGAGCGGCACGCTGCGCCAGCTGGTCAACAACATGGTGGTCGGCGTGACCAAGGGCTTCGAGAAGAAGCTCAGCCTGGTCGGCGTCGGCTTCAAGGCGCAAGCCCAGGGTGCCAAGCTGAACCTGACGGTCGGGTTCTCGCACCCCGTCAACAAGGACATGCCCCAGGGCATCACCGTGACGACCCCGACCCCGACCGAAGTCGTGATCAAGGGCGCCGACCGGCAGCGCGTCGGCCAGGTGGCCGCCGAGATCCGCGCGATTCGTCCGCCCGAGCCTTACAAGGGCAAGGGCATCCGCTATGCGGACGAAAAGATCGTGATCAAAGAGACCAAGAAGAAGTAAGGGCAGCGAACATGTTGACCAAGAAACAGCAACGCCTGCGCCGCTCGCGCCAGACCCGCATCCGCATCGCGACGCAGGGCGTGGCGCGCCTCACGGTGAACCGCACCAACCTGCACATCTACGCCAGCGTCATCTCGGGCGACGGCGCCCGGGTGCTCGCCAGCGCCTCGACGGCCGAAGCCGGCGTGCGCAGCGAACTCGGCGCTGCCGGCAAGGGCGGCAACGTCGCCGCCGCGCAGGCCATCGGCAAGCGCATCGCCGAGAAGGCGAAGGCCGCCGGCGTCGAGAAGGTCGCCTTCGACCGCGCCGGCTTCGCCTACCACGGCCGCGTCAAGGCACTGGCCGACGCCGCCCGCGAAGCGGGCCTGCAGTTCTAAACGGACACGGAAACCAAAATGGCAAAGATTCAGGCAAGGACGCAGAACGAAGGTCCGGAAGACGGTCTGCGCGAGAAGATGATCGCGATCAACCGCGTCACCAAGGTGGTGAAGGGCGGGCGTATCCTCGGTTTCGCCGCGCTCACCGTGGTCGGCGACGGCGACGGCAAGGTCGGCATGGGCAAGGGCAAGTCGAAGGAAGTGCCTGCCGCCGTGCAGAAGGCCATGGACGAGGCGCGCCGCAACCTGGCGAAGATTTCGATCAAGAACGGCACGCTGCACCACCGCGTGACGGGCCACCACGGCGCCGCCTCGGTCGTCATGATCCCGGCACCCAAGGGCACCGGCATCATCGCCGGCGGTCCGATGCGCGCCGTCTTCGAGGTCATGGGCATCACCGACATCGTCGCCAAGAGCCATGGCTCGTCAAACCCTTACAACATGGTCCGCGCCACGCTGGACGGTCTGAAGAACTCGACTACCGCGTCCGAAGTCGCTGCCAAGCGCGGGCTGACGGTCGAAGAGCTGTTCGCCTGAGCCGGGCGAGCGGGAGCCTCACGATGACAACGCAACAAACCCTCAAGGTCCAGCTGGTCAAAAGCCCGATTGGCACCAAGGAATCGCACCGCGCCACCGTCCGTGGCCTGGGCCTGCGCAAGCTCAACTCCGTCTCGGAGCTGCAGGACACGCCGGCCGTGCGCGGAATGATCAACAAGATCAGCTATCTGGTCAAAGTGCTCTGAGAGAAACTGACATGGAACTCAATGGCATCAAGCCCGCCGAGGGCGCCAAGCACGCGAAGCGTCGCGTCGGCCGCGGGATCGGCTCCGGCCTCGGCAAGACCTCGGGTCGCGGCCACAAGGGTCAGAAGTCGCGTGCCGGTGGCTACCACAAGGTCGGCTTCGAGGGCGGTCAAATGCCCATGCAGCGCCGTCTGCCCAAGCGTGGCTTCAAGTCGCAGACGCTCAAGTACAACGCCGAAATCACGCTGGGCTCGCTGGAGAAGCTGGGCTTGGCCGAAGTCGACGTGCTGGCGCTCAAGCAGGCGGGCCTGGTCGGCCAACTGGCGAAGGTCGTCAAGGTCATCAAGTCGGGCGAGCTGACCCGGGCCGTCAAGCTGACCGGCATCGGTGCGACCGCCGGCGCCAAGTCGGCCATCGAAGCGGCCGGCGGCAGCCTGGCCTGATTCACTGAAAGAAGCTGTTCGTGGCAACCAACGCGGCAACCCTGGCAAAGACGGGCAAGTTCGGCGACCTGCGTCGCCGGCTGGTCTTTCTGCTGCTGGCGCTCGTGGTGTACCGCATCGGCGCGCACATTCCTGTGCCGGGCATCAATCCGGACCAGCTGGCGCAGCTGTTTCGTGGTCAGCAGGGCGGCATCCTGAGCCTGTTCAACATGTTCTCGGGCGGCGCGTTGTCGCGCTTCACGGTCTTCGCTCTGGGGATCATGCCGTACATCTCGGCGTCGATCATCATGCAGCTGATGACCTATGTGCTGCCGATGTTCGAGGCCCTGAAGAAGGAAGGGCAGACCGGCCAGCGCAAGATCACGCAGTACACGCGCTATGGCACGCTCGGGCTGGCAATGTTCCAGTCGTTCAGCATCGCGGTCGCGCTGGAGTCGTCGGCCGGCCTGGTCGTCAGCCCCGGCTTCGGCTTCCGCATCACGGCCATGGTCAGCCTGACGGCCGGCTCGATGTTCCTGATGTGGCTGGGCGAGCAGATCACCGAGCGCGGACTGGGCAACGGCATCTCGATCCTGATCTTCTCCGGCATCGCCGCCGGCCTGCCGAGCGCCGTCGGCGGCCTGCTGGAGCTGGTGCGCACCGGCGCCATGAACGTGCTGGTGGCGATGTTCGTCGTCGCGGTGGTGGCCCTGGTCACCTACTTCGTGGTGTTCGTCGAGCGCGGCCAGCGCAAGATCCTGGTGAACTATGCGCGCAGGCAGGTGGGCAACAAGGTGTACGGCGGCCAGTCGTCGCACCTGCCGCTCAAGCTGAACATGGCCGGAGTGATTCCGCCGATCTTCGCCTCGTCGATCATCCTGCTGCCGGCCACCGTGGTGGGCTGGTTCAGCACAGGCGAGAGCATGCGCTGGATCAAGGACATCGCCGGTGCACTGACGCCCGGCCAGCCGATCTACGTGCTGCTGTACGCCGCCGCGATCATCTTCTTCTGCTTTTTCTACACGGCCCTGGTGTTCAACAGCCGCGAGACGGCAGACAACCTGAAGAAGAGCGGCGCGTTCATTCCGGGCATTCGTCCGGGCGACCAGACGGCACGCTACATCGACAAGATCCTTGTACGTCTGACCTTGGCCGGCGCGGTGTACATCACCTTCGTCTGCCTGCTGCCCGAATTCCTGATCCTGAAGTACAACGTGCCCTTCTATTTCGGCGGCACCTCGCTCCTGATCATCGTGGTGGTGACCATGGACTTCATGGCCCAGGTGCAGAACTACCTGATGTCACAGCAGTACGAGTCGTTGCTCAAGAAGGCCAACTTCAAGACATCTTGAGCCGCAGGACGCGTGGCTAACAGGGCCAGAGCCGGCGCGATCTGCCGGCGGCCGGCCGCACAGTGTGTTTCGGGCGAGCGAAAGATCGCCGGTTGAAAAGTTTTAGGAGAATGAAATGAGAGTTTCGGCTTCGGTCAAGACCATCTGCCGCAATTGCAAGGTCATCCGCCGCAAGGGTGTGGTGCGCGTGATCTGCACCGACCCGCGCCACAAGCAGCGCCAGGGTTGATTGAGAAAGAATCGTAGAGGACGCACATGGCACGCATCGCTGGCATCAACATTCCGCCGCATCAGCACACCGAGATCGGCCTGACCGCCATCTTCGGCATCGGCCGCACGCGCGCTCGCAAGATCTGCGAGGCCACCGGCATCGAGTACTCCAAGAAGATCAAGGATCTGTCGGACAGCGATCTGGAGAAGATCCGCGACGCGATCGCCACCTTCACCATCGAAGGTGACCTGCGTCGCGAGACGACGATGAACATCAAGCGCCTGATGGACATCGGCTGCTACCGCGGCTTCCGTCACCGTCGCGGCCTGCCGATGCGCGGCCAGCGCACGCGCACCAATGCCCGCACCCGCAAGGGCCCGCGCAAGGCCGCGCAGTCCCTGAAGAAATAAGGATCGAAAGACAGCATGGCAAAAGCTCCCGCCAACAGCGCCGCACAGCGCGTGCGCAAGAAGGTCCGCAAGAACGTGGCCGACGGCGTCGCCCACGTGCACGCGTCATTCAACAACACCATCATCACGATCACCGACCGCCAGGGCAATGCCCTGTCGTGGGCGTCGTCGGGCGGTCAGGGCTTCAAGGGCTCGCGCAAATCGACGCCGTTCGCCGCGCAGGTCGCCTCCGAAATGGCCGGCCGTGCCGCGGTCGAGCAGGGCATCAAGAACCTCGACGTCGAGATCAAGGGCCCCGGCCCGGGCCGCGAATCGTCGGTGCGCGCCCTGGCCGCGCTCGGCATCCGGATCAACTCGATCGCCGACGTGACGCCGGTGCCGCACAACGGCTGCCGTCCGCAGAAGCGCCGCCGCATCTGAGCGTCCGGCCTCCGGCGCAGCCTGCCTTGCGGCGGCTGCGCATTTTTGTTTTCTACACCAAGCCCACCGCCTCCGGCACGCCGCCGGAGGCTCCCGCAGTCTGCTGCGGCAGATGACACACAAAGGAAGATCAAGTGGCACGCTACCTCGGCCCCAAGGCCAAACTCTCCCGCCGTGAAGGCACCGATCTTTTCCTGAAGAGCGCCCGACGCTCGATCCAAGACAAGGCCAAGTTCGACTCCAAGCCCGGCCAGCACGGCCGCACCTCGGGCCAGCGCACCTCCGACTTCGGCCTGCAGCTGCGCGAGAAGCAGAAGGTCAAGCGCATGTACGGCGTCATGGAAAAGCAGTTCCGCCGCTACTTCGAGGAAGCCGACCGCCGCCGCGGCAACACCGGCGCCAACCTGCTGTTCCTGCTCGAATGCCGGCTCGACAACGTGGCCTACCGCATGGGCTTCGGCTCGACGCGTGCCGAAGCACGCCAGCTGGTCTCGCACCGGGCGCTTACCGTGAACGGCGAGACGGTCAACATCCCGTCGTACCTGGTCAAGACCGGCGACGTGGTCGCGGTGCGCGACAAGTCGAAGAAGCAGACGCGCGTCGTCGAGGCGCTGCAGCTGGCCCAGCAGGTCGGCATTCCGGCCTGGGTCGAGGTGAACGCCGACAAGGCCGAAGGTGTCTTCAAGAAGGTCCCGGACCGCGACGAGTTCGGCGCCGACATCAACGAATCGCTGATCGTCGAACTGTATTCACGCTGATCGGACGGATAACGTGGCCGCTTCGCGGTCACGTCCTTCAGATTTTTGTTCCCTGTCGCGAGGCATCGCGGCAGGGCGCTTCACCAGCCTTACCGGTGTAACGAGCCGGGGGTATTGAGAGGAAGTCCGCATGCAAACCACCCTGCTGAAACCCAAGACCATCCAGGTCGAGCAACTGGCGCCCAACAAAGCCAAGGTTGCGCTCGAGCCGTTCGAGCGCGGCTACGGCCACACGCTCGGCAACGCGCTGCGCCGCGTGCTGCTGTCGTCGATGGTCGGCTACGCCGCCACCGAAGTGACCATCGCCGGCGTGCTGCACGAGTACTCGTCGATCGACGGGGTGCAGGAAGACGTCGTCAATATCCTGCTGAACCTCAAGGGCGTGGTGTTCAAGCTGCACAACCGCGACGAGGTCACGCTGAGCCTGCGCAAGGACGGCGAGGGCGCCGTCACGGCTTCCGACATCCAGACGCCGCACGACGTGGAGATCGTCAATCCGGACCACGTCATCGCGCACCTGTCGCAAGGCGGCAAGCTCGACATGCAGATCAAGGTCGAGAAGGGCCGCGGCTACATGCCCGGCACCATGCGCCGCTATGGCGACGAGGCGACCAAGTCGATCGGGCGCATCGTGCTCGACGCCTCGTTCTCGCCCGTCAAGCGGGTGAGCTACACGGTCGAGAGCGCCCGCGTCGAGCAGCGCACCGACCTCGACAAGCTGCTGGTGGAGATCGAAACCAACGGCGCCATCAGCGCGGAGGACGCGGTGCGCGCCTCGGCCAAGATCCTGGTCGAGCAGCTGGCCGTTTTCGCGCAGCTCGAAGGCGCCGACCTGGGCGAGATCTTCCCGGCGCAGCAGCCGCGCAGCGCGCAGCAGTTCGACCCGATCCTGCTGCGCCCGGTCGACGAGCTCGAACTCACCGTGCGCTCGGCCAACTGCCTGAAGGCCGAGAACATCTACTACATCGGCGACCTGATCCAGCGCACCGAGAATGAGCTGCTCAAGACCCCGAACCTGGGCCGCAAGTCGCTCAACGAGATCAAGGAAGTGCTGGCCTCGCGTGGGCTCACGCTGGGCATGAAGCTCGAGAGCTGGCCGCCCGCCGGGCTGGACAAGCGTTAAGCCGAGGGACAAGGCTGCCGCGTGCGGCAGCAAAGCCCTGTTTTCTCTTCCGCGCAAGCACCCCGCAGTACCTGACACGGCTGCGGGTTTTATAAAGTAAAGGAAAAGCACCATGCGTCACGGACACGGACTCCGCAAACTCAACCGCACCAGCTCGCACCGCCTGGCGATGCTGCGCAACATGATGAACTCGCTCATCGCGCACGAGGCCATCAAGACCACGGTCCCCAAGGCCAAGGAACTGCGCCGCGTCGTCGAGCCGATGATCACGCTGGCCAAGAACCCGACGGTGGCCAACAGGCGCCTGGCGTTCGACCGCCTGCGCGACCGCGACAGCGTCGTCAAGCTGTTCGGCGAACTGGGTCCGCGCTACCAGGCGCGCCCGGGCGGCTACACCCGCATCCTGAAGATGGGCTTCCGCGTGGGCGACAATGCGCCGATGGCCTTGGTCGAACTGGTCGACCGGCCCGAAATTTCGCAGGAAGAAGTTTCGGACGAGCAGAGCGCCGCCGAATAAGCTATAATTTAATCTTGCCGCGCGATGGAGCAGCCTGGTAGCTCGTTGGGCTCATAACCCAAAGGTCGCAAGTTCAAATCTTGCTCGCGCAACCAACAAGACCGGCCGATGGCCGAAATGAAAAGCCCGCTGAAAAGCGGGCTTTTTTGTTTTTGGCGACCAGGGTGCGGGCTGGCCGGTTCGGCGAGCGCTATTGCTTCAGTAGCAACAAATCCTTGTCACACGCGCGTCAGCGCCCTTTTTTCCTGACCACCGCCGCGCAGCGCAGCGCCGCCAAGTCCAGCACGCGCAGGCCGCCGTACTCGACGCGCAGGGTGCCCTCGGCCTGCAAGGCGCCGAGCGCCTGGTTGACGCGCTGGCGCGACAGGCCGACCAGGTAGCCGAGTTCCTGCTGCGTGATGCGCAGCAGATCGCCGACGCCGGGGTACAGCGCCGGATTGAACAGCGCCGCGAGGCTGAGCGCCACGCGCGCGTTGGGGCTGTCGAGGCGGTCGATCTCGAGTGCCGCGATGAACTGACCCAGGCGTTCGTTCAACTGGTTCATGACGAAGCGGTTGAAGCCGATCGAGTGGTCGAGCAGCCAATGGAAGGTCTCGACGGGCAGGCCCGCCACCACGCTGCGGCGCAGCGCCTGGATGTTGTAGCGGTAGGGCTCGCGCTTGAGTGCCGTGCCCTCGCCGAACCAGCCGCCCGGCGGCACGCCGGTGTAGGTCACGGAGCTGCCGTCGGCGCTGTCCTTGCTCATCTTGAGCAGGCCTTCGATCACGCCGAACCAGTAGGTCGGCGGCCGTCCGATGCGGCACACCAGGTCACCGGGCTCGGCCTCGCCGACCACCAGCGCCGCCTCGGCGCGCGAGCGTTCGGCCGGTGCCAGCGCGCCGAGCCAGGGAATGCCGGCCAGCTCGATCGCGCTGGCCGGCCGCGCGCGGTCGCGGATCGAGCGGGCTGGCGGGTGGGAGACAGACGGCATGCGGGAGGAGGTTTGGCAGCAGGGCGACAGGAAGCAGGGCGGATGCTGCGGACGGCAAATCTTCAGAGACCGCAGGTTCGCGTGGGCTGCGTCCTCGGGGTTACTCCGGGGGAGTGAAATCCCTGAAATTGTCGTCGCAATGACAAGGTGGCGTCAAAGGCGTGCCTAAAGTCCGCCCATCGTGAACACGCCCGCTCCGCCTGCCGACACCTTCCCCCGCCTGCTGCTCGCGCACGCCGCCCAGCGGCCCGACGCGTCGGCGCTGCGCGAGAAAGACCTGGGCATCTGGCAGACCTGGCGCTGGGCCGACGCCGCCCGCGAGGTGCGCGAGCTGGCCTGTGGGCTGGCCAGCCTGGGCTTCCGGGCCTTTGACAACCTGGCCATCGTCGGCGCCAACCGGCCGCGCCTGTACCTGGCCGTGATCGCGGCGCAGGCGCTGCGCGGCGTGCCGGTGCCGCTCTACCAGGACGCGGTGGCCGGCGAGATGGTCTGCATGCTGCAGGACGCCGCCATCGACTTCGTGGTGGCCGAGGACCAGGAGCAGGTCGACAAGCTGCTCGAATGCCGCGCGCTCATGACGGGCGAGGGCGCTGCGCTGCGCCACATCGTCTACGACGACGCCCGCGGCCTGCGCCACTACGACCACCCCGGCCTGATCGGCATCGAGCGGCTGCGCGAGCTCGGCCGCGCCTTCGATGCCGCGCATCCGGGCTTCTACGAGCGGTGCGTGGCGAGCGGCGAGGCGGGCGACATCGCCGTCATCCTCTACACCTCGGGCACCACCGGCCGGCCCAAGGGCGTGTGCCAGACGCACGCGAGCTTCATCGCGGCCGGCCGGGGCGGCGTGGCGACCGACCGGCTCGGCCCCGGCGACAACATCATGAGCTACCTGCCGATGGCGTGGGTCGGCGATTTCCTGTTCTCGGTGGCGCAGTGGCTGGTGGGCGGCTTCACGCTCAACTGCCCGGAATCGGCCGCCACGGTGATGAACGACATGCGCGAGATCGGCCCGAGCTACTACTTCGGCCCGCCGCGCACCTTCGAGGGGCTGTTGACGACGGTGTCGATCCGCATGGAGGACGCGGCCCGGCCCAAGCGCTGGATGTACGCGAAGTTCATGGCGCTGGCGCGGCGCGTGGGCGCCGACATCCTGAACGGCGGGCAGGTCGGTGCGCTCGACCGCGCGCTCTATGCGCTCGGCAACCTGCTGGTGTACGGGCCGCTGCGCAACATGCTGGGCATGAGCCGCATCCGCGTGGCCTACACCGCGGGCGCGGCGATCGGGCCGGATCTGTTTCGCTTCTACCGCTCGATCGGCGTCAACCTCAAGCAGTTCTACGGCCAGACCGAGACCTGCGCCTACGTCTGCCTGCAGCAGGACGGCCAGGTCAAGCTGCAGACGGTGGGCAGCGCGGCGCCCGGCATTGAGCTCAGGATCGCCGACGACGGCGAGGTGCTGGTGCGCGGCGTGTCGGTGCTCAAGGAATACTACAAGCGGCCCGACGCCACCGCCGAGGTGCTCGACGCCGAGGGCTACTTCCACACCGGCGACGCCGGCGTGCTCGACGCCGAAGGGCATTTGCGCATCATCGACCGCGCCAAGGACGTCGGCCGGCTCAACGGGCCGGGCGGCAGCTGCGCGGGCGCCATGTTCGCGCCCAACTACATCGAGAACAAGCTCAAGTTCTTTCCGCAGATCAAGGAGGCGGTGTGCTTCGGCCACGGGCGCGACCGGGTGTGCGCCTTCGTCAACATCGACCACGAGGCGGTGGGCAACTGGGCCGAGCGGCGCGGCCTGGCCTACGGCGGCTACATCGACCTGGCTGGCAAGCCCGAGGTGCTGGCGCTGGTGGCCGAGTGCGTCGCGCAGGTCAACGCCGACCTGGCCACCGAGGAAGGCATGGCCGCCACGCAGATCGCGCGCTTTCTGGTGCTGCACAAGGAGCTCGACCCGGACGACGACGAGTTGACGCGCACGCGTAAGGTGCGCCGCGGCTTCATCGCCGACAAATACGCGGTGCTGGTCGATGCGCTCTACGCCGGCAGGAGCGAGCAGTTCGTCGAGACGCAGGTCAAGTTCGAGGACGGGCGCACGGGGAAGGTGAGCGCCGCCCTCCGGATCGTGGATGCGAAGACCTTCCCGCCGCTGAAGGCCGCCGCATGAACGCGCAGAACACCGCCGAAGCCGCGCTGCTGCTCGCCGCCACCGCGACCCGGGGCGGGCGGCGCATGGGCGACGTCGTCCTCGACGTGCGCAACATCAGCTTGAGCTTCGGCGGCGTCAAGGCGCTCGCCGACATCAGCTTCGACGTGCGCGAGCACGAGGTGCGCGCCATCATCGGGCCCAACGGCGCGGGCAAGAGCTCGATGCTCAACTGCATCAACGGCGTCTACCAGCCGCAGCAGGGCGCCATCACCTTCCGCGGCCGGACCTTCCGGCACATGAACTCGCGCCAGGTGGCCGAGATGGGCGTGGCGCGCACCTTCCAGAACCTGGCGCTGTTCAAGGGCATGAGCGTGCTCGACAACATCATGAGCGGGCGCAACCTCAAGATGAAGAGCGGCCTGCTGGCGCAGGCGCTGCGCTGGGGGCCGGCCGAGCGCGAGGAGATCGCGCACCGCGAGGTGGTCGAGCGCATCATCGACTTCCTCGAAATCCAGCCGTACCGCAAGACGCTGGTCGGGCGCCTGCCCTACGGCCTGCAAAAGCGCGTGGACCTCGGCCGCGCACTCGCCATGGAGCCGCAGGTGCTGCTGCTCGACGAGCCCATGGCCGGCATGAACGTCGAGGAAAAGCAGGACATGAGCCGCTTCATCCTCGACGTGAACGACGAGTTCGGCACCACCATCGTGCTGATCGAGCACGACATGGGCGTGGTGATGGACATCTCCGACCGCGTGGTGGTGCTCGACTACGGCAGGAAGATCGGCGACGGCACGCCGGACGAGGTACGCGGCAGCGAGGACGTGATCCGCGCCTACCTCGGCGCCGGGCACTGAGCACGGGGAGAACACGATGGGATTCTTCCTCGAAACCCTGTTCGGCGGCCTGATGGCCGGCATGCTGTATTCGCTGGTGGCGCTCGGCTTCGTGCTGATCTACAAGGCCTCGGGCGTCTTCAACTTCGCGCAGGGCGCGATGGTGCTGTTCGCGGCGCTGGCGATGGCGCGCTTCGCGGAGTGGTTCCCGAAGTGGTTCGGCTTCGAGAGCCTGCTGCTGGCCAACCTGCTGGCCTTCGTCTCGGCGATGGCGGTCATGATCGTGGTGGCCTGGCTGATCGAGCGGCTGGCGCTGTCGAAGCTGGTCAACCAGGAGGGCATCACGCTGCTGATGGCGACGCTGGGCATCGCCTATTTTCTCGACGGGCTGGGCCAGACCCTGTTCGGCAACGACATCTACAAGATCGACGTTGGCATGCCCAAGGAGCCCATGATGGTGTTGCAGGACACTTTTCCCGGCGGGCTGCTGCTGTCCAGGGAGGACCTGATCGCCGCCGGCGTCTCGGCCGCGCTGGTGGCGGGGCTGGCGCTCTTCTTCCAGAAGACCTCGACCGGCCGCGCGCTGCGCGCGGTGGCCGACGACCACCAGGCGGCGCAGTCGATCGGCATCCCGCTGGAGCGCATCTGGGTCATCGTGTGGTCGGTCGCGGGCTTCGCGGCGCTGGTGGCCGGAATCATCTGGGGCTCCAAGCTGGGCGTGCAGTTCTCGCTGTCGCTGGTGGCCTTGAAGGCGCTGCCGGTGGTGATCCTGGGTGGGCTCACCTCGGTGCCGGGCGCCATCCTCGGCGGCCTGCTGATCGGCGTGGGCGAGAAGCTCTCGGAGATCTACATCGGCCCCCTGCTCGGCGGCGGCATCGAGATCTGGTTCGCCTACGTGCTGGCGCTCGTCTTCCTGCTGGTGCGGCCCCAAGGTCTGTTCGGCGAAAAAATCATCGACAGGGTATGAGCGTTACGAACTGTCCTGCCGGTCCGTTCCGGAAATGCCGTGGAACCGGCTTTGCCGGGCCGCTGGCATTGCCCCCTGCAAGGGGGTGGGCGGCCACACGAAGTGGGCAAGCCTGGGGGTGTGCATGATTTACCGCGAAAACGGTCAATTCAAGTCGAGCTACCGGGCCGACCAGCAGATCTTCCCGATCCTGCAGGACCGCGTGCTCATGCTCGCGCTCCTGGCCTTCGCCTTCGTCGGGGTGCCCTTCGTCGCGCCGGAGTACGGGCTGCGCGCCATCCTCACGCCGTTTCTGATCCTGTCGCTGGCGGCGCTCGGGCTCAACATCCTGGTGGGCTACTGCGGGCAGATCTCGCTCGGCACGGGGGCCTTCATGGCGGTGGGGGCGTATGCGGCGTACAACTTCCACGTGCGCGTCGAGGGGCTGCCGCTCGTCGCCTCGCTGCTGCTGGGCGGGCTGTGCGCGACGGCGGTGGGCGTGCTGTTCGGCATCCCGAGCCTGCGCATCAAGGGGCTGTACCTGGCGGTGGCGACGCTGGCGGCGCAGTTCTTCGTCGACTGGGCGTTTTTGCGCATCAACTGGTTCACCAACAACTCGTCGTCGGGCTCGGTGAGCGTGGCCGACCTGCGCGCCTTCGGCCTGCCCGTCGAGACCCCGGTGCAGAAGTACCTGCTGTGCCTGTCGCTGCTGACGGTGTTCGCGCTGCTGGCGAAGAACCTGGTGCGCGGCGCCATCGGTCGCGAGTGGATGGCGATCCGCGACATGGACGTGGCCGCCGCCGTGATCGGCATCCGCCCGGTGCACGCCAAGCTCACGGCGTTCGCGGTCAGCTCGTTCATCGTCGGCGTGGCCGGCGCGCTGTGGGCCTTCGTGCACCTGGGCGCCTGGGAGCCGGCGGCCTTCAACATCGACCGCTCGTTCCAGCTGCTGTTCATGGTGATCATCGGCGGGCTGGGCTCGATCATGGGCAGCCTCTTCGGCGCGGCGTTCATCGTGCTGCTGCCGATTTTTCTGAACCAGCTGCCGGGCTGGTTCGGCGTCTCGATCTCGACCGCGCTGGCCTCGCACCTGGAGGTGATGATCTTCGGCGCGCTGATCGTGTTCTTCCTGATCGTCGAGCCGCACGGGCTGGCGCGGCTGTGGTCCACGGGCAAGGAAAAGCTGCGCCTGTGGCCTTTTCCTCATTGACCATGCACACCCCCAGGCTTGCCCACTTCGTGTGGCCGCCCACCCCCTTGCAGGGGGCAACACCGGCGGCCCGGCGAAGCCGGTTCCGCGGTGTCTCCCGAAGGGGCATCGCTTCGCTTGCCGCGATGGCGTGCCGGGATTTGATTTCACCCTCCATTTCCGCGCCCATTTCATCAAGGAGACAAGCATGACGACGAAGCTGAAATCCCTCGCGATCGCTGTGGCGGCCCTGTCGGCGCTGGCGGGTGCGGCCCCTGCGTTCGCGCAGGCCAACGAGCAGTTCTTCCCGCTGCTGGTCTACCGCACTGGGCCCTACGCGCCCAACGGCACGCCGTGGGCCAACGGGGCGCAGGACTACCTGAAGCTGATCAACGCCACCGGCGGCATCAACGGCGTGAAGGTCGCCTTCGAGGAGTGCGAGACCGGCTACGCGACCGACAAGGGCGTCGAATGCTACGAACGCCTGAAGGGCCGGGGCGCCAGCTCGTTCGACCCGCAGGCCACCGGCATCACCTTCGCGCTGACCGACAAGGTGCCCAACGACAAGATCCCGCTGATCACCGTGGGCTACGGCCTGGCAGCGTCGCAGGACGGCGGCGTCTTCAAGTGGAACTTCCCGCTGATGGGCAGCTACTGGACGGCGGCCGACATCCTGATCCAGCACATCGCCAAGAAGGAGGGCGGGCTCGACAAGCTCAAGGGCAAGAAGATCACGCTGGTGTACCACGACTCGCCGTTCGGCAAGGAGCCCATTCCGCTGCTGCAGGAGCGCGCCAAGATGAACGGCTTCGAGCTGTCGCTGATCCCGGTGACGGCGCCCGGCGTCGAGCAGAAGTCGGCCTGGCTGCAGGTGCGCCAGCAGCGGCCCGACTACGTGCTGCTGTGGGGCTGGGGCGTGATGAACTCGACCGCGCTGAAGGAGGCGGTCGCCACCGGCTACCCGCGCGAGAAGATGTACGGCGTGTGGTGGGCCGGCGCCGAGCCCGACGTGAAGGACGTCGGCGTCAACGCCAAGGGCTACAGCGCGCTGGCGCTCAACACCTCGGGCACGCAGCCCCGGGTAATGCAGGACATCCTGAAGCTGGTGCACGACAAGGGCCAGGGCACGGGCCCGAAGGACGAGGTCGGCTCGGTGCTCTACACGCGCGGCGCCATCATCTCGATGCTGCGCGTCGAGGCGGTCCGGCGCGCGCAGGAGCGCTTCGGCAAGGGCAAGGTCATGACCGGCGAGCAGGTGCGCTGGGGCTTCGAGAACCTGGCGCTCGACCAGAAGAGGCTCGACGCGCTGGGCTTTGCCGGCGTGATGCGCCCGCTCAGCACCTCGTGCCAGGACCACATGGGCTCCTCGTGGGCGCGCGTGCACACCTGGGACGGCGCCCAGTGGGGCGGCATGTCGGACTGGTACCAGGCCGACGAGGCCATCATCAAGCCGATGGCCAGGGCCGCCGCCGACAAGTACGCCGCCGACAAGAAGCTCACGCGGCGCACCGCCGCCGATTGCGAGGCCTGACCCGCCCCCAGGCTGGAAGCGGGCGGGGACCGCGCGTCCGCTTCCAGATGCCCTGAAAGAGACATCGCATGAGCGAATCCAACATCCTTCTCAACGTCAACGGCATCGAAGTCATCTACAACCATGTCATCCTGGTGCTCAAGGGCGTCTCGCTCGCGGTGCCCGAGGGTGGGATCGTGGCGCTCCTGGGCGGCAACGGCGCGGGCAAGACGACCACGCTGCGTGCGGTCTCGAACCTGCTGGCGGGCGAGCGCGGCGCCGTCACCAAGGGCAGCATCGAATTGCGCGGGGAGCGCATCGAGGCGCTCACGCCGTCGGCGCTGGTGCGGCGCGGGCTGATCCAGGTGATGGAAGGGCGCCACTGCTTCGCCCACCTCACGATCGAGGACAACCTGATGACCGGCGCCTACACGCGCGAGGACGGCCGGGCGGCGGTGGCCGAGACGCTGGAGAAGGTGTATGCGTACTTCCCGCGGCTGAAGACGCGGCGCGCCTCGCAGGCCGCCTACACCTCGGGCGGCGAGCAGCAGATGTGCGCCATCGGCCGCGCGCTGATGGCCAACCCGAGCCTGGTGCTGCTGGACGAACCCTCGATGGGGCTGGCGCCGCAGATCGTCGAGGAGGTGTTCGCCATCGTGCGCGACCTCAACGAGAAGGAGCGCGTCACCTTCCTGCTGGCCGAGCAGAACACGGCCATGGCGCTGCGCTTCGCCGACCACGGCTACATCCTGGAGAACGGCCGCATCGTGATGGACGGCCCGGCTCGGAGCCTGCGCGAGAACGAGGACGTGAAGGAGTTCTACCTCGGCATGGGCGGCGGCGACCGCAAGAGCTTCAGGGACGTGAAGAGCTACCGGCGCAGGAAGCGCTGGCTGGTGTGACGGAGCCTGGAGCATGACGGAGCATTACGACGCGCTCGAAGGGCGCGATCCGGCCGAGCGCGAGCGCGCGCTGCTGGCGGCGCTGCCGGGGCAGATCGCGCACGCGCAGGCCGCGGCGCCCGCGTTCGCGCACATCCTCGACGGCGTGGCGGCGGCCGAGGTCACGACGCGCGCGGCGCTGGCGCGGCTGCCGGTCACGCGCAAGTCCGAGCTGCTGGCGCTGCAGCAGGCGCGGCGCGCGGCCGACCCGTTCGGCGGGTTCGCCGCGATCGCCCGCGGCGCGGCGATGCCGCGCGTGTTCGCCAGCCCCGGCACCCTCTACGAGCCCGAGGGCGCCCGGCGCGACTACTGGCGCACCGCGCGCGCGCTGCACGCGGCGGGGTTCCGCGGCGGCGAGCTGGTGCACAACAGCTTCAGCTATCACCTCACGCCCGCCGGCGCCATGATGGAGGGCGGCGCGCACGCGCTCGGCTGCACGGTGTTCGCCGGCGGCACCGGGCAGACCGAGCAGCAGGTCGAGGCCATGGCCGAGCTGCGGCCCGCCGGCTACGTCGGCACGCCCAGCTTCCTGCGCATCCTGCTCGAGAAGGCCGCCGCCCTGAAGGTCGCGCTGCCCAGCGTCACCAAGGCGCTGGTGTCGGGCGAGGCACTGCCGCCGAGCCTGCGCGACTGGCTGGCCGGGTGCGGCGTCCGTGCCCTGCAGTGCTACGCCACGGCCGACCTGGGCCTCGTCGCCTACGAAACCCGTGCGCAGGAAGGGCTGGTGCTCGACGAGGGCGTGCTGCTCGAAATCGTGCGCCCCGGCACCGGCGATCCGCTGCCCGACGGCGAGGTCGGCGAGGTCGTCGTCACCACCTTCAACCGCGACTACCCGCTGGTGCGCTTCGGCACCGGCGACCTGTCGGCGGTGCTGCCCGGCGCCTGCCCGAGTGGGCGCACCAACACGCGCATCCGCGGCTGGCTCGGCCGCGCCGACCAGACCACCAAGGTGCGCGGCATGTTCGTGCACCCGGGGCAGGTGGCGCAGGTGCTGCGGCGCTTTCCCGAAGTGGCGCGCGCGCGCCTGGTGGTCGAGGGCGAGATGGCCGACGACCGCATGACGCTGCACGTCGAGGCGCCGCCCGCCGAGGGGCTGGCCGGGCGCCTGGCCGACGCGGTGCGCGAGACGACCCGGCTGCGCTGCGCGGTGGCGCTGGTGGCGCCCGGCACGCTACCCAACGACGGCAAGGTGATCGAGGACGCGCGCAGCTACCGCTGAAGCGGGCCCCGGCTTGATGCGCATCAAGCGAGGGCTTTCCACGATCGGTCAGGTGCCGGTCAGCCGCTATGCTCGACCGATTGAACTCAGGAGTTTTCATGAAGAAATTGTTTGCGGCGGCGGCCCTCGCGGCCGTGGCCCTGGGCGCGCACGCCCAGGATTTCCCGGCCGGCAAGCCGATCACCATCGTCGTGCCCTTCACGGCCGGCGGCCCGACCGACCGCGTGGCGCGCGACTTGGCCGAGGCGCTGCGCAAGCCGCTCGGCGGCGTGAGCATCGTGATCGACAACACGGCCGGCGCCGGCAGCTCGATCGGCACCGCCAAGGTGGCGCGCGCCGCGCCCGACGGCCACACGCTGCTGCTCAACCACATCGGCATGTCCACGATGCCCGCGCTCTACCGCAAGCTGCCGTTCAACGTCGAGAACGACTTCGAGTACCTCGGCATCGTCAACGACGTGCCGATGACGCTGGTCGGCAAGCCCGCCCTGCCGGCCAGCAACTACAAGGAGCTGACCGGCTGGATCGCCCAGAACAAGGGCAAGATCAACCTGGGCAACGCGGGCCTGGGTTCGGCCTCGCACCTGTGCGGCCTCCTGTTCCAGAGCGCGCTCAAGACAGAGATGACGCCGGTGCCGTACAAGGGCGCGGCGCCCGCCATCGCCGACCTGATGGGCAACCAGATCGACCTGCTGTGCGACCAGACCACCAACACCACGCAGCAGATCGAGGCGAAGAAGGTCAAGGCCTACGCGGTCACCACGCCCAAGCGCCTCGCGACCCCGGGGCTCAGGGAGCTGCCGACCATGGACGAGGCGGGCGTGAAGAACTTCCAGGTCACGATCTGGCACGGCCTGTACGCGCCCAAGGGCACGCCGCCGGCCGTGCTGCAGAAGATCAACGCCGCGCTCAAGACCGCCCTGAAGGACCCGGAGTTCATCAAGCGCGAGGAAGCCCTCGGCGCCGTGGTGGCCGCCGACGCGCGCACCGATGCCGCCGGCCACAAGAAGTTCGTGGCGGCCGAGATCGCCAAGTGGAGCCCGATCATCAAGGAGGCCGGCGTCTACGCCGACTGATTCGGGCAAGCGGGCGCACGCGGCCTGCAGGCGGGGCCGCGCAGTGGCATGGCCTTCACCCACCCAGGAGCACGACATGAAGCCGGTTTTCAAGCCCAACAGACGCCTGGTGCTTGCCGCGTGTACGGCGGCAGCTATGTTTTCGATAGCAAGCCCGGCCGCCGCGCAGGCCGCCTGGCCCCAGAAGCCGGTGCGCATCGTGGTGCCGTTCGCGGCCGGCGGCACCACCGACATCCTGGCGCGCGCCGTCGCGCCCGAACTGGCCAAGGCCTTCGGCCAGCCCTTCATCGTCGACAACCGCGCGGGCGCGGGCGGCAACGTCGGCGCCGAGATCGTCGCCAGGTCGCCGCCCGACGGCTACACGCTGCTGATGGGCACGGTCGGCACGCACGGCATTAACCGCGCGCTCTACAGCAAGCTGCCCTACGACCCGATCAAGGACTTCGCGCCGATCACGATGGTGGCGGCGGTGCCCAACGTGATGGAGATGAACGCCGACAAGGCCCGCGCGCTCGGCATCCGCAACGTGGCCGACTTCATCAAATACGCCAAGGCCAACCCCGGCAAGCTCAACATGGCGTCGAGCGGCAACGGCACCTCGATCCACCTGGCGGGCGAGCTGTTCAAGAGCATGACCGGCACCTTCATGGCGCACATCCCGTACCGCGGCTCGGGCCCGGCGCTGCTCGACATGGTGAGCGGCAACGCCGACGTGATGTTCGACAACCTGCCCGCGTCGCTGCCGCAGATCAGGGGCGGCAAGCTGGTGCCGCTGGCCGTCACCAGTTCGAAGCGCTCGGCCGCGCTACCCGACGTGCCGACGGTGGAGGAGGCCGGCGGGCCGGCGCTGAAGGGCTACGAGGCCAGCTCGTGGTTCGGCCTGCTGGCACCGGCCGGCACGCCGCCCGAGATCGTCGAGCGGCTGCAGCAGGAAGTCGCCAGGTCGCTCGGCACGCCCGCCATCAAGGAGAAGCTGCTGGCGCAGGGCGCCATCCCGAGCGGCAACACGCCCGCCGAGTTCGCCCGGCTGATCGACCGCGAGCACATCAAGTGGGCCAAGGTGGTCAAGGAGTCGGGCGCGAAGGTCGATTAAACCCCCCAGACCACGTCCTTGCCCTCGGCGTGCGAGCGCTTGAGCATGTCGATCAGCGGCGCGGCGCGCTGGTGCAGGGCGACGTGCTGCACCGCGGCGTCGGCTTCGTGCTCTTCCGCTGCGAGCGCATCGCCGTGGTGCGGGCCCTGCCGGGACTCATGACGGATGGCCGCCTCCAGCGCCGCGATGGCCGCGGGCATCTGCTCGACCGTGAAGATGCCGGTGCGCGTGGGCGCCTTGCCTGTGATGTCGAACAGCTGGCGCGCGTTGACTTCGAGCATCACGACGTCGGCGGTGGCTTGCGATTTGAATCGGTAGAGCATGGTTCTTCGGGTGGGCGGTAGATGTAGTCGCGGACGAAAGGATAGACCGATTGTGCCCCGCGCATCGTGCCGCTCGAAAGCTTGCCGTCGGGCCGCGTGGCCAGCACCTGGTGCAGCGCGATCCAGCCCTGCTCGAAGCTCATGGCCGAGCCCGCCAGGTACAGCCGGTAGGCGCGCAGGATGCGCTCGGCGCGGTCCGGCCGCTGCTGCTCCTGCTGCTCTTGCGCGGCCGGGTCGCCGCCGGCCTGGCCGCGCCGCAGCGCGTCGAGCGCCTGGGGCAGCTGCGCCTCCAGCGCGTCCGACCAGGCCCACAGCGTGCGGGCGTAGTGCGGGCGCAGGTTCTCGGTGTCCACCATCTCCAGCCCGGCGCCGCCCAGCTCGCGCAGCACCTGGGCGATGTGCAGCAGCTCGCCGCCCGGGAAGATGTACTTGCTGATGAAGTCGCCCATGCCGGCGCCGAGCTGGCGGTAGTCGAGCTGCGCCGAGGTGATGCCGTGGTTCATCATCAGGCCGCCGGGCGCCAGCAGGTCGTGCACGGTGCGGAAGTACGCCGGCATGTTGGCGCTGCCCACGTGCTCGAACATGCCGACCGAGGCGAGCTTGTCGAACGCCCGGGCGGGCCGGAACTCGCGGTAGTCGCACAGCTCGACGCGCACCCGGTCCTGCAGGCCGCGCTCGGCAATCAGGCGCTGGACGTAAGCGTGCTGGTTCTTCGACAGCGTGATGCCGGTGGCGTCGACGCCGTAATGCTCGGCCGCCCACAGCAGGAGCCCGCCCCAGCCGCAGCCGATGTCGAGGAAGCGCTCGCCCGGCTTGAGCATCAGCTTTTTGCAGATGTGGTCGAGCTTGGCCTCCTGCGCCTGCGCCAATGTCAGCGCGGGCGTGCGGAAGTAGGCGCACGAATAGACGCGGCGCGGGTCGAGCCACAGCGCGTAGAAGTCGTCCGACACGTCGTAGTGGAACTCGATCTGCTGCGCGTCGCGCCCGACGGTGTGCGCGCCGCGCGATTTGGCCTGGCGCAGCAGGCGGCTCCACCAGCCGGTGTCGGTTTCGGCCGGGTTGCCGGGCAAGAGGCGCACCGCCGCGTCGACCACGTCGCGCATGGCGCCCTCGATCTGCATGCGGCCCTCGACGTACTCCTCGCCGACCGCGCCGATCTGCTGGGCGGCCAGCTTGGCCAGGCCCGTCCAGTGGGCGAACGACAGGGTCACGCGCGAGCCCGGCGCGGCCAGGCGCCGCCCGTCGGGCAGTTCCAGCGCCAGCGGCACGGCGAGCGTGGACAGTTGCGATTCGAGTTTGGGAAGCAGGCTCTGCATGGCGTTGGAATCCTCCGGACGTGCGAAAAACAACTTCTACCATGGCAAAAGACGTGCCGAAAGGGCCGCGCGCCGTTGCCCACACGCTTCGGTGCAACGGGCCGCTGCCGCGCCCGGGCGTGCAGCCAGGCGCATCGAAATCAGGCGGCGGCCACGGCGGCGCTGGGGTGCCCGGGCGCCGGCGCGCCGGCGCAGGCCGGCCGGGCCGCGACCTCCATGCCGTCGCCGAGCACCCGCGCGAGCACGCAGGCCGCCGCCTGCGGACGGCCGAGCGCGCCGCTGCGCCCGGCCATCGCGGCCAGCTTGGTCGGCGACGCCAGCAGGCGCGCCAGCTTGTAGCGCAGCCCGATCGCGTCGTGCGCCAGCCAGGCGGCGCCTTCCTCCATCAGGAAGTGGGCGTTGTGCTCCTCGTGGCCGGCAATGGGCGAGAACAGCAGCAGCGGCTTGCCGAGCGCCAGGCATTCGGCCAGCGTCAGGCCGCCGGGCTTGGTCACGACCAGGTCGGCCGCCGCCATCAGCGTGGCCATGTCGTCGCGGAAGCCGAGCGCCGCCAGCCGCCCCGGGTGCCGCGCGGCGAGCGCGCGCAGCGTTGCCAGCGCCACGGCGTTGCGGCCCGCCACGGCGACCACCTGGAAGTCGCCGCCCATCTCCAGCACGCACTCGACGCTGCCCGACAGGGCGCCCAGCCCGGCGCCGCCCGCCATCATCAGCACCAGCGGGCGCGCCGCGTCGAGCCCCAGCGCGTCGGCGCAGCGCTCGCGGGCGAACTGCGCGGACTGCGGCCGCGCGAAGGCCGGCATGACGGGGATGCCCGTGACGTGGATGCGCCCGGCCTCGATGCCGCGCGCGGCCAGCCGCGCCGCCACCTCCGGCGTCGCCACGAAATAACCCGCCAGGCCCGGCACCAGCCACATGTTGTGCACGTCGAAGTCAGTCACCTGCAGCCAGACGGGGCAGTCGAGGCGGCCGCGCTTGCGCTCGCGCATCAGCAGCTCGGCCGGCAGGAAGTGGGTGCAGATCACGGCCCGGGGCGCGACGCGCTCGACCTCGCGCAGCAGCGCGCCGGCGCTCAGGCCCTGGATGGCGCGGCGCAGGCGGTGCGAGGTGGCGTCGTAGGGCGTGCTGTCGGCCTTCTGGCGCAGGTACGACCAGACCTCGGGCGCGCGGTCGAGCAGCTGCAAATACCAGTCGGTGTAAATCTTGCGAAAGCCCGCGCTGACGTGCGCCATGGCGTCGATGTGCACGGCGCCGCGCGGCGTGGAGAGCGCCTGCGCGGTGGCCGCCAGCGCCTCGGCGGCGCGCACGTGGCCGCTGCCGACGCTCACGCTCAGGATCAGCAGGTCGGTCGCGCCGCCGGGGCCGGCGACCCGATCGGCCGTGCCGTGCGCCACGGGCGGCGCCGGCGCCGGTGCCGGTTCGGGCTGCGGCATTGGAGCGTCAACATGCGGCTTCATGAGCGAAAATCACCTCCTGCGCCCGTCCCGCCTGCGCGGGCAGCTATTGAAACCATAGCAAACATCCGATGACCGACGACGCCACGACCCCCATCCGCCTGAACAAACGCATGGCCGAGCTGGGCCTGTGCTCGCGCCGCGAGGCCGACGACTGGATCGCCCGGGGCTGGGTCCGGGTCAACGGCCAAGTCGCCGCCATGGGCGTGAAGGTGCTGGCCGCGGACCGCATCGAGATCGACAGGCTGGCGCATGGTCAGCAGTCCCGGCAAGTGACGATCCTGCTGCACAAGCCGATGGGCTATGTCAGCGGACAGGCCGAGGACGGGCACGAACCGGCCGTCGTGCTGGTCAACCCGCGCACGCACTGGCGCGAGGATCCGAGCCCGCAGCGCTTTTCGCCGCCGCAGCTGCGCGGGCTGGCGCCGGCCGGGCGGCTCGACATCGACTCGGTGGGCCTGCTGGTGCTGACGCAGGACGGCCGCGTGGCGCGCCAGCTGATCGGCGAGGGCTCGGAGATCGAGAAGGAATACCTGGTGCGCGTGACCTGGTCGCCGCCGGGCGGGCCGGGCGAGGTCGCGACCGACGTGCAGCGCGTGTTCCCGCCGGCGCAGCTGGCGCGGCTGCGCCACGGCCTCGGCCTGGACGGCCAGCCGCTCAAGCCAGCGCGCGTGGAATGGCAGAACCCCGAGCAGCTGCGCTTCGTGCTGCAGGAGGGCAGGAAGCGCCAGATCCGCCGCATGTGCGAGCAGGTCGGGCTCAAGGTGGTGGGCCTCAAGCGCATCCGCATCGGCCGCGTGGTGCTCGGCAACCTGCCGCCCGGGCAGTGGCGCTACCTGGGCGAGAACGAGCGGTTCTGAGCGACCCGCCCGTCCGTGCTACGCGGCGCAGGCCTTGTTGCGCGCGGGGTGCAGACCCTTGGCCTTGGCGTCGGCCTCGCTCATGTACTCGCCCTTCTTGGTCTTGCCGTAGTAGCGGTCGCCCATGCAGTGGTAGACCTTGGTCTCGTCGTTGGCCCAGACCTTGCCGGCGCCGCCGCCGGGGGCTGCAGGCAGGGTTTCAGGGTCCGGCTTGCCGGGCGTGCGGCTCGCCACGCCGGTGGTCGGCGCGGCGTTGGTCTTGCTGACCGCAGCCGATTGCGTCTGCACCGCGGGCACGGCCGCCCCGGCAGCGCCCGGCGTGGCCGCGGCCGCGGTGGCGGCGGCGCCCGCGGCCGGCTTGGCGTCGCCTGCCTTGCCGTACCAGGTCTTGATGCCCTTGTGGCCGCGGCACGCGCCCGCCTTGCTGTCCGGCGAGGCGTAGCTGCCGTCCTTGCACTGGACCGTGCTGCCGGCCGGCGCATCGGCCGGCAGCGTCTGCGCCTGGACGGCCAGGCCGGCGGCCAGGCCGAGCGCGGCGAACAGCGTCTGGAGGGAAGTCTTCATCATGGATGCTCCTGCAAGGAAAGGACGACATGTGCCACGGTCAGGGCGACGTTGCGGCGCCGCGCTCCCGGGAGTGGAGCACGCGCGCCTCGTGACAACCGTGGCAAAACTTTAGACCTTTACGGCCGGCTTGTCGAAGCGGGGCCGCCCCGCTATTGGGCGCTGTCTCGGCCCCCACGGGCCCGCATCCCTCGTGTCCCGGCGACCTGCCGCCCGAGGGTTGTCGTCCAGGTGTTGTTTTAGGCGGTGCCGGTCCCAATTGCGCCGGTGACGCCGCCGCCGGGCGTGGCGGCGGCCTTCGTAGAATTTCGTCCGTTCGATCTTTCCTCTTTCTCCTCTTTCACCGACATGTCCAGCACCACCTCCACCAAACTTCCGTTCCAGGCCGAAGTCGCGCAACTGCTGCACCTCGTCACGCACTCGCTCTACTCGAACAAGGAAATCTTCCTGCGCGAGCTGATCTCCAATGCGTCGGACGCCTGCGACAAGCTGCGCTTCGAGGCGATCCACCACGCCGAGCTGTACGAGGACCAGCCCAACCTGGAAGTGCGCGTGTCCTTCGACAAGGCCGCCAAGACCATCACCATCGCCGACAACGGCATCGGCATGTCGAAGCAGGAGGCCATCGAGCACCTGGGCACCATCGCCAAGAGCGGCACCAGGGACTTCCTCAGCAAGCTCACCGGCGACCAGAAGGCCAATGTGTCCGAGCAAGGGCAGCTGATCGGCCAGTTCGGCGTGGGCTTCTACTCGGGCTTCATCGTGGCCGACAAAATCACGGTCGAGTCGCGCCGCGCCGGGCTGCCGGCGGACCAGGGCGTGCGCTGGACGAGCGGCGGCGCCGGCGACTTCGAGGTCGAGGACATCACCCGCGCGCAGCGCGGCACCAGCGTCACCCTGCACCTGCGCGACGACGCCGACGAGTACCTCAACGCCTGGAAGCTCAAGTCCGTTACGGCCAAGTACTCCGACCACATCTCGCTGCCGATCCTGATGGAGAAGGAGGAGTGGAAGGAAGGCGCCGACGACAAGGGCGGCGAGATGGTCAAGACCGGCGAGTGGGAGCCGGTCAACAAGGCCAGCGCCCTGTGGACGCGGCCCAAGCGCGACATCACCGACGAGCAGTACGTCGAGTTCTACAAGAACATCACCCACGACTTCGAGCCGCCGCTGGCCTGGAGCCACAACCGGGTGGAGGGTGCCACCGAGTACACGCAGCTGCTCTACATCCCGTCGAAGGCGCCGATGGATTTGTGGAACCGCGACCACAAGGGCGGCGTCAAGCTGTACGTGAAGCGCGTCTTCATCATGGACGACGCCGAGGCGCTGATGCCGAGCTACCTGCGCTTCGTCAAGGGCGTGATCGACTCGGCCGACCTGCCGCTCAACGTCAGCCGCGAGCTGCTGCAGGAAAGCCGCGACGTGAAGGCGATCCGCGAGGGCTCGACCCGGCGCGTGCTGTCGATGCTTGAAGACTTGGCCAAGAAGCAGGACGCCGTGCCCGAGAGCGTCGCCAGCGCGGCCGAGACCGAGGGCAAGATCGACATCGGCTCGGGCGAGTCGGTGCCGGCGCCCGAGCCCACCGAAGGCGCGGGCGACGCGGGCGCGGCGTCCGAGACGAAGTCGGCTGAGGTCAAGCCGGCCGCCGAGGCCGCCGCCCAACACGCCGACCAGGCGGCCAAGGACGCCGGCAAGTACGCCCAGTTCTATGCCGAGTTCGGCGCCGTGCTCAAGGAGGGCCTGGGCGAGGACTTCGCCAACCGCGAGCGCATCGCCAAACTGCTGCGCTTCGCCTCGACCACCACCGATTCGGTCAGCGTGGGCCTGGCCGACTACAAGGCGCGCATGAAGGAAGGCCAGGACGCCATCTACTACATCACCGCCGACACGCTGGCCGCCGCCAGGAACAGCCCGCAGCTCGAAATCTTCAGGAAGAAGGGCATCGAGGTGCTGCTGATGACCGATCGGGTCGACGAGTGGGCGCTCAACTACCTGCAGGAGTTCGACGGCACGCCGCTGCAGTCCGTCGCCAAGGGCGCGGTCGATCTGGGCAAGCTGCAGGACGAGGCCGAGAAGAAGGCCGCCGAGGAGGCCGCCGAATCGTTCAAGCCGGTGCTGGAGCGGCTCAAGGCCGCGCTGAAAGACAAGGCCGAGGACGTCCGCATCACCACGCGGCTGGTCGACTCGCCCGCCTGCCTGGTGGTGCAGGAGCACGGCATGAGCACGCAGCTCGCGCGCATGCTCAAGCAGGCCGGCCAGAAGGCGCCCGAGATCAAGCCGGTGCTCGAAGTCAACGCCGAGCATCCGCTGGTGAAAAAGCTCGAAGGCGCGAGCGACCACTTCGACGACCTGGCGAACATCCTGTTCGACCAGGCGCTCTTGGCCGAGGGCGGCCTGCCGGACGACCCGGCGGCCTACGTGCGGCGCGTCAATGCGCTGCTGGTGTGAGAAAGGCATGCACGTCGGCCCGCGGCGCGGGGCCGGCCCGCTGCTTGGTCAGTGCGCCGACGCTGCGGCCAGCGCGCTGCGGCGCGCGGCGTTAGCATGGCGCGCATGACGATGCTGCAACGACTCCGCTCCCTGATGCGCCGCGGTGGCCTGGTGCTCGCGGCCCCGCTGGCGCTCGCCGGCTGCGCCTCGGTCGGCATCGGCGTCCCGCTGCTGCCGGGCGTGTCGCTGGGGGTCGGGGTCGGCTCGGGCGGCGGCTACTCGGTCGGGCTGGGCACGGGCTTCGGTCCGGTCGGCGTCGGCGTCGGCGTCAACCAGAGCGGTCAGGTGCTGGGCAGCGCCGGCGTCGGCGTCGCGGCGCCGCTGGGCGGCGGGGGTGCGCTCGGCGTGGGGCTCGGCCAGAGCGCCGTGCTGTACGACCCGGCCACCGGCGCGCCCGTGACGCGGGCCACGGTCGCCCAGCCGACCGCGCCGTCGCCCTGGACCGGGCGGCCGGGCGACCGGGAGGGCCCGTGACGACGACGGCACCCGCGCCGGGCCGTCCGCCGCGCACCGAGCGCCAGGTCCGCATCGACCTGGCCGCCGCCTACCGCATGGCGGCCGCCAACGGCTGGGACGACACGGTCTACACCCACCTGTCGGCCAGCGTGCCGGGCGAGCCGGGACACTACCTGATCAACCCCTTCGGCGCGACCTTCGACGAGATCACGGCGTCGAGCCTGGTCAAGGTCAACGTCGCGGGGCAGGTGGTCGACGGCTCCGGCACGCGCGTCAACCCGAGCGGCTTCGCCATCCACGGCGCGGTGCACGCGGCGCGGCCCGAGGTCGAGTGCGTGATCCACCTGCACACGCCCTGGGGCGTGGCACTGTCGATGGTGCCGGGCGGTCTGCAGCCGACCTCGCAGTGGGCCATGCGCCTGTACGGCCGGCTCGGCCGCCACGCCTACGAGGGACTGGCGCTGGGGCCTGAGGAGCAGCAGCGCCTGGTCGAGCGGCTCGGCGCGCTCGACGGGCTGATCCTGGAAAACCACGGGCCGCTGGTGGTCGGGCGCAGCGTCGCCGAGGCCTGGATGCTGATGCACGTGCTGGAGCGCGCCGCGCAGGCGCAGCTGCGCGCCATGGCCGCCACCGGTGGCCGGCTCACCGTGGCCAGCCACGAGCTTGGCTCGCTCACCTACCGCCAGTGGGTCGGCGACGGCAGCGAATGGGACGGCGACCTCGAATGGCCGGCCCTGCTGCGCCGGCTCGACCGCGTGACGACCGATTACCGCGACTGATTTCTCCCGTCGGGCCGGCCGCGACCAACGCGGCGCGGTCCTTTTTGTTTTTCTTTTCAAAGGAAGCCCCCATGCCCACCATCCGCGTCGAACTGTTCGAAGGCCGCACGGTCGAGCAAAAGCGCGCCTTCGCGCAGGCCCTGACCGAGGCCGCCGTCAAGACCATCGGCAGCTCGGCCGACAGCGTGGACGTGCTGTTCTACGACATCGCCCGGCAGGACTGGGCCACCGGCGGCAGGCTCTGGTGCGACGACGGCGACGACAGCAGCAGCAAGGCCGGCAGCGCGGCCGCGCCGGCGGCGGGCATGAACGTCGGCTGACAGGTGCCCTTCGCCCCTCGCATGCCTTGCGGGTCGAAACGGCCCCTGGCTGACTCGTTCCGCTTCGTTCGCATTTCGTTCGCTCGGACGAGCTCCTGTTCAGCCGCACGAAAACGTCCGGACTGATTGGCGCTACTGCCTAGGTGGAAGCAACTCCCCCAATCTGCTGTTGCCGGACAAGCTCTGGCGCTTTGTTTGGCACGACCCACCTCGCGCAGCGCCGCACTTTGTTGCCCAGCTGTTCCGCCAGCCCAAATTCAGGGTAGAAATTGCCCGTTGGGCTTCGGGACCAGCGGTTCGATGGAAAAACATCTCGCAAGAGAAGGTTTGTCGATCGGGGTGTCGCTGCCGTCCCGCACCCTCAGCAAACCTTCGCCCATCGTATTCAGTCCATCGAACGGCTCAAGGCCACCGCGCCGCGCTGCCCCGGCAGGACGAGTTGTTCGCAGCACTACAGCACCGCGCCTTCCGCAGCGGGCTGTGAGCGGCTTTGTCAATGAAAAACGGCCGCGGCACACGGGTGGTAGGTATTGATTGCTATCAATTCAATAGTGAACAACCGCTACCTCCACCTTGCCGACGGTGTCGCAGATCGCCTGCCCGTGCCGTTGGCAGGCTCCTCTGTCAAAGGCTGAAAAATTGACTTTCTCGGGTCAAGTTCGCTCTGTTTGCACATCGGATAGGCATTTTTGTCCTTATGATACCGATTTTGGATATGTATCCACGCCAGTGCTCGAAAATCACTGCGAGCGACGCATACGCTGGCAGCAGACCATAAATAGAGCCTCAGCTTGGCCTTGCAAGGACAAAAATAACTTATTTGCTGCTTTGAATGGCTAAAATGTCCTTTCAAGGTCAAAAAAATGCGGCTTACCCCTGATGCTCTCCCGGAACTGGCACGACGCTTGACGGCGGAGCGCAAGCGACAAGGATTGTCGCGAGCGCAGGCAGCCTCGGTGTGCAACGTCAGTCCCTCCTTCATCCGCGATGCGGAGAGCGACCCCGCGCGATGTTCCTTGGGGCGTCTGCTGCAACTGGCTCAAGGCTTGGGCCTGACGCTCGCCGTGACCGGGTGGCAGGGGTACGAGGCCAGTGCCGAAGAAGAGCCCCATCTTGACGTTTCGTCCGGCGATACGCCTGCCGACACACGTTCCGGCGCCCGATGATCCGCCTGCGCGTCTGGGCCAATGCCCGGCCGATGGGCTGGTTCGGGCACGCGGCCGCCGACTACTTCTTCGAATACGACCCCCAATGGCTGGAGCAGCCGGGCGCCTACGTGCTGGCGCCGCAGTTCGCATTGCGGGCCGAGCGGTTCGTGGGTGCCTTGGTGCGCACCTTCTTCGAAAACCTGCTCCCCGAAGGCGAAGCGCTGGATGGCATCGTCAGTGCGATCCACTTGCGCGGGGCATCGTCGTTCGAAGTGCTGGGCCGCCTGGGCGCCGAGTTGCCGGGCGTGCTGTCGCTGCTGCCGGAAAACGCCCGTCCGGCGATGGCGCAGGAATACTGCCCGCTCACCTCCGAAGCCCTGAACCAGCGCTTGGCCGAGCGGGATCAAACGCCGTTGCTGGTCTCGAACGTCCATGCCACGATGTCCCTTGCCGGCGCGCAGGACAAGATCGGCCTGCGCTTCGACCGCAAGACCCGGCGCCTGAGCGACAGCGTGGGCCAGTCGCCCACCACCCATATCCTCAAGCCCGACTCGCGGCAGGCGCGCTACCGGCCCAGCGCCATCAACGAATACGCCTGCATGAAGCTGGCGCGCGCGCTCAAGCTGCCGGTGCCCGACGTGTGGCTGCTGCGGGTGCCCGAAGCGGCCTACGTCGTCGAGCGCTACGACCGGCTGATGACGGCGGGCAACATCGTGGGCCTGCACCAGATCGACGGCTGTCAGATGCTCGGTCAGGGCCCCGCCTGGAAGTACGAGCGCAGCGCCGGGCTGGTCAGCCTTGCGAAACTGGTCGAGGCCTTGCGGGATCTGCGCGTGCGGGGCAGCGATCTGCTGCAGTTCCAGCGCTGGGTGATGTTCAACTACCTGATCGGCAACGCCGATGCGCACGCCAAGAACCTGTCGGTGCTGATCGACGAGAAAGGTTTCCGGCTGGCGCCTTTCTACGACCTGCTGTGCGTGCGCGCGTATGGCGACACCGGGCTGGCGCTGTTCATCGGCGACGAGGAGACTTTCGACGCCGTGGGCCATCACTCGTGGGAGGCCCTGTGCGCCGATTGCGGCTTTCGCCTGCCCGAGACGCTGCGGGAGTTCCGCACGATGGCCATGGCGCTGCCGCCGGCGTGGCGCAAGGTTCGCGCGCAACTCGACCGGCAAAGCGCTCTGACGCCGGCGGAAGCCGACATACTCGAACGCATGACACGCGTGTTCGAGCTGCACTGCGGGCATGCGCTGTCGATGACGGGCGCCTGACCGGGCCGCTTTCCGCCCAAGGCTTGAGGAGACGGCTGGTTGCCGCCCAATTGGGTGCAACGGCGGTTGCGGGAAGTCGAGGTCAGCCGGCCCAGGCTCAGACCGACAGCGGCGCCTCCGCCATCGCCTCGACCTGATCGCGCAGCAAATCGACCTGGCCCTTCCAGTAGTCGCTGGAGCCGAACCACGGGAAGTTGATCGGGAAGATCGGGTCCTGCCAGCGCCGCGCCAGCCAGGCGCTGTAGTGGATCAGGCGCAGCGTGCGCAGCGGCTCGACGAGCGCCAGCTCGCGCCGGTCGAAGTCGCGGATCTGCTCGTAGCCGTCGAGCAGGCCCGAGAGCTGCGCGGTGCGCTGCGCGCGCCCGCCCGCGAGCAGCATCCACAAGTCCTGCACCGCGAAGCCGGTGCGCGCGTCGTCCAGGTCGACGAAGTGCGGGCCGCCGCCGGGGCGGTCGGCGGGCGTCCACAGGATGTTGCCGGGGTGGCAGTCGCCGTGCAGGCGCAGGCTCGTGAATTCGGTGCCGAATCGGCCTCCAGCGCCCGTGGACAGTGCGGTGGTAGCTATCGAATCGAGAGCATCGTTGCAGGCCGAGGCCCAGGCGCCCTGCACGTCGAGCGGGATCATTTCGTGGCCCAGCAGCCAGTCGCGCGAGGCGATGCCGAAGTCCTGCAGGTCGAGCGCGGGCCGGGTCTCGAACGGCCGCGCGGCGCCCACGGCGTGGATGCGCGCGATGAAGCGGCCGATCCATTCGAGCACCTCGAAGTCGTCCAGCTCGGGACGGCGCCCGCCGCGGTACGGGCTCACGCTGAAGGCGAAGCCGGCGTGGCGGTGCAGCGTCGCGCCGCCGAGCGAAAGCGGCGCCACCGCCGGCACCTCGGCGGCCGCGAGTTCGGTCGAGAAGGCGTGTTCCTCCAGGATCTGCGCCTCGCTCCAGCGGCCCGGCCGGTAGAACTTGGCGACCACCGCGCCGCCGTCCTCCAGGTGGATCTGATACACCCGGTTCTCGTACGAACTCAGCGCCTGCAGCCGGCCGTCGCCATGCAGGCCGAGCGGGGCGAGGGCGTCGAGCACCACGTCGGGCGTCAGCGCCTCGTAGGGATGCGGGGAAGGCGCAGCAGCGGCGCTGGCGTCGTCGTCGTGGCGGTCGGAAGGCATGGGTGATTGTCGTCCTGCAATGAAAGGCCCCCGCTACACCCTCCCCATCGACACGATGTGCCCGACGCGCGGGTGGCTGCGCCCGCCCAGCACCTCGGCATAGGCTGCCAGCGCCGCCTCCGGTCCGCGGTGGTGGTCGGCCACCAGCCACGGCGCGGCCGGGTCGCTCACCTGCGCGATGAAGGCGCGCCACGCCGCCAGCAGCCGCTCACCCAGCACGGCGCCGCCCCAGTCTTCGGTGCGCTTCTTGATCCGCGCCGGGGCGAAGAACAGCGTCGCGCGCGGGCCCGGCAGGTTGCCGGCGCCGCCGAGCTGCTCGACGTGCGTGCCGCCGACCGCGCTGCTGAAGCGCAGGTCCACCAGGCGCGTGTGCACCGCGAGGCGCAGCCCCGCGTCGCCGGCGAAATCGACGTACACGGCGCGCGTGTCGGCCGCCAGCTGCTCCAGCTCGTCGTAGCGCACCACGCGGGCGTAGCAGCCCAGGCTTTCGCAGAACGCCTTGTTGCCGGCCGAGGTCAGCCCGACCACCTCGATGCCGGGCCGCCGCGCCAGCTGGAACGCGCAGCCGTAGGCCGTCTTGCTCGATGCGCTCGACAGCAGCACGGTGTCGGCGCCGAAGAAGTCGTTGTCCGCCAGGAAGTCGTCGATCAGCCACGAGGTGATGAACAGCGGGCGCAGCAGGGCCTGCAGGTCCTCGGTGCCGGGCGTGTGGAAGGGGTCGGCGGTGCAGCGCGTGTAGCGGTTGTAGACCGGGTGCAGTTCCGTGCGGTGCGCCGCGCCGTCGGCAAAGCCCTCGGGCCCGACGCGTTCGGGCTGCAGCACGGCACGGTCGGCCATCGGCCAGTAGCCGTAGAGCCGCTCGTCCGGCGTCACGTCGGGGTGGCGCGATTCGGTGACCGTGCCGAAGCCCCAGACCGGGATCAGGCCCCAGCCGTCGAGGCCGGTCGGGAAGAACCGCCAGTAGTCCATGGCGTCGCCGAAGGCCGCGTAGGTGATGTTGTTGGCGGTCAGCGCGAAGCGGTCGACGTGCACGCGGACGTGCCCCTCGGCCAGCGGCGCATCCGGCACGCCGCGCAGCCGCGCCGTCGCCAGGTGCGCCTTGCGCACGATCAGTTCGGTGGTGGTGCTGCTGCTGGCCATCGCGCCACCTTAGCGGAGGGGGCACGGCGCGGCAAGGCGCGCGGCCGCGCAGATGAAACACTTCGCGCGGCGCGGCGGAGAGCGCGGCCCGGCGCATGGTGGCAGCGCCATGCAGCACGATGCAACGAGAACGAAGGAAAGCCCGCGCCGGGCATGAAAAAGAAAGCCGGCGCGAAGGCCGGCTGGGCTGTCGGAGCGGCGCCGCGCCGCCTGTCGCGCAGGCGGCGGGTTTTCGCTCAGACGATGTTGAGCTGCACGTCGACGTTGTCGCGCGTCGCGTTCGAGTACGGGCAGACGTGGTGCGCGGCGTCGACCAGCTTCTTGGCGCTGTCGGCATCGACGCCCGGCAGGCTGATGTCCATCTTGACCGCGATGCCGAAGGCGTTGTTCTCGATCGGGCCGAAGGAGACGTGCGAGTCGATCGCCGCGTCGTCCGGCACCTTGACGCCGACCTTGCCGCTCACGGCCTTCATCGCGCCCATGAAGCAGGCCGAATAACCGGCGGCGAACAGCTGCTCCGGGTTGGTGCCGGTGCCGCCCGAGCCGCCCATGACCTTGGGGGTGGACAGCTTGACGTCGAGCGCGCCGTCGTCGGTCTTGCTGGCGCCCTCGCGGCCGCCGGTGGTGTGGGCGTTGGCGGTGTAGACGACTTTTTCGAGTTTCTTGACCATGGTGGTTCCTTGAAGTGGTGGGGTTGGGAGGGAGAAAGATGCTTCCGCAAAGAAACGGAAGCGGCGGAGAACAGGAAAAAAGAAAAACCGTGGCGTCCTCAGGCGGCGGCCGCCTTCTTCACGCGGTCGCGCAGCGCCTGCAGCTGGCGCGTGAGCCCGGCCAGCTCGTCCGCGCCGCATTCGCTCGCCGCCAGCAGCCGTCCCGGCACATCGGCCGCGCGGTCCTTGAGTTGGCGGCCCGCAGCCGTAAGCGTAACGTGCACGCGCCGCTCGTCGGCCACGTCGCGCAGCCGCGAGACAAAGCCGTTGGCTTCGAGCCGCTTGAGCAGCGGCGTGAGCGTGCCCGAATCCAGCGACAGCCGCTCGCCCAGCTCCGACACCATCACCCCGTCGCGCTCCCACAGCGCGAGCATCACGAGGTACTGCGGGTAGGTCAGGTGGAGCTTGCCGAGCAGGGGCTTGTACAGGCGCGTCATGGCCAGCGACGCGGAGTAGATGGCGAAGCAGAGCTGGTTGTCGAGCTGGAGCAGGTCGTCGGTGGGGGCGGCGTGCATGAGTCGAATCATATCGAACAATTGTATTGCGTACTATCTATCTAAAGTCGTGGATCACTACGGCGCAGGGGCCGGCGCGGCGCTTGGTTACGAAGCGATGCCTCTACGCGGCGTCGCAGGCAAGCTTCGCACAGTGCGAGGCTTGCTAAGCTGGTCCGCATGAGAGTCTCAGAACTAGCGCGACGAACCGGCGTGTCGGCCCACCGACTCCGGCGCTATGAAGACATGGGGCTCATCCGTGCCGAGCGATGCGAAGCGGGTTATCGCCAGTTCGCCGAACGCACGACGCGCGAGGTGACTTTTATCGCGATGGGCCGTGACCTCGGCTTCTCACTGAAGGGTTTGGCCGAGGTCCTGCCGCGCTACCGTGCCGGCACGCTCACCTTCGACCAGATGGTCGAACGCATGCGCGACCGAATCGCCGAAGTCGATCGGGAGCTCGTAGCGCAGCGCGCCCTGCGAAAGAAACTGGTGTCGCACATCGCATGGCTTGAAAAGCGCAAGCGCGAGTTCGGAGAACGCGAGCATGGCAAGCCCGCGCTTCCCTGGCCCACCACACGAAAGTCCAAACAATGAATGAACACGAATCCCACTCCATGCCCGAACAGGTGCGCCGCGCGGTGCTCTCGATGCCGATGGCGCAAACGCTCAGGCTCTTGTTTCGCCGCATCGATCCCGGCCATGTGGAGCTGGAAATTCCTCTGCAAGAGGCTTGGTGCTATCGCCCCGGGCGTCTGCAGGCCACAGCGGTCTTCGCGGCGGCCGACTTCGCCGCCGTGGGAGCGGCGGGCACACTGTTGCCGCCTGGCTTCATCAACGCCACCATCGATGCTTCATTGAAGCTGGTGGCGCCCGCACGCGGCAGCCATCTGGTGGCGCGCGGCCGCGTAGTGAAAGCGGCGCGCCTGCTCACGGTGTGCGCAGCCGACGTGTTCGCAATCAGCCACGGCGAGGAAACGCTGTGTGCCACGCTGCTGGGCACCGCCCGCAACATCGACGTGGCGGCCACACCATGATGCCCGGTGACTACCTGCCGCACACGCGTCGCAGTCCGCTCACCGACCCTTGGGAGCCGCTGTTCTCGCGCGAAAAAGCCGGCGCGGTGCAACTCGCGCTCGAGATCCGTGAGGCGCACTGCAATTCCCGCGGCTTTGCGCACGGCGGGCTGATTTCTTCGTTGGCTGACAACGCAATGGGGATGTCGGCCGTGCGGCTGGCGCGCCGACAGCCGGGTGCGGACAAGGCCGGCGCCGTGACGGTGACGCTCACCCTGGACTTCATCGATGCTGCACAAGTGGGCGAGTGCGTCGAGTTTCATCCGACGGTGTTGAAACTAGGGCGCACCCTGGCGTTCGTTGACTGCCGAGTGGTCTGCGGCGAGCGTCTGATCGCTCGCGGCAGCGCGAGCTTTCGGATGCTCTGAACCTCAAGAAGCGATCACTCTTAATTAAGCTGGCCTCTCTGGGGCGTTGCCAAGGCCAAGGCGCCTCACGATTTCACCGCCCGCTGAACCGCGCCGGCCGCCTCTCCACGAACGACCGTACCCCCTCCGCCGCATCCTCGCTGTTGGCCAGCCGCTTCTGCGTCTCGATGAACTCCGCCATCGCCGCCATCGGCCCCTGCTCGACGGCCTTCAGCGCATTCAGGCGCGTGGCCACCACCGCCAGCGGCGCCTGCGCGGCGATGCGCCGGGCGATGGCCAGCGCCGCGTCCAGTTCCTGGCCGGCGGGCACCACCTTCTGCACGAAGTTCAGGCGCAGCGCCTCGGCGCTGCCGAACTCGTCGGCGGTGAGCAGGTGCAGCAGCGCGTTGCCGAGCCCGGCGCGCTCGGCCATGCGCAGCGTGGCGCCGCCGGTGGCCATGATGCCGCGCTGCACCTCCATCTGAGAAAAACGGCAGTCGTCGGCCGCCACCACGATGTCGGCGCCGAGCATCAGCTCGATGCCGACGGTGAAGCAGATGCCCTTCACGGCCGCCACCATCGGCTTGGTGCGCCGCCGGTAGCCGGGCAGGCCGAGGTCGTGCGGCTCGACCAGGCCTTCGGGGATGGCCTTCTCGCCGCGCTGCATGTAGGCGGCGACGGCCGGCAGGTCGAGCCCGGCCGTGAAGTGGTCGCCGAAGGCGTGCAGCACGCCGACGCGCAAGTCCGGCTCGTCGTCCAGCCGTGTGTACGCCTCGGCCAGTTGCCGGAACATCGGCGGCGTCCAGCCGTTGCGCTTGGCCGGGCGGTTGATGCCGATCAGCAGGATGTGGTCGTCGACGACTTGGGTGTCGATGCGGCCTTCGGGGGGTGGGGGAGTGGTCGGGTTCATGACCAAAGTCTATGCCGCCGCGTCCCGGTTCAGCATCGGGAGAAAGAAAGAGAGAGAAAGAGATAGATGGAGCGCGGATCGACGGGCGGTCAGCGGACGCGCGGCGCGCCGAAGACGATGCGCGCATCCGGCGGGGCGACGAACTCGACCTGCACGGCGGCGTCCGCCCCCGGCCGCGGCAGGCGGCCCGCCAGCGGCAGGTCGAAACGCATCTCCTGCCGCGGCGAGGCGGCGCGGAAGGCATCGTTCGGGAAGATGCCGAACCGGCCGATCTCGGCCCCGCCGGGCGCGGCGCGCACCACCACCTCGCTGCTGCCGGCGGCCGAGGGCGTGAAGGCGGTCACCGGCACGGTCAGCACGCGCGGCGGTGCCGCCGCTGCGGGGGTGAGGGCCAGGGTGGCGCTCTCGCCCCCACGCAGCGACGCGGCGGCCGGAGGATCGGCTCCCTGCGCGGCGCAGGCCGCGAAAGCCTGCAGGCCGGCCAGCAGGGCCGCCGTGCCGAGGCCGCGATGCCAGGGCGCGCCATTCGAAGCGGAATTCATGCCGGTGGTTGTACTCCCGGCGCCCGTTCCGGGTCAACGCACCACGATCTCGACCCGGCCGGGCGTGATGGGGGCCACCAGGCTGGCCGGGCGGCCGGGCAGGGGCACCGGCAGGAACTGCAGCCGCAGGGTGTCGCCCGGCGGTTGCTGCAGCCGCCCCAGCGCCCGCACGGTCGGCGTCAGGTCGAGGGTGAACGACACCTTGCCGCCTGCGCCGAGGTGCCCGCCGTGCTCACCATGCTCGTCCGGCTGCCCGAAGAAGCTGAAGGTGGTGACGTAGTGCGGGTCGCTGGCCGGCGTGTCGACGTCCAGGTAGTCGCAGTTGAGAAAAATGCGGACTTCGGTGGCGTTGTCGGGCGGCGTGGGCACGTCGTCGACGAACGCCAGCACCTGGCCGGCCGTCGCGGAGGAGGCCGCGTCGTCCGCCCCGGCGCCGCTTCTGCTGGCGGTCGCGCGCGGCGCGCCCAGGTCCTGCAGCGCGCGGCCCGGCAGCGCCACCGGCACTTCGAGCACGCGCATCGGCTCGGCCGTGCGGCCCACCTCGACCGAGACGCGCAGGCGCGCCGCCGCCGGGCCGCGGCTGGCCAGGGCGCGGGCCAGGGTGGCGCGGTCGGCGCCGGCCTGCAGGGCCGGCGGGCGCAGGACGGTGTCCGCCCGCTGCGCGGCCACCCGGCAGGGCATCGTCGGCTGCGGCGCATAACGGTAGCCGTTGGCGGTCGTGGTCAGGAGCGACGACACGCCGACCGAATAGAGGCTGCCGGTGGGCCGGCGGAAGTTGTTGACGAAGCCGAACTGGCGCCAGAGCGTGCTGCTCGTGTTGGCATGGCAACGCTGGTTCCAGGCGGCCCACAGCCGGTCGATGTTGCCGTGGTGCATCAGGAAGATCGGATCGACGGGCGAGCGGAAGTTCTGCATGACGCCGCCCACCGTGCCGTGCACCCGGTTGTGCGGGTTGCTCTCCATCGGCCCCTGCGAGCCGGGCGCGCGCTGCCAGCTCGAAGCCGTCGAGTTCTGGCCCTGCGGGCGCGAGCTGGCGAAGATCTCGAAGTCGGCCTGGCCCAGGATGCCCGAGATCACGCTGGGCCCGACCATGTTGTCGGGCAGGCCGAACGTGGGCGGAATGGTGCGCGAGGGCTCGAACAGCGGATTGGGCTGTCCGCCGAAGCTCACCTGCGCGAACGCGGCGGGCAACTGCCGGTCGGCTGTCCAGTCCCAGTAGGGCAGCGCGAACTGCGGGCTGCCCGTGACCGTGCGGATCAGGCGCTCGTACATCGCCAGGTAGGCACGGTGCCACGGCAGGAAGAACCAGTTGCCGTGCGGGCAGAAGTTCAGGTGGATGTCGGCCAGGTTCGACCAGTTGAGCGGGTCGCTCGCCGGCTTCGCCTTGAGGATGCGGACGCCGGCGCGCAGCGTCTGCAGCACCGGGTCGTCGGGCGCGAGCTGCCCGAGGCTGCGGCGCGTCGGCGTGGCCTGCGCAGCCGCCGTCCGGGGGAAGGCCGCGTAACCCAGCGCGGCAAAGGCGCCGGTTTCGAGGAGGGTGCGACGCGAGAGACTCATCATGGCCCGGCTCCTTCGATGCTTCATTCAGGATGCCGGCCAGCGTAGCCCCGCGGGTGCGCCGCGCCTAGATGGCCTTCGGCATTAAGCCTTTGGCCGTAGGCGGCGCGTCAGTAGCGGTACACCCCGCGGCCGGTCTTGCGGCCGAGCTGCCCGGCCGCGACCATTTCCTTCAGCAGCGGGCAGGGCCGGTACTTGGAGTCGCCGAACTGCGCCAGGTACACCTCCATCACCGCCAGGCACACGTCGAGCCCGATCATGTCGGCCAGGGCCAGCGGGCCGATCGGCTGGTTGCAGCCGAGCTTCATGCCCGCGTCGATGTCCTCGGCCGTCGCCAGCCCCTCGGCCAGCACGAAGAAGGCCTCGTTGATCATCGGCACCAGGATGCGGTTGACGACGAAGCCCGGCGCGTTCTTCACCGTGATGGGCGACTTGCCGAGCTTCTCGGCCAGCGCCTTGACCGCGTCGTGCGTCGCGTCGCTCGTCAGGTAGCCGCGGATGATCTCGACCAGCGCCATCATCGGCACCGGGTTGAAGAAGTGCATGCCGATGAAGCGGTCCGGGCGCGCGGTGGCGGCGGCCAGCTGCGTGATCGAGATCGACGAGGTGTTCGAGGCGATGATCGCCTCGGGCGCCAGCAGGCCGTCGAGCTGCGCCAGGATCTTCAGCTTGAGCGCGTGGTTCTCGGTGGCGGCCTCGATCACGAGCTGCGCGCCCTTGAGGTCGCCGTAGTCGGTCGAGGTGCGGATCAGCGCCAGCGCCGCGTCTTTTTGCGCCGCGGTCAGCTTGTCCTTCTTGATCAGGCGGACGAGGCTGCCCGAGACGGTGGCCAGGCCCTTGTCGACGGCGGCCTGGGCGATGTCGACCATGACGACCCTCACGCCCGCGACGGCGCAGGCCTGCGCGATGCCGTTGCCCATGGTGCCGGCGCCAACGATGCCGACGGTCTGGATGTCCATTGAAACGTACTCCTGCAAAGGTGATGATGGGTGGAAGCGCCGCATCGTACCGACGGCGCCGCGTCCATCCGTGCTTCTTTTCCTTCAGCGCCGCGGCCGGATGCGGTAGATCGCGTTGTTGCGGTCGGCCGAGTAGTAGATGCTGCCGTCCGCGGCCACCGCGACGCCGGTGGGCACGTAGGGCGGCGGCAGGCCCGGGCCGGCCGCCAGGCCGATGGGCAGGCCCTCCGCGACGACGCGCCGGGTGCCGGCGGCCGGGTCGATCTCGACCAGCCGGCGCGCCGCGCTCTCCGCCACGACGAAGCTGCCCCACGGCGTTTGCGCCACCCCCTCGGGCATGGCGAGCCCGTCGGCCACGGTGCGCTTCGCGCCGCCGTCGAGCGGGATGCGGGTCAGCCGGCCGGCCGCCTCGGTCACGTAGAGCGCGCCGTCCTGCCCCTGGACCATCTGCACCGGGCCGCCCAGGCCGCTCGCGAGCACCTTCTTGTCGGCAAAGCCGGCGCCGCTCGCGCGCGTCACGCTGCCGGCCGCGAACTCGGCGTAGACCACGCTGCCGTCGGCCAGCGGGACGGCGTCGTAGGGCGCCTTCAGGCCGTGGATCACGGCGGTGGTCCGGCGCGTGGCGCGGTCCACCAGCTGCACCGTGCCGATGGACCACGACGAGAGCGCGAAGCGGGTGGGCGACAGGCCGACGGCGGACGGGTATTCCAGCTCCGGGTCGCGCTGCATGCGGAAGATGTCGCTCACCGCGCCCGAGCGCAGGTCCACCTGGCGGAAGCTGAACGTGTCGGCCACCCACAGCGTGTCGCCCTCGACCTTCAGGCCGCCCGGCACCGCGAGCTTGCCGCTGGTCAGAAGCCGCAGCTCGCCGGTGGCCGGGTTGAAGGCCTCGATCGAGTTGTCGGCCATGTTCGAGACGTAGATCGTCCCGTCGGGCGCGATCGCGAGGTTGTCGAGCGAGGGCTTGAGCTGCCGCGCCACCGTCTTGCGGCCGGTGGCGAGCTCGACGCGCACCAGCTCGCCGCTGCGCGTATCGACCACCCAGAGGTTGCCCTTGCCGTCGAGGTTGGCGGCGGCCGGGATCTGGAAGCCATCGGCGATGACCGTCATGCGGCCGTCGGCCGGATCGATCCTCACGACCTGGCCCTTGAACCACAGCGGCCCGTAGAGCATGCCGTCGGGGCCCACCTCGAAGCCGTTGAAGCCGCCCATGTCCTTCTTGATGAGCCGGGGCGGGCGGGCGCCGGCGACGTCGATCTCCCACAGGGCGTCGCCCAGGAACACCTGCGAGGCGTAGAGCTTGCCGTTGCGGCGGTCGAAGTCGATCGAGTTGATGCCGGGCAGGTCCCGGGCGAGCACGCGCATCGGCGCGTCGTCGCGCTCGCGAAAGCGCACCATGCCCATCAGATAGTTGGTCCAGGCGAGTTCGCCGCGCGGCCCGACCGCGATGTCGTCGGCCTGGCCTTCCGGAGCCTCGACCAGCACGCGCGCCGCGCCGGTCTGGCGGTCGACTTCCCACAACGTGCCGCCGACCACCGAGCCCGCGAGCAGCCGGCCCCGGCGGTCGATCGCCAGGCCGTGCACGCCGCTGAAGGACGAGGGCGCGACCAGCACCTCCGGCGCGCTCCAGGCGGCCGGCCGGGTCGGCGCGGGGGTGGTGCAGGCGGCGAGCGCGAGCGTGAGCGCGGCCGCGGCCAGTCGCAGGATGGGGCGCATGGGTGTCTCCGTGTTGTGGGGATGCCGTCGCAGTCTAGAAGCCGGGGCACGCGGCGCAGTCGCGCGCGGGACAAGATTGAGGGTCAAAAAGGCCTGTAGCGCACGTCCAGCGTTCGCATGCAGCTATTAAATCGATAGCAACAGAGGGCGACCGGCCGGTGCGCCTGTCGGAAGACCGCGCCGCCCGGCCTGCCGCTACGGGTGACTGCCGATACCACCCGCGGCATCGGCGCGCCACACTGAAGGCCGTTGTTGTATCCGCCGAGAAAATCCCATGCTGCACCCCCAGGCCCGCGCCCTGCTCGACTTCATCGAGCAAAGCGGCGTTCCCGCCACGCACACCCTGACGCCGGCCGAGGCCCGCGCCTTCTACCGCGAGCGGCGCGCCGCGACGCAGCCCCAGCCGCCCGCCGTCGCCGAAGTGCGCGAGCTGCGCGCCGACGGCCCGCATGGCGCCATCCCGCTGCGGCTGTACCGGCCCGCGGGCACGGCCAGCGGCGACGTGCTGCCGGTACTGGTGTACTTCCACGGCGGCGGCTGGGTCATCGGCGACCTCGACACGCACGACACCCTGTGCCGCGAGCTGGCCAACGGCGCGGGCTGCGCGGTGGTCGCGGTGGATTACCGCATGGGGCCCGAGCAGCGCTTCCCGGCAGCGGTGGACGACGCGCTGGCGGCCACCCGCTGGGTGCACGGCCAAGCGGCGGCGCTGGGCGTCGATGCCGCGCGGCTGGCCGTCGGCGGCGACAGCGCCGGCGGCAACCTGGCGGCGGTGGTGGCGATCGCGGCGCGTGACGCGGGAGATCTGCCGATCGCCTTCCAGCTGCTGATCTACCCGGCCACCGACATGCGGCGCGGCCACGCCTCGCACGCCGCCAACGGCCAGGGCTACCTGCTGACGGCCGACACCATCGCCTACTTCCACGACCACTACATCGACGAGGCGCGCCACGACCTGGACTGGCGCGCCTCGCCGCTGCTGCGGCCGGACCTGTCGGGTCTGCCGCCCGCGCTGGTGCTCACCGCCGGCTACGACCCGCTGCGCGACGAGGGGCTGGACTACGCGCGTGCCCTGACGGCGGCCGGCAACCGGGCCAGCTACGTCTGCTTCGAGCGGCAGATCCACGGCTTCATCACCATGGGCCGGGTGCTGGACGAGGCCCACACGGCCGTTGCGCTGTGCGCGGCCGAGTTGCGGCGCGCGCTGGCGCGGCGCTGAGCGGCAGCGCAGGCGCTGCGCTTTTTCCATCCACTTTTCCAAAGGAGGCTTCATGCCCGAGGCTTACATCATCGCCGCCGCGCGCACCGCCGGCGGCCGTCGCAACGGTCGCCTGTCCGGCTGGCACCCGGCCGACCTGGCCGCGCAGGTGATCGACGCGCTGGTGGCGCGCAGCGGCATCGACCCGCAGGCGGTGGACGACGTGATCCTGGGCTGCGTCAGCCAGGTCGGCGAGCAGGCCAGCAACGTGGCGCGCAACGCGGTGCTGGCCTCCGGGCTGCCCGAGTCGGTGCCGGGCACCTCGATCGACCGGCAGTGCGGCTCGTCGCAGCAGGCGCTGCACTTCGCGGCGCAGGCGGTGATGTCGGGCGCCATGGACGTGGTCATCGCCGCCGGCGTCGAGAGCATGACGCGCGTGCCGATGGGCACGCCCAACGCGCTGCCGGCCAAGGCGGGCCTCGGCACCTACATGAGCCCGGCCATGCGGCGGCGCTATCCCGGCGTCGAATTCAGCCAGTTCACCGGCGCCGAGATGATGGCGAGGAAATACGGCCTGGAAAAAGACGCGCTCGACCGCTACGCCCTGGAGAGCCACCGGCGCGCCGCCGCCGCCAGCCGCGCCGGCGCGTTCGCCAATGAAATCGTGCCCGTGGCGGTGCGCCTGCCCGACGGCACCGAACCCGGCGACATGCACACCCGCGACGAAGGCATCCGCTACGACGCCACGCTCGAGAGCATCGCCGCCGTCAAGCTCATCGCCGAGGGCGGACGCTGCACCGCGGCCACCGCCAGCCAGATCTGCGACGGCGCGAGTGGCGTGATGGTGGTCAGTGAGCGCGGCCTGAAGGCGCTGGGCGCGAAGCCGCTCGCGCGCATCCACCACATGAGCGTGCTGGGCCACGACCCGGTGATCATGCTGGAGGCCCCGCTGCCCGCCACGCAGCGCGCGCTGCAGAAGGCCGGCATGAAGATCGAGGACATCGACCTGTACGAGGTCAACGAGGCTTTCGCGCCGGTGCCGCTGGCCTGGCTGCAGGCGCTCGGCGCCGACCCGGAACGCCTCAACGTCAACGGCGGCGCCATCGCGCTGGGCCACCCGCTGGGCGCCTCGGGCACCAAGCTGATGACCACGCTGGTGCATGCGCTCGGCCAGCGCGGCAAGCGCTACGGCCTGCAGACGATGTGCGAGGGCGGCGGCATGGCGAACGTGACGATCGTGGAGCGGCTGTGAGACGGGTGCGAGTACCACCGGGCGCAGAGGGCGCCCAGGCTCGCGCAGAGCGCGCGCAAGAAGCCGTGAGAGGATTGCCTTGAATCCTTTGGCGTTTTCGCGCTCCTTCGCGTCCTCTGCATTCGGTCAAGTCCGGTTTCAAGAAAGCTTTCATGCCCTCCATCCTGCATGACGTGAGCGACGGCATCGCCACCCTCACGCTCAACCTGCCCGCCAAGCTCAACCCGATCGCGCTCGACCTGCAGCGCGAACTCCGCGAGGCGCTGGCGCGGGTGCAGGACGATCGCGGCGTGCGCGCCGTGGTGCTGACCGGCGCCGGCAAGGCGTTTTGCGTCGGGGCCGACCTGGGCGCGATGCACGCGCCGGCCGATGGCAAGTCGCTGGGCGACGAGACGGCCGAATGGATGCAGGCGATCAGCCATCCGCTGATCGAGGAACTGCGCTCGCTGCCGGTGCCGGTGGTGTGCGCCGTCAACGGCGCGGCCGCCGGTGCCGGGGTCGGCCTGGCGCTGGCGTGCGACATCGTGCTGGCCGCGCGCAGCGCCTACTTCTACCTGCCGTTTCTGCCCAGGCTGGGCATCGTGCCGGACCTGGGCTGCACCTGGTTCATTCCGCGCCGGGTCGGGCCGGCGCGCGCCCTGGGCATGGCGCTGCTCGATCAGCGCCTGCCGGCCGAGAAGGCCGCGCAGTGGGGCTTGGTCTGGGACTGCGTGGACGATGCGCTGCTGATGCGCGAGGCCCGCGAGACGGCGCAGCGCCTGGCGCGCCTGCCGCCGCACGCCGTGCGGGAGGCGCGCCAGGCCTTCGAGGCGTCGGCGCGCCACACGCTCGCCGAGCAGCTTCGCTACGAGAGCGAGCGCCAGCGCGAGCTGATCGGCGGGCCGTCGTTCGCCGAGGGCGTGAGCGCCTTCCTGCAAAAGCGCGCGCCGGTGTTCCCCGGCCGCTGAGGAACGCCATGATCGAGCGCACCCTCTTCGCCCCCGAGCACGACGCATTCCGCGACAGCCTGCGCCGCTTCATGGCGCGCGAGATCGCGCCCTTCCACGACCGCTGGGAGGCGCAGGGCCACGTCGACCGCGACGTCTGGACGAAGGCCGGCGCCAGCGGCTTCCTGTGCATGACGATGCCCGAGGACTACGGCGGCGCCGGCGCCGACCTGCTCTATTCGGTGGTCCAGTTCGAGGAGCTGTGGGCGGCCGGCTTCACCGGCATCGGCTGGGGGCTGCACAGCGAGATCGTGGCGCCGTACCTCCTGCGCTACGGCACCGAGGCGCAGAAGAGGCGCTGCCTGCCCCGGCTCGCGAGCGGCGAACTGGTCGGCGCCATTGCCATGAGCGAACCGGCCGCCGGCAGCGACCTGCAGGGCATCCGGGCGACGGCGATCCGGCAGGCCGACGGCGGCTACCTGCTCAACGGCAGCAAGACCTTCATCACCAACGGCTGGCTCGCCGACCTGGTGATCGTGGTCGCCAAGACCGACCCGGCCGCGGGCGCCAAGGGCACCAGCCTGTTCCTGGTCGAGCGCGGCATGCCCGGCTTCGAGCACGGGCAGCGGCTGCAAAAGCTCGGCCTGAAGGCGCAGGACACGGCCGAGCTGTTCTTCCGCGACGTGCGCCTGCCGCCCGAGGCCCTGCTGGGCGGCGAGGCCTGGAGGAACCGCGGCTTCGTCTGCCTGATGGAGCAGCTGCCGTGGGAGCGGCTGCAGATCGCCATCAGCGCCGTCGCCGCGTCGCAGGCCGCACTCGACCGCACCGTGGCCTACGTGAAGGAGCGCAAGGTGTTCGGCCAGCCCGTCGGCGCCTTCCAGAACACGCGCTACCGGCTTGCCGAACTGCAGACCGAGGTGCAGGTCGCGCAGGTGTTCGTCGACAAGTGCATCCAGCTGCTGATGGCCGGCCAGCTCGACACCGCCACCGCCAGCATGGCGAAATACTGGACCAGCGATCTGCAGTGCAAGGTGATGGATGAATGCCTGCAGCTCTTCGGCGGCTACGGCTACATGTGGGAATACCCCATCACGCGCGCCTACGCCGACGCACGGGTGCAGCGCATCTACGGTGGCACCAACGAGATCATGAAGGAGGTGATCTCGCGCCGGATGGGGCTGGGTGAAAATCGGACGAAGTCCTAGCTCAGGCAGCGGGGGCGTGCGGCCAGCGCCAACGATCACGCCCGGAAGCGCCTGCGCGTCAACCCCAGCGCCAGCCAGAACGCCGCCACGGCGTACACCGCGAGCGTCGCCGCCGGGCGCGCCCAGTCCGCCGGCCAGCGGTCCATGAAGAGCGGCCGCACCAGCGCCACGGCGCTGGCCAGCGGCAGCCAGGCCGCGATGGCGCGCACCGCCGGGGGCAGCTGCTCCAGCGGAAAGAACACGCCCGAGAGGAACATCATGGGCGTCATGAACAGCGTGAAGTAGTAGGTGAAGAAGTCGTAGCTCTTTGCCAGCGCGTTGAAGACCAGCGCGATCGACGAGAACACGACGCCGCAGCCCAGCAGCACCAGCCACGCCACCGCCAGCTTGGGGCTGTGGCTGATGCCGAGCGCGAGCATCACGAACAGGATCGCCGTGACCGTGAAGATCGACTTGAACGCGGCCCACAGCATCTCGGCCATCACGATGTCGTCGAGCCCGACCGGCGCGTTCATGATGCCGTCCCAGGTCTTCTGCACGTGCATGCGCGAAAAAGCCGAATACAGCGCCTCGAACGACGCCGCGTTCATCCCGCTCATGCAGATCGAGCCGCTCGCCAGGAACAGGATGTAGGGCACCCGGGCGCCGCCGACCTCCACCTGCCCGACCAGCGCCCCCATGCCGTAGCCGAAGGCGATCAGCCAGATCAGCGGCTCGGCGATGTTGCCGAGCAGGCTCGGCACGACCGTCTTGCGCCACACCAGCCAGTTGCGCAGGAACACCGGCCGCCAGCGCATCGACAGGCGCGGCGCGCGCCAGACCGAGAGCGTGGCCGCCGGGGCTTCCAAGTCGATCAAAGCGTTCGCCATTTCAGTAATCCATGGCGCCATGCGCCTTCCGCGACGCATGAAACTGGGGCCGGACATTCGGGGAACACCGCGGAGCCGGCTTCGCCGGGCCGCCGGTGTTGCCCCCGGTGAGGGGGCTGAGGCCCGCGGCTCCGAGCCTGCCTGCGCAGGCTCGGACGGGCCGAAGAGTCGATGCCTGCGGCAGCGGACATTGGGCGGACCACACGAAGTGGGGAAGCCTGGGGGTGAGCTTCATCTAACCATCCTCGCGGATCTGGCGGCCGGTGAGCTTGAGGAACAGGTCCTCCAGGTTGGCCGGCCGGTGGAAGGTGCGCAGCCCGGCGTGCCGGGTCAGCGCATCGAGCAGGGCGCGCGCGTCCTGCGTGTAGAAGAACACCGTCTCGCCGCTGACCTCGACGCGCGCGGCCAGCGCCTTCAGTTCGGGCGCGTCGGCCAGCGCGAGCGCGCCGTTGCCGTAGATCTCGACCACGTCGGGCTCCAGGTGCTCGGCGATCAGGTCGCGCGGCCGGCCCTCGGCGATCTTGCGGCCGTGGTCCAGCACGATCAGGCGCGCGCACAGCCGCTCGGCCTCGTCCATGAAGTGCGTGGTCAGCAGGATCGACTTGCCCTGCTGCAGCAGCACCTGCAGCCGCTCCCACATCAGGTGGCGCGCCTGCGGGTCGAGCCCGGTGGTGGGCTCGTCGAGCAGCAGCAGCTTCGGGTCGTTCACCAGCGCGCGCGCCAGGCTCAGGCGCCGCTTCATGCCGCCCGAGAGCTCGGCGGGCTTGGCGTCGGCCTTGTGCGCGAGCGCCGCGAAGTCGAGCAGCCGCGGCACGCGCGGGGCGATGCGGGCTCGGCGAAGGCCGAAGTAGCGGCCATAGACGATCAGGTTCTCGGCGCAGCTGAAGTCCGGGTCGAGCGTGTCGAACTGCGACACCACGCCGAGCTGCGTCTTGATGGCGAGCGCGTCGCGCGGCATGTGCAGCGGCACGCCCGCGCCGTCGCGGTACACGATGTGGCCGGCGTCGGGCGCCGTCAACCCGAGGCACATGCGGATGGTGGTCGTCTTGCCCGCGCCGTTGGGGCCGATCACGCCCAGGCACTCGCCCGGCGCGATCTCGAATGACAGGTCGTCCACCACGGTGGTGGCGCCGTAGCGCTTGCTCAGGTGGCTGACGTGGAAGAGGGGCGGCGAGGTCACAGGAGCCGATTGTGGCGCCGCCGCGCACCGCCCCCGTGTGTGTGCTTCGGGGCGCGGCGCTGGCTTGCATCGCCCGGGCGTTTCGCCGCGGCGCTGCTGCTGCTACTTCTTCTTGCCGTCCAGGTATCGGCGCACCGCTTCCGCCGAGTTCCCGACCGCCTTGACGGCCTCGCGCAACTGCGCCTCGGTGCATCCCAGGCTTTTGGTCCAGTCGCGGATCTCGTAGTCTTCCTGGAGGGAAATCAGCTTGCGGTCGCTGCCGGTCTTGGTCGGGTCGTCGCTCATGGCTTCTCGGAAGGAATGGCAATCCGGACAATATCGGCTATTGCGCTGCGGGACCCTGTAGGAAGTCGCCGCCTCGCGACGCTCTGCTTCCGGCCGCATGGGGTGAGGGCGGGCCCCTGGCGATGGAGGCGCGTTGCGCTCTATCGCGAAAAGAACAGGACGCTCATCACCAGGCCGGTCAAGACGATGCCGCGCCGCAGCCAGACGGCCGACAGGCGCCGGGCTCCACGTGCGCCGGCGTAACCGCCGAGCAGGGCAGCGCCCATCATGATCGAGGCTTCGCGCCAGGCGATCAGGCCACCCCAGGCGTACAGGGCAGCAGCGATCAGGGTGAGCAGTGCGGAAACCTGGTTCTTCAGGCCATTCATCGCATGCAGGTTCGTCTGACCCAGCAGACTGAACATCGCCAGCAGCAGAATGCCGAGGCCCCCGTTGAAGTAGCCGCCATAGGCCGTCACGGCGAAGACGCTGAACATGGCGCCGGCGGGACGAGCAGTGCGCGGTCGTGCCGACCGCGTCAGCCGGGGGCCGAGCGCGAACAACAGCGTCGCCAGCAGCAGCAGCCAAGGCACCACGCGTTGGAAGATGGCGTCGGGCGTCAGCAAGAGCAGTGTGGCGCCGGTGGCGCCGCCGCCCAGGCACAGGGCGGCCAGTGCCCCGGTGGACAGGCCGGGCGGCGGCCGGGTGTCCTCGCGAAAGCCCCAAGCCCCCGACAGGTAGCCAGGAAGCAGAGCCAGCGTGCCGGTGGCGTTGGCGCTGACCGCAGGCACGCCGGTCAGCACGAGCGCGGGCAGCGTCAGGAAGCTGCCGCCGCCGGCGACCGCGTTCAGGGCGCCGGCCGCGAAGGCGGCGGCGAGCAGCAGGGACGTGTCGAAAAGCATGGCTGAAGCGTCATGCGAAGCGGCACGCTTCCTCGAACGCCAGCCGAGGGTGCCGGCCGAACAGCTTGCCGGGATCGCCATGGCCCAGGTTGCACAGGAAGTTGGTGCGAACGGTCGTGCCGGCCCAGAACTCCCGGTCCACCGCTCGCGCGTCGAAGCCCGACATGGGCCCGCAGTCCAGGCCCAGCGCACGCGCCGCCATGATGAAGTAGCCGCCCTGCAGGGTGCCGTTGCGAAAGGCCGTGACCTCGGCGTGGGCCAGCTTTTCGGGCCCCGCGAAGGCATCCTGAATGGCAGGGTTGTGCGGGAACAGCCGCGGCAGCTCGCGATGGAAGGCGGTGTCGAAGCCGAGGATGGCCGTGACGGGCGCGGTCATGGTCTTCTCCACGTTGCCGGGCGACAGCCAGGGCCTGAGCCGCTCGCGGCCGGCGTCGGTGCGAACGAAGACGATGCGCATCGGCGAGCAGTTGGCCGAGGTGGGCCCCCACTTCGCCAGTTCGTAGAGCTGGCGCAGCTGCGCCTCGTCGACCGGCCGCGGCAGCCAGCCGTTGTGCGAGCGCGCGTCGCGAAAGAGGGTGTCCAGGGCGCTGTCGGAAATCATGGCGAAGGGGCGGTGTCGAGGGACTGCATGAGGCGCAAGGCAGCACGGGCGATGGCTCCCGTGCCGTGCGTCAGCTCGTCGAGGATGGTGAAGTGATCGTGGTTCGCGCAAACCACGTGGTCTGCGTGGACCCGCCACCAAGCCCGGCGGATGGCGTCGAACTGGTCGTGGAAGCCGGAGTTTTCGTCCAGCCCTAGCACGGTGATCAGCGGCGCGTCGGTGGCCGGAGCGCGCAGCGCGGGGCTGAGCGCTTGCGCGCTCTCGGGCGTGAAGCGCGCGGCTTCCTGCACCGAAGGCACCTGCAGCAGGGGGCGCAGGTCGTACAGCGCGCTCACACAGACCGCACCGGCGACGGTTGCGGACGGTAGGCTGGGATGGTGCGCGGGCCAGTCGGTGGCCAGCAGCATCGCGGCCAGGTGGCCGCCGGCCGAGTGACCGCAGGCGAACAAGCGCTCGGGCGGGGCGCCCCAGCCGGCGCTGTGCGCGTGGAGCCAGGCCGCAGCCCGCTGCACCTGGCCCACGATGGTTTCCACGGTCACGGCGGGGCAGAGTGCGTAGTTGACGACCGCCACCGCGTAGCCGGCCGCGGTGAAGGGCGGCGCGACGATGGAGGCGTCCGACTTGTCGAGCGAGCGCCAGTAGCCGCCGTGGACGTACATCAGCGTGCCGCGGGGCCGGCCCGCCGGCAGGAACAGGTCGAGCGTCTCCATGGCATGCGCGCCATAGGGCACGTCGAGCCGGCAGGGCGCCGTCGCGCGCACAGCGGCCGAGTCGCGGGCCCAGCGCTCGAAGATGGCCGGGTGGTGCGGCACGGCAAGACGCGCGTTGTAGCGTCGCTCGCCATCCGTGGACGGCGGGGCTGGTCCGTCCCCGAGCGCGCGGGGCGCGTCGTCTGCGTGCATGGCGGGGCCCTAGCGCTTGGCGGCGGCGATGCGCGCCACCACGGCCGCCAAGTCGGTGCGCACCTTCTCGGGCAGCGCCGCGATGGGCGGGCGCGTCGGCCCGGCACTGCGGCCGGCGAGCGCCATCGCCTCCTTGATGACCACCGGGAACGAGCCCCAGGCCCAAGCCGCGCGCAACGGCGCGAACACGTTCGACAGGCGCAGCGCCTCGGCATGGTCGCCGGCACGCAGCGCGTCGTACAACTGCACCATGAGTTCGGGAAAGACATTGGCCGCCGGCGAGATGGTGCCTTGCGCGCCGTGGAACATCATCGCCAGGGCGATCGTGTCGCGGCCGGAAAACAGCAGCGCCGGCCGCGGCGCCGCGAGCAGGTATTCGATCGACTGGGTCAGGTCGCCGCCGGAGTCCTTGATGCCCACGATGTTGTCGGCCGCCTTCATGCAGCGCGCCAGCGTGGCCGGCAGCACGTTGACGCTGGTGCGCGGCGGGTTGTTGTAGAGCATCACCGGCAGCTTCGTCGCCTGGGCCACGGCCGCGTAGTGCGCCACCAGTTCATCCTGTGTGGGCTGCACGAAGTACGGTGTGATGACCAGCGCCAGATCGGCGCCCAGCGCCTCGGCCGCCCGCGTGAGCGCAATGGCCTGGCGCGTGGTGGCGCCGCCGGTGCCCGCGTACAGCGGCACGCGGCCGTCGATGGCGCGCACGGACAGCTCCAGCAGGCGGACGTGCTCGTCCGCGTCCAGTGCGAAGAACTCGCCCTGGCTGCCGGCCACCGAGATGCCGTGCACGCCGGCCTGCAGGTAGCTTTCGATCAATTCGCCCACGCGGGCTTCGTCGAGCCGGTGGTCCGCGGTGAAGGGGGTCGCCATGGCCGGCACGACCCCGTGGAATTTCGATGGTTTCAAGACAACTCCGGAAAAATGATTCGATGACTGGGTCAGTCGACACCCATCAGGTGGCTCAGCCGCACGACGTAGTGCCCGAATGCGGCCGCTTCCTTGGTGGTGCGCGGGTCGCGCGGGCGGGGCAGGTCGATGCGGATGTCCTCGATGATCCGGCCCGGCCGCTCGGACATCACCAGCACGCGGTCTGAGAGGAACACTGCCTCCGAGATGCTGTGCGTGATGAGGATCACCGTCTGGCGCATCTCCTGCCACAGGCGCAGCAGCTCCACGTTGAGTTGGTCGCGCGTGAGCGCATCGAGTGCGCCGAAGGGCTCGTCGAGCAGCAGCACCTTGGGTCGCATCACCAAGATCTGGCCGAGCGCCGCGCGCTGACGCATGCCGCCGGAGAGCTCGTGCGGATGGTTGTGGCGGAACTTCTCCAGCTTGAGGATGGGCAGCAGGGCCTCGACGCGCTCGTCGATATCCTTCTTGGGCAGCTTGCGCACTTCAGCGGCCAGGCGAATGTTGGCTTCCACGGTTTCCCAGGGCAGCATGTTGTGAGTTTGGAAGACCACGCCCACATCGTCGGACATCTGCGTTTGCAGGTGGTCCAGCACGCGCACCTCGCCGCCCGTGTCGGGCTGGATCAGCCCGGCCACCATGCGCAGCAGCGTGCTCTTGCCGCAGCCGCTGGGCCCCAGGATGGAGACGAATTCACCGCGCCGCACCGTGAAGTTCACCTGCTCCAGCGCGCACACGCTGTGGCGCGTGTCGAAGGTCTTGGTGACCCCCTTGACGCTGACCGCCGCGTCCGTGGCAAACGCTGCTGGTACAGCGCCGACGGCCATGGCGTTGGGTTTCACTTCTTCGCCCCGACCCAACCGCCCTCGGAGATGTCGAACACCACCCCGTCGAGATCGCGAAACTTCATCTCGTAGTACAGGCTCTTTTTGTCGTGCGGCAGGTCCATGAAGAAGGTGCCGCCGTGCGCCTCAATGGCCTTGCGCTGTGCTTCCAGGTCGTCCACCCAGAAGCCGAAATGGTGCGTGCCGACCCAGTCCTTGCCGCGCTCCAGGCCCGCGGCTTCGTCGGTCTTGTAGTTCAGCAGGGCCAGGCAGATGGTGCCGTCGGACAGGTAGACCCCCTCGGCAATGGGCGAGTGCGTCGGCTCGACGATGGTGAGGCCGAAGACCTCGCTGTAGAACTTGGCGGCCTTTTGAGGATCGGGAACGGCAAGGGCGATGTGACGTAGTTTGGCCATGACGGGAAGCTCCTGGAAGTTGAAGGAATGGTTGAGAGGGGCGAGCGCGGCGGTCTAGAGGCCACGCCACCAGACGCGCTTGGCGGCCAGCTCGACCAGCACGTACAGCAGGCCGGCAACGGCGGAGATGACCACCAGCGCGGCGAAGAGGTAGTCGGTGCGCGCGTTGGCGTTGGCCTCGAGGATGAGGTGGCCCAGGCCGTGCTCGGAGCCGACGAACTCGCCCACGATGGCGCCGATGACCGCCAGCGGCATCGCCGTCTTGCAGCCGTCCATGATCGACGGCAGCGCCGAGGGCACATGCAGGCGCCGGAACGTGGTCCAGGCAGGCGCGCGGATGGCCCGGAAGTGCTCGGCGAGGTGCGCCGGCGTGCCGGCCAGACCGCCCATGGTGGCGATCACCACGGGAAAGAAGGCGAAGAGAAACGCCATCAGCACCTTGGAGGTGTCGCCATAGCCGAACCAGATCACCATCAGCGGCGCCAGCGCGATCTTGGGCAGCCCCTGGAAGACGACGATCAGCGGGTACAGCGTGCGCCGCACGAGCGGCAGCGCATGGATCGCCAGCCCCAGCAGCACGCCGCCGATGACGGCCAGCGCGAAACCCGCCAGCACCTCCTTGGTCGTGACCCACGACTCCAGCAGCAGCGCGACGCGGTTGCTCCACAGGCTGTCGAGCACCTGCGACAGCGGCGGCAGCAGGTAGCGCTTGATGCCGAACACGTCGACCGCCTTTTCCCAGAGAACGGCCAGCAGCAGCAGCAAAAGGGCCGGGTCGACGAAACGCCGCCAGGACTCATGGCGGTAGAAGGATCGATGCAAGGTAGGTCTCCTGCCCCCATGGGGAATTCGTTCTTGTGGGTCCGGATTCACTCGTCTTGCGCACCGCTGTCGGCCGGCGGGCGCGGCCCCCATTCGGGCGGCGGCACCACGAACCTGTCGAAATGCCACTGGTCGAAGGCTGCTAAGTCGTTTTTCCAGACCCGCGGGGTGTGCGGCTGCGCTGGCGTGACCTGCACCATCTCGGCGTAGAACTCGCAGTAGTTGCCGTCGGGGTCCTTGAACACCAGGAACAGGTTCTCGCCCGGGCCATGCTTGCCGATGCCCCGAACGATCTCCACTCCCTGCTCCTGCAGGTAGCGCGCCGCTTCCTCGATTTCGGCGAGCGAACCCACCTCATAGGAAAAATGCTCGAGCCCCGGGCGCCCCGGCACGTAGGTGGCGTCGCGGTACGCGCCATCGGCCGGAATCTGAGCCAGCGCCAGATCGTGGTGGTCGCTCCCGCAGCGCAGGAAAGCCATCTGGTCCTCGATGTAGTCGGACACCTGGAGGCCGACGATCTCGGTGTAGAAGCGCACCGAGGCTTGCAGGTCGCGCACGTTGAGCACGACGTGCCCCAGGCGTTGCGGGCGGGGGCGGTTGGCCATGGCTCCTCCTCCTTTCACTTCAGAAGCTCGTTGGTGTAGGTGTCCTGCGGCTTGACCTTGCCGTTCATGCCGAAGGCCTTGTCGACGAACTGCACGGTGGCGCGCATGCGGTCGTCGCGCAGGTAGCCCAGGCCCTTGTCCTGGACTTGAGGGTCGATCAGCAGGCCGCTCATGTCCTTGATTTGCGCCAGGGCCACGGCGCGGTCGGTCGTGGGAAAGACCTTGACCATGATGTCGGCCGCCTGCTCCGGATGGGCCATGGCGTATTCGAAGCCGCGGTAGGAGCCCTGCAGAAACTTCCTGACCAGCTCCGGGCGCTTTTTGATCGTGTCCTCGCTGGCGGCGAAGCCGCTGCCGTAGGCATCCAGCCCGAAGTCGCTGTATTCCATCACCCCCAGGCTGACGCCGGCCGCATTGGCCTGCTTCTGGGTGACGGCGCGATTGCTCCCGCGCCAGCACTCGGCCAGGTCGATCTTGCCCTCGATGAGCGATGTGTCCACCACCGCAGGGTCCATGCGCAGCAGCCGGATGCTGTCCTTGGGCTGGCCGTTGAGTTCCAGCCAGGCCGGCACCACGTTGTGCACCGGGGAGGCCGAGCCGCCGCCCAGCAGCAGCCCCTTCAGGTCGGCCGGCTTCCTGGGCTGGTGGAGCTTGGTGTTGAAACAGATGCCCGCCGGCCAGCGCGTGTTGATCGCGCCTACCATGCGGATCTTGCCGCCGTTGGCCCGGTTGAGCACCAGGCTGATCGGGTCGACATAGCCGAACTCGAACTGTCCCTGGTCCAGTTCGTTGGCAGTGCGGTTGCCGCCGTAGCCGCGCACGATGCTGGTGTCCAGCCCCAGCTCGCGGAAAAAGCCCTTCTCCTGCGCGACGATCACGCCCACCGAGCTGCCCTGCGGCAGCCAGGCCATGTTGTAGGTCACCTTCTCCTGCGCGAGCGCGCCAGCCGCACCGGCGAGCAGCCCGATGGCGGCGAGGCCCAGCGCGCGCGCGACGCCGGCGAACCGTTGAGGGAGTGGATGCATGTTGTCTCCATAGGTTGTGATGTCGTCGGGCCGGGAGCCCTGCGGTGCCGGCGCTCAGAGGCGTTCTGCTCGCACCTGGTTGGACAGCCGTCCAATCCCCTCGATGCTTGCGACCATGCGGTCGCCGTCCTTCAGGTACACGCCGCGGCCCATTCCGACGCCGGTGGGCGTGCCCGTCGCGATGACGTCGCCGGGCTCCAGCGTGACGATGGTGGACAGGTAGGCGATCTGCTCGCGCACGCTCCAGATCATGTTGGCCGTGCTGTCCTGCTGCATCGGCGCGTCGTTGACATCGAGGCGCAGCTGCACGGCCTGCGGATCGGGAATCTGCCAGGCCGGCACCAGCCACGGGCCGATCGGCGCGAACGTGTCGTGGCACTTGCCCTGGAACCAGTCGTGCTTGAAGGGGTAGTCGCTGCGCACGTTGAGGTCGCGCGCCGAGATGTCGTTGAGGATGGTGTAGCCGGCCACGTGCTCCAGCGCCTGCTCGACCGGGACGCGCCGGCAGCGCTTGCCGATGACCGCCGCCAGCTCCACCTCCCAGTCGAGCATGGCGGTTTCCGGGGGCATCTGCACCGTCTCGCCATCGCCGATGACGGTGTTCGACAGCTTCAGGAACATGTAGGGCTTGCTCTGCGACTTGGCCGCCAGCACCGTGCCCATCTCGTTGGCGTGCTTGGCGTAGTTGGAGGCGGCGCAAAAGATGCGCTGCGGCACGTAGGGGGCGGCCACGGCGGTCCGCCCGCCGTCCACCGGCTTGATGTCGCCCGAGGCTGCCAGCGCTTCGGCGATTGGCATCGCCGCCTGCAGCCAGGGCTGAACGGCGCTCCAGTTCCTGAGCATCGTCTCGATGCCGCCCGCGAGCCAGTCGGGCTGGGCTGCGGGAAGACCCGCGGCCAGCGTGGCCTCCAGATCGTAGAGCTGTTGGTCGAGCACCAAGGCGGTGGCGAGGCCGTTGATGCGGCGGTAGCTGGCAAGTGCGATCCAGGACATTCGATGCTCTCTTCTCAAGTGGTTGAAAGAAATCCGTATCTGAAGTTGTGCATTCAGCAATTACGAATTGTGTGCAATTTTATGTTCTGGTATTCACAAGAGAAAACTAGGGAAAACCCAAGACTCAGGGCAGCAGGGTCTTGGCGCACTGGCGACGCGCTGCCGCATGCCACGCGCCGAACTGGGCGGTGGGTCAGGGCAGCAGGGATGTGAGAAGGAGTACTGAACGTCTTGCCGAAAGCCGCTTCAAGCGGGTGCAAGACAGATCGTGGGTGGCGCGCCGGTCCGCCGGGCGGGCCGGGGGCTCGGAGAGGCTTCAGGCCGGCGTGCCGGAGGGCGACTTGGCGGTGTCTCTGTTGAAGTGCTGCAGCACGTTCATCGCCGAGTTCGCGGCGTGGTTGTGCATGGCCTCGGCGGCGGCGGGACCGTCCTGCGCCAGCAGGGCCGCCACCAGCGCCTCGTGCTCGAGGTGCGAGCGGTTCAGGCGGTTCTCGGCGACGAAGAAGCCCCGCGAGCGAAAAGGCTCCAGCCGTTGCCGCAGGCTCAGGGCTAGGTCCTGCAGGGTCTTGTTGCGCGCGCCGGCGTAAATGAGGAAGTGGAACTCCTCGTTCAGTTGCGCGTACGCCTTTGCATCGCCTTCCAGGATGGCCTGGGCAGCTTGCTGGTGAACGAACTCGATCCGCTTGCGCTCCGACGGCGCCGCGCGCAATGCGCACAGCTTGGCGCACAGTGCCTCGATCTCGCCCGAGGCCTCGAACAGGCCATCCAGATCCGACGCGGCCACGGCGGCCACGGAAAAGCCTCGGCGAGGCAGGTAATCCACCAGCTTGGTCGATGCCAGCTGGCGCAGCGCATCCCGCACCGGACTGCGCGACACGCCGAAACGCGTGGCGATGGACTGCTCATCGAGCCGCTCGCCCGGCTGGAAACGGCGCAGCACGATCTCCTCGGCCAGCCGGTCGGAGATCGTTTGCGACAAGGTTTTTCCAGCTTCAGTATCCACGAGATTTGTTCCTGAAGAAGCCTTTAGCTTAACGTCAGAGGTAAAAATGTCGACAAAAAATCATTATCGCATACCATTTGGTTGAATGACTTGTCTTTGGCGCAGCGGCGTCAGCAGTCCCGCCAGCCCGTTGTGCTCGATCTCGTGCATCAGCCGCAGCAGCCGGCCAATTTCGCCCTTCGGGAAACCCTCGCGGGCGAACCAAGCGAGATAGTTGCCGGGCAGGTCGGCGATCAGCGTGCCCTTGTGTTTGCCGAAGGGCATGGCGAGGGTGACGAGGCGTTCGAGGTCTTCGGGTTTCATCAGGCATCCTGCACAGGTTCAGCCGCCAGCGCGCCGGACGGTCAGACCTCGCCGTTGCAGCGCGGCGATCACGGTATCGCGGTGATCGCCCTGGATTTCGAGCACGCCGTCTTTGGAAGTGCCGCCGGTGCCGCAGGCCGCCTTGAGATGCCTGCCGAGCTGCGCGAGCGCGGCCGCGTCGAGTGCCACGCCCCGGACGACGGTCACGCCCTTGCCCTTGCGGCCCTTGGTTTCATGCGACACCCGCACAATGCCGTCGGTGGCGGGCAAGGCGGTTTTCTGCTGCCTGCAGACGCAGGCCGCCACTGGCCGGCCGCAGCCGGGGCAAATCCTTCCGCCGTCGGTCGAATACACCGGCCGGCTGCCGCGATCGCCCGGGTTGCCGTGATTGCCGCTGCTCATCGTTCGTCCATTTTCCAATCCATCCACGCGCAGCTTCATGCCATTTCAACTTCCGGGCCTCGTGCCGGCCCTCGTGCGCGCCGCCACCGAACGGGGCTACGCCGCGCCCACGGCCATTCAAGCCGAAGCCATCCCGGCCATCCTGCGCGGGCAGGACGTGCTCGGCCTGGCGCGGACCGGCTCGGGCAAGACCGCCGCATTCTCGCTGCCGCTGCTGCAGCGCTGGTCGCAGGCGCCGCGCCAGCGGTCGCAGCGCACGCTCCACACGCTGGTGCTGGTGCCCACGCGCGAACTCGCGGCGCAGGTGGGCGAGACGCTGCGCGCGCTGGCGCAGCACCTGCCCGAGCGCCCGAAGACCGTGCTCGCCTTCGGCGGCGTCTCGGTCAACCCGCAGATGATGGCGCTGCGCGGCGGCGCCGACATCGTGGTGGCGACGCCGGGGCGGCTGCTCGACCTGCTCGAGCACAACGCGCTGCGCCTGGCCGACGTGCGGGCGCTGGTGCTCGACGAGGCCGACCGGCTGCTCGACCTGCTCGAGCACAACGCGCTGCGCCTGGCCGACGTGCGGGCGCTGGTGCTCGACGAGGCCGACCGGCTGCTCGACCTGGGCTTCGCCGACGAGATGGGACGCATCCTCGCGCTGCTGCCGGCGCGGCGGCAGAACCTGTTCTTCTCGGCCACCTTTCCGCCGGCCGTCGAGGCGCTGGCCGGGCGGCTGCTGCGCGATCCGGTGCGCATCGAGGTCGCGGACGCGCCGGCGGCCCGGCCCGACATCGCGCAGCGCGCCATCGAGGTCGATGCGCCCCGGCGCACCCAGCTGCTGCGCCACCTCGTGCAGGACCAGGGCTGGACGCGCGCGCTGGTGTTCGTCGCCACCCAGCACGCCGCCGAGGTCGTGGCCGACAAGCTGCGCAAGGCCGGCATCGCGGCCGAGCCCTTTCACGGCGTGCTGAGCCAGGGCAAGCGGACCCAGGTGGTGGCCGACTTCAAGGCCGGCCGCGTGCGCGTGGTGGTGGCGACCGACCTGGCCGCGCGCGGACTCGACATCGCGCAGCTGCCGGTGGTCGTCAACTACGACCTGCCGCGCTCGGCGGTCGATTACGTGCACCGCATCGGGCGCACCGGCCGCGCCGGCGAGCGCGGGCTGGCGGTGAGCTTCGTCCCGGCGGAGGGCGAGGCGCACTTCCGGCTGATCGAGAAGCGCCAGGGCCGGACCGTGCCGCGCGAGCGGGTGGCGGGCTTCGAGCCGGTGGCGCCCGCCGCGCCGACGCCGGGTGCCGGGCCGGCGTCCGGCGGCGTCAAGGGCCGGCGGCCGAGCAAGAAGGACAGGCTGCGCGCGGCGGCCAGCCAGGCTGCGCAGCACCGGGGCGCTGACGTCGTCGATTCCCCGGAAGTCAAAGGAGCGGGAGCCGCATGAACCTCCAGTACCTCGTCTTCGATGCCAGCGAGGACCCCGAAGGCGGTGGCGTGTTCGAGGCCATGGCCTCGACCGGGCCGCAACAGGCCGCCGCCGTGCTGGCCGAGGTCGCGCAGGTGCTCGACTGGGCGCACGCCACCTTTCCGGGGCAGCGGGCGCCCACCGAGGAGGGCGGCGAGTGGGACTTCGACCTGCGCTCGGTGCAGGAAGTCGCGACGCCGCAGGCCCTCGACCACGACGAGCGGCGCCGCGCGTTCGACGTCCGGCTCGGCACCGCGGGCCCGCCGCGCCACACGGTCACGCTGTCGATCGGCGGCACCGCGGCCTTCTGCGAAGCGTTCCGCTCGCGCTTCGCGGCGGCTCTGGCCTGAGACCGGCCTTCGGGACGACGCGGCGTCGCGGGCCGGGGCCGACGTGCGCTGTGTGGCCTGTCCGACGCGGCGCGCCGCGGGGTGGGTGCAGGGTGGACTTTCATTGTCCGCACAGGAGTAGTTCCCATGTCGAATTCGCAGAACCCGCGGCCGGGCCAGACCGAGCACAACAAGCCCTCGCCCGAGCCGACGCAGAAGAACGAGGCCAAGCGCACGCCCGAGAGCCGCCACGACCGCGAGTCGCATGTGGGCGGCGACAACCAGTCGCAGTCCCGCAAGACCGGGGGTGGCCCGGCGGGTTCGCGGTAGGCGTCGGCCCGCACGACCCTGCCGCGCCGGCGCTTCGCCAGCGACGCGGGTGCCGGACCGCCGAAGTGGGCGGGGCTGTCAAGACTGCCGGCAGCCGGGTTTATGGGTCAAAAGTGCCGCTGGCGCTGATTCCACGGGCGCTGCTAGCTACTGTTTTGATAGCAATGCCCTGTGTTGCCGTTCAGGCGAGCCTGCGGCGCGCAGGCAGCCCTTGGCTCGAAGGCACGCCGGCCGTCCGCGCAACCCACGCTACTGGAACGCCACCTCCGCGAAGCTCCTGAGCTTGCGGCTGTGCAGCCGGCTCGATCCCTCGCTGCGCAGGATGTCGATGGCCGCCATGCCGATGCGCAGGTGCTGCTCGACGCGCTCGCGGTAGAAGTGGTTGGCCATGCCGGGCAGCTTGATCTCGCCGTGCAGCGGCTTGTCGCTGACGCACAAGAGCGTCCCGTAGGGCACCCGGAAGCGGAACCCGTTGGCCGCGATGGTGGCGCTTTCCATGTCGAGCGCGACTGCGCGGCTCTGGCTGAAGCGGCGCTGCGGCCGGTTGCCCGGCAGCAGCTCCCAGTTGCGGTTGTCGGTGCTCGCCACGGTGCCGGTGCGCATGATCTTCTTGAGCTGCGCGCCCTCGATGCGCGTGACCTCGGCCACGGCCTGCTCCAGCGCCAGCTGGATCTCCGACAGCGCCGGGATCGGCACCCACAGCGGCAGCTCCTCGTCGAGCACGTGGTCCTCCCGCACGTAGGCGTGCGCCAGCACGTAGTCGCCCAGCTGCTGGCTCGGGCGCAGGCCGGCGCAGTGACCCAGCATCATCCAGGCGTGCGGGCGCAGCACGGCGATGTGGTCGGTGATGGTCTTGGCGTTGGCCGGGCCGACGCCGATGTTGACCATGGTGATGCCGCTGCGGTCGGCGCGCACCAGGTGGTAGGCCGGCATCTGCGGCAGGCGCGGCGGCGGCGTGCCCTGCGAGCCGTCGAGCAGCTTGTCGTAGACGGCGTCGCCGCCGCTGGCGCCCGAGTGGCCGGCGGCGAGGCCGCGCCGGCGCGTCACCACGTTGCCGGGCTCGACGAAGGCGACGTACTCGCTGGCCGGGTCCTTCATCGCCTCGTGGCCCAGGCGCACGAACTCGTCGATGTAGAACTGGTAGTTGGTGAACAGCACGAAATTCTGGAAGCACTCGGGCATGGTGCCGGTGTAGTGGCGCAGCCGGTGCAGCGAGTAGTCCACGCGCGCCGCGGTGAAGAGCGCCAGCGGCTGCGCCTCGCCGGGGCGCGCCTCGTAGGTGCCGTTGGCGATGCCGTCGTCCATCGCGCCCAGGTCGGGCAGATCGAACACGTCGCGCATCAGGGCGCGCCGCTCGGCGCTCATAGTGCCCTCGATGTGGTCGCTCTCGACGAAGGAGAAGTGGATCGGGATCGGCTGCGTGCTGGTGCCGACTTCGAGCTCGACCTCGTGGTTCTCCAGCAGCAGCCGGAACTGCTCCATGTAGTAGCGGTGAAAGAGGTCGGGCCGCGTCAGCGTGGTCTCGTAGCGGCCCGGCCCGGCGACGAAGCCGTAGCTCAGGCCGGCATTGGCGGGCACCGCGCGCCGCGACGCCGTGTGCGTCTGCACGCGCACGTACGGGTAGCAGGCGCGCACCCGGCCGGGCAGCGACTCGCCGGCGACGAAGCGCCGCATCGCGTCGCGCAGGTGGTCGAGTCCGCCGTGGTAGATCGCGCGCACCTGCGCCAGCGCCGCGGCGGCGTCGGTGAAGCGCTCGGGCGCGATGAAGGGGGGCATGTAGGGCATGGATCGCATTGTGCGGTTTCAGGGCGCAAGAACGAGGGCGCGCCGCAGGCCGTCCGCGTAGCGCGCGCAGGCGGCCTGCAGCCGAGCGGCTTCGGGCGAGGTGTCCGCCGCGTCATGCGCCATCCGCCAGTAGCCCAGCTGGAACGCCAGGTAGCACGGCCGGTAGAACGCGACCAGTTCCGGCCGCACGCGCACCCCCGCCTGCGCTGCCAGGCGCTGCGTCAGCCGCCGCTCTTCGCCGGCGGAAAGCTCGAACTCGACGGCGGCGCCCGCGACGTCCCAGGCGATGTCCTGGCAGCCGACCAGGTCGTGCCCGGCGTGGTGGTCGAGCGCGTCGGTTTTGAGCAGGTGCGCACCGGCCACGAGCCACTCCCAGGCGTGCAGGCGGTTGTCGGTTTCCACCCGGACGACCTCGGGCGCCAGCCGGTCGGTGGCGGCGCCGAGCCGGTCCCACGCGGCCGCGGCCTGCGCGCCCAGGGCCTCTCCGGTGTTGTGGCGGCCCATCTCGTGCAGCTGCTGCAGGGAGGCGCCGCCGTCGCGCGGGGCGGCGAAGGAGCGAGCACGGAAGGCCAGGTAGTCGGCGACGCGGTCCACCAGCCGGTCGCGCCAGCCCAGAGTCCGAAGACGCGACAGCGGCGCCAGATCGCCCTGCCAGCGCTCCACCAGAAAGCCGTGGCACAGGCCCGCGGGCGCGGGCGAGAAGCCGGCCGCGGCCAGGGCTTGGGCCCGCTCCAGCAGCCGCTCGCCGCGCCGGCCCAGGCCGACGAACTTCACCAGCCAGCGGCCCTCGTCGGTCTCGGCGATGAACTTGCGCCGCTCCTGCCACGGGTGGGCCGGCGGCGCGTCGCCGTCGCCGGTCGAAATCCCGTGCAGCGCGCGCCAGCCGCCGCCCGTGACCTCGCGCAGCGGCGCGCGCAGGCGGCCGACCAGCGTCTCGACCCAGCTGTCCAGGCGGTGCGCCGGACGCGCCGCATGCAGGATCGCCGCGTCGAAGCCCCGGTGCTGCACGCGCGCCCGGCGCCAGACGGCGCGCGTCGCCTCGCTGGCCTGCGCCCCGGGGCCCTGGGCATGGCTGCTGAAAAAATGCTGGCGTTCGACGGCGACGCCCGCGGCGGCCAGCCAGCGCGCCACCGCCGCCATGGAGGAGCCCGACAGCCCCGGCCCCTCGTCGACGATCGCCCAGGCGGCGCCGTCGTCCGCACCGGACAGCCGGGCAGCGTCGGCGGCGACCTGGCGCTCGAACGGATGCCCGACGGGCCGCAGCGTGCGTGGGCAGGGCGCCTTCAGGCCCACCGCCACCATGGCCGCCAGGCTGGTGCCGATGCTGCGGATGCCGATGACACGCCAGTGGGCGGATTCGGCCGCGAGCGCGCGCGCCGCCTCCAGGTAGGTCTCGGGGTACAGCGCGTAGAAGGCGTAGCCCTCGGGCTGCCTGACCTCGATCGGGCCCGCTGGCAGCTGGGCCTCGCAGGCGTCGAGCGCGGGCGTGCAGTCCTCGCCGTCCTGCGCGAAGTCGCTCCACCAGGATGCGGCGCAGCGCCCGGCCAGTCCCATGACCAAGGCCATGGCCGCATCGACGGCCGCCGCGGGGCTGTTGTCGCGCCCGTCCGCGGCGCGGAAGCGCTCGTCCGCGATGCCCTGCGCGAGCTCGCCCGCTTCGATCAGCGCCGCCACCAGGGCGCCGTGGCGCTCGATGCCGGGCCGCCGCGCGGGCATGTCCCGCAGCATGGCGCGCAGCCGGGAAAACCGGCGTGCGGCGCTCTCGCGGCGCGCGGCGTCGCCGTAGACCAGCATCGTCAGCCGACCGCCAGATGGCGGTACGCCACGCGCTGGAACTCGTCGAAGCTGGGGCTCGTCCAGGCGACGGCCTGCGCCGCGCGGTGGCGCTCCAGCCACGCGGCCCAGCATTCGAACTGCGCCGGGGAGGGCGAGACCAGCGCGCGCCGGTCCTTCATGCGCTCCAGCGCTGCGAGCGGCGTCCAGCCGCGCTGCACCATGACGCACAGGGCCAGCGTGGCCGAGCGGCCGATGCCGTGCTCGCAGTGGATGAGCACGCGCCGCCCGGCGTCGAGGTACTGCGCTGCGAACCGCACGCCGTCGTCGAGGTGCCGCGCATCGACCCCGAAGGTGTCCTCGGTGGGCAGGTGCAGCAGCGTGATGCCGTGTTCGCGCAGGATGTGCTCGTCGTCACAGGCCTCGACGCGCAGGTCGACCACCGCGTCGATGCGGTGCTCCCGCGCCAGCTCCGGGGCGCGCTCGGCCGGAAAGCTGCCGCCGACGGCGAGGTGGTCCGTGATCCAGCTGAAGTTGGGCTGCCATGAAGTCATTGCGTTTCCTTGAGAACCTGGGGCCGCAAGCACCTCGGCGCCCGCGGCCGCCCACGATGCCACAAGCGCGACAGGCGGACGCCGGCGCGCGCGGAAAATCGGCGCGGCAGGCCGCTCCGCCGCGGGCCCCACCCGGCGCCGCGCCATCGTCCTGCTCTGCCGCGCGGAAAAACCTGCTAAGTTGCTGTGTTCTCGTCACCCCAAGAAGAACCGATAACTTCAGCGTATGAACCTCACCGTCCTGGGTACCGGCTATGTGGGCCTCGTCACCGGCGTCTGCCTGGCCGAAATCGGCAACCACGTACTTTGCTGCGACGTCGATGAGCGCAAGATCGCGCTGCTGCGCTCCGGCGTGCCGACGCTCCACGAGGAGGGCCTGCCCGGCATCCCGACCATCCGCGTGTTCGAGGCGCTGGCCTGCGGCATCCCGCTCGTGAGTGCGCCCTGGAACGATGTCGAGGGCCTCTTCACACCGGGCGAAGACTTCCTGGTCGCACCCGATGGCGCGGCCATGCGGCGCCACCTGCGGGACGTGCTGAACGACGCCGAACTGGCGCGCACGCTGGCGCAGCGTGGCCGCAGCACCGTGCTGGCCCGGCACACCTGCGCGCACCGGGTCGACGAACTGCTCGCCATCCACGCCGAACTCGAACCCGCGTCACAGGACCTCCGGAGCGTTGCATGAAGAAAAAGATGGACATCGCCTTTTTCGGCTCAAGCCTGGTCTCGGCCTACTGGAACGGCGCCGCCACCTACTACCGCGGCATCGTCCGCGCGCTGCACGAGCGCGGCCACCGCATCCGCTTCTACGAGCCCGACGCCTACGGCCGGCAGCAGCACCGCGACATCGCCGACCCCGACTGGGCCGAGGTCATCGTCTATCCGGGCGAGGGCGACGAGCACGCGCTGCGGATGGTCGAGCACGCGCGCGGCGCCGACCTGGTGGTCAAGGCCAGCGGCGTCGGCGTGTTCGACCGCCTGCTGGAAGAGGCCGTGCTCGACCTGCAGGGGCCCGCGACGCGCGTCGCGTTCTGGGACGTCGATGCGCCCGCGACGCTCGACCGGATGCGTGACGACCCGGCCGATCCGTTCCGCCCGCTGGTGCCGCGCTACGACCTGGTCCTGACCTATGGCGGCGGCGACCCGGTGATCGACGCCTACCGGGGCTTCGGCGCCAGGGCGTGCGTGCCGATCTACAACGCGCTCGATCCATCGACGCACCATCCGGTCGCGCCCGACGCGCGCTTCGAGGCCGATCTCGGATTCCTGGGCAACCGGCTGCCGGACCGCGAGGCGCGGGTCGAGCGGTTCTTCCTCGCTGCCGCGGCGCGGCTGCCGCTGCGGCGCTTCCTGCTGGGCGGCAGCGGCTGGCAGGACAAGGCCATGCCGGCCAACGTCAGCTACGTCGGCCACGTCTACACTGCCGATCACAATGCCTTCAACGGCACGCCCCAGGCGGTGCTCAACGTGAGCCGCGACAGCATGGCGCGCTACGGCTTCTCGCCGGCGACGCGGGTGTTCGAGGCGGCGGGCGCGGCGGCCTGCCTCATCACCGACGCCTGGGAGGGCATCGAGCTGTTCCTGGAGCCGAGCAGCGAAGTGCTGGTCGCGGCCGACGGCGACGAGGTGGCGGCGCATCTCGACGCACTGGACCCCGACACCGCGCGGCGCATCGGCCGGGCCGCTCACCGCCGCGTGCTCGCCGAGCACACCTACGCCCACCGCGCGGCGCAACTGGAGGCGCTGCTCGAAGGAAGCCCGTCGGTCCCGTTGGCGGAGAGCGCCGCGTGAGTGCAAACCTGCCGGCCTCGGCGCCCGGCGCGAGCGCGGGCGCGGCTGTGGACACCGGCGCGCTGCGCATCGTCATCCTCGGCCTGTCGATCACCTCCTCCTGGGGCAACGGCCATGCGACCACCTACCGCGGACTGGTGCGCGAGCTGGTCCGGCGCGGCCACGAGGTGCTGTTTCTGGAGCGCGACGTGCCCTGGTATGCGTGCAACCGCGATCTGCCGCGCCCGCCGTTCGGCCGAACGGTGCTCTACGACGACCTCGACACGCTGCGCCGCGACCATGCCGACGACGTGGAGCGGGCCGACCTCGTCATCGTGGGCTCCTACGTGCCCGACGGCGTGGCGGTCGGCGACTGGGTGCAGGACCAGGCCTCGGGGCTCACCGCTTTCTACGACATCGACACGCCGGTCACGCTCGCGAAGCTGGCGCGTGGCGAGAGCGACTACCTCGACGCGCGCCAGATCGCCGGCTACGACCTGTATCTCTCGTTCACCGGCGGGCCGACCCTGGCGCGGCTGGAGCGCGAGTACGGCTCGCCGGCGGCGCGCGTGCTGTACTGCTCGGTGGACCCGGCGCTCTACTTTCCGGAATCCCAGCCACCCGCCTGGGACCTCGGCTACATGGGCACCTACAGCGACGACCGCCAGCCGACGGTGGAGGCCCTGCTCATGGCGCCGGCGCGCCAATGGCCGCAGGGCCGCTTCACGGTGGCCGGCCCGCAGTATCCGGACAGCGTGCGTTGGCCAGCCAACGTGCACTACACCGCGCACCTGCCGCCGGCCGAGCACCGCGCCTTCTACAACCGGCAGCGCTTCACGCTCAACGTCACGCGCGCCGACATGATCGCGGCCGGCTGGTCGCCCAGCGTGCGCCTGTTCGAGGCGGCCGCCTGCGGCACGCCCATCATCAGCGACGCGTGGAGCGGCATCGAGACGCTGCTGCTGCCCGGACGCGAAATCTTCCTTGCGAGTTCTCCGGGCGAGGTGCTGCGTCTGCTGCGCGAGCTGCCCGAAGACGAGCGCCGCGCCGTGGGCGAGCGCGCCCGCGCCCGCGTGCTGTCGGAACACACGGCCGCGCACCGTGCCGCGCAACTCGAAGGCTATGTGCGGACTTTCGCCGCGTGCGGCGAAGCCTGAGCAGACCGGAGGAAAGACATGACAGCCCGGATCCCCAGCGCCACAGAATCCGGCTCCGGCCTCGCGCGGGCGCACCAGCGCCAGGTGAAGGCGCTGGCGCCGTGGTTTCACAACCTGCACCTGCCCAGCGGCGTGCAGGCGCTGCCGGGCGACTCGGTGTACGAGAAAACCGCCGACTGCACCACCGAGGACCGCACCCCGCTGCTCGAATCGGGCTGGCCGAAGATGGCGTTCATCGGGCACCGGCTGGCCGGCGACCCGACCAACTGGTGGGCGGCCAACCATGCCGGCGTCGAGGCGACGCTGCGTTCGAGCGGCCTGCGTATCGAGGCGCGGCCCGGCCACGAGATCTACCTGTGCGCGCCCGACGCGCAGGCCGCGCAGGCCCGCGCCCTCTATGCGTCGCAGCTGGCCTCGGCGACGGGGGTACACCGTGGCCAGGGCTGACGCCCGGGGTCGCGACGCGGCGGACCGCGCTCCCGACGAGTCGGGCGAGATGGCCGGCCTGATCAACCGCAACATCAGCGCCCTGATCGAGCGCCGCGAGCAGGAGCGCGCTGCGACCGGCATCCAGGACAAGCTGGCCGACGCCATCACCCAGTTCGCCGGCAGCATGAAGTTCGTCTACCTGCACCTGGTGCTGTATGGCGGGTGGATCGTCATCAACCTCGGCTGGGTGCCGGGCGTGCCGAAATTCGATCCCACCTTCGTGGTGCTCGCCATGGCGGCATCGGTGGAGGCCATCTTCATCTCGACCTTCGTGATGATCAGCCAGAACCGGATGGCCGTGCAGGCCGACCAGCGCGCCGATCTCGACCTGCAGATCAGCCTGCTCGCCGAGCATGAAATCACCCGGATCCTGACACTCGTGATGGAAATGGCCAAACGCATGGACGTGTCCGCCGCGCAGGACCCGGAACTCGACGAACTGGCCAAGGACGTGGCACCGGAGCGCGTCCTCGACAGGATGCAGGACGCCGAACGGAAGGTGAAAGACGAGGAGGAGTGAACGCGCGCCCTCGACGCACCTACGATCCACGCCCGTCCTCCGTGCCCGGCCAGCGAAGCAAGGGCCGTTCGGGAAACACCGCGGAACCGGCTTCGCTGGGCCGCCGGTGTTGCCCCCGGTGAGGGGGTTGGCGGCCACACGAAGTGGGCAAGCCTGGGGGTGAGCCTCACCCCGGCATCGGCTCGCGCATCGTGACGAACTCCTCGGCCACGGTCGGGTGGATGCCCAGGGTGCGGTCGAAGTCGGCTTTGGTGGCGCCGGCGCGCATCGCGACGGCGAAGCCCTGCACGATCTCGCCGGCGTCGGCGCCGACCATGTGCAGGCCGACCACGCGGTCGCTTGCGGCATCGACCACCAGCTTCATGAAGGTGCGCTCGGAGCTGCCTGACAGGGTGTGGCGCAGCGCCCGGAACTCGCTGCTGAAAATCGTCACCTTATTGTCGAAGCGGCTGCGCGCCTCGGCCTCGGTCAGGCCGCAGGTGCCGACGTTGGGGTGCGTGAACACCGCCGTCGGGATGCACGCATAGTCCATCGTGCGGCGCCGGTCGGGGTTCTTCGGGTCGGGAAACAGCGCATCGACCAGCGCCATCGCCTCGGCCAGCGCCACCGGCGTCAGCTGCAGCCGGGTGGAGACGTCGCCCAGCGCGTAGACCGAGGGTGCCGTGGTCCGGTACTCGGCGTCGATGCGGATGCGGCCCTGCTCGTCCAGCGCCACGCCGGCGTTCTCCAGCCCGAGGCCCTCGGTGTTGGGCACGCGGCCGGTGGCGAACAGCACCACGTCGGCCTCGACCGGCTCGCCGCGCTCCAAGGTCACCGCAAGGCCATCGACGCCGCGCCGGATCGCGGCGATCTGCGAGTTGAAGCGCAGGTCGACGCCGGCCTGGCCCATCTGCGCGGCCAGGAAGTGGCGCACGTCCTCGTCGAAGCCATTGAGGATGTGCGACTTGCGCGACAGCAGCGTGACCTGGGCGCCCAGGCCGTTGAAGATCGACGCGAACTCGCAGGCGATGTAGCCGGCGCCGACCACCAGCAGCCGCTTCGGGAAAGGCTCCAGGTCGAACATCGCATCCGACACCACGCCCAGCTCGCTGCCCGCGAAATGGGGCACGAAGGGCCGCCCGCCGGTGGCGATCAGCACATGGCGTGCGCGGTGCCGCTGACCGGCCACCTCGACCGTGTTCGCGTCGACCAGCATCGCGCGGCCCCGCAGCACCGTGACGCCCGGGGCGTCGAGCAGCGCGCGGTAGATGCCGTTGAGCCGGCTGATCTCGCGGGCGCGCTGCGCCTTCAGGTGCGCCCAGTCGAAGCGCGGCGTGCCCACGTCCCAGCCGTAGCCCGGTGCCTCGGCGAAGGCCTCGCCGTAGCCCGCCGCGTAGCTGTACAGCTTTTTCGGGATGCAGCCCAGGTTGACGCAGGTGCCGCCGAGCTCGGCCACCTCGGCCAGGGCGACACGGGCGCCGCGCGACGCGGCGGTGCGCGCGGCACGCACGCCGCCGCTGCCGCCGCCGATCACGAAAAGGTCGAATTCAGGAGCGGTGGAGATGGGCATCAGGATCCTTTGGGCAATAGGTATGTCGTGGCAGAGGGTTCACAGTGTTCCATTGCGCTGCGCGCCACCCGCGACGCATGAAACCACCGGCAAGCGAAGCGAAGCCCCTTCGGGGACACCGCGGAACCGGCTTTGCCGGGCCGCAAGGTGTTGCCCCCTGCAAGGGGGTGGGCGGCCACACGCAGTGGGCAAGCCTGGGGGTGTGCTTCATTTCAGCTCGCGCTTGAGCACCTTGCCGATGGCGCTGCGCGGCAGCTCGTCGATGAAGTGCAGGCTGTGCAGGCGCTGCGTCTTGCCGACGCGGCCGTTGAACCACTGCAGCAGGTCATCGGCCGTGGCTTCGCTGCCCGGGCGCCGCACCACGAAGGCCACCGGCGTTTCGCCCCAGGCGTCGGACGGCATGCCCACCACCGCCACGTCGGCCACTGCGGCGTGGCCGCGCAGTTCGGCTTCCAGGTCGCTCGGGTAGATGTTGAAGCCGCCCGAGATGATCATGTCCTTCTTGCGGTCGAACAGCGTCAGAAAGCCGTCAGCGTCGAAGCGCCCGACGTCGCCGGTGCGGATGAAGCGCTTGCCCCGCGGGTCGAACCACTCGGCCTCGCGCGTCTTTGCGGGCTGGCCGTGGTAGCCGGTCATCATGCCGGGTGAGTGGCCGACCACCTCGCCGGCCTGGCCCGGCGCCACCTCGCGGCCGGCCTCGTCGATCAGCCGGATGTCGCTGGTGGCCGCGGGCCGGCCGACCGTGTGCAGCTTGTCCGGGTGCCGGTGCGCCTCCAGGATGCAGGTACCGCCGCCCTCGGTCATGCCGTAGTACTCGACCAGCCCGCCGGGCCAGCGCGCCAGCACGTCGGCCTTGAGCGCGGCGGAAAACGGCGCGCTGGTGGAGAACTTGTATTTGAAGCTCGACAGGTCGAAGCCGTCGAACTCGGGTCGCGCCATGATGCGCTGGTACTGCACCGGCACCAGCATGGTGTGGGTGGCGCGCTCGGCCTCGGCCAGCCGCAGGTAGCCGAGCGCGTCGAACTTCGGCATCAGCACCACGGTGCCGCCGAAGGCCAGCGTCGGGAAGAACATCACCAGCGTGGTGTTGGAGTAGAGCGGCGTCGCCAGCACCGTGACCGTGTCCGGGCCGTAGTCGAACTGCCCGCCGCGCCGCACGTGGCTCCAGCGCATGCCGTGGCCCTGCACGATGCCCTTGGGCTCGCCGGTGGTGCCCGACGAATAGATGATGTTGAAGGGCGTGTCGGGACGGACGTCGGCGCGCTCGGGCACGGCGCCGGGCGGCGCCAGCCAGTCGCGGAGCGCGCGCCCGGCGGCCGAGCCGTCGAGCGCGATGCGCGGCATCGGGTGGGCCGGTGCGGAGCCGGCATCACCTGCATTGTCGGCACCGGCACCAACTCCGGCAGCGGTGCCGGCGCCAGCGTCGCCGGCTGCCGTTGCGACGGGCTTCGCGGCGTCCAGCGCGGCGGCCACGCCCGCGTCGAGAAAGAACAGCTGCGCCTCGGCGTCCGCCGCCATGCGCCGCAGGCTCTCGGGGGTCGAACTCGGCGCCAGCGGCGCCACGGCCACCCCGGCGCGCAGCGCGCCGAGGAACACCGCCGCGTACTCGATCGACGGGTTGGCGCAGATCGCGATCGCCTGGCCGGTTCGCACGCCGTCGCGCTGCAGCGCCGCGGCGGTGCGGTCCATCAGCGCATCCAGCGCCGCGTAGTCGAGCGTGTGCCCGTCTTCGACCAGCGCGCGCCGCGTGGGCGCCTCGGCGGCGTGCGCGTGGACCAGGTCGGCGACGAGGCCGAAATCCTGCTGCAAAAGATCGATCATGGGCAGTCCATTTCCTTCAAGAATTCCTGCCGCCATTCTTGCGGCTTTCGCGCTGTTGCGACCTTTGCGTCCGGGCAGGTCCGCTCCCGCGTCCGCCCGAAACGTCGATCCCGATAATCGCCCATGACTTCCACTTCTTCCAAGGCACCAGCCCCGGCCCCGGCCCCGGCCGCTGGCGCCTCCGCGGCCTCGTTCGCCAGCCTGCCGCTCGCGCCCGCCACGCTGGCGAACCTGCAGCAGCTCGGCTATCGGGAGATGACGCCGATCCAGGCCGCCAGCCTGCCGCCGGCCCTGCTCGGGCGCGACCTGATCGCGCAGGCCAAGACCGGCAGCGGCAAGACCGCCGCCTTCACGCTGGCCCTTTTGGCCAACCTCAACGTTCGGCGCTTCGCGGTGCAGGCGCTGGTGCTGTGCCCGACGCGCGAGCTGGCCGACCAGGTGACCACCGAGATCCGCCGGCTGGCGCGCGCCGAGGACAACGTCAAGGTCGTCACGCTGTGCGGCGGCAGCCCGCTGCGCGGCCAGCTCGCGAGCCTCGCGCACGGCGCGCACATCGTGGTCGGCACGCCCGGGCGCGTGCTCGACCACCTGGGGCGCGAGAGCCTGCGGCTGGACGCGCTCAACACACTGGTGCTCGACGAGGCCGACCGCATGCTCGACATGGGCTTTCACGACGACATCGCCCAGGTCGCCCGGCAATGCCCGAAGGAGCGGCAGACGCTGCTGTTCTCGGCCACCTACCCGGAAGGCATTGCGAAGCTGGCCCAGCAGTTCATGCGCGAGCCGCAGACGGTCAAGGTCGATGCGCAGCATGCCGCGCAGCACATCCGCGAAATCTTCTTCGAGGTCGCCGAGGGCGAGCGGCTGCACGCGGTGTCGCGGCTGCTCGATCATTTCCGCCCCGAGAGCACGCTGGCTTTCTGCAACACGCGCCAGCAGTGCCGCGACCTGGTGGACGTGCTGCGCGCGCAGGGTTTCCACGCACTGGCGCTGCACGGCGAGCTGGAGCAGCGCGACCGCGACCAGGTGCTGGTGCAGTTCGCCAACCGCAGCTGCTCGGTGCTGGTGGCGACCGACGTGGCGGCGCGCGGGCTCGACATCGCGCAGCTGGCGGCCGTCGTCAACGTCGACATCACGCCCGACCCCGAGGTGCACGTGCACCGCATCGGCCGCACCGGGCGCGCCGGCGAGCCGGGGCTGGCGCTGGGGCTCGTGAGCATGGACGAGATGGGCCGCGTCGGGCGCATCGAGCAGCTGCTGGGCCACCTGTCGCAGTGGCAGGCGCTCGGCACGCTGGCGCCCTCGGGCGCGGGACCGCTCCTGCCGCCGATGATCACGCTGCAGCTCGTCGGCGGGCGCAAGGAAAAGATCCGCGCCGGCGACGTGCTCGGCGCGCTCACGGGCGAGGCCGGCTTCACCCGCGAGCAGGTCGGAAAGATCGTGATCGGCGAGCAGTCGAGCTACGTGGCGGTGGCGCGCGAGATCGGCGACGCGGCGCTCGCGCGGCTCAACGCCGGGCGCATCAAGGGCAGGAAGGTCAAGGTGCGCCGGCTCGACGGGTAGCGCGGGCGGCGGCCGGACGGGCGCCGTGTCGTCGCGCGGCGCCATCCCTCAAGGGCCGTTGCCGGCTCTTTCGCCGGGGTACAGGGGGCGCCCCGGCAACCCGTGGGGGCGGGCCTGCATCTGCTGCGCGGCGGCAGCGGCCCGGGCCTGCGCGGCCTGCTGCGCCTGGTGCAGGGCGTTGAGCTGCGCCTGCTGGGCCTGCAGCATCTGAGCCTGCATGGCGCGTTGCTGCTGCAGCTGCGCGGCCTGCTGCATCTGCAACTGCTGCTGCTGGGCTGCGCGCTGCTGCGCCTCCTGCATGTGCTGGAGCGCCTGCAGTTGCTGCTGCTGTTGCTGCTGCGCGGCGCGCTGCTGCGCGTCCTGCAGCCGCAGCATCTGCTGCTGTTGCGCCAGGACGGCCTGTTGCTGCAGCTGCTGCTGCGCGGCCTGCTGCATCTGCAGCTCCTGCTGGCGCTGCGCCTGCAACTGCAATTGCTGTTGCTGCAACCGGGCCTGCTGCTGCGCTGCGGCGCGCTGCAGCGTTTCCTGCTGCCTGAGCAGCTCCTGCTGCTGTTGCGCCTGGAGTTGCGCCGCCTGCTGCTGCTGCTGGCGCAGCGCTTCGGCCTGCTGCTGTGCCTGTGCCCGCGTCTGCGCCGCCCGCCGTTGCTGCTGCTGCCGCACCAGCATCTGCTGTTGCGCCTGGGCCGCCTGCTGCTGCGCCTGCGCCGCGCGCTGCTGGAGCCACTGCTGTTGCTGCTGCTGCGCCTGCGCTTCGCGCAGCTGCAGCTCCTGCTGGCGGCGCAGCGCTTCCTGCTGTTGCCGCACCACCTGGTCCTGCTGCGCCTGCTGCAGCCGCAGCGCCTGCCCGAAGGCCTGCTGCGGGTCGGCCTGCAGCGGCTGGCGCGCCCGGAAAGGCAGCGGCGGCAGCGCCGTGGCGGCGCGCCCCGCAAAGCCGAAGGCCGCCGTGCCGCCGATCCCCGGCGCGAAATGCGGCGGCACGGGCGGGGCGGCCGCGACCGGCAGGCCGGCGAGTGCCTCGACCGGCAGCCGCACGAGGTCGCGCCGGCCCAGCGCGCGCCGCCCGAACGCGTCGCTCGGCACCACGGTCACGGCGTCGGGGCGGCGCTGGTTGACGTAGAGATTGCCGTTGGTGTTGGCGAGCGCCAGCGCCTGGCTGTAGAGCGCCATCCGGTTGGCCTGCTCGATGTAGCGCTGGCTGGCGCGGTAGGGCGGCCGCCAGGCCTCGCCCGGCGCCAGCGGAAACCAGCCGACGCCCCGGCGCCCGTCGCCGAGCGCGAGCGCGGCCTGCGCGCCGGTGCCGCCGACGAAGCCGACCAGCGCCGGCGCGTAGACCGGACGCGCGTCGCGCCGCCCCGGCACCCAGCCCCAGCGCGGGCCGATGTGCGCCCAGCGCCCGTAGTGCGACGGCGCGAAGCCCCAGGGCGCGCTGTCGATCCAGGTCCAGCCCCAGGGCGCCACGTCGACCCAGCTGCCTTCGCGGTACGGCGCCCAGCCGGCGTCGACCTCGCGCGGGAACCAGACGGCGCCGTAGGCCGGGTCGTTCTGCCAGTCGCCCCAGGCGTCGAGCTGCTGGTAGCCGACCACGCCGCGCGAGACGTAGCGCGCCGCCACCGACTGGTCCTCGATGAGGTTGCGCTCGGCCACCCAGCGGTCGAATTCGCCGCCGGCGAGCGGCGCGCCGGCTGCGGCCTGCAGGTCGCGGCCCGTCACGGCCAGCTGCTGGCGCGCCGCGAGCGGCTGCGAGACGCCGTTGCCGCCATAGACGACGGCGTTGCCGTCATCGACCGCTACCTGCGTGATGCCGGTGGCCGGGTCGGCGCCGATGCGGTACTGGCCGGGGCGCTGGAGCACCAGGGCGAGGTTGGCGGTATCGACCTCGATGCGCTCGCCGGCCGTGTCGTCGTGCACGCGCAGCTGCAGCGCGCCCTGCCGCAGCGTCAGGCGCACGGCCTGGTCGTCCAGTTCCGAGAGTTCGAGCAGGGTCTGCTCGTCGAGCCGCACGGCAGTCGAGCCGATGTGGAGCTCGGCGCGCGTGCCGCGGTCGGTCCACAGGCGGTCGCCGCTGGCGAGCGGCCGGTTCGGGACGGCGTCGTACCAGCTGTCGTCGCCGGCCAGGGAAAAGCTCACCGTGCCCTGCTGCGCGCTCAGGCGCGCCGCCAGCGTCGGCGGGTCCTGCTGGGCGCCGGCCGCAAAGCCGAAGCACAGCAGCATCAGCAGGACCAGGCAGCGCCCGATCGGGCGGGCCAGGGCGGACGGGGCAGGGCGTGGGTGCATGGGCTGGGCTTCGGCGGAAATCGGGCAGGACATCCTCCTATAACGCATGAGACGGCCCGCTGGCTGTCAGCGCACAGGACGAAGCCGTCGAGGCTTCGGGTCCGGCTGCGGCCGGCCGGCCGGCGAAGTTTCAGGCCAAAAAGCCCGGCAGCGCCCGAGCCACGGGCGCAGCTTGCTATGAAAAAAGTAGCAAACGGCGATATTCTGCCGCCTGCCGCCTGCCGCCTGCCGCCTGCCGCCTGCCGCCTGCCGCCTGCCGCCTGCCGCAGCGGCGAGCAGCCCGCCGGACATTCAGCCCTGCGCCTTCCTGGGATGCGCCAGGAAGAACTTCAGCATCTCGGCGCTGGCGTCGACGCCCCGCGGGTCGGTGTAGCTGCCTTGGGCGCTGCCGCCGGACCAGGCGTGGCCGGCGCCGTGCAGCCGCCAGTGCTCGACGGCGACGCTGCCATCCTCGCCCAGGTACTCGCTGCGCGTGAAGCGCTGGCCCTGCGCCGAGCGGCCCTCGGTGACGCGCGCCGCCGCGCCGCCGCTGCCGCCCTGCGCCGCGCTCGCCACGGCGGTGCCGTTGCGCGGGTGGACGGTCGCGTCGGCGTCGCCGTGGAACACGATGACCGGCGGCGTGCGCGTGCCCGCACCGCGCGCCGCTGCGGCGCCGGCCGGGGTCGCGGGCCCGCCCTGCATGGCCGCCAGCGCCGAGGGCAGGTCGCTGGCGGCGCCGGCCGGCAGGCCGGAGTGCACGCCGACGGCGGCGAACAGCTCGGGGTAGCAGCGCCCGAGGATGTCGGCCATGGCGCCGCCGGCCGACAGCCCGGCGACGTAGACGCGCGCCGGATCGATGTCCTCGCGCGCCATGACCGACTGCACCAGCGCCGCCAGCAGCGCCGGCTCGCCGCGGCCGCGCTGCTGGTGCTGGGCCTTGAACCAGTTCCAGCAGCGCTGGGCGTTGCCGCGCTGTGTCTGCGCCGGGTAGAGCACGACGCAGCCGTGCTCGCGCGCCAGCGCGTTCATGCGCGTGCCGGTCGCGAAGTCGGCCGGGTTCTGCGTGCAGCCGTGCAGCATCAGCACCAGCGGCCGCGGCACGGGCGCGCTGCCAGCGGCCAGTGGCGGCACGTAGAGCTTGTAGGCGACGCTGCGTCCGCCCTGGCTGAAGCTGCCGTCGCTCCATCGCTCGACGGTGGGGTCGATGGGTGCGGCCGGCGCCGCCGCCTCGGCGGTGGCCGCGCCGGCCCCGGTGCCCGGGTCGACCTCGGCAGGGGCACCGGCGGGGGTCCAGCCGGAGGCCTGCGCGGCCGCCTCGTCGATCACGCGCACCAGCCCGTCGAGCACGATCGAGCGGTTGTTGCGCGCCATCGAGTGCGGCGCGAGCGGGTGCGGCGGGGCCGTCGGGCCGGTGGCCGCGTCGCCGGCCTCGCCGCGCAGGGCGCGCTGGATGGCCTCGGTCGCGGCCATCAGCTGGCCGGACTGGGTCATCTGGGCGGCTTCGGCCATCAGGCGCTGGAAATTCGGGTTCATGGTGTTCTTTCGTTCGGAGACAGGGACAGGGACAGGGACAGGGACAGGGACAGGGGACGGGTCGGAGCCGGGAGCGGAAAACGGCCAACGCGGGCCGGCCAGCGCGAGAACGGCGGCGCCGCGCTCAACGGCTCAGTGGATGCGATCGGCCAGCGCCGCCTTGACGGCGCCGCTGGCGTGCAGCGCCCCCAGCACGGTGAGGGAGCCGATGGTGTCGCGTGCCAGCTCGGGCGTCACGTCGGCCGCGATGCTGGCGAGTCCCAGCACGCGCACGTCGAGCCGCTCGCCGGCGCGGCGCACCGCTTCGAGATCGGCGGCGCTGAAGTGCTGCAGGCCGAGCACCAGCGTCTTGCGCGCCACCACCTGCCTGAGTGCCTCGCCGTGCACCGCCAGCTGGTTGCGGATGGCGGTGCGGATGAAGTCCGTGCGGTTGGAATAGAAGGACTCGGCCACCAGCAGGTCGATCTGTCCGAGATCCACATAACCGAGGTTGATGGTGATCTTCTCGGAGTCCGCGACCTTGGTGCGCGACAGCGTCGGAAGGGGTGCTTTCTGCATATCACCATCTTATTACCATCCATATGGATGGTACAAGGATGTTTTTTGATGAAATCTTCATTTGTCGAAGCCACGTCGGCAAAATCGCGCCATGAACTCCACCCCTCCTGCGCCTTCCGGCGCCTCCTCCCCGTCCTCTGCTTCCGACGCTGCCGCCGAGGACGTCCGCCCGGCCGAGGGCTACGCTGGCGACATCACGCCGCAGCTCGCCGCGCGCTGGGTCGCCGACGGCCGCGCGGTGCTGATCGACGTGCGCACCGACGCCGAGCGCGAATGGGTCGGCTACGTGCCGGGCGCGGTGCCGCTGGCCCTGAAGCAGTGGCCCGGCATGGCGTTCAACGAGCGTTTCGACGAGGGCCTGCGCGCGGCCGTGCCGCCCGGCGGCAGGGCGGTGCTGCTGTGCCGCAGCGGCGTGCGCTCGGTGGTGGGCGCGCGCCGTGCCGCCGCGCTGGGTATCGAGGCCTACAACATCCTGGGCGGCTTCGAGGGCGACCCCGACGCGCAGGGCCAGCGCGGCCACCTCGGCGGCTGGCGCTTCAGCGGCCTGCCGTGGAAGCAGAGCTGAAGGCTTGACCGGGCCGCGCCGGCCGGATGGCCTGCCCGGCGCGTCAGAGGCGACCGCAGTCGGCGGGCCTCGAAAGCAGAAAACCCGCTTTCAGGAGCGGGTTTTGCTATCGTTTCGAGAGCGATCCGCCCACGCCGCACGGGCGCTGCGGGCCATTTTGGCTGAAAGATTACTTCAGCGGCGGAATGCGCAGCTTCTGCCCCGGGTAGATCCGGTTGGGGTCCGACAGCATCGGCCGGTTGGCCTCGAAGATCGCGTTGTACTTGTTGGCGTCGCCGTAGTATTTCTTGGCGATGGACGACAGCGTGTCGCCGCTGATCACGTCGTGGTACTGCGCCGGGTCGGCCGCCGGCGCGCTCAGGTTGTTCTCGACGTGGGTCACGTTGGCCACGTTGCCGGCGGCGAGTGCCGCCTTCTCGCTGGCCTCCTGCGACGGCGCGGAGCCCGAGAGCGTCACCGTGCCGCTGGCGGCGTCGTAGGTCACGCCGAGGTTGCCGAGCCCCAGGTTCTGCTTCTCGATGTAGGTCTTGATGGCGGCGCCGGCGGCGGCGTTGGCCTCGGCCGGCGACATCGTCGGGGCCGCGGCGGCACCACCGGCGGCGGGCGCGGCCGCGTGGGCGGATGAGCCGCCGAACAATTTTTCCCCGGCGTCCTTGATGAAACTGAGCAGGCCCATGGCGTCTTCCTCGTGTGCTGGTTGCGAAGCCGCCACTCTACGGCGGGACGCTCGGGAGGTCGCGTAGGCGCAGGCCGCAGATCGCGGTGCGTCCGAAAAAGCGGCGGCTCGCCCGGCGCCAGCCGCAATAATCCGCCCCATGGGATTCCTCGCCATCGACATCGGCAACACCCGCCTCAAGTGGGCGCACTACGACGCGCCGCGTCCGGGCGCCGCGCTGCTCGCGCACGGCGCCGAATTCCTCGACCACATCGAGCGGCTGGCCGACGGACCCTGGCACGGCCTGCCGCAGCCCGGCTGCATGCTCGGCTGCGTGGTGGCGGGCGACGCGGTGCGCCGCCGCGCCGAGGCGCAGATCGAGGAGCGCTTCGACTGCACGCCGCGCTGGGTCGTGCCAAGCCTGAGCGAGGCCGGGCTGGTCAACGGCTACGACCACCCGACGCGCCTGGGCGCCGACCGCTGGGTGGCCATGATCGGCGCGCGCCACCGGATGCTGGCCGAGGGGCCGGCGCGCCCGATGGTGGTGGTGCTGATCGGCACGGCCGTCACGGTCGAGGCGGTCGATGCCGACGGCCGGTTCCTGGGCGGCCTGATCCTGCCGGGCCACGGCATCATGCTGCGCGCGCTCGAATCGGGCACCGCCGGCCTGCACGTGCCCACCGGCGAGGTGCGCGAGTTCCCGACCAACACCAGCGACGCGCTGACCAGCGGCGGCACCTTCGCCATCGCCGGCGCGGTCGAGCGCATGGTGCAGCACGTGCGCGCGCACTGCCGAGCCGAGCCGGCGCGCTACATGACCGGCGGCGCCGGCTGGAAGATGGCGCCGTCGATGGTGTCGACCTTCGAGCTGGTCGACGGCCTCATCATGGACGGGCTGCTGGTGATCGCGCAGCAGCGCGCGCTGGCGGCCTTCTGATTCCACTTCCAATCCAAGGCGACGTGTCGTTGCCCGCCTTGGCCGGTGCCGGAGCGCTGTCTGCGGCGGTGCGCCCGGTCCCGCTCCGAATTGAGAATGGAACGAGCCGGCGACTCAGCGATTCGCCGCTGAGCGGATGCGCGGCAGGTTTTCCTCGAAGTACGCGGTGCCCGCGCGGTCGGAGTTGAAGGTGCGGTCGAGCGTGGCCACGCCGGGCGTCACGCCCTGGCTGGTGTTGACGAAGTTCGGGCTCTGCCGCACCACGGTTTCGACGCCGTAGCGCCAGCGCGGCGAGCCAGTCACCTGGATCGGGGCGGCGTTGGGCGACATGTCCTGGCGCGGCGTCAGCGGAATCGAGATCTCGATGCCGGCATAGGAGCGCCCGGAGTGCTCCCACTCGAACTTGCTGCGCCGCACGTACAGGCTGACCGCCACATCGTGGAACCACTGCTTGATGCCGACCCGCACGCCCGTGTCGTTGTAGAGGTACTGCCCGGCACTCACTTCGAGGTAGGTGTGCGTCGGCGCGAAGGCGTAGCGGTAGCTGCCGATCAGCGTGCGCGAGTGCGGCGGCAGCACGCGGTCGAACTCCGTGGTGCGCTCGAAGCGCCCGCCCTCGACGGCGAAGCGGTGGCGGCCCTGCCCGGGCTCCCAGCGCAGCTCGCCATAGGCGCCGCGGTAGGCGTCGTTGATGCGCCCGGCGGCCACGTGCGCCGTGACCGCGTTGGCGCCCCAGCGCGACGCCGCCGGCCGGGCCCCGGCGCTCCACAGGCGCTCGACGGGCACGCGCCAGACCTGGTGCAGCAGCGCCCGGTCGGTCACGCTGGCCCAGCGGCTGGGGGCGAACACCCCGTTGTCGCGGTAGTCGGACGAGGAATGCAGCGGCGCGACGTGACTGACCTCGGCCCAGGCGCCGCGCCACAGCGGCTGCTGCACCGTGGCACGCAGGCCAAGGGAGTAGTCGAACGCGCCGTACTCCGTGGCGATGGCGCTGCGCAGCACCGGCTCCAGCAAGAGCCGCGGGGTGGCCCAGCTCGGCGCGGCGCCGTCCACCAGCCAGGCGGCGCCGTCGACCAGCGCGGCGACGGACGCGGTGCCCGGCGTCTGCAGCCGCCCGGGGTTGCAGGCCGGCGGCTCGCCGGCGATCCACTGCGCCAGGCAGTCGGCGCGCCCGCTCACGCCGACGACGGGCGTCTGGCGCTGGGTCAGCACCAGGCGGTAGTCGGCGCGCGCCGCGCCCAGGCGGCGCGCGACCACGCCCAAAGCCACGCCCAGCCCGTCGGCCGTGTTGACGTTGTAGGTGGCGTTGTTGACGCGGACGGCGACCGCGCCGCCGGGCAGCCGGCCCACGGCGATGTCCTCGAAGCCCTTGGCGCGCAGGGCCTCGGCCAGGCCGCGCAGCTGCTCGTCCGTGACCGGCGCGGCGCCCGGGACCGCGCCCGGCCCCGCGGTGCCTCCATGCTCGTTGTCCGGTCCGGTCGGGAGGGGCGCCAGGGCGAAATCGGTGTTCAGCGGCGCCGAGCGCGGCAGCCCCGCCGTCGAGAACTCGCGCACCCGGGCCGGCCGCGCCGCGGGTGCGGCGGCCGCGTCCACGCCCGTGCCTGTGCCTGTGCCCGGCGCTGGCGACATGGCGCTGGCGCCCGCCGACACCGATGCCGTGCCGGCCGCGCGCGTCGTCGGCACCTTGTAGAGGGGAATGTTGAGCCCCGCGCTCAGCCAGCTGCGTGCCGTGCGCTCGTCGCCGTGCAGCCGGACGTTGGCGCCCACGTGGGCCGACCAGCCGGCCGGCAGCCATTCGGCCGGCGCGAACAGGCGCGCACCGGCCCAGGCCTTGCGGTCGCTGTACTCGACGTGGGCCTGCAGCCAGGACAGCGGGCGGTAGGCGGCGCTGGCGAACACGCCGTCGAGCGTCCTCGCGCCGGGGTCGACGGCGGCGCCGCGGCGGCGCGCGTAGCCCAGGCTCAGGTCGAGCTGCTCGGGGCTGTACGTCAGCACGCCGTAGTACGAGCGGAAGAAGGTGGCCTGGCCGCCGAGGTCGGTCGCGCCGAGCGCGGCGTGCCAGCGGCGGGCGCTGTCGAGCGCCAGACCGGCCTTGAAATTGGCCGACAGGTCGCGCACGCCGCACGGCTCGATGTAGCAGTTGGTCTGCAGCGTGCTGGCGGCGATCCGGCCCGTGACTTCCAGGCCGGGCAGCAGGCCGAAGCCGGCGACGAAGTTGTGCCCGCCGCTGCCGAAGCCCGACGCGGGAGCACCGACGACCTGATTGTCGTAGGCCAGCGAGGCGCTGCCCCAGGGCAGCAGGCGCGCCGTGGGCGTGACCGACCAGCCGGTGAAGCCCGAGGCGCTCAGGGCGCCGCCCTGCTGGGCCAGGGCCGGCTGCGCCGCCCCCAGGCCGACCAGCACGCCTGCCGCCATCACGCCGCGAATGCGTGGTCCCATCGCTTCAGCTTTCGACTCAACCTGCCCCGCGGGGCGACAAAAAAGCGCAAGAAGGGCAGCCGGTGCCGCCCTTCGATCGATCAGGCGCGCCCGCTGGTGGGCGGACGCGCTTCCCGGCTTCAGCCGCCGGAGCCGCCGGTCGCACCCGTCGCGCCGGTGGCTCCCGTGGCGCCGCTGGCCGGCAGGCCCAAGGCGTCGCCGATGGCCTTGCACAGCGCCAGCAGGGCGGCCTTGACAGCGCCGCTGGGGTCCTGCAGCACCGCGGCCGTGTTGTCGAGCACCTTGTCGAGGTCGGAGCCGAGGGCGAAGACGATCGAGTCGAAGTTCTGCGCTGCGGCCAGGATGGCGGTCGCCTCCGCCTCGGTCTTGCCCGAGGCGATCAGCTGGGCCTTGACCAGATTCAGCACAGAGGTCCGGTAGGTGTTGGCCGCCAGCGCCAGGTTCGCCGCGAAGGTGGGATCGCTGCCGACCTTGGCGATGAGCTGGTCCAGCGTCAGGGATGCCGTGCCGGGGGCCGAGGCCGCCAGTGCGACTTCCACCAGCATGTCCGTCAGCGGGGTGAAGTTGAGCACCGAGCCGGAGAACAGGATGCCGCGGTAGGTGACGTTGCCGAAGGTGGCCTTGCCGATGCAGGGGTAGGCCACGACGACCGGCGCGGTCGTGTACACGCCCGTGTTCGCCGTCGTGGAGCTCGGCCGGACGGCGTTGGCACAGGTGAAGCTGACCGCCGCCCCCGACACGACGGCGCCCTTGGCGACCGTCCCCGAAATGGCCGTGCCGGTGCTGCCGGTTCCGCCGCCACCGATCGGAGGGAACCCCCCTCCGCCGCCACCGCCGCCGCCACCGCAAGCGGCCAGGGTGGCCAGGGCCAGTGCGGACGCGAGCGTCCTAGCGGTTCTCGATGTCGCCAGTCTTTTCATGAATTTCTCCTCCGGATTGAACAACAACGACACGACCTGGGGTGGCGACGTGTCGGGCAGGGGCGCATGCTTTCGCTTTTCACGTGCCGCGTGTGACGGTCGCCAGGGCAACACCTTTCGGCACGGACCGGGGCGTGACTCAGCCCGCGATCGCGGTGATCGGCGCAGTGTAACGCAGCGTAAAGCGTCGAAACTAAACTGCGCGGTGGTCCGGGTCGGGCCCGGACCGCTGGTGGCGCCGGGAGGGGTCATGAAGCCTTCAGGCGGATGCTGGCGCTGCGGGCCCGCTCGCGGGGCGGCTGCCGGCCAGTCCGTCCACCGCCTGGAACATGGCCTGCCGCGCCTGGCTCACGACCTGGCCTTTCCAGGCGTCGGTGTCGGTGTAGAACGCCTCCAGCATCCGTGCCCGGATCGCGCCGGCCAGCTCGGGCGCAGCCTCGGGGTGGTTGTGCAGCCAATGGTCGGCGCGCAGCGCGCTGGTGACTTCGAGCATCGGCAGGGTGCCGTACTCCAGCGCGATGCCGGTGTACTCGGCCTGCGGGCATTCCTCGTACACGGCGTTCCAGATCAACCCGGTCAAAAGCGCCGAGCTCGACGAGCCGTCGTAGATCGACGTGACCGGCGTCGCGCGCGTTCCCCACCAGGCGTTGGCGCGGGCGTAGGCGGCCGGATCGTCCCGGCCGGCGAAGATGCGCTCGCCGATGCCGTTCGGCCCGAGACCCGTGTGCAGGTCGATCCAGGCGAGCCGCTCGGCGCCCTGCGCATGCGTGCGCAGCACCTGGCGCAGCGTGCGGTGGCTCCAGGTCGGCGCCTTGCCGCCGAAGAACATGCCGTCCTCGAACTGGTACTGCCCGGCGGTCACCGCCGTCTGGTAGGCGCCCACGCCGTGCCGCTCGATCCAGCCCTCGATCTCGGCTTGGTTCTTCGGCGTCGGCGGCCACTGCTCGGGCAGCAGCAGCGCGTGCAGCTTGGCATACGGCTTGTTCGCCGGCAGCGGTTGTGCGAAGTCGACGAAGTTGCGGTTGAGGTCGACGTTCTCGTGCGTCACGCGGCGGCGGTGCGAGAAGCCGTGCGGGTTGAGCGCGTGCACGTAGACCACGCCGACGCCCGCCGCGCGCGCCTTCTCGCGCCATTCGGCGTCGTGCAGCGCGAACACCTGCACGCCGCTGCCGCAGTGGCCCTCGACGCCGTGGCAGGCGCTGCTGACGATCAGCCGGTGCCGGGCGTCGGGCGGGCCGTCGTAGGCGACGTCCATGGCGAGGTCCTCGCCGTCGCGCCCCTTCAGCGGATGGGGGTGCGTCTCGATGCGCAGGCCGGCCAGCACGCAGGCCTCCAGGAATTTCCGGCGCGCCTGCGGGTAGCTCGGCGAGAAGGCCTCGACGACGCCGATCATGCGGCGCCCGCTTTCGTCGTCGTCGTCGTCGGCGGCGTGTTCAGGAACTGCTCGGCGAGCTGCACCCAGCAGGTGGCGCCCAGCGGGATCAGCTCGTCGTTGAAGTCGTAGCTGGCGTTGTGCAGCGTGCAGGGCCCGCCACCGTGGAGCGCCTCGCGGTGCGCGCCGTCGCCGTTGCCGATGAAGGCGTAGGCGCCGGGCCTGGCCTGCAGCATGAAGGAGAAATCCTCGGCCGTCATGGCCGGCTCCTGCACCAGAACGTTGTCTTCGCCCACGATGCCGGCCATGACGCGCCGCGCGAAATTGGCTTCGTCCGCGGTGTTGATGGTCGGCGGATAGTTGCGGTGGAAGTGGAAGTCGCACCGCGCCTCGTGCGCCGCGCAGACGTGCTCGGCAATGGTCTTCATGCGTTCCTCGATCAGGTCGAGTACCTCCAGCGTGAAGGTGCGCACCGTGCCGCGCAGCACGCAACTGTCCGGGATCACGTTGCTGGCCTCGCCGGCGTGGATCATCGTCACCGAGATCACGCCGGCGTCGGCCGGCTTCTTGTTGCGCGTCAGGATGGTCTGGAACGCCTGCACCATCTCGCAGGCCACCGGCACCGGGTCGATGCCGGTGTGCGGCAGCGCGGCGTGGCCGCCCTTGCCGCGGATGGTGATGGTGAATTCGTTGCTCGACGCCATCGCCGGGCCGGGGCTGACGGCGAACTGGCCCACGGCCATGCCGGGCCAGTTGTGCATGGCGAACACCGCGTCCATCGGGAAGCGCTCGAACAGGCCTTCCGCGATCATCTCGCGCGCGCCGCCGCCGCCTTCCTCGGCCGGCTGGAAGATCAGGTACACGGTGCCGTCGAAGTTGCGGTGCTTCGCCAGGTGCTGCGCCGCCGCCAGCAGCATGGCGGTGTGGCCGTCGTGGCCGCAGGCGTGCATCTTGCCGGGGTGCCGACTGGCATGGGCGAAGGTGTTGATCTCGGTGACGGGCAGCGCGTCCATGTCGGCGCGCAGGCCGACGGCGCGCGCGCTGCTGCCGTTCTTGACGATGCCGACGACGCCGGTGGTGCCCAGCCCGCGGTGCACCGGGATGCCCCATTCGGCGAGCTTGGCGGCCACCACGTCGGCCGTGCGGACCTCCTCGAAGCACAGTTCCGGATGGGCATGCAGGTCGCGTCGCACCGCGGCGATGCCCGTCGCCTGGGTGACCAGGGAGTCGATGAGTTTCATGGGCCGAGTCTAGGCTTTTGGCCCGCCGCACCCAAGCCTTCTCAGGGCTTCTACCAAGGTCCGGCGAACGTCTCTCGGGGTGCGTTTGCTTCGGATCGGGTGCCGACATCGACGACGCGTATCGCCTGCGGCCCGAATGGCCCTAGGGATGCGCAGCACCGCTTGCCGCGGCCTTCTCGGGCTCGGCACGTTCAGCCGCTTCGCGCGCCACGGCCACCGCTCCCAATGTCGTGCCCGTGCTGTCGGCGACCAGCGCAAAGCTCATCTCGACATAAAGCTTTTGTCCCGACTTGTGCCGTGCGCGCGTGCGCACCGGGCGTCCTCCCAGCCGCGTTTTGCCGCTGGCCATGGCAGCGTCGAAGCCGTGCCAGTGGGCCTTGCGCAAATGGTCGGGAATGACCAGGTCGAGGCTTTGGCCGAGCGCTTCGTCGGCGGAGTAGCCGAACAGCGCCACGGCAGCGGCGTTCCATCGTTCGATGACGCCTTGGAGGTCGGCATAGATGAGGGCGTCGGCGGTCTGCTCGAGAATGAGCTCGCCCAGTACGTTTGCGGTTTCCATGTCGATCCTCCTCCTCGGGCTTGGGTGCTCGTGGCACTTCCGGCGTCAACGTGCGGCCTGGCTTCAGGCTGGCGCCGCAGCAGGCAATGCGGGCAGCTTGGGAGATGGTGCCTCGGCAAGCGGCAAGCGGCAAGCGGCAAGAGACGACGGGGCGCCCCACGCCGCGGCATTGGCTGAGCGCAGCCTGTCCGGGCGGGCACGCTCAGGCGGACCGGTTCCAGAACCCCCGGTGCGAGGCCGCCGCCTCGTCCTCCAGCAGCGGCCCGACCACCGCGACCTCGCGCTGCCCGCGCGCGAACACCTCGCGGCAGGGCAGCGAGAAGGTCGGGTTCTCGGGATGGTCGCCGGTCAGCCCGAGCAGCGCGTGCTCCGACAGCGCATACACCACCCGCCCGATGCCGCACCAGTAGATGGCGCCGGCGCACATGCAGCACGGCTCGGCGCTGGTGAACAGGGTGCACGTGGCGAGCTGCTCCGGCGTGAGCTTGCGCGCCGCCTGCGCGGCCGCGGCCAGCTCGGCGTGCTGGGTCGGGTCGCCCTCGGGCGGCATCGAGTTGTTGCCGGCCGTGGCGACGACCTCGCCGTCGGCGTCGGCCACGAGGGCCGCGAACGGGTGGCGCCCGCGCGCGCGCGACTCGTCGGCCAGCCGGATCGACAGGCGCAGCAGTTCGAGATCGCGCTCGGAGAGCGAAGCCGGCGACACGGTCGGCACGGTGCTGGACGGGGAGACGTCATTCATGGGGTGGGTCACGGCAGGGTGTTGAAAAAGGCCGGGAAGGGCTGACGGGGACGAGAGAAGCAGGAAAGGCGCGGTTCGTCAGGCGCGGCCGGGCGCGGCGTCGCCTTCGGCCGCGCCGGCTTCGGCATGCGCCGCTTCGCCCCGGTTGAGGATGAGGTTGAGCAGCACGGCCGTGATGGCGCCCAGGAAGATGCCGCTCTCCAGCACCAGCCTGAGCGTGCCGCTGGCGTGCGCGAAGAGGGGCGGGAACGACATCGGCAGCACGCCGATGCTGACCGACACCGCCACGATGATGGCGTTGCGCGTGCCCTCGAAGCGCACCCGCGACAGCTCCTGGATGCCCGCCACCGTGGTCATGCCGAACATCACGATGGCGCAGCCGCCCAGCACCGGGCGCGGCACCGAGGCGATCAGCGCGCCGAGCTTCGGGAACAGCCCCATCAGGATCATGATCAGCCCGGAGGCGGCCACCACGTAGCGGCTCTTGATGCCCGACAGCGCGATCAGCCCGGTGTTCTGCGTGAACGCGTTGTACGGGAAGCTGTTGAAGGCGCCGCCGATCAGGGTCGAGAGGCCGTCGGCGCGGAACGCGTTGCCCAGCGTCCGCTGGGTCGAGGGCCGGCCGACGATGTTGCCGATCGCCAGCACGTTGCCGGTGGTCTCGGCCATGATGACCAGCATCGCCAGCGTCATGATCAGGGCCGGGGCGAGGCCGAAGCGGGGCGGGCCGAAGGCGAAGGGCGGGCTGACCTCGAACCACGCCGCGCCGGCGACCTGCGCGAAGTCGGTCAGCCCGAACGCGGCCGCGATCGCGGTGCCGGCCACCAGTCCCAGCAGCACCGCCAGGTTGCCGACGAAGCCCTTGAAGCGCGCGTAGATGAACAGCGTGATGGCGATCGTCACCAGCCCGAGCAGCAGGTTGGGCGCGCTGCCGAAGTCGGGCGCGTCCGGGTTGCCGCCGCCCAGCCAGATGGCCGCGGCCGGCATCAGCGAGATGCCGATGATGGTGATCAGGCTGCCGATCACCACCGGCGGAAAGAAGCGCAGCAGCCGGCTGATGACCGGCGCCAGCGCCACGGTGGCCGCGCCGCCGGCCATCACCGCGCCGAAGACGTAGGGCAGCCCGTACTCCTTGCCGATCATGATCATCGGCGCCAGCGCGATGAACGAGCAGGCCTGCACCAGCGGCAGCCGCGCGCCGAACTTCCAGAAGCCCAGGGTCTGGATCAGCGTGGCGACGCCGGAGGTCAGCAGGTTGGCGTTGATCAGCGTGACCACCTGGGCCTGCGTCAGGCCGAGCGCGCCGCCCAGGATCAGCGGCACCGCGACGGCACCGGCGTACAGCACCAGCACGTGCTGCAGGCCGTAGGTGGCCAGCTGGCGGGCCGGCAGGATCTCGTCCACCGGGTGGACGTGGGGGTCGCGTTTCATGACAGGTCTCCGGACGAATTTTTGGGGTGGCAGGCCGTCGCTGCGGCAACGGGCAGTGAGGAACGAATCCCAATAGTCCCCGCCGCGATCCGTTCGTCCAAGTTAATATCCATCGGCTTTTTCGATGGGACGAAGGATGCCGCCGTGCGCTACTCGCTGGACCAGCTGCAGGTTTTCGCCGTCGCTGCGCAGGCAGGCTCCTTCTCGGCGGCCGGGCGCGAACTGGGCCGGACGCAGTCGAGCGTGAGCGCGGCGATCTCCAACCTGGAGGTGGACCTGGGCGTGCAGCTGTTCGACCGCGGCACCCGGCGACCGACCCTGACCGAGGCCGGCCAGCGCCTGCTGCGCGAGGCCGGCGAGGTGCTCGACCGCTGCCTGGCGCTCGAAAGCCACGCGCAAAGCCTCTGCGACGCCATCGAGCCCGGTCTCACGCTGGCGATCGAGGTGCCCCACAGTACCCTGATCGCACCGCTGGCCGCCTTTGCCGCGGCCTTTCCGTTCGTCGATCTGGACATCTGCCACCCCCTGCACGGCGACGTGAGCGCGCTGGTGCAGCAAGGCGAGGCGCAGCTGGGCATCGCCTTCGCTCTGCCGAGGTATGCGCGCGAACTCGAATTCGTCCAGCTCGGCAAGCTGGTGCTGGCCCACGTCGCGGCGCGCGACCACCCGCTGGCGCGGCAGCGCGAGGTGAGCTTTGCCGACCTGCACCGTCACCGCCGCCTGGCCTTCAGCGCGCACAGCGAGCGGCTGCCGACCACCGAGTACCTGGGCGCGACGCGCTGCTGGCGCGCCGAGAGCTACCTGGCGCTGCTGGAGATGACGCGCGCCGGCCTCGGCTGGGCCACGCTGCCGCGCCAGCTGGTGCTGCGCGAGCTGGCCGAGGGCGAGCTGGTCGAGCTGCGGCTCGCCGCCTACCCGCACACCGACTGGCTGCTCGGCGTCGACCTGCTGTGGAACAAGGCGCGCCCGCTCGGCAAGGCCGGCGGCTGGCTGCTCGCCGAGCTGCGCCGCTTCAAGGTGTCCGAGGTCGACAGCGCCGGGCATCCGACCACCTTCTAGGCAGGAACGCACCGCATGCCGCCCTTTTCCTTGCCGCAGGACGAGCAGGCCCGCCGGCTCGCCGTCATGAAGCGCATCGCGCTCGGCCTGCTGGGCGCGGCGGCGCTCGCCTATGCGCTGGCCACGGCGCTCGCCGCGCGCCATCCCATCTGGGGCTACGTGGCGGCCTTCTCGGAGGCGGCGATGGTCGGCGCCATGGCCGACTGGTTCGCGGTGGTGGCGCTGTTCCGCCACCCGCTGGGCCTGAAGATCCCGCACACCGCCATCATCCCGAGCAACAAGGACCGCATCGGCGCCAACCTGGCGGGCTTCATCTGCAACAACTTCTTGAGCACGCCGCAGGTGCTGGCCAAGGTGCGGGAGTTCGACGCCGCCGGCCGGCTGGCCGACTGGCTGGTGCAGCCGGCCAACGCGGCCCGGCTGGGCGAGTGGGCCGTCACCGCCACGCGCTACGGCCTGGCCGCGCTCGACGACCAGCGGGTGCGCGACTTCCTGCGCCGCGCCGCGGCCGCCGGGCTGGCGCAGATCGACCTGTCGCGCCTGATGGGGCAGGTGCTCGACGCGCTGACCGCCGACGGCCGCCACCAGGCGCTGCTCGACGACGTGCTGGTGCAGGTGGCGCGCCTGATCGAGGGCGAGGAGGTGCAGGAGCGCATCACCGAGGCGATCGCGCGCGAGGTCAAGGCGCTGCGCTACGTCGGGCTCGACCAGGTGGCGGCGCGGCTGGCCACGCGCAAGATCGTCGCGGCGGTGGCGCACACCGTGGGCGAGATCGCGGCGCAGCCCAGTGGCGCGGGCGCCGGGCCACACCCGCTGCGCCAGCGCTTCGACGCCTTCATGGACGACTTCATCGTGCGCCTGAAGCTCGACCCGGAGTTCCGCGAGCGCGGCGAGCGCATCCGCGCCGGGCTGATCGCGCACCCGGCGCTCGCCGACTACCTGCACGACCTGTGGGGCGAGACGATCGCCTGGCTGCAGATGGACTTGGCGCATCCCGCCTCCACCATCCGCCAGCGCATCGCGACGATGGCCGCCGGGCTCGGCGAGCGGCTGCGCGCGGACGAGGCCATCCGGCGCTGGATCAACGAGCAGGTCACCGAGGCGGCGCCGCGGGCCATCGAGCGCTACCGCGAGGACATCCGCCGCTACATCGTCGAGCGCGTCGAGGAGTGGAACGCCGAGGAGATGACGCGCGAGCTGGAGCGCAACATCGGGCGCGACCTGCAGTTCATCCGCATCAACGGGACACTGGTAGGGGGTGCGGTGGGGCTGCTGATCCATGCGGTGACGCGCTGGCTGCAAGGCTGAGGCGCGGCGCCTCAACAAAACTTTACAAGGCGGACCCAGAGCGTTGACAGGCACCGCACAGGCTTGCCGCTTGCCCGCTTCCTTGGCGTGACCGTGACACCGCGGCGTGCCCGGCCGGCACGTATCGAACCCGCTGTCCCGTCCCATGCTCAAGCCAAAGGCAGTTCCCTTGCAGCGCGTTGCCGCGCCCCTCGTCGCCCGGCAGGAAGGTGGCGGCGCCGACGCGTGCCGGGCGCCTCCGAAGCTCGACTCCTGCCGGCTCGTTCGCGCGGTCCGCAAGGAGGGCCCGCCTGCGCCTGGCGGACCGCGCGGGGCCTGGGTCGTCTGGCTGACCGGCCTGTCGGGCGCGGGCAAGTCGACGATCGCCGCGGGCCTGCGCGAGCGCCTGGCGGCCGGCGGCGCCGTCGCCGTCATCCTGGACGGCGACGAGGTCCGCTCGGGCCTGAGCCGGGGCCTTGGCTTCAGTCCCGCGGAGCGGCTGGAAAACATCCGGCGCATCGCCCACGTCGCGCGCCTGCTTAGCACCCAGGGCATCGTCGCGATCGTCGCCGCCGTCTCGCCGCTGCGCGCGCAGCGGGCGCTGGCGCGCGAGATCGTGGGCGCGTCCTACCACGAGGTGTTCGTCGATGCGCCCCTGGCGGTGTGCGAGCGCCGGGACGTCAAGGGGCTCTACGCGCGTGCGCGCCAGGGCGAGCTGAGCACCTTCACCGGCGTGTCCGATGTCTACGAGGCCCCCCTGGTGCCCGACCTGCGCGTGGACACGGCCAGCTGCGGCGTCCACAGCGCCGTGAGCCAGGTCGTCGCGTCGATCGGCCGGCGCGCCCGGGCCGCCGCGACCCAGGGTTTCGCCGGGGAGTCACGGGAGCCATGACTGAATTCGGGCGCTGGATGCCGGCGGTGCTGCTCGAGAGTTTCACGGCCGCGGGCATCGTGATGGTGGCCTGTGCCGTCTTCTCGGTCCTGGAGCGCCTCAGGCCGGCCGCACCCGACCCCGGCCTCAGGGGCCGACTGCAGAACGTCTCCATCTTCATCCTCGCCCTGCTGGGGGCGCTCATGCTGTCCGTGCTGGCGAACCTGGTCGGCGCGTACGTGCCCAACACCGCCCTGATCAAGCGCCTGCTGCCCGGCTGGAAAGCCAAGGGGGCCGGGTACGCCGTCGCCGCAACGGTCCTGTACGCGCTGGTGTGGGATTTCTTCCAGTACTGGCTGCACCGGGCCCAGCATGTGATCCCGGCGCTCTGGAAATTCCACCGCGTCCACCACAGCGACCCGGCGATGAACGCCTCGACCGCGTTGCGGCAGAGCCTGGGCAGCGTGGTGCTAGGGCAGCTCGCCGTGCACCTGCCGACGATGGCGGTCTGCGGCGGCGATTTTCTGCCGGTCGCGGGACAGTATGTCCTTTTCAGCGCGTGGGGCTACCTGAATCACGCGAACCTGAGAATCTCCTTCGGCGCCGCGACCGGGCTCGTCTCGGGACCCCAACTGCACAGGCTGCACCACGGCAGGGCGCCGGTGTTCCACGACTGCAACTACGCGGCGTTCTTCCCCTTGCTGGACTTCCTGTTCGGCACGTTGAAATTGCCGCGCCGAAACGAATGGCCCGAGACGGGCATTGAAGACGCGCTGCCCAGGAATGCCTTTTCGCAGGTATTTTTCCCGTGGCGCGGTACCCCATGAAGCATCACCTCATCATCGGCGGTACCGGACGCGCCGGCACCACGTTCCTGGTCCAGTACCTGGCCGCGTGCGGGCTGGAAACGCAGCTCGCCAAGAGCCCCCACCCCGGCTATGACGAGGCCGCCAACGCCGGGCTGGAGGACGTGCCGATGGGCCACCCCGACCTGCCCTACGTCGTCAAGTCGCCCTGGCTGTACGAGTACGTCGGGCGCCTGCTGGACGACCGGGAGATTGCCGTGGACGCGGTGATCCTGCCCATGCGCGGCATCGTCGAGGCCGCCACCAGCCGCGTGGTCAACGAGTTGCGCGCGCGCCACGCCATCGAAGGCCTGCCGCCCGACTGCGGGCTCTGGGAGTCCTGGGGCACGACGCCCGGCGGGGTCGTCTATTCGCTCAGCCCGATCGACCAGGCGCGCCTGCTCGCGATGGGCTTCCACGAACTCGTGCACGCGCTGGTCCGGCGCGACGTGCCGCTCGTGCTGCTGGACTTCCCGCGCTGCGTCGAGGACGCCGACTACCTCTACGACAAGCTGCGGCCCGTGCTTGAGGGGCGGGTCGAGCGGGCGCGGGCGCTGGAGGCATTCCGCGAGAGCGTGGCCCCGGGCAAGGTGCGCATCGCCCGGGAGCTCGCCATCGACGACACCGGTCCCCGGCAGCCGCGCGAGGCCGATGCACGGGCGCCGGGCCTCGAGTTTCCCTCGCATGCGGCACTTGACCGCGTGGCGCTGCGGCGCGAGCTGGACCGGCTGCGCGGGCGCGTCGCGCAGCTGGAAGGCCAGCTCGCCAGCGCCACGTCGAAGCTGACGGCCATCGAAGCGTCGACCACATGGCGCGCGACGGCGCCGGCGCGCGCGCTCTCCGGCCTGCTGCGGTCCGTGTGGAGCGTGGCGAACGAGCGCGCCAGCCACTTGAGACGCGCTCGGCTGCCCGCCGCGCCGCCCAGTCACCATTGAACGGAGCGGGCGCGAGCCGGGAGCCCATCCGTCCCCGCCCGAGGACGTACCCGGCCCTGAAGAAGGGAATCGGCAAGGCAACCCGGACTTCAAGGGGGTCGAGCCCGCAGCCGGGCACGAAGGGGCCGCTTCCCTTCTAGACTCGCGTCATGGTCAATGCCACGGATTCTTTCGCTGTCCCGCCGGCCGCTTCGGCGCCGGTGCGCGTGCTCGGCGCCTGCCCGCACGACTGCCCCGACACCTGCTCGCTCGTCACTACCGTGCAGGACGGCGTCGCCGTCAAGCTGCAGGGCAACCCCGAGCACCTGCACACCGGCGGCGTGCTGTGCACCAAGGTGTCGCGCTACATCGAGCGCAACGACCACGCCGAGCGCCTGACGGTGCCGCTGCGCCGCGCCGGCCCGAAAGGCTCCGGACGCTTCGAGCCCGTGTCGTGGGACGCCGCGCTCGACGCCATCGCCGCGCGCCTGAAGGCGGTGTCGCACCCCGAGGCCGTGCTGCCCTACAGCTACTGCGGCACCATGGGGCTGGTGCAGGGCGAGTCGATGGACCGGCGCTTCTTCCACCGGCTGGGCGCCTCGCTGCTCGACCGCACCATCTGCGCCAGCGCCGGCGCCGAGGCGCTCCAGTACACGCTGGGCGGCAAGGTCGGCATGCGCGTCGAGTTCTTCGCCGAGGCGAAGCTGATCCTGATCTGGGGCAGCAACTCGATCGCCAGCAACCTGCATTTCTGGCGCCACGCGCAGGCCGCCAGGCGCGCCGGCGCGCGGCTGGTGTGCATCGACCCGCGCCGTACCGAGACGGCCGACAAGTGCGACGAGCACGTCGCCCTGCTGCCCGGCACCGACGCCGCGCTGGCGCTCGCGCTGATGCACGAGCTGATCACCCACGACTGGCTCGACCACGACTACATCGCGCGCCACACGCTCGGCTGGAGCGCGCTGCGCGAGCGCGCGCTGCAGTGGCCGCCCGCGCGCGCGGCGGCCGTGTGCGGCGTGCCCGAGGCGCAGATCGTCGAACTGGCGCGCGCCTACGGCACCACGAGACCCGCCGCCATCCGCCTGAACTACGGCGTGCAGCGCGCGCGCGGCGGCGGCAACGCGGTGCGCGCCATCGTCTGCCTGCCGGCGCTGGTGGGTGCCTGGCGGCAGCGCGCGGGCGGCGTGCTGCTGAGCGCGTCGGGCTTCTTCCCGGTCGAGCGCGCCGCGCTGCAGCGCCCCGACCTGCTGGCCGGGCGCACGCCGCGCACCATCAACATGGTGCGCATCGGCGACGCCCTGCTGGGCGACGCGGCGGCGCTGGGCGGCACGCCGCGCCCGATCGAGGCGATCGTGGTCTACAACAGCAACCCGGTCGCGGTGGCGCCCGATTCCGCCAAGGTGGTGGCGGGCTTCGCGCGCGACGACCTGTTCACCGTCGTCATGGAGCAGTTCCGCACCGACACCGCCGACCACGCCGACTACCTGCTGCCCGCCACCACGCAGCTCGAACACTGGGACATCCACGCCAGCTACGGCCACACCGACGTGCTGCTCAACCGCCCGGCGGTCGCGCCGCGCGGCGAGGCGCGCAGCAACGCCTGGGTGTTCCGTGCGCTGGCGCGGCGCATGGGCTTCGACGAGCCGTGCTTCGACGACGACGACGAGGCGCTGTGCCGCACGGCGTTCGCGCCCGGCGCGCTCGACCACGATGCGCTGTGGACGCGCGGCTTCGCCTCGCTGCGCGTGGCCGAGGCGCCGTTCGCCGAAGGGGGCTTCCCGACGCCGTCGGGCCGCTGCGAGCTCGACAGCGCCCGGCTCGCCGCGCTCGGGTTGCCGGACGCGGGCGGCGTGCCCGACCACCTGCCCAACCACGAGGCGGCGGGAAGCTCGCCCGACTACCCGCTCGCCATGATCTCGCCGCCGGCGCGCAACTTCCTGAATTCCACCTTCGTCAACGTGCGCAGCCTGCGCGCCATCGAGGGCGAGCCGCTGCTGGAGATCCACGAGGCCGACGCGGCGGCGCGCGGCATCGCCCACGGCGCGACGGTGCGCGTCTTCAACGCCCGCGGCGAGCACCGCTGCCGCGCCGAGGTGTCGCGCCGCGCCCGGCCCGGCGTGGTGCACGGCCTGGGCGTGTGGTGGCGCAAGCTCGGCATGGACGGCACCAACGTCAACCAGCTCACCAGCCAGCGCCTGACCGACATGGGCCGCGGGCCGACCTTCTACGACTGCCTGGTCGAGGTGGCGGCGCTCGGGCCGGAGGATGAGGCTGCGATGGCGGCATCCGCGTCCGCGCAGCCAGTCTCCGGAGACGCCGTCGCGTCATGAGCCCGCGCGGCCGCCCGGAGGGCGAACTCCCGCCTGGCGGGACAGTGCAGAGCGCCTGGGTGCCAGGGACTCCGCGCGGCCGCCCGGAGCGTGAATTCCCGCTGGGCGGGGCAGCGCACGGCGCAAGGATGCGTCCATGACCCGACGCGGCGCCTGGGCGCTGGCGGCCGCGCTGCTGGGTGCGCTCGCGCTCGCGGGCTGCACCTCCCTGGGCTACTACTGGCAGTCCGCCAGCGGCCACCTGGCGCTGATGCGCGCGGCGCGGCCGGTGCCGCGGTGGCTGGACGACCCGGCCACGCCCGAGGCGCTGCGGGCCCGGCTGGCGGCGGCGCAGCGCATCCGTCGCTTCGCCGTCACCGCGCTCGGCCTGCCCGACAACCTCAGCTACACCGCCTACGCCGACCTGCACCGCAAGGCCGCCGTCTGGAACGTGGTGGCCGCGCCGCCCTATTCGCTCACGCTCAAGACCTGGTGCTTTCCGGTGGCGGGCTGCGTCGGCTACCGCGGCTACTTCCATGAGGCCGATGCGGAGGCCGAGGCCGCCGCCCAGCGCGCCGAGGGGCTGGAGGCGGCCGTCTATCCGGTGCCGGCCTACTCGACGCTCGGCTGGATGAACTGGGCCGGCGGCGACCCGCTCCTGTCCACCTTCATCGGCTACCCCGAGGGCGAGGTGGCGCGCCTGGTCTTCCACGAGCTGGCGCACCAGGTGCTCTACGTGCCTGGCGACACGCTGTTCAACGAGTCCTTCGCCACCGCCGTCGAGCGCATCGGCGGCGCGCGCTGGCTCGCCACCGAGGCCAGCGACGCGGCGCGCGCCGACTACGCGCGCTTCGACGCGCGGCGCCGGCAGTTCCGCGAACTCGCCCTCGACACGCGCCGCCGGCTGCAGGCGATCTATGAGTCGAAAGAGGCGCTGGCGCACGACTGGCATGCGGTCGATGCTATGAAAAAAGTAGCAATGGACGACTTCCGCGCCCGCTACGCCGCACTGCGCGCAAACTGGCCGGCGCAGCCCCCGGGCGCCTACTACGACCTGTGGGTGGCGCGCGCCAACAACGCGCTGTTCGGCGCACAGGCGGCCTACGACGAGCTGGTGCCGGCCTTCGAGGCGCTGTTCGAGCGCGAGCGCCAGAAGGCGCCGGGCGACCCCTGGCCGCGCTTCTACGCCGCCGTGCGGCGCATCGCCGCGCTGCCGGCGGCCGAGCGCCAGCGGGCGCTGCTGGCGCCAGAGGCCGCGGCACGGCAGAATCCGGCGCTGCTGCTGCTTCGCCCCAACGACGAGAACGGAACGCCACGTGTCTGACATCCACATCGAGCGCCGCCACGCGCTGGGCATCGAGCGCGCGCGCGCGGTGGCGCGGAAATGGATGGCCCACGTCGAGCGCGAGCACGGCCTCGCGTGCACCTACACCCGCGACGCGGCGGGCGCCGGCTGCGACGTGGCGCGCTTCACCCGGCCCGGGCTCGACGGCAGCCTGCGCGTCACGCACGACTCGCTCACGCTCGACATGGCGCTGGGCTTCATGGCGCAGCTCTTCCGCCCGATGATCGAGGACAAGGCGGTGCGCCAGATCGACCAGATCCTGGCCGATGCGGCCGACGGGGACGCTGCGGCTTCCTGAGGCGCAGCGGCGGCCCGCCCGCCTGCTTTGCTTTCTTGCCGGCTGGCTGCTTCAGCGCAGCGAGTCGATCAGCTCGATGTACTTCCGCTTGGCCGCGTCGGCGTCCAGGCCCTTGTGGGCGTTCCAGGCGCCCACTTGGCGCGGCCGACGAAGTCGGACCCCGGCACCGCGCCCTAATCGGACAGCCCCGCGCGCGCCAGCTCCACGTCGAGGCGCTGGCGGGCGTCGGCCGGCGTCAGGGCGGCGGCCTGCTCGTACAGGCGCGTCGCCTCGGCGAGCGCGGCGTCGCCCTTGAGCATCAGCAGGCAGCGCGCGCTCTCGATCAGCGCGCCGGGCAGTTCCGTGTTGAACCGCATGCCGCGATCGAGCAGCTCCAGCGCGGTGTCGGCGCGCGCGCCGTGGGTCATGCGCGCCACCAGGGGCCCGACCTTGTCGACCACCTCGGCGTGGAACAGCGCCAGCGCGATGTGTGCATCGGGATGCTCGGGCTGCAGCTCGATCACCCGTTCCAGCGCCCGCTTGACGCGGTGGCCCAGGCCCTGCGCCAGGGCGCGCGCCACGCTGATGCCCTGGGCGTAGTGGCCGAGCGCATAGGCCTGCCAGTAGAAGGCCTGCGGGTCGTCCGGCTGCGCGGCGGCCTGCAGGGCGGCGCGCTCGGCCACCTGGCGCAGCAGCTGCAGCCGCACGGCTTCGCGCGGCTCGAGGTAGTTGGCGTAGACGGCGGTCGCCATGTTGATCAGCGTCACGCCTTTCTGGCCGTGCTGGTGGCCGTGCGCGACGGCGCCCTGGAAGTCGCCGCTGTGGTAGCAGGCCCAGCCTTCCAGCAGTTCCTCCGAGGGGAGCGCAGGCTGGCCCTGGCCCCGGTGCAGCTGCGCCCAGTGCTGGCGCAGGGTGTCGGCACTGAAGCGCGGCACATCGGTGTGGGGCAGGGCGGCCCAGGTGCTCCCGGCGGAGGGCGGACCGGACGCCGTGTCGGATCGGGGAGGGCTTTCGCGTTGCATAACTGTCCTCACGCGGGTGTGGCGGCTTCATCGCCAGCATACGCGTCGCCGAGCGCGAGCAGATGGCTCCGCTGGGACGGCGCCAGATAGGGCGCCAGCAGGTGCAGTGTGTGGCGCGCGCCACGCAGCAGCGCGTGCTGCGCGTGCTCGGGCTCCAGCGCCTGGCGCGGGTTGCGCACGTACTCGTAGCTCAGCCAGTAGGTCAGCACCACCACCATGCTCTGCGACAGCGCGCCGACCTCGCGCGCGTCGATCTCCAGGTGGCCGGCGCGCGCCAGCCCGGCCAGCAGCATGCGGATGGCGGCCGCCTTGTCCTGCAGCACGCGCTGGAACTCGGCCTCGAGGTGGCGGTTCTTGCTCAGCAGGTCGTTCAGGTCGCGGTAGAGGAAGCGGTGGCGCCAGATCAGCTCGAACAGGCTGTGCATGAAGAACCAGGCGTCCTCCACGTCGTGCACGCCGCGGCTGGCGTGCAGCAGCTCGTCGAGCTCGGCGGCGTAGCCCTGGTAGAGCCGGTTGATCAGCTCCTCCTTGGCCGGGTAGTGGTAGTACAGGTTGCCCGGGCTGATGCCGAGCTCGGCCGCCACCAGCGTGGTCGAGACGTTCGGCTCGCCGAAGCGGTTGAACAGTTCGAGCGCCGCCTCGAGAATGCGCTGTGCGGTGCGGCGTGGCGCCTTCTTGGCCATGGCGGTGGGCTCCAGGGTGTCGCGTTTATCGTTATGGCGCGACTCTAGCGCAGTGTTCCGGGCGCCGAACCGGCCATGCGCGGGCCCGCACGGCCGGACGGTGCGTCCCGGCGCCGCCGCGTTGCCATGGTCAGGCCTTGGGAGGCTGCTTGCGGGCGGTGGCCGGGCGCGCTGGCGAGGCCGTGTGCTGGGCAGCGCTGCGGCGCTGCGGCGCGGGCTTGGCGGCGCGACGCTCCAGCGCCTCGATGCGCGCGCCCAATTCGTCGATGTGCGCCTGCAGCGCCGCCATGTCGGCGGCTGTCGGCGCGCCCAGGTTGGCAAGGGCGCGCGCCACCCGGTCCTCGAAGATGTTTTCGAGCTTGCCCCACTGGCCGGCCGCGCGGGTGCCGAACTCGGTGGCAATGCCCGCGATCTTGCTTTGCGCCTGCGCCAGGCTTTCCTCGGCCGCGGCCTGCGTTTTCTGCTGGATGCCGAGGCCTTCCTTGACCAGTGATTCGAAGGCCTTGGCACCCTCCTGCTGCGCCTTGGCAAAGGCCCCCAGCCCGGCCAGCCAGATCTGCTGGGCCGAGTCCTTGATGTGCTGGGCGGGATCCGGGCTGTCCTTGTCCGGGGAGGGGTCGGCTTGCTGCACCATTCGAGCGTCCTTCAGTAATTGACTTGGGCGGACTTTAGTGCTTCTGCAATGCCTTGGCGCTCCGTGCGGTCGGCCGCAGGCTGCATGGCGGGCGTTGCCGGACCCGCCGCGGCGAGGGCAGGCCTCGCCGCGGCGCGTGCCGTGCCAGTCTTGCGCTCAGGAGATGGCGGCTGCCGGTGCAGCCAGCGACACGACACGGCCGTAGCTGTCGTCGAAGCGCACGATGTCGTCCTCGCCCAGGTAGCCACCTGACTGGATCTCGATCACCTCCAGCGTCGTCTTGCCCGGGTTTTCCAGGCGGTGCAGGGTGCCCGCCGGGATGTAGACGGATTCGTTCTCGCGCAGCAGCAGGGTCTCGTGGTCGCGCGTCACCTTGGCGGTGCCCTGGACCACCACCCAGTGCTCGGCGCGGTGGTAGTGCATCTGCAGCGACAGCTTGGCGCCGCACTTGACCGTCAGGCGCTTGACCTGGAAGCGCTGGCCGGAATCCATGCTGTCGTAGGCGCCCCAGGGCCGCACCACCCGGCGGTGTTCGGTGGCCGCCGCGAGACCGTCGGCTTCCAGCGCGGCCACGGCGCCTTCGAGCCGGTCGAGCGCGGCGGCGTTGGCGACCAGCACCGCGTCGGGCGTGTCGACGATGACCAGGTCGTCCGTACCCAGGGCCACCACGGGGCGCAGCGGCGCCTGCACGAAGGTGTTGCGGGCGCTCAACGCGCTCGCCTCGCCTGTCAGCCGGTTGCCGTCGGCATCCGGCGCGCCCAGACCCGCCACCGAGTTCCAGTTGGCGACATCGCTCCAGACGCCCTGGAAATGCAGGGCGGCCACGTTGGCGCATTTTTCCAGGACGGCGGCTTCGAAGCGCTCGCTGCGGCAATGCTCGTACGGCGCCGCGGGCAGCCGCGAGAACTCGCCGTCGACCGCCAGGCCCGCGACGGCGCACTCGCAGGCCTGCAGGATGTCCGGGGCATGCGCCCGCGCGGCGTCGATCAGCGTCTCCGCCTGCACCAGATAAACGCCGGTGCTCCAGAGGTGCGAATCGCTCAGCAGCATCGACTCGGCCAGTGCGGCGTCGGGACGGTCGACAAAATGTGCGGATGCTGCCCCGGCGGCTGCAACTGCTCTCTTTCCTTCGGCCACGGGCCGTGGCACATAGCCATGGGTGGTGCTCGGGTAGCCCGGCGTCACGCCGAACACCACGATGGCACCGTCTTGCGCGGCCTCGATTCCTTGCGAAACGGCGCTTGCAAAGGCTTCCGCGTCCGGTAGGTGGTGGTCGGGCGGCATGAACAGCAAAAGCGCCTGGGGCTCGGCCAGCAATGCCGCGATGCACATCGACGCGGTGGCGCCGCGGTGGGCCGGCTCCAGCACCTGGTGTTCCTTGAGGCACGCGCCTTCCATTGCCTCGCGCACGAGAAAGCGGTGTTCCTCGGCGCCGACGTAGATCACCGGCGCGGCCGGCTCCAGTGCCCGCACGCGCTCGAGCGTCAGCGCCAGCAGGCTCCTGCCGGCGATCAGCGGGATGAACTGCTTGGGCCAGGACTTGCGCGACATCGGCCAGAGGCAGCTCTGCGTTCCGCACAGCAGGACGGGCTGGATCAGCGGCGTCATGGCGCAGCGCCGGCCGGGGCGAGCCGGCGTGTGATGTTCAACAGGATGTTCATGGCTGGTCTTGTCTGGCAGTGAAAACCTGAAATTAACACAAAAGAATACATTTCGTTATTAGCGCTTGCAAATCGCCTTTGTCATCTTCTTTGTCATCTTTCAAGCACTCGGACAATGCGAGGCGGGCGACTCCTGAACAGGCCTGCAAAGCGCGATGGGATAATTCATGTTCGGGTCGCGCAGGCGGCGCGCCGTTCACCACCAGAGAAATTCTTCATGATCCTAGTCACCGGGGGCGCCGGCTTCATCGGCGCCAACTTCGTCCTCGACTGGCTCGCGCAGAACGACGAAGGCATCGTCAACCTCGACAAGCTCACCTACGCGGGCAACCTGGAGACGCTGGCGTCGCTCGAAGGCGACCCGCGGCACGTCTTCGTGCAGGGCGACATCGGCGACGGCGCCCTGGTCGGGCGCCTGCTGGCCGAGCACCGGCCACGCGCGGTGCTCAATTTCGCCGCCGAGTCGCATGTGGACCGCTCCATTCACGGCCCGGAAGACTTCGTGCAGACCAACGTGCTCGGCACCTTCCGGCTGCTGGAGGCGGTGCGCGGCCACTGGAACGCGCTGCCGGCCGGCCCGAAGGAGGCCTTCCGCTTCCTGCACGTCTCGACCGACGAGGTGTACGGCACGCTGGCGGCCAGCGATCCGGCCTTCACCGAGGCAACGCCGTACCAGCCCAACAGCCCGTATTCGGCCAGCAAGGCGGCGAGCGACCACCTGGTGCGCGCCTGGCACCACACCTACGGCCTGCCGGTCGTGACCACCAACTGCTCGAACAACTACGGGCCCTACCATTTCCCCGAGAAGCTGATCCCGCTGATGATCGTCAACGCGCTCGCCGGCAAGCCGCTGCCGGTGTACGGCGACGGCATGCAGGTGCGCGACTGGCTCTACGTCAAGGACCACTGCAGCGCCATCCGCCGCGTGCTCGAAGGCGGACGGCCGGGCGAGACCTACAACGTCGGCGGCTGGAACGAGAAGCCCAACATCGAGATCGTCCACACCGTCTGCGCGCTGCTCGACGAGCTGCGCCCGCGCGTCGACGGCCGCAGCTACCGCGCGCAGATCAGCCACGTCACCGACCGTCCCGGCCACGACCGCCGCTACGCCATCGACGCGCGCAAGCTGGAGCGCGAGCTGGGCTGGAAGCCGGCCGAGACCTTCGACACCGGCATCCGCAAGACCGTCGAGTGGTATCTGGCGAACGGCGAATGGGTGCGCAACGTGCAGACCGGCGCCTACCGCGAGTGGCTGCAGAAGCACTACGACGCGGCGCCGGCCGCCGCCGGGGTGGCGGCATGAAGCTGCTGCTGCTCGGCAAGGGCGGCCAGGTCGGCTGGGAGCTGCAGCGCAGCCTGGCGCCGCTGGGCGAGCTGGTTGCGCTCGACTTCGACAGCACCGGCTTGCACGCCGATTTCAGCCGCCCCGGGCAATTGGCCGACACCGTGCTCCAGGTGCGGCCCGACGTCATCGTCAACGCCGCCGCCCACACCGCCGTCGACAAGGCCGAGAGCGAGCCCGAACTGGCGCGCAGGCTCAACGCCACGGCGCCCGGCGTGCTGGCGCAGGCGGCGCAGCAGATCGGCGCGCTGATGGTGCATTACTCGACCGACTACGTGTTCGATGGCAGCGGTGAGAGGCCGTGGCGCGAGGACGACACCACCGGTCCGCTCAGCGTGTACGGCCGCACCAAGCTCGAAGGCGAGGAACTCGTCGCGCGGCACTGCGAGCGGCACCTGGTCTTTCGCACCAGCTGGGTCTATGCCGCGCGCGGCGGCAACTTCGCCAAGACCATGCTGCGCCTCGCCAGGGAGCGCGAGCGTCTGACCGTCATCGACGACCAGTTCGGCGCGCCCACCGGCGCCGAGCTGCTGGCCGACGTGACGGCGCACGCGATCCGCGACACCTTGCGCGATGCCGCCAAGGCCGGCCTCTACCACCTGGTGGCGGGCGGCGAAACCTCGTGGCATGGCTATGCGCGCTTCGTGCTCGAACGGGCGCTGGCATCGGGTGTGGAGCTCAAGGCCGGCCCCGACGCCGTCGATGCGGTGCCGACCAGCGCCTTTCCGACACCGGCCACACGTCCGCACAATTCGCGCCTGAACACGGACAGGCTGCAATCCACCTTCGGCCTCGTGCTGCCGCACTGGCAGAGCGGCGTGGCGCGCATGCTGAGCGAAACCCTCTGAAAGATTGCCAAGTCCCATGACCCAACGCAAAGGCATCATCCTCGCCGGCGGCTCCGGCACGCGGCTGCATCCGGCCACGCTGGCGCTCAGCAAGCAGCTGCTGCCGGTGTACGACAAGCCCATGATCTACTACCCGCTGAGCGCGCTGATGCTCGCGGGCATGCGCGACATCCTGGTCATCAGCACACCGCAGGACACGCCGCGCTTCCAGCAGCTGCTGGGCGACGGCAGCCAGTGGGGCATCAACCTGCAGTACGCGGTGCAGCCCAGCCCCGACGGGCTGGCGCAGGCCTTCCTCATCGGCGAGCGCTTCATCGGCAACGCGCCCAGCGCGCTGGTGCTGGGCGACAACATCTTCTACGGCCACGATTTCGTGCACCTGCTGGCCGACGCAGATGCGAAAACGGACGGCGCGACCGTGTTCGCCTATCACGTGCAGGACCCCGAGCGCTACGGCGTCGTCGCCTTCGATGCCCGGGGCCGCGCCAGCAGCATCGAGGAAAAGCCCGCCAAACCCAAGAGTAGCTACGCGGTCACGGGCCTGTACTTCTACGACCAGCAGGTGGTCGACATCGCCAAGGCCGTGGTGCCCAGCGCCCGTGGCGAGCTCGAGATCACGGCCGTCAACCAAGCTTATCTCGACCGTGGACAGCTCAACGTGCAGATCATGCAGCGCGGCTACGCCTGGCTCGACACCGGCACGCACGACAGCCTGCTGGAGGCGGGCCAGTTCATCGCCACGCTGGAGCACCGGCAGGGCCTGAAGATCGCCTGCCCCGAGGAGGTCGCCTGGCGCCACGGCTTCATCACGCGCGAACAGCTCGCCCGGCTCGCAGCACCGCTGGAGAAAAGCGGCTACGGCCGGTACCTGAACCGCCTGCTCAACGAGGAGCTGCGCTCGTGAAGGCCACACCCACCGCCATCGCCGACGTGCTGGTCATCGAGCCGAAAGTGTTCGGCGACGCGCGCGGCTTCTTCTTCGAGAGCTTCAACCAGCAGGCCTTCGACGAGGCCGTCGGACGGCACGTCGATTTCGTCCAGGACAACCATTCGCGCTCGGCCCGCGGCGTGCTGCGCGGGCTGCACTACCAGGTCCGGCAGCCGCAGGGCAAGCTGGTGCGCGTGGTGCGCGGCGCGGTGTTCGACGTGGCGGTGGACATCCGCCGCGCGTCGCCCACCTTCGGGCAATGGGTGGGGGTCGAATTGAGCGAGGACAACCAGCGGCAGATGTGGGTGCCGCCGGGCCTGGCGCACGGCTTCCTGGTGCTCAGCGAGACAGCGGACTTCCTCTACAAGACCACCGACTACTACGCGCCGGCGCATGAGCGCTGCATTCTCTGGAACGATCCGGCGCTGGGGATCGAATGGCCATCAATTAATGGCGCGCCATTACTCTCTAAAAAAGATCTCTGCGGAGCAAGCTTCGATGAGATGAGAGATTCCGACTGATGTTTTCGACAAAAATGTCGATACCGAGAATGAAGGTTTTTTTTTGGAATTAATAAATTGATGCGCCCTCGACTGACAGAGGCGAAGTTTTCGCGAACGAATCTATGGCTCTCCCTTGTTGATTGAGAGATGAAGCTTGAGTGATTTTCGTGACAAATGATGTTTGCATGCCTCTTCCGAAAACTCTGGTCGAGTTTTTTCGTTTTTATAATATATTCTGATGCATATTGCTCTTATTAATGGATTTCCGCGCTTGTCTAGCGCTGCCGAAGTCGAATATATAAAGCGCTTCGTTAAAGCCGGATCGAGTCTTGGGCATCACGTATATGAAGTGATTACATCTGACGATATTCATGCTTGCGAACCAGATTTCGTTCTTGCAACTCACGAGTTTTCTGCAAAACTAACCCCTTTTTTTACCGTAGGGGCGTTATGGAGCCCTCCCGAGTTCTACGATCGCGATCCACTTCGAGTGCGTTCGATATTAAGCTATGACGCCTACCTTGTTGGCGCTGAATCTGTCGGTCGTTTTATTGATGATTTAGAGTTTTCAACAGGAATTAAGAAATCACGATCTGAATTTTTATTCTTGCCAGCTGCATTGGCCTCGGATTATACCTCCCGTCCCATCGGGGCGAGCTTTAGTGTGGCCTATATTGGTGTTCATTGGGATGGTCAAAGGCATGGAGGTTTGCTCTCGGAGTTGGCTCGAACTGGATATCTAAACCTCTACGGTCCGCCCAATAGCTGGAAAGAGTATGGACAGTGGTATAGAGGTCCGGTTCCTTTTGATGGCGCTTCAGTAATAACTGCACTAAGTCGACATGGCATCGCTTTATGCCTACATAAAGAAGAGCATCGACGCGCGGATACCCCTTCAATGCGGCTTTTTGAAGCTGGGGCTGCAGGTTGTCTCATAATTTCAGATGAAATTCCTTTTGCGCGCCGCGTGCTAGGTGAGAATGCATTTTACTTGGATCTAAATAAAGGGGCGAAGGAAAATAGTGTAGTAATAAAGGGCATCGTTCAGTGGGCAAATGAAAACCCTGAGCTCGCAAATGCGATGGCCGCTAGAAGTCACAAAATCTTAAAAGAACAATTTTCTATTGAGAGTCAAGTCGAAAAATGTTGTGAGTTCGTAAATATTGCAAAGCAAAGGAAATTAAAGGGTCAAGGTGATGCAATAGATTGCTTTGCTTTAAATCATACGCGTCAAGCTGCTGGGATAAGTAGTGATTTGGATAAAAAGGCTAGACCTGCATTCGCGGTCACGTTGCAAAATCCAAAAAAAGCGATAGTAGATGTTATTGTACGCACGGGTGGCAGAGATTTGCAATTGTTACGACGTGCCCTGCGGTGTATCACGCAACAAAATATCGGAACTTATAGAATTCTGGTTGTTGATTATAAAGGCAGAGATGATGTTCGCATTTTGGCAGAACAAGAGCAAACCTCTCGAGTGAAAATTGAATATTTGAGATGTGAAGATACGGGGGCGCGGAGTACGGCACTGTGGGCTGGACTTCAGCAGGTAACGGCCCCATTCTTCGCAAATCTCGACGATGACGATACTATTTCGCCTGATCACTTTTCTAGTTTATTGAAGGTCGCTTCTGATTTTCCAGATCACGATTTGTACTACAGTGGATGTATAAGAGTTGAAGAAGATCAAGGCGACCATGTCGCTGCCCCCAATTTTGCTGGTCCAATGGAGATTGAGATACCTGAGCGAAAGGAATTGCGGTTTTTAGAGAAATTCAACTTAGCTCGTTTGGTGTCGTTTGATAATTTTGTTGCCTCAAATTCATTCATCGCGCGAACCGATTGTTTGGATGCTCGTACATTGCTTGACCCGCATCTAATAGTTGGGGAAGACATGTATTTGTTATTTATGCTTGCTCGTCGAAAACCTTTTAAGGCAAATATGGTGCCGACTGCATTCTGGCATTGGCGTTCGACTAGCCAAGATAACTCTATGCTAAAAGTTGATCCTGATATTTGGGGGAAAGAAGGGCAAAAACTCATATCAAGATTAAGTCAAGAGCAATACTATAATGGCCTTACGTTTAATGCGCTTCAGCATTTGATGGATCGTAAATCTAGCGAATGGATCTGGCCGTCGTTGCCCGCAAAAATCTCGCCCGGAGAGGAGTTTTATCTAACGTCAAAGTATGTGATTCATGGACGGCAGAGAAACTTTCACATGGCCGAAGCAAGCGGAGTTTGGTCGGCTTCGACAGACGCAACTCTGCAAATTAGATTGACTGAGGCGGTAACCAATGTAGGATTGCGTTTAAGTTTTATGGTTGCTGGTGAGACATCACAAAGCTGTCAACCAGTCTATGCGACCGTGAACGGACAAGTTCTATTTAAAGGCGAGGTGAACGCTTGGGCACTCACTATCGCTGAGCGCAATTTCCAGTTTTCACCTAGCACGTATACCCTGTTCATACGCGTTCGTTGTGGACAGACCGTAAATCCAAAGAAACTAGGGATGAGCGATGATGAGCGCGATCTTGGTGTGTTTATTTCCACAATAAGCTATACCCATATGGTTGCATTTCGCGAAAAACAGAGATTAATAGGAAAACAGGATGAGTGATGTTGCTTTATTCGGCGATATTTCTTCTCGTTTGATGCGGCTTTCGGATATTTTGCGCGAACATGACAGTCATGAAAAGGCTGAAAGACTCGTTGAGCTTACAGCCAACATAGAATTACTCTCAGAGGAATTGCAAAACTGTTGGGGTGGTCCTATGAATGATCAGCATGGGCGCCAAGCGATTTTTAAACAGTTGGTCGAAGTTGTTGATTTCAATAAAATACTTGAGACTGGCACATATCGCGGCCTCACTACAGAGTGGCTCTCGCACATATTTTCAGGACCGGTTGCAAGTTGTGAAATTGAAAGGCTCTATTTCTTGCAGGCCAAAAGCAGGCTTGAAAATAATGAGAGTGTTGAGCTTTGTTTGATGGATTCGAGAGAGTTTTTGCGGAGACAATTAAATACTTTGGGCGTTAATGATGCATGCCTTATTTATTTGGATGCTCACTGGAGGGACGATCTGCCACTAATTGAAGAGATCGATATAATTTTAGCTTCACATAAGCGTTGTGTGATTGCAATCGACGACTTTAAGGTGCCAGGCGATGCGGGCTACGCGTATGACGATTACGGGCCGAATAAAGCACTCACATTGGAGTTATTTAAGAATTTGCGCGACCAGAACTTTCGTTTCTATTTTCCCAAGCTAAATTCAGAACAAGAAACGGGATCGGTGAGGGGATTATGTGTTATGACTAATACTATGACGGATAATCTAAACAAATGTGATTTACTGATTGGGGGTGACTGGACTGAATGGCGCTTAATGGAATTAGAGGGACGGGTTTCTAAATTGAGTGAAAACATCAAAAGCATCGAGGTCTTGACTTCAGACATGACTGGCACTCTACCGAATGCTCCTGCTAATCAAGAGGCTTTAGGGAATTCTTGTGGCCTTCAATTGCAAGGCGTATTGGATTCAAAATTTGAAAATTTGCTTAGCGACATAAATACCATACTTAATTCTGAGCTCGTTCTGAAATTAGAGCAGGCTCTTGAAATGCAAAATAGCCAACGTCAATTCATTGAGGATTGGGCGAGCAAAATAGAAAGACGCTTTGACGATGTCGATGAACGTCGTGAATTAGGCAGAGAGCTTGTCAAAGAAAGATCAAAATCCCTTGAGTTGCAGCGACAAAACCATCAGCTGCATGAAAAACTACATCAACTAATTGAGACGCACGATGATGCTCAAAGTCGCTCTGGTGTGGAGAGCGCAAACTTGAAAATGCAGAATGCACTTGCCGAGCTAGATAATTTAAGAAACTGCGTCACTGGTCTCAAGGGTTCTCGGAGTCTCAAAGGATTGTCTTATATTGCCCCTAATGCGCGAAATGATGTCATTAGTATCGAGCGACTTTTAGATCGTGCCATAGCCCAGCTTCGCCAGATTTCATAAAAGGATTTATTTGGGATTTATGCCGCAACAATGCGCCATACATAATTTGCAGCTTTTATTCCTGTTTTGCTATTGCCGGAGAGGTATTAATGATTAATGCTGATAAATGGCAGATCTATTAAAATTTTAGGAGAAAAAATGATTGAGCAAAAATCAGAAAATTTGACTCTGCGGTAGGTATCAGGCTTAATAAATTGATCCATGTTATTTTCTTCGATATTATAAGATATACGGCATGCTTTGGTGTCGCGAGTCGTATCGATTTAATTTATACTCTGAAATTCTGAGTCGCATCAGAGAACGCGGCCGAGAGCGGAACCTGTTACATGCGAGTGATTCCATTGTTGTGGTGCGTGTCACAAATTCATGAAAAATGCAGTACCAAAAATCCCAAAAACATTTCCCTTTGATGGGCAAGGGTTTGCGAGAAAAAATACTTCGCACGCTTGGTATGGGCGATCTTTACAACAGACTAGTCGCGCTAAGTTCTGAACTCAGCGACCAACATGCCCTCTTGGTCATGTTGGAGCGCGAAAAGAACGACTTAATCTCTAGCAATAAGTCCTATCAATCCGAATTACTCGATCTACGTGATATTGCAAAAAATTTGCAGCTTGAGTACAGCAAGTTGCAGCAAGAACACGTGCATTTGCATGCGCAACTGACATCGCAAGAAGAACAACTGCTTCAGTCTGATGAACGGTTTGCTTTGGGCGAAGAGCAAGCGGCGAACTTAAATGCACACCTGATAACAAACAGCGAACGACTAGAGCATTTTGAGAGCCTGTCAAGTTCTCATCGCCTGATTGAACTTGAGTATCCAGTAAAACCTCGCGTTCGCCATGGATGGGGAAAACCCGATGATCCGGTTTTGACAAAGTTGATAGATGCTGGAAATTTACGCTATGCAGAGCGCATTGCTAGTTTCTTGCCTTTGGTGGAGAAAATGTCTGCCATCCCAGGTCATTCGGATGAGTTGACGCAACCTCACTGGATAAATCCTTGGCTGCCTGCTTTTGATGCTATTTCAATTTATGCTCAGCTTGCCTTGCGCAATCCGGCTAAATTCCTAGAAATTGGGTCAGGCACATCTACGAAATTTGCGCGACGCGCTATCTCGGACTTTGGGTTGCGAACTAAGATCATTTCGATTGATCCATTTCCAAGATCTGAAATTGATGAGATTTGCGATGAAGTTATCCGTACGCCTCTTCAGGAGGTGCCGTCTATGGCGTACGGTGCGTTAACGTCTGAAGACATGTTGTTTTTCGATGGAAGCCATCGAGCGTTCCAAGACTCGGACGTAACCGTTTTTTTTACTGAAATTTTGCCAGCACTTCCTGCTGGTCTTTTGGTGGGTATTCATGACATTTTTCTGCCATCTGACTATCCACCGTCATGGATAGATAGGCATTATAGCGAGCAATATCTGTTGACTTGCTGGTTGCTCGCAGGCGATCGATTAAAGGTCGAGTTTCCAGTGTTTTACTGTACCATGCAAAAAGAACTTGTGAAGATTTTAGAGCCGCTATGGCGTCATCCCAATTTGATTGATGCTGCTAAGCAGGGCGGGGCATTCTGGTTTACCAAAACTGCTACTTAATTTTTGAGCAATCTTTATCGTTTGCAGACTTCTGTTGATTTGGAAAAAATAAATGAGCGCCGATAAGGAAAACGATCGAACGGTTGCTTTCATCCAAATTCTTAGAGGCTTGGCTCCTATTCCGGTCGTGCTTGCTCATGTTCCTGGATTATGGCTGCAACAAACGAATACGAGGTGGTATGTTTTTGATCTCTACCGCCAAATTTTTCTTCTTCCATTGCAACTGAGTGCTGGAGGGGGCATGTTCGGCGTGATTTTGTTTTTTCTCATCAGTGGATTTATTATTAGCCTTGTTGCTGAAAATGAAACTCGCAGGGAATTTTTAATAAAGCGCATATTCAGGATTTTCCCTGCACTTATTGCGGCTACGATGGTTGCGTTTGCTACGGTTAAACTGTCGATCGCTTATGATTGGGGGCCCATTTACAGCAATGATGCGGTGACTAACGGCGATTTCATAAAAAGCGCCTTTATGGTGAGTTGGCTCAGTCAATCTCCGCGGGCGATCTCTGTGGCTTGGAGTTTGATGCCTGAGTTGATTTTCTATTGCTTTGTTTTTTTGATTATTCGTCTTATGAGAGTTTCGCCTGTCAAGGCCACGCTTGTTTTGATGGGATTTTGTTGCGTTCTTACCTTTCCGATGGCAGCGTTTCCATATTTTTTTTATCTTGGCTACTTCACCGTCTTTCTTCCGCTGTTCGTTATTGGTCGAATCTTTTATCTTTTATTTGCTAAGAAAATTAAACAGTCGCAGGCATTGGTGCTTTTCGTGCTAAATCTTCTGCTTTTTTTATCGATTTATAACAGTAGATTTCCTGGCGTTCTTTTTACCATAGAATACGCCGGTATTTTCAATGTAGCTTTCTCTGTTGTCCTGTTTTATGGATTGATGACTTTGAGTCCTTCAAGGTGTCCCCCTGTTATCGCTTTTCTTTCTAAGATCAGTTATTCATTTTATTTGATGCATCTTTCAGTTGGAATCTGTGTGCTCAACGCTTTTGCGTCGACCCAGATTCCGTTTGGGTTTAAATTTTTTATGGCAATTTGTCTATCTATTCTGTTCGCTCTCATGGGTTTTTATCTGATTGAGGTTCCAGCGCAGAAGGCGGCGCGCTGGCTGATTCGTCGGCTTGGTTGGCAGTATCAAGTTAAGCCATTTCCAAAAATTTCAGAAATTACCAGTAGAGTTGATCGTTCGATGGCTTGATTGACCTATAGATTTATGAGTAAAGATCCAAGCTATCCAGTCTGCCCTGAACACCGTGCAAGCCATTGATAAGGCGAGAGATGCTTGGACTTACTCAGTGCACGCCTTGCAAGGGTGGTGCGTTGTAGAAGATGGTTTCCCTGCATATTCCGACGAGATTTTGTTCGATGGGATTCAAGCCAACGACACCGCAAGCCGAAGAGTTGTTTCATCCTCGCTTGGCTGAACAGATCAGCTTGGCCGCGCGCTGGTGCGCCTGATCAGGCTGATCGACTAGAGCGAGATCGAACGCACCTTCTCGGTGCTCCACTTCAACTCGGGCCGCGGGCGCCCTGTATTACCCCTCGGCTGGACGCGGGCCTGCTATGCCTCTGCAGCACACCTTCGACACTTCGGGCGAGGCCGTGGTCAACACCTGGGTGGAGAACCCCTACTGGCGCACTGGTTCCCGGCGGCACTCGCACAACTCCGACCCTGCGTTCAAGCCGACCGAGCTTGAAAGCGGGATTGTTCAGATGGTATGGGCGCCTCCCTTCCACCAACCTCTGCCGTATTGGCGGGCAGAGTGCTCGGCATGCGCTTCGTTCTCCGTCGACCGAGGCGCAGCAGGTGATCCTCTCTCTGCATCGGCTGCGCGCGCAGCTCATGAAGACGCGCATCATGCAGTCCAACGAACTGCGGGGCCTGCTCCATGAGTTCGGCATTGTCCTGCCCAAAGGCCATGCCGCATTGCGGAGGGCGCTGCCCGGCGTCCTAGCTGAGGCGAAGACCCGGTTGCCGGGCATGCTTACCGACAGTCTGGACGAGCAGGTGCGCCGCATCCAGCAACTGCAGGCCAACATCGACACCATCGAGCGCAGGCTGTCGCAGCAAATGCGCGAGATTCCCGTGTGCAAGGCCGCGGCCGAGATTCCCGGTGTGGGCCTTCTCACTGCGACTGCGGTCGTCGCCAGCATGGCGTGCCCACAGTGTTCAGGAACGGCCGCGAGTTCGCTGCCTGGACCGGCCTGGTACCACGCCAGAGCGGCACCGGCGGGCGCGTCCGCCAACTGGGCATCAACCAAGCGAGGCGACAGCTATCTGCGAACTCTGTTGATGCACGGTGCTCGAGTCATCTTGCTCAGATGGAAGAACGCTGCAGCCTGGCCTTGACTTGCCGGGCTGGCTACAGCGCCGACCCTACAGCGTGGCCGTGGCGGCAGTGGCCAACAAGCGTGGCACGCACGATCTGGGTGGTACTGGCGCGCGGACAGACTTGGCGGCCCGAGGCGTGGCAAGCCGCGCACTGAGGCAATTCCGTGCAACTGTTTTGAAGGAGAGCAAGCGACCACGCGTGTGATGAGCCAGACAGGTTGGACCGGGATGAGAACACTCCGATAGTCCGCCAGAGGAGCAATACCTCAATGTTCAGATGGGAGTCTCGTCAGCGAATGCCATCAGGGTCGGCAAGCATGTCCTCCTACATAACAGGCCGAATATAAGACTGCAGCCCTGTCTCCTGATTCTTCACACACACGAGTTCTTGCAATCCGGGGCGTCCATATAGGCGGACTACTTGGAGATGGGCTTGAGCTCTCGGTGTAGTTCGCGCTGCCGTGATGCGCCAGCCGAGCTTGCAGACGCAGCTTCGCTCTGCAGGGAGAGCGAGCCTCAGAACGAATACCCTTCCGCGTTGCGCCGCAGATCCGCCTCGACCATCATCGTGCACAGCTGTTCCAGCGTTGTCTTGGGCTCCCAGCCGAGCTTTTCCTTGGCGCGTGCCGGGTTGCCGATCAGCAGATCGACCTCGGCCGGCCGGTAGAACTTGGGGTTCACGCGCACCAACGTCTTGCCAGTTTTCACGTCGATCGCGACCTCGTGCTGCTCGTCGCCTTCGAAGCGCAGCTCGTAGCCGGCCGCCCTGAAGGCCATGTCGACGAACTCGCGCACGGTCTCGGTGCGGTTGGTGGCCAGCACGAAGCTGTCGGGCTCCTCGGCCTGCAACATCATCCACATGCCCTCGACGTATTCCTTGGCGTAGCCCCAGTCGCGCTTGGCACTCATGTTGCCCAGCTCCAGTGTGCCCAGCTTGCCCAGCTTGATCTTGGCGACTGCGTCGGTGATCTTGCGTGTGACGAACTCGCGGCCGCGCAGCGGGCTCTCGTGGTTGAACAAAATGCCGCTGCAGCCGAAGATGCCGTAGCTCTCGCGGTAGTTGATCGTCATCCAGTGCGCGAACAGCTTGGCGACGCCATAGGGGCTGCGCGGGTAGAAGGGCGTGTCCTCCACCTGGGGGATGGCCTGCACCTTGCCGAACATCTCGGAGGTCGAGGCCTGGTAGAAGCGGATCTTCGGGTTGGTCAGGCGGATGGCTTCGAGCAGGTGCAGCGCCCCCATGGCGGTGATCTGCGCGGTGGCGTCCGGCTGGTTGAAGCTCACGCCCACGAAGCTCTGCGCGGCGAGGTTGTAGACCTCGTCGGGGGCGGCCTCCTTCATCAGTGTGAGGGAGCTGCCGAGATCGGTCAGGTCGTACTCGATCAGGTGCAGGTCGGGGTGGTCCTGGATGCCGAGCTCCTCGATGCGCCAGAAATTGACGGAACTGGTGCGGCGATAAGTGCCGTAGACGACGTAGCCCTTGCTCAGCAGCAGCTCGGCCAAGTAGGCGCCGTCCTGGCCGGTAATGCCTGTGACAACAGCACGTTTTTTCATGGGAACCCTTCAAAATGGAAGACGGCGCGGCAAATCGCCCACGGCGGCCGCAGCATTGCGGTAAACCCTCAATTTTGCCGCAAAGACAAGGGGCCTCCGCAAAGCGAGCAGGTAAGCGGCAGGCACGATGGCAGGCTGCGGTGTGCGATGCACATAAAATCACTGTCGGTCTCTCCTTATTGCGCTCGCCCGTTCGCCCGGCTCCGGGGAGCCCGGGCGCAGCTTCTGGCGGCTTCGGTCCGTCGGCCTCTCGCGGGCATCGGCTCCGCCGGTCCTCCCCACCGCCACCTCGCTGTCATGCCCTTTGTGTCCTACGCGCAGAACTTCGAAGACGTGATGCTCTGGCGCGCGTTGCGCGAGGTCGAGCGCGGTTTCTACATCGACGTGGGCGCCTGGTCTCCCGATGTCGATTCCGTGACCCGCGCCTTCAGCGAGCGCGGCTGGCACGGCATCAACGTCGAGCCCGATCCAGCCTGGTTCCGTCAGCTGGTCGAGCGGCGGCCGCTGGACATCAACCTCGACATCGCGCTCGGCGAGCACGGCGGCAGGGTGCAGATGAATTTCGTCGCCGATTCGGGCCTTTCCACGGCAGACGCGGAGATCGCCCGGCGCCACCGGGATGCGGGCTGGCGCACGACGGCCGCCGAGGTGCCGATGCGCACGCTCGCCACCGTCTGGCGCGAGCACGTGCCCGAGGCGCAGCCGGTTCACTTCCTGAAGGTCGATGTCGAGGGTTTCGAGCGCGCCGTGCTGGCGGGCAACGACTGGGCGCGCTGCCGCCCCTGGATCGTGGTCGTCGAGGCCACCCTGCCGAACTCGCAGGTGGAGAGCCATGCCGCATGGGAGCCATTGCTGCTGCAGTCCGGCTACGACCACGCCTACAGCGACGGCCTCAACCGCTTCTACCTGGCGCGCGAGCATGCGGGTCTCGCCGCCGCTTTCAGGTACCCGCCGAACGTCTTCGACGGCGTGGTGCGGGCCGACCTGGACGACAGCCGGCACCGCGTCGAACAGCTGGGCGCCGAGCTGCTCGACGTGCAAGAACGCGTCGTTTCCGAGCGGCATCGCATCGGGCAGCTCGAAGTCGAATTGCTCGATGCGCAACGCCGCGTTGCCTTTGCCGAAAGCCGCCTGGCCGAGTCGCGCCATCGCATCGAGCTGGCCGAGGCCAGCGCGATGGCGGCGCGGCAGCGCGAGCAGCAGGTCCGTCTGCAGGGCCAGACCGAAGCCGGCGAATTGCGCCGCGCGATCGGCGAGCGCGACCGGCAGATCGCCGAGCTCCAAGGCCACGCGGCCTCACTGACGCAGCAGCACCATGCCATCCTGCAGTCGCGTTCGTGGCGCGTCGCCACGGCCTTGCGGCAGCTGGGGGCGCTGGCGCCGCCGACGTTGCGGCAGCAGGGCCGCCGCGTCGCCAAGGCCGCCTGGTGGGCCGCCACGCCCTGGCGGCTGCCCGAGCGCCTGCGCTTCATCCGGGAGCGCAGGGCCTCCCTGCGCCCGGTGCCGCTGGATCTGATGAGCGATGCGGCCTTGCTGCGCGCCGCCGACCTGCCGCGCGAGCAGGTGCTGTGGCCGAAGCAGTCCGCGCGGTCCATCGCCACGCGCTGGGACGCGGCGCGCTTCTGCCTCGACCTGCTGCGCGCGCGGCCCGACCTGCGCGCGCGCTTCCCCAAGGCGCTGTCTGAGCCCGAAGCCAGCGGCTTCGCGCAATGGCTGGCGCGCGACGACTTGAACCGGCTGGGGCTCGCGGGCACGGCCCTCCAGCAGATCGACGAGCTGCTGCGCGAGGACTTCGCGGCGCGCGCGCGGCAGCTGGTCATGTTCCGCACCGATGTGCGCCAAGCGCTGCCCCACGGCCTCACGCCGCCCGGGCAGTACCGGCTGTGGCGCTGGTTCATGCGCCACGGCAAGGCCGAGCTGGGGCTGCGCTCCGAGGAAATCCTCTGGCTGTTCATGCAGGCGGCCGAGGACCCGGCGCTGGAGCTGGTGCGCGCCTACCTGTTCACGCCCGAATGGCAGGAGCGCTACCCCGACGGCCTCACCGTATTCGGCCGCAACGACTTCGCAGCTTGGTTCGCGGCCGCGTATGCCGTGCCGCGCGCGCAGTGGCTGCGGCCCTCGACCTGGCCGGTCGCCCTGCCGGCGCACCGCCAGCTGCGGCAGGCCTACGCGGCCCGGCCTGCTTGGCATCACCTCCACCCTCGGGCGCTCGACGACGCCCGGCATGCGAGCGAATTCATCGCTTGGCTGCGTTCGGGGGCCGCGGGATTGGCCGGCGATGCGCTGGCTTGGTGCACTGCACTCGACCCGGACGAGGCGGCCACCCAGCTGGCCGCCGGCGGCGTCAACCTGATCGGGCACTTCTGCTGCCCCTCCGGCGTGCGGGTCTCGGCCGAGGCGCTGGTCGAGGGCCTGCGCGGCCACGGCGTCGAGTGCTCGCTGCGCGATTTGCGCACCGACATCAAGGACGAGCCCCGCCACGTGCAGTTCGACGGATTGGAGGACTTCGACATCACCCTTGTCCACACGCAGCCCGAACCCTTCTTCGATGAGGCCTATGCGCGCAGCGACCTCGCGCCGCGTTCGCCGCGCACCTACCGCATCGCCTACTGGTATTGGGAGTTCGACGCCATCCCCGAGAGCTGGATCGCCCACGCGCAGCAGGTCGACGAGGTCTGGGCCGCCACCGAGTTCGTTGCCAAGGGGCTGCGCGAGCGCCTGCAGATGCCGGTGCGCACCCTGTTCCCCGGCGTGCGGCTCGGCCCTTTCACGCGGCGCAAGCGCTCGTACTTCGGCGTCGAAGACGACAAGTACGCCTTCCTGTTCAACTTCCACATGAACAGCGTGATGGAGCGCAAGAACCCGCTGGGCCTCATCAGGGCCTTCCGCAGCGCCTTCGCATCCGACGAGCCGGTGACGCTGGTGCTCAAGACGATGTTCGGCCACCACCATCCCGCGCTGATGGCGCAGCTGCGCGACGCGGCCGCCGGCGCCAGCATCCACATCATCGACGACATGTACAGCGCCGACGAGGTGCTGTCGCTGACCGATGCCTGCGACGCCTACGTGTCGCTGCACCGCAGCGAGGGGCTAGGCCTCACCATGGCCGAGGCCATGCTCATGGGCAAGCCCGTGATCGCGACGGCCTACTCGGGCAACCTGGATTTCATGGACGAGCAAAATAGCCTGTTGGTGCCCTTCGAGCTCGTCAGGCTCGGCCGCCCGATGCCGCCCTACGACGCCGACCTGGAGTGGGCCGAGCCTTCCGTCGAGCATGCGGCGCGGTTGATGCGCCGCCTGTACGACGAGCCCGAGTGGGGGCGCCAGCTGGGCGCGCAGGCCAAGCGCGTGTCCGGAGACCGGCTGTCGATCCACGCGGCCGGGCAGCGGGTCGCCCGGCGGCTGGCCGAGATCCGGGCGCTGCGGGCCGGCCGGACCGCGCCCATGAACGACCACGAACCGCCAGCACCCGCCGGCCGAACGAACGATGAGTGAAACAGCAGCAGCGAAGCCGCGCTTGGCGCTCGACATGTACGTGCTGGCCCAGGGGGTCAAGACCGGCGTCTACCGCGTCTGCGACGAGCTGTTTCCCCGGCTCGCAAGCGCCGGGCGGCTGAGCACGCGCCTCTACTGCCGTCCCGGCGACGAGGCGAAGGTGGCCGTCTACGTGGCCGAGCGGCACTTGGCGGTGTCGCAGCTCCTGGCGGGCGATGCGCCCGCGGCGCGCAGTGCCGACATCCTCTTGTCGCCTTTCGGCGTCGCACCCGCCGACTGGCTGCTCGATGCGGCCATCCTGCAGGCGCACATCGTCTACGACCTGATCGCCATCCACCGGCCCGAGTTCTTCTCGGCCGAGGCCGCCGCCGAGGTCCGCGACATCATCGACAGCCTGGACGAGCACACGGTCGTCTTCGCGATCTCCGAATTCACCAAAAGCGACCTGCTGGCCTATCGGCCCGACCTGAGCCCGCGGCAGGTCACGGTGATCCCGCTCGCGGCCGGCCCGGCTTTCCGGCCCTGCGAGGACACGGAGGCGAAGGCGGCGGTGCGCCGCAAGTACGGCATCCCGCCCGGCGTACCCTACGTGCTGAGCCTCGCCACCCTAGAGATCCGCAAGAACCTCGACCAGGTCGTCAATGCCTTCGTGCGCCGTCTTGAACAGGACGAAGCCAGCGCGCTGCACCTGGTGCTCTCGGGCATGTCGGGCTGGAAGCTCGAACAACTGCAGGCGGCGCTCGGCGCCGCCGAGCGGTGGCGGCATCGCATCGTGCTCACGGGCTTCGTCGAGGACGCCGACCTGTCGGCGCTCTACAGCGATGCGCTGTGCTTCGTTTACCTGTCGCGCTACGAGGGCTTCGGTCTGCCGCCGCTGGAGGCCATGGCCTGCGGCACACCGGTCATCTGCGCCAGCAACTCCTCGCTGCCCGAGGTGGTGGGCCCGGCCGGGCTGATGTTCGATGCTGACGATGTTGAAGGCGTGGCGCGCGCCATCGGCGACATCGCCGCGTCCGGCGGCTGGCGGGCCGAACTGGCCGCGGCGGGGCTCGAACGCGCGCGCCTGTTCAGCTGGGATCGCTGCGCCGAGATCGTGGTCGACACGCTGTGCGCGGCGCAGGCCCGCCATGCCGCACGCCCGGCGAACCGGCGCCGGCGCGAGCTGCTGCCGGGCGCCAAGTCGCGTCGGTTCGTGCGGGAAGACGGCATCGTCGAAGCGAATATCGTCGATTACGCCAACGGCAGCCAAGGGCCCCGCTTCGCACCGCCCGCCAGAGGCGTCGCGCAGGATGCATGCGGCGGTTGGCCGCGCTGGAGCGACCGGTTGCCGGCCACGGATTCGCCGGCGCGCGTCGAGGGCGGCCTGCGGCTGCAGGGCCGCGCCAAAAGCGGCGCGCCCGGCCTGCCGCTGGTGTCGTACGTCACCGTCGTGCGCAACAACACGGCCACGCTCGCGCGCACCATCGAGAGCGTGCAGGCGCAGACTTACGCCAACGTCGAGCACATCGTGCTCGACGGCGCCTCGACCGACGGCACGTTGGAGCTGATCCGGCGCCACGCGGACCGGCTCGACTACTTCGCCTCGGAGCCGGACGCGGGGCTGTACGACGCCGTCAACAAGGCGATCGCGCTGGCGCGCGGGCAGCTTATCTGCGTGCTCAACTCCGACGACTGGCTGGAGCCCGAGGCGGCCGCCATCGCCGCGCACCGCATGGGCGACGCGACGGACGCGGCGATCCTGCTGACGGCGGCCAACGTGCGGGGCGCCGCGACCGGGCAGGAGTGGTATCCGGCGGTGGTGCATCCCGGCTGCTACTTCATGTGCGCCAACGACTGCCACAACGGCATCTACGCGACGTGCGCAGCCTACGAGCGTTCGGGCCCCTACGACACCTCCTACCGGATTGTGGCCGACTTCAAGTGGATCATGACCTGCTTGGAAGCCGATGTGCGCTTCGTCTACACGCGCGAGGTCACGGTCAACTATTCGCTCGGCGGCACCTCGGGCGACGTGCGCCAGCACAGCGTCGAGTGCATGCGCATGGTTGGGGAGCGTTTTTCCTACCTGTCGCCGACCGACATCACCGGGCTCTACCACTGCTTCTTCCTGTTCGCCGGCGCCGCCAACCTGGAGGGGCATCCGCAGAACCGCACGGCGTTTCTGCAGGATGTCTTTGCTCGGCACACGGCGCATCCCGACTTCCTGCAGGCGATCGGCTGGGCGGCCATGGAAAAGCTCCAGCATCCGGCGGACCATCCGCCCGCCGCCCCGCCTTCGGCAGCGCCGGCCGTGGCCGAGGCCGTGTTGGCCGAAGGCATCCGGCCGGCGGTCAAGAATGCCATCAAGGACATGCTGCGCCGGAATCCGGCGGCCTACGAGGCGGCTCGGCGGCTCTATTCGACGGTTCGGCGAAGGTAAGCCCGTGGCACGTATCGCCTACCTCGACCACTCCTTCCACCGCACCACCCGGTCCACCGGCTTCCTGCCCGAGATCCTGCGGCGCCACGGCCACGTCGTCGACCTGTTCTGGGACGACGCCTGGCAGGGCGGCGCGCCGGTCGCCTGGGCGCAGGTCGCGGATCACGACGTGGTCGTCATGTTCCAGTCGTACTGCGCGCCGCCGGGGCGCTACTTCAGGGCCGCGCACCCCAACGTCGTGTACATCCCCATGCTCGATCAGTTCGGGCTTTGGCAGGGGCCGATCCACCACCTCTCGACCTTCTGGGAGCCCTTCCAGGGCTCGAAGGTGCTCAACTTCTCGAACGCGCTGCACTGCATGACGACCGCATTCGGCATTGCGAGCCACTTTGTGCGCTACTACCAGCCGGTGCCCGCGCGGCCCGCGCCGCCCGCGGCCGGCCTGCACGGCTTCTTCTGGCTGCGCCGCGAGCTCGAACTGCCGTGGGCGCTGGTGCGCCGGCTGATCGAGGGCACCCGCTTCGACAGCTTCCACCTGCATCTGGCGACCGACCCCGGCACGCCGCCCGCGACGCTGCCAACGGCTGCCGAGATGGCGCGGCACCGCATCACCACCTCCACCTGGTTCGAGAACAAGGCCGACCTCACCGCCGTGATGGAGCGCGCCAACGTCTTCTTCGCGCCGCGGCTGGAGGAGGGCATCGGCCAGTCCTTCCTGGAGGCGATGGGCCGCGGGCAGTGCGTGGTGGCGCCGAACCACGGCACGATGAACGAGTACATTCTCCCGGGCGTCAACGGCCTGCTCTACGATATCCCCCGTCCCGCGCCGCTGGACTTCGGCAACGTGGCGGCGCTCGGCGCGCGCGCGCGAGAGAGTGCCGTCGCGGGCCGCGCCTTCTGGGAGCAGGCCGAGGCGGAGCTGGTGCGCTTCCTGCTCACGCCCAGCGAGGCGCTGTACGCCGGTCGCTACCGGCATCCCTTCGTAACCGAAGCGGCCGCCGCAGAGGCGGCGGCGCCGCCCGCCCTGGGCACCCGGTTGCGCGAAATGGCCCAGCGCCATGCGGCCCTGCGGGCGACGCGCTTTCTCTGGCACCCGATGGTGCGGCTGGCGCGGCAGCTGCGCGGCCGCTGAACGGGGTTGGTGCACAGTTTTTCATCGCAGCGGCTGCAAGTTTTTTCAAGGTTCCAGATGGCAAAAAAGAAGGTATTCGTTGCGGGTCACCGCGGCCTCGTGGGCTCGGCCACGCTCCACGCGCTGGGCGGCGACGATCGCTATGAAATCCTCACGCGCACGCGCGCCGAACTCGATCTCGAAAACCGCGCCGCGACGCGCGATTTCTTCATGCGCGAGCGGCCCGACCACGTGGTGATGTGCGCGGCCAAGGTCGGCGGCATCCTGGCGAACTCGAACCTGCCGGTCGACTTCCTGCACGACAACCTGCGCATCCAGCTCAACGTGTTCGATGCCGCGCATGAGGCGGGCATCGAGCGCATGCTGTTCCTCGGCTCGTCGTGCATCTACCCGCGCGACTGCCCCCAGCCCATCCGCGAGGAGTACCTGCTGACCGGCCCGCTGGAGGCCACCAACCGCCCCTATGCGCTCGCCAAGATCGCCGGCGTGGAGTCTTGCTGGGCCTTCAACCGCCAGTACGGCACGCGCTACCTCGCGCTGATGCCGACCAACCTCTACGGCCCCGGGGACAACTACCACCCCGAGCATTCGCACGTGCTGCCGGCGCTGATCCGCCGCTTTCACCAGGCCAAGGTGGCGGCGGAGCCCTCGGTGGTGGTGTGGGGGTCGGGGCGGCCGCGCCGCGAGTTCATGTTCTCCCGCGACCTGGGCGACGCCATCGCCTTCCTGCTCGCGCTGCCCGACGAGCGCTTCGCCGCCCTGACGGCGCCCGAGGTCGCGCCGCTGGTCAACGTCGGCGTGGGCCAGGACGTGACCATCCGCGAGGTGGCCGAGCGCGTCAGGGCGACGGTAGGCTACGAGGGCGAGCTGCAACTCGACGCCAGCAAGCCCGATGGCACGCCGCGCAAGCTGCTCGATGTCGAGCGCATGGCCGCGCTGGGTTGGCGCGCCGCCACCGGGCTCGAAGACGGCCTGCGCGCCGCCTATGCCGACTTCCTGAAGCGCCATGCCTGAACCCGCCATCCGGCGTTACGCGCGGCGGGTCGCCAAGGGCGTCTGGTGGGCCGCCACGCCTTGGCGCATGTCGCGGCGCCTGCAGTTCCTGCGCCAGCGCGCCGCCGCCGAGGCGCGGCAGGCCGAGCAGGCCGCCCTGATCGAGCGCGAGCAGGCGCGTGTCGCAAGGCACGCGCGGGGCGAGCCGGTCGCGCCCGCCGCGGCGCTCGACCTGTTCGACGACGCGCAGGTGGCGCAAGCCGCGGGCTTGGCCTGGAGCGACATCTCCTGGCCGGCCGTCGCGGCCGACGCCATCGCAGACCGCTGGGGTGCCGCGCGTTTCTGCATCGACCTGCTGCGCAGGCGGCCGGACTTGCGGCAGCGCTTTGCCGATGCCTGGTCGGCCGGCGTGGACGGTGCGTTCGCGCGCTGGCTGCGCGGCCCGGGCGCGGTCGAGCTGAGCCTGCCTGGGCCCGTGCAGGCGCACCTGCTCGATGCGCTCGGCGCCGGCCTGGCCGACCGTGCGCGCCAGAGCTTCCTGTCCCTGGAAATGCCGCGCGCCGCGCTGCCGCACGGGCTGACGCCCGCAGGCCTGCGCGATGCGCTGCGCTGGTTCATGCGCTATGGCCGGCACGACGCTGGCCTGCGGCTGGAGGAGGTCTGGTGGCTGCTGCTCGACGCGGCGAGCGACCCGGTGCGCGAGCTGATGCTTGCCCATGCGTTCACTCCGGCTTGGCAGGAGCGGCATCCCGATGGCCTGACCGTGTTCGGCCGCGAGGCCTTTGCCGCGTGGTTCGCCGACGAGTACGGGGCCGGCGGGGCGTGGCTGCGGGCTTGCGACTGGCCGCAGTGGCAGACCCCGGCGCTGCAGGTCCGCACCGCCTGGCAGGCGCGTGCGGCCTGGCGCGCGGCGCATCCGCAGGCGCTGCGCGACGAGGCCACGGCGCGGGCGCTGCTGGCGTGGCTGGGCTCGGCGCCGGCCAGCCTGCACCCGGACGCGGCGCAGGCCCTGCGCGCATTCGACGTCGACGCCGTGGCGCGCGAACTGGTGCGTCCCGGCGTCAACGTCATCGGGCACTTCTGCTACCCCTCCGGGCTGCGCGTGTCGGCCGAATCGATGGTCGAGGCCCTGGGGCTGGCGGGCGTGGAAACCCTGCTGCGCGACGTGCGCACCGATGCGCAGGACGAGCCCTTCCACGTGCGCTACCGCGACATGGAAAGCCACGACGTCACCATCGTGCACACCCAGCCCGAGCCTTTCTTCGACGCGGCCTACCGGCGTGCCGACCTGTACGAGCGCAGCCCGCGCAGCTACCGCATCGCCTACTGGTACTGGGAGTTCGACACCATCCCCGAGAGCTGGGTCGCCCACGCGCAGCAGGTCGACGAGGTCTGGGCCGCCACCGAGTTCGTCGCCCGGGGCCTGCGCGAGCGGCTTTCGCTGCCGGTGCGCACGCTGTTTCCCGGCGTCAAGCTGGCGCCCTACCAGCGGCGCGACAAGACCCATTTCGGGCTGCCGGCGGAGCGCTTCACCTTCCTCTTCACCTTCCACATGATGAGCGTGATGGAGCGCAAGAACCCCCTGGGGCTGATCCGCGCCTTCAGGCAGGCCTTCCGCAGCGACGAGCCCGTGCAGCTGGTGCTGAAGATGTCCTTCGGCGACCGCCACCCGGCACAGGCGCAGGCGCTGCGCGACGCGGCGGCCGGCGCCAACATCACCGTCATCGACCAAGTCTACAGCCCCGACGAGGTGCTCTCGCTGATGGATGCGTGCGATGCCTACGTGTCGCTGCACCGCAGCGAAGGGCTCGGGCTCACCATGGCCGAGGCCATGCTGATGGGCAAGCCGGTGATCGCCACCGACTTCTCGGGCAACGTCGATTTCATGAATGCCGACAACAGCCTGCTCGTGCCGTACGAGCTGGTGAAGCTCGGCCAGCCCGTTCCGCCCTACGACGCCGAGCTCGAATGGGCCGAGCCCTCGACCGACGCGGCCGCGCGCCTGATGCGGCGTGTCTACGACGAGCCGGACTGGGCGCGCGCCGTGGCAGCGCGCGGCCAGGCCAGCGCCGAAGCCGACCTGTCGCTCGAAGCCGCCGGGCGCCGCATGCTGGCGCGCCTGCGGGAGATCGAAGCGCTCAGGCAGGTGCGCGCCTGAGCGGGGCGGGGCGCTGCGGCGCGCTTATTCCGTTTCCAATTCAAGGCGAGCTTATACCAATGAGCCTTCAATAAGGTAGATAATCCCATTCATCCTGTCGCGATGGGAGAAGCGGATGAAGACCTTGATCGAGGGGGACTGTTCGACCATCGAGCGCCTGGCCGAGCGGCTGAAGAAGGCCAGGGGGCACTCCGAGTACCAGCGCATCCAGTGCGTGTTGCTGCGCGCCACACTGGGGAGTTCGGCCGCCGAGATTGCGCGGGTGCTGGGCTGGGCCACCCCCACCGTGTACAACATCCACTCGCGCTGGGCACGCGAGGGTGACGCCATCTTCGATCTCAAGCCCAGGGGCGGGCGCCGCCACCAGCACCTCACGCTCGAGGACGAGGCCGGGCTGCTCACCCCTTTCATTGCCGCTGCGCGCGCCGGGGACGTGCTGCAGGTGGCGCAGGTGCGGCATGCCTACGAGCAGCGCGTGGGCAGGGCAGTGGCGGCGAGCACTGTCTACCGGCTGCTCGATCGCCACGGCTGGCGCAAGGTCGTGCCGCGCCCGAGGCACCCCAAGGCCGACGTTGCGGCACAGGTGGCTTTTAAAAAAACTGCGCCCCACGCTGCGCCGCGAGGTTGAGCGCCAGGCCCGGCAGGGGCGGCCCGTGCGGCTGATGTTCCAGGACGAGGGCCGCTTCGGCCTCCTGGGCAGGCCCAGGCGGTGCTGGGCGCCCCGGGGCCTGCGGCCTATCGTCGGCGCGCGCCTGGTGCGCCAGTTCACCTATGCCTTCGCGGCCGTCAGCCCGCACGACGGCGCCATGGACAGCCTGGTCCTGCCGTGGGTGAACGCCGAGATGATGTCGCTGTTCCTCGCCGAGGTCGCCAAGCGTCACGCCCGGGAGTTCATCGTCATGGTCATGGACCAGGCGGGCTGGCACGTCGCGGGCGATCTCGCAGTGCCCGCGAACATGCGATTGTTGTTCCTGCCGCCCTACAGCCCCGAGCTCAATCCGGCCGAGCACCTGTGGCGCGCGCTGCGCGAGGAGTGCCTTGCCAACACGGTGTTTGCCAGCCTGGACGCCGCGGAGGACGCCTTGGCTGCGGGCTTGCACACCATGGAGAAGGATCAACGCCGAACCCAGTCACTGACCGGGTTCGAATGGATCACTTCTATTTCTTTGAAGGCAAATTAGTATTAGGCGCGCCGCCGCAGACAGTGCTTTGGCACGGCAAGGCGGCGCAACGACATATCGCCTTGAATTGGAAACGGAGTTACTTCTCGACGATCCGGCCGTGCTCCAGGTGCAGCACGCGGTTGCACTCCTGGGCGATCAGCTTCGGCGAATGCGAGGCCAGCACCAGGATGCCGGACTTGGCGACGACGTCGCGCATGCGCTGCTCCGCCTTCTCGGTGAACTCGGCGTCGCCGACCGACAGCCACTCGTCCATCAGCAGGATGTCGGCCTGCACGCTGGTCGAGATGGAGAAGGCCAGCCGCATCATCATGCCGGTGGAGTAGGTGCGCACCGGCATGTTGACGTACTCGCCCAGGCCGCTGAACTCGCAGATGCCGGGCGTGAGGTCGTCCACCTGCTTCTTGTTCATGCCCATCACCAGGCCGCGCAGCATGATGTTCTCAATGCCCGTGGCGTCGGCCTCAATGCCGAGCGACGGATCGATCAGGCTGGCCACCGTGCCGCGACGCACGAACTCGCCCGAGGAGGGCTCGTAGACGCCGGCCAGCGTGCGCAGCAGCGTCGACTTGCCCGCGCCGTTGTGGCCTATCAGGCCCAGCCGGTCGCCGCTCTTCAATTCGAGGTTGATGTCGCTGAGCGCCTGCACCACGTTGACGCCGGTTTCCTTGCCGAAGCGCCCGCCCGTGACCGAGGCGGCCAGCGTCTTCTTGAGCGATGCGGCGCCCGCGCCGTAGATGGGGAAGTTGACCGAGACGTTCTTGAGGGAAATGGAAGCCATGCTTTAGAGCCAGTAGACGACGCGGCGGCGGTATTTCGCAAAGAGCAGGCCCGAGGCGATCAGGTTGGCCGCGGTCCATCCCAGGATGCCCCACCAGCTGTGCGGTGCGGGCATGCCGCCCATGAGCGGCGTGCGCAGCAGGTCGAGCATCTGCGCGAACGGGTTCCACAGGATGTACTGCGCCCGGTCGGGCAGGCTCTCGGGCAGCCAGAAGACGGGCGTGAGGAACATCAGCATCTGCATCACGCTCGTGACGATCTGCGTCACGTCGCGAAAGCGCGTGCAGACCAGGCCGAGCGCCAGCCCCAGCGCCTGCGCGTTGACCAGCGCCAGAACGAAGGCCGGAAAGAACAGCAGCGCCGACCACGACAGCGAGATGCCTGCCCACAGCGCCACCGGGACGTACAGCACGATCTGGTGCAGGAACTGGATGATGTTGCGCGCCGTGCTGCGCCACACGAACAGGCTGATCGGAAAGTAGCCCTGCTTCAGGTAGTTTGCCGAGCTGACGAAGGCGTTGCACGACTCCGTCACCATGCTGGAGAAGAAGCTCCAGAAGATGAGGCCGAGCGCCAGGTGCGGGAAGAACTTCGACAGCTCGGTGCCGAACAGCGAGCTGTAGAGCGGCCCCATGCCGGCGATCATGGCGCCCATGCTCAGCGTGAGCCACAGCGGCCCGAGCATCGAGCGGCGGTAGCGCAGCACGACGTCGAACCAGGCCAGGGTCCACCAGATGTCGGTGCGACGGGTGCCCTCCCACCAGTCGGTCCACGCGCTGCGGTGCAGGTTCGAGTGCGCCTGGCTCATACGCGCCCGTAGGTGTCGGCCAGCCGCACGATGTCGTCCTCGCCCAGGTAGCTGCCGCACTGGACCTCGATGAGCACCAGTTCGTCCCTCCCGACGTTGGTCAGGCGGTGCTTTTCCTTCAGCGGGATGTAGCGGTACTGGCCCGACAGGGTCTCGTGCTCGGCCTCGCCCGTCTGCACGAGCGCCGTGCCCTGGACCACGACCCAGTGCTCGGCCCGGTGGTGGTGGTATTGCAGCGAGAGCGATTCGCCCGGCTTGACGGTGATGCGCTTGACCTTGTAGCCGGCTTCCTCCTTGAGCGAGGCGTAGGTGCCCCAGGGCCGGTGCACCACGGCCGGGAGGTGCACCGTCTCGTGCCGGCGCGCCGCCAGCGTGTCGACCACCTGCTTGACCTTCTGGGCGCTGTCCTTGTGGGCGACCAGCAGCGCGTCGGGCGTGTCGACGATCACCAGGTCGTGCACGTCGATCGTCGCGACCATCTTCGGCCCGTGGCTGTCGACCTGCACGTGGGTGCCGGTGGTCTCGATCGCCACCACGTCGGCGGGCATGGTGTTGCCGCTGGCGTCGGCCATCTGCGCGCGGGCCACCGAGGGCCAGGAGCCCACGTCGCTCCAGCCGAACTTGGCGGGCACCACGTGCACATTGGCGGCACGCTCCATCACCGCGTAGTCGAGGCTGATGTCGGGCTGCAGCCCGAAGGCGTGCAAATCGAACTGCAGCGTGTTGCCGCGCAGCTCGGAGGAGGCGAGGGCGCGCCGCGCCGCGGCCAGCAGCTCGGGCGCGTGGCGCTCGAAGGCCGCGACGATGGCGTCGGCCGTGAAACAGAACATGCCGCTGTTCCAGTAGTAGCGTCCGGTCGCGAGGTAGTCCTGCGCGGTCTGCAGGTCGGGCTTCTCGACGAAGCGCCGCACCGGCTGGCTCTCGCGCGAGACGTGTTCCACCTCGATGTAGCCAAAGCCGGTGTCGGGGCTGGTAGGGTTGACGCCGAAGACCACCAGCGCGCCCTCGGCCGCCAGCCGGAACGCCTGGCTGGCGCTCGCCACGAAGGCTTCGACGTCGGGCACCAGGTGGTCGGCCGGCAGCACCAGCATCACGGTATCGCCGCTGAACTGTCGGATGCACTGCAGCGCCGCGAGCGCGATGGCGGGCCCGGTGTTGCGGCCGCGAGGTTCGAGCAGCAACGTGGCCTCGGGCGGATCGCTCATCTGCGCGAGCACGTCCCTGGTGAGAAAGACATGGTCCTTGTTGGTCACCACCATCAGGTCGCCGGTGCCGCAGGCCTGCCCCCGCTCGATCGCCTGCTGTAGCAGGGTCGAGCCGCCGAGCTTCATGAAAGGCTTGGGGAAGGCTTGGCGCGATGCAGGCCAAAGGCGGGAGCCTGCGCCTCCCGAGAGCACAACTGAAAGCAAACGCATTTTTTGGAGGGGTGTGGAGAGGGGATAATTTTACCGGCCCCGTTTTTGGGGTCCTGACCGACGAGGTGAAGCCGCTTCCGGCGCATATGGCCGCAAATTTTTTAATTCCGACGAGCGATGTTCAGTAAGCCACAGCTGCCGGCCACGCGGCTGCCTCGCCGGCGACCGCAGCCTGCCAGGAGAATGAACGAGGCCCAGCTCGAGCGGCAGCTCGACGTGCTGGAGCAGCAGAACCGGGCGCTTGAAGAGCAGCTGCGAACGATAACGCAATCCACCAGCTGGCGCGTGACCTCGCCGCTGCGCTGGGTGGCGCACCATGCGCGGCATCTGCTGCGCGGTGGCGCCGGCGAACTGTCGGCAGTTCGGCGGGACTATGCCGCCTGGGTCGCCGCCTTCGACACCGTCACGCCGGAAGTGCGCGAACGCCTGCAACGCGATCTCGCCCGGTGGGCCGTGCGGCCGAGCCTGTCGCTGCTGATGCCCGTGGTCGATGCCGACCCGGACGGGCTGCGCGAAGCGGTCGACTCGGTGCGCGCGCAGCTCTATCCAGCGTGGGAACTCTGCATCGCGGCGGGCCCCGCCGAGACGGCGGCCGTGCAGACGCTGCTGGCGCAGGCGACCCGGGACGACGCGCGCATCCGCACCGTCGTGCTGCCGCCGGGAAAAGGCGCACCGTGCGCGGCGGCCTTCAACCGGGCGCTCGATCTCGCGACCGGCGCCTGGGCGCTGCCCGTCGAGCCGCACGGCCGCCTGGCGCCGCACGCGCTCGCCTGCATCGCCCGCGTCGTGATCGAGCGGCCCGAAGCGCAGATCGTCTATTCGGACTCGGACCGGCTGGACGCGGCGGGACAGCGCAGCGACCCTTGGTTCAAACCCGACTGGAACCCCGACCTGTTCCACAGCCAGAACCTGCTGGCGCCCCTGGCGGCCTTCCGCACCGCGCTCCTGCGCGAGGCCGGCGGCTGGCGCGAAGGCTTCGAGGGCGCGCAGGCCTACGACCTGGCGCTGCGCTGCGTCGAGCACGTCGAGCCCGCGCACATCGTGCACGTTCCGCGCGTGCTTTTGCACGCGCGGGCGCAGGTTCGACCGGTCGCAGACGAAGCCGGTGCGCGCAGCGCGGAGGCGCGCGCACTCGATCAGCACTTCGGGCGCCTCGGCGTCGCCGCGCAAGCCGAATGGACCGCATCCGGTTTCCGTGTGCGCTACGCGCGGCCCGCACCGCCGCCCCTGGTGTCGCTGATCATCCCTACGCGCAACGCGGTCGGCCTGGTGCGCCAGTGCATCGAGAGCATCGTGGCCGAGACGGCCTACCCGCACTACGAGATCGTGCTGATCGACAACGGCTCGGACGATGCCGAGGCGCTGGCCTATTTCGCCGAGTTGGATGGGCAGCCCGGCATCACCGTGCTGCGGGACGCGCGGCCCTTCAACTACGCCGCGCTGAACAACGCGGCCGTGGCGCAGGCGCGCGGCACGCTGGTGGCGCTCGTCAACAACGACATCGAGGCCGTCTCGCCCGACTGGCTCGACGAGATGGTCGCGCTGGCCGTGCGGCCCGGCGTCGGCGCCGTGGGCGCCAAGCTGCTCTACCCCGACGGCAGCATCCAGCACGGCGGCGTGCTGCTGGGCGTGGGCGGCATCGCGGGCCATGCGCACAAGCATCTGTCGGGCGACGCCGCGGGCTACGCGGGGCGCGCGCAGTGCACGCAGACGCTCTCGGCGGTGACGGCCGCCTGCATGGTGGTGCGCAAGGACCTCTACCAGCGCGTCGGCGGGCTCGACGAGGCGCGGCTGGGCGTGGCCTACAACGACGTCGACTTCTGCCTGCGGCTCGGCGCGATCGGCTGTCGCACCGTCTGGACGCCGCACGCGGTGCTGGTGCACCACGAGTCGGCCACGCGCGGCTCGGAGCGCACCGCGGCCGCGGCCGAGCGCTTCGCGCGCGAATCGGCCTGCATGGCCGAACGCTGGGCCGCCCTGATTGCCAACGACCCGGCCTACAGCCTGAACCTGACGCTGCACAGCGAAGACTTCGACCTTGCGTGGCCGCCGCGCGTCGAGCCGCTCGCGGCCGCCGCAGCGCTCGCGGCGACCGCCCCGGGCGGTGCGGGTGCAGCATCTGCGACGGCCGCAGCCATCGCGGAGGCGGGGACCGCAGCGCAGGCCGTGCCGGTCCGTGCGACCGGATCGAGGCCGGCATGAGCGCATCACGACTCGATCCCATGAACGACGAAGCGAGCGCACCGCCCGGCACCTCCGTTTCGGTGGCGCTGTGCACCCACAACGGCGCGCGCTTCCTGCGCGAACAGGTGCGCAGCATCTGCCGGCAGACCCTGCCGCCGGCGCAGATCGTGCTCTCCGACGACGCCTCGCGCGACGGCTCGGTGACCGTGGTGCGTGCCGCGCTCGACGAGTGTGCGGCAGAGCGGCCCGGCTGCGCGCCGGTGCTGCGGGTCATCGAGAACGCCACCGCGCTGCGCGTGACGAAGAACTTCGAGCAGGCCATCGGTGCCTGCGACGGCGATCTGATCGCGCTCAGCGACCAGGACGACGTGTGGGTGCCCGACCGCCTCGCGCGCATGGTGGCCGAGTTCCGGCGCCGCCCCGACCTGCTGCTGCTGCACAGCAACGCGCGCCTGGTCGATGCCGAACGCCGGGATCTGGGCCAGACGCTGTTCCACGCGCTGGAGGTGACGCCGGACGAGATCGCGCGCATCCATGCGGGTCGCGCCTTCGACGTGTTCCTGCGCCGCAACCTGGTGACGGGTGCCACCGCCATGTTCCGCCGTTCGCTGCGGGCGCAGGCGCTGCCGATGCCGCCCGAGTGGGTGCACGACGAATGGCTGGGCATCGTGGCCGCTGCGGTTGGCCGCGTCGATGTGCTGGAGGAGGCGCTGATCGAGTACCGCCAGCACGGCGGCAACCAGATCGGCGCGCGCCGCGATTCGGTGGCCGGCAAGGTGCGCAAGGCGCTGGCCTCGCGCGGGCGAACCCACTTCGAACGCGCCGTGAAGGCCGAGCTTCTGCTGGCGCGGTTGCAGTCGCTCGGCGCGCGGGTCGCGCCCGAGACGGTCGAGAAGGTGCGCGGCAAGCTGGAGCACCAGCGCTTTCGCGCGCACCTGCCAGCCTCGCGCCTGGCGCGCTGCCTACCGGTGCTGCGCGAAGCCATGACCGGGCGCTACGAGCGCTTCGGCCGCGGCGTGCGCGGCGTGGTGCGCGACCTCTTCGAATCTGTGTAGGCTCCGCCCGGACCGGCCACTGCCGCACTCAACGCATGAGCTTCATGAACGCTTCGCCCGATTCTTTCGCCCGCCAGCCGACAGGGCAGCCCGCCGTGGCCGTCGTCATTCCCTTCTACAACGGCGCCGACTTCATCGAGCGCTCCGTGAGCAGCGTGTTCGCGCAGACGGTCGCGCCCAGCGAGGTGATCGTGGTCAACGACGGCTCGCGCCCTGAGGAGCGCGAGCGGCTGCAGGCCCTGCAGTCGCACTACCCCTTCCGCATCGTCGACAAGGACAACGGCGGCCAGGGCTCGGCGCGCAACGCCGGCGTGGCCGCCAGCCAGGCCCCTTACCTGTGCTTTCTCGACCAGGACGACTTCTACCTGCCCAACCACATCGAGATCCTGCTGGGCGCGGTCCCGCGCGACGACCTGCTGTTCGGCTTCGTCTATGGCGACCTGTACGAGGCCGACGTGAACGGCAACGTGATCCGCACGCAGCTGGTCAAGCAGCACGCCCGGCACCATCCCAAGCAGAGCATCTTCGACCTGCTGCGCCACGACATGTTCGTGCTGCCTTCGGCCGCGCTGGTGAGCCGGGCCGCCTTCGAGGCGGTCGGTGGCTTCGATCCCCAGTTCATGGGCTACGAGGACGACGACCTGTTCCTGCGCATCTTCCGCCGGGGCTACAGCAACCATTTCGTCGACCGGGCGGTGACGGTCTGGTGCATCCACACGGAGAGCACGTCGTTTTCCATCCGGATGGTGCGCAGCCGCTTCAAGTACTTCAAGAAGCTGCTGGCGATGTTCCCGGACGAGCCCCGGCGCGGACGCTTCTACCTGCGCGACTACCTGATGCCGAGGTTCGGGCGCTTCTTCGTGGACCATGTCATCGAGGCCACCAAGCTCCAGGACGAGCACCGCGAGGAGATGAGCCGGCACTTGGCGGAGTATGTGGACATCGTGCTGGCCAACCCGTACGTCAGCCGCCGCTACAAGTTCAAGCTCAGGACCACCGCCTGGCTGCTCGGCCACAGCTCGCCCGGGGTGGTGAAGTTCGTCGGCGCGCTGACGCGCATGCCGGTCATTCGCAACCTGCGGCGCCTCCACACCTGACGCGGCGGCTATTTGGGCGCCGTCAGCGCCGCGTCCAGCCAGGTGGCGAACTCCCGGGTGTACTGCGAGCGCAGGTGGCCCGCGTCCTTGTAGATGGGCGTGCCGTCGGCGGTGGTGCGGGTGCACTGGCCCAGGTGGCACAGCGTCGGGATCGGGTCGATCACGGTGGCGCCGCTGCGCTCGGCGATGCGGCGCATGCGCTCGTGCAGCATCTGCTGATCGGCCGGCCACGGCGTGGTGGGCGACATGCGGCCCACGCTCATCTGGCCCAGCCGGTTGCCCTTGACCAGCTTCTCGGGGCCGAAGTCGTCGCCCACGGGGTTGTCGAGCAGCAGATAGACCTTCTTGCGGGCCGCCAGGGTCTTCAGGGTGGCTTCGAGCATGGCCAGCGACAGCTCGACCCCGCCGCCGCCGAGGAAGCGGTGCCGGGTGTTGCCTTCCAGGTAGTAGAAGCGGTCGGACTCCGCGTTGCCGGCGTTGGGCGGCTTCTGATCGACGAAGTAGCAGTTCCAGCAGCCGCCGAAGACCACGCTGTCGACCTGGTCGCTCAGGGCGAACTTCATGACCTCGGCGCGGCGCTGGGCGCAGCGGTAGTTCTTCTCGTCGATCACGTTGAGGATCGGCGGGCAGGCGCCCCAGGTCGCGAAGTAGACCGAGTCGAGCGTGCCGGGCGAGGTGCGCTGCAGCTCGACGGCCCGAGGGCCGTACTGCTCGACGTGGCTGTCGCCGAACACCAGCACCGTGCGCTTGCCGCTGCCGATGTGGAACAGCAGCTCGCCCCCCACGTTCACCGGGTCCAGTCCGTCCGGGTAGGTCCAGTCGCGTGCCGCGGCGGCCGTTTTCTCGAAATACGGGTCGGTGTGGCGGCCCTTCAAGTGCCCGGTCGCCACCAGCACGGCCAGTGCGGCGAGGGCCACCATGGCGCTGCTGAGCCCCACCACCACGGCCCGGCCGCGCCGCTGGCGCAGGGGGCGCTCGACGAAGCGCCAGGTCAGCCATGCCAGCGCGACCGAGGCGGCCAGGGCCAGCGCGCGCACCCCGTCCGAGGGGCTGGCGCCTTCCAGGATGCGCGCGTAGGCCAGCAGCGGCCAGTGCCAGAGGTAGAGCGGGTAGCTGATCAGGCCGACCCAGACCATCGGCCGCGAGGCCAGCAGGGTCCGGTTGAGCACGCCCGCCGGCCCGGCCGCGATGCACATCAGCGCCCCCAGCGTCGGCAGCAGCGCCCACCAGCCGGGAAAGGCCTTGCTGCCGCGGATGTAGACCAGCCCCAGCACGATCAGCGCCACGCCCGCAATGGAATGCACATGCCGCCAGCGCGCCGTGGGCTGCGGCCGGCGGTGCAGGCGCACCCAGGCCAGCATGCCGCCCGCCATCAGCTCCCAGCCGCGCGACAGGGGCGAGTAGAAGGTGGCGGTCGGGCGCGGGTGGACGCCGGCGACGTTGACCAGAAAGGACAGCGCCGCCGCCACGCCGATCACGGCCATGAAGCGCCACTTGCGCCGCCACGCCAGTCCCAGCAGCAGCGGCCAGAAGATGTAGAACTGCTCCTCGATCGCCAGCGACCACAGGTGCAGCAGCGGCTTGGTTTCCGCCGCATTGTCGAAATAGCCCGCCTCGCTCCAGAACGCGAAGTTCGAGACGAAGCCCGCGCCGGCGGCCACGTGCTTGCCGAGCTGCTCCCACTCCTGCGGCAGCGACACGTACCAGCCGAAGGCAAAGGTTGTCGCCATCACCGTGAGCAGCGCCGGAAAGATCCGCCGGATGCGCCGGTCGTAGAACTCCCGGTAGCTGAAGCCCGCGCCCTCGAAGCTCGCCAGGATGATGGTGCTGATCAGGAAGCCCGAGATGACGAAGAAGATGTCCACCCCGATGAAGCCGCCCTTGAGCCACTGCGGGAAGGCATGGAAGCAGAGCACCGACAGCACGGCCACCGCCCTCAGCCCGTCGATGTCGGGGCGGTACTTGGGGTGCGCGAGGGGATGCTGCTCGGCCGGCAGAGACGGACTGCCGGAGGCCTTGGCCGACGTCGCGGGGTCGCGGCCGCTGGGTGCCCGTCCGGGATTTACTGTCGCATCCGGCACGGCACCTGGATGCGGCGCGGACGTTTCTCTTGGGCTCTGGCGCAAAGAGGGCGACAACGGGGGGGCGGTGCGGTTGTCCAAGGCGGGCCTTATGACGACAGGGGGCCTTCAGGGCTCCGACAGGGCGCTCTGGCGCCGGTAGTTCCAGAACGCCCGGGACCGCCACACCTTCAGCAGGCTCGTGACGTGCCAGTACAGGTGCTTCGGCCGGGCATGGCTGGCGCGGCGGGCATCGTGCAGCGCCAGCAGGTCCTCGGCCGCCTGCAGCCGCCAGCCGGCCAGCCGCAGGCGCGCGCAGAGGTCGAAGTCCTCCCCGTACATGAAGAAGCGCTCGTCGAAGCCGCCGACCTGCCGGTAGGCGTCGCTGCGAAGCAGCATGAAGAGGCCCGGCACCCACGCCGGCACCGCCGGGCGCACGTAGCCGGGGCGCTTGCGCGTCAAGATCTCCAGCGGCGTGATGATGGCGCGGTGCGGCTCGGGCGCCGGCTTGTCGGGCTCCAGGATGCGCGGCGTCAGCAGGCCGCTCGCGGGCGCCGCCTGCGCGAGCAGGGGGGCCAGCACGTCGCTGTCGAAGCGGATGTCGGGGTTGAGCACCAGGAACCACGGCGTCGCGCAGCGCGCGAAGGCCTGGTTGTGGTTGGCGCCGAAGCCCCGGGGCGCGGCGTTGCGGATGCGCTCGAGCGCGAAGTGCTTCCATTCCCGGTCCGCCAGCGCATCGGCTTCCGGAATGTTGAGCGTGAGAACGACCTTTTCGATGCAAGCCGCGCTGTAGTGCTCCAACTGCTCCAGCAGCGGCCGCACCAGCCCGAGCTGCCCGTGGCTCACGATCGAGACGGTGACGGGTTTCGGGGCTTGGACGGGCGCTGGCATGGTCTAATTTCGAGCGGGAATTCTAGGGTTCCCGCGCAAACCATGATTGGCCTGATCATCATCAGCTTCCTCGTCTCCGCCGTGGCGGTGCTGGTGTTCATGCGCCGCGCGCTGCGCCACGCGCGGCGCTACGGCGACGACATGCCGCAGCGCTTCCACCGGGGGCACGTGCCGCGCCTGGGCGGCGCCGGCATTTTCCTGGGGATGGGGGCAGCCTGGCTGAGCGCCGGGGCGTTCGGCTTCGACCCCTTCAACGTGGGCTGGCCGGTCCGGGCCTCGGGGCTCGCGCTGCTGTGCATCGCGCCGGCGGTGCTGGGCGGCATCGCCGAGGACGTGACGCAGCGCCTCTCGGTGCGCTGGCGACTGGCGCTGACGATCGGCTCGGCGCTGCTGCTGTGCTGGCTGCTCGGGCTGGAGGTGGCGCGCACCGGCATCGTTTTCGTCGATCGCGCGCTGCACGCGCTGCCGTACGCGACGGTGCTGTTTGCCGCGCTGGCCATCGGCGGCCTGCCGCACGCCTTCAACATCATCGACGGCTACAACGGCCTGGCGGGCACGGTCGCCGTGCTGGTGTGCCTGGCCATCTCCCACGTCTCGCTGCAGGTGGGCGACCGCCAGCTGGCGGCCATGGTGGTCTGCCTGGTGGGCGCGACGCTGGGCTTCCTGCTGTGGAACTACCCGCGCGGCAAGATCTTCGCCGGCGATGGCGGGGCCTACGTCTGGGGCATGGTGATCGCCGTGGCGTGCGTCACGCTGGTGCAGCGCCACGCAGCAGTGTCGCCCTGGTTTCCGATGCTGCTGCTGATCTACCCGGTGGGCGAGACGCTCTTTTCGGTGTACCGCAAGATGGCGCGCGGGCAGTCGCCCGGCATGGCCGACGCGCTGCACTTCCACCAGCTGATCTTTCGGCGCATCGTGCGCGTCGCCATCGCCGACGACGAGGCGCGCCAGCTGCTGGCACGCAACAACCGCACCTCGCCCTATCTGTGGATCTTCGCCGCGCTGACCGTGGTGCCCGCGGTGCTGTTCTGGAACAACACGCCGGTGCTGATGGCGTTCTGCGCGCTGTTCGTGGTCAGCTACGTGGCAGCCTACCTGATGATCGTGCGCTTCAAGGTGCCGCGCTGGTTAAAACCGTAGCTCACCCCCAGGCTTCGCGCACTTCGTGTCGCTTCGCCCACCCCCTTGCAGGGGGCAACACCGGCGGTCCGGCGGAGCCGGTTCCGCGGTGTTTCTGGAAGGGGCACGGCGCGGGGCGTCGAGGGTTCCGCCACAATTCACGATTCGTCTCTTTCACCGCTCGACAATGACCGATCCCGTGCTCAACATTCCGCCGCGCGACAAGGCCGAGATCCTGGCGCAGGCGCTGCCGTATATCCGCAAGTTCCACGGCAAGACCATCGTCATCAAGTACGGCGGCAACGCCATGACCGACCCGGCGCTGCAGGCCGACTTCGCCGAGGACGTGGTGCTGCTCAAGCTGGTCGGCATGAACCCGGTGGTGGTGCACGGCGGCGGCCCGCAGATCGAGGCTGCGCTCAACCGGCTCGGCAAGAAGGGCCACTTCATCCAGGGCATGCGCGTGACCGACGCCGAGACCATGGAGGTGGTCGAATGGGTCCTGGCCGGCGAGGTGCAGCAGGACATCGTGGGCCTGATCAACCAGGCCGGCGGCAAGGCGGTGGGCTTGACCGGGCGCGACGGCGGGCTGATCCGGGCGCAAAAGCTCAAGCTCGTCGACCGCAGCGACCCCGGCATGCACCACGACGTGGGGCAGGTCGGCGACATCGTCTCGATCGACCCGAGCGTGGTCAAGGCGCTGCAGGACGACGCCTTCATCCCGGTCGTCAGCCCGATCGGCTTCGGTGAGGACAACGAGAGCTACAACATCAATGCCGACGTGGTCGCCGGCAAGCTCGCCACCGTGCTCAGGGCCGAGAAGCTGGTGCTCCTGACCAACACGCCCGGCGTGCTCGACAAGGCCGGCCAGTTGCTGACCGACCTGTCGGCGCGCGAGATCGACGGCCTGTTCGCCGATGGCACCCTCTCCGGCGGCATGCTGCCCAAGATCGAGGGTGCGCTCGACGCGGCCAGGAGCGGCGTCAATGCCGTTCACATCATCGACGGGCGGGTGCCGCACGCGATGCTGCTGGAGATCCTGACCGACCAGGCCTATGGCACGATGATCCGCGCGCGCTGACGCCGCGAAGGCCCGGCGCGCCAGCCGTCTCGCCGCCATGCCGCGACACTTCAAAGAGCTTGCTCGCTATGATTTTGATAGCTAGAAATGCCCACAGGACGGGCGCAATAGGCTTTTTTCATGTCTGAAAACGTGCCCGACCAGCTCGTCAGCGCCGATCCGTCCGACTGGCCCGTGGCGCCGGGCTGGCAGCCGCTGGTGGACGAGTTCTTCGCCAGCGACGTGGGCCGCCGGCTGCTGGATTTCCTGCGCCAGCGCCTCGACGCCGGCGCCGTCGTGTTCCCGCCGCAGCCGCTGCGGGCCCTGGAGCTGACGCCACCCGAGCAGGTGCGTGTCGTGATCCTCGGCCAGGACCCCTACCATGGCCGTGGCCAAGCCGAGGGGCTGGCCTTTTCCGTGGCGCCGGGCGTGCCCCTGCCGCCGTCGCTGCGCAACATCTTCAAGGAACTCCAGCGCGACCTCGGCACGCCGCCGCCGCCGTTTCCGAATCCCGGCGGCAGCCTCGTGCGCTGGGCGCGGCACGGCGTGCTGCTGCTCAACACCTGCCTGACGGTGGAGGAGGGCAAGCCGGGCAGCCACGCAGGTCACGGCTGGGAGGTGCTGACCGACGCGGTCATCCGCCATGTCGCGGCGGGCGAGCGGCCCGTGGTCTTCATGCTTTGGGGCGCCCATGCGCAGAGCAAGCGCGCCCTGATCGACGCCAAGCGTCACAAGGTGCTGATGGCCAACCACCCGTCGCCCTTGTCCGCGCTGCGGCCGCCCCTGCCCTTCATCGGCTGCGGCCATTTCGGGCAGGCCCGGGCGTGGCGTGACCGGCAGCTGGGCCAAGCCAGCGAGCCCACCTTCTGACCAGAGGCCATCTCGACTGGCGCCTTGAATCGTGCTATATTTCGGGGTTCGCTGGAGAGGTGGCCGAGTGGTTAATGGCAGCAGACTGTAAATCTGCCCTCTTACGAGTACGCTGGTTCGAATCCAGCCCTCTCCACCAGCGATGAATCGGTTTGTAGAGCGCGGATGAATCGCCTGCGGCCCGTGCCCTGGCGTCTGTGCGCTGGGCAGCTGGGTCGAATGCGGGAGTAGTTCAATGGTAGAACCCTAGCCTTCCAAGCTAATGACGCGGGTTCGATTCCCGTCTCCCGCTCCACCGGTTGTTTCGTTGGTGCACCAGGTTTTCGCCCATTTGGCTCAGTGGTAGAGCACTCCCTTGGTAAGGGAGAGGTCGCGGGTCCGATTCCCGCAATGGGCACCAGATTTTCGGGTTGCGGTGGCGTTGCCGTGGCCCCATGTTGTACTGATCTCGTTGTTTTTCGGAGTCGAAAAAATGGCAAAAGGCAAATTCACCCGCACCAAGCCGCACGTGAACGTGGGCACCATCGGTCACGTGGACCACGGCAAGACCACGCTGACGGCAGCCATTGCGACCGTCCTGGCATCGAAGTTCGGCGGCGAGGCCAAGGGCTACGACCAGATTGACGCTGCGCCTGAGGAAAAAGCGCGCGGCATCACCATCAACACCGCCCACGTCGAGTACGAGACCGCCAACCGCCACTACGCGCACGTGGACTGCCCGGGCCACGCCGACTACGTGAAGAACATGATCACGGGAGCCGCGCAGATGGACGGTGCCATCCTGGTGTGCTCGGCCGCTGACGGCCCCATGCCCCAGACGAGAGAGCACATCCTGCTGGCGCGCCAGGTGGGCGTGGGCTACATCATCGTGTTCCTCAACAAGTGCGACATGGTCGATGACGCGGAGCTGCTCGAATTGGTCGAGATGGAAGTGCGCGAGCTCCTGGACAAGTACGACTTCCCTGGCGACGACACCCCCATCATCCACGGCTCGGCCAAGCTCGCCCTCGAAGGCGACAAGGGCCCGCTGGGCGAGCAGGCCATCATGAAGCTCGCAGACGCCCTGGACACCTACATCCCCACGCCCGAGCGCGCGGTGGACGGCACCTTCTTGATGCCCGTGGAGGACGTCTTCTCCATCTCGGGGCGAGGCACGGTGGTGACCGGCGCGGTGGAGCGCGGGGTCATCAAGGTGGGCGAGGAAATCGAGATCGTGGGCATCCGCCCGACCGTGAAGACCACCTGCACGGGCGTCGAGATGTTCAGGAAGCTCCTGGACCAGGGCCAGGCGGGCGACAACGTCGGGGTCTTGCTGCGAGGCACCAAGCGGGAAGAAGTCGAGCGCGGCCAGGTGCTGTGCAAGCCCGGCTCCATCAAGCCGCACACGCACTTCACGGCCGAGGTGTACGTGCTGTCGAAGGACGAGGGCGGGCGCCACACGCCCTTCTTCAACAACTACCGCCCGCAGTTCTACTTCCGCACCACCGACGTCACGGGCGCCATCGAGCTGCCCAAGGACAAGGAGATGGTCATGCCCGGGGACAACGTGAGCATCACCGTGAAGCTCATCAACCCCATCGCCATGGAAGAGGGCCTGCGATTCGCCATCCGCGAGGGCGGGCGCACCGTGGGCTCGGGAGTGGTGGCGAAGGTGATCGACTGAGTCGTGGAACGCTGAGGTTTTTGCAGGGGTATAGCTCAATTGGCAGAGCGTCGGTCTCCAAAACCGAAGGTTGTAGGTTCGATTCCTACTGCCCCTGCCACCTGACGCTCAGCCCTTTGGGGTTGATCAGAAGGTGAAAAAAAGCCCGTCACGTGCTGACGGGCTTCGGCGTCTAGGACGCGTTGAATTGAAGGCTGCAAGGCGGCCGCAGGAACCAGCCCAAGATGGCCACTTCTCAAGTCGAAACCGTCAGCGCCGGCGCTGACAAGGTCAAGCTGGCCTTGTCGGTCGTGCTGGTCGTCGGCGCCCTGCTGGCGTTCTATTTGCTGGCGCGCCAAGGTCCGGCATTGCAATGGGCTGCGCTGCTGATCGGTCTGGCGGCGGCTGTCGCCGCATTTGCCAGTTCTGAGAGCGGACGTCAGCTGGTGGCCTTCGGCCGTGACTCTTGGCGCGAGGTCAGAAAGGTCGTCTGGCCAACCCGCAAGGAAGCCATGCAGATGACGGCGTACGTGTTCGCCTTCGTCGCCATCATGTCGGTGTTTCTGTGGCTGACCGACAAGACGCTCGAATGGGTCTTTTTTGACCTCATCCTGGGATGGAGGAAGTAATGAGCGACACCGTCGAGACCCAAGGTTCCAGCTTTGCCCCGGCCGCCAACCCGGACTTCCGCTGGTATGTCGTTCATGCCTACTCGGGCATGGAGAAGGCCGCCGAGCGCAACATCGTCGAGCGCATCAACCGCGCCGGCATGCAGAGCAAGTTCGGCCGCATCCTGGTGCCGACCGAAGAAGTGGTCGAGATGAAGAACGGCCAGCGCCGCACCACCGAGCGCCGCTTCTTCCCCGGCTACGTGCTGGTCGAAATGATCATGGACGACGAAAGCTGGCACTTGGTCAAGCACACCAACAAGGTGACGGGCTTCGTCGGCGGCACCAAGAACCGCCCGGCGCCGATCTCGCAGAAGGAGGTCGAGGACATCGTCAACCAGATGCAGGAAGGCAGCGAAAAGCCGCGCCACAAGGTCGAGTTCGTGGTGGGCGAGTACGTCCGCGTCAAGGAAGGCCCGTTCACCGATTTCAACGGTTCGGTCGAAGAGGTGAACTATGAGAAGAGCAAGGTGCGCGTGTCGGTCATGATTTTCGGTCGCGCGACACCGGTCGAGCTCGAGTTCAGCCAAGTCGAGAAAACCTGATTTTTGAATCCTGGGTGACGCTGCAAGCGGCGTCGCCCACGCGCCGTTTATTGGCTTCGCGCGTTCCGACTCGGCGCGAGGCCTGTTTTGCAGAGTCGTTCAATCCCGGGGAGCCGCGGCTGAGCAAGCCTAGGCGTCATCACCCGCAAGGAGTCAAGCATGGCGAAGAAAATCGTCGGCTTCATCAAGCTGCAAGTGCCAGCTGGTAAGGCCAATCCGTCACCGCCCATCGGTCCCGCACTGGGCCAGCGTGGCCTCAACATCATGGAGTTCTGCAAGGCGTTCAACGCGCAGACCCAGGGCGTCGAGCCGGGCCTGCCGCTGCCGGTGGTGATCACCGCGTTCGCGGACAAGAGCTTCACCTTCATCATCAAGACGCCGCCGGCGATCACCCTGATCAAGAAGGCGATCAAGCTGGACAAGGGCTCGGCCCGTCCGCACACCGACAAGGTCGGCAAGATCACGCGCGCGCAGCTCGAAGAGATCGCCAAGACCAAGATGAAGGACCTGACGGCGGCCGACCTGGACGCTGCGGTTCGCACTATTGCCGGCTCGGCCCGCTCGATGGGCGTGAATGTGGAGGGCGTGTAAATGGGCAAGATGACCAAGAAGCAAAAGGCGCTCGAAGGCAAGGTCGACAGCACTCGGCTGTACCCGCTGGTGGACGCGATCGGCATCGTCAAGGAAGCCGCCACTGCCAAGTTCGACGAATCGATCGACGTGGCCGTGCAACTCGGCATTGACGCCAAGAAGTCGGACCAGGTGGTGCGCGGCGCCGTCGTCCTGCCCAACGGCACCGGCAAGACCAAACGCGTCGCGGTATTTGCGCAGGGCGCCAAGGCCGAGGAAGCCAAGGCCGCCGGCGCCGACATCGTCGGCATGGACGACCTGGCCGCCAGGGTCAAGGCCGGCGACATGCCGTTCGACGTGGTGATTGCCGCGCCGGACGCCATGCGCGTGGTCGGCACGCTGGGCCAGATCCTGGGTCCGCGCGGCCTGATGCCCAATCCGAAGGTCGGCACGGTCACACCCGACGTCGCCACGGCGGTCAGGAACGCCAAGGCCGGCCAGGTGCAGTTCCGCGTCGACAAGGCGGGCATCGTGCACGGCACGATCGGTCGCCGCTCGTTCGACACCGACAAGCTGCAGGGCAACCTGGCCGCGCTGATCGACGCGCTGGTCAAGGCCAAGCCGGCCACCAGCAAGGGTGTGTACCTGCGCAAGGTGGCGGTGTCGTCGACCATGGGCCTGGGCGTGCGCGTCGACACGCAGACCCTCGCGGGCTGAAGATGAATGGAATTCGCCGGTCCCTGCGGACTGGCGATGTGGTGGGCCGCCGCGGCTTTCGGGACGCGGCGGGCCATCCAAGACCGCTGGCGTGCAGTTGGCTGCACTTAATCGCTTCGCCGGCCAGCGCAGATGGCGATCCCGCTGCAAAGGAAAGATTTGTTTCCGGAACCAGTTGGTCGCTGCATGAGGCGCGTTCCGAGGCTTCGGCCGAAGAACGCATTGAAAGGAGTAGACCTTGAGTCTGAATCGCAGTGAGAAAGAAGCGGTCATTTCCGATGTGACCGGCCTCGCCGCCAAAGCTCAAACGCTCGTGATGGCGGAGTACCGAGGCATCACGGTCGCCGACATGACCAAACTGCGCACCGATGCGCGCAGCAAGGGTGTGAACCTCAGCGTGTTCAAGAACACACTGGCACGCCGTGCTGTCGCGGGCAGCGCGTTCGAGATCGTGTCCGACCAGATGACCGGACCGCTGATCTATGGCTTCTCCGAAGACGCCGTGGCCGCCGCGAAAGTGGTGGCCGATTTCGCGAAGACCAACGACAAGTTGGTGATTCGCGGCGGCGCCTTCGGCGGCAAGGCCCTGGACGTCGAGGGCGTGAAGCAACTGGCCAACATTCCTCCCAAGGAAGTGCTGCTGGCGCAGTTGCTGGGCCTGATGCAGTCCCCCGTTTCCCGCACCGCCCGCGTCCTCGCGGCGCTGGCAGAGAAGCGCGGTGGCGGCAGCGAAGCGACCCCCGAGGCGGCCGTACCGGCCGAGGCGCAGCCCGCTTGAGGCGGACTTGTGCCGGAACCAACCAACCCCAATTCTTAGGAAACAAAATGGCATTCGATAAAGACGCATTTCTGACCGCGCTCGACAGCATGACGGTCCTCGAACTCAACGATTTGGTGAAGGCCATCGAAGAGAAATTCGGCGTGAGCGCAGCCGCCATGTCGGCTCCCGCGGCAGGCGGTGGCGGTGCCGCCGCCCCGGCCGCCGAAGAGCAGACCGAATTCAACGTGATGCTGCTCGAAGCCGGCGCCAACAAGGTCTCGGCGATCAAGGCCGTGCGTGAAATCACCGGCCTGGGCCTGAAGGAAGCCAAGGACCTGGTCGAAGCCGCTCCCAAGGCGGTCAAGGAAGGCCTGTCGAAGGCGGACGCCGAGGCGGCCAAGAAGAAGCTGGAAGACGCCGGCGCCAAGGTCCAACTGAAGTAAGTCGGCCCGGGCCTGCTGCGACGCGACCCCGCGTCGCTCGCTGTGGCCCGCATCCGATGACGGGCTGGTTTTCACGACCGGCCCTTTTGCGCTTTCAGAGCGCACTCGAAAGCCGCCGCAACGCTGCGGCTTTCGAGTGACTTCTGAACCCGACTGCAGAAGGCCCCTTGGTTCGGGCGATGTGCAATGCATCGCCGTCCGCCAACGGCTGGTAGTGGCCAGCCGCCAAGCAGAGACGCGCTTCGCGTCGCTGACAAGTCGTTGAAGATCTCAAGCCCTGGAGCTCTCATGGCCCAAACATCCGCCTACAGTTATACCGAACGCAAGCGCATCCGCAAGAGTTTCGGCAACCGCGACAGCGTCGTCGAAATCCCTTATCTGCTGCAGATGCAGAAGGATGCCTACACCGCCTTCCTGCAGGCCGGCATCGCTCCCAAGAAACGCACGCCGGAAGGCCTGCAGGCCGCGTTCGAAGCGGCCTTCCCGATCGTCTCGCACAACGGCTTCGTCGAGATGAAGTTCCTCGAATACAACCTGGCCAAGCCGGCCTTCGACGTGCGCGAATGCCAGACCCGCGGGCTGACCTTCGCCTCGGCCGTGCGCGCCAAGGTGCAGCTCATCATCTACGACCGCGAGTCCTCGACCGCGCAGTCGAAAGTGGTCAAGGAGGTGAAAGAGCAGGAGGTCTACATGGGCGAGGTGCCCCTGATGACCGACAAGGGCTCGTTCATCATCAACGGCACCGAGCGCGTGATCGTCAGCCAGCTGCACCGCTCGCCGGGCGTGTTCTTCGAGCACGACAAGGGCAAGACGCACAGCTCGGGCAAGCTTCTGTTCTCGGCGCGCGTGATTCCCTACCGCGGCTCCTGGCTCGACTTCGAGTTCGACCCGAAGGACATGCTGTACTTTCGCGTCGACCGGCGCCGCAAGATGCCGGTCACGATCCTGCTCAAGGCCATCGGCCTGAACAGCGAATCGATCCTGGCGAACTTCTTCGTCAACGACAACTTCCGCCTCATGGACAGCGGCGCGCAGATGGAGTTCGTGCCCGAGCGCCTGCGCGGCGAGGTGGCGCGCTTCGACATCACCGACAAGTCGGGCAAGGTCGTGGTCGCCAAGGACAAGCGCATCACGGCGCGCCACACCCGCGAGCTGGAGCAGTCCGGCACCACGCACATCAGCGTGCCGGAGGACTTCCTGGTGGGCCGCGTCGTGGCGCGCGCCATCGTCGATGCGGACACCGGCGAAATCCTGGCCAAGGCCAACGAGGAGCTGACCGAGGCCCTCCTCAAGAAGCTGCGCGCGGCCGGCGTGCAGGAGCTGCAGGCGATCTACACCAACGAACTCGACCAGGGCGCGTACATCTCGCAGACCCTGCGCATCGACGAGACGGCCGACGAGTTCGCCGCGCGCGTGGCCATCTACCGCATGATGCGCCCCGGCGAGCCGCCGACGGAGGACGCGGTGCAAGCCCTGTTCCAGCGCCTGTTCTACAACCCCGACACCTACGACCTGTCGCGCGTCGGGCGCATGAAGTTCAACGCCAAGGTCGGCCGCGACGAGTCCACCGGCCCGATGGTGCTGACCAACGAGGACATCCTGGCGGTCGTGAAGATCTTGGTGGACCTGCGCAACGGCAATGGCGAGGTCGACGACATCGACCACTTGGGCAACCGCCGCGTGCGATGCGTCGGCGAACTGGCCGAGAACCAGTACCGCACCGGCCTGGCGCGCATCGAGAAGGCCGTGAAGGAGCGTCTGGGCCAGGCCGAGCAGGAGCCGCTGATGCCGCACGACCTGATCAACAGCAAGCCGATCTCGGCCGCGCTGAAGGAGTTCTTCGGCGCGTCGCAGTTGAGCCAGTTCATGGACCAGACCAACCCGCTGTCCGAGATCACGCACAAGCGCCGCGTCTCGGCCCTGGGCCCGGGTGGCCTGACGCGCGAGCGCGCCGGCTTCGAGGTGCGCGACGTGCACGTGACCCACTACGGCCGCGTGTGCCCGATCGAGACGCCGGAAGGCCCGAACATCGGCCTGATCAACTCGCTGGCGCTGTACGCGCGCCTGAACGAGTACGGCTTCATCGAGACGCCGTACCGCCGCGTGGTGGACGGCAAGGTGACCAACGACATCGACTACCTCTCGGCCATCGAGGAAGGCAAGTACGTCATTGCGCAGGCCAACGCCGCGCTCGACAAGGAAGGCCGGCTGACCGGCGACCTGGTGAGCGCGCGCGAAACCGGCGAATCGATTCTGGTCAGCGCCGAGCGCGTGCAGTACATGGACGTGTCGCCGGCGCAGATCGTGTCGGTGGCGGCGTCGCTGGTGCCGTTCCTGGAGCACGACGACGCCAACCGCGCGCTGATGGGCGCCAACATGCAGCGCCAGGCCGTGCCGGTGCTGCGTCCCGAAAAAGCCTTCGTCGGCACCGGCATCGAACGCGTCTCGGCGGTCGATTCGGGCACGGTGGTCACGGCCACGCGCGGCGGCATCGTCGACTACGTCGACGCCACCCGCATCGTGGTGCGGGTGAACGACGACGAGGCGGCGGCGGGTGAGGTCGGGGTGGACATCTACAACCTGATCAAGTACCAGCGCTCCAACCAGAACACCAACATCCACCAGCGCCCGATCGTCAAGCGCGGCGACCGGCTCGCCAAGGGCGACGTGGTGGCCGACGGCGCCTCGACCGACCTGGGCGAGCTCGCGCTGGGCCAGAACATGCTGGTCGCGTTCATGCCGTGGAACGGCTACAACTTCGAGGACTCGATCCTGATCAGCGAGCGCGTCGTGGCCGAGGACCGCTACACCTCGATCCACATCGAGGAACTGGTGGTGATGGCGCGCGACACCAAGCTGGGTGCCGAGGACATCACGCGCGACATCCCGAACCTGGCCGAACAGCAGCTCAACCGGCTGGACGAGTCCGGCATCATCTACGTCGGCGCCGAGGTGCAGCCCGGCGACACGCTGGTCGGCAAGGTCACGCCCAAGGGCGAGACCACGCTGACGCCCGAGGAGAAGCTGCTGCGCGCCATCTTCGGCGAGAAGGCCTCGGACGTGAAGGACACCTCGCTGCGCGTGAGCCAGGGCTCGTCGGGCACCGTGATCGACGTGCAGGTCTTCACCCGCGAGGGCATCACGCGCGACAAGCGCGCCCAGCAGATCATCGACGACGAGCTCAAGCGCTTCCGCCTCGATCTGAACGACCAGCTGCGCATCGTCGAAGCCGACGCGTTCGACCGCATCGAGAAGCTGCTGACCGGCAAGGTCGCCAACGGCGGCCCGAACCGGCTGGCCAAGGGCAGCAAGCTCGACAAGGCCTACCTGAGCTCGGTCGAGAAGTTCCACTGGTTCGACATCCGCCCGGCGGACGACGAGGTCGCCTCGCAGCTCGAATCGATCAAGAACTCGCTGGAGCAGACGCGCCACAGCTTCGACCTCGCGTTCGAGGAGAAGCGCAAGAAGCTGACGCAGGGCGACGAGCTGCCCGCGGGCGTGCTCAAGATGGTCAAGGTCTACCTGGCCGTCAAGCGCCGCCTGCAGCCGGGCGACAAGATGGCCGGGCGCCACGGCAACAAGGGCGTGGTGTCGAAGATCGTCCCGGTCGAGGACATGCCCTACATGGCCGATGGCACGCCGTGCGACATCTGCCTGAACCCGTTGGGCGTGCCCTCGCGCATGAACGTGGGCCAGGTGCTGGAAGTGCACCTGGGCTGGGCCGGCAAGGGCATCGGCCAGCGTATCGGCGACCTGCTGCAGCAGCAGGCCAAGGCGGCCGAGCTGCGTAAGTTCTTCGACCAGCTCTACAACGGCTCGGGCCGCAAGGAAGACTTGGCCAAGCTGAGCGACGCCGACGTGCTGGAGATGGCGGAGAACCTGTCCTCCGGCGTGCCGTTCGCGACGCCGGTGTTCGATGGTGCCTCGGAAGAGGAAATCCGCGGCATGCTCCAGCTCGCCTACCCGGACGAAGTGGCCAAGGCCAAGGGCCTGACCGACACGCGCACCCAGGCGTACCTGTACGACGGGCGCACCGGCGAGCAGTTCGAGCGGCCCGTCACGGTCGGCTACATGCACGTGCTCAAGCTGCACCACCTGGTGGACGACAAGATGCACGCGCGCTCGACCGGCCCGTACAGCCTGGTCACCCAGCAGCCGCTGGGAGGCAAGGCGCAGTTCGGCGGCCAGCGCTTCGGCGAGATGGAGGTGTGGGCGCTGGAAGCCTACGGCGCCTCCTACGTGCTGCAGGAGATGCTGACCGTCAAGTCCGATGACGTGCAGGGCCGCACCAAGGTCTACGAGAGCATCGTCAAGGGCGAGCACTCGATCGAGGCCGGCATGCCCGAGTCGTTCAACGTGCTGGTCAAGGAAATCCGTTCGCTGGGGCTCGACATCGAGCTCGAACGGTCATAAGTCGATGTTTTTGCGGGACAGACCGGAGCGCAGCAGCGCTCTGTCCCCAACCGTTTAAGGAAAGAGTCTTATGAAATCGCTACTCGACCTGTTCAAGCAATTCACGCCCGACGAGCATTTCGATGCCATCAAGATCGGCATGGCGTCGCCCGAGAAGATCCGCTCGTGGTCCTTCGGCGAGGTGAAGAAGCCCGAGACGATCAACTACCGCACCTTCAAGCCCGAGCGCGACGGTCTCTTCTGCGCCAAGATCTTCGGCCCGATCAAGGACTACGAGTGCCTGTGCGGCAAGTACAAGCGCCTGAAGCACCGCGGCGTGATCTGCGAGAAGTGTGGCGTCGAAGTGACCCAGACCAAGGTGCGCCGTGAGCGCATGGGCCACATCGACCTGGCTGCGCCCTGCGCCCACATCTGGTTCCTGAAGTCGCTGCCTTCGCGCCTGGGTCTGGTGCTCGACATGACGCTGCGCGACATCGAGCGCGTGCTGTATTTCGAGGCCTACGTGGTGACCGAGCCCGGCATGAGCCCGCTGAAGAAGCGCGAGATCATGTCCGAGGACGACTATGACGCCAAGCGCCGCGAATACGGCGACGAGTTCGTCGCCAAGATGGGCGCCGAGGGCATCAAGGACCTGCTCGAAGGCATCGAGCTCGACAGCGAGATCGAGCGCCTGCGCGGCGACCTGACCGGCTCCGAGGTCAAGATCAAGAAGAACTCCAAGCGCCTGAAGGTGCTGGAAGCCTTCCGCAAGTCGGGCATCAAGCCCGAGTGGATGGTGCTCGACGTGCTGCCCGTGCTGCCGCCGGACCTCAGGCCGCTGGTGCCGCTGGACGGCGGGCGCTTCGCGACCTCCGACCTGAACGACCTATACCGCCGCGTCATCAACCGCAACTCGCGCCTGCGCCGCCTGCTGGAGCTCAAGGCGCCGGAAATCATCGCGCGCAACGAGAAGCGCATGCTGCAGGAAGCAGTGGATTCGCTGCTGGACAACGGCCGCCGCGGCAAGGCCATGACCGGCGCCAACAAGCGCGCCCTCAAGTCGCTGGCCGACATGATCAAGGGCAAATCGGGGCGCTTCCGCCAGAACCTGCTGGGCAAGCGCGTCGACTACTCGGGCCGCTCGGTCATCGTGGTGGGCCCGACGCTCAAGCTGCACCAGTGCGGCCTGCCGAAGCTGATGGCGCTCGAACTCTTCAAGCCTTTCATCTTCTCGCGCCTGGAAGCCATGGGTATCGCGACCACGATCAAGGCGGCCAAGAAGGAAGTCGAGTCTGGCACGCCGGTGGTGTGGGACATCCTTGAGGAAGTGATCAAGGAGCACCCGGTGATGCTCAACCGCGCGCCGACCCTGCACCGCCTGGGCATCCAGGCGTTCGAGCCGATCCTGATCGAGGGCAAGGCGATCCAACTGCACCCGCTGGTCTGCGCCGCCTTCAACGCCGACTTCGACGGCGACCAGATGGCCGTGCACGTGCCGCTGTCGGTGGAGGCGCAGATGGAAGCCCGCACGCTGATGCTGGCGTCCAACAACGTGCTGTTCCCGGCCAACGGCGAGCCGTCGATCGTGCCGTCGCAGGACGTGGTGCTGGGTCTGTACTACACGACCCGCGAGCGCATCAACGGCAAGGGCGAGGGCCTGATCTTCGCCGACATCGGCGAGGTGCAGCGCGCCCTCGACGCCGGCGAGGTCGAGCTCACCGCCAAGATTGCCGTGCGCCTGACCGAGTACACCCGGAACAAGGAAACCGGCGAGTTCACGCCGACGACCGAGCTGGTGGACACCACCGTCGGCCGCGCCCTGCTGTCCGAGATCCTGCCCAAGGGCCTGCCGTTCTCCAACATCAACAAGGCGCTGAAGAAGAAGGAAATCTCCAAGCTCATCAATGCCTCGTTCCGCAAGTGCGGCCTGAAGGAAACCGTCGTGTTCGCCGACAAGCTGCTGCAAAACGGCTTCCGTCTGGCGACCAAGGCGGGGATCTCGATCGCCATCGACGACATGCTGGTGCCCGCCGAGAAGCACGGCATCATCGAGCGCTCGGCCAGGGAGGTGAAGGAGATCGAGCAGCAGTACGTCTCGGGCCTGGTCACCGCCGGCGAGCGCTACAACAAGGTGGTGGACATCTGGGGCAAGGCCGGCGACGAGGTGTCGAAGGTCATGATGGCCAAGCTGTCGAAGGAAAAGGTCATCGACCGCCACGGCAAGGAGGTCGAGCAGGAGTCCTTCAACTCGATCTACATGATGGCCGACTCGGGCGCGCGCGGCTCCGCCGCGCAGATCCGCCAGGTGGCCGGCATGCGCGGCCTGATGGCCAAGCCCGACGGCTCGATCATCGAGACGCCCATCACCGCGAACTTCCGCGAAGGCCTGAACGTGCTGGAGTACTTCATCTCCACCCACGGCGCGCGCAAGGGGCTGGCCGACACCGCGCTCAAGACGGCGAACTCGGGCTACCTGACGCGCCGCCTGGTGGACGTGACGCAGGACCTGGTCGTGACCGAGCAGGACTGCGGCACCCACAACGGCTCGCTGATGCGCGCCATCGTCGAGGGCGGCGAGGTGATCGAGTCGCTGCGCGAGCGCGTGCTGGGCCGCACCACGGCCGAGGACATCCTGCACCCCGAGACCCGCGAGGTGCTGCTGGCCGCGGGCGAGATGCTCGACGAGGACAACATCGAGGAACTCGAGGCCGTCGGCGTCGACGAGGCCAAGGTGCGCACCGCGCTGACCTGCGAGACGCGCTTCGGCATCTGCGCCAAGTGCTACGGCCGCGACCTGGGCCGCGGCGGCCTGATCAACATCGGCGAGGCAGTCGGCGTGATCGCCGCGCAGTCGATCGGCGAGCCCGGCACCCAGCTGACGATGCGGACCTTCCACATCGGCGGCGCCGCCTCGCGCGCGGCCATCGCGTCGAGCGTGGAGGCCAAGTCCAACGGCACCATCGGCTTCAACCCGATGATGCGCTACGTGACCAACAGCAAGGGCGAGCTGGTGGTGATCGCGCGCTCGGGCGAGATCGTGATTCACGACGAGCACAACCGCGAGCGCGAGCGCCACAAGGTGCCCTACGGCGCGACGCTGACGGTCAAGGCCGACGAGCAGGTCAAGGCCGGCCGCGTGCTGGCCAACTGGGATCCGCTGACGCGCCCCATCATCACCGAGTTCGCCGGCCAGACCAAGTTCGAGAACGTCGAGGAGGGCCTCACGGTCGCCCGTCAGGTCGACGAGGTCACGGGCCTGTCGACGCTGGTGGTGATCGATCCGAAGCGCCGCGGCGCCGCCAAGGTGGTGCGCCCGCAGGTCAAGCTGGTCGACGCGCAGGGTCAGGAGGTGAAGATCCCCGGCACCGACCACTCGGTGACGATCGGCTTCCCGGTCGGCGCCCTGGTGCAGGTGCGCGACGGCCAGGACGTGGGCCCGGGCGAGGTGCTGGCGCGCATTCCGGTCGAAGGCCAGAAGACGCGCGACATCACCGGCGGCCTGCCGCGCGTGGCTGAGCTGTTCGAGGCGCGCACGCCCAAGGACAAGGGCATGCTGGCCGAGGTGACCGGCACCGTGTCGTTCGGCAAGGAGACCAAGGGCAAGATCCGCCTGCAGATCACCGACCCCGAGGGCAAGGTCTGGGAGGACCTGGTGCCCAAGGAGAAGAACATCCTGGTGCACGAAGGCCAGGTGGTGAACAAGGGCGAATCGGTGGTGGACGGCCCGGCCGACCCGCAGGACATCCTGCGCCTGCTGGGTTCCGAGGAGCTGGCGCGCTACATCGTCGACGAGGTGCAGGACGTCTACCGCCTGCAGGGCGTGAAGATCAACGACAAGCACATCGAGGTGATCGTTCGCCAGATGCTGCGCCGCGTGGTGGTCGAGAACGCCGGCGACTCGTCGTACATCAACGGCGAACAGGTCGAGCGCAGCGAGATGCTCAACACCAACGACGCCCTGCGCGCCGAAGGCAAGATGCCCGCGACCTTCGCCAACCTGCTGCTGGGCATCACCAAGGCCTCGCTGTCGACCGACTCGTTCATCTCCGCGGCTTCGTTCCAGGAGACCACGCGCGTGCTGACCGAGGCGGCCATCATGGGCAAGCGCGACGAGCTGCGCGGCCTGAAGGAGAACGTCATCGTCGGCCGGCTGATCCCCGCCGGCACCGGCATGGCGTACCACCAGGCGCGCAAGGTCAAGGACCAGATGGACGAGGCCGAGCGCCGCGCCATCGCTGACGCCGAGGCCGCCGAGCTGGCGGCCCAGGGCGAGCCGGGCGACGAGGCCGGCCACGCGGTCGATGCGAGCGAGGGCGCCGCGGCCGAGTAAGCGCTTCCGTCCTTGATGCCGGCCTGTCCCGAGCCGGCCCTACGCCCTCCCTTTGCTTTGCGAAGGGAGGGCGTTCTTATTTCAGTTGCGCATGAGCCTGCAGATAAGCGAAGCGAAGCCCGTTCGTGAAACACCGCGGAGCCGGCTCCGCCGGGCCGCCGGTGTTGCCCCCGTGAAGGGGGCTGAGGCCCGCGGCTCCGCGCCTGCCTGCGCAGGCTCGGAGGGGCCGAAGAGTCGCTGCCTGTGGCGGCGACCCTGGGCGAAGCGACACGCAAGTGCGCGAAGCCTGGGGGTGATCTCAGTAACCGTTGGGATTGCCCTGCTGCCAGCGCCAGCTGTCGGCGCACATCTGGTCGATCCCGCGCGTGGCCTGCCAGCCCAGCAGCGAGCGCGCGGCAGTGACGTCGGCCCAGCAGGCCGGCACGTCGCCGGGGCGGCGCGGGCCGACCTCGCGCGCAATGGCGCGGCCGCTGGCCTGCTCGAAGGCGCGCACCACGTCGAGCACCGAAGCGCCGCGGCCGGTGCCCAGGTTCACCGTGAACAGGCCGGGCTGTCGCGCGGCGTGCCGCAACGCCGCCACATGGCCTTCGGCCAGGTCCATGACGTGCACGTAGTCGCGCACGCCGGTGCCGTCGGGCGTCGGGTAGTCGTCGCCGTGCACCACGAGGCGCTCGCGCAGGCCGACGGCCACCTGCGAGACGAAGGGCATCAGGTTGTTGGGCTTGCCCTGCGGGTGCTCGCCGATCAGCCCGCTCTCGTGCGCGCCGACCGGGTTGAAGTAGCGCAGCCGTCCGATGCGCCAGTCGGGCCGCGCATGGTGCAGGTCGGCCAGGACCTGCTCGACCATCGCCTTGCTGCGGCCGTAGGGGCTCGCGGGGGCGCAGGGCGCGCTCTCGGGGATGGGCAAGCGCTCGGGCTCGCCGTACACCGTGGCCGACGAGGAGAAGATCAGCGTCGCGACGCCGGCCGCCTCCATGGCGCGCGCCAGCGTCACCGTTCCGGCGACGTTGACGTCGTAGTACGCCAGCGGATCGGCCACCGACTCGCCGACCGCCTTCAGGCCGGCGAAGTGGATGACGCCGTCCACCCGGTGCTCGGCGAACAGGCGCGCCAGCAAGGGGCCGTCACGCACGTCGCCCTCGACGAAGCGCGGTGCGGCACCGGTGATGCGCGCCAGCCGGTCGAGCACGCGCACGTCGCTGTTGCTCAGGTTGTCGAGGACGAGCGGCGTGTAGCCGGCCTGGGCCAGCGCCACGCAGGTGTGGCTGCCGATGAAGCCGGCGCCGCCGGTGACGAGGATGCAGGGTGGGGGCATGGCTGGAATGCGCCGTGGGCGCCTAAACCCGGCATTATGCGAGGACGCCTTCCACGCGTCGGGGCGATTTGAGATAAGCATGGCACACCTGCGTGCCTGAAACCGCTTGGCGAGGCATCGCGCCTCGGCGCAAAGCCCGGAGGTCGAACCCCGCACTTCATGCGGAATCCGTTGCTATTGATTCGATAGCTGCTCGCGCTCGTCCCCAATGGGCTGGAGCAGCTTTCGACCCTGCGGGCGTCTGTCCGCCCGGCTGTTCGGTGACCTGCGCCCAAGCAGTTGCAACTGCTTGGGCGCCTACCGGTGAGCCGGCGAGGGTCTTCCTGCTCACTGCCGGGGCTTGATCAAGCGCTTGAACCAGTGAGCCTTGGCGGGCTTGGGCGGCATGACTGCGAGGGGCTGGTCGGGAAGTCTGATCCCCCCGGCCAGTTGAGCCAGGCTTTCGAAGATCAGTCGCCGCCCCTCCAGGCGCACGCCACAGATGCGCTGGAACTCGATGGCCGCGCGGCCGGCCTTGAGGGAATCCCCACCAAGGTCGAAGAAGTTGTCGTCGCGACGGATCTCCATGAGTTCCACACCCAGCACGTCGCTCCAGATGTTGGCAAGGGCCGCTTCCGCCGGGGTGCGGTAGGCTTCGCCCTCGTGTCGAACTGGCCGAGGCTCGACCAGCGGCAGGGGCAGCGCGTGTCGGTTGATCTTGCCGTTGGGCAACAGGGGCAGCGCCTCCAGCGCCACGTAGTGCTGGGGCAGCATGTAGTCGGGCAAGTCGGTCCTCAGATGGTCCTTGAGGACGGAGGCTCCGGGCATCCGGTCGCGCGCCACCACATAGGCCACCAAGCGCACGTCGCCGGGCCGGTCCTCCCTGGCCATCACCAGGCACTGCGCCACCTCCGGATGCGCCTGCAGCCGGGCTTCGATCTCACCGGGCTCGATGCGGTGGCCGCGCACCTTCACCTGGAAGTCGAGCCGCCCCTGGTGTTCGAGCAGACCGTCGTGGCGCCAGCGTCCCCGGTCTCCGGTCCTGTACAGGCGGGCGCCCGGGTGCGTGCCGAAGGGATCGGCGATGAAGCGCTCGGCGGTCAGCTCGGGCCGGTGCAGATAGCCCAGCGTGACGCCGTCGCCGCCGATGAAGATTTCGCCGGAAACACCGGCCGGGCATCGATGGCCTGCGGCATCGAGCACGTGGACGCGGGTGTTGGCGATCGGCCGGCCGATCGAGATCGGCTGCGGCTGCGGCGGCACGCGCCAGCAGGTGGACCATACCGTCGTTTCGGTCGGACCGTACAGATTCCACAATTCGCTCGTCCGCTTCGACAGCGCCTGGGCCAGGTCCGGGCTCAGGCTCTCGCCACCGACCAGGGCCTTGAAGTCCGACGATCCGGGCCAGCCGGCATCGATCAGCATGCGCCAGGTGGCCGGCGTCGCCTGCATCACGGTGGCCCGGGACAGGTCGAGCAGCGTTCGCAAGGCCACGCCGTCGGTGGCCTGGTCGCGGGTGGCGAGGACGACCGTGGCACCCGCGGACAGCGGCAGGAGAAGCTCGAGCACCGCGATGTCGAAGCTCAGGGTCGTGACGGCCAGCACGACGTCCTGCTCGCTCAATCCGGGCTCGCGCTGCATCGACAGCAGGAAATTCACCACGGCCCGATGCGGCACCACGACGCCCTTGGGTTTGCCCGTGGAGCCCGAGGTGTAGATCACATAAGCGGGGTCTTCGGGGCGCGCGTCGCGCCCGGCATCGGGCTGCAGGGGCATGTCTGGCTGGGCTGCCTGCTCCAGGTCCGCCTGCTCCAGCAGCAGCATCGGCGCTTCGATGTCCTGCCAGAGTTCGGCCACGCTCTGCTGGGTCAGGAGCAGGGCCAGGCCGGCGTCCTGGACCATGTCGTGCAGGCGCTGCTTCGGATAGGCCGGGTCCAGGGGCACGTAAGCCGCTCCCGCAGTCAGGATGGCGAGCTGCGCGGCCACCATGGCCGGGTCGCGTTCCACGCAAAGCCCGACCAGGCAGCCGCGCTGCACGCCCCGGTCGCGCAGCACACGGGCGAGCCGATGCACCCGCGCCCACAAGTCGGGATAGCTCAGCGGGGCGCCGGGAATCTGCCGGAGTGCCGTGCCGCCGGCTCCGCGCCGCGCGGCCAGCAGGGCGTGGACCGTCGTGTCGTGGGGATACGGGCTGTCGGTCCGGTTCCAGATCGCAAGCCTGTCCAGCTCCCGGGGGCTGGTGATCGAATGGTCCCGCAAGGGCCGGTCCGGATCCTGGATGAGCCGATCCAGCAGGTGCAGGTAGCTGTCCAGCATCGCCTGCGCGGTGGCGGGCGCGAACAGCTCGGTGGAATAGCTCAGGGACAGCGCGTGCTCGTCCTCGGTGTCGATGGCCAGCGCCAGGTCGAACTGGGTCGTGCCCAGGCTCAAGGGCACGCGGCTCGCTTCCAGCCCTTCGAACCGCAGCGTTTGCCGGGGCGTGTTCAACACATTGAACATCGCCCGAAGGTCGGGCACCTTGCTTCCGGGGTTGTGCCGGCGCAGGCGCTCGACCAGATAGCCCAGGGGAATATCCTGATGGGTGAAGGCCGCCAGGCAGGTTTCGCGCACCTGGTGCAGCAGCTCCCGGAAGGTTTGTGCGGGCTGCACATCGCTGCGCAGCACCAGGATGTTGATCAGCGACCCCACCAGCTGCTCGGCCTCGACCCGGGTGCGTCCCGCGATCGGCGTTCCCACGGCAATGTCCTCCTGCCCGCAGTAGCGCGAGAGCAGGGCCTGGAAGGCCGCCAGGAGCGTCATGAACGGCGACAGGCCGTGGCGTCCGCTGAAACGCTGGACATTCTTGAGCCAGTCCTCGGAAAAAGTGTGCCGGACCTGCGCTCCGCGGCTGGTGAGCCGCTGCACCACGGCGGTGTCGGCAGGCAGGTTCAGCGGACTCATGCCAGCGAGCTGCTGCAGCCAGTAGCGGGTTTGGCCAGCCAGGACGTCGTCGTCGATGTGCCGCCGCTGCCAGCTCGCATAGTCGGCGAAATCGATCGTTCGGGCCGGCAGCGGAGTCGCCTGCCCGTGCAGGCCGGCGCGATAGAGAGCCTGCAGCTCGCGCAGCAGGAGGGCCCAGGACCAGTCGTCGCCGACGATGTGGTGCATCACCAGGATGAGCGCATGGTCCTGGTCGCCGAGCCGGACGAGGACGAAGCGGTAGGGCGGAGCCTTCTCCAAGTCGAAAGGCTCCGCGGCAAGGCTCGCGGCCTGCTTCTCGAATTCGGCATCGGAGACGGGCTGGGGCCAGGCGCGCGCGTCCAGCTCGATCACATTCGCGGGTTGCAGGGGGCCGACGATGGCCACGGGCTCGGCCTGTCCGAGCGCGAAGGTGGTGCGAAATGCCTCGTGCCGCGCGACCAGCGCATCCAGCGCGGCCCGCAGCGCGGCGTGCTGCAGCGGTCCGCGCAGGCGCAGGATCTCGCGCGTGTTGTAGGCGGCCCCTTCCGGGTCGATCTCGTGCAGCAGCCACATGCTGCGCTGCGAGAACGACACGGGCAACGGCTCCCCGCGGGACACCGGGACGATGGGGGCGAGTGCCGTGGCGTCGCTGGAGGAGGGGACTGCCAGCAACTGGTTGACCACCTGGGCCAGTTCCTCGATGGTCGGGTGCTCGAACATGCTGCGCAGGGGCAGCTCGACCTTCAGGGTGGCGCCTATTCGGGAAACGACCTGGGTGGCGAGCAGCGAGTGCCCGCCGAGATCGAAGAAATTGTTGCGGATGCCAAAGCCGGACCTCGGCAGCACCTCCTGCCAGATCTCCAGCAGGGTGGACTCGAGCGGGGACCGCGGTGCGATCAGGCCGGACGCCGATGCATCGGTGTCCGGCTCGGGCAGGCTGTTCCGATCGACCTTGCCGTTGGCCAGGCGCGGCAGTTCCGGCAGAAACACGAACGCTGCCGGCACCATGTAGTCCGGCAGCCTGGACTTGAGCGCCGACCGCAAGGTGTCCGTGTCGGCCGGCCCGTCCGCGACCACGTACGCGACCAGTTCCTTGCGCCCCGGGGCATCCTCGCGCAGCAGCACCGCGCTCATCTGCACGCCATCACAGCTGTTGATGCCAGCCTCGATTTCACCCAGCTCGATGCGGAAGCCGCGCAGCTTGACCTGGTGGTCGTTGCGCCCGATGAACTCGACGATGCCCTCGTTCAGCCAGCGGGCCAGGTCCCCGGTGCGGTACATGCGCTCGCCGGCCCGGAACGGGTTGGGCACGAAGCGCTCCGCCGTGAGGTCGGGACGGTTGTGATAGCCGCGGCCCACGCCGAGTCCGCCCACATACAGCTCGCCAGCCACGTTGACGGGCTGGGGCTGCAGGTGGGCATCGAGCACATAGAGCTGCACGTTGGCGACGGGGCGGCCGATGGGCACGATGGGGCGGTCGGGCAGCGAATCGCCTACTTCGTACCAGGCACTGTCCGTGGCCGCCTCGCTCGGGCCGTAGAAATTGCCGAGCGTGACGCCCGGCAATGCCCGCCTGAAGGCGAGCGCCAGGGCGCGGTCCATCGCCTCGCCGCCGCTCAGCACATAGCGCAGGCCGGTGCAGGGCGTGGCTTCGAGTTCGCCCAGGATCACGCGCATCTCGGACGGCACGAACTGGACGATGCTGATGTCCTGCTCGCGCAGAGTCGCGGCCAGCATGGGCATGTCCCGGTGGGCCTCGGGGGGCGCGACGACGAGTGTCGCGCCGCAAACCAGGGGCGAGAAGAACTCCCAGATCGATGCGTCGAAGCTGATGGAGGTTTTCTGCAGGACACGGTCGCGTGCGTCGAGCCCGAGGGTATCGTTCATCCACAGGACGTGGTTGCTCAGGCCGCGATGCATCAGCTGCGCGGCCTTGGGCTGGCCCGTGGAGCCGGAGGTGTAGATCAGGTACGCCAGATGGTCCGGACGCGTGAGATCGGTCAGCGCGGGCAAGGGCTCGCGCGGCATGTCCCCGCCGTGGTCGGGCACTTCGACGATCTTCAACGCCGCCGTGCCGAGTTGCCGCAACGCGCCGGCGAAGCTCGCCTGTGTCAGCACGATCGCGGGCGCGGCATCGGCCAGCATGGTCTGCAGCCGCTCGGGCGGGTGCTCGGGGTCCAGGGGCAGGAAGACGCCGCCGGATTTGAAGATGGCGAGCAGGGCCACGGCCAGCCCGAAGCAGCGCTTCATGCACAGCCCGACGACGACTTCCGGCCCGGCGCCCAGGCCGCGAAGCTCGTGCGCGAGTTGCTCCGACAGGGTGTCGAGTTCGCGGTACGACATGCCGTGCTGGCCGGAGCGCAGCGCGACCGCGTCGGGCGTGCGGCTCGCCTGTGCCCGGAACAGGGCATGCACCGGCGGATGGCGCGGCCAGGCGCCCGGATTGCCGTTCCACTCCACCAGCAGCCGATGCGCCTCGGCGGCGTCGAGCAGGGGCAGGCGGTCCACCGCGCATTCCGGGTCGGCCACGATGGCGGCGAGCAGATGGCGGAAATGCACCGCCATGCGCTCGATCGTCTGCGGCTCGAACAGATCGGTGCGGTATTCGATCTCGGCGCCGAAATGGTCGCCGGCTTCGACCAGGGTCAGCGACAGGTCGAATTTCGAGGTTTCCGAGCGGATGCCGAGCCGCTCGCTTCTCAGGCCGTCGAGCTGCAGGACGCGGTCCGGGAAATTTTCCAGGGCGAACGCAACCTGGTAGAGCGGGTTGCGGCTGGCGTCGCGTTCCGGGCTGAGTTCGGCCACCAGGCGGTCGAAGGGCATGTCCTGGTGAGTCAGTGCGCCGAGCGTGGCCTGCCGGACGCGCTGCAGCAACTCGGTGAACCGGGGTTGGCCTGCGAGGTCGCAGCGCATGACCACCGTGTTGACGAAATAGCCCACCACGCCGTCCAGCCTGGCATCCCCCCGCCCGGCCAGCGGCACGCCCACGGCGATGTCGGTCTGGCCGCTGTAGCGCATCAGCAGCCCATGGAACGCCGCGAGCAAGGTCATGAACAGGGTCGCGCCCTGCTGTTTCGCCAGGTTCCGCAAGGCTGCGGCGAGCTCGGGGTCGAGGGCAAAAGCCAGGGTCTGTCCCACGAAGCTCGCCTGTGCGGGCCGGGGCTTGTCGGTGGGCAATTCCAGGGTGTGCAGCTCGCGCAGGGCCGCGCGCCAATAGTCCAGCTGCGACTGCAGGCCACCGCGCTCGAAGCGCTGGCGCTGCCAGACGGCATGGTCGGGAAACTGCAGCGGAAGCTCGGCAAGGACGGAGGCGTCGCCGCCCTGCGCATAGAGCTGGCCGAGTTCGCGGTTGATCACGCTCATCGACCAGCCGTCCGCCACGATGTGATGCACGACCAGCACGAGCACGTGATGATCGGGCGCGATCCGGCACAGCTCGGCACGCAGCAGGGGCGCGCGGGACAGGTCGAAGGGCTGGGCGATGCAGGCGGCGATGCGCTTCGCGAGCGCCGCATCCGTCGCGTCATCTGGCGCCAGTTCCGTGCGGTCGAGCCAAAAGCTCACCAGCGCCTCCGCCGCCGGCACGACCTGCTGTACCGGTCCCTGCTGCGTCGCGCGAAACGCCGTGCGCAGGCTGGCATGCCGGGCGATGAGGGCCTGCAGGCTGCGCTCTAGCCTCTCGGCATCCAGCGGACCCCGCAGGCGGGTGACCGAATGGATGTTGTAAGCCGTGCTGCCGGCGTTCAGCTGGTCGAGAAACCACAGCCCTTCCTGCGCGAAAGAAAGGGGGACGCCCTCGGTCGGATGGCTTGCCGTGCCCGGAGCGGAACGGCTTCCTTGCTGCTGCTGCAGCTTGCGTGCGAGCAGGCGCCGCCGGGCATCCTGCGTGGTCGCGTCCGGCGTATGGGAGGCGTCGCGCGCCGAGGTGGCTGTGGAACTCATCGGAGATTTTTCCTTTCAAGGATGGAGAAGCCAGGCACGGTCGCGCGTGGGGTGCGCGCGACCGTGCCCGCAACTCAGGCTTGCCCCAGCAGGCGGGCCACCTCTTCGTCACTCAGCGCGTCGATCTCGGCCTGCATGGCACGGCTCAGCGCGTCGGCCTCGTCGATGGCGGCTTGCAACGCCGCCGCGAAGCCGCCGACCGTGGGCATGGCCAGGAGCGCCGGAGCGGACAGGTCCACGCCCCAGGTCTGGTTGACCGCCTGCACCAGCCGCACCGCCGACAGGGAGTCGCCGCCCAGGGCGAGGAAGTTCGCCTCGGCGCCGTTCACGGCCTGGCTCAGGATCTGGCCGAACAGCGTGGCGACGCTCGCCTGCAGCGGCGTGAGCGGCACGGTGGACGGCGATGCCGCAGCAAGGGGAGAGATCTGGCTGTGCAGGCGGCGGCGCTGCACCTTGCCGCCCGGGCCCGTGGGAATCTTCTCGAGCACATGGATGCTCGCGGGAATCTTGAAATCGGCGATGGCCCCGAACAGCGAGGCCCGCAGGGCCAGCGGCTCGACGGCGCTGCCGTGGGCCGGTACCACGACGGCATGCACGTCCTCGCCCAGGGTCGGATGCGGCGCGGGATAGGCTGCGGCCTGTGCGACGCCGGGCAGGCGCAACAGGGCCCGCTCGACCTCCCAGGGCGCGATCTTCTCGCCACCCCGGTTGATGAATTCCTTGCTGCGCCCGGTGATGTACAGGTAGCCGTCGGCGTCCAGGTGGCCCAGGTCGCCGGTGACGAACCACCCGTCGCGAAAGGCCTCGGCGTTCGCCTCGGGAGCGTCCTCGTAGCCGGTGAAGAGGGCGGGCCCGCGCGCGACGATGCTGCCGACATGGCCGCTGGGCTGGGTGTTTCCATCCTCGTCGATCACGCGCAGCTCGGCCCCGGCGGGACGTCCGACCGAATCCGGCTTGCGCAATCCCGGCGGCATCGGGTTGCTCGCCATTTGCGTGGCCGATTCGGTCATGCCGTAGGACTCGATGACGGGCGCTCCCCAGAGGTCTTCGATGCGCTGCAGCAATTCGACGGACAGGGCCGAGGAGGCCGAACGGATGAGGCGGAACCGGTGCCTGGGCGAAGCGCCGCCGTCGCGGGAGGCCAAGTCGGCCACCGCATGGTGGATGGTGGGCGCGGCGGTGTACCAGGTCGGGCTGAACTCGGCGATCCACTGAAGGAATTTCGAGGCGTCGAAAGCCGGCGCGCACACCACGGACGATCCTGCGACGAGCGGCGTCAGCAGCCCGCCGATCAGTCCGTGGCTGTGATAGCCGGGCATGACGCACAGGCCGCGATCCTCCGCGGCGAGGGCGAGGTGCTGCGCGATGTTGCGCGCCGAACACAGGATCTGCCGCTGCGTGAGCGGCACCCGCTTGGGCTTGCCGGTCGTGCCCGACGTGAACAGGACGAAAGCCGTGTCGTCCGGCTCGGGCCGGGGCCAGCGATGCGGCGACACCGATGGCGCCGCAGGCGGGTCCGCCAGCAGGTGCCCGAGGTCGAGCGCGAGGCGGGTCAGCCCAAGCTGTCGCGCGAGCCTTGCGGCGGCCGGGTCGTCCGGCAGGCCCAGCAGGGCGTCGGCATGCGCGTCGGCGAGCAAGGCCAGGAGTTCGGGCTCGGTCAAGCCCGGATGGAGCGGAATTCCAGTGGCCTGGCAGCCGATGGCCAGGGTGGCGACCGCCAGTTCGATGCCGCCGGGGAGAAGCAGGGCAATGCGCGAGCCGGGTCCCAGACCCTGGGAAGCCAGCCATGGCTGCGTGCGGGACAGGGCGGCGGCCAGGCGGGCATAGCTGATGGCCGGGTGCCCCGGCGCGAGCAGGGCCGGAGCCGAAGGCTGCGCCTGCGCGTGACGCTCAAGCAGCCGGCTCAGGGTCACGTTTTCGATATCGAGCAAAACATCCCCTCATGTTCATGGAAGTGCTGTGGGACGTGGCGCACGTTTCGAGTCCACGGCGGCTGATAGACATGTTGGTCAGAAGCGGTGTGAAAGCTTCACAGTTGTAAGTATAAGTACTTCCGTATTACTTTGAAGCCCGGCTCAAGAAAAACCCGTGCATGCGGCTCTGGATCGGAATGGGTCCGATGGCGCATGCTGCAGTTTCAGGAGCATCCAGCCGCCATGGGGCGTGCGCTACAAGCCAATTCGACTCAGGAATGTCGGACGCCAGTGGCGCCTTTTCCGCCCCCGATGACCGCAGTCTCGCGCCCATCCAGCCCGAAAGACCTGCGGCATCCACGGGTCTTTGGGCTTGCGACAAGAGAAAGTCCTGCAAAATAGCACGATCGTTCTTTTTTATCGAAGCATGCCCGCCGCCCCCACCGCCGCTCCCGGCCGCGCGCCCCACAAGGGCCAGCAGACCAAGGCCGTCATCGTCGACGCGGCGCTGGGGCTGGCCGCGCAGATGGGGCTGGAGGGTCTGTCGATCGGCGCCGTGGCCGAGCTCACGGGCATGAGCAAGTCGGGCGTGTTCGCGCACTTCGGCTCGCGCGAGGAGCTGCAGATCTCGGTGGTGCGCGAGTACCACGCGCGCTTCGAGCAGGAGGTGTTCTACCCGGCCCTGCAAAAGCCGCGCGGGCTGCCGCGCCTGCGCGCGCTGTTCGCCAACTGGATGCGGCGCACCTCGACCGAGGTGGATTCGGGCTGCATCTACATCAGCGGCGCGGCCGAGTTCGACGACCGCCCGGGGCCGGTGCGCGACGCGCTGGTCGAGTCGGTCGGCATCTGGCGCGAGGCCGTCTACCGCGCCGTGGTGCAGGCCAAGGACGAGGGCCACCTGCGCGCCGGGGCCGACGAGCGCCAGATCGCCTTCGAAATCCACGGCCTGATCCTCGTGCTGCACTACGAGGCGCGCTTCCTGCGCGTGCCGGGTGTCCTCGAGAGGGCCAACGCCGGCTTCGACAACATCCTGGCGCGCAACGTCGCGCCGGGCGCGTAAGGCGCCCGGCGCCCCGATCGACCCGGCTGCGGCCACGCGCGCTTCCTCTTTCTTCTTTCCTTTTCTTTTCGTTCGATCCGCTTTCAACCCTGGAGACTTTTCATGCCCGCCTACATCCCGCCGCTGCGCGACATGCAGTTCGTCCTGCACGAGCTGCTCAACGTCGCCGATGAACTCAAGGCGCTGCCGGCGCACGCCGACATCGACGCCGCCACCATCGACGCGGTGATCGAGGAGGGCGGCAAGTTCGCCGCCGAGGTGGTCTTCCCGCTCAACATCGGCGGCGACGAGGAGGGCTGCACGCTCGACAAGACGACGCACGAGGTGACGCCGCCCAGGGGCTTCAAGGCCGCCTACGCGAAGTACGTCGAAGGCGGCTGGCCGGCGCTGTCGTGCGACCCGCAGTACGGCGGCCAGGGCCTGCCGCTCGTGGTCAACCAGTGCCTCTTCGAGATGCTCAACAGCGCCAACCAGGCCTGGACCATGTACCCGGGCCTGTCGCACGGCGCCTACGAGGCGCTGGCCGCGCACGGCACCGATGCGCAGAAGAAGACCTACCTGCCCAGGCTGGTGAGCGGCGAGTGGACCGGCACCATGTGCCTGACCGAGCCGCAGTGCGGCACCGACCTGGGCCTGCTGCGCACCAGGGCCGAGCCGCAGGCGGACGGCACCTACAAACTCACCGGCAACAAGATCTTCATCTCGGCCGGCGAGCACGACATGGCCGCCAACATCGTCCACCTGGTGCTCGCGCGCCTGCCCGACGCGCCCAAGGGCAGCAAGGGCATCAGCCTGTTCGTGGTGCCGAAGTACAACGTGAAGGCCGACGGCACGCTGGGCGGCCGCAACCCGATCTTCTGCGCCGGCCTAGAGCACAAGATGGGCATCCACGGCAATGCCACCGCGCAGATCGTGATCGACGGCGCCACCGGCACGCTGGTCGGCGAGCCGAACAAGGGCCTGCAAGCGATGTTCGTGATGATGAACGCGGCGCGCCTGGGGGTGGGAAACCAGTCGCTCGGCCTGACCGAGGTGGCGTTCCAGAATGCGCTGGCCTACGCCAAGGACCGCACCCAGATGCGCTCGCTCTCGGGCGTCAAGGCCAGGGACAAGGACGCCGACCCGATCATCGTGCACCCCGACGTGCGCAGGATGCTGCTGACCGCCAAGGCCTACGCCGAGGGCGCGCGCGCGCTGCAGGTGTTCTGCACGCTGCTGCTCGACAAGGAGCACCACCACCCCGACGAGAAGGTGCGCAAGGACGCGGGCGAGCTGGTCGCGCTCCTGACGCCGATCGTCAAGGCCTTCATCACCGACAACGGCCACGTCGCGACCAACGCCTGCCTGCAGGTGTTCGGCGGCCACGGCTACATCAAGGAATGGGGGATGGAGCAGTTCGCGCGCGACAACCGCATCAACATGATCTACGAGGGCACCAACACCGTGCAGTCGCTCGACCTGCTCGGGCGCAAGGTGCTGGGCAACAACGGCGCGTCGCTGAAAAAGTTCGGCAAGCTGGTGGCGAGGCTGGTGGAAGAGGAGGGCGTCAACGAGAAGATGAGCGAGTTCATCACGCCGGTGGCGACGCTGGGCGAGCAGCTCACCAAGTTCACCACCGAGATCGGCTTCAAGGGCTCGCAGAACCCCGACGAGGTCGGCGCCGCGGCGGTGGACTACCTGCGCGTGGCGGGGCATTTCGTGTTCGGCTACCTGTTCGCGCGCATGGCGCAGGTGGCGCTGCGCCAGATCGCTGCGGGCAACACCGATCCGTTCTACCAGGCCAAGCTGCAGACCGCGCGCTTCTACTTCGCCAAACTGTTCCCCGAGACCGCGACGCTGATGCGCACCGCGCGCGCCGGCAGCCGCCCGCTGATGGACACCGACGCGGCACTGGCCTGAATTCGCACCAAAACCCTGGAAAGCGCACATGAAATCTGCGGTTGCAGCTATATTTCTTATAGCGTCCGCCGGCTCGGCCCTGGCGCAGATGAGCCCGGTCGGGCTGTGGCGCAGCGCCGACGACAAGACCGGCGAGGCCAAGGCCGAGATTCGCATCGCCGAGAGCGGCGGCGTGCTCGACGGGCGCATCGTGCGGTCGCTGAAGAAGGACACCCTGCCCGATGCGGTGTGCGAGCCCTGCACCGACGACCGCAAGGGCAAGCCGATCGCCGGGCTGGAGATCATCCGCGGCGGCAGGAAGGCCGAGGGCAAGGACGTCTGGGAGGGCGGCCGCATCCTCGACCCCGAGAACGGCAAGGAGTACCGCGCCAGCTTCATGCCGATCGACGGCGGCAAGAAGCTCGAAGTGCGCGGCTACCTCGGCCCCTTCTGGCGCACGCAGACCTGGAGCCGCCTTCCCTGATCCGCGCCACCATCGCCCACCAGCCTGCCGCCTTCTTTGCCTACCGCGAGCCGCAGGTCTATCCCCGGAGTACCGGGCCGGGCTGGTCAAGCTGGCCCGCCACTTCTACGCCAAGCTGCGCCCGCTGCTGGAGCAAGCGCGGCGCGACGGCGACCTGGACTTCGAGAACACGGCCGTCACCGCGCACGCCGTTTGCAGCCTGCCGGGCTTTCTTTTTTCCTGGTACCAGCCCGACGGCCGCTTCTTGCCCGACGAGATGGTCGAACAGTTGATGCAGTTGGCCGCGCGCATGGTCGGGCTGCGGCGACCGGGTGACGGGCCGCACACCGCTGCTCCCGGTTAGCGGAAATCAATTCCGAGGACGGCAGCCTGTCCGGCCCTGACCGCGCGTCCGTCGGATCCGCGCGCTATCGCTCCAACGGCTTGCGGCTCGTCTCGGGCAGCGCCAAGATCGCGATCGCCCCCAGGAGACTGGTCGCCACCACGTACCATGCCGGCGCCAGCGGGCTGCCGGTCTTCTCGATCAGCCAGGTGATCACCAGTTGCGTGGTGCCGCCGAACACCGTCACGCCGATGGCATAGGTGAGATTGCTGGCGAGCGAACGGATGCGCGCCGGGGCGATTTCCGGCAGCACTGCCATGCTTGCCGCGCCGCTCAGGCCCTGCAGTCCGCCCACCGCCACGGTGGCCACCAGCAGCGTGCCCAGGCTGGGGCTGTGCGTGAGCCACAGGAAGGCCGGGTAGGTCAGCACCAGCACGGCGATGCGCGACCACATCATCGTGACCTTGCGCCCCTGGATATCACTCAGCCAGCCGCCCAGCAGCGCGAAGACGAAGGTGGACAACCCGAAGGCCACCGTGGCGGCCATCGACACCGTGGGTGGAAGCTTGAGCACGGTGATGGCGTAGGTCGTCATGTACGTCGCCACGTAGGTGGCCACCGTGCCGGCGATCACTATGAAGGTCAGCAGCCCCATCAGCCCGGCGTACTGCTTGAGCAGGGCCATCTGCCCCAATGACTCGCCGCCGGAACCGCGGCTGTCCCCATGCTCCAGCGTCTCGGGCATGCTCTTGCGGATGTAGACCGCGATCGGGATCAGCAGCAGCCCCAGCGCGAAAGGCACGCGCCAACCCCAGTCGTGCAGTTGCTCCCGGGTCAACATCGCCGACAGGCTCACGCCGACGATACCCGCGACCAGCGAGGCCAGGCCCTGGCTGGCGATCTGCCAGCTGGCGTAGAGCCCGCGCTTGCCCGGCGGCGCGATTTCCACCAGGAAGGCCGTCGAAGGGCCCACCTCGCCGCCCAGCGCCAGGCCCTGCATCAGCCGCGCCAGCACCACGATGACGGGCGCGGCCACGCCGATGCTCTCGTAAGAAGGCGTGAGCGCCAGGCCCATGGTGCCCACGGTGATGAGCGCGATGGTCAGCATCATGGCCGGCTTGCGCCCGGCGCGGTCGGCGAAGGCACCAATCAGCGCGGCGCCCAGCGGCCGGGTGACGAAGCCCACGCCGAACACCGCCACCGACAGCAGCAGGCTCATGAAGGGGGTCTTGGCCGGGAAGAAGGCCTGTCCGATGTAGACCGCGAAGAAGGAGTACGTGACGAAGTCGTAGAACTCCAGCGCGTTGCCGGCCACCGTAGCAGCTACGAGCTTGATGGGCGCCTTGGGAGGCGTGTGGACCGCCGTGTCTGTGGTCATCCGGTTTTCTCTTCGGTCGTTGTTGTGGGTCAGGCGGCCAGCGGCTCATCCGTCAGGTAGCGCTCGGCCAGCAGCGTCCAGTAGGCGGCGCCCACCGCCACGTTGCCATCATGGAAGTCGAAGCCCGGGTTGTGCACCGAGCAGCCGTTGGGGCCGCTGTCGCCGTTGCCGATCAGCAAGTAGCAGCCCGGGCGCTTTTCCAGCATGAAGGCGAAATCCTCGCTGCCCATGCTCGCCGGGCACTGGAGCGTCACGTTCTCCGCGCCCACCAGTTCCACGCCCACGCGGCGGGCGAAGTCGGTCTCGGGCTGGGTGTTGACCAGCACCGCGTAGCCGCGCTGGTAGTCCACCTCGGCCGTCATGCCGAAGCTCTGCGCCTGGGCGTGCGCCAGCTCGGTGATGCGCTTTTGCAGCAGGTCGCGCACGCTTTGCTTCAAGGCGCGCACGCTCAGTTCCAGATAGGCGCTCTGCGGGATGACGTTGTTGGCGGTGCCCGCTTGCGACACACCGACGGTGACCACCGCGCTTTCCAGCGGATCGACGTTGCGCGCCACCACCGTCTGCAGCGCCATCACCAGGCTGGCCGCCGCCACCACCGGATCGCTGGCCAGGTGCGGTATCGCGCCGTGGCCGCCCACGCCGCGCAGCGTGATCAGCACCTTGTCGGACGAGGCCGCCATCGATCCTTCGCCGAACAGCAAGTGCCCCTGGGGATAGCCGGGCATGTTGTGCATGCCGAAGATCGCGTCGCAGGGGAATTTGTCGAACAGCCCGTCCTCGATCATGCGGGTGGCGCCGCTGTCGATCTTTCCGTACTCCTCGGCCGGCTGGAAGATCAGGTTCAGCGTACCCGAGAAGCTGCCGCGCTCGGCCAGCACCTTGGCGGCCCCCAGCAGCATGGCCGTGTGGCCGTCATGGCCGCAGGCGTGCATCACGCCGTTGTTGCGGCTGGCGTGCTTCAGGCCCGTTTCCTCCTTGATCGGCAGCGCGTCCATGTCAGCGCGGATGCCGATGCGGCGCGTGCCCGCGCCACGCTTCAATTGCCCCACCAGGCCGGTGCCGCCCAGCCCGCGCGTGACCTGGTAGCCCCAGCCCTGCAGGAGTTGCGCCACCAGGTCGCTGGTGCGCTGCTCCTTGAAGGACAGTTCGGGGTTGTGGTGGATGTCGCGCCGGATCGCGATGAACTCGTCGGCATGACGCTGGACGGCTTGAAGGATTTTTTCGGTGTACATGGCGTGAGTAAGCAAAGGAAGAGGAAAGAAGAGGCTTCGTCGACACACGCCATGCAATGACGGAGTGTGATTCAACAATATCGCGGTGCAGGGGAAGTGGTCCTATGCGCCGGCCACCGCGCCAGTCCAGGCACGGCGCGGCAGTTGGGCTGGCTCCGTTCTCAAGGCAGATCCTTGAGCAGGCGCCGCAGCACCTTCCCCGCACCGGTGGCGGGCAGTGCATCCATGAACCGGATCTCGCGCGGCACCTTGTAGGGCGCCATGTTCTCGCGCGCCCAGGCGGTCAGGGCGTCGGCATCCAGTGTCATGCCCGGCCGCAGCACCAGGAAGGCCTTCACGACTTCGCCCTTGGTCGGGTCGGGCACGCCGATGATGGCGCTTTGCTGGATCGCCGGGTGCTTGTTGAGGATGGATTCGACGTCTTCGGGGAACACGCTGTAGCCCGAGACCTTGATCATTTCCTTGAAGCGGCCCATGAAGGTCAGGTAGCCGTCGGCATCGAGCTTGCCCATGTCCCCGGTGTGGATCCAGCCGTTGCGCAGCGTCTCGGCCGTGGCGTCGGGCCGGTTGCGGTAGCCCTTGAAGGTGCCGGGGCTGCGCAGCACGATCTCGCCCTGTTCGCCGGTGGGCATCTCGGCCCCGGTTTCCGGGTCGAGGATGCGGATCTCGTTGCCCGGCACCGGCTTGCCGTGCGTGCCCCAGCGGATGGCGTCGACCGGCATGTAGCAATCGACGGTGTGCGATTCCGTGAGTCCGTAGGATGCCTCGTGCGAGATGCAGCCGCCGGTCACGGCGCTCCATTGCTTGGCCAGCGCCTCGGTCCAGTCGATGCCGAAGCTCGTGACCTGGTTGCGCTTGAGACTGGAGAGATCGAACTGGCCGACGTCGGGCAACTGCATGATCGCGACGTTCATCGGCGCAACGGTGTACATCGACGTGATTCGGTAGTGCGCGATGGCCTGCGCGGCGGTGCGAGCGTCGAAGCGGTACAGCAGGACGGCCGTTGCGCCGGCGAGCACGGGCGCGTTCACGCCCCCGACCATCCCTGCGATGTGGTACAGCGGCGCGGCCAGCAGCAGGGTGTCCTTGGCCGTGATGTCGCAGCACTGGACTGACGCGGCCGACTTGAACCAGGCATTGCGGAAGCTCAGCATCGCGCCCTTGGAGCGCCCCGTGCTGCCGGAGGTGTAGATCATCACCGCCGTGTCGTCCATGTCCACCGCCACCGCGGCAGGTTTGGCGCCTGTGCTGGCGGCGGCCAGGAAGTCCTCGGTGCCGTCCAGAGGAACATCGGATGGAACGCGTACTTCGTCCGGAACGGGCAGGGCGGGGGCGTCAGGCAGCAGGTCACCGTAGCGCGTGACGAACACATGCTCCAGCGTGGTGCGCTCGCGCACCTGGTTGACCACAGGCAGCAGCGACTGCGACGCCACCATCACGCGCGCCTGCAGGTCGTCGAGCTGGGCGAACAACTCGTGCTCCTTGTTCAAGGAACTGCAGGGGCAGCACACAGCCCCGGCTTTCTGGATGCCGTACTGCGCGATCACGTACTGCGGGCAGTTGTTCATGAACACCGTGACCGGATCGCCCTTCTTGACGCCCAGGGCCTGGATGCGTGCGGCGAAGGCATCGCTCATGCGGTCGAGTTCACCGAAGCTGATCTCGCGGCCGTACCAGATGTATGCCGGCTTGTCCGGCATTTCGCGCGCATGCCGGCGCAGCGATTCGTGCAGTGGAATCGGCGGATAAAGGCCGCTGTCTGTCTCCATAGTGTCTCCTGAGGGTTTTTGGGTAGCCCTGTCGCCTTGTGGAATCTACCAATAGGTAGAAAAATTCTACCTGTCAGTACATTCCAAGGCCTAGTGATCAACCCTAGGCCGACCCCAAGAGGAGACAAGATGAGTCCAACAGCCAGCGGCGCGCGTGAGTCGTCCGCGCCCATCGACGACAGCGCCCTGTTCAGGAAGATCACCTGGCATCTGTTGCCGATCCTGTTCATTTCCTATGGCGTGAACTACATCGACCGCATCAACATCGGCTACGCCAAGCTGCAGATGCTGCAGACGCTGCCGTGGAGCGAGGCGATCTATGGGCTGGGAGCCGGCATCTTCTTCGTTGGCTATCTGGCGCTCGAGATCCCGAGCAACCTGCTGCTGGAAAAGATCGGGGCGCGCAAGACCCTGCTGCGCATCATGTTCTGCTGGGGAATCGCGGCGGCGGCGATGATGTTCGTGACGACGCCGATGCAGTTCTACATCGTGCGCTTCCTGCAGGGCGCGTTCGAGGCCGGCTTCTTTCCCGGTGTGCTCTTGTTCCTGACCTACTGGTACCCCAATGCGCGCCGCGGGCGCGTGATCGCGCTGTTCATGGTCGCGATTCCGATCTCGGGCATCCTGGCCGGCCCCCTGTCGGGCGCGATGCTCAAGTTCATGGACGGGGTCAATGGCTGGCATGGCTGGCAATGGCTGTTCCTGATCGAAGGGATTCCAGCCTCCGTGCTGGGCATCCTGGCCTTCGTGATGCTGACCGATCGGCCCGAGCAGGCGGGTTGGCTGACGCAGGAAGAAAAGAGCCGCCTGCGCCAGCAACTCGACGCCGATGCCAGCCAGGCGAAAGAAAACGCGCCCCATGGCTTCGGCGCCGTTCTGAAGGTCCTGAAAGACCCGCTGGTCTGGGCGCTCTCGGTCACCTACTTCCTGACGCTGGGAGGCAACTACGCGGTCGGCTTCATGATGCCGACCCTGATCAAGAGTTGGGGCGTGCCTGATCTGTTCATGGTCGGCGTGTATTCGGCGATCCCGTACATCGCAGGCGCGATCGGGATGCTGGTGCTGGGCGCCAGCTCCGACCGTCTCAAGGAGCGCCGCTGGCACTATGTGTTCGCCATGATGTCCTCGGTCCTGGGGATGGTCCTCATCCTGATGACGCAGGGCCACTTCGTCGCGCAACTCTCCGCCCTTTCGCTGGCCATCTTCGGCCTGCTGCCCAACGCCTCGCTGCTGTTTGCGCTGGTCACCGAGCGTCTGCCCAAGGCCGAGGCCGCCGCCGGCATCGCCGCCATCAGTTGCATCGGCAACCTGGGGCCCTCGGTCATGCCTTCCATCGTCGGCGCCATCGTCGAGGCTACCCACAATCCGCTGACCAGCATCTATGCCGTGATTGTCGTGTTCATCGCGGCCTGCCTGCTGCTGCTATGGATGATTCCCGCCACCGCCGGGCACGGCCAGCCATCGCTGGCCGCTGCCTGAATTTTTGCCCTAGGCTGACAAGAAAGACCCCTATGCATCTGCCCATCGACTACCTCGTCCCCACAAACGCCCAGACGCGCCCTTCGCTGCTGCTGATGATGCTCGAATCACGCGGCCTCCTCGAGTTGGCGGCGTGCCTGAGCGCGTATCCACTGCTGCAGGCAACCCCGCGCGGAGACGGCCACCCCGTGCTGGTGATCCCCGGCCTGTCGGCCGACGACAACTCCACGCTGCTGCTGCGCACCTTCTTGAAGAGCCGTGGCTATGCCGCCTACGGCTGGGGCCAGGGCATGAACCGCAGCCGCCGCCCGGGCGTCAACGAGCAGTTGCATCGGAGCCTCGATGAACTGACCGAGCGCCACGGGCGCAAGACCAGCCTCATCGGCTGGAGCCTGGGTGGCGTCCTGGCGCGCGAACTGGCCCGCGAAAAGCCGGAGCAAGTGCGCCAAGTCATCACGCTGGGCAGCCAGTTCGCGGCCGATGGAGCCGTGTCCAACGCGTGGAAACTCTACGAATTCCTCTGCCAGGGAAGCGAGGAACTGGTCTCGGAACGTCTGCGCGAGGCCATCCCGGTGCCTTCCACGGCCATCTACAGCCGCAGCGACGGCGTCGTCAACTGGGTCGGCTGCCGGGAGCCGGAGGGCTCCTGGACCGACAACATCGAGGTCGAAGGCACCCACAGCGGCCTTGGGCACAACCCGCTGGTTCTGTACGCCGTGGCCGAGCGCCTGGCCCAGCCCGAAGACCAATGGCGCAAGTTCCAGCGCGGCGGCCTGCGCGGCCTGTTCTTCCGCGACCCCGAACGCGCCGTGCCGCAGGCACTCTTCCGCGGCCCGGCCACCCGACTGCAAGGAGCCTGAACCATGGAGCACCTCAGCGGCCTGGATGCTTCCTTCCTCTATCTGGAGACGCCGGAAACGCCACTGCACGTGGGCTCCCTCATGCTGGTGGAACTGCCCAAGGGCTACAAGGGCAACTACCACGCGGACGTCAAGAAGGTATTCGCCGAGCGCATGCACCTGGTGCCGTTGTTTGAGCGCAAGCTCATGCGCATGCCTTTCGACCTGTCCGATCCGGTCTGGGTGCACGACAGCCATGTCGAGCTGGACTACCACGTGCGCCACGTGACTTTGGAAAAGCCCGGCACCATGGCACAACTGGAGGCGTTGGTGGCACGCCTGCATGCCCCGCAGCTGGACCGCAGCCGCCCCTTGTGGGAGGTCTACATCATCGACGGGCTGGAAAGCGGCCTGGTCGGCTACTACTTCCGGGGCCACCACGCGGGCATCGACGGCAAGTCGGGCGTCGAGATGGGCAAGGTCCTGTACGACCCGACGCCGGAGCAGCGCACGATGCCGGCGGCGCGCCGGCGCAAGGGCAGCGAAGCGCAGCCCGGCATGGCCGAACTGCTGCAGGCGGCCGTGACCAACAGCGTGCGCCAGTATGCCAAGGTCGCCGAGCTGCTGCCCGGCGTGGCCAAGGCCGTCACGGCGGCCGGGCAGCTGGCGCTCAAGCAGGCGGGCGGCCAAGACGAGCGCCGCATGCTCATGGCGCCCAAGACCTTCCTGAACGGCACGGCAACCAACCAGCGCTCCTATGCCACGATGTCCATGCCGCTGGCGGAGATCAAGGCACTGGGCAAGCGCGTGGGCGGCACCGTCAATTCGGTTGTCATGGCCATGTGCAGCGGCGCGCTGCGGCGCTACATGCTGGCGCGCAATGAGTTGCCCAAGAAGCCCCTGATCGCGATGGTTCCGGTGAGTCTGCGGGCGGCGGACGATGCATCGATGAACAACCAGGTCTCCGGCGTGCGCGTGGACCTGGCCACCGACATCGACGACCCGGCCGAACGCCTCAGGGCTATCCATCAGTCGTCCGAGGACGCCAAGGCCGTGGTGCGCGAACTGGCGCCGGCGCTGCGGGTGGAAATGCCGGCGATGTTCGGCGCGCCGTGGCTGGTCTCGGGCATGGCTTCGCTGATGGCGCGCGCGGAGCTGTCCGCGCAGTTGCCTGCCATGGCCAATGTGGTCATCTCCAATGTGCCGGGGCTGGAGCAGCCGTTGTACTTGGCCGGCGCCAAGCTGGTGCACTATTTCCCGGCCTCCAACATCGGGCAGGGCGTGGGGTTGAACATCACGGTGCAAAGCTACAACGGCAAGCTGGACATGGCCGTCATGGCCTGCCGGCGCATGATCTCGCAGGACGAGGCGCACGAGTTGATCGGCTACCTGGGGGAGGCGTTGCAGGAGATCAAGGAGATGGGCGAAGTCGATGGGAAAGCCCCGGTCGCAGCCGCCAGGTCACCCCGAAGGGCCTGATATCAACCTGCCTTCAGAGGTATAGAAGCTATCCATTTGAACCCGGCCATTGCCTGGGCTCTGGAGGGCGGCTTGGGGAGCGACGAGGCCCTGGACCAGGGTGTGTTGCACGGCCGCCTTCTTGTCCTGCGATGAGTCGCAGGTGCGCCGCATCGACCCGAGATGACCGGCAAGGCCTGCAGTTTCCGGCACTTCCAGACCAAGGCCAGCACGGCGATGAAGATGAAGGCCATCGCCAGCTTCATCAAGAAGGTCTACCTGCTCAGCCAGGACTATGCGCATGGCCACCAGTGGGCCACCTGTGGCAAGCAGATGGTGGGCTGGCACGGCCCCCGACATCCAGTTCGTGGGCGAGGCCTTCCACGCCATCGGCCGGGTGAAGGACTTCTTCAGGCTGGACGACTGGAGCGCCCAGCGGCGCGTGGTCATCGTGCGCAAGCGCATCAGGGACGGTGTCGCGCGCGAGCGCCGCGACGAGCGGGGGCAACTGCGCCTGGCGCTGGCGGACATGGCGGTACTCGACGGCCAGGGGCTGTGGGAATACGCGGTGCCGGTCACCGATGGCCGTGGGCCGCCGGCGTCCCGCACACGACTGCAAGACCGGCCCTCGCGGAGGCACACTGCACCCATGAAGACGCACCCCCTCGACAAGGCGCTCGACCTGGCGCACAGCGACCTCCAGGCCGGCTGCTTCACCGGCGCCACCAGCCCGGACTACTGGAACATGGTCGGCCCGTTCGGCGGCACCACCGCGGCGGTGATGCTGCAGGCCGTGCTGCGGCATCCCGACCTGCTCGGCGAGCCGGTGGCGGCCACGGTGAACTACGCCGCCGCCCTGGGCGAGGGCGCCTTCGAGGTGCTCGCGCTGCCGGCGCGCACCAACCGCTCGACCCAGCACTGGACGGTCCAGATGTCGCAGGCCGGTGCCGACGGCCGGCCGCAGGTCGTCACCACCGGCACGGCGGTCACCGCGCTGCGGCGCGAGACCTGGGGCGCCAACGATTTCCCGATGCCGGCGGTGCCGCCGCCTTCGGCGGTCGAGCGGCTGAGCATCGGGCCCGCGCGCGTGGCGTGGCTGAACCAGTACGAGATGCGCCCGATCACCGGCGCGATCCCGACCCGCTGGGACGGCCGGGGCGACGCCAGCGAGACGCGCATGTGGCTGCGCGACGCCGAGGCGCGGCCGCTGGACTTCGCCGCGCTCATGGCGCTCTCCGACACCTTCTATCCGCGCGTGTGGCTGCGCCGCGCGAAGCCGGTGCCGATCGGCACGGTGTCGATCACCACCTACTTCCATGCCGATGCGGCGCAGCTCGCCGGGGTGGGCCACGGCTACCTGCTGGGCCGCGCGACGGGGCAGCAGTTCCGCAACGGCTTCTTCGACCAGGCCGCGCAGCTCTGGAGCGAGGCCGGCGACCTGCTGGCGACCAGCAACCAGCTCGTCTATTACAAGGAATGACCCGCCCGGCCCCGTGCGCGGCGCACCGGGGCCCAGCCGATTGCTTCACCTCTACAAGGAAAAAATCCCTATGAGCGACATCCTCACCCACACCGAGGCCGGCGTGCTGACGCTGACCTTCAACCGCGTCGAGCGCAAGAACTCGATCACCGGCGCGATGTACGACACCTTGTCCGACGCGCTGGAGCAAGCCGCGGACGACGCCGCCGTGCGCGTGGTGCTGATCCAGGGCGATGCGACGGTCTTCAGCGCCGGCAACGACATCGGCGACTTCATCGCCGCGGCCGCGAAGCCCGCGGACCGGCCGCTGCCCGCGTCGCCGGCGATGCGCTTCCTGCATCTGATCGCGGCCTTTCCGAAGCCGGTGGTCGCGGCGGTGTGCGGTCCGGCGGTGGGCATCGGCACCACGATGCTGTTCCATTGCGACCTGGTGTACGCGGGCGACAACGCGGCGTTCTCGATGCCTTTCGTCAACCTGGGGCTGGTGCCCGAGGCGGCGTCGAGCCTGCTGGCGCCGCAAATGATGGGTTACCACCGCGCGGCCGAGGCGCTGCTGCTGGGCGAGCCCTTCCTGGCCGAGGCGGCGCTGGAGGTGGGTTTGGTCAACCGCGTGGTGCCGCCGACCGAGGCCAACGCCGTAGCGCAGGCGCAGGCGCGCAAGCTGGCGGCCAAGCCGCTCGCCGCGCTCGTCGAGACCAAGCGGCTGATGAAGCTCTCGCAGCAGGGCGCGGTGCAGGAGCGCATGGCGGCGGAGAGCGCGAGCTTCGGCCGCGCCATGCGCTCGCCCGCCGCGCGCGAGGCCTTCGGCGCCTTCATGGAAAAGCGCAAGCCGGATTTCTCGAAGCTCTGAGCGGCAACGGCGGCCGCGGGCGCCCGCCAGAGGCCGGGCGGCGGGCGGTGGCGGCCTGGCGCCAAGGCACCGCAGCCGCCCGCTTCAAGTCAAATCGGCTGCCGGCGCCCGCCAGATCTACGCAGTGCACTACAAAATATGTAGCAAGTGCACTCAGCGCCGCGCGATCTCGCGCGGCCGGCCGTTGGCGTCGATCGCCACGTAGGTCAGCGTCGCCTCGGTCACCTTGAGGTACTCGCCCTGTGCGCGGATGCGCTCGGCGAACACCTCGACCAGCACGGTGACCGAGGTGCGCCCGACGCGCACCAGCTTCGAGTAGAACGACAGCAGGTCGCCCAGCCGCACCGGCTGCTTGAAGACGAACTCGTTGACCGCCACCGTCGCCATGCGGCCCTCGGCGTAGCGCGCCGGGATCACCGAGCCGGCCAGGTCGACCTGCGCCATGACCCAGCCGCCGAAGATGTCGCCGCTGGCGTTGCAGTCGGCCGGCATCGGGATCACCTTGAGGACGAGCTCCATGTCGGCGGGCAGGCTTTGCAGGCGCGCGGGCGCGGCCGGGCTGGAAGTGGAGGACATCGGTACCATCTGGACAAGAGTTTCAGCTCCACGATTGTCCCCCATGCGCCGCAGCGGCGAAGCCCTTCCTTCCCATCATTCCCACGCGCCCGCCGCCACCGCGGCGCGCAGCGGCCGCTCCGACTGGGCCACGCTGCGGCGCCTCTTCCCGTACCTGTGGCGCTACAAGTGGCGCGTGCTGGCCGCGCTCGCCTTCATGGTCGGTGCCAAGGTCGCCAACGTCGGCGTGCCGGTGCTCCTGAAGAACCTGATCGACACCATGACGCCCCGGCCCGACATGGCGCAGGCGCTGCTGGTGGTGCCGATCGCGCTGCTGGTGGCGTACGGGCTGCTGCGCTTCTCGACCTCGCTCTTCGGCGAGCTGCGCGAGCTGGTGTTCGCCAAGGCGAGCGAGGGCGCGGCGCGCAGCATCTCGCTGGAGGTGTTCCGCCACCTGCACGCGCTGTCGCTGCGCTTCCACCTGGAGCGCCAGACCGGCGGCATGACGCGCGACATCGAGCGCGGCACGCGCGGCGTGCATTCGCTGATCTCGATGTCGCTCTACAGCATCGTGCCGACCCTCATCGAGCTGGCGCATGGTGCTGACCATCCTGGGCGTGAAGTTCGACGCCGCGTTCGTCTGGATCACCGGCGTGGCGCTGGTGCTCTACATCGCCTTCACCGTCACGGTGACCGAGTGGCGCACGCAGTTCCGCCGCCGCATGAACGAGCTCGACTCGGTGGCGCAGAGCCACGCGGTCGATTCGCTGCTGAACTACGAGACCGTCAAGTACTTCAACAACGAGGACTTCGAGGCCGCGCGCTACGACGCCAGCCTGGACCGCTACCGCAAGGCCGCGATCAAGAGCCAGCGCACGCTTGAGCCTGCTCAACACCGGCCAGCAACTCCTGATCGCCGCGAGCCTGGTGCTGATGCTCTGGCGCGCCACCGCCGGCGTGGTCGCGGGCCGCATGACGCTGGGCGACCTGGTGATGGTCAACGCCTTCATGATCCAGCTCTACATACCGCTGAACTTCCTGGGCGTGATCTACCGCGAGATCAAGCAGAGCCTGACCGACCTCGACAAGATGTTCGTGCTGATGGACAAGGAGCGCGAGGTGCGCGACGCGCCCGATGCGCGGCCGCTCGTGCTGCCCCCCTTGGCGCGCAGCGCGGATCCGGACGCGCTCGACTCGACCGTGCGCTTCGAGGACGTGAGCTTCGCCTATGAGGCCTCGCGCCCGATCCTGAAGCACGTGAGCTTCGAGATCCCGGCCGGCAAGACGGTGGCGGTGGTCGGCCCGTCGGGCTCGGGCAAGTCGACGCTGGCGCGGCTCCTGTACCGCTTCTACGACATACAGCAGGGCCGCATCACCCTCGGCGGCCAGGACATCCGCGCCGTCACGCAGGCCAGCGTGCGCCAGGCCATCGGCATCGTGCCGCAGGACACGGTGCTGTTCAACGACACGGTGGCCTACAACATCGCCTACGGCCGGCCCGGCGCGACGCGCGAGGAGGTCGAGGCGGCGGCGCGCGCCGCGCGCATCCACGACTTCATCGCCGCCACGCCCAGGGGCTACGACACGCCGGTCGGCGAGCGCGGCCTGAAGCTCTCGGGCGGCGAGAAGCAGCGCGTGGCGATCGCGCGCACGCTTCTGAAGAACCCGCCGATCCTCATCTTCGACGAGGCCACCTCGGCGCTCGACTCGGCCAACGAGCGCGCCATCCAGGCCGAGCTGCAGAGCGCCGCACGCAACAAGACCACGCTGGTGATCGCGCACCGCCTCTCGACCGTGGTGGACGCGCACGAGATCCTGGTGCTGGAGGCCGGCCGGATCGTCGAGCGCGGCACGCACGCGGCCCTGCTGGCGCGCGGCGGCCACTACGCGCGCATGTGGGCGATGCAGCTCAACGAGCAGCCGCAGCAGGCGCCCGCGCTGCAGCCGTAGCGGCCCGGGGCCCGCTGCGCGCGGGTTGTCACGGGGTGCCGCGCGCGCGCCACTGTCTAGAATCCGGACAGGTTTCTCTACAGCAAAAGGATTGCCCGCATGAACAAGCAAATCATCGCCCTGACCATCGCGGCGCTCGCCGCCGGCGGCGCGCTCGCCCAGCAGGCCAGCGACACCCTGGCCAAGATCAAGAGCAGCGGCAGCATCAGCCTGGGCGTGCGCGATTCGTCCGCGCTGTCGTACACGCTGGGCAACGGCAAGTACGTCGGCTTCCACACCGAGATGGCCGAGCGCATCGTCGACGACCTGAGCAAGGACGTGGGCAAGAAGCTCAACATCGTCTACACGCCCGTGACCTCGCAGAACCGCATTCCGCTGGTGCAAAACGGCACCGTCGACCTCGAGTGCGGCTCCACCACCAACAACAAGGCGCGCCAGAAGGACGTCGATTTCGCCTACACCACTTACGTGGAAGTGGTGCGCATGGCCGTCAAGGCCAATTCGGGCATCAACGACGTGAAGGACCTCAACGGCAAGACCGTCTCCACCACCACCGGCACCACCTCGGTGCAGACCCTGCGCAGGAACGAGCGCGCCCACGGCATCGACTTCAAGGAAGTGCTGGGCAAGGACCACGCCGACAGCTTCCTGCTGCTGGAGTCGGGCCGTGCCGACGCCTTCGTGATGGACGGCTCGATCCTGGCAGCCAACATCTCGCGCGCCAAGAACCCGGCCGACTTCAAGATCGTCGGCCCCGAGCTGTCGGTCGAGCCGATCGCCTGCATGCTGCGCAAGAACGATCCGGCCTTCAAGAAGGCCGTGGACGCGAGCATCGTGCGCCAGATCAAGGACGGCTCGCTGGCCAAGCTCTACGACAAGTGGTTCATGCAGCCGATCCCGCCGGCCAACCGCGCGCTGAACCTGCCGCCCTCGGAGGCCACCAAGGCCGCCTGGGCCAACCCCAACGACAAGCCGATGGAAGACTACGTCACCGCCAAGTAAAGACAGGCAGGGCTTCCAAGCACCGGGGCTCTTGCTTGCCGAAGTGCCGCGCAAACGCCCGCCCTGACCCGGCGGGCGTTTGCTTATCGAACGAAACACGACGCCGGGGAGCAAGACCCGGCGCCTGTCACAGCACACAGGAGAGCGCCGATGGCGAATTGGGATTGGGGCGTGTTCTGCCGCGACACCCTCACGGGCGAGGCGGTCGCCAGCTGTTTCGCCAGCGGGCGCGACCAGACCTACCTGCAGTGGATGCTCAAGGCCTGGGGTTGGACCGTGTCGGTCTCGCTCAGCTCGCTGCTGCTGGCGCTGGTCATCGGCTCCGTCATCGGCACGCTGCGCACACTGCCCAACCATCGCGGCTGGGTGCGCTTCGGCGATGCGTGGGTGGAGCTGTTTCGCAACATCCCGTTGCTGGTGCAGGTGTTCCTCTGGTATTTCGTGCTGCCCAAGATGATCCCGGCCATGCGGAGCCTGCCGCCTTTTGCCCTGATCGTGTGTGCGCTGGGCCTTTTCACCTCGGCGCGCGTTGCCGAGCAGCTGCGCGCGGGCATCCAGACCCTGCCGCGCGGCCAGCGCTACGCCGGCATGGCGGTGGGCTTCACCACGCCGCAGTACTACCGCTACGTGCTGCTGCCCATGGCGTACCGCATCATCCTGCCGCCGCTGACCAGCGAGTCGATGAACATCTTCAAGAACTCGGCGGTGGCCTTCGCGGTGTCGATTCCCGAGCTGACCCAGTTCTACCTGCAGGCCGGCGAGGAGACCTCGGCGCAGATCGAGATCTACATCGCGGTGGTCGCCCTCTACGCCGCCAGTGCAATGGCCGTCAACCGCCTGATGGGCTTCATCGAGCGCAGGACACGCGTGCCGGGCTTCGTCGCCGCCGGCGGGACGGGAGGCCACTGATGTACTGCGGCTCCCACGCGCGTTCCTTCTTCGTGGTTTCGCCGCCCCCCATGGGGGCGCACGCCTCCCCCGGGGCGGCCCAGCGGGAGGCATGACATGCTCAACCTCGACTTTTCCTTCTACAGCTGGGAGCTGATCCGGGCCTATGTGCTCAAGGGCTTCTACTTCAGCCTCGTCCTCACCGCCGTCTCGACGCTGGGCGGCGTTTTCTTCGGCACGATCCTGGCGCTGATGCGCCTGTCGGGCAGGAAATGGCTGGACCTGCCTGCCGCCTTCTACGTCAACGGCATGCGCTCGGTGCCGCTGGTGATGGTGATCCTGGGCTTTTTCCTGGTAGTGCCCTTCCTCCTGGGCCAGCCGATCGGCGCCGAGAGCTCGGCCGTCATCACCTTCATCTGCTTCGAGGCGGCGTATTTCTCGGAGATCATGCGCGCCGGCATCCAGTCGATCCCGCGCGGCCAGGTGTACGCCGGCCAGGCGCTGGGCATGAGCTACGGGCAGAACATGCGCCTGGTGATCCTGCCGCAGGCCTTCCGCAACATGCTGCCGGTGCTGCTCACGCAGACCATCATCCTGTTCCAGGACACCTCGCTGGTCTACGCCATCGGCGCCTACGACCTGCTCAAGGGCTTCGAGACCGCCGGCAAGAACTTCGGCCGGCCCGAGGAAGCCTACCTGCTGGCGGCGGTGGTCTATTTCGTGATCTCGTTTGCGCTGTCGTCCCTGGTCAAGCGCCTGCATCGCAGGATCGCCATCATCAGATGACAGGCTCACCCCCAGGCTTCGCGCACTGCGTGTCGCTTTCGCCCACCCCCTTCAAGGGGGCGACACCCTGCGGCCCGGCCAAGCCGGTTCCGCGGTGTCCCTGGCTCACCCCTCCTCAGGTGGCCCGGCGGTGTTTCCAAATCGTCAACGCAGGCAGAGGGGCTGCTTCCAGTCACGACAGGAGTTGAAAAATGATCGAAATCAAGAACGTTTCCAAGTGGTACGGCCCGGTGCAGGTGTTGAACGACTGCTCGGTCAGCATCGCCAAGGGCGACGTGGTGGTGGTGTGCGGGCCGTCGGGCTCGGGCAAGTCGACGCTGATCAAGACCGTCAACGCGCTGGAGCCGTTCCAGAAGGGTGAGATCACCGTCAACGGCATCGCGCTGCACGACCCCAAGACCAACCTGCCGCTGCTGCGCTCGAAGGTCGGCATGGTGTTCCAGCACTTCGAACTGTTCCCGCACCTGTCGGTGACCGAGAACCTGACCATCGCGCAGATCAAGGTGCTGCGCCGCAGCCCCGACGAGGCACTGAAGCGCGGCCTCAAGATGCTCGACCGCGTGGGCCTCATGGCGCACAAGGACAAGTTCCCCGGCCAGCTCTCGGGCGGCCAGCAGCAGCGCGTGGCGATCGCCCGCGCGCTCAGCATGGACCCGATCGTCATGCTGTTCGACGAGCCGACCTCCGCGCTCGACCCCGAGATGGTGGGCGAGGTGCTCGACGTCATGGTGGCGCTGGCCAAGGAGGGCATGACCATGATGGTGGTCACGCACGAGATGGGATTTGCCCGCAAGGTCGCGAGCCGCGTCATCTTCATCGACGTGGGCGGGCGCATCCTGGAGGACTGCTCGAAGGACGAGTTCTTCAGCCATCCCGAGAACCGCCAGCCGCGCACCAAAGATTTTTTGAATAAGATCCTGCAGCACTGATCCGCCCTCGTCAGCCGGGGGTGTCTCGCAATCGTCCGCCTGTCCTACGATTTTCAGCTTTCACTCTGCGCTATCCCCTGACCCGCACGGTGTCACGGCCTCGGGGGCGGCATGAGCGTCGCCAGAACAGGCAGCCGTCGCGCACCGTGAAGGTGGTGCGACCGTGGAGGCCTTTCTCCGAAGTCGTTCCGGTGTGAGACGCAACGTGAGGCTTTTGAAAATGAAAATCGTCAATTCTCTGTGTGCAGTGGGCGTCGTGCTCGGTGGCGCCTTCGGCATGACCCAGGCCGCCGTGGCGGCACCGGCCACGCCGGTCGCCAAGACCACCTGTCAGGATTACCTTGCGCTCGACGAAACGGTCAAGCCCAAGTTCATCTATTACGCGGCGGGGCTGAGCAAGAAGGGACAGGAGACAGCCGTGCTCGATGTCGAAGGGACCGAAAGGATCAAGCCCGAGCTGGACCAATACTGCAAGGTCAATCTGACGAAGTCCGCTTACGAACAGGTCATGAAGAGCAGCATGGCTTCGGAGAAGACCAACAGGTAAACAGGCAGGCGTGTGATCTCGATGGAAGACCGGCCGCATGGTGCCGGTCTTCTGCTCCTGCAGCACCGAAGGGACACTGCACCGGCCGCGGCGCACGGGCCTCGATGTGGCGTACCATCGAGCTTTACGCCATGTCACCGCCCTGCGTCCACGTTCCCCGCTTGACCGCCTTCGCACCCGCGACGGCGCGAGAGCGTGCGCGCCGCCAGACCGCCGCACATCCTTCGGCCCGGTGATTCGCCTCCTTCCCTTCCCACCTCGCGCTTCCTGAATCACCGGGCCTCTCGATCCCGGCGCAGCCCTGCCCGCATTGCCTGTCCCGCGGGCCCACCATGCAGGAGTGTGAAATGGCTTCTTCCTTGTCTTCCCGATTTTCCGCTGCCGCCGATTCGGGCGATGCCGCAGCGACGCGCACCGTCACCGAACTCGACCACGTGCGCATCAGCAACCTCGCGCAGCGCCAGCGCGGGCCGTCGAACCTCGAAGACGTGATCGATGCGGCCGACCTGGTGCCCTCGCGCGAAGTGGACGCCGACGTGGTGACCATGAACTCGCGCGTGGTGATTGCCGACGCGCAGGGCGCCAGTGTGGGTGGTGGCGGCGGCGGCGGCGGCGGCGAGGGCGAGCGCCGCACACTCACCCTGTGCTACCCGGAGCGCGCCGACGCCGCCGCCGGCTTCGTTTCGGTGCTCTCGCCGATCGGTGCGGCGCTGCTGGGCTTGCGCGTCGGCGATACCGCGCGCTGGACCACACCCGATGGCCGTACCGAAAGCGCCCGGGTGCTGGAAATCGCCTTCCAGCCCGAGGCGAGCGGCGACTACACGGCCTGAGCACAAAAGCCGCTGCCGCCGGGCCGAAGCGGTCAGCGCGCCTGCGGCCGGTGCAGCGACGGCAGCGGCGCGGCGCGAGGCGTGGCATCGCGGTGGGCAGGCGGCCCGCGCTGCGGCGTGCGGCTGCTTGCTGCCGTTGCCGATTTCGCCTTTACTTACTTGGTGCGTGCGGCGATCGCCTTTTCCGCCTGGGTCACCAGGTCGCTGCCGATCTGTGCCTTCCATTTGGCGTACACCGGCCGCGTCGCCTTCACGAAAGCCTCGCGCTCGGCCGGCGTGAGCTGCGTCACCGTCACGCCCATGGCGGCAATCTCCTTGAACAGCGGCTTGTCGGCCTCGACCAGCCCCTTGCGCGCGATGGCGATTTCCTGCCTGCCGGCGTCCTGTGCGGCCTGGCGCACGATGGCCTGGTCGGCCGGCGTCCACGAGGCCCAGATGTCCTTGTTGACCACGAAGATCAGCGGGTCGGCGACGTAGCCCCAGGTCGTCATGAACTTCTGGCCGACGTTCTGCATTTTCAGCACGGTGAACAGGAACATCGGGTTCTCCTGGCCATCCACCGCGCCGCTGGCGAGCGCGGGCTGCGCGTCGGCCCAGCTCATCTGCGTCGGGTTGGCGCCGAGCGCGGTGAACATGTCGGCAAAGAGCGGCGAGCCGACCACGCGGATCTTCATGCCCTTCAGGTCCTCCGGCGAGCGGATCGGGCGCTTGGAGTTGGTGATTTCGCGATACCCGTTCTCGCCCCAGGCGAGCGGCACCACGCCGGCCTTCTCGATGGTCTTGAACAGCTCGCGGCCGACCTCGCCCTGCGTCAGCGCATCGACGGCGGCGTAGTCGGGCATCAGGAACGGCAGCGAAAACAGGTTGAGCTGCTTGACCTGCGGTGACCAGTTGATGGTCGAGCCCACCGCCATGTCGATCACGCCCTGGCGCAGCGCGGAAAACTCGCGCGTCTGGTCGCCCTGGATCAGCGAGACGCCCGGGTACAGCTTGATGTTGATGCGCCCCTGCGTGCGTTCCTTGACCAGGTTGGCCCAGATCTGGCCGGCCTGGCCCCAGGGCGTCGGCGGGGCGAGCACCAGCGACATCTTGTATTCGGGCTTGTAGGCGGCCTGCGCCATTGCGCCGGTCGAGAACATGCCGAGGGCGGTGGCTGCTGCGGCGAGTCCGAGCAGGGTGCGGCGAAATTTCATGAGAGCTCTCCTTGTTGTTCGAACACTTGCTGGGTAGCGAAATCTTTCTGGCGGGTCTCGCTGAAACGGGCTTGTACTTTCAGGGCGCGTGCACAGGCCACCGGGTACTCCCCTCCGCGAATGTCCCCCGGCCTGCGGCCTCTTCCTTTATTTCGCTGCGGGGAGCACCCGGCGTCCTGTGCACAGGGCACGCTGCAGGTGTGCGGCCGATCAACGACCGCTCTGTCCAACGCTCACACCGGCGGGGTGCCTTGCGCAGCGAAATAAAGGAGGAGCCCGAAGGGCGGGGGACATTCGCGGAGCAAGGTACCCCGCCGGTGTGAGCGCGCCCCGAACAACGAACGCCACGCACAACACGCACAACACGCATCAGTACCCCAGCTTGCGAGGCAACCACAAAGCCAGCTCCGGGAAGACGATGACCAGCACCATCACCACGAACATCGAGAACAGCATCCACCCCACCCATCGCACCGTCTCTTCCATGCGTACGTTCGCGATGCGGCACGACACCATCAGGTTGACCGCCAGCGGCGGCGTGAACTGACCCAGCGCCACCTTCAGCGTGAGGATGACGCCGAACCACACCGGGTCCCAGTGGTAGTGCTGCACGATCGGCCACAGCAGCGGCACGAAGATCAGGAAGATCGACACGCCGTCGAGGAACATGCCGACCGTGATCAGCAGCAGGATCAGGAGCGACAGCACGCCGTACTCGCCCAGCCCCGAGTTGACGATGGCGCGCGCCACCGGGTCGATCACGCCCAACGTCGAGAGCGAGTAGGCGAAGATGCCGGCGAGCGACACCACCAGCAGGATGACGGCCGACAGCTCGCCCGACTCGCGCAGGATCACGAACAAATCGCGCACCCGGATCGTGCGGTGGATCGCCATGCCGACGAACAGGCCGTAGAACACCGCGACCACCGCCGCCTCGGTCGGCGTGAACCAGCCCATGCGCATGCCGCCCAGGATCAGCACCGGCGCGGCAAGGCCCCAGGTCGCCTCGCGGAAGCTCTTCCAGAAGGGCGGGCGCGGCAGGCTCGCCTCCAGCGCGCCCATTTTGTGCCGGCGCGCCAGCCAGACGGCCGGCACGATCAGCGCCACGCCGGCTAGGAGGCCGGGCACCATGCCGGCGGCGAACAGCGCCGGCACCGAGGCGCCCGGCACCAGCACCGAGTACACGATGAAGGCGACCGAGGGCGGGATCAGGATGTCGGTCGCGGCGGCGGCGCCGACCACGCTGGCCGAATACGCCGCCGGGTAGCCGGCGCGCGACATGGCGGCGATCATCACCGCGCCCACCGCCGCCGCGTTGGCCGGGCCCGAGCCCGAGATGCCGCCCAGGAACATCGCCACCAGGATTGCCACCAGCGGCAGCATGCCCGGCCCGCGCCCGACGATGGCGACGGCGAAATTGACCAGGCGCAGCGCCACGCCCGAGCGGTCGAAGATCGAGCCGACCAGCACGAACATCGGAATGGCCAGCAGCGGGTACTTGCCCAGCCCCGCGTAGAAGTTCTGCGGCACCGCCAGCAGCCCGAACCACTGGGCATCGGCGTTGGCCAGTGCGATGCAGGCCGCGCCGGCCAGCCCGAGCGCGGCGCCGATCGGCACGCCGGCCAGCATCATCAGCACGAAGGCGACGAACAGCAACGTGGCGATCATTTCGCCGCTCCGTCGCGCTGCCGGCCGCGCCGGATGAACAGGCCGATGGCGCGCAGCGCGATGGCGGTCGAGACGACCGGCAGCCAGATCGAGTACCACCACTGCGGCACGCCGATGCCGGGCGAGGTCTCCTCGAAGCGGAAGTCGTCCCACACCACGCGCACGCTCAGGGCGGCGATCAGCAGGAACAGCGCCGCGACCAGCGCCGCGCCGAATTGCGCCAGCCGGCGCCGCCGCGCCACCGATCCGCCTTCGGAGAAATACTCGATGCGGATGTGGCGGTCGCGCGCCACGGCGGCCGAGCCGGCCACCATCGCCAGCAGGATCATCAGAAAGATCGAGAACTCCTCGGTCCAGGCGAAGGAGGAATCGGTGAAGTAGCGCACCAGCACGTTGGCGAAGGTGATGCAGGCCAGCAGGCCCATGATGACGACGGTGGCCCAGTCCTCGATGGCCAGGGGCACGCGCGTGGGCTCGTCGGCGGCGTCGATGGCGGGCGGCAGCGGGCTGGCGGCGTCCAGCGTGGGGCCGGACTCTTCGGGAGGGGAGGTCATCGGGGAAGGCGTGAAAAAGGCGTCCGCCGGCAGCACGGCAACCGCCACGGGGCGGCAAGACGCGGTGCGGAATGGTAACGGCTGCGACCACGGCGCTGCCGCGGCACGCCGGGGCAAGGCGGGCCGGCGGCCCGGCCGAAGGCTGCCATCCCGCGGCCGCCGCGCCCGTTTGCGCAGGCGTGTATCGTGGGGTCGTTTCAGCCCCTCCGAAAGACAGTTTTCCATGTCCCTCCAGCTTCAAATCGTGATCTGCAGCACCCGGCCCGGGCGCGTCGGCCCGGCGGTCGCGCAATGGTTCGACGCGTTCGCGCGGCAGCACGGCAAGTTCGACGCGCGCCTCATCGACCTGGCCGACTTCGACCTGCCGCTGTACGACGAGCCCTTCCACCCGACGCTGCAGAAGTACGAGAAGGAACACACGAAACGCTGGAGCGCCAGCGTCGCCGCCGCCGACGCCTATGCCTTCGTCACGCCGGAATACAACTACGGCCCGCCCCCGTCCTTCGTCAACGCGCTGAACTACGTCTACAAGGAGTGGAACTACAAGCCCTGCGGCTTCGTGAGCTACGGCGGCGTGTCGGGCGGCCTGCGCGCGGTGCAGCTGGAAAAGCAGCTCGTCACCACCCTGAAGATGATGCCGATGATGGAAGGCGTGGCGATCCCGATGGTGGCCAAGCTGCTCGACGAGCACCGCAGGCTCGTGACCAACGAGCTCATCGACGCCTCCGCCAAGACGATGCTCGACGAGCTGTTCCGCTGGGCCGAGGCCCTCCGGCCGATGCGCGCGCCGCGCGCGTAGGCCAGCCCGCCCCGCCCCGCTGGGCGGCGAGCGTTTATTTGGCCCGGCGCCTCGCCTGCGCCTGCGTCCGCGACTCGGCCCGAGCCTTCATCGGAGCGGCTGGCGACGCCCCCGGTGCGACAATCCCGCGCCATGACCGAGCGCCTCACGATCACCCGCCCCGACGACTGGCACCTGCACGTGCGCGACGGCGCCGCGCTCGCGGCCGTGGTGCCGCACACGGCGCGCCAGTTCGCCCGCGCGCTGATCATGCCCAACCTTCGTCCGCCCGTCGTCACGGCGCGGCAGGCGCTCGACTACCGCGAGCGCATCCGCGCCGCCGTGCCGGCCGGGCTGGACTTCGAGCCCGTCATGTCGCTGTACCTCACCGACCGGCTGCCGCCCGAGGAGATCGCGCGCGCCGCCGAGGCCGGTGTGCGCGCCGTCAAGCTGTACCCGGCCGGCGCCACCACCAACAGCGACGCCGGCGTGACCGACCTGCGCCACACCTACCCCACGCTGGAGGCGATGCAAAAGCACGGCCTGTTGCTGCTGGTGCACGGCGAGGTGACCGACCCGGCGGTCGACCTGTTCGACCGCGAGGCCGTCTTCATCGACCGCGTGATGGTCCCGCTCCGGCGCGATTTCCCCGAGCTCAAGGTCGTGTTCGAGCACCTGACGACGCGGGAGGGCGCCCACTACGTGCGCGACGCCGACCGCTTCACGGCCGCGACGATCACGGCGCACCATCTGCTCTACAACCGCAACGCGATCTTCACCGGCGGCATCCGGCCGCACTACTACTGCCTGCCGGTGCTGAAGCGCGAGACGCACCGCGTCGCGCTGGTCGAGGCCGCCACCAGCGGCAGCGACCGATTCTTCCTCGGCACCGACAGCGCGCCGCACCCGGCGCACCTGAAGGAGCACGCGCAGGGCTGCGCCGGCTGCTACACGGCGCTGACCGCCCTGGAACTGTACGCCGAGGCCTTCGATTCGGTCGGCCGGCTCGACCGGCTGGAGGCCTTCGCCAGCTTCCACGGCGCCGACTTCTACGGCCTGCCGCGCAACGGCGGCACCGTGACGCTCAAGCGCGAACGCTGGACGCTGCCCGAGACGCTGCCCTACGGCGACGCCACGCTGAAGCCGCTGCGCGGCGGCGAGGCGGTGCCGTGGCGGCTGGCCTGAGCCCTTGTCCTGAAGCTCCAGCGCGGTCCACCGATTTTTCCGCAGGGCTGCCGAAGCGCAACATGACGCTGGCCGCAGTCGGGACCATCGACTGGACGCCTGGCTGGTGGGATCCCTGGCGCGAGCCGGGCATGGCGCTGGCGGCGGCCGTGCGGCACGAGGGCTCGGTGGCGTCGGCGCTGAACGCCTGCGCCGGGCGCACCGTCCCGGTCGCCAGCGCCCCGCCCGTGCGCTTCGTGCCGCAATCCGAACTGCCGGCCGGCACCGCCTACGAAGCGCACATCTTCGAGACCGGCACCGTCCCCACCCGCGACAACCTGCACGACTTCTTCAACGGCCTGGTCTGGCTGCGCCTGCCGCAGGCCAAGCGCCGCATGAACGCGCTGCAGGCCGCCGAGATCGCGCGCGCCGGGATCGGTGCCCGGCGCGGGCCGCTGCGCGACGCGCTCACGCTGCTCGACGAGAGCGGCGCCGTGCTCGACGCGCCCGCGCCGCTGTGGGAGGCGCTGCTCGCGCGCGACTGGCGGCGCCTGTTCGTTACGCTGCGGCCGCGCTGGCGCGAGGCGCGGCTGCTGCTGGTCGGCCACGCGCTGCTGGAAAAGCTGGTTTTCCCACGAAAAGCGGTGACGGCGCACGTCTGGCGTGGCTCGATAGCTATTGATTCGATAGCAAGGGCGGACGCCGCGCTGGCGGCGGCGCTGCGACCGGAGGTGCTCGTGGACAAGCCGTTCACGCCCCTGCCGGTGCTCGGTGTTCCGGGCTGGTGGGCAGAAAACGAGCGCGCTTCCTTCTATGATGATCCGCGGGTCTTTCGTCCGCGCCGGCTCTCGCAAGAACAACGCACAACAGAGACGCCGGCGGACGGGCCTGCTTGACCGGCGGACGGCCGCCCCCATCTGGCGGGCAGGCTCGTCCTACGCTTCCTTTGTGTCTTCCCCTTTTCGAGTTCCCCTTTCGGAGAATCCATGAAACGCATCGTTCTGTTCGTCCTGACCAACCTCGCGGTGGTGGTGGTGCTGGGCGTGGTCGCCAGCCTGCTGGGCGTCAACCGCTACCTCACGACCAACGGCCTCAACCTGGGGTCGCTGCTGGTGTTCGCCGCCATCATGGGCTTCGGCGGCGCGATCATCTCGCTCCTGATCAGCAAGCCCGTGGCCAAGTGGAGCTCGGGCGTGCAGGTCATCGACGGCCGCGGCTCGGCCGACGAGGCCTGGATCGTCGAGACCGTGCGCCGCTTCGCCGACAAGGCCGGCATCGGCATGCCCGAGGTCGGCATCTTCGAGGGCGAGGCCAACGCCTTCGCCACCGGCGCCTTCAAGAACAGCGCGCTGGTGGCGGTGTCCACCGGGCTGCTGCAGGGCATGACGCGCGAGGAGGTCGAGGCCGTGATCGGCCACGAGGTCGCGCACATCGCCAACGGCGACATGGTGACCATGACGCTGATCCAGGGCGTGATGAACACCTTCGTGGTGTTCCTCTCGCGCGTGATCGGCTACGCGGTGGACAGCTTCCTGAATCGGAACAACGACAACCGCTCGGGCCCGGGCATCGGCTACTACGTCAGCACCGTCGTGCTCGACATCGTGCTGGGCTTCCTGGCGGCCATCATCGTGGCCTGGTTCAGCCGCCAGCGCGAGTTCCGCGCCGACGCCGGCTCGGCCCGCCTGATGGGCAACCGCCTGCCGATGATGCACGCGCTGGCGCGCCTGGGCAGCATGGTGCCGGGCGAGCTGCCCAAGAGCCAGCAGGCTTTCGGCATCACCAGCGCCAGCATCGGGCAGCTGTTCTCGACGCACCCGCCGATCGAGGCGCGCATCGCGGCGCTGCAGAACGCGCCCGCCGCCGCCAGCGCCTGAGTTCGCCGCACCGCATCGCGCCGCCGCAAGGCCGTCGAGCCCGAGCCGCCGTACCGCAAGGACGGCGGCTTTTTGCTGCGCGCCCGGCGTGGGATGGTGGCTTTCCGCGCGCGTTGTTCTGAAGGGGTATTTGGCTGGAATTGATGCCGTTCAAGGAAACGGGCGCGGGGCGCTGCTACCTTGAAACGGCGCTGCCACCTGGGCTCTTCGGGGATGTGAGCCTCGAAGCCGGGATTTCGACGAAGGGCTGCAGGGCGCCGGGGAGGGCGCCGTCGTGGTTGGAGGCATGGCCTGCCCGCGACGGCGCGAGAGATCGATGACGCCATTTCAAGGAACAAGAACCATGACCATGATGCCTACGCGCCGGACCGCGGCGGCGGCCCTTCTTCTCGCCAGCCTGGCGTTGCTGGGAGGCTGCGACCGCACGGACAACAAGGCCGTGTCCCAGGCTGCCGCCGCTGCCCCGCCCGCGGCAGCGGCTTCCGCGCCGGCCGCACCCGCCGCACCGGCGGCAGCCACCGCGCCCGCCGCCCCGGCCGCCGACCGCTACGACGTCACCAAGATGGACTTCAAGACGCCGCCGGCGGCGTTGAGCAACGAGCGCCACACCGGCGCCTTCGCCTCCGGCAACGCGCTCAGCATGGACGCGCACGTCAAGCCGCTGTCGCCCGAGCCGGTCAAGGAGGTCCGCCTGGACACCACGCACAAGATCATCGATCTGGCGCCCGGCGTGAAATTCAGCGCCTGGACCTTCGGCGACACCGTGCCCGGGCCGGTGGTGCGCGCCAAGGTGGGCGACCGCATCAAGTTCACCATGACCAACCGCTCCGACGAGCCGGTGCCGGGCGTGCGCATGACGGCCTCGCCGATGATGCACTCGATGGACTTCCACTCGGCGATGGTGGCGCCCAACGACAAGTACCGCTCGATCGCCCCGGGCCAGACCATCTCGTTCGAGTTCACCGCCAACTACCCGGGCGTCTTCATGTACCACTGCGGCACGCCGATGGTGCTGGAGCACATCGCCTCGGGCATGTACGGGATGATGATCGTCGAGCCGCGCGAGGGCTACCCGACGAAGGTGGACCGCGAGTACGCCGTGATCCAGAGCGAGTTCTACACCAAGCCCGACCCCGAGAGGCGCAAGGTCGACGGCGTGCCGCTCTACGTGCTCGACGGCGACCGGGTGCGCGCCAAGGCGCCCACCTACACGCTCTTCAACGGCCGCTACAACGGCATGGTCGAAAACCCGCTGCCGGCCAAGCCGGGCGAGCGGGTGCGGCTGTTCGTGATGAACGTGGGGCCGTCCAACACCTCCAGCTTCCACGTCATCGGCACCATCCTGGACCGCGTCTGGATCGACGGCAACCCGGACAACCAGTTCCGCGGCATGCAGACGGTGCTGCTGGGCTCCTCGGGCGGGGCGATCGTCGAGTTCGTCATTCCCGAGGCCGGCAACTACGCGATGGTGGACCACCACTTCGCCAACGCCTCGCAGGGCGCCATCGGCGTCATCGCGGCCGGCGCGCCGCCCGGCAGCGATCCCGAGCACCACAACATCCCGGCCACCGCGGCACCGACCGATCTGGTGGCGGTCAAGGGCAAGCTCGACTTCGAGTCGAAGTGCCTGGCCTGCCACTCGATCGCCGGCGGCGACAAGCTCGGACCCGACCTGTACGGCGTGACCAAGCGGCGCGACGACGCCTGGCTCGCGCGCTGGATGAAGTCGCCCGACCAGATGCTGCAAAGCGACGCGCAGGCCAAGGCCATGCTCGACAAGTACAAGCTGCCGATGCCCAACCAGAACCTGTCGGACGCCGAGATCAAGCAGTACGTCGCCTACTTCAAGTGGGCCGACCAGAACCTGCGGCCCCAGGGCAGCACCCAGCCGCAGCCGGCCGAGCCCGGCACCGCGCTGCCGCCGTCGCAGACCCGCTCAGCCACACCGATGCCCGCGCACGCGCACGGCGCCGCCCCATCGGCCACCGCCCCGGAGAAGAAGAGGTGAGGCGGGGCGGTGGCCGCTTCGGGGCCGGACGGCGCGCTGCGATCCTGGGCGCGCTGGGCGCCGCGGCGCTGGGCGTGGCGCTGCCTGCACACGCCTGCGGCGTCTGCGTCGAGGACAAGATGGCGGCCACCTACGACCACGAGGTCGTCCAGCGCGCCAGGTCGCAGGGCCGGGTGGTGGTGTTCTGCGACGCGGCCGGGCCCGTCGAGCCCGCGGCGCTGCGGCTGGCGGTGGTCGGCGTGCGCGGCGTGGACCCGCTCAGCCTGCGCGTCTCGCGCGAGCCGGCGGCGCTCTCGTTCGCGCTGGACCCGGCGGTGCAGACGCCCGAGGCGGCGGTGCGGCGCCTGCAGCACAGCCTGGGCGGCCGGCTGCACCTGACCGTGCTGCGCACCCTGGGCGGCAAGGCCTGAGCCGAACCCGGTGGCATCGCGCGGCGCGGTCCGGTGGTGCCGGATTCAGAGCGTTATCGGCCACTACCGCACGCCGGTATTGGGTAGTTTGCTATAAATAAAGTAGCAGCCCGGCGCCACAAGCCGGCACCGCGGCCTCAGGCCGCCACCAGCCTGCGCAGCCAGTCCAGCAGCACCGTCGGCAGCAGCTCGGGGCGGGGCAGCAGGGCGTACTGGCCGGGGCCGAACACGGCGGGCAGGTAGCTGGCGGCCTGGCGGTCGATGGTCAGGCAGAACGGCGAGATGCCCTGCAGCCGGGCCTCGGTCACGGCCTGGCGCAGGTCCTCCACGCCGTAGCGGCCCTCGTAGTCGTCGATGTCGTTGGGCTTGCCGTCCGACAGCAGCAGCAGCAGGCGGTGCTCGGCGCGCTCGCGCATCAGCAGCGCGCTGGCGTGGCGCAGCGCGGCGCCGGCGCGCGTGTAGTGCTCGGGCTCCAGCCCGGCGATGCGCCGTGCCACCGCGTTGTCGCACGGCTCGTCGAAGCGCTTGACGCTGCGCACCACCACGGCGTGCGGCCCCTCGCCCGAGAACGCCTGCACGCTGAAGGGCGCGGCCAGCCCCTGCAGCGCGACGCACACCAGCAGCAGCGCCTCGCGCTCGACGTCGATCACGCGGCGGTCGCCGGCGATCCAGCCGTCGGTCGAGCCGCTGACGTCGACCAGCAGCATGACGGCCAGGTCGCGCCGGCCGCGCCGCTCGCCGCGGTAGACGCGCTGCGCCAGCGGCAGCCCGGCGCGGAAGTCGGCGCGGGCCTCGATGTAGGCGGGCAGGTCGATCTCGCCGCCGTCGAGCTGGCGGTGCAGCCGCACCCGCTGCGCGCGCAGCAGCTCGAAACGGCGGCGGATCTCGTCGAGCATGCCGCGCCGCGCAGCGAGCGTCTCGTCGATCCACCGCTGCGGGCCGGGGGCCGCGGGCTGCAGCAGCACGGTGGCGCCGGGGTCGCGGTAGGCGCCGGCGCGCCAGTCCCATTCGGGGTAGGGCAGCCAGTCGGGCGCACCGCCGCTGCCGGCCGCCCAGGCCTGCCGCCGGGCGCGCGCTTCGGGCGGGTCGTCCGACAGCAGCACCTCCTTGGGCTTGCCGGGCGTGGCCACCAGCCGCGCCTCGGGCAGCTCGGACAGGGCGTCGGCGAATTCCTCGGCGGCGGTCTCGCTGTCGCGGTCGGTCGGGCGCTGCAGGCCCATCGGGTCCTCGGCCTGCTCGTGCGGCTGGGCGGTCTGCACCATCCAGGCGCCGGGCCGGGCGTCGTCCTCGTCGTCGTCGCCCTCGCGCACCTCGGGGCGGCGCGCCAGGCGGGCGCTGCGCGGCGGGGTGGCGGCATCGTCCTCCTCGTCGCCTTGCGCAGCGGGCGCCATCGCGCTGCGCGCGGTGGCGCCCGGGCGGCGCAGCTCGCCGGTCCAGAGGTCGCGCCACAGCCAGCGGTCGGCCGGGCCCGCGGCGCCGGCTGCCTGCAGCGCGCCCAGCAGCGTCTGCGCCTGCGCCAGCACCTGGGCGGGCGTGGCGGGCAGGGCGAGCAGCAGCGCCGCGCTGTCTTGCGTCGCCGGTGCCGGCACCGCGTCTCGCGTGCCGGGCAGCGTCGACGCTGTAGCCCTGTGCGGCTGCGCAAGTGCTGATGCGTTCACATCCGTCGGCACGGCGGCCGAGGCAGCCATGTCGGGCGCGAGCAGGGCGCGTTCGATATCGGACAGCGCCAGCGGAGCCGCAGCGCTACTGGCTTGCAACGCGGCAACGGCCGAAGCATCGGCCGGCGCGGCGAGCACCGCGCGGGCGAGCCGCTCCAGCGGCCGCAGCGGCGTCGCGAAGGCGGTGAGCGGCGGGCGCTGATGCAGCGCCTCGCGCCGCAGCGCCGCGAGCGCGCCGGCCATGCCGGGCAGCCGTTGCAGCAGCGCGTGGTCGGCCGCGCGGGCTTCGAGCAGCAGATAAAGGTCGCGCAGCAGCGGATCGCCGTCGGCCGGCAGCGCCTCGGCACTGCCGCGCGCGGCGCGCACGGCCTGCTGCAGCGCGACGGTGCGGAAGCGCTCGAAGGACCGCGCCGCCGGCTCGCCGGGCCCGAACGCGCCCGGCAGCCACAGGCTCGCGCCGTCGGTGGCCGGCAGCGCCTGGCGCACCGGCGGCGGCTCGTGGCGCCGCAGGAAGCGCGACAGAAAGGTCGGCGGCGCCGGCGGCTGGGCCATGCGCAGCGCGAAGCCGCGCCCGAACACGGCGGCGATCAGCAAATCGAGCCGCTGCGCCACGTCGGCCAGCCGCACCGGCTCGGGCCCGGCCTTGGCCGGGCGGTGGCGGTGCCACAGCGCCTGCGCATAGACGGTGGCGTGCCGCGCCGCATCGGTGATGACGTCTTCCGCTTCGGCCATGCGCGCAAGGGATCTTCAGAGAGTGCGAGAAAATCGTCACTAGCAATCCGGATGTTCACTACGCCCGGTGCGGCCTGCAATGTGTGCAACAGCCGGCAAGCGAAGCGAAGCCCGCTCGGGAAACACCGCGGAACCGGCTTTGCCGGGCCGCCAGTGTTGCCCCCGGTGAGGGGGTGGGCGGCCACACGAAGTGGGCAAGCCTGGGGGAGTTCATACGAACAGGGCGTCGACCAGGTCGCGCATGGCGCCGACCAGCGAGGGCTCGTCCGACAGGGGCGAGACGATGGCCGAATGGCACGCCTGCCGCACCGGGATGCCGCTGGCCATGAGGCGCGCGGCGGCGATCAGCAGGCGCGTGCTCGGCACCTCGGCCAGGCCGCGGTCGTGCAGCCCGCGCAGGCGCTGCGCCAGCGCGACCAGCGCACGCGCGTCCGCGGGGTCGATGCCGCCCTCGCGCTCGACGATGGCGGCCTCGCGCTCGGGCGGCGGAAAGTCGAAGTCGAGCGCGACGAAGCGCTGGCGCGTGCTCGGCTTCAGGTCTTTCAGCATGCGCTGGTAGCCGGGGTTGTACGACACCACCAGCTGGAAGCCGGGCGCCGCCTCCACGGTCTCGCCGGTCTTGTCGATCGGCAGGATGCGGCGGTGGTCGGTCAGCGGGTGCAGCACCACGATGGTGTCCTGCCGCGCCTCGACCACCTCGTCGAGGTAGCAGAGGGCGCCCTCGCGCACGGCGCGGGTGAGCGGCCCGTCCTGCCAATGGGTGCCGTCGTGGCGGATCAGGAAGCGCCCGACCAGGTCGCTCGCCGTCAGGTCGTCGTGGCACGGGATGGTGACCAGCGGGCGGTTCAGCCGCCAGGCCATGTACTCGACGAAGCGCGTCTTGCCGCAGCCCGTCGGCCCCTTGAGCATGACGGCCAGGCTGCGCGCGTGGCACTGCTCGAAGATCGAGACCTCGTCGCCGCTGGCGAGGTAGTAGGGCGCACCGGCCGGGTCGGCCCGGCCGGCTGTGCGCGCCCCGGGCGAGGCTTCCTGGAGCAGCGCCAAGGTCAGGCCACCGCCGTCCGGCGCGACGCGGGCTGCTGCGGCGCGCCCTCGCGCTCGGCCGTCACCTCGAAGCGTGGCGCGTGGCGGAAGAAGTCGATGATGAACAGCGCCACGCCGATGGCGAAGATCGACGCCGTGATGACCAGCATGACGAAGTGCACCTGGAGCTTGAGCTGGGAGTCGAGGTAGCCCATGCCCATGATGCGCTCCAGGTACACCTGCGCGATGCCGGCGGTGCCGAAGGACAGCGTCATGCCGAACATGCCGGCGATCTGCATCCAGAACGCCGCGTAGCCCAGCGGCGTGCCCTCCTCGGGGCGGCGCGTGATGGCCGGCAGCGCGTAGCTGATCATGGCCAGCACGATCATGACGTAGGCGCCGTAGAACGCCGCGTGGCCGTGCATGGCGGTCACCAGCGTGCCGTGCGTCCACTTGTTGACGCTCGGGAAGGTGTGCGCCAGCCCGAGCAGCCCGGCGCCGAAGAGGGTGAACACCGCGCTGCCGACGGTCCAGTGCAGCGCCAGCTTGTTGGGGTGCGCGAGGCCCGAGCGGCGGATGGCCGAGTACGCGTAGATCGCCATGCCGACCAGCGCCACCGGCTCCAGCCCGCTGAAGAAGCCGCCGATCGGCAGCCAGTAGTGCGGCACGCCGATCCAGTAGTAGTGGTGCGCGGTGCCGATGATGCCGGCGATGAAGACCAGCCCGACGATGACGTAGAGCCATTTCTCCATCACCTCGCGGTCGGCGCCCGACAGGCGGATCAGCAGGTAGGCGAGGAACGCGCCCTGGATCATCTCCCACACGCCCTCGACCCACAGGTGGATGGTCCACCAGCGGTAGAAGATCGAGACGGTGTAGTTGTGGTACTCCAGCAGCGCCGGCAGGTACAGCACCGCCGCCAGCCCCAGCCCGCCGAGCAGCACGCCCTCGGTGGTGGTGAAGCGGCCGGACTTGCGGATCGTCATGAGGATGTTGTAGAGGAACATCAGCATCGCGACGACGATGGCGATTTTCGACGGCAGCGGCTGCTCCAGCAGCTTGTTGCCGGTGCCGTAGCGAAACAGGTAGCCGATGACGGTGGCCACGCCCATCACGGTCCACAGCACCAGCTGCGCATAGGCGAGCTTGGTGCTGTGCAGCTCGGTGCGCGACTCGTCGGGCACCATCCAGTAGGTCGCGCCCATGAAGCCGCACAGCACCCACACGATCAGGATGTTGGTGTGGATGACCTTGGTGACGTCGAAGGGCAGGATGTAGAGCAGCGGGTCCGGCCCCAGGTACTTGGCGGCCGACAGGAGGCCGAACACCAGCTGCAGCCCGAACAGGGCGACCGCCACGGCGAAGTACCAGTAGGCGACGGATTGGGATTTGTATCTCATGGCGGGCTCCGGCGGAGACAGGGCGTGCGGGGGTTACTTGAGCGACGACAGGTACGCCGCCAGCTGGTCGATCTGCTCGGGCTTCAGGTCCTTGCCGTAGGTGGTCGGCATGAACGAGACGCCGTCAGCCGAGTACATCGGCCCGGGCACGACGTAGGCGCTCGGCTCGACGATCGACTCGCGGATGTAGCCGGCCAGGTCCTTGGCCTTGCCCTTGTACTCGCCCGAGGCCAGCAGCTTCTCGGTGCGCTCCTTCAGGCCCGCGAGCGACGGCCCGGCCATGTTCACGCCCGGCGCGGTCGAGTGGCAGGCGGCGCAGGCCGGCACGGCGCTGCGGAACACGTTCTCGCCCAGTGCGATCGGGTTCTCGTCGCCGGCCACGGGCCGCGCGCCGGGCGGCGCCTCGCCCGTGCCGCCGCGGCCGGTGGCGTGGGCGCGCTCCGAGGCGCCCATGTCGCTGCCGGGCATGGCGGCGCCGGTCACCAGGATCGGCCGCGGCGGCCAGCCCTGGGTGTCGATGTCGCTGACCCAGCCGAGGAAGGCGATCAGGTCGGTGATGTCCTGGTCGCTCAGGTTCTGCCGGGGCATCAGGCGGCGATGGCGCGTCTCGTCGTAGAACTTGGACGGGTCCCGCAGGTAGGCCTTCAGGTAGTTGTCGCCGCGCAGCTTGGTGATCTTGGTCAGGTCGGGCGCGTAGTAGGCGCCTTCGCCCATGAGCGTGTGGCAGTTGATGCAGTTGAACCTGTGCCAGGCATCCTTGCCGCGCGTCACGGCGGGCGTGATGTTCTCGGCGTTGGTGAGCTTGCCGAACTGGCGGTGGCTGTCGAGGGTCATGCCCGCGAACACCACCACGGCGGCCAGTGTCGAGACGATGGCGAAGCGGCGGGCTTGTCTTTTGTTCATGCCGTGGCCCCTGTCAGACGCTGATGCTCGGCCAGTACCGGATCGAGGTGAAGGCGGCATAGGCGATCGCCACCAGCATCAACAACACCACCACGTAGCCGAAGATCTTCAACGGCGCGATCCAGCTCTGCATGTCCAGCTCCTCCAGGAGGTTCGTGAGGGTCGGTGGCCGGATGCCACCGCCGGAAACCCCGGTCATCCTAGTCTTCGACCACTTCATGAAAAATGACCTGGATCAAGCAAAACGGGCTTGCGCACGGGCCGGTTGTGTGCCCGGCGACCCGCCCGTACAGTCGGGCTCAGGCGGCCCGTACCGGCCGAGAGATTCATGCAAAGGAGCTTTCCATGGCCCTGCCCCATGCCCAGCCGGGCGATGTCGTCAACATTCGGCCCCTCGGCGCGGCGCTGGCGGACACGCGCTCGCACGCGCTGTTCAAGTCCGACGACCTGGAGGTGGCACGCCTCGTGCTACGGGCCGGCGCCGAGATGCCGCCGCACGCGGTGGCCGGCGAGATCACGGTGCAGTGCATCGAGGGCCGCGTGGCCTTCACCTGCGCCGCGGGCGAGCGCGAGCTTGCCGCCGGCCAGCTGATCCACCTCAAGGGTGACGAGCTGCACGCGCTGCGCGCCGTCGAGGACGCCTCGCTGTTGCTGACCATCGCGCTCAAGCCCGACCCGCACAACGGCGTCAAGACCCCCTAGGGTGACGGCCGGCCGCTCGCGCGCCCGCTCCTGCGGCCTGCGGCCGCGGACTTGAGGAGCCAGCGCGCCACGGCGTCAAGATCCATGGGCGCCGCGCGGTCGGCCGGTCGGCGGCCGTGCGGCATGGGCTCAGGCGATCGCGCGCCCGGTGCCGGCGCCCGCCTTGGTCACGCCACCGTCCCGCAGCACGCCGCGCGCCACCGCCTCGGCCACCCGGATGCCGTCCACCCCGGCCGAGAGAATCCCGCCGGCGTAGCTCGCGCCCTCGCCGGCCGGGTACAGGCCGCGCACGCTGAGGCTCTGGAAGTCGTCGCCGCGCGTGATGCGGATGGGCGACGAGGTGCGCGTCTCGACGCCGGTGAGCACCGCGTCGGGCAGATCGAAGCCCCTGACCTTGCGCGCGAACGCTGGAAAGGCTTCCCGCATCGCCTCGATCGCGTAGCCGGGCAGCGCCGCGTGCAGGTCGCCCAGCGTCACGCCCGGCTTGTACGACGGCTCGACCTCGCCCAGCGCCGACGAGGGCCGGCCGGCGACGAAGTCGCCCACCAGCTGCCCCGGCGCGCGGTAGCCGCCGCCGCCCAGGACGAAGGCGTTCGATTCGAGCCGGCGCTGCAGCCGCAGGCCGTCGAGCGGCGAGGCCACGCCGTCCTCGCCCGCCGGATAGTCGTGCGGCTCGATGCCGACCACGATGCCGGCGTTGGCGTTGCGCTCGTTGCGCGAGTACTGGCTCATGCCGTTGGTGACGACCCGCTCCGGCTCGCTGGTGGCCGCCACCACCGTGCCGCCCGGACACATGCAGAAGCTGTAGACCGAGCGGCCGTTGGAGGCGTGGTGCACCAGCCGGTAGTCGGCCGCGCCCAGCAGCGGGTGGCCGGCGTGGCGGCCCCAGCGCGCGCGGTCGATCAGCCCCTGCGGGTGCTCGACCCGGAAGCCGATGGAAAAGGGCTTCGCCTCGATGTGCACGCCGCGCGCGTGCAGCATCTCGAAGGTGTCGCGCGCGCTGTGGCCGAGCGCCAGCACGACGTGGTCGGCGCGCAGCTCGCTCGTCCGGCCGCTCGCCTGGTCGCGCACCGCGAGGCCGCGCAGGTGGCGAGCGCCGTCGGCGCCGTCGCGCTCGATCAGCAGGTCGGTCACGCGCTGGCCGAAGCGCACCTCGCCGCCCAGCGCGATGATCTGCGCGCGCAGCCGCTCGACCACCTTCACCAGCTTGAAGGTGCCGATGTGCGGGTGCGCCACGTACAGGATCTCCGGCGGCGCGCCGGCGGCGACGAGCTCCTGCATCACCTTGCGGCCCAGGTGGCGCGGGTCGCGGATCTGGCTCCACAGCTTGCCGTCGGAAAACGTGCCGGCGCCGCCCTCGCCGAACTGCACGTTCGACTCGGCATCGAGCACGCCGCGGCGCCACAGGCCCCAGGTGTCCCGGGTGCGCTCGCGCACCGGCTTGCCGCGCTCCAGCACGATCGGCCGGAAGCCCTGCTGCGCCAGCGTGAGCGCGGCGAAGATGCCGCAGGGGCCGAAGCCGACGACGACGGGGCGGGGTGCCGGGGCGTGGGCGGCCGTGGCCGTGCCGTCGCGCCGGGGCGGGGCGGGCAGGGCGTCGTCGGCATCGGCATCGGCGTCGTCGGTGACGGCGCCGCCCGATGGTGTCTGCGCTGCGGCCTCGGCGTCCAGCGGCCAGCGGTAGGCCATGTCGGGCGCGGGCTGCACGTGCGGGCTGCCGGCGTGGCGCGCCAAGAGCGCCGGTTCCTGCCGCGCGTCGGCGAGCGCCACATCGACGATGTAGACCGCGAGCAGCTCGGCCTTGCGCGCGTCGAAGCTGCGCTTGTGCACTGTGTGCGCGGCGATGGCGTCGGGCGCGACGCCGAGCCGCTGGGCGACGAGCGCGACCAGCGCCTCGGGCGCGTGGTCGAGCGGGAGCTTGAGTTCGGAAATGCGGATCATGGCGGTCGGCCCGTGTCGATCGGGCAGAGGAGTGCCGCGGCGCGGCTCAGGACACGATTGTAATACAATCCTGTATTACAGGAGGTTTCATGACGCTCTCGATCCGCCTGCCCGTGGAAGACGAAACGCTGCTGGAGCAGGCCGCCGCGGCGCTGCGCGTCAGCAAGTCGGAGTTCGTGCGCCGCAGCATCGCGGCCTACGCCGCCCGCGTGCTGCCGCGCGAGCGCACCGACGCCGAGGTCGACGCGCTCTACATCGGCCAGGGCGGGGGCCTGCGCTCGCCCGGAAGCGTCGCCGATCCGGTCAAGCGCGCCGTGCTGGAGCGACTGCGTGAAAAGCACGGCCACGCTGGTTGACACCGGCTTTCTGGTGGCGCTGTTCAACGACGGCGACGCGCACCACGCGGGCGCCGTCGACATGCTGCGCCAGCTCGCGGGCAGCCGCCTCTACAGCGTCTGGGAGGTGCTGACCGAGGCCGGTCACCTGCTCGACGACCGCGCCTGGCTCAACCTGCTGCGCTGGGCGGCGGCCGGCCGGATGACCGTGCTCGCCAGCGATCCGGCGGACCTGCCGGACATCGCGGACTTCACCGAGCGCTACGCCGACGGCGGCGCCGACCTGGCCGACGTCGCGCTGGTGTTCGCCGCGGACCGCACCGCCATCTACAACGTGCTGACGGTGGACCGCAGGGATTTCGACCGTTATCGGACCCCGCGCGGCCAGCGGCTCAAGCGGCTCTGGCTCAGGGATTGATCGTTTTTGCTATCAGATCAATAGCTGACTACTCAGGAGGGGCGGGCGCTAGCGCCTGATTCGACCCTCAACCCGGCAGGAATCCCTCGACCGACAGGTAGCGCTCGCCGGTGTCGTAGTTGAAGCCCAGCACCACCGCGTCGTCGGCCAGCGCGGGCAGCTTCTGCGCGATGGCGGCGAGCGCCGCGCCCGAGGAGATGCCCACCAGGATGCCTTCCTCCCGCGCCGAGCGCCGCGCCATCTCGCGCGCCGGCTCGGCCTCGACGCGCACCACGCCGTCGAGCAGCGCGGTGTCGAGGATGCTCGGGACGAAGCCCGCGCCCAGCCCCTGCAGCGGGTGCGGCCCCGGCGCGCCGCCCGAGAGCACGGCGGAGTCGGCCGGCTCGACCGCGAACACCTTCAGCTTGGGCCACTTCGCCTTCAGTACCCGCGCGCAGCCGGTGATGTGGCCGCCGGTGCCCACGCCGGTGACGAGCGCGTCGATGCCCTCGGGGAAATCCGCCGCGATCTCCTCGGCCGTGGTGCGCACGTGGATCTCGACGTTGGCCGGGTTGTCGAACTGCTGCGGCATCCAGGCGCCGGGCGTGGCCGCGACGATCTCCCGGGCGCGCGCGATCGCGCCCTTCATGCCCTTTTCCTTGGGCGTGAGGTCGAAGCGCGCGCCGTAGGCCAGCATCAGCCGGCGCCGCTCGACGGACATGCTGTCGGGCATCACCAGCACCAGCGGGTAGCCCTTGACCGCCGCCACCATCGCCAGCCCGATGCCGGTGTTGCCCGAGGTCGGCTCGACGATGGTGCCGCCGGGCTGCAGCGCGCCCGACTGCTCGGCCGCCTCGACCATGGCCAGCGCGATGCGGTCCTTGATCGAGCCGCCTGGGTTGGCGCGCTCGGACTTGATCCAGACCTGCTGGCCGGGCCGGGCGATGCCGGCGAACAGCCGGTGGATGCGGATGTGCGGCGTGCCGCCGATGGTCTGCAGGATGGTGTCGGCTTTCATGGGGTTCCTCGGGTAAGCGAAAAGAAGGACGATGTGTAAGCTGGGCTCACATTCAGCCGGAGACGTTGCATGCGCACCGCCATCACCCGCATTTCCAGGAGCGGCAATTCGCTGGCCGTGCGCATTCCGGAGGACATGGTGCCACCGGATGTGCCGCAAGAGGCGCAAATCGAATGGAACGGCGGTGTCTGGACGATACGGCCGCTGCACCGGCGCTCGCTGGCGGGCTTGATGGAGGCTTTCCACGCCTTCCCGCCCGACTTCATGGCCGAGGGGCGTGAATTTCACGAGCAGGAGGAGCGCGACGGGTCCGGCTTCGGGAGCGACGCCGCATAATCACGTCCCGTGAAGCACGCCAGACCGCCGCTGGTGCACCAGCCGAAAGGCCGCACTGGAGGAACGTCCGGACTGCACAGGACAGCGCAGGAGCTAACGGCTCTCCACCGCGAGGTGAGGATCAGAGCAACAGAGACGAGTCGGCCGCGGGCAACCGGGGCCGGGTGAAACGGGCAATCTCTGCGCGCAGCAACACCAAATAGGCCAGCGTCGAGGCGGTCCGCGGAGCTGGCGGGTAGGTGGCACCGAGCCGTCCGGGCGACCGGCGGCCCAGAGTAATGGCGGTCACGCTGGTGGCGTCGAAAGACGCTTTCAGCGCACAGAATCCGGCGTACCGGCGCGCTTCACACTTACATCAGAACCGCTCGTGCGGCAGCAGGTAGCGCCACTCGCCCGGCGCCAGGCCGGCGAGCGGCACGCGGCCGACGCGGATGCGGCGCATGGCGACGATGCGCAGGCGCACCGCATCGCACATCTGCGCGATCTGGCCCGGCCAGGCGCCCTTGACGGCGAAGCGCAGGCCGGTCACGCCCTCGCCCTGGCGGCCGATGCTGACCCGGGCCGGCCGCATGGCGCGGCCGTCGACCACCGGCGACTGGTTCAGGCGGTGCAGCGCCTCGGGGCTTACGACGCCGGCGACGTCGACCATCACCTCGTTTTCCATCACGCCGGCGTCCTCCAGCAGCTTGCGCTCGATGCGCGGCTCCTGCGTGAAGACGACGAGGCCGCCGGCGCCGGTCTCCAGCGGCGTCAGGCAGCGCTGGCCGGCGAAGTGGCGCGCGAGCGTCGGGCGGCGCGAGGTGTCGCTCGCGCTGCGCCGCGCGGGCAGCAGCAGTCTGCCCGGCGACGCGTCGAAGGCGATGCCGGGCGGCTTGTGCAGCAGCAGCGTGACTTCCTGCACCGGCTCGGGCCTGGCGGCCGGGTCGATCTCGACGGACTGGGCGTCGCGCACGCGCGCCTGCGGCGTCTCGACCACGGTGCCATCGACGCGCACCGCGCCGTTCTCGATCAGCAGCTCGGCCTCGCGGCGCGAGCAGCCGGCCTGCGCCGCCACGCGCTTGGCGAGGCGGATGCCTTCTCCGGCTTCGGGCGGGTTCGTCATGTCATGCCGCCTCGACGCCGGCCGCGCGTTGCCGCCGGATGCGCGCCACGTGCGCCGCCAGCGAGCGCGCGGCCACCGGCCACAGCCGCTCGGGCACGTCTTCGTAGGCCAGCGGCAGCCAGTCGTCGGGCGTGCCGTGGGGCCGCGCGTCCATGGCGGCGGCGACCTTGGCCTCGCGCTGCAGGCGGTGCGCCTTCAGCCGCGCGATGGCCTCGCGCGCGAAGCCGAGCACGTGGCCGTGCGCCGGCAGGATGAACCCGATGCCGTGCGCGGCGCAGGTCGCGTCGAGCACATCGAGCGAGGCCAAGTACTGGTCCATGTCGCCGTCGGGCGGATCGACCACCGTGGTGCTGCCGTTCAGGATGTGGTCGCCGGAGAACAGCAGGCCGTCCTCCAGCAGCACCAGGCACAGGTGGTTGGCGGCGTGGCCGGGCGTGAAGACGACCTGCAGCGTGTGGGTGACGACGGGCGCTTCATCGGCCGCCAACGCCCGTCCCGTCAGCGTGAGCAGCTCCTGATTCTGTAGCGCCCGGTCGGGCGTGAAGTGCGACGTCGGCCGCGCCGTCGGCGCCGAGGGCAGGCCCAGGATGGGCGGGCGCGCCGGGGCGCACAGCGCCTGCAGCGGCGCCGCGCCGGGCGAGTGGTCGGGGTGCGAGTGGGTGCACACGATGGCGCGGATGTCGCCGCCGCAGGCCGCGTGCAGCCGCGCGACGTGCGACGGGTCGTCGGGGCCCGGGTCGATCACGATGTACCCGGTGGCCGGCTCGCCGACGAGGTAGCTGTTGGTGCCGGGGCCGGTCATGGCGCCGGGGTTGGCCGCGGTCAGGCGCCGCACGTTCTTCAAGAGCGCCACCGGGCGCTCGCTCTGCCAGTCGAGCGTGTGCACGATCTGGCCGTCGGGGCAGACCAGCGCCAGCTCGCCGTAGGGCGCCTCGTGCTCCATGAAGCGCGCCTCACGCCCGCCGCGCAAGCCCGCGCGCGGGCAGCTGGTCCACAGCGGCCGCTCGCCGGCGCAGGCCGCCAGCAGCGCATCGACGCTGGCGTAGGCCGCCAGGCGCTCCAGCGTTCGCAGCGTCGGGAAGATCATGAAGAAGCTGCCCTGCGCATGGCGCGCCAGCGCATCGGCCGGGTGCACCCAGGTCGGCTCGAACTGCTCGCCCTCGTCGGCGATCGGGGTCTGCCCTTCGGGCATGCGCGCGACCAGAAAGGGCACGTCGAAGCGCCGGGGCAGGTCGCGGTCGGTGATCCAGTGCGCGAGCACGAACACCGTGTCGGCCGCCAGCGTGAGGCCGAGCGCGGCGCACTGCGGCGCGAAGGGCGCGGCGCGGTCCATGGCGACGATGTCGGCGTGCGTCACCGCGCGGCCGTCGCGGTGCCGCGCCAGCAGCACGCCCAGTTCCTCGAAGCTCTCGCGGATGGCAGCGATGGCCTGCGTCAGGTGCAGGTCGCTCTGCGTGGCGTGGCGCGCCGCCAGCGGGTGCGACGCCGCGTCGGCCGCGTCGATGCCGCCGCCCGGGAACACGTAGGCGCCGGGCGCGAAGCTGGCGCGGGCCGAGCGGCGCGTCATGAGCACCTCGATGCCCGCGGCGCCGTCGCGCACCAGCAGCACGGTGGCGGCGGCGCGCGGCGGCGCGGGCTCGCGCGGAGGGTGAATATGTTGGGTGGAGCGGACCATCGGGGCATTATCGGCAGCGCCGCACGGGTTGGCGCTGCCCCACGCACCCGCATCCGCATCCGCATCCCCATCCGCATCCCCATCCGTGCCCGTGCCCGTGACCAACGCCAACGCCAACGCCAACGCCAACGCCAACGCCAACGCCAACGCCAACGCTGTCCGGCATCTGCACCTCCACAGCCGGCGCCCGGTGGCGCCCGGCTTTCGGCATGCGGGTTGCCGACGGAGATGGGCGATTCCGATCCGTCCGGTCTTTCTTCCAAGGAGTCCCGAGCATGATCCCCGCCTCTTCCCCGCCAGCGGCTTCGGCCGCATCCGTGTCCACCAGCGCGCCGACCGACGCCGTCCAGGCGCGCGCACCGTCCGGCGCTGCCGTGCCGCCACCACCGACGCCGGGCGGCAGCGGGCCGCTGCGCGCGCCGCCGGGCGCGGGCCTGGGCGGCAGCGGCGGCGATCCCCTGCGCTGGCGGCTGCTGCTGCTGCGCGGCGTCACGGGCATCGCGTTCGGCCTGCTGGCGCTGCTGCTGCCGGGGCCGACGCTGGCCTCGCTGGTGCTGCTGTTCGCCGTCTACATGCTGGTCGATGGGGTGGCCGCCATCGTCTCGGGCGTGCGCGCGGCGCGGCACGACCGCAAGCGCTGGGGCTGGTTCATCTTCGAGGGGCTGGCCGACATCGCGGCCGGCCTGGTCGCGTTCTTCTGGCCCGGCCTCACCATCGTCGTGTTCGTCTGGCTGTCGGCGTTCTGGGCGCTGGTGTCGGGCGCGCTCATGCTGGGCGCGGCACTGCGCTGGACGCGCGGGCAGGGGCGCGGCTGGCTGGTCTTCGGCGGGCTGGTGTCGCTGGTGTGGGGCGTGCTGCTGCTGATGGCGCCGGTGGCCGGCGCCCTCGTCATGACGCTGTGGCTGGGCGCCTACGCGCTGGCCTTCGGCATCGCGCTGCTGGTGCTGGCGCTGCGGCTGCGCCGCGACGGGGGCGTGACCGCGACGACGTCGGCCTGAAACGGTCGCCGCCCCGCGCCCTCCCGCCCGGCGCGGTGCGCGGGATGCGGGACGCGGATGCGCCGCACGGCCCGCTCCGGTGCCGCAGTCCGCGCCGCGCGGCCGCGGCGCCGCGCATAAGCTCATGCGCCGGGCAGCATGAGCGGCGCGCCACAATGCCGCAACTTCAGCTTGCTTCGAGGAAAAAGAAAGACATGCGCCTTCACCTCCCGACGCGCCGCCGCGCTGCCCTGGCCGCCACCGCCGCGCTGACCGCCGCCCTGTGCGCCGGCGCCTTCGCGCCCGCCGCCCGCGCCCAGGACGGCTGGCCGCAGCAGCCCATCACGCTGATCATGACCTTCCCGGCCGGCTCGGGCGTCGACGTGGTGGCGCGCACGCTGCAGGAGCCATTGGGCAAGGCGCTGGGCCAGCCGGTCGTCATCGACTACAAGCCCGGCGCCGCCGGCAACATCGCCAGCGAGTTCGTGGCGCACGCCAGGCCCGACGGCTACACGCTGGTGTTCGGCACCGCCGCCACGCACGGCAGCAACGCGGCGCTCTACAGGAAGCTGCCCTTCGACGTCGAGGCCGACTTCGTGCCGGTGGCGCCGGTGCTGGACGTGAGCAACGTGCTGACGGTCAATCCCGCCGTGATCGACGTGAAGACGCTGAAAGAGTTCGTCGACACCGTCAAGGCAAACCCGGGCAAGTACAACTTCGCCTCCACCGGCAACGGCACCGGCACGCACATGGCGTTCGCCGAGTTCAACTGGCGCCTCGGGCTGAACATGGTGCACGTGCCGTACAAGGGCGGCCCGGAGGCGATCACCTCGGTGGTGCGCGGCGAGACCTGCTGCATCATGAACCAGGTGCAGACCGTGCTGCCGCAGTACAAGGCCGGCAAGGTGCGCCTCCTGGGCGTGACCACCGCGCAGCCGGTCGCCGCCATCCCGGAGGTGCCGACCATCGCGTCGAGCGGCCTGCCCGGCACCAAGGGCTTCGACAGCTCGATCTGGTTCGGCATCTTCGCGCCCAAGGGCACGGACGCGCACATCGTCGAAAAACTCAACGCCGCCGTGCGCACGGTGCTGGAGCAGCCCGAGATCCGCGAGAAGTTCGAGAGCCAGGGCAACACCGTGCGCATCGAGACGCCGGCGCAGTTCAAGAAGACGGTGCACGACAACCGGGTGAAGTGGGCCGAGGTGGCGCGGGCGGCGAACGTCAGCATCGACTGAGGTGGACGTCACGCCGCCGGCAGCGTGCCGGCCTCGATGAAGAGCCGCCTGATCATCGGATAGCGCTCGCGCACCTGCCGCTCGATGGCGTCGACCGTGGCGGCCGCGTCGTCGGTGGCGGTGCCGTGCCGGAAGTCGAGGTCGATCGTCGCCAGCACCTCGTCGGGCCCCAGGTACATCGACAGGATGCGGCCCACCTGGGCCACGCTCGGCTGTGCCAGGGCGAGGGCGCGAATGGCGCGCGCCGTCTCGGGGCGGATGCCCTCGCCGATCAGCAGGCCGCGCGACTCGCGGATGAGCAGCACCGCCACGCCCGCCAGCAGCAGGCCGATGGCGATCGAGGCGGCGCCGTCGAGCCAGGGCCTGTCGAAGCGGTGGCTCAGGTAGATGCCCAGCGCCGCCACCGCCAGCCCGGCCAGCGCCGCGCCGTCCTCGGCCAGCACGGTGTAGGTGGAAGGGTCCTTGCTGCGCGCGAGCGCCTGCCAGAACGGCGTGTCGCCCGCGGCCCGCCGGAACTGCCGCAGCGCGAGGGCGAAGCTCGCGCCCTCGAAGCACGCGGCGGCAGCCAGCACGATGTAGTTCCAGTGCGGATCGGTCAGTGGCTCCGGGTGGCGGATGTGCTGCACGCCCTCGTAGAGCGACACGCCGCCGCCCAGCGCGAACACCAGCACCGCCACGATCAGGCTCCAGAAATACAGCTCCTTGCCGTGGCCGAACGGATGCTCGGCCGTGGCCGGGCGCTGGCTGAGGCGGATGCCCACCAGCAGCAGCACGCCGTTGAAGGTGTCGACCGCCGAATGCACGCCCTCCGACAGCATGGCCGAACTGCCCGTGATGCCGGCCACGACGAACTTGGTCGCCGCGATGGCGACGTTGGCGGCGATGGCGCCGTAGATGGCGAGCCTGGATTCGGCCATGGGTCAGAGCAGCCGCTTCCGCAATGCCGCCCACATTCAGCGCGACTCGATGCGGAACAGCGTCGTGCTCAGCCGCGGCCCGTTCTCCGGCTTGTACCAGTTCATGTCCTGGATGCGCGAGCTGGTCACGTAGACCGTGCCGTCCGGGCCTTCGGCCAGCGTGTCGGGCCAGCGCAGGCGCGCGTCCTGCACCAGCAGGCGCACGTCGTTGCCGCCGCCCTCGCGCACCTTCACGGCGTTGTCCTCGGGCGCGGTGACGTACATGCGGCCCGCGCGGGCGATCAGCAGGCCGTCGGCCGGGCCGTTCTCGCCGACGCGCTCGACGCGGGCGGCCAGCTGCTGCGCGCTCAGGCTCGCGTCCGTCAGCGCGGCGGTGGGGATGCGGTAGAGCGTCCTGCCCTTGATGGCCTGCCAGTAGAGCATCGCGCCGTCGGGCGACAGGGCGATGCCGTCGGCGGCGAACTCGACGCCGCGCCCGTCGGTGCGGCGCAGCACGCGGCCGTCGGTTTTGACCTGCACGCCTTTTTCCGGCTGGGTGCTGGGATGGCCGTCGAGCACCCGGCGCGCGCTGCCGCTGGCAAGGTCGACCACCACCAGCGCGCCCTTGGCGCCGGAGTCGGTGATGTAGGCGCGCCGCCCGTCGGGGCTGAAGCGCACGTCGTTGAGGTAGCTGCCCTGCGGCGCCACGCTCTCGTCGAAGGCAATGACCTGCGCGACGCGACCGCCGCCGCCGCCGCCGGCCAGGTCGATCTTCACCAGCTTCGGGCCTCCCGGCACCACATAGCCCTGCGCCGGCGCGGCCGGGTCGAGCACCCAGACGTTGCCCTGCCGGTCGGCCACCACGCTCTGCACGCAGACCCAGTGCTCGCGCGGGTTCAGCTCGTCCTTGCGTGCGTTGCGCCAGGCGTTCCAGCGCTCGTCGGGAAAAGGCCGGGTCGAGCCGTCCTTCAGCACCTCGGCCACCGAGACCGGCGCGTCCTCCGACCAGCGCGGGAAGTTCACGAAGATGCGCCCGTCGCGCGACACGGTAACGCCGGTGACTTGGTGCTCGAAGGTGGCGACGGTCTGCAGGCGCGCGCCCGTCGCCGTGGGCGGCGGCGCGGTCGCGGCACTGCCCGCGGCGGGCGGCGGGTTCTGGGCGCAGGCGCCGAGCAGGACGGCCAGCAGGAGGGCGGAGAGGGTGCGGACAGGGGCGTGCATGGAAGCTTTCGGTGACGGCGGCAAAGGGTTCGAAGGCTTGTGTCAAGTTAGACACCCCGTGTCCGGCGCCTGTCAGCCTGCGCCGACGGTTCGCGTCGGGCCCGGGTCTGGGCACATCGTTGTCCGCACCGCCGCAAGACGCGAACCCGTCGCGGCACGGCCCGGACGACGGCGGCGATGCGATCCCACCCGGCATCGTCCTGAATGGCCGCATCCGGCCCGCGGGTCATGCTGCCGGCGATGGCGCCGGCGGGCGAACTCCGCTAGGCTTGACCGCCTGCGGGCGCGCCGCTTGCCGCGTGCCGGCGCAGCCGCCGCGCTCCGGGGCGGGCGGTCTGGGCCAGCGATGGAGAACCACGATGGATCGTCAGGGTCAAGCGCTTCGTCTGCACGTGCCGGAGCCGACCGGCCGGCCGGGCCACGACACCGATTTCTCGTACCTGCGCCTGTCGGGCGCCGGCGAGGTGCGCCGCCCGCCCATCGACGCGGCGCCGGCCGACACCGCCGACCTGGCCAACACGCTGGTGCGCGTGCTCGACGACGAGGGCCGCGCCGTCGGCTCCTGGGTGCCCGAGGCCGATGCCGCGCTGCTGCGCCGCGGCCTGGCGGCCATGATGAAGACGCGCATCTTCGACGCGCGCATGCTGGTGGCGCAGCGGCAGAAAAAAATCTCGTTCTACATCCAGTGCCTGGGCGAGGAGGCCATCGCGGTCGGGCAGGCGATGGTGCTGGCGCCGGGCGACATGTGCTTTCCGACGTACCGCCAGCCGGGCCTGCTGCTCTCGCGCGACGACATTTCACTGGTCGAGCTGATCTGCGAGCTGATGTCCAACGAGCGCGATCCGCTCAAGGGGCGGCAGCTGCCGGTGCTGTACTCGTACAGGCGCGCCGGCTTCTTCACCGTATCGGGCAACCTGGCGACGCAGTTCGTGCAGGCGGTGGGCTGGGCCATGGCGTCGGCCATCAAGGGCGACACCGCCATCGCGTCGGGCTGGATCGGCGACGGCGCCACGGCGGAGTCGGACTTCCACACCGCGCTGACCTTCGCGCACGTGTACCGGGCACCGGTGATCCTGAACGTGGTCAACAACCAGTGGGCGATCTCGACCTTCCAGGCGATCGCCGGCGGCGAGGCCACCACCTTCGCGGCGCGCGGCGTGGGCTGCGGCATCGCCTCGCTGCGCGTGGACGGCAACGACTTCCTGGCCGTGCTGGCCGCGTCGCGCTGGGCCGCCGAGCGCGCGCGCAGCAACCTGGGGCCGACGCTGATCGAGTGGGTGACCTACCGCGCCGGCGCGCACTCGACCTCGGACGACCCGTCGCGCTACCGGCCGGCCGACGACTGGGCGCACTTCCCGCTGGGCGACCCGATCGAGCGGCTGAAGCGGCACCTGATGGGCCTCGGCGCATGGTCCGAGCGCGAGCACGAGGGCACCCGCGCGCGGCTGGAGGCCGAGGTCGGCGCGGCGCTCAAGGAGGCCGAGCGCTACGGGTCGCTGGCCGACGGCCACGTCGCCGGCGCCGCGGCGATGTTCGACGACGTCTACAAGGACATGCCGGCGCACCTGCGGCGCCAGCGCCGCGAGCTGCTGGCCCTGCAGGGTGTCGATGCGGATGACGGCGCCGGTGCGACGGCCGCAACGGCAGCGGGTGCAGGCGCCGCCGGTGCAGGTGCAGGTACTGCCGCCGCGCCGCCGGCTGCCGACACCGCGCCGCGTGCCGCGGGCGAGGCCGGCGGGGAGCCCTGAACATGGCCCGCATGACGATGATCCAGGCGCTGCGCTCGGCCATGGACGTGATGCTCGGGTGCGACCCGAACGTCGTGATCTACGGCCAGGACGTGGGCTACTTCGGCGGCGTGTTCCGCTGCACCGAGGGGCTGCAGGCCAAGTACGGCACCTCGCGCGTGTTCGATGCGCCCATTTCCGAGGGCGGCATCGTCGGCACGGCCATCGGCATGGGCGCCTACGGCCTGCGCCCGGTGGTCGAGGTGCAGTTCGCCGACTATTTCTACCCGGCCTACGACCAGATCGTCTCCGAGGCGGCGCGGCTGCGCTACCGCTCGGCGGGCGACTTCAGCGCGCCGATCACGGTGAGGATGCCCTGCGGCGGCGGCATCTACGGCGGCCAGACGCACAGCCAGAGCCCCGAGGCGCTGTTCACGCACGTGAGCGGGCTGCGCACCGTCATGCCGTCGAACCCGCACGACGCCAAGGGCCTGCTGATCGCCTCGATCGAGAACGACGATCCGGTGATCTTCCTGGAGCCCAAGCGCCTCTACAACGGGCCGTTCGACGGCCACCACGACCGGCCGCTGGTGCCGTGGTCGGCGCATGCGCTGGCCGAGGTGCCCGAGGGCCACTACACGGTGCCGCTGGAGTCGGCGGCGGTGTTCCGCCCCGGCGCGGCACTGACCGTGCTGGCCTACGGCACCATGGTGTGGGTGTCGGAGGCGGCGGCGCGCGAGACCGGCATCGACGCCGAGATCATCGACCTGCGCAGCCTGTGGCCGCTGGATCTGGAGACGGTCGTCGCCTCGGTCAAGAAGACCGGCCGCTGCGTGATCGTGCACGAGGCGACGCGCACCAGCGGCTTCGGCGCCGAGCTGTGCGCCCTGGTGCAGGAGCACTGCTTCTACCACCTGGAAGCGCCCATCGAGCGCGTGGCGGGCTGGGACACGCCGTACCCGCACGCGCAGGAGTGGGCGTATTTCCCGGGGCCGCAGCGGGTCGGCGCGGCGCTCAGGCGCGCCATGGAGGCGTGACGATGGGCAAGCGCATGATCAGGATCAAGGTGCCCGACCTGGGCGAGGGCATCGCCGAGGTCGAGCTGGTGGCGTGGCGCGTCGCGCCGGGCGACGCGGTGGCCGAGGACCAGGTGCTGGCCGACGTCATGACCGACAAGGCGACCGTCGAGATCCCGTCGCCGGTCGCCGGCCGGGTGCTCGCGCTCGGCGGCGAGCCGGGCCGCACCATGGCGGTGGGCGCGGAGTTGATCCGCATCGAGGTCGAGGCGCGCGAGCGTGCCGGGGCTGCGCCGGAAGATGCGGCCGGCCCTGCGCCCGGCCTCGGAGGCGAAGCGCAGCCGGAAGGGGCGCCGGAGCCAGAGCAGGCGGCAGCGCATGATTCCGCACCCGCACCCGCACCCGCACCCGCACCCGCACCCGCACCCGCACCCGCACCCGCACCCGCACCCGCACCGGCACCGGCACCGGCGTCCTCTGCACCGACGTTGGAACACGTGCCGCCGCCCACTTCCGTGTCGGCATCTGCGCCGAGTCCTGTGTCGGGGTCGCCATCGGCTGCGAGCCCCGCGGCGGTGGCGCCGTCGTGCGCAGCGTCTCCATCGCCCGCGTCGTTCGCGGAAGCGCTCCCGCGCGACCGTCCCATCGCCTCGCCCGCCGTGCGCCGGCGCGCGTGGGAGCTGGGCATCGACTTGGGCGAGGTGACGGCCAGCGGGACGGCCGGGCGCATCATGCAGGCGGACCTGGACGCCCACCTGGCGCGCTCCGGGGAGCCGGGCAGCCCCCGGCCGGCAGCGATGCCGGGCGCGGTCGACCACGCCGAACGGCACGGCGAGGAAGCCATTCCGGTCATCGGCCTGCGCCGCAAGATCGCCGAGCGCATGCAGGACGCCAAGCGCCGCGTCGCGCACTTCACCTACGTCGAGGAGGTCGACGTCACCGAGCTGGAGGCGCTGCGTGCGCGGCTGAACGCGCAAGAGGAAGAAGGCGGCGGCCAGCGCCCGCACCTGACGCTGCTGCCCTTCCTGGCGCGCGCCCTGGTGCTGGCGGTGCGGCGCTTTCCGCAGGTCAACGCGCGCTACGACGACGCGGCCGGCGTCCTCACGCGGCACGCCGCGGTGCACCTGGGCATCGCGACGCAGACCGAAGGCGGCCTGATGGTGCCGGTGCTGCGTCACGCCGAGGCGCGCGACCTGTGGTCCTGCGCGGCCGAGATCGCGCGGCTGGCCGCCGCCGCGCGCGCCGGGCGCGCCACGCGCGACGAGCTGGGCGGCTCGACCCTGACGCTGACGAGCCTCGGCGCGGCCGGCGGCATCGCCTCGACGCCCATCGTCAACCTGCCCGAAGTGGCCATCGTCGGCGTCAACCGCATCGTGCGGCGCCCGGTGATGCAGGGTGACGCGGTGGTCGGGCGCCAGATGATGAACCTGTCGTCGTCCTTCGACCACCGGGTGATCGACGGCGCCGACGCGGCAGGCTTCGTGCAGGCGGTGCGGGCGTCGCTCGAATGCCCGGCCCTGCTGTTCGTCGCGTAGCGGGCGGTGCGAGGCCCAGCGCATGACGCCGCGACAGCCCTTCCGCGAAGCCGCCGCGGCGCTCGCCCGGAGCGGGTGCGCCGGGCTGGCGCTGCTGGTGCTGCTGCTGGCCTGCGCCACGGGCGCGGCGGCGGCCGCCGATGCCGTGCCGGCGGGGGCCACGCCGCCCGCGTCCGCACCGGTGGCGGTGCTGCTGCGCATCGACGGCGCCATCGGCCCCGCCGCGGCCGACTACGTGCACCGCGGCCTGGCCTTCGCGGCGCGGCACCAGGCGCGGCTCGCGGTGCTGCAGATCGACACGCCCGGCGGGTTGGAGACCTCGATGCGCGCCATCGTGCGCGACATCCTCACCTCCGGCGTGCCGGTGGCCGGCTACGTGGCGCCGGCCGGCGCGCGCGCCGCCAGCGCCGGCACCTACATCCTCTACGCCTGCCAGATCGCCGCCATGGCGCCGGCGACGAACCTCGGCGCGGCGACGCCCGTGGTCCTCGGCGGCCCGCCCGAGAAAGCGCCGGACAAGGACGCCGCCGGCACGCCCGACGTCATGACCGCCAAGCGCCTGTCCGACGCATCGGCTTCCATCCGCAGCCTGGCGCAGCTGCGCGGGCGCAACGCCGAGTGGGCCGAGCAGGCGGTGCGCGAATCGGCCAGCCTGTCGGCCGACGAGGCGCTGCGGAAGAACGTCATCACCCTGATCGCGCGCGACGTGCCCGACTTGCTGCGGCAGGCCGACGGGCGCGAGGTCGGCGTGGTCGCCGGCACGGTGCGCCTCGCCACGCGGGACGCGCAGGTGGTCGAGTTCGGCGCCGGCTGGCGCGACCGGCTGCTGGCGCTCATCACCAACCCGGGCGCGGCGCTGATGCTGCTGATGGTCGGCGTCTTCGGGCTGCTGGTCGAGTTCTCCAGCCCCGGCTTCGTGCTGCCCGGCGTGGCCGGCGCCATCTGCCTGACGCTGGCGCTGCTGGGCCTGCAGATGCTGCCGTTCAGCTACGCGGGGCTCGGCCTGATCGTGCTGGGCGTGGCCTTCCTGGTGGCCGAGGCCTTCCTGCCGAGCTATGGCGCGCTCGGCGTGGGCGGGCTCGGCGCTCTGGCGCTCGGCGCCGTGCTGCTGATCGACCGCGACGTGCCGGGCTTCGCCATTCCTTACTGGCTGGTCGCGCTGGTGAGCGTGGTCTCGGCCGCCTTCATCGTCGCCGTCGCCGGCATGGCCGCGCGGGCACGGCGGCGCCCGGTGGTCAGCGGCGTCGCGACCCTGCTCGGCGCCCCCGGCGAGCTGGTCGAGTTCGCCGATGGCGAGGGCTGGGCGCGGGTGCGCGGCGACTACTGGAAGGTGCGGGGCAGCCGGGGCCTGCGCGCCGGGCAGCCCGTGCGCGTCACGGGCGTGCCCGGCGGCAACGTCCTGCAGGTGGGCGCGGACGACCGGGCGCCCACCCGGTCCACTGAAGAAGGAGCATGACCATGTTTCTCGGTTTCGGCGTCGCGGGGTTCCTGGTGCTGCTGGCGGCGCTGCTGGTGGCGTCGTCGCTGCGCATCCTGCGCGAGTACGAGCGCGGCGTGGTGTTCCAGCTGGGCCGCTTCTGGCGGGTCAAAGGGCCGGGCCTCGTGGTCCTGATCCCCGGCATCCAGCAGATGGTGCGGGTGGGCCTGCGCGTGATGGTGCTCGACATCCCGAGCCAGGACGTGATCACGCGCGACAACGTGTCGGTCAAGGTCAACGCGGTGCTGTACTTCTGCGTGGTCGATCCCGAGCGCGCCATCATCCGGGTCGAGAAATACTTCGAGGCCACCAGCCAGCTGGCGCAGACCACGCTGCGCGCGGTGCTCGGCAAGCACGAGCTCGACGCGCTGCTGTCCGAGCGCGAGCGCCTCAACCTCGACATCCAGAAGATCCTGGAGGCGCAGACCGACGCCTGGGGCATCAAGGTCACCAACGTCGAGATCAAGCACGTGGACCTCAACGAGAATATGGTGCGCGCCATCGCCCGGCAGGCCGAGGCCGAGCGCGAGCGGCGCGCCAAGGTGATCCACGCCGAGGGCGAGCTGCAGGCCTCCGTCAAGCTCGCCGAGGCGGCCGAGATCCTGGCGCGCCACCCGCAGGCGCTGCAGCTGCGCTACCTGGAGACGCTCACCGTGATCGCCGCCGACAAGAACTCGACCATCGTGTTCCCGCTGCCGATCGACCTGATCGGGTCGCTGCTGCAAGGGCTGAACGGGAAGGGCGGCGTGCCCGAGGCCTGACCCGGGCCCGCCAGCGAGGGCGAGCGTTTCCAAGTGCCGCTCAGCGCCGCGCTGGTACCGGTGGCGCGTTCGGCCGTCGTGTCTGGGAGCGTTGTCCAGCGCGGCTCGCCGCCATAAGCCACGCTTATGCAAAAGCAACCCGAAACGCCGTTCCCCTGGGTGCAAAGCGTGTCGATACTTGCCTCCATTCCCGCTTGCGGCTCCCAAACACTCGCTCCCGAGGCATTGCCATGCATTTTCCTGTTCGTCCTGTCCTTTTCCTCGGCCTCGCCGGCGTTCTCGCATGCGGGGGCGCGGCCGCCCAGAGCTGGCCGACCAAGCCGATCCGTCTCGTCGTGCCGTTCTCGGCCGGTGGCGCCAACGACCTGATGGCCCGCGCCGCGGCCGAGGGAGCCGCCAAGGCGCTCGGCCAGCCGGTCGTGGTCGACAACAAGCCTGGCGCGGGCGCCATCCTGGGCGCCGACGTCATCGCCAAGAGCGCTCCCGATGGCTACACCTTTCTCGTGAGCGCGGCCGGCGTCATCTCCAACAGCATGATCAAGAAGAGCATGCCGTACCCGGACGGCGCACTGGTGCCGGTCGCGATGATCGCGCTGGCGCCTTCGGTCGTCGTCGTGCCCGCCGATGCGCCCTACAAGGATTTGAAGGAATTCGTCGCCGCCTCGAAGAAGGCGCCCAACGGCTTCCACTGGGCCACCGCCGGCACCGGCAGCACGCCGCACTTCGTCGAGGGCCTGCTCGAGACCCGCTACGGCGGCAAGCTGGACGTGGTGCCCTACAAGAGCGGCTCGGAGTCGATCACCGCGGTGCTGGGCCATCAGGTCGAAGCGACCTCGGAGGCCAGCATCGTGGTGCTGCCCTACCTGAAGAGCGGCAAGCTCAAGGCGCTCGCCGGCACCTGGACGCAGCGCATCTCCGCCTACCCGCAGCTCTCCACGGCGACGGAACAGGGCTTCCCGGAGATCCGCATCGCGCACTGGGCCGGCGTGCATGCGCCGCGCGGCACGCCCGATGCCATCCTCGACAAGATGGCCTCCGCGATCGATGCGGCGATGAAGACGCCGGCCACGGCCGAGCATCTCAAGGGCATGGGCATCGAGCCGGTCGGCGGCACGCGCGCCTCCTTCGTGAAATTTGTCGACGAGGAGCGCAAGCGCCTGGGCGGCGTGGTCACGGCCACCGGCATGAAGGAAGACTGATGGGCACGGTCCACCCAGGCACGCTGCTGCGGCGCAAGGTCGAGGCGCGACGCGGCCTGCTGGTCCCGGGCGCGGCCAATGCGCTGGCCGCGCGCGTGATCGAGGACCTGGGCTTCGACGCCGTCTACCTGAGCGGCGCAGGACTCACCAACACTTTCTACGGCCTGCCGGACCTGGGCTTCGTGCACCTCGGAGACCTGGCCCGGCACGTTGCCGCCATGCGCGATGCGGTGGCGTTGCCGATCGTGGTCGATGCCGACACCGGCTTCGGCAACGCGCTCAACGTGCGGCACACGGTGCGCACGCTCGAGCGCGCGGGCGCCAACGCGATCCAGCTCGAGGACCAGGTCAGCCCGAAGAAGTGCGGCCACTTCGAGGGCAAGGCCGTGGTGTCGCAGGCCGAGATGCTCGGCAAGATCTGCGCGGCGGTCGATGCGCGCGTGCATGCCGACTTCCTCGTGATTGCGCGTACCGATGCCGCCGCGGTCGAGGGCATCGACGCGGCGATCGCGCGCGCTGCGGCCTATGCCGAGGCCGGCGCCGACCTGACTTTCGTCGAGGCGCCCGAATCGCTGGAGGCGCTGCGGCGCATCCCGCGCGAGATCGCCTGCCCGCAGGTGGTCAACGTGGTAATCGGGGGCAAGACGCCCACGCTGGACGCCGCCGAATTCGGCGCCATGGGCTTCGGACTGGTGCTGTACGCCAACGCCGCGCTGCAGGGCGCCGTGCGCGGCATGACGCTGGCGCTGCAGAGCCTGCGCGACGGCGGCCGGCTCGACGAGGCGAGCGGCCTGGTCGCCACCTTCGCCGAGCGTCAGGCGCTGGTGCGCAAGGACGAATTCGATGCCCTCGATCGGCGCTACGCCTGAGGCCGGCAAGCCGGCTGCGGTCACCGCGATCGACAGCCACGCCCACGTGTTCCGGCGCGGCCTGCCGCTGGCGCCGGTGCGGCGCCATGCGCCCGACCACGACGCGCTGCTGGCCGACTACCTGGCGCTGCTCGATGCCCATGCGGTGTCGCACGCAGTGCTGGTGCAGCCCAGCTTTCTCGGCACCGACAACGGCTTCCTGCTCGACGCGCTGCGCGCCTGCCCGCAGCGCCTGCGCGGCGTCGCGATGGTCGCGCCGACGGCGGGCGAAGGCGAGCTGGCGTCGCTGGCCGAAGCGGGCGTCTGCGGCATCCGGCTCAACCTGATGGGGCTTGCGATCCCCGACTTCGCGCGCGCCGAGTGGCAGGGCCTGTGGGCCCGCGTGCGGGCGCTCGACTGGCATGTGGAGTTGCACCGCGAAGCGCGCGACCTGGCGCGCGCCGGGCAGCCCATCCTCGATGCCGGCTGCAAGCTGGTGGTGGACCATTTCGGGCGGCCCGGGGCGACGGACGACGCCGGCGGCGCAGGTTTCGACTGGCTGCTGCGCAGCGCGGACAGCCAGCGCGTGTGGGTCAAGCTGGCGGCCGCGTACCGCAGCTGGCCCGAGCCGCGCGGCGCCGCAGCCCGCGCTGCGGCGCAGGCGCTGCTGCAGGCGCTGGGCCCCGAGCGCCTCGTGTGGGGCAGCGACTGGCCCCACACGCAGCACCGGCAGGTCGCGGACTATGCGTCGACGCATGCGGCGCTGGCCGACTGGGTGCCGGACGCCGCCGCGCGCCGGCGCATCCTGGTCGACACGCCGTCGCGGCTGTTCCAGTTCGTCTGAACTTGCGAAAAAAGAGGGCGTCGACCCGAGCGCCCGAAGGAGGCATCGATGGTGCATGACACGTTTCCCTCGCGCCTTGCGCGCGCCACCGTCCGCGCCGTCGCCGGCACGTCGCTGCTGCTGGCGGCCCTGGCCGCGCAGGCGCAGGCCTGGCCGGCCAGGCCCGTGCGGCTGGTCGTGACCTATCCGCCGGGCGGCACGGTCGATGCGGTGGCGCGCATCCTCGCGCCCAGGCTCTCGGCCCGGCTCGGGCAGCCGGTGGTGATCGACAACCGCGGCGGCGCCGGCGGCGCGATCGGCGGCGACATCGTCGCCAAGAGCCCGGCCGACGGCTACACCGTGATGCTCGACGCCTCCAACCATGCGCAGAACCCGGCGCTGCGCAGCAAGATGCCCTTCGACACGCTGCGCGACTTCGCGCCGGTATCGCTGCTGGTCAAGGTGCCCAACATCCTCGTGGTGAACCCCGACGCGCCGATCCGAAGCGTCAAGGACCTGATCGCACAGGCCCGGGCCCGGCCGGGCGAAGTCAACTACGCCTCGTCGGGCAACGGCTCCTCGCCGCACCTCGCCGCCGAGCTGTTCGACTCGATGGCGAGGACGCGCATGACGCACGTCGCGTACAAGGGCGGCGGCCCGGCGCTCACCGACGTCATGGCCGGCCAGGTGCCGGTGTTCTTCGCCAGCCTGGGCTCGGGCCTGCCCTATATCAGGAGCGGCAAGCTGCGCGCGGTCGCGGTGGGCGGAAAGACCCGTTCGGCCGTGCTGCCGGATGTGCCCACCATCGCGGAATCGGGCCTGCCGGGCTATGAGATGTACGAGTGGAATGCCGTGTTCGTGCCGGCCGCCACGCCGGCGCCGATCATCGACCGGCTGTCGAAGGACATCGCCGCCACGCTCCAGGACAAGGAGGTCCGCACGCGGCTCGAAGCGCTCGGCGCGGAGGTGATCGGTTCCAGCCCCGCCGAACTCGACACCTACCGGCGCGCCGAACTCGCCAAATGGAGCCGGCTCGCGAAGGACAACAAGATCCAGCCGCTCGATTGAGGACGCCGTCGTCAGCCCACGAGCTTCTGCGCAAAAGCGTCGGCAAAGGTCGGCCGCGAGCGCGCCAGCCACATCGCCACCAGTTCGAAGGCGGGCAGCCCCGCACCGTCGCGCACCTCGGCATAGCGCACGCCTTCGTGGCGCAGTGCGTGCACGGAGCGCGGCAGCAGCGACCAGCCCAGGCCCGCGGCCACGCAGGCCAGCACGGTGAGCGTCCGGTTGGCGTCCTGCACCACCTTCACATCGTGGCCGGCGCGGCGGATCGAGCCCAGCAGTTGCGCGCGCAACGCCGGGATCTGCTGCTCGGGAAACCAGACCAGGCCGTGCCGCGCGACCTCGGCCAGGGACACGCAGCCGTCGTCCGCCAGCGCATACGCGGCCGGCAGTGCGGCCACCAGCGGCTCCTCGCCCAGCCGCAGCTCGTTCACCTGGGCGTTGAGCGAGACGGGCGGATGCAGGAGCGCGATGTCGATGTGGCCGCCCTCGAGCGCATCGACCTGCTCGGCGTTGCTCATCTCGCGCAGCACCACGTCGAGCTGCGGGTGTTCGGCGCGCAGCCGGCGCAGCGCGCGCGGCAGCACCTCGTAGATGGCGTGGGTCACGAAGCCCACCGTCAGCTTGCCGGCCCGGCCCGCGCCCATCGCGCGCGCGCGATGGGCGGCTGCGTCGCCGTGCGCCAGGCTGGCACGCACGTCGTCGACGATCGCCAGGCCGGCCTCGGTCAGGGTGGCGCCGCGCCGCGTGCGGGCGAACAGCCTGGCGCCGAGTTCATGCTCGAGCCGGTTCAATGTCTGGGTGAGGGCCGGCTGCGCGAGGCCCAGCCGTTCGGCTGCACGCGTGAGGCTGCCGGCCTCGCTGATCGCGACGATGCAGCGCATCTGCCGGGTGTCCATCAGACGGCCCTTCCGTGGACTCGAAGGCTCATGGGGACGGCCTGTCCGCTGCGTACCAGCGCGTCGCGATCAACTCCGGCTCGTCGTGCGCCAGCAGCCGCGCCCAGTGCCAGTCGGCGTCCTCCACGAACAGGTCGCGCGCGATGGCCTGCGCCAGGCGCGTCGCGCCGATGGCGAGGCCGGGGATGTCGCCGGCCAGCGCGCCGTGGCTCATCGTGGCGCCCCAGTTGAACAGGCGCATGCGCGACAGCGCCTCGGCCGTGGCGCGGTCCGGCGGCGCCGCGTCCGTGGCGGCGGAGCCGTTGTCGGCCGCGGCACCCCGGTCGCCGCCTGCGGCCGGCCGCGGGCGCAGCTCGAATCCCGCGCCCAGGTAGGGGAAGCGTGCCGCCTCGGGATGGCGCCGCGCTTCTTCCGCGCTCACGTGGTTCGCCCAGGTGTCGATCAAGGGCGTGTAGCGCGCCACCTCGGGGCGGTCGAGCAGATCGACGTCGAAGCCGGTACCGAAGATGACGGCGTCGAAGCGCTCGGTCGCGCCGCCCGGCAGCGCCACCGTCACGCCGCTCGCGTCGGGCGCCACGTCGAGCCAGGGCGTGCCCAGGCGCAGCTCGAAGTTGTCGAAGGCGTCGCAGCGGCGCACGGTTTCCCAGGGCGGTGGGATCTGCTGCTCGAAGATGTAGGTGTAGGCGCGCCACTTGCGCGCGTCGTCCAGCCCCTCGAAGCCGCGCAGGAAGCCGTGCGTCGACGCCGCCTTGCTCTTGTTGATCTGCGGCAGCCGTGCCCGGCGCGCGAACAGCACCAGCTGCGCGGCGCCGGCCTCCAGCGCGGTCGCGGCGTTGTCGAAGGCCGAGGCGCCGGCGCCGAGCACGCCGACGCGCCGGCCTCGGCACGCCGTGAAGTCGATCGCGTCGGCGGAGTGGAAGACGCGCGCCGCGGCCAGCGGGTCGTCGTGGCGCAGCGACGGAAAGTCCGGCCAGCGCGGCGCGCCGCTGCCCTCGCGCCCGAGCGCCAGCACCAGCTGGCGCGCGCGCACGGTCTCGCGCCGCCCCTGCGCGTCCTCCAGTTCGGCGACGAGCAGGCGGCCGCCATCGGCGTGCGTCACGCGGCGCAGCGCGACGCCGTTGTCCACCGGCAGGCCGAGCGTGTCGCGCACCCACAGCAGGTAGTCGCGCCAGTCGATGCGGCCGATCTTGTGCAGCGCGGCCCAGCCGGGCGCGCCCAGGGCGGAGGTGGCCTCGCCCGCGCCGTGCTGCGCCTCGTACCAGGCGCGGAAGGACAGCGACGGCACGCCCAGGTCCGGGCCGCCGACGTGCTTGGGGCTGCGCAGCGTGAGCATGCGCGCGGAGGTGCCCCACGGGCCTTCGTCGCCGCGCGGCGCGCGGTCGATGACCCGCAGGTTCGTGACGCCCTCGCGCCACAGCGCAAAAGCGGCGGTCTGGCCGCACATGCCGGCGCCGGCGACCAGCACGTCGAGGATGGAATCTTCCTTTCGGGCCCCGGCAGGCCGTCCATCGACCGTGGCGTCGGCCGGCAGCACCCAGGCGGGCGGCGGCACGTTGATGCGCTCGAGGTCGGCGCGCGCCTGCGCCGCGAGGCGCGCCAGCGCCGCCGGGTCGCGCGCGCTGGCGACGAACTGCAGGGGAACGGGCGGCAGGCCGTCGGCGGGGGCAGGCGGCGCGGCGGAGGCGGCGGTAGCGGAGGCGGAGGCGGAGGCGGAGGGAAGGGTGTCGGAAGGCATGGCCTGAAGATAATCCAGAGTCCGACGCCGCGGCGCAGCGGCGCCCTTTGCGCGGCCGGCGCGGGCATGGCAGGACGGACCGGTTCGCAGCGCGCGCCGTGGTGGCCCCGTTGCCTGTCGGTTTGACCGCCACCCGCCGCCCATCATTCACCGTTCACGCCGCGCCCGTCCATCGGCCCTCCACCTGCTTCGAAAGACTCCCGCCATGATCACCATCGACTGCTACTACAGCCTCTCCTCGCCCTGGGCCTACTTCGGCGGCCCGCAGCTGCAGGACATCGTGCGGCGCCACCGCGCGCGCCTCACGCTCAAGCCCTACGACTTCCAGGCCGTGGTGCCGCAGACCGGCGGCATCCCGCTCAAGACCCGGCCCGAGCCACGCCGCAGCTACCACGCGCTGGAGCTCTCGCGCTGGCGCGATTACCTCGGCATGCCGCTCAGCCTGCAGCCGGCGCACTACCCGCAGGGCGCGCCCGCCGATGCGGACTGGAACAAGTACCCGGGCTGGATGGTGATCGCCGCGCAGCTGCAGGGGCTCGACGCGCAGCCGCTGTCGCACGCGCTGCTGCGCGCCCTCTGGGCCGAGGAGCGCGACACCTCGCAGGCGGCCGTTCGCATCGCCGTCGCCGACGAGAACGGCTACGACGGCGCCGCGCTGCAGGCGCTGGAGCAGGCGTCCGAGACGCTCGCCGTCTACCGCGCCAACAGCGCCGAGGCGGTCGAGCGGGGCGTCTTTGGCGCGCCGACCTACATCCTCGACGGCGAGCGCTTCTGGGGCCAGGACCGGCTCGCGTTCCTCGACCGCGCGCTGGAGCGGTTGCGCGCATGAAACACCTGCGCCGCCGCGGCCGCGCGGCGCCCGGCGCGCCACCCATAATCCGGCCATCATGCGAGTGAGCTTCACCAAGATGCAGGGCGCCGGCAACGACTTCGTCGTGCTCGACGAGACGCGCGGCGCATCGGGCCTGAACGCCGCGCAGTACCGCTTCCTGGCCGACCGGCACTTCGGCGTCGGCGCCGACCAGATCCTCACGGTGCGCCCCTCGACGGTGGCGGGCATCGATTTCCAGTACGTCATCCACAACGCCGACGGCGGCGAGGTCGAGCAGTGCGGCAACGGCGCGCGCTGCTTCATGCGCTTCGTCCGCGAGCGCGGACTGACGGACAAGGACGCCGTGCGGGTGCAGACGCTCTCCGGCGTGATCGAGCCGCGCCTGCAGCCCGACGGCCGCGTCACGGTCGACATGGGCGCGCCGGTGTTCGAGCTGGCGCGGGTGCCCTTCGACGCCGCCGGACTCGCGCCGCAGCCCGCCGGTTCATGGCAGAAATGGCCGCTGGCGCTTGATGCGCCTGGGCCTGACGCTATCGTTTATGTAGCAATCCTGTCGATGGGCAACCCGCACGCGGTGCAGGTGGTGGGCGACGTCGACGCCGCGCCGGTGGCCGCGCAGGGCCCGGCGATCGAGCGCCATCCGCGCTTTCCGCAGCGCGTCAACGCGGGCTTCATGCAGGTCGTCGGCCGCTCGCGCATCCGGCTGCGCGTCCATGAGCGCGGCGCCGGCGAGACGCTGGCCTGCGGCACCGGCGCCTGCGCGGCCGTGGTGGCGGGCATCCGGCTCGGGCTGCTCGATGCGCGCGTCGATGTCGAAACCCGCGGCGGGCTGCTCACCGTCGAGTGGGACGGCGCCGCCGACCCCGCGGCGGCGCACCCGGTGCGCATGACCGGCCCCGCCGTGACCGTCTTCGAGGGCGCCATCGACGTGCCCGAGCTGAACTGATCCTTCCATGCCCTACACGCACACCACCGCCGCCCCCAAGCTCCATCCGATCACCGAGGAAGACATCGTCAACTACCTGGCGAACACGCCCGAGTTCTTCGAGCGTCAGGCGCAACTGCTGGCGCAGGTGCAGCTCTGCAGCCCGCACGGCGGCCGCGCCGTCAGCCTGCAGGAGCGCCAGGCCGAGATGCTGCGCGACAAGATCAAGGCGCTGGAGCACCGGCTGATCGACATGGTGCGCCACGGCGCCGAGAACGTGGCCACCGCCGACCGGCTGCAGCGCTGGACCCGCGGCCTGCTGGTGGCGCGCGACCCGCGCGGGCTGCCGCGGCAGATCGTGGCCGAGCTGCGCGAGCAGTTCGACGTGCCGCAGGCCGCCATCCGCCTGTGGGATTGCGACGCGGCGTACAAGGCCGAGCCCTACGCGCAGGGCGTCGGCGACGAGGTGAAGGCGCTGGCCTCGTCGCTGAAGACGCCGTACTGCGGCCCGAACAAGGACTTCGAGGCCGCGCAGTGGCTCGACGAGCCGCGCGCCGTCCAGTCGCTGGCGCTGGTGGCGCTGCGCGGCGAGCCGCAGGCGGCCGCCTTCGGGCTGATCGTGCTGGCCTCGCCCGACGCGCACCGCTTCGAGGCGGGCATGGGCATCGATTTTCTGGAGCGCATCGGCGGCGTGGCCTCGGCCGCGGTGTCGCGGCTGCGGGCCTGAATGCGGCCTTCGCGCACGGCCGGCAGGGCGTCGGCACCGGCCGCGGGGCCGCGGCCGGACGCCCCCGAAGCGGCGCCCGGTGGCGGCGAGGGGAGCGACGCGGGCGGCGGCGATCTCGCGCTGGTGCAGCGCTACCTGCGGCACGTGCAGGTCGAGCGCCGGCTGGCGGCGCGCACGGTCGAGCTCTACACCCTCCACCTGCGGACGCTGTGCGAGCGGGCCGCCGCCGTGCCGGTCGCGCTGGCGCGGGTCGAGACCGCGCAGGTGCGCCGCTGGATGGCGCAGATGCACGCGGCGGGGCGCGAGCCGAGCGGCATCGCGCTGGTGCTGTCGTGCTGGCGCAGCTTCTACCGCTGGCTCGGCCACGAGGGGCTGGTGGGAGGCAACCCGGTGCAGGACGTGCACGCCCCCAAGGCCGGCAAGCCGCTGCCCAAGGCGCTGGCGGTGGACGACGCGGTGCGGCTGGCGGAGCTTCACGACGACCGCGCCGACGCCTGGCAGGAGGCGCGCGACCGCGCCGTGGTCGAGCTGCTCTACGGCTGCGGCCTGCGCGTGGGCGAGCTGGTCGGCCTCGACGTGCGGGCCAGCGCCACGGCGCGCGGCTGGGTGGATCTCGAGGCGACCGAGGCGCAGGTGCTCGGCAAGGGCGGCAAGCGGCGCGGCGTGCCCATCGGGCGCAAGGCGGTCGAGGCGCTGCGCGCCTGGCTGGCGGTGCGCGACGCCTGCCCGGCGCTGGGCGTGGCGCGGCTGCGCGACCCGGCGGGGGCGGCGGCGCTCTTCATCGGCCGCCAGGGCACGCGATTGTCGGCGCAGTCGATCTGGCAGCACCTGCGCCGGCGCAGCCTGCAGGCGGGGCTGGCCGCGCCGGTGCACCCGCACATGCTGCGGCACTCCTTCGCCAGCCACCTGCTGCAGTCCAGCAGCGACCTGCGCGCGGTGCAGGAGCTGCTGGGCCACGCCAGCATCACGACCACGCAGGTCTACACGCGGCTGGACTTCCAGCACCTGGCGCGCGCCTACGACGCGGCGCACCCGCGCGCCAGGGCGAAGGACGAGGACAAGGGCGGGGGCGAGGGCGAGAGCGAGGGCGCCTGAGCTTCGGCGGGCCAGCGGCCCTTTCGGCCTTTCCGGATCGCCGCCGGTCCGCCGTGCCCGGGTCGGCCGCTCTTGCCCCTGCGGCGGCGAGGCCGGAGGCGGATGACTACACTTTCGGCCTTTTGCGACAACGGAGCACCCTCCATGGCCCTGATTCCCGCCACCATCCTCACCGGCTTCCTCGGCTCGGGCAAGACCACGCTCCTCAAGCGCGTGCTGAGCGAGGCGCACGGCCAGAAGATCGCCGTGATCGAAAACGAGTTCGGCGAGGAGAACATCGACAACGACATCCTGGTGTCCGAGTCGAAGGAGCAGATCGTGCAGATGAGCAACGGCTGCATCTGCTGCACCATCCGCGAGGATTTGCGCGAGGCGCTGCGGCTGCTGGCCGAAAAGAAGAGGAAGGGCCTGCTCGACTTCGACCGGGTGGTGATCGAGACCACCGGCCTGGCCGACCCCGGTCCGGTGGCGCAGACCTTCTTCATGGACGACGAGATCGCCGAGAGCTACCTGCTCGACTCCATCCTGACGCTGGTGGACGCCAAGCACGCCATGCGCCAGCTCGACGAGCGCCAGGAGGCGCGCCGCCAGGTCGGTTTCGCCGACCAGATCTTCATCAGCAAGACCGACCTGGCGGGCGTCGTGGAGGTCGAGGCGCTGATGCAGCGCCTCAGGCACATGAACCCGCGCGCGCCGCAGCGCAAGGTGCATTTCGGCGAGGTGCCGCTCTCGGACGTGTTCGACCTGCGCGGCTTCAACCTGAACACCAGGCTCGACATCGATCCGGACTTCCTGAAGGAGGAAGACGAGCACGCGCATCACGACCACGCGCACGGCGAGCATTGCGACCACCCGTCGCACGCCCACGGCGACGGGGAAGGCGGCCACCACCATCGCCACGACGATGACGTCAAGAGCTTCGTGTACCGGGCCGACCGCCCCTTCGATCCGGCCCGGCTGGAGGACTTCCTGGGCGCCATCGTCAACGTCTACGGCCCGCGCATGCTGCGCTACAAGGGCGTGCTGGACATGCAGGGCACCGAGCGCAAGGTGATCTTCCAGGGCGTGCACCAGCTCATGGGCAGCGACCTGGGGCCCGAATGGGGCCCGGGCGAAGCGCGCCAGAGCCGCATGGTGTTCATCGGCATCGACCTGCCGCGCGACATCCTGGAGCAGGGGCTGGACCAGTGCCTGGTTTGAGCCGGCGGTAAACCCCTAGGCCAGAGTCCGCCGGAGGCGTTGGTCGATTCCTATACTATCGCGCGCCTGTCGCTGGCAGCGACGCACTGCGCGTGCGCAGACCGGCCCCAGGCATGGGCTCGGGCGGCCCTAGCCTGCAAGACAGGTATAACCCCGGAATCGGCCTTGGCCGCCCGCCTTGGCAAATACCTGGGGCACCCGGCACTGTCATGGCTCAACGGAGGAGACAGGAATTGAATATGAGTTCCACTTTGCGCAACGAGCGTGACACCGCGACCCCGTTCGCGCAAGGTGCCGCGCCGGACACCAAGAAAACCGCCGCGCCGGCCGCGCTTCCCCAAGACGCCGACGCCGCCATGTCATCCACCTCGAACGGCCCCGACGCCGTCTCACACGTTCCTGCGAAACCCATGAAAAAAACGGCCGTTCCCGCCGCTCCCGCGACTTCGAGTCCTGCCCCGGCGCCCGCGCCAGGCCGCGCGCCGCGCGTGTCGCGCCTGTCTCAACTCACCGTGCCGTCGATGGCGCAATCGGTCGCGTCCACGGCCGCCAAGGCCAGCTTCATGCAGCCTGCGGCACCGGTGTTCGCCCCGGCGCCGCACGTGGCGGTCAAGAAGGACGCCAAGCTGGCGGACAACTGGAAAACCAAGACGGCAGAGCAGCTCACCGACGCCGAAGTCGTCGCGATGCCCGACTCCGAGTACATGAACGACAAGCAGATGGCGTTCTTCCGCCTCAAGCTGCAGCAGCTCAAGGCCGGCATCCTGGAGAACGCCGGCGAAACCACCGAGCACCTGCGCGAGGACACCGTGGTCGTGCCCGACCCGGCCGACCGCGCCACCATCGAGGAGGAGCACGCGCTGGAGCTGCGCACGCGCGACCGCGAGCGCAAGCTGCTCAAGAAGATCGAGCAGTCGATCGCGCGCATCGACGCGGGCGACTACGGCTACTGTGACGAGACCGGCGAGCCGATCGGCGTCGGCCGCCTGCTGGCGCGCCCGACCGCCACGCTCTCGCTCGAAGCGCAGCAGCGCCGCGAGCTCAAGCAGAAGATGTTCGGGGACTGAGGCGGACCGAAAAGGCCTGTTTGCGCGCAACGCCCATGACCAAGGACGATTCCGGCCTGTTCACGAAAGTGGCGAAGTTCGTCCGCAATCCGCTGAAGGACTGGGCCGAGCTCGATCAGCAGGACGGCACGACGTCGCAGGGCGGCTACAGCCGCACGATGCTCAAGGAGATGATCGAGCGGCGGCAGCGCAACGATTTCGCGCGCCGGCGCGAGTTCGACATGCTGCGCAAACTGCGCCAGCGCAAGGAGGCGGGCGCGACCGACGCCGCAGGGCTCTCGTCGGTTTTCAACATGGGCACCTCGAGCCGTCCCGAGGGACGTGCGCTCACGCTCAAGAAAATCGACGAGATCGAGGAGCAGATGGCGCAGCAGTGGTGGAAGGGCCGAGCGCCCGGCAAGACGGAGGCCGGCGCCCCTGTCGAAAGACCGGACGTGTCGACGACCCAGAACGCGCGCGCCTATGCCGAGACGGTGCCGGGCGCCGGCTCGGCGACCGACATCGGAGCGGCCCCTTCCACGCAGGCAGCTGAGACGGCCGTTCACTCGGGCATCCATGCGTCGCGGCTGACGGCCGAAACGGCGATCGAGGAGGCCGCCCTGCGCTTTGCCCATGGAGACGATGCCGGCTGCGAAGCGATCCTTCTGCAGACGATCGCCCCGGGCAACCCCGGCACGGACCACGGCGAGAGCTGGCTCGCCCTGCTGGACATGTACCGCGCGACGGGCGATGCCGGAAAGTTCGGGCGCCTGAGCCTGGCCTACGTCCAGCACTTCGGCCGTCCCGCGCCGCGCTGGATCGCGCTGCAGGCGCTGGCGCGCGACGCGCTGGCGAGCGCCGGGCCCGCTGCCGCGCCCGCCCTGCCGCCCGCTGCCGGCGGTGCCCACTGGATCTGTCCGGCGCAGCTCACGCGCGCCAGCCTGTTCGAGCTGACGCGCGCGCTGAGCGCGGCCGGTGCCGTATGGGATCTGGACTGGCGCGCCCTGACCGGTATCGATGCCGACGCCGTGCCCGCGCTCAAGCTCCTGTTCGGGCATTGGGGCAGCACGCCCGTGCAGTTGCGTTTTCTTGGGGCGCAGCAGCTGCTTGCGGTGCTGGCCGAGGCGACACCCACCGGCGACCGGGAGACGTCATCGGACTGGTGGAGCCTGCGCATGAACGTCCTGCGCGTGATGCACGATGCCGACGGCTTCGAGCTGGTGGCGCTCAATTACTGCCTGACCTACGAAGTGTCGCCGCCGCCTTGGCAGGAGCCACTGGGACGTTACGCGTCGCTCGACCTTTCGCCCGTGGCCGCAACTGCGCCGCCCGGACCTGCGAGCTCGCCGCCTCTGGCGTCCGATGCCGCACAGGCACTGGAAAAACCCGCATCGCGCCACGCGGTGCTCGCCGGCGACTTGGGCGGCGAGACGCTCGCGACCTGGCAGCGCCTGGACGCGGAACTGGCGGGTCCGGAGCCGTCGGTCATCAGCTGTGCCGCCTTGCTGCGCATGGATTTGGTGGCGGCCGGCACGCTGCTCAACTGGGTCACGCAGCGCGACGCGCGCGGCGAGCGGGTCGAATTCGTCGAGGCCCATCGCCTGATTGCGGCCTTTTTCAACATCATAGGCATCGCCGACCACGCCACGGTCGGACTCCGCACGGACTGAGTCACCCTGATGCGGCAGGCCGGTGCGCCGCCCTGTCATGCTGCAGCGCTGTGGCACCGGACGCCGGACGCAAGCCGCTTTCTTGATTTTTCAACTCCCACCCCCATTTTGCCGCGATGGAACAATTTCACGGAACCACGATCGTCAGCGTGCGCCGCAAGACCCCGGACGGCGACCAGGTCGCGATCGGCGGCGACGGCCAGGTCACCCTGGGCAACATCGTCATCAAGGGCTCGGCGCGCAAGGTGCGCCGGCTCTACCAGGGCCGGGTGCTGGTCGGCTTCGCCGGCGCCACGGCCGACGCCTTCACCCTGTTCGAGCGCTTCGAGGCCAAGCTCGAAAAGCACCAGGGGCAGCTGGCGCGCTCGGCCATCGAGCTGACCAAGGACTGGCGCACCGACCGCGTGCTGCGCCGGCTCGAAGCCATGCTGGCGGTGGCCGACGCCACCGCGTCGCTGATCATCACCGGCAACGGCGACGTGCTGGAGCCCGAGGGCGGCATCGTCGCCATCGGCTCGGGCGGCGCCTACGCGCAGGCCGCGGCCAAGGCGCTGCTCGACCACACCGAGCTGCCGGCGCACGAGGTCGTCAGGAAATCCCTCGAAATCGCCGGCGAGCTGTGCATCTACACCAACATGCAGCACACCATCGAAACCTTGTAACACCCCAGGCTTGCAGGTTTTGCAACCACGCCCAGGCTTGCCCACTGCGTGTGGCCGCCCACCCCTTGCAGGGGGAGCCGCCAGCTGCCCGGCGAAGCCGGTTCCGCGGCGGCCGCTTGAAAAAAACCGCCTGCATGGCCGAAGACTGATCAGAAGAAGCTGCCCCATGTCCATGACCCCCCAGGAAATCGTCTCCGAGCTCGACAACCACATCGTCGGGCAGCCCGACGCCAAGCGTGCCGTCGCCATCGCGCTGCGCAACCGCTGGCGGCGCCAGCAGGTCGACGAGAAGCTGCGCGCCGAGATCACGCCCAAGAACATCCTCATGATCGGCCCCACCGGCGTCGGCAAGACCGAGATCGCGCGCCGGCTGGCACGGCTGGCCGATGCGCCCTTCATCAAGGTCGAGGCCACCAAGTTCACCGAGGTGGGCTATGTCGGCAAGGACGTGGATGCCATCATTCGCGATCTGGCCGAGATTGCCGTCAAGCAGACGCGCGAGTCCGCTAGCGCCAAGGTGCGCGCGCGCGCCGAGGACGCCGCCGAGGAGCGCATCCTGGACGTGCTGCTGCCGCCCGCGCGCGGCGCCGACAGCGCCACGCCGGCGCTCGACGGCCCCAATCCCACGCGCCAGGCCTTCCGCAAGAAGCTGCGCGAGCACCAGCTCGACGACAAGGAGATCGAGCTGGAGCTGGCCGACAGCCGGGCGCCGCTGGAGATCATGGGCCCGTCGGGCATGGAGGAGATGACCGAGCAGCTGCGCGGCATGTTCGCGCAGATGGGCCAGGGCAAGCGCAAGACCCGCAGGCTCAAGATCGCCGAGGCGATGCGCCTGCTCATCGACGAGGAGGCCGCCAAGCTGGTCAACGAGGAAGAGATTCGGGCCCAGGCCATTGCCAGCGCCGAGCAGAACGGCATCGTCTTCATCGACGAGATCGACAAGGTCGCCACGCGCACCGACGCGCAGGGTGCCGACGTGTCGCGCCAGGGCGTGCAGCGCGACCTGCTGCCGCTGGTCGAGGGCACCACGGTCTCGACCAAGTACGGCGTGGTGCGCACCGACCATATCCTGTTCATCGCCAGCGGCGCCTTCCACCTGAGCAAGCCGAGCGACCTGATTCCGGAGCTGCAGGGGCGCTTCCCGATCCGCGTCGAGCTGCAGTCGCTCTCGGTGGCCGATTTCGAGAGCATCCTGACGCAGACGCGCGCCTCGCTGGTCAAGCAGTACCAAGCCCTGCTGGCCACCGAGGGCGTGATGCTCGAATTCACGCCCGAGGGCATCACGCGGCTGGCCCACATCGCCTTCGAGGTCAACGAGCGCACCGAGAACATCGGCGCGCGGCGGCTCTCGACCGTGATGGAGCGTCTGCTCGACGAGGTCAGCTTCGACGCGGTCCGGCTGGAAGGCCAGACCGTCCGCATCGACGCGCCTTACGTCGACGCGCGGCTGGCGGCGCTCAGCCGCGACGAGGACCTGTCGCGCTTCATCCTCTGAGCACAAGGCAGGGCCGCTTACGGCGGCCTCCTCAACCACTGCCTGCACTGAGTGTCGCAAGTGCTTCATTTGCAACGAATGTGCATTCGAGGGCGCGTCCTCCATGCGACGGCCCGGCCGGTTCGATACACAAAATTAAGGGGGCTTTGGCCTGCTCGACAATCGTTTCCTGCTACAGTGCAAAAAAGTGCAGTTAAGTGGGAAAAGGTGTCGGCGAGCCCCTCTTCGAGGTGCCTGACGTTTCCCCCGATCGGGGTTTCGTTTCGTGTTTCAAGGCGCTTCATCGCTGAGTCTGGATGCCAAGGGAAGGCTGTCGGTACCTACCCGGCATCGAGAAGTCCTGAGCACGATGGCCGCCGGCCAGCTGACCGTCACGCGCCATCCACACGGCTGCCTGATGATCTTCCCGCGCCCGGACTGGGAGCGCTTTCGCGAACGCATCGTCGTCATGCCGCTCAAGGACCAATGGCTCAAGCGGCTGTTCCTCGGCAATGCCATGGACGTCGAGCTCGACGCCACCGGCCGCATCCTGATCTCGCCCGAATTGCGCGCCGCCGCCGGCATCTCGCGCGACACCCTGCTGCTCGGCATGGGCAACCACTTCGAGCTGTGGGACAAGGCCACCTACGAAGCCAATGAAGCGCAGGCCCTGCAGGCCGGCCTGTCCGACGCGCTCCAGGAGCTTTCGTTTTGAAGGAGTCGGTGTTGGACAGGGTTGCTGCTTCCCTCCACAAGACCGTCCTCCTGAACGAGGCGATCGATGCGCTGCGGGTGACGGACGAGTGCGGCGCCACCTACGTGGATGCGACCTTCGGCCGGGGCGGCCATGCACGCGCCATCCTCGCGCGGCTGCCGGCGCAGGGCCGGCTGATCGCGTTCGACAAGGACCCGGATGCCGTGGCCGAGGCCGCGCGCATCACGGATGCACGCTTCTCGATGCGCCACCAGAGTTTCCGGGAGCTGGGCGACCTGCCGGCGGCCAGCGTGGCCGGGGTGCTGATGGACCTGGGCGTGAGCTCGCCGCAGATCGACACGCCCGGACGCGGGTTTTCCTTCCGGTTCGACGGCCCGCTCGACATGCGCATGGACACCACGCGCGGCCAGAGCGTGGCCCAGTGGCTGGCGACGGCCGAGACGCAGCAGATTGCAGAGGTGATCCGTGACTATGGCGAAGAACGGTTTGCTGTTCCGATTGCAAAGGCGATTGCAGCTCGCCGACAGGAACGGGGCCCGCTTTCAACCACCACCGAACTGGCCGAGCTCGTGGCTGGCGCGGTCAAAACCCGCGAGCCGGGCCAGAACCCTGCAACGCGCACATTTCAGGCTTTTCGGATTTTCATCAATGGCGAGCTTGAGGAACTGCAACAGGCGCTAGACGCCAGCCTCGCGGTGCTGCGCCCGGGCGGGCGGCTGGCGGTCATCAGCTTCCACTCGCTGGAAGACCGCATCGTCAAGCAGTTCATCGCGCGGCACTCGCGCGAGGCGTACGACCGCCGCGCGCCGTTCGCCGTGCCCCGGGCCATGGCGCTGCGCGCCGTCGGCCGCATCCGGCCCTCGGCGGCCGAGGTGGCCGGCAACGCGCGCGCGCGCAGCGCGATCCTGCGCGTGGCCGAGCGGCTGGGAGGCACCTGACCGTGCTCGCGCGCCTGAACTTCCTGCTGCTGCTCGCGGTGCTCGGCACGGCGATGGCCCTGGTGCACACGCAGTACCGGTCGCGCCAGCTGTTCACCGAACTGCACAGCGCCAAGAACGAAGCGCGCCGGCTCGAAACCGACTTCGACCGGCTGCAGGTCGAACGGCGCGCGCAGGCCACGCCGCTGCGCATCGAGAAGCTGGCCAAGGAGCAGCTCAAGATGCGCACCACGACGCCGGCCATCACGCAGTACATGCGTCCCGACGGCACGGTCATCCCGGCCGTTGCGCCGGCCGCGGCCGCGCCTGCGCCCGCGACCGTCGCGCCGCGCAAGCCCGCGGCGGCAGCCAGGGGGCACGGATGAGCACGCGTCGCAGCGTCCAGTACACCACCAGCCCGCTGCTGGCGAGCAAGACGCCGGCCTGGCGCAGCAAGTTCGTCGTGGCGAGCCTGGCGATCGGCTTCGTGGTGCTGGCCGGGCGCGCGGCCTACGTGCAGGTGATCGGCAACGCCTTCTTCCAGCGCCAGGGGCAGGTGCGCTTCGCCCGCACGCTGGAACTGCCGGCCAACCGCGGCCGCATCCTCGACCGCAACGGCCTGCTGCTGGCCTCCAGCGTGCCGGCGCCCAGCATCTGGGCGATTCCGGAGGACGTCGAACGCGACGACCCGGCGGTGCGCGCCAAGCTCAAGCAGATGGCCAAGCTGCTCGGCATGGCACCGGCCGATCTCGACAAGAAGCTGGCCGACGAGGACAAGACCTTCGTCTGGATCCAGCGCCAGGTCGACGAGCCCATCGCCAAGCAGATCGCCGCGCTCGAGATCCCGGGCATCTACCAGCGCAAGGAATACAAGCGCCAGTACCCCGAGGGCGAGGCGGCGGCGCACGTGGTGGGCTTCACCAACGTGGAAGACCACGGCCAGGAAGGCATCGAGCTGGCCTTCGACAAGGCGCTGGCCGGCAAGGCCGGCGCCAGCCGCGTCATCAAGGACCGGCTCGGCCGTGTGGTCGAGGGCGTGGGCGAGGAAGTCCCGCCGCTCGACGGCCAGGACATCCAGCTCTCCATCGACAGCAAGGTGCAGTTCTTCGCCTACCAGAAGCTGCGCGACGCCGTGACGTCCAACAAAGCCAAGGCCGGCAGCGTGGTGGTGCTCGACGCCCTCACGGGCGAGGTGCTGGCGCTGGCCAACTACCCGAGCTACGTGCCCGACAAGCGCCGCAACCTGACCGGCGAGCAGCTGCGCAACCGCGCGCTCACCGACGTGTTCGAGCCCGGCTCGACCATGAAGCCGATCACCGTGGGGATGGCGCTGGAGGCCGGGCGCATCAAGCCGCAGACCGTCATCGACACCTCGCCCGGGCGCTACCAGCTCGGCGGCTTCACCATCAGCGACACCCACAACTACGGGGCGCTGACGGTCGAGGGCGTGATCCAGAAGTCGAGCAACGTGGGGGCGCTCAAGATCGCGCAGAAGATGACGCCGCACGAGATGTGGAACACCTACACCGCGCTCGGCTACGGGCAGAAGCCCCGGATCCAGTTCCCCGGCGCCGTCACCGGGCGGCTGCGCCCCTGGAAGAACTGGAAGCCGGTCGAGCAGGCCACCATGGCCTACGGCTACGGCCTGTCGGCGTCGCTGTTCCAGATGGCGCATTCCTACACGGCGTTCGCGCACGACGGCGAGGTCATCCAGGCCACGATGCTCAAGAGCGCCCAGCCGGCCGTCGGCGTCAAGGTGTTCTCGGCGGCCAACGCGGCGGCGGTGCGCAGGATGCTGCAGATGGCGGCCGGCCCCGGCGGCACCGGGCAGCTGGCGCAGACCGTCGGCTACTCGGTCGGCGGCAAGTCGGGCACCGCGCACAAGCAGGTCGGCCGCGGCTACGCGAGCAACAAGTACCGCGCCTGGTTCACCGGCATGGCGCCGATCGGCTCGCCGCGCATCATCGTCGCGGTCATGATCGACGAGCCCAGCGCCGGACGCTACTTCGGCGGCGTGGTGGCCGCGCCGGTGTTCAGCGAGGTGGTGCAGCAGACGCTGCGCATGATGAACGTGCCGCCCGACCTGCCCGTCAAGCCCCTGGTCCTGAGCGATGGCGTGCCGGAGAGCTTCTGAGAATGAAGACGCTGCACACTCCCGCCGAGGCCGCGTGGTGGCTGCATGCACGCGCCCGCGGCGCGCTGCACGCCGACAGCCGCGCCGTGGCGGCCGGCGACGCCTTCATCGCCTGGCCGGGCGCCGCCACCGACGGGCGGCACCATGTGGCGTCGGCGCTGGCGCGCGGCGCGGCGGCGTGCCTGGTCGAGCAGCAGGACGTCGAGGCCTTCGGCTTCGAGGGCGGCGCCATCGCCTGCTACCCGGGCCTGAAGGCCGCGACCGGCACGATCGCAGCGGCCTACTACGGCCAGCCCTCGCATGAACTCGACGTGCTCGCCGTCACCGGCACCAACGGCAAGACCTCGACCGCCTGGTGGCTGGCTCAGGCGCTATCGAAATCAGAGCTGGGAGCCCAATCCCCATGCGCGCTGGTGGGCACTTTGGGTGTGGGTGTACCGCCTTCGCTGCGCGCCACCGGCCTCACCACGCCCGACCCGGTGACATGGCAGCGCGAGCTGCGCGGCTTTGCCGACCGCGGCTTCGGCGCCTGCGCGGTCGAGGCCTCGTCGATCGGCATCGCCGAGCGCCGGCTCGACGGCACGCGCATCGCGGTCGCCATCTTCACCAACTTCACGCAGGACCACCTCGACTACCACGGCAGCATGGACGCCTACTGGCAGGCCAAGGCCGAGCTGTTCCGCTGGCCCGGCCTGCGCGCGGCGGTCGTCAACGTGGACGACCCGCACGGCGCCGTGCTGGCGGCGCGGCTGGCCGCGGCCGTCGGCGGCCCGGCGGTCTGGAGCGTCTCGGCCGCGGGCCACGCCGCCCGGCTGGCCGCGTGCGACGTGGGTCACGGCGCCGAGGGCCTGCGCTTCGGGGTGGTGGAGCAGGGCGTGCCGGTCGAGCATCTCGACACTGCGCTGATCGGCTCCTACAACGTGGCCAACCTGCTGGGCGTGCTGGGCACCCTGCGCGCGCTCGGGCTGCCGCTGGCCGCGGCCGTGCGGGCGTGCCGCGACCTGGACAGCGTGCCGGGCCGCATGGAGCGCATCGCGCTGCCGGGCCGCCCGCTGGCGGTGGTCGACTACGCCCACACGCCCGACGCGCTCGACAAGGCGCTCGCCGGGCTGCGGCCGCTGGCCGAGCAGCGCGGCGGCCGACTGTGGTGCGTGTTCGGCTGCGGCGGCGACCGCGACGCTGCCAAGCGCCCGCTGATGGGCGCCATCGCGCAGCGACAGGCCGACCGCGTCGTCGTGACCAGCGACAACCCGCGCAGCGAGCCGCCCGAGGCCATCATCGAGCAGATCGTGCGCGGGCTGGCCCGGCCGCAGGCGGCCCACGTCGAGCCCGACCGCGCCGCCGCCATCGCCGCCGCGCTGGCACAGGCCGACGCGCAGGACGTGGTGCTTATCGCCGGCCGCGGCCACGAGGCCTGGCAGGAGATCGCCGGCGCGCGCATCGCGTTTTCCGACCGGGCGCATGCCGCCCAGGCCCTTTCCAGAAGGAGCGCCGCATGAGCCCGCCGGGCCGCCCCAAGGGCGAATACCGGAGTGCGCAGCACGAAGGTATTCCAATGAACGCGACGCCGCCGCGCCCGATGCCGGGCGACCCGGCCGCTGCGCCACCCGAGGACGCGCCCATGACGACCCTCGCTCGGCTCTCCGACTGGCTGCCCGGGGCCCGGCAGCTGGGCGACGGCGCGACCGAGATCCGGCGCGTGCACACCGACACGCGCACCCTGCAGCCCGGTGACCTGTTCGTCGCGCTGCGCGGCGAGCGCTTCGACGCCAACGACTTCCTGGCCGAGGCGCGCGCGCGCGGCGCCGTCGCGGCCATCGCCGAGCGCGGCCTGGCCGACGCCAAGCTGCCGGGCTTCGAGGTGGCCGACCCGCTGGCCGCGCTGGGCGCGATCGCCACCAGCTGGCGCGCGCAGTTCGATCCGCCGCTGATCGCCGTCACCGGCAGCAACGGCAAGACCACCGTCACGCAGATGCTCTCGAGCATCGCGCACACCGCGCGCAACGGCTCCGCCCTGGCCACGCGCGGCAACTTCAACAACGAGATCGGCGTGCCGCTGACCCTGCTGCGGCTGCGATCGCACCACCGGCTGGCCGTGGTCGAGCTCGGCATGAACCACCCGGGCGAAATCGCCCGGCTGGCCGCCATGGCGCGGCCGACCGTGGCGCTGGTCAACAACGCGCAGCGCGAGCACCAGGAGTTCATGGCCACGGTCGAGGCGGTCGCGCGCGAGAACGCCGCCGTGTTCGACGCACTGCCGCCCGAGGGCAGCGCGGTGTTCCCGCACGAGGACGAATTCACCTCCCTGTGGCGCTCCCTGGCACGCAGCCGTGGCCTGGGGCGGCGCTGCCTGAGCTTCGGCGAGGGCGCCGGCGCCGACATCGCGCTTGCGGCGGCGGACTGGCGTGGCGACCACTGGCAGATCGAAGTGGCCACGCCGCTGGGGCCGATGGCCTGCGCCCTGCGCATCGCCGGCCGGCACAACGTCGTCAACGCGCTGGCCGCCACCGCCTGCGCGCTGGCGGCGGGCGTTTCGCTGGGCTACATCGCGCGGGGACTGGCCGCCTTCGAGCCGGTGGAGGGCCGCTCCCGGACGCTGGCGCTGCGGCTGCCGTCGGGGCGCGCGCTGACGCTGGTCGACGACACCTACAACGCCAATCCCGACTCGGTGCGCGCCGCCATCGACGTGCTGGCCAGCCTGCCGGGGCCGCGCCTGCTGGTGCTGGGCGACATGGGCGAGGTCGGCGCGCAGGGCGCGGCCTTCCACGCCGAGGTCGGCGCCTACGCCCGCGAGCGCGGCATCGAGGCGCTGCTGGCGCTGGGCCCCGAAAGCGCGCACAGCGTCGCGGCCTTCGGCGATGCGGCCGTGGACGACGGGCGCGGCCGCCACTGCGACAGCATCGACGCGCTCAATGCGGCGGTGCTGGCCCGCCTGCCCGGCACCGCCAGCGTGCTGGTCAAGGGCTCCCGCTTCATGCGCATGGAGCGCGTGGTGCGCGCCCTCCAGGCCGCGGCGGCGCCTCCTGTTCTTTCATCCCTTCCGGAGGCCGGCCATGCAGCATGAGCCGCGCCCCACGACAACGACAACATGCTGCTGAGCCTTGCCCAATGGCTGCAAACACTCTCGCCCGAATTCGGATTCCTGCGTGTGTTCCAGTACCTCACCTTCCGCGCGCTCATGGCCGCGCTGACCGCGCTGCTGCTCGGCCTGGCGGCTGGCCCGTTCGTCATCCGGCGCCTGGCCGCGCTCAAGATCGGCCAGCCGGTGCGCGGCTACGGCATGGAGACGCATCTGACCAAGAGCGGCACGCCCACCATGGGCGGCGTGCTGGTGCTCTTCGCCATCGCCTTTGCCAGCCTGCTGTGGTCCGATCTGGGCAACCGTTTCGTCTGGATCGTGCTGGGGGTCACGCTCGGCTTCGGCGCCATCGGCTGGGTCGACGACTGGCGCAAGGTGGTGCGCAAGGACCCGGAGGGCATGCGCTCGCGCGAGAAGTACATCTGGCAGTCGACCGTCGGGCTGCTGGCGGGCTTCTATCTGCTGTTCAGCATCTCGGAGAGCTCCAACTGGCGTGTGCTGCAGCTGTTCTACAGCTGGGTCGGCTCGGGCTTCGACCTGGGCTTCCCGCCCAAGATCAACCTGCTGGTGCCCTTCTTCAAGGAAGTGAGCTACCCGCTGGGCGGCATCGGCTTTGTCATCCTGACCTACCTGGTGATCGTGGGCGCGAGCAACGCGGTCAACCTGACCGACGGGCTCGACGGCCTGGCGATCATGCCGGTGGTCATGGTCGGCTCGGCGCTCGGGGTGTTCGCCTATGTCACGGGCAGCGTCGTCTACTCGAAGTACCTGCTGTTTCCGCACATCCCGGGCTCGGGCGAGCTGCTGGTGTTCTGCTCGGCCATGGCCGGCGCCGGGCTGGCGTTCCTGTGGTTCAACACGCACCCGGCGCAGGTCTTCATGGGCGACGTCGGCGCGCTGGCGCTGGGCGGCGCGCTCGGCACCATCGCCGTCATCGTGCGGCAGGAAATCGTGTTCTTCGTGATGGGCGGCATCTTCGTGGTCGAGGCGATCTCGGTGATGGGGCAGGTCGTGTACTTCAAGTACACCAAGAAGCGCTTCGGCGAGGGCCGACGCATCCTGAAGATGGCGCCGCTGCACCACCATTTCGAGAAAAGCGGCTGGCGCGAGACGCAGGTCGTGGTGCGCTTCTGGATCATCACGATGCTGCTGTGCCTGGTCGGGCTGTCGAGCCTGAAGCTGAGATAGCGGCATGCGGCATCTGCAAGCCCTCCACGTGCTGATCCTGGGTCTGGGCGCCTCCGGCCTGGCGATGGCGCGCTGGTGCGCCCGTTGCGGCGCGCAGGTCACGGTGGCCGACACGCGCGCGGCGCCGCCGCAGCTGGCCGCGCTGCGCGGCGAACTCCCTGCCGCCACCTTCGTGGGCGGCGCGTTCGGCCCGGCGCTGGTCGAAGGCACCACGGTGCGCGCGGTGTACTGCTCGCCGGGCCTCTCGCCCGCGGCCGCGCGGCCGGTGCTGGAGGCGGCGCGCCGCATCGGCCTGGCGGTCGGCGGCGAGCTCGACCTGTTCGCGCGCGCGCTGGCCGACCTGGGCCAGGAGCCGCCCGAGGCCGGCAGCGGGCCGGCGGCCGTCCCGGAGGCGCCGCCCGCGCAGGACGGGCCAGCGCCGGCGGACGCGGCGCGGGGCTACCGGCCCGCCGTGCTGGCCGTCACCGGCACCAACGGCAAGACCACCGTCACCTCGCTCACCGCGCAGCTGGTCGGGCGCGCCGGCAAGACCGTGGCGGCGGCGGGCAACATCGGCCCGACGCTGCTCGACACCCTGTCGGCGCACCTGGACGCCGGCACGCTGCCCGAGGTCTGGGTGCTCGAGCTGTCGAGCTTCCAGCTCGACGGCGTGCGCGGCTTCGAGCCGACGGCCGCGACGGTGCTCAACCTGTCGCAGGACCATCTCGACTGGCACGGCGACATGGCCGCCTACGCCGCGGCCAAGGCGCGCATCTTCGGCCAGCGTGCCCTGATGGTGCTCAACCGCGACGACGCGGCCGTGATGGCGATGCTGCCGGCCGCTGCCGTCCGCACGGCGCGGGGGTCGCAGCGCCCGCGCGAGCGAGCGCACGTCACCTTCGGCGCCGGGCTGCCGCAGCGGCCGGGCGACTTCGGCATCGAACGCGTCAACGGCATGGCCTGGCTGGTGCGCGCTCAGGATGACACCGACGGCCCGGCCCGGCGCCGGCGTGCTGAGGCGCCGGCGCCCAGCATCCACCTGCAGCGCCTGATGCCGGCCGATGCGCTGCGCATCCGGGGCCAGCACAACGCGCTCAATGCGCTGGCGGCGCTGGCGCTCGCGCAGGCCGCCGGCTGCGCGCTGGCGCCGATGCTCTACGGACTGCGCGAGTACCGCGGCGAGCCGCACCGCGTCGAGTCGGTCGCGGTGATCGACGGCGTCGAGTACTTCGACGACAGCAAGGGCACCAACGTCGGCGCCACGGCGGCCGCGCTGGGCGGGCTGGGGGCCGAACGCAAGGTTGTCGTCATCCTGGGTGGCGACGGCAAGGGCCAGGACTTCGCCCCGCTGGCGGCGCCGGTGCGGCGCTTCGCGCGCGCCGTGGTGCTGATCGGGCGCGACGCCGCGCGCATCGACGCCGCGCTCGGCCCGGACGGCGTCGAGCGGCTGCCCGCGGCCTCGCTGGAAGACGCGGTGGCGATCGCCGCGCGCCGGGCCCGGCCGGGCGACGCCGTGCTGCTGTCGCCGGCCTGCGCCAGTTTCGACATGTTCCGCGACTACGCGCACCGCGCGCAGGTGTTCTGCGACGCGGTGCACGCGCTCGCGGCCGAGCCGGCCCAACCGTCGGGAGCCCCAGCATGAGCACACCCACGAACGAAGCCGCCCTGGAGCACGCCGGGGAGGCGCGCCGCCCCGGCGGCTGGTTCCGCCGTGCCGCCCGCAGCGGCATCGACGCCTTGCCGATCCACCTGCCGGTGCGCCTGGGCGGCGCCGGCGTGGCGCAGACCCGGGCCGCGCCGATCCACGCCCTGGGTTTCGACCAGGCCCTGTTGTGGGTGGCCGCGGCGCTGCTCGCCTGGGGGCTGGTGATGGTGTATTCGGCCTCCGTCGCGCTCGGCGACAACCCGCGCTTCGCGCGCGCCGGCTACGGGCAGTCGTTCTTCCTGGTGCGCCATGCCATGTTCCTGGCCTTCGCCTTCGTGGTGGCGTTGCTGACCTCGCAGGTGCCCATGAAGATCTGGGAGCGGGTCGCGCCCTGGCTGTTCGTGGCCTCGCTGCTGCTGCTCATGGCGGTGCTGGTGCCGCACGTCGGGCGGGTGGTCAACGGCGCGCGGCGCTGGCTGCCGCTGGGCATCATGAACTTCCAGCCGTCGGAACTCGCCAAGATCGCCATGGTGCTGTATGCGGCCAGCTACATGGTGCGCAAGATGGAGATCAAGGAGCGCTTCTTCCGCGCCGTGCTGCCGATGGGCCTGGCGGTGCTGGTGGTCGGCATGCTGCTGCTGGCCGAGCCCGACATGGGCGCCTTCATGGTGATCGCCGTGATCGCCATGGGCATCCTGTTCCTGGGCGGCGTCAACGCCCGCATGTTCTTCGTCATCGCGGCGCTGATGGTGGCGGCCTTCGGTGTCATGGTGATGACCAGCGCCTGGCGGCGCGAGCGCCTGTTCGCCTACCTCGATCCGTTCAGCGAGGCGCACGCGCTCGGCAAGGGCTACCAGCTGTCGCACTCGCTGATCGCCATCGGGCGCGGCGAGATCTTCGGCGTCGGGCTGGGCGGCAGCGTCGAAAAATTGCACTGGCTGCCCGAGGCGCACACCGACTTCCTGCTGGCCGTGCTGGGCGAGGAGTTCGGGCTCATCGGCGTGCTGACGGTGATCTGCCTGTTCTTCTGGCTGACGCGCCGCATCGTGCACATCGGCCGCCAGGCGATCGCGCTGGACCGGGTGTTCGCCGGCCTGGTGGCGCAGGGCATCGGCATCTGGATCGGCTTCCAGGCCTTCATCAACATGGGCGTGAACCTGGGTGCGCTGCCGACCAAGGGGCTGGGCCTGCCGCTCATGAGCTTCGGCGGCTCGGCGATGGTGATGAACCTGATGGCGCTGGCCATCGTGCTGCGGGTCGACTACGAGAACCGTGTGCTGATGCGCGGCGGGCGGGTATGAGCCGCACCGCGCTCGTCATGGCCGGCGGCACCGGCGGCCACATCTTTCCCGGCCTGGCGGTGGCCGAGGCGCTGCGCGCGCGCGGCTGGCGGGTGCACTGGCTGGGCGCGCCCGGCGGCATGGAGCAGCAGCTGGTGCCGCCGCGCGGCTTCGCCTTCGAGCCGGTGCGCTTCGGCGGGGTGCGCGGCAAGGGGCCGCTCACGCTCGCGCTGCTGCCGGTGCGCCTGCTGCGCGCCTTCTGGCAGAGCCTGGCCGTGGTGCGGCGCGTGCGGCCCGACGTGGTGGTCGGGCTGGGCGGCTACATCACCTTCCCGGGCGGGCTGATGAGCGTGCTGCTGGGCCGGCCGCTGGTGCTGCACGAGCAGAACTCGGTGGCCGGGCTGGCCAACCGGGTGCTGGCGGGCGTGGCCGACCGGGTCTTCAGCGCCTTTCCGGACGTGCTCAAAAACGCCCGCTGGGTCGGCAATCCGCTGCGCGCGGCGTTCCTGTCGCAGCCCGACCCGGCCGCGCGCTTCGCCAACCGCAGCGGGCCCCTGCGGCTGCTGGTGGTCGGCGGCAGCCTGGGCGCGCAGGCACTCAACGCAGTGGTGCCGCAGGCGCTGGCGCTGATGGCGCCCGAGCGGCGTCCGATCGTCGTGCACCAGAGCGGCGCGAAGCAGATCGACGCGCTGCGCGCCAACTACGCCGCCGCCGGGGTCGAGGCCGAGCTCACGCCCTTCATCGACGACACCGCGGCGGCGTACGCGGCCGCCGACCTGGTCGTCGCGCGCGCCGGCGCCAGCACCGTGACGGAGCTGGCCGCGGTGGGCGCGGCCGCCGTGCTCGTGCCCTTCCCGTCGGCGGTGGACGACCACCAGACGCGCAACGCGCGCTTCCTGGTCGATGCCGGCGGCGCCTGGCTGGTGCCGCAAGGCGAATTCACGCCGCGCTATCTCGCCGATTTGCTACAGAAAATAGAGCGTTCGGTCTTGATGGAGCGGGCGCTGCGGGCCAAAATGATGCAAAAGAAAGAAGCGGTCGACGAGGTCGTTCGCGCGTGCGAGGAGCTGGTGAAATGAAGCCCACCCCCGTTGCTTGCTCACTTCGTGTAGCCGCCTCCGAGTCGCTGCCGGAGGCCGCGACCCTTCGATGCCGTCCAGGCCTGCGCAGGCAGACCTGGAGCCGCGGCTCTCAGCCCCTCAAGGGGGCGACACCGGTAGCCCGGCGAAGCCGGTTCCACGGTGTCTCCCGAACGGGCTTCGCTTCGCTCGCCGTGGCGCCTGAAGCGCCCTCGAACGGAGGCCGCGCGTGAAGCACGCCATCCACCACATCCATTTCGTCGGCATCGGCGGCGCCGGCATGAGCGGCATCGCCGAGGTGCTGTTCAACCTGGGCTACCGCGTCTCGGGCTCCGACCTGGCCGACAGCGCCACGCTCGGGCGCCTGAAGGGGCTGGGCATCACGACCTGCATCGGCCACCGCGCCGCGCACATCGACGGCGCCGACGCGGTCGTGACCTCGACCGCCGTGCAGGCCGACAACCCCGAGGTGCTCGCCGCGCGCGAGAAGAAGATTCCCGTCGTGCCGCGCGCCGTCATGCTGGCCGAGCTGATGCGCCTGAAGCAGGGCATCGCCATCGCCGGCACCCACGGCAAGACCACCACCACCAGCCTGGTGGCGAGCGTGCTGGCGGCGGCCGGGCTCGACCCGACCTTCGTCATCGGTGGGCGCTTGAACAGCGCCGGTGCCAACGCGCGGCTGGGCAGCGGCGACCACATCGTGGTCGAGGCCGACGAGTCGGACGCGTCGTTCCTGAACCTGATGCCGGTGATGGCGGTGGTCACCAACATCGACGCCGACCACATGGAGACCTACGGCCACGACTTCGCGCGGCTGCAGCGCGCCTTCGTCGACTTCCTGCACCGCATGCCCTTCTACGGCACGGCCGTGCTGTGCACCGACGACCCGGCGGTGCGCGAGATCGTCGCCGAGGTCACCTGCCCGGTCACCAGCTACGGCTTCGGCGAGGACGCGCAGGTGCGCGCCATCGACGTGCGCGCGGTCGGCGCGCAGATGCACTTCACGGTGCGGCGGCGCAACGGCGTGCGGCTGCCCGACCTGCCCGTGGTGCTGAACCTGCCCGGCGCGCACAACGTGCTCAACGCGCTGGCGGTGATCGCCGTGGCGGTCGAGCTCAACGTGCCCGACGAGGCGGTGCAGCGCGCGCTGGCCGAGTTCAAGGGCGTGGGGCGGCGCTTCCAGCGCTACGGCGAGGTGCCGCTCGGCCACGGCCGCGCCGGCAGCCACGACGACGAAGACGGCGCGCCGCCGCTGGCCATCCTGGAAGCGGGCGACGCCCTGGACGCGGCGCCGTCGCCGGGCGGCTTCACGCTGATCGAGGACTACGGGCACCACCCGGTCGAGATGGCCGCCACCATCGCGGCGGCGCGCGGTGCCTTTCCCGGACGGCGCCTGGTGCTGGCGTTCCAGCCGCACCGCTATACCCGAACCCGCGACTGCTTCGAGGATTTCGTCAAGGTGCTGGGCCAGGCCGACGCGGTGCTGCTGGGCGAGGTCTATGCCGCCGGCGAGACGCCGATCGTCGCCGCCGACGGCCGCTCGCTGGCGCGGGCGCTGCGCGTGGCGGGCAAGGTCGAGCCGGTTTTCATCGACGACATCGCCGACATGGCGCAGGCAATTTTCGACAACGCGCGCGACGGCGACGTGGTGATTTGCATGGGCGCCGGCTCGATTGGCGCGGTGCCCGCGAAAGTTGTCGAAATCGGCGCCGCAATGCTACAAAATACGGAGCGTGAAATGCAGGAGGAACAAGCGCTGTGAGCCATTTCGTGTTCAATTCCCTGGACGGCATGGGCAAGGTCGCCGTGCTGCTGGGCGGCCGCTCGGCCGAGCGCGAGATCTCGCTGCTGTCGGGCCAGGGCGTGCTGGCCGCGCTGCGCGCGCGCGGCGTCGATGCGCACGCCTTCGATCCGGCCGAGCGCGACCTAGCGGAACTGCGGCGCGAGGGCTTCGCGCGCTGCTTCGTCGCGCTGCACGGCCGCCACGGCGAGGACGGCACGGTGCAGGGCGCGCTGGAGCTGCTGGGCATTCCCTACACCGGCTCGGGCGTGATGGCCTCCAGCATGGCCATCGACAAGGTCATGACCAAGCGCCTCTGGCAGGCCGACGGCCTGCCGACGCCGCGCTTCGTGCGTCTCGCCTCCGACCAGCAGGGCGCCGAGCAGATCCACGCCGTGCCCGAGGTGCTGGGCCTGCCGCTGATCGTCAAGCCGCCGCGCGAGGGCTCGTCGATCGGCTTCACCAAGGTGACGGACGCCACGCAGATGACGGGCGCCGTGGCGCTGTCGGTGCGCTACGACGCCGACGTGCTGTGCGAGGAGTTCATCGACGGCGAGGAAGTCACCTGCGCGGTGCTCGGCCAGGGGCTGGACGCCCACGCGCTGCCGGTGGTGCGCATCGCCGCGCCCGACGGCGCCTACGACTACCAGAACAAGTACTTCACCGACGTCGTGCAGTACCACTGCCCGAGCGGCCTGCCCGAGGCCGAGGAGCGCGAGATCCAGCGCCTGTCGCTGGCCGCCTACCGCACGCTCGGCTGCCGCGGCTGGGGCCGCGCCGATCTGATGATCCGCGCCAGCGACCGCAAGCCCTTCCTGCTGGAGATCAACACCTCGCCGGGCATGACCGGCCATTCGCTGGTGCCGATGTCGGCGCGCGCCGCCGGCATCGACTACGAGACGCTGTGCCTGCGGGTGCTGGAGAGCGCCGCGCTCGATTGCGCCGTCGCGGCGCCGACGGGCGCGCCCGAGGCGCGGCGGCAGGACTTCGCGGCGGCCCCATGAACACCATGTCCGCCGTGCCCGCCATGCCGGTCGATGTCAGGCTCATGAACATCATCGCGACGCTGCTGTTCGCGCTGTGCCTGCTCATGACCGTGGCGGCGGCGGGCTGGTGGGTGCTGCGGCAGCCGTTCTTTCCCCTGGCGGCCATCCGTGTCGACGGCGACGTGGCGCACAACAGCGCGGCGACGCTGCGCGCCAACGTGGCGCCGCAGCTGGCCGGCAACTTCTTCACGGTCGATCTGGGCGCCGCGCGCGCGGCCTTCCAGTCGGCGCCCTGGGTGCGCCGGGCCGTGGTGCGCCGCGAGTTCCCCGACCGGCTGCACGTGACGCTGACCGAGCAGCAGCCGGTGGCGCACTGGGGCGACGAGGCCGACTCGAAGCTGGTCAACAACTACGGCGAGGTGTTCGACGCCAACACCGCCGAGGTCGATGACGACCTGCCGCGCCTGAAGGGTCCCGCCGGCCAGGCCGGGCCGGTGCTCGGCATGTACCGCACGCTGGCGCCCCTGTTCGAGCCCTACGAGATGCACCTCGACGAGCTCGTCCTGTCGGGACGCGGCAGCTGGCAGGCGGTGCTCGACAGCGGTGCGGTGATCGAACTCGGCCGCGGCCAGGCCGAGGAGGTCGCTGCCCGCACCCAGCGCTTCCTGCGCACGCTGGCGCCGATCGCCGCCCGGTACGGCCGCGCCATCGACGCGCTGGAGAGCGCCGACCTGCGCCACAGCGACGCCTATGCGCTGCGCCTGCGCGGCATCACCACGGTCACTGCCATCGACCCCAAGAAGAAATAAACAAGCAAGAAGCGAATCCAGGAACCCTGCTACATGGCCAAAGAATTCAAAGATCTCGTCGTCGGACTCGACATCGGCACCGCCAAGGTGATGGCGGTGGTGGCCGAGGTGCTGCCCGGCGGCGAGCTCAAGCTGGCGGGCCTCGGCGTGGCGCCGAGCAACGGCCTGAAGCGCGGCGTGGTGGTCAACATCGACGCCACCGTGCAGAGCATCCAGCAGGCGCTCAAGGAAGCCGAGCTGATGGCCGAGTGCAAGATCACGCGCGTCTACACCGGCATCACCGGCAGCCACATCCGCGGCATCAATTCGAGCGGCATGGTCGCCATCAAGGACAAGGAAGTCACGCCCGCCGACGTGGCGCGCGTGGTCGAGACGGCGCGCGCCATCAACATCTCGACCGACCAGCGCCTGCTGCTGGTGGAGCCGCAGGAGTTCGTGATCGACGGGCAGGACGTGCGCGAGCCGATCGGCATGAGCGGCATCCGGCTCGAAGCCAAGGTGCACATCGTGACCGGCGCGCAGAGCGCGGCCGAGAACATCGTCAAGTGCGTGCGCCGCTGCGGGCTGGAGGTCGAGCAGCTGCTGCTCAACCCGCTCGCGTCGAGCCGCGCGGTGCTGACCGACGACGAGCGCGAGCTGGGCGTGTGCGTGGTCGACATCGGCGCGGGCACCACCGACGTGGCGATCTTCACCAACGGCGCGATCCGCCACACGGCCGTGATCCCGATCGCCGGCGACCTGGTCACCAGCGATATCGCCATGGCGCTGCGCACGCCGACCAAGGACGCCGAGGACATCAAGGTCGAGAACGGCTTCGCCAAGCAGCTGCTGGCCGACCCCAACACCCAGGTCGAGGTGCCGGGGCTGGGCGACCGCGGCCCGCGCATGTTGAGCCGCCAGGCGCTGGCCGGCGTGATCGAGCCGCGCGTCGAGGAGATCTTCCAGCTGGTGCAGCAGGTGGTGCGCGAGTCGGGCTACGAGGAGGTGCTGTCCTCGGGGGTCGTGCTGACCGGCGGCAGCGCGGTCATGCCCGGCATGCTGGAGCTGGGCGAGGACATCTTCCTCAAGCCGGTGCGCCGCGGCATCCCGAAGTACGCGAGCGCGCTGTCGGACATGGTGGCGCAGCCGCGCGCCGCCACCGTGATGGGCATGCTGGAGGAGGCGCGCCACGCGCGCCTGCGCGGCTTCAAGGCGGCGCAGCAAAGCGGCTCGGTCAAGACCGCCTTCGGGCGCTTCCGGGACTTCATCGTGGGGAACTTCTGATGACCCCCAGGCTCGCCCACTGCGTGTGGCCGCCCACCCCCTTGCAGGGGGCACTGCCAGCGGCCCGGCAAAGCCGGTTCCGCGGCCGTTCTGGCAGGAGAGCCAGTTTGCAGAAGCATTTCAACGAACGATGGCGTCGCACCGGCCCGCCGGGGGTCGCCTCCGAAGCGTTCGTTTTCACACACCTTTCCCTCTCACACGGTAATCGCAATTCAAGGAGATCAACATGGCCATCGAAATGATCGAAGTCGAGGAATTCAACCAGGGCACCCAGATCAAGGTGATCGGCGTCGGCGGCGGCGGCGGCAATGCCGTCGCGCACATGATGGAGCGCGGCGTGCAGGGCGTGCAGTTCGTCTGCGCCAACACCGACGCGCAGGCGCTCACGCGCAGCACCGCGCACAAGATCATCCAGCTCGGCACCAGCGGGCTGGGTGCCGGCAGCAAGCCCGAGAAGGGCCGCGAGGCCGCCGAGGCGGCGATCGACGAGATCCGCACCGCCATCGAGGGCTCGCACATGCTGTTCATCACGGCCGGCATGGGCGGCGGCACCGGCACCGGCGCGGCGCCCGTGATCGCGCGCGTGGCCAAGGAGATGGGCATCCTGACGGTGGGCGTCGTCACCAAGCCCTTCGACTGGGAGGGCGGGCGGCGCATGACCAACGCCGACAACGGCCTGGCCGAGCTCGAAGCCAACGTCGACTCGCTGATCGTGGTGCTGAATGAAAAGCTGCTCGACGTGCTGGGCGACGACGTGACGCAGGACGAGGCCTTCGCGCACGCCAACGACGTGCTGAAGAACGCCGTCGGCGGCATCTCGGAGATCATCAACGAGTACGGCGGCGTGAACGTCGACTTCGAGGACGTGCGCACCGTCATGGGCGAGCCCGGCAAGGCCATGATGGGCACGGCCGCCGCCAGCGGCCCGGACCGCGCCCGCATCGCCGCCGAGCAGGCCGTGGCCTGCCCGCTGCTCGAAGGCATCGACCTGTCGGGCGCCAAGGGCGTGCTGGTGCTGGTGACCGCGTCGAAGGCCTCGCTCAAGTTGAACGAGTCCAAGCTCGCCATGAACACCATCCGCGCCTACGCCTCGCCCGAGGCGCACGTCATCTACGGCGCCGCCTACGACGACAACCTGGGCGACGAGATGCGCGTGACGGTGGTGGCCACGGGCCTGTCGCGCGCCGACGCGCGCCGCGAGGCGCCGGCGCTGGAGGTGGTGCGCACCGGCACCGACAACATTCCGTTCGGCGTGCCGGGCCTGGGCGGCCTGCACGGGCAGCCCGATTACAACAGGCCCAGCGTGTGGCGTCGTCCGGGCGAGCGCAACATGGCCGCGGCCAAGGCCGGCGCGCTGGCCTCGGGCGGCATGGACGACTACGAGATCCCGGCCTTCCTGCGCCGCCAGGCGGACTGATGGGATTGCCGAAGCGCAAAGCTGCTGCGCGTACCGATCTTGCGACTGCGGTGCTCGCCGTACCCGGGTACGGCTGCGCGCCTCCTCGCAACCTCGGAGCGCTCGCGACGCTTTTCGCTGCGGCAATCACCAGGAATAGATATGGCTGCAGTGATCAGCAGGCTTGCAGCGCGGCGCGCGGCGCACACTTCTAGAATCGGCTCCGTGCTGCAGCAGCGAACGCTCCGCTCGACCAGCCGCGCCGTCGGCGTGGGGCTGCACAGCGGGCAGCGCGTGGAGCTCACGCTGCGCCCGGCGCCGCCGGACACCGGCATCGTGTTTCGCCGCACCGACCTGCCCGAGCCGGTCGAGATCGCCATGACGCCCGAGGCGGTCACCGACACGCGCCTGGCCTCGACCGTGTCGAAGGGCGGCGCCAAGGTGCAGACCATCGAGCACCTGATGTCGGCCTGCGCCGGGCTGGGCATCGACAACCTCGCCATCGACATCACGGCCGACGAGGTGCCGATCCTGGACGGCTCGGCCTCGTCGTTCGTGTTCCTGCTGCAAAGCGCGGGCATCGAGCTGCAGCCCGCGCCGCGGCGCTTCATCCGCGTCGTGCGCCCCATCGAGGTGCGCGAGGGCGACGGCGATGCCGGCGGGCACGCCAGCGAGAAGTGGGCGCGCCTGGCGCCCTACCACGGCTTCAAGCTCAGCTTCGAGATCGACTTCGACCACCGCGTGGTGAACTCCACCGGGCAGCGCGTCGAGTTCGACCTGGGGTCGGGCTCCTACAGCCGGGACATCGCCCGCGCGCGCACCTTCGGCTTCACCAAGGAGGTCGAGTACATGCGCTCGCGCGGCCTGGCGCTCGGCGGTGGGCTCGACAACGCGATCGTGATGGACGACACCAAGGTGCTCAATGCCGGCGGGCTGCGCTACGACGACGAGTTCGTCAAGCACAAGATCCTCGACGCCATGGGTGACCTGTACGTGGTCGGCCGCCCGCTGCTGGCCGCCTACAGCGCGTTCCGCTCGGGCCACGCGCTCAACAACCGGCTGCTGCGCGAGCTGATGGCGCAGCCCGATGCCTGGGAGGTCGTCACCTTCGACAACGAGAAACTCGCGCCGCGCGGCTTCGCCGAGGTGGCGCGCGCCTGGTAGCCGCGGCGCACGACGCGCCGCCGCGGCCGCGCCGCTGTCCTCCTTTCCTTCTTTCTTTTCGATGCTGCTGTTCCGCTGGGCCATCCTGCTGCTGTTGATGGTGGCCGGCGTGGCGTTCGCGTTCTACGCCGGCACCGGGCAGATCCGCTTCCGGCGCTTCGGCTGGACCGTGCTCAAGTGGACGCTGCTCGCGGCCTTCGGCTTCTTCGCGGTGCTGATCGCCGAGCGGGTGGCCTGAGCGGCGAGAGTCCCGCGTTGCCGCACGTGGCCAGGAGATGCGCATGCCAGCCACCCTTGCGCGAAGCCACCGGTCGGGCAGTGAGCGGTTTTGAAAATCGAAGAAAGAAGGGCGCCGAACCAGGCGGCCGTGTCGCCATCCGCGACTTGGCCAGCGGCCGGCTGTAGCAGTCAATCGCCCGCGTCGGCTGCAAAAGCTGCCTGAGTGCGTCGGTCGCTACTTTGAACCCGCATCTGTGCGCTACGCCTGAGTTCAATACTTTGATGCCTGGTCAATGGTCCTCCCTGCTCGTGTACGTGAAATCCGGACATGGTCGAATCTACGGAATTACTAGTAACAGACGTCCTCTGCTCGCTCAAGGCACCCCAGCTCTCCGTCTGGATTCCCGGCAAACCACCGGTGACAGAGCCGCGTGTACCGCCGGTAACAGCGGTTCTGACTCCAGATGACGCCCAGCGTTGCGCCAACCACAGCGCCCAAAGCCACAAGGCCGAACAAGACAGTGGTGTTTTTCCCTTTATGAATGGCCTGACCCGTTTGATGCTCGACTTGGTAGTCATTCGGCATACTTCCCCCTTTGAACAGTTTGGGCGCAAGCACCCTCACCTTTATGACACAGCCTTCCGGTGAATGAAAGACGTCACCGCGAGAGGGGCCTATTGGAGGGTTCCGGTGCTAACCAGAAGCCTGAAGCCAAAGTGACGCGAGAGCTGTGCCTTCCATGTCTTGCCGGGTCGCCGGCACAGCGTTCCAGGCGGCGGGCGCACTGGCGTCTTTGCGACGCAGCTTGCAGAGCCTGAACGGCCCCTTGCGGATGCAGTGCATCAGTTCAGTGCCGACGGTTGTGATCTCGGCGTTACCGAAGCGCTCAAAGCCGAGCACCGTCATGTCTAGCGCGTGCGTCCTTGGCGGTACATGCCGCTGGTGGCGCGCGCCAGTTGCGCGGCGTCGGCCAGCCGCGCCATCGAGGCGCCGACATGGGCGTGCGTGATGGCCAGGCCCAGCGCGTCGGCCGCGTCGCTGCCCGGCACGCCCGGCAGCGACAGCAGCCGTTTCACCATCTCCTGCACCTGCGCCTTGGCGGCCTGGCCATGGCCGGCGACCGCCTGCTTCATCTGCAGCGCGGTGTACTCGGCCACGCTCAGGCGGTTCGCCACCAGCGCCGTGATGCAGGCGCCGCGCGCCTGGCCGAGCAGCAGGGTGGACTGCGGGTTGACGTTGACGAACACGATCTCGACCGCCGCCGCGTCGGGCCGGTAGCGCTCCGCGATCTCGCCGATGCCGTCGAACAGCACCTTCAGGCGCGCCGGCAGGTTGCCGCGCTCCAGGTGCCGGGTGCTGATGGTGCCGCTGGCCACGTAGCGCAGCGAAGGCCCGTCGGAATCGACCACGCCGAAGCCGGTGGTCTGCAGGCCGGGGTCGATGCCGAGGATTCTCATGCTATTTAAATGATAGCTAAACGTGCAGACAGAATAAGCGTCGAAGAGCGATTCGGCTCATGAATCAAGGGGCGGCGAGCATCATGCACCTGGTGGACGTGGACGTGGACGTGGACGTGGACGTGGACGTGGACGTGGACGTGGACGTGGACGTGGACGTGGACGTGGACGTGGACGTGGACGTGGACGTGGACGTGGACGTGGACGTGGACGTGGAGGAAGGCGGAGCGTGCCGCGTCGGACAGCAGGCGCAGGCGCGAGGAGAGCCTGTCCCGGGCGGCGGCCTCACGGCAGCTCGACCGCCCCCATGCGCGCCGCGATGGTCGCCGAGCGCCGGGCCAGGTAGGCCGAGGCGGGGTGCCGCTCGAACAGCTTCGGGCTCGGCAGCATCACCGCCAGCCGCGCCGCCTCGGCGGCGCTCAGGCGCGACGCCGGCTTCTTGAAATAGCGCTGCGCGGCGGCCTCGGCGCCGAACACGCCTTCGCCCCACTCGACGCTGTTGAGGTAGATCTCCAGGATGCGGCGCTTGTCGAGCAGCAACTCGAGCGCCGCTGCCAGCACCAGCTCCTGGCCCTTGCGCAGCAGCGTGCGCTCGCCCGACAGCAGCAGGTTCTTGGCCAGCTGCTGCGTGATGGTCGAGCCGCCGCGCAGCCGGGGCGACGGCGCTGCCGCATCGCCGCTCGCGGCGGCAGCGCGTGCGGCGCGCGCGGCCGCCTGCGCCTCGGCCCGGGCGTTGCGCAGCCGTGCCCGCTCGACGGCGTCCCACTCGATGCCGCGGTGCGCCACGAACTCCGCGTCCTCGCTGGCGAGCACGGCGCGCTTGAGGGTCTCGGACAGCTGCGCATAGGGCACCCACTGCTGGCGCCAGGGCGTGCCGGGCGGCGCGTTGACGCGGCCATGGCGCGCGATCTGCCAAGCCTCCGAGCGCTGGAAGGCGGTCGATTGCGGCGCCACCGCGCTCATGAGCGCGATGCGCCCGATGAAGAACGCCTGCAGCGCCAGCGCGGCCAGCAGCACGCAGGCGATCCAGTGCAGCAGGGCGCGCAGGAACGACGACGGGGCGGCAGCAGGAGAAGGAAAAGAAGGGGTCGTCACGGCCGTGGCACGGCGCCCGTCAGCCGGCGGCTGCCGTCGAGCGCTGCAGCTCAGCCAGTACCTGCGCCGAGGGCGGGCGCACGCCGCGCCAGAGGGCGAAGGCCTCGGCCGCCTGCTCGACCAGCATGCCCAGCCCGTCGCGCGGCACGGCGCCGTGCTCGCGTGCCCAGTGCATGAAGCCGGCGGCGGCCGGGCCGTACATCAGGTCGAGGGCCAGCGCCCCCGGTTTGAGCACGCCCGGCGCCACCGGCACCGCGCCGCCTTCCAGGCTGGAGGCGGTGGCGTTGACGACCACGTCGAACGCGCCGCCGACCTCTCCGGGCGCCCGCGCTTCCAGCGCCACGCCGTGCTGCTGCGCCAGCGCGGCGTGGCGCCGCGCCAGCTCGACCGCCTTGGCCGGCGTGCGGTTGGCGAGCACCACGCGCCGCACGCCGGCCGCCAGCAGCGGGCCCAGCACGCCCGCGGCGGCGCCGCCCGCGCCCAGCAGCAGGAGGTCGCGCCCGGCGAGGTCGACCCCGGCGTTGCGGGTGATGTCGGCCACCAGCCCGGCGCCGTCGCTGTTGTCGCCGTGCAGGCCGTCGTCCCGGAAGCTCAGCACGTTGACCGCGCCGGCCAGCTCGGCGCGCGGCGTCAGGCGCGGCCGCGCCAGCGCGGCGGCGTCGAACTTGAAGGGCACGGTCACGTTGCAGCCGCGCGCGACATCGCCGCGCGCGGCGGCCTCGGCGCGAAACGCCGCCAGCGCCGCCGCGAAGCCGCCGAGCGGCACCAGGCGGCGTCCGTATGCCAGCGGCTCGCCCGTGAGCTCGGCGAAACGCGAATGAATCCACGGCGAGCGGCTGTGCTCGACCGGGTTGCCCATCACGCAGTAGCAGTCCATGTGCGGTGCCTTGTCGGTCGGTCGTTGGTGGTCAGAAGGAGGCGGAAGAAGGGGCGGGCGACGAGGGGCGCGCTTCGAGCGTCGCGTCGCGCCGGAAGCTGAAGCGCGAGGGCAGCGCGATCCGGTCGGCCTGGCGGCGCATGGCGTCGCTGAAGGGCCCGAAGCTGCCCGCGCCGCGCACGATCGCCTGCGCCCGGCGGTCGAGCGCGGGTTCGCCCGAGCTTTGCACGATCTCGGTCGAGAGCACGCTGCCGTCGGCGTCGACGGTGACGAGCATGGTCAGCTCGCCGTAGAGCTTTTTGCCGCCCGCCTCGGGAAAGTCGCGGGTGCCGCGCGCCTCGATGCGGCGGCGCAGCGCATCGACGTAGGCCGCGTAGGCCGCCTCGCGCGTGGCCGGGCTGACGTAGTGCGTGCGCGGGCGCGCGTTGGGCTCGTTGACGCGGCGCTCGACCTGGGCCGGCAGCGCGAGGCGCTGGGGGCGCCTTTTTTCTTCTTCCTGTTTGTCCTGGGATGCGCCCGCCGCATCGGCGTCCGGCGTGTCCGCGTCGCGCGGTGCGGGCGGCGGCAGGGCCACGGCCTCGCGGCCGGCCGCGGCCGCCGTCAGCAGCGCCGGGCGTGCCTGCTGCGGTTGGACCTGCGCCTGCGCCCGGCGCTCGGCGTCTTCCGGCGCGTCGCCGTTCACGGTGAAGGCCGACGGCGGCAGCGGACTGGTGGCGCGCCCCGCGTTGGCCTCGCCGCCGCCGGCGAGCGACGCCTGCGCGATCGCCGTCGCCTCCGCCGGGCGCGCGTCGGGGTGGCGGGTGTTGACCAGGATAACTTCCAGCGGCGCCGGGCCGAACATGCGCTCGAAGGACGACGGGTCGGCGAAGCGTACCGCGAGCAGCGCGGCGTGCGCCAGCAACGACACGCCGAGCGCGACCTGCAATGCACCCGGGCGACGCAGCCCGAATGTGAACGGCGGTCGGACGGACCGGCCAGCCGAGCCGCCGCCGCGCTGCCAGGCCGCGGCACCGCTGCTGCTGCCCGATTGCGCAGCGGCCCCGGGGCTCATGCCGCGGCTTGCTCCGGCGCGGCCTCGCCGTCGGCCACATCGACGGCGATGGCGATCGGCCCGGCCGCCGCCCCTTCCTCGTCGTCGACCGCGTCGGGCTCCAGTGTGGCGGCGTCGGCGGCTTCGGCGTCGAGCCGCTCGACCACGGTGCCGTGCACGTCGAGCGCGATCTCGTCGATCTCGCCCAGCCGCACCCGAACCCGCGTGCCGCGCGGCACGGCGCCGGCCACCGGGAACACCAGCGGCAGCGTGTCGGCGCGCACCAGCGTGGCGTTGGGCAGGTCCTTGATGGCGGTGGCCTCCAGCGCCTCGATGCCCTGCTGGCGCAGGTACTTGAGGGTCCAGAAGCGCTCCATCGCGCCCTGGTAGCCGTTGTAGGCGCTGTAGGCGGCCTCGAAGCCCGACAGGATCGAGAACAGGTCGGCGTCCTTGGGCTTGAAGGGCGCCGCCAGCGCGGCGGTCTTGCCGTGGCGCGCCGCGGCGATGATCTGCCACTGGTTGACCAGGTCGGTGTAGCGGCGCAGCGGCGAGGTGCTCCAGGCGTAGCTCTTGACGCCCAGCCCGGCGTGCGGCAGCGCGCGCGTGCCCATGCGCACCTTGACGCCCGGCGCCAGGCTGGCTTGGCTGCGGTAGAGCCCCGGCACGCCCAGCTCGGCCAGCCAGCCACCCCAGCTGCTGTTGGCCAGGATCATGGCCTCCGAGACGATCAGGTCGAGCGGCGCGCCGCGCCGGCGGGTGGTGATCTGCACCTGCTCGTCGCCGCTCGGCTCGCCCCCGTTGCCGGACTTCGGGGCCCCCGCAATGGCCGCTGCGCTGCCCTCCGCGGAGGTGTCCGCGCCGGGGGGCGGTCCGGCGTCGCGGACCAGCCGGAAGTTGTAGTCCGGCCGTCCGAAGCTCTCGGGCTTGCCGCGCAGCACCTCGCGCTGCGCCTTCAGGTGCCTGGCGAGGCGGTAGAGGAACGAGAGCGGCTCGCGCAGGCGCGCCACCGTCTCCGGCAGCGTGGCGGTGTCGGGCGCCGCGTCGCCGGCAGGAGCGGCGGGCGGCGGCGGGGTGTCTTCCGCGCCTTCCAGCCAAGCCTGCGTGATGACGGCGTCGAGCCGGTCGTGCCGCAGGTTGGCGACGATCGGCACCCGTTCCAGCTTCGTCTCGGTCGATTGCAGCGCCAGCGTGGCCTCGTCGAAGCGCGCGTAGAGCGACACCGCCGGGCAGTCACGCCCGGCCGTGAGCGTGTAGGCCTCGACGACGTCGTCGGGCAGCATGGTGATCTTGTGGCCCGGCATGTAGACCGTGGACATGCGCGCGCGCGCCACCTGGTCGAGCGCGCTGCCCGGCACGAGCGCCAGCCCGGGCGCGGCGATGTGGATGCCGACCGTGACCGCTCCGCTGCCCAGGCCGGTGACCGACAGCGCGTCGTCGATCTCGGTGGTCTGCGAGTCGTCGATCGAGAACGCCTCGACCGGCGCCACCGGCAGCTCGCCCTCGACCGGGGGCGCCGCCAGCGCCGGGAACGCGGTGCCCTTGGGGAAGTTGTCGAACAGGAAGCGCTTCCAGTGGAACTGGTAGGCCGAGTCGATGGCGCCCGCGCGCTCCAGCAGCGCCAGCGGTGCCAGCTGCGTGGCGCGCGCGGCCTCGACCACCGCCTTGTACTCGGGTGCGTTCTTGTCGGGGCGGAACAGGATCCTGTAGAGCTGCTCCCTGACCGGCGCCGGGCAGCGGCCCGCGGCCAGCTCGTCGGCCCACTGCGCGATCTGCGCCTGCACCGCCTTCTTCTTCTCGATGGCGGCCAGCGCCTGCTGCACGACCTCGGCCGGCGCCTTCCGGAAGCGGCCCTTGCCGGCGCGGCGGAAGTAGTGCGGCGCGTCGAACAGCGCGAACAGCGCCGCGGCCTGCTGCACCACCGTCGGCCGGGCGCTGAAGTAGTCGGCAGCCAGGTCGGCGAAGCCGAATTCCTCGTCAGCGGCGAACTCCCAGGCCAGGTCGAGGTCGATCTCGGCGGCCAGCGCGCGCGCCTCGGCGATCAGCTCGGCGGGCTGCGGCTTGTCGAAGCGCAGCACGATGTTGGCGGCCTTGACCTTGACGCGCTTGCCGCTGTCCTGCTCCACCTGCGCCGACGCCTCGGCCTCCGAGAGCACCCGGCCGCCGAGGTACTTTCCGGCGTCTTCGAACAATACAAACATGGGGGGATTGTCGGGCATGAGCCCACCCCCAGGCTTGCTCGCTTCGCGTAGCCGCCCACCCCCTTGCAGGGGGCGACACCAGCGGCCGGGCCAGGCCCGTTCCGCGGTGTCCCTGGAATTGGTCGCTGCCGAGAGCAAAGCTTGCGGCCAGGGAAGCCCGTCCGCGGTGTGTCTGGAGTCGCTTCCCTGCCGGGGCAACAGCGGCGGCCGGCGAGCGGGTTCTGCGGTGTTCGCCGGCTCGGCTCCCGGATGCGGCCTCGTGCCGTCTACGCAAGGTTCAGGAAGGCCATCACGTCGTCGATGTGATGGTGCTCGAAGCCGGACAGGGCGTGGTCGCCGCCTTCGAGCAGCTCGATGTGGCTGGCGGGGTAGCGCGCCACCATCTCGCGCCAGTCGAGCACCTCGTCACCCTGGGCGGCAATCACCAGGCAGCGCCCGGGCGCCGGCAGTGCGCCGACCTCGAGCGCGCGCAACTCGTCGATGTATTCGGGCCGGAAATAAAAGCGCTCGGCCGGGTCGTGCCACTGCGCCTGCTCGCCGATGTGGCGCGCCAGGTCGCGCGCCGGGTGCACCGCCGGGTTGAGCAGCACCACGCGGCGGCAGCCGGTCACGGCCGCCACGTGCGTCGCGTAGAAGCCGCCGAGCGACGAGCCGACGACCGCCATCGACTCGCGCGGCCAGCCGGCGACGCCGCGCATGACGAGTTCCATCGCCTCGCGCGGCGAGGGCGGCAGCTGCGGGCACCACCAGTGCACGGCCGGATGGCGTTCGGCCATGCGCCGCGCCATCAGGCGCGCCTTGGCCGACTGCGGCGACGAGCGAAAGCCGTGCAGGTAGAGCAGGTGGGTCAGGTAGAGCAGGTGGGTCGTGGCGGGAAGGTTCATGCTATGCAATCAATAGCGAACATCCCTGTCGGGACGAGCGCCGAGGGCCGTTTTGACAGGGAAATGGCGCAGGGCCGACCGGGAGCCGGGCCGGCCCTGCGCCGGAGAGTACTACGGCGTCGCGAATCGATCGTCGCCAGAGCGCGCGCGGATAATCCGCGCCCATGTCGACCGACGCCTTCAACCCTCCCTCGCTGGCGCGGCGCGTGCTGCCGGTGTTCCAGGGTTTCGACGGCTTCCTCGCGTTCGCCGTGTTCCTGCTGGCCTGCGCCGGGCTGCTGACGATGTATTCGTCGGGCTACGACCACGGCGCGCGCTTCGTCGACCACGGCCGCAACATGCTGCTGGCGGGCTTCATCATGTTCGTGGTGGCGCAGGTGCCGCCACAGCGGCTGATGAGCGCGGCGGTGCCGCTCTACACGCTGGGGGTGGCGCTGCTGGTCGCGGTGGCGGTGTTCGGCATCACCAAGAAGGGCGCGAAGCGCTGGATCGACGTCGGCATCGTGATCCAGCCCAGCGAGATCCTGAAGATCGCCATGCCGCTGATGCTGGCCTGGTGGTTTCAGCGGCGCGAGGGCCAGCTGCGCCCGCTCGACTTCGCGGTGGCGACCGTGCTGCTGGCGCTGCCGGTGGGCCTGATCATGAAGCAGCCCGACCTGGGCACGGCGCTGCTGGTGCTGGCCGCCGGGCTGTCGGTGATCTTCTTCGCCGGGCTGCCCTGGAAGCTGATCGTGCCGCCGGTGGCGATCGGCCTCGTCGCCGTGGCGCTGGTCGTGGGCTACGAATCGACCCTGTGCGCCGACGGCTTCGACTGGCGCGTGCTGCACGACTACCAGAAGCAGCGCGTCTGCACGCTGCTCGACCCGACCACCGACCCGCTGGGCAAGGGCTTCCACATCATCCAGGGCATGATCGCCATCGGCTCGGGCGGGCTGCGCGGCAAGGGCTTCATGCAGGGCACGCAGACGCACCTCGAATTCATCCCCGAGCGCACCACCGACTTCATCTTCGCGGCCTATTCGGAGGAGTTCGGGCTGATCGGCAACCTGATGCTGATCGCCGCCTTCGTCTTCCTGGTGTTCCGCGGGCTGGCGATCGCGCTGGACGCGCCGACGCTGTTCTCGCGCCTGCTGGCCGGCGCCATCACCATGATCTTCTTCACCTACGCCTTCGTGAACATGGGCATGGTCAGCGGCATCCTGCCGGTGGTGGGCGTGCCGCTGCCCTTCATCAGCTACGGCGGCACGGCCATGGTCACGCTCGGGCTGGGCCTGGGCATCCTGATGTCCATCGCCCGTAGCAAGCGGCTGATCCAGACCTGACCCGAAGTTTTCTTCTTACGGCGTGCCCGACACGGCCGGCGCAGCCCGGCCCCTTCGCGAAACGCCGCGGAACGGGCTTGGCCCGGCCGCTGGCGTTGCCCCCTGCAAGGGGGTGGGCGGAGCGACACGCAGTGCGCGAAGCCTGGGGTGTGCCAGCACCTTGGGGTGGGCGAAGCGGACACGCAGTGCCGCGCAGCCTGGGGGCGAGCAATAATGTTCTTATGATCTCCCGCGAACCCACCCTCGAGCGCCTCGCCACGGCGCAGAACCTGCTGCTCACCCCGTTCGGCCTCGACGAGTCGCACCTGTCGCGTGCGCTGGCCGAGATCAACGCCCACAAGGTGGACGACGCCGATCTCTACTTCCAGTACACCCGCAGCGAGGGCTGGAGCCTGGAGGAGGGCATCGTCAAGACCGGCAGCTTCAGCATCGACCAGGGCGTGGGCGTGCGCGCGGTCAGCGGCGAGCGGACGGCGTTCGCCTACTCCGACGACATCTCCGAGGCGGCGCTGCTCGACGCGGCGCGCACCGTGCGGTCGATTTCGGCCACGGCGCGCAGCGGGCGGGCCAGGGTTGCTACCAAAAAAATAGCATCGAGCCGCTCGCTGTACGGCAGCGTGGACCCGATCTCGACGCTCGACAGCGCCGCCAAGGTCCACCTGCTGGAGCGCGCCGAGCAGCTCGCGCGCAGCCGCGACCCGCGCGTGGCGCAGGTCATGGCGGGGCTGGCGAGCGAGTACGACGTGGTGCTGGTGGCGCGCGCCGACGGCACCCTGGCGGCCGACGTGCGCCCGCTGGTGCGCCTGTCGGTGACGGTGATCGCCGAGCACAACGGCCGGCGCGAGATCGGCTCGGGCGGCGGCGGCGGGCGCTTCGGCCTGGCGTACTTCGACGACGCGAGGATCGCCGAGTACGTCGACCAGGCGGTCCACGCGGCGCTCACCAACCTGGAGGCGCGCCCCGCGCCGGCCGGCGAGATGACGGTGGTGCTCGGCCCCGGCTGGCCCGGCATCCTGCTGCACGAGGCGATCGGCCACGGGCTGGAGGGCGACTTCAACCGCAAGGGCTCCAGCGCGTTTTCCGGGCGTATCGGCGAGCGCGTCGCGGCCCGGGGCGTCACGGTGCTCGACGACGGCACCATCGCCGACCGGCGCGGCTCGCTCAACGTCGACGACGAGGGCAACGCCAGCCAGCGCAACGTGCTGATCGAGGACGGCATCCTGAAGGGCTACATCCAGGATTCGCTCAACGCGCGCCTGATGAAGACCGCGCCCACCGGCAACGGCCGGCGCGAGAGCTACGCCCACGTGCCGATGCCGCGCATGACCAACACCTACATGCTGGGCGGCGACCGGGACCCGAAGGAGATCGTCGCCAGCATCGAGCGCGGTCTCTACGCCACCAACTTCGGCGGCGGGCAGGTGGACATCACCAGCGGCAAGTTCGTGTTCTCGGCGAGCGAGGCGTACTGGGTGGAAAACGGCAAGATCCAGTACCCGGTCAAGGGCGCCACCCTGGTCGGCAACGGGCCCGACGCCCTCACGCGCGTGACCATGATCGGCAACGACATGGCGCTCGACTCGGGCGTCGGCACCTGCGGCAAGGAAGGCCAGAGTGTGCCTGTGGGCGTGGGCCAGCCGACCCTGCGCATCGACGGGCTGACGGTGGGGGGCACCGCCTGATAATCGGCCTCTTCATTCAACCCAGGAGGAGGCCTTTCATGAAAACCAACCTGTCTTCTTTCACCCTGTCGCTCGCGCTGGGCGCGGCGCTGCTTGGCGCCGGCTGCACGTCGGTGCGCGAGCGCGTGGGCGCCCTGACGCAGCCCGGCACGCCCGCCGCGGCGTCGTCTTCGTCAGCCGCTGCGCCCGCGGCCGCCACTCCGGGCGCGAAGCCCGGCATGGACGCGCGCGGCAACGTCGTCGACTCGTCCAAGGTCGAGGCCGGCAGCGGCCGCACGGTCAAGGGCCTCAACGACTTCGAGGGCGAGATCACCGGCAACCCGGCGCCGGGCAGCAAGTTCACCCGGCTGCAGATCGGCATGTCCGTCAAGCAGGTGACGGACCTGATCGGGCCGCCGACCGACCAGGGCGCCTACGTCACGGGCAAGGCCTGGATCCCGTTCTACTTCGGCGCCGACCGCCACCGCTTCGAGATGACCTACAAGGGCCAGGGGCGGCTGATCTTCGCCGGTGGCGGCATGGGCAACTTCTCCAGCGGCAACCTGATCTGGATCATCCACAACCCCAACGAATCAGGCTACCGCTGAGCCTTCGGCAAATGATCCCGCCGGCTTTCGTGCTACATTGCCCGCCCATGCCCACCCGCGCCGCCGCCTTCTTCTTTTCGTACTTCTGGTTTCCGGACTCCGGCGGACGAGAGGCGCGCGCGTAAAGCACACACGACACACCCTCCCAGAACCGCCGGCCGCAAGCCCGGCGGTTTTTTTGTGCCTTTTTTCTTTTCCACCCCCGACCCAGGAGCCTCCCGATGATCAAGCCCACCGTGCCCGCCGGCGACAGCTGGTATGCGAACGTCGAAAAAACCGGCCAGACCGACGACGAACGCATCCAGGACATCACCGTGCTGCCTCCTCCCGAACACCTGATCCGCTTCTTCCCGATCCGCGGCACGCCGGTCGAGGCGCTGATCGGCCAGACGCGCCGCGCCATCCACGACATCATGGCCGGGCAGGACGACCGGCTGCTGGTGGTGATGGGGCCGTGCTCGATCCACGACCCGGCCGCCGCGCTCGACTACGCCCGGCGCCTCGCCGCCGAGCGCGAAAAGCACGCCGGCACGCTGGAGATCGTGATGCGCGTCTATTTCGAGAAGCCGCGCACCACGGTCGGCTGGAAGGGCCTGATCAACGACCCGTACCTCGACGAGAGCTACCGCATCGACGAGGGCCTGCGCATCGCGCGCCAGCTGCTCATCGACATCAACCGCCTGGGCCTGCCGGCCGCGAGCGAGTTCCTCGACGTGATCTCGCCGCAGTACATCGGCGACCTGATCGCCTGGGGCGCCATCGGCGCGCGCACCACCGAGAGCCAGGTGCACCGCGAACTGGCCTCGGGCATCTCGGCGCCGATCGGCTTCAAGAACGGCACCGACGGCAACATCCGCATCGCCACCGACGCCATCCAGGCGGCGGCGCGCGGCCACCACTTCCTGTCGGTGCACAAGAACGGCCAGGTCGCCATCGTGCAGACCAACGGCAACCGCGACTGCCACGTGATCCTGCGCGGCGGCAAGGCGCCCAACTACGACGCGGCCAGCGTGCAGGCGGCCTGCCGCGACCTGGAAGCGGCCGGGCTGCCGGCCACGCTGATGGTCGACTGCAGCCACGCCAACAGCTCGAAGCAGCACCAAAAGCAGGTCGAGGTCGCCCGCGACATCGCCGCGCAGGTCGCGCAGGGCAGCCGCAGCGTGTTCGGCCTGATGGTGGAAAGCCACCTGAACGCGGGCGCGCAGAAGTTCACGCCCGGCCAGCACCGCACGGCCGACCTGCAGTACGGCCAGAGCATCACCGACGCCTGCCTGGGATGGGACGATTCGGTGGGGCTGCTGGAGACGCTGTCGCAGGCGGTCAAGCAGCGCCGCGGCTGAACAGGCGCACGCCGGGCCGGTGACGCAGCGCCCGGCCCCCGGCGTTCAAGGCCGAAAAGGCTGCCGGCGCCCGCTGGACTTGCGCGGGCAGCTCCTGCTTTTATAGCGGAGCAAGGCGTGGCCGTCTCAGGCGGGGGCGTGCAGCGCCGCGAGCAGCTTGTCGTGCACGCCGCCGAAGCCGCCGTTGCTCATGCATACGATGTGGTCGCCCGGGCGCGCCGCGGCATGGACCTGCGCCACCAGGGCGTCGATGGCCGTAGCCACCTGGGCGCGGCCGCCCAGCGGCGCCAGCGCCGCGGCGGCGTCCCAGCCCAGGCCGCCGTCGTGGCAGAACGCCAGCGCGGCCGGCTCCAGGCTCCATGGCAGCTGCGCCGCCATGGCGCCGAGCTTCATGGTGTTGCTGCGCGGCTCGAACACCGCCACGATGCGCTCGGCGTGCCGGCCCTGGCCGTCGAGCTGGCGGCGCAGGCCCTCGAGCGTGGTGCGGATCGCGGTCGGGTGGTGCGCGAAGTCGTCGTAGACCGTGATGGCGCCGCCGCCGGCGCGCCCGACCGTGCCGCGCACCTCCATGCGCCGGCGCACGTTGCGAAACTCCGCCAGCGCCGCCGCCGCCTCGGCCGGCGCGATGCCGACGTGCTCGGCCGCCACGATGGCGGCCAGCGCGTTCATCCGGTTGTGGCGGCCCGAGAGCTGCCATTCGACACGGCCGACGCGCTCGCCGTGGCACAGCACGTCGAACGCCGCGTCCGAGCCTTGCGTGCGCCACGCGGCGGGCTGCGACGTGCCGTCGCCGAAGCGCTCGATCTCGCTCCAGCAGCCCTGCGCCAGCACACGTGCCAGGCTCGCCTCGTCGGCGTTCACGACCACCCGGCCGCTGGCCGGCACGGTGCGCACCAGGTGGTGGAACTGGCGCTCGATCGCCGCCAGGTCGTCGAAGATGTCGGCGTGGTCGAATTCGAGGTTGTTGAGCACCGCGGTGCGCGGCCGGTAGTGCACGAACTTGCTGCGCTTGTCGAAGAAGGCCGTGTCGTACTCGTCGGCTTCGATGACGAACAGTGGCCCGGCCGCGCCACCGTCGCGCGCGCCGCCGGGCTTTGCCGAAGCCTTCGATGCCGCCGCCCGTCCTGCAGCGGCACCGGGCGCACCCGCGCCGAGCCGCGCCGAGACCTCGAAATTCAGCGGCACGCCACCCACCAGGAAGCCCGGCGCGCGGCCGGCGGCCTGCAGGATCCAGGCCAGCATCGAGGTCGTGGTCGTCTTGCCGTGCGTGCCGGCCACCGCCAGCACGTGGCGGCCCTGCAGCACGTGCTCGGCCAGCCACTGCGGGCCGCTGGTGTAGGGGGCGCCCGCGTCGAGGACCGCCTCCATCAGCGGGTATTTCGGCGTGCCGTCGTCCCGCCGCGCGCGCGAGACCACGTTGCCGACCACGAACACGTCGGGCGAGAGCGCGAGCTGGTCGGCGCCGAAGCCCTCGACCAGCTCGATGCCGAGCGCGCGCAGCTGCTCGCTCATGGGCGGGTAGACGCCGGCGTCGCAGCCCGTCACCCGGTGGCCGGCTTCGCGCGCCAGGGCGGCCAGGCCGCCCATGAAGGTGCCGCAAATGCCGAGGATGTGAATGTGCATCGGCCGATTCTAGGGTCGGCAGGCACGCCCGCGGCCCAGGGCGGCGGCGCGGGAATCCAGGGTATTTCGGCCGCCAGCGCAGACTGGGCGTGCCTCGGCAGCTATCGAAAGCGTAGCAACGCGGCCGTCCGGCCTTTCGCGCCTGCGGCCCTGCGCGCGCCACTCGGGGCAAAATGGTCTGATGGACACGCCCCAGCGCGAAATCGCCGCCGCCGCCGCCCGCCTCGTGGTGGAGGAGGGGCTCGAATACGGCCCGGCCAAGCGCCGCGCGCTGCGCGACCTGGGGCTGCCCGCGCGCACCGCGCTGCCCGGCAACGACGAGGTCGAGGCCCAGGTCTGGGACTACATCCAGCTGTTCTGCGGCGACACGCAGCCCGCCGAGCTGCTCGCGCTGCGCACGCTGGCGCTCGAATGGATGGAGCGCATGGCGGCGTTCCGCCCGCACCTCGGCGGCGCGGTGTGGCACGGCACCGCCACGCGGCTGTCGGACATCTACATCCAGCTGTTCTGCGACGACTGCAAGTCGGCCGAGATCGCGCTGATCGACCACCGGGTCGACTACGAGCCGCGCACCGTCACCGGCTTCCACGGCGAGGCGGTCGAGGCGCTGAGCGTGCATGCCCACAGCCCGACGCTGGGCGAGGAGGTCGGCGTGCACCTGCTGGTCTACGACCTCGACGACCTGCGCGGCGCGCTCAGGCCCGACGCCCAGGGCCGCACGCCGCGCGGCGACCTGGCCGCGCTGCGGCGCCTGCTCCAAAGGAAGGACGACGCCACGTGAACCCTGCCTCTCCCTCTTCTGCTTCCCCGTCCGTCGTGCCGGCCGCATCGCCCGCGCGCCGGCGCGGGCTGGTCGCCGGCGTCGCCCTGCTGGCCGCGGCGGCCGGCGCCGGCGGTGCCTGGTGGCGTTACCGCGTCGCGCCGCCCGGAGCCGGCGAGCGGCCCGGGGAGACCTTCTGGGCCGGCGCGTTCGAGCGGCCCGAAGGCGGTACGCTGGCGCTGGCCGCGCTGCGCAACAAGCCGCTGCTGGTCAACTTCTGGGCCACCTGGTGCCCGCCGTGCGTCGAGGAGCTGCCGCTGGTGGACCGGTTCTTCCGCGAGCACAGCGCCAGCGGCTGGCAGGTGGTCGGCCTGGCGATCGACCAGCCGAGCGCGGTGCGCAAGTTCCTGGCGCGCACCCCGGTGAGTTTTCCTGTCGGGCTGGCCGGGCTGCAGGGCACCGAACTCGTGCGCCAGCTGGGCAACGACAGCGGCGGGCTGCCCTTCACGCTCGTGCTGGCGGCCGACGGCAGCGTGCTGGGCCGTAAAATCGGCCAGCTGCAGCCTGCCGACCTCGACACATGGCAGCGCCGACACCTTCAAGGCTAGAATCCGCGCCCGAAGCTTTAACGCATGTGCGCGGGTTTACGCGAACATGGCTGTAATAAGCAGATCTTCACGCAAGTTATTGTTAACCGGCACCGACCGGCTGGGAGTTCCATGGATCTGCGCAAACTCAAGACACTGATCGACCTGGTGTCCGAATCGAACATTTCCGAGCTGGAGATCACCGAGACGGAAGGCAAGGTCCGCATCGTCAAGGGCGGCGGCGCCGCGGCACCGCTCCAGTACCTCCACTCGCTGAACGCCGCGCCGCCGGCGGCCATCGTGCCTACCGCCAGCGCTTCCGCTTCGCCGGTGCCGCCCGCCATCGAGGCGGCGCCGGCGGCGCCGGCGGGGCACGTCGTCAAGTCGCCGATGGTCGGCACCTTCTATCGCGCGTCCAGCCCGGGCGCGCCGACCTTCGTCGAGGTCGGCAGCCAGGTCAAGGAAGGCGACACGCTGTGCATCATCGAGGCCATGAAGATCCTGAACGAAATCGAGTCCGACAAGAGCGGCACGGTGACCCAGATCCTCGTCGAGAACGGCCAGGCGGTCGAGTACGGCCAGCCCCTGTTCACGATCGAGTGACCTGACGATGTCCAAGAAAATTCTGGTCGCCCACCGCGGCGTTCGCGCCCTGGCGCGGGAGAGCGCAGCGCTCCAAATCGCCCTGGCACGCGCAGCATGTGGGCGATGCAGCCGCGGGGGAGCGCATGTTTAAGAAGATCCTGGTCGCCAACCGCGGCGAGATCGCCCTGCGCATCCAGCGCGCCTGCAGCGAGCTCGGCGTCAGGGCCGTCATGGTGTATTCCGAGGCCGACCGCGACGCCAAGTACATCAAGCTCGCCGAAGAGGCGGTGTGCATCGGCCCGGCGCCCTCGTCGCAGAGCTACCTCAACATGCCGGCCATCATCTCGGCCGCCGAGGTCACGGACGCCGAGGCGATTCATCCGGGCTACGGCTTCCTGAGCGAGAACGCCAACTTCGCCGAGCGCGTCGAGCAAAGCGGCTTCCAGTTCATCGGCCCCACGTCGGACTCGATCCGCATCATGGGCGACAAGGTCTCGGCCAAGCAGGCCATGATCAAGGCCGGCGTGCCGTGCGTGCCGGGCTCCGAGGGCGAGCTGTCGGACGACGCGGCCATCAACAAGCGCATCGCGCGCGCCATCGGCTACCCGGTCATCATCAAGGCGGCGGGCGGCGGCGGCGGGCGCGGCATGCGCGTGGTGCACACCGAGGCGGCGCTGGTCAACGCGATCCAGATGACCAAGGCGGAGGCGGCGGCGGCCTTCAACAACCCGGCCGTGTACATGGAGAAGTTCCTCCAGAACCCGCGCCACATCGAGATCCAGATCCTGGCCGACAAGCACCGCAACGCGGTCTACCTGGGCGAGCGCGACTGCTCGATGCAGCGGCGCCACCAGAAGGTGATCGAGGAGTCGCCCGCGCCGGGCATCCCGCGCAAGCTGATCGAGAAGATCGGAGAGCGCTGCACCGCCGCCTGCCGCAAGATCGGCTACCGCAGCGCCGGCACCTTCGAGTTCCTCTACGAAAACGGCGAGTTCTACTTCATCGAGATGAACACGCGCGTGCAGGTCGAGCATCCGGTGACCGAGTTCGTCACCGGCATCGACATCGTGAAGACGCAGATCATGATCGCCGCCGGCGAGAAGCTGCCCTTCACGCAGCGCCAGATCGAGCTGCGCGGCCATGCCTTCGAGTGCCGCATCAATGCCGAGGACCCGTTCAAGTTCACGCCGTCGCCGGGCCGCATCACGGCCTGGCACGCGCCGGGCGGACCGGGCGTGCGCGTGGATTCGCACATCTACACCAACTACTTCGTGCCGCCGAACTACGACTCGATGATCGGCAAGCTGATCGTGCACGGCGACACGCGCGAGCAGGCGCTGGCGCGCATGCGCACCGCCCTCAACGAGACCGTGGTCGAGGGCATCAGCAGCAACATCGCGCTGCACCGCGAGCTGATGTCGGATGCGAATTTCGTGCAGGGCGGCACCAACATCCACTACCTCGAGGAGTGGCTGGCGGCGCATAAACGGTGAACACCCCCAAGCTGCGCGCACTGCGTGTCGCTTCGCCACCCCCCTGCAAGGGGGCGACACCCAGCGGCCCGGCCAAGCCGGTTCCGTGGTGTCCCCGAAGGGGCTTCGCTGCGCTTGCCGCGGATTGCGGGCAGCACCGGCGGCTTGGCCAAGCCGGGTCCACGGTGTTCCCGAATAAGAGGCCACGATGTTTGAGCTGCGATTGATGGTTCCCGAAGAGCGTGTCGAAGCCGTCAGCGACGCGCTCGATGCGCTCGACGCCCTGAGCGTCTCGGTCGAGGATGCCGACGCGCAGACCGACGCCGAGCAGGCGCTGTTCGGCGAGCCCGGCCTGCCGCCGCCCAGGGAGGGCTGGCAGCGCTCGCGCGTGATCGCGCTGTTCGCCGACCGGGCGCTGGCCGACGAGGCCGCCGCTGTGCTCGCGCTGCAGGATTTCTTCGAGGGCTGCCAGCTGCTCGGCGTCGCAGCGGTGCCCGAGCAGGACTGGGTGCGCCTCACGCAGTCGCAGTTCGCGCCGGTCGAGATCACGCCCGATTTCTGGATCGTGCCGAGCTGGCACCAGCCGCCGGCGCAGGCGCGCCAGGTGATCCGGCTCGACCCAGGGCTGGCCTTCGGCACCGGCACGCACCCGACCACGCGCATGTGCCTGCGCTGGATCGCGACGCGCGGGCTGGCCGGCCAGCGCGTGCTCGACTACGGCTGCGGCTCGGGCATCCTGGCCATCGGCGCGGCCCGCCACGGCGCGCGCGAGGTCGATGCGGTCGATATCGACCCGGCGGCGGTCGAGGCGACGCGCGCCAACGCCGAAGCCAACGGCGTGCGGCTGAACGCGGGCCTGCCGGAGATGGCGCGCGGCGCCTACGGCACCGTGCTGGCCAACATCCTGGCGACGCCGCTGAAGGTGCTGGCGCCGCTGCTGTGCGCGCACGTCGCGCCCGGCGGCGCGCTGGTGCTGGCCGGCATCCTGGAGCGTCAGGCCGACGAGCTCAGGGCCGCCTATGCGCCGCACGCGCCACTGGAGGTCAGCGACCGGGAGGAGGGCTGGATCCTCATGACCGCTCGCCTGCCCGCCTGATTCCACCACCTTCTACGGCCCTCGCGGCTCTTTCTTCTCATGGCAGCACTGATTTGCGGCTCCCTGGCCTTCGACACGATCATGGGCTTCGAGGGCCGCTTCGCGGACCAGATCCTGCCCGACCAGCTGCACATCCTCAACGTGTCGTTCCTGGTGCCGGCGCTGCGCCGCGACTTCGGCGGCTGCGCGGGCAACATCGCCTACAGCCTGAACGCGCTCGGCGGCACGGCGCTGCCGGTGGCCACGGTCGGCAGCGACGGCGGCGAGTACCTGGCGCGCCTCGCCGCCCTGGGCATCGGCACCGAGTTCGTGCGCACGGTTCAGGATGCCTACACCGCGCAGGCCATGATCATGACGGACCGCGACAACAACCAGATCACGGCCTTCCACCCGGGCGCCATGCAGCAGGCCCACCTGACGCGCATCGAGGCGCGAGGCGACTTGCGCATCGGCATCATCTCGCCCGACGGGCGCGACGCCATGCTGCAGCACGCCGAGCAGTTCAGGCACGCCGAAATTCCTTTCGTGTTCGACCCGGGCCAGGGCCTGCCGATGTTCGGCGGCGACGAGCTGGCGCGCTTCATCGACCAGGCCGACTGGGTCTCCGTCAACGACTACGAGGGCAAGATGCTCGGCGAGCGCACCGGCTGGAGCCCCGCCGACATTTCCCGGCGCGTGCGCGGGCTGGTCGTCACGCTGGGCGCGCAGGGTTGCGAGGTGTGGATCGACGGCGAGAAAACGCACGTGCCCGCCGCCACGCCCGAGGCGGTCGTCGACCCGACGGGCTGCGGCGATGCCTGGCGCGGCGCGCTGCTGTTCGGCCTGGAGCGGGGCTGGCCGCTCGCGCGCTGCGCCGCCCTGGGCAACCGCATGGGGGCGCTCAAGATCGCGCGACGCGGGCCGCAGAACTACCAGGTCGATCTGAAGCAGATCGGCCTCCAGCGCTGATTCCGTCTACGTCGGGCGCTATTTTTTCTATAGCAGGGCGGCAGTGCGAAACAGAAGAAGCCCGGCGCCTTGCGGCGGCGGGCTTCGGGGCTTGGGGTCAGGCGCCGCGAGGCGCCGAGGCCTCAGGGCTTGTTGTCCGTCGGGAAGGGCCAGGCTGCCTGCGGATTGAGCGTCGTCTGCGCGGCCGGTGCGGCAGCCGGTGCAGTTGCCGCTCCTGCCGAGGCGCGTGACTTGGCGGTCTTCCTGGCGGCGGCCGGCTGGGCGGCCGACCGTGTCGCTGCCTTTTTTGCAGGCGCCTTTGCAGTGGTCGCTGCAGTCGCAGTGGCGCTGCCCGTGGACGTGCCCGCTGCCGTCTTCGACTTGGTGGCGGCAGAGGAGGGTTTTTTCCCGGCGGCCGGAGCCGCCGCGGGCGAGGCTGCAGCGGCCTTTTTTGCTGAAGTCCTGCCGCTGGCCGACGAGGACTTCGTTGCCGCTTTCCGGGTCGCGGCGGGCTTCACGTCGAACGCTGCCGCGCCCTCCTGTGGGGACGCCGCGGCAGCCTTCTTGGCCGGGGCCTTTTTTGCAGCCGCCTTCTTGGCTGGCGCTGCTGCGGCCCCGTCCTGCGGAGCCGCCTTGGCAGCAGTCTTCCTGGCCGGCGCCTTCTTGGCCGCTGCGGGCGCAGCCGAGGCCTTCTTCGTTGCCGTTTTTCCGGACGCGCCTGAAGTGCTCGAAGCGCTGCCGCCGCCGCTGGCCGTGGCCGCCTTCTTCGTCGCCGCCCTGGGCGCTGCGGATGAAGAAGCGGTCGAGGCTTTCTTTTGCGTCACCGTCTTGGTGCCGGCGGACTTGCCGGACGCCGTTTCTTTCGCGTCATCGCTTTTCCTGGATGACGCCTTCCTTGCAGTTGCCATTGCTTTCTCCTTGATCAACCTATCGAAGTGCCATCCGCGCACCGCTGCACGGACGGCAATTCATGGCGCCGGCACGAGCCGCCGCCATGAACACGGGAACCTGCGCGCTGGACGCACTCTGCGGTGCGATGTCAGCCGTGGAGGTCATTCTTGAATTCCTTGTTGATTTATTTTTCGGAAAAATTCAATCCCAGGAGAGCGCGCCACCCGACTGGTATTCGATCACGCGGGTTTCGAAGAAATTGCGCTCTTTCTTCAGGTCGATCATTTCGCTCATCCAGGGGAACGGGTTTTCCTCGTTCGGGAAGAGCGCTTCGAGGCCGATCTGCTGCGCCCGCCGGTTGGCGATGTAGCGCAGGTAGCCCTTGAACATGGAGGCGTTCATGCCCAGCACGCCGCGCGGCATGGTGTCCTCGGCGTAGCGGTATTCGAGCTCGACGGCCTTCATGAAGAGGGCCTTGATCTCGTCCTTGAAGGCGGGCGTCCACAGGTGCGGGTTCTCCAGCTTCAACTGGTTGATCAGGTCGATGCCGAAATTGCAGTGCATCGACTCGTCGCGCAGGATGTACTGGTACTGCTCGGCCGCGCCGGTCATCTTGTTCTGCCGGCCCAAGGCCAGGATCTGCGTGAAGCCGACGTAGAAGAACAGGCCCTCCATCAGGCACGCGAAAACGATCAGCGACTTGAGCAGGGTCTGGTCGGTCTCCGGCGTGCCGGTGTGGAAGCCGGGGTCCATGATCGCCTCGATATAGGGGATCAGGAACTGGTCCTTGTCGCGGATCGACTGGACCTCGTTGTAGGCGTTGAAGATCTCGCTCTCGTCCAGGCCCAGCGACTCGACGATGTACTGGTAGGCGTGCGTGTGGATCGCCTCCTCGAAGGCCTGGCGCAGCAGGAACTGGCGGCACTCGGGCGCCGTGATGTGGCGGTAGGTGCCCAGCACGATGTTGTTGGCGGCGAGTGAATCGGCGGTGACGAAGAAGCCGAGGTTGCGCTTGATGATGCGGCGCTCGTCCTCGGTCAGGCCGTTGGGGTCCTTCCACAGCGCGATGTCGCGCGTCATGTTCACTTCCTGCGGCATCCAGTGGTTGGCGCAGGAGGACAGGTATTTTTCCCAGGCCCATTTGTATTTGAAGGGCACCAGCTGGTTGACGTCGGTCTTGGCGTTGATGATGCGCTTGTCGGCGGCATTCACGCGGCGCGCGGCACCGGGTTGCGAAGCGGATGCGGTGCCGGGCGTCATTGCCGAAGAAATGGCGGGCGCCGGCGCGCCGTCGTGCAGCATGTGGCTGGCGGGGGAAACAAATGCCGCACCGGCCGCCGGGGCCAGCGGACGGCGTGCCGCGCGGTCGCTGGACGGACCGCTGTTCGATAAATTTGGCGAGGCGGGCTTGACTTCTTCGTCCCAGGTCAGCATACGTTTTCCAGTCTTTCGATTATGAAAGCGGGCATGGCAAATGGAAAGCTTTGAAGCGTCCGTCCCGGCCTTTTCCCGCTCGAAATTTCGGGGTTCTGTCGTTTTGCGCCTGCGCCGGCCGCGAGCGAATTCGAGGCCGGCGCAGGCGCGTGCGAAAGGGCCGTTATTGGCAGGCCTCGCAGGTCGGATCGTCGACGCCGCAGAACGCGATGTCGGTGGCGGGCGCGGCATTCATCTGCTCGCGCGCCGCGGCTGCCGCGGCATCGAGCGCGCTCATGGCGACGCCACCCGACGGCTCGGTGGACACCGCGTTGAGCTGGCGCTTCGTCACCGTGCTCATCTCGACGTGCGTCGCGCTCTGGGTGCGCAGGTAGTAGGTCGTCTTGAGGCCGCGCAGCCAGGCGAGCTTGTAGGTTTCGTCGAGCTTGCGCCCCGACGCGCCCGCCATGTAGATGTTGAGCGACTGCGCCTGGTCGATCCACTTCTGGCGCCGCGCGGCGGCTTCCACCAGCCACCGGGGCTCGACCTCGAAGGCGGTGGCGTAGAGCGCCTTGACGTCCTGCGGCACGCGGTCCACGGGCCCGAGCGAGCCCTTGAAGTGCTTCAAGTCCATCACCATCACGTCGTCCCACAGGCCCAGGCGCTTCAGGTCGCGCACCAGGTAGGCGTTGATGACGGTGAACTCGCCCGACAGGTTCGACTTGACCGACAGGTTGCCGAACGAGGGCTCGATCGACGCATCGACGCCGATGATGTTGGAGATGGTCGCGGTCGGCGCGATGGCGACGCAGTTGGAGTTGCGCATGCCGTCGGCCGCGATCTTCCTGCGCAGCGCGTCCCAGTCGAGCGTGGCCGAGCGGTCCACTTCGACGTGGCCGCCGCGCGCCTGCTCCAGCAGGTCGAGCGTGTCGAGCGGCAGGATGCCCCGGTCCCAGAGCGACCCCTTGTAGCTCGCGTAGCGTCCGCGCTCCCGCGCCAGCTCGGTCGAGGCCCAGTAGGCGTGGTAGCAGATGGCCTCCATCGAGCGGTCGGCGAACTCCACCGCCTCCTGCGAGGCGTAGGGAATGCGCAACTGGTAGAGCGCGTCCTGGAAGCCCATCAGGCCCAGGCCCACCGGGCGGTGGCGCATGTTGGCGTCGCGCGCCTTCTTGACCGCGTAGTAGTTTATGTCGATCACGTTGTCGAGCATGCGCATCGCCGTCGCGATGGTGCGCTTGAGCTTCTCGTGGTCGATCGCGCCGTCCTTCAGGTGCTGCGGCAGGTTGACCGAGCCCAGGTTGCAGACGGCGGTCTCGGTGTCGCTGGTGTTGAGCGTGATCTCGGTGCACAGGTTGGACGAATGCACCACGCCGACGTGCTGCTGCGGCGAGCGCACGTTGCACGGGTCCTTGAAGGTGATCCACGGATGCCCGGTCTCGAACAGCATCGTGAGCATCTTGCGCCACAGGTCGGCCGCGGGCAGGGTGCGGCAGGGGGTGATCTCGCCGCGCGCGGCCTTCTCCTCGTAGGCCACGTAGGCGGTCTCGAAGTCCTTGCCGAACTTGTCGTGCAGGTCGGGCACGCTGGAGGGCGAGAACAGCGTCCAGGGGCCCTTTTCCATCACGCGGCGCATGAACAGGTCGGGCACCCAGTTGGCCGTGTTCATGTCGTGCGTGCGGCGCCGGTCGTCGCCGGTGTTCTTGCGCAGCTCCAGGAACTCCTCGATGTCGAGGTGCCAGGTCTCCAGGTAGGTGCAGACCGCACCCTTGCGCTTTCCGCCCTGGTTGACCGCGACCGCGGTGTCGTTGACCACCTTCAGGAACGGCACCACGCCCTGCGACTCGCCGTTGGTGCCCTTGATGTGGCTGCCCAGGGCGCGCACGCGCGTCCAGTCGTTGCCCAGGCCGCCGGCGAACTTCGAGAGCAGCGCGTTTTCCTTGATCGACTCGTAGATGCCGTCGAGATGGTCGGGCACCGTGGTCAGGTAGCAGCTGGAGAGCTGCGAGCGCAGCGTGCCGCTGTTGAACAGGGTCGGCGTGGAGGACATGAAGTCGAACGACGACAGCACCTCGTAGAACTCGATGGCGCGCGCCTCGCGGTCGATTTCGTTCAACGCCAGCCCCATCGCCACGCGCATGAAGAAGGCCTGCGGCAGCTCGATGCGCGTCTTGCGCACGTGCAAAAAGTAGCGGTCGTAGAGCGTCTGCAGCCCGAGGTAGTCGAACTGCAGGTCGCGCTGGGCCTTGAGCGCCGCGGCCAGGCGCGGCAGGTCGTACTGCAGCAGGCGCTCGTCGAGCAGCTCGTTGTCGACGCCGCGCCGGATGAAGGCGGGGAAGTCGTCGGCGTAGCACTGCGCCATCTCGGCGGGCGCGACGTCGCGGCCCAGCACTTCCTTGAAGATGGTGTGCAGCAGCAGGCGCGCGGTGGCGAAGGTGTAGTCGGGGTCCTTCTCGATCAGCGTGCGCGCGGCCAGGATCGAGGCCTTGTAGACCTCGTCGAGCGGCACGCCGTCGTACAGGTTGCGCATCGTCTCGGCCAGGATCGGCGCGGCCGTGATGCCCTCGCCCAGGCCGGCGCAAGCGGCGTCGATCAGGCCCTGGAGGTGCGCCATGTCGAGCGCCACGCGTTGCTCGCCATCCTGCACGTGCAGCACCGGCGCGGCCGGCGCCTGCTGCTCGCCCTGCTTCAGGCGCTCCTGCGCGCGGCGCTCGCGGTAGAGCACGTAGGCACGCGCGATCTCGTGGTGGCCGCCGCGCATCAGGCCGAGCTCGACCTGGTCCTGCACGTCCTCGATGTGGAAGGTGCCGCCGCCGGGGCGCGAGCGCACCAGCGCGCGCACCACCGCCTGCGTCAGGCCGTCGACCGTCTCGCGCACGCTGGCCGAGGCCGCGCCCTGGGTGCCGTGCACGGCCAGGAACGCCTTCATCATGGCGATGGCGATCTTGTGCGGCTCGAAGGGCACCACCGAGCCGTTGCGGCGGATGATCTGGTAGTGCGCCAGCGCGTCGCTGGCGGGCACGCCGGCCGTGTCGCGCAGGGCCGTCGCGGGGCGGCCGGTGCGCAGGGAGGAGGGGGAGTTCAAGGCGGTTTGCATGCGAGTCCTCGGTGATGGGTTCTTGTGGAATTCGGGAGGCTGCCGGAGCTTCTCGAATCCCCGGACTTCCGAGGCTACACGCTACAGCTAGCGTTTTGGCTGGGGCCAATACGCTACAGGTAGTGTTTAGGCGCGAGGAAAGCCGTACGGAGGAGGCGCGTCCGGCAGGAAGCCGGAGCCCCTCGGAACGGCCGACATCGGCCGGCGGAGCGCATCTGCATTGGCCCTGCAGCGCGCCCACCAGCAATGGCGCCGCCTGCAGGCGCTTTTGCCTCGGCAGGGCGCATGGTTGCTGGCTTTCGCGGCTCTGCGGACCGTGACGTCCGGACCACCGGCCGCACCGAGGGTCGACCGGTGCCTGCAATCAGAGCTCCAGACGTGATAAAAAAATCAAACCGACGACGTCGCGCGGTGGCAACAAGACCGGGGCGGACAGCCAGGCTCAGGGCTGCGCACGCGGCGCCGCAGCGTCCGGCGAGCGCCGGGCCGTGCCGCGCTTGCGGGTGCTGTGCTTCGTTGCCCGGGTCGCCTTGGATCCGCTGCCGTTCGCGCCACTGGCGCTGTCGGCGCCGCTTCCGGCCGGCGACGCATCGCGGGCACCGGCGGCCGGACGCGACGCCGCTTCGGCAGGGGTCAGCGGCATCGGCACTCCGCCGGCGGTGGCGGGCTGCTTTTGCGAGTTGCCTTCCATGGGCGGCGGCGAGGTGCCCTTGGGATTGCCGGTGGGCTGCGCGAGAGCCGTCGATCCGAGGGTCAGGAGCAACGCGGCGAGCAGGCTGCAGGAGCGCATGCGGCTGTGCGGTCCGGGGGACAGGTCACGGGTCATGGCGGATTCCTTCGAAGGGTTGAGAGTCGCCATTGTCGAAACCGGGCCGCCTCGGACCTGTAGGCGGGGACAAGATTCGCGCGCCATCCGGGCTGCGGTCCGAGGCGATCCCGTGACAGCCGCCGCTTCCCGGCAGCGGCCCGCGGCCGGGCCCTCACTCCGGCAGCGTGCCGCGTGGAAAGCGCGCGTCCGGCCAGCCGAGCTGGCGCTGCAGCCGCGGCCAGTCGAAGGCCGCGCCGGGATCGCGCTTGCGCTGCGGCGCGATGTGCTCGTGCCCGGCGACGAACTCGATGGGGTAGCGCTCGGCCAAGGCATGGCAGAGCTGCACGAGGGCGTCGTACTGGGGCGTCTCGAACGCCTCGCCTTCGAGCCCCTCCAGCTCGATGCCGATCGAGTCGTCGTTGCAGTTGGCGCGGCCGCGCCAGCACGAGGCGCCGGCGTGCCAGGCGCGCTCGTCGCAGCTGACGAACTGCCACGGCGTGCCGTCGCGCCGTATGTAGAAATGCGCCGACACCTCCAGCCCGCGCAGGGTGGCGAAGTAGGGGTGCGCGTCCCAGTCGAGGCGGTTGGTGAAGAGCCGCTGCACCTCGTCGCCGCCGTAGCGTCCGGGCGGCAGGCTGATCGAATGCAGCACGATCAGGTCGATGTGCGCGCCGGGCGGTCGCGCGCCGCGGTTGGGCGACGCCAGCCGCCGGGCGCTCCGCCACCAGCCGGCCTGCCACGGCGCGGCGTGGTCCTCGCCGTCCTCAGCCATCGGCCAGGTCGAGCGCGCCCTCGTCGCCCTGCGGCGCCGCGATGCCCAGGCGCGCGATGCGGTAGCGGATCTGCCGCAGGCTCAGGCCCAGCCGGGCCGCGGCCGCGGTGCGGTTGAAGCCGCTTTCCTGCAGCGCCCGCACCAGGATGTCGCGCTCCTGCTGGTCGAGATAGCTCTGCAGGTCGCTGGGCACCGGCGCCGCTGCGGAGGAAAGGGGCATCCTGGCGGCGGCGCCCGCCGGCGCTGCCACCTCGCGCGCCTGCGCCTCCACCTCGGCGGCAGGCGGAAATGCGTCGCCGACGGCATCCAGATGCAGCTCGTCGCCGTCGTTGAGCGCGACGGCGCGGTGCAGCAGGTTTTCCAGCTCGCGCACGTTGCCGGGCAGCGGGTGCTCGGCCAGGCGCCGCAGCACCTCGGGCGACAGCGCGGGCACGGGCTGGCCCGCGTCGTGCGCGATGCGCTCCAGCAGCGCCCGGCACAGCGCGGGCAGGTCCTCGCGCCGCTCGCGCAGCGCCGGCACCAGGATCTCGATCACGTTGAGGCGGTAGAACAGGTCCTGGCGGAAGCGCCCGGCCTGCACGTCGGCCTGCAGGTCCTTGTGGGTGGCGCTCACGATGCGCACGTCGACCGCGTCTTCCTGCGTCGAGCCGATCGGCCGCACGCTGCGCTCCTGGATGGCGCGCAGCAGCTTGGACTGCATCGCCAGCGGCAGGTCGCCGATCTCGTCGAGGAACAGCGTGCCGCCGCGCGCGGCCTGGAAGTAGCCGTCGCGGTCGGCCGCTGCGCCGGTGTAGGCGCCCTTGCGCGCGCCGAAGAACTCGGCCTCCAGCAGGTTCTCGGGGATGGCGCCGCAGTTGACCGCCACGAACGGGCCGTCGCTGCGCTGGCTGCAGGCGTGCACCGCGCGCGCCACCAGCTCCTTGCCGGTGCCCGACTCGCCGCGCACCAGCACCGGCGCCATGCCGCGCGCCACCTTGGCGATGCGCGCCTTCACGCGCTGCATCGGCGCCGACTCGCCCACCAGGCGGCCCAGCGCGGCGTCGCCCGCGCCGGCCTCCTCGGGTACGACGGGCCGCTCGGTGGCCGCGGCAGCCTGCGGGGCCTGTGCCGGCATCGGCTGCACGTTCAGCGCCGCCGCGACCACGGCGCGGAACTGCTTCAGGTCGACCGGCTTGGTCAGGTAGTCGAAGGCGCCGGCCTTGAGCGACTCGACCGCGTTCTCGGCCGAGCCGTAGGCCGTCATGACGACGCAGCGCTCGCCGCGCTGGGCCTGCTGCAGGCGCTGCAGCAGCTCCATGCCGAGGCCGTCGGGCAGGCGCATGTCGGTGATGACGACGTCGAAGCGCCGGGCTTCGAGCTGCCGCCAGGCCTCGGCCACGCTGCCCACGGCCTCGACCCGGTAGCCCTCGCGCAGCAGCGTGATCTCGTAGAGCGTGCGCAGGTCGGGCTCGTCGTCGACGACCAGGACGTGCGCCAGGCGCGGCGCGGGGGCGGGAGGGTGGCTCACGGCGCTATTGTGGCAAACGCCTCAGGCCGGGCGGAAGGCGACGACGAACGCGTTGCCCTCGGGGCCGGAGGGCGCCAGCGCGCCGCGCCGGTAGCCGATGGACGCGCCGTGGCGCTCGCACAGCTCGCGGCAGATGAACAGGCCGAGCCCGCTGGAACGGCTCTCCGACGAGAAGAAGGGTTCGAACAGGTGGCGCTGCACCGCCGCCTCCAGCGGCGCGCCGTCGCTCCAGACCTGCAGCACGGCTCCGCCCTGCGGCGCGACCTGGGTCGCGACCTGGATCGAGCCGCTGCGCTCGGCGGCATAGCGCGCCGCGTTGTCGAGCAGGTTGACCAGGATGCGGCGCAGATGCTCGGGGTCGAAGCCGACCCGGCGGCCAGGGGCCTCCAGTCGCAGCAGCAGGCCCGCATGGCGCGTCTGCAGCGCCCACTCCTCGGCCAGCGCGCGCACCGTGGCGTCGAGCGCGATCGGCTCCGAAGGGGGCGGCACGCGCTGCTGGCGCGCCCGCGCCACGTCGAGCACGTCGTCCACGGTGCGCGCGAGGCGCTGGGCGTGGTGCTGCACCATCGCGACTAGGCGGCGCTGCGCCGGGTCGCTCAGGTCCTCGCCGAGCAGGTCGGCGGCCTGCACGATGGCCGCCAGCGGATTGCGGATCTCGTGCGCCACGGCGGCCGACATGCGCCCCATGGCGGCCAGCTTCTCGGTGCGGATGCGCGCCTCCAGCTCGCGCAGGTCCTGCACGAACATCACGCACAGGCTCTCGGTGTGCGCGTCGGGCGCCGGCGTGAGGCGGGTGTGGACCCGGATCTCGCACGCCGCGCCCGCGCCCTGGGCGATCGGCAGCTCGGCCGACTGCGCGGCGCGGCGCGAGAAGGTCTCCTGCGCCAGCGCCGCGAGCGCCTGCCAGGCCGGCTCGCGGTCGAGCGTGAAGGGCAGCGGCAGCGCCCCCAGGCCGGCGCCGAGGATCACGCCGGCGGCCGGGTTTGCGGCGTGCACCCGGCCCGCGCTGTCGATGACCAGCACGCCCTCGGGCAGCGTCTCGATCACCAGCTCGTTGACCTGGGCCTGCATGCGCGCCGAGTTGCGGCTGCGCAGCGCCAGCGCCTCCTCGCGCGCGAGCCGCAGCGCGAGCTCGTGCGCCAGCAGCGCGACCACGAACAGGCCGGTGCCCGTCAGCGCCGCCTGCACGAAGTAGGGCGACGCGTCGCCCGGGTTGCGCAGCCCGCGCCAGCCGGCGTCGGCCAGCAGCAGCAGCGTGACCGCCGCCGTGGTGGCCAAGCCCACCGGCAACCGGCCGAGCACCGCCCCCATCAGCACCGGCAGCGCGAACAGCGGGGTGTAGTTGATGCCGCCCTGCTGCATCGACTGCAGCAGGGCGAAGGTGGCCAGGTCGACCCCCACGGTCGCGAGCCAGCCGAGCCCCAGGGTGCGCAGCGGCCGCTGCGCCGGCGCGAAGCGGGCGGCGAGCAGGGTGGCCGCCAGATAGGCGCCGCAGAGCCCGAGTGCAGACGGGTTCACCGGCTGCCCGAGCGCGTAGCTCAATCCCTGCAGCAGCAGCAGCACGCCGCCGAAGAACATCCGCGCCGCCATGAAGCCGCGCCACAGCCGCGCCATCGCCGGGGCGCTGTCCGCCAGCCCGGCGTCGCCGGGCAGGGTCGATGCGGGCGGGACGTCACGCACTCCCGCGTCGAACGTGGTCGTCATGGCGGCCCGGGCGGGCGGCGGGCCCCGCGCGCCGCGCGCCGCGCTCGCGGCATCCCGGCAGCGGCGGCGCTCATTCCCGGTCGCCGGCCGCCTGCCGGTGCGCGACCGAGCAATAGACGCCGTGCTCGCCCCGCACGGCCTCGGGCGCCGGCAGGTGCAGGTCGCAGTGGGCGCAGCGCACCATCGCCTGCGGCAGCGCGCGCGGCGGCGCGGTGCCGGGCCCGCGCTGGCGCAGCTCGGCGCGGCGGCCCTGGCGCCAGATCCACAGGGCGATCCACACCACGGCGACCACCAGCAGGAATTTCAGCATCATGACGCCGGGCGCCCGAGCACCACTTCGAGCACGAAGCGCGAGCCGACGTACGCCAGCAGCAGCAGCGCGGAGCCCGCGTACAGCACGCGCCGCGCCGTGCGGCCGCGCCAACCGAAGCGCGCCCGTCCCAGCAGCAGGACCGCGAAGGTGAGCCAGGCCAGGATCGAGAACACCGTCTTGTGGTCGCGCGTCCAGGGCCGGCCGTAGAGCAGCTCGCTGAAGAGCACCCCGGCCAGCAGCGTGGCCGACAGCAGCACGAAGCCGGCGGCGACGAAGCGGAAGGTGATGCGCTCCAGCGTGAGCAGCGGCACGCCGGCGCCCGGCGCGTCGGCCGATGCCGCCAGGCGGATCTGCCGCTCGGTGCGCGTCATGAGCCAGGCGTGCACCACCGCGGCGCCGAACAGCCCGTAGGAGGCGATGCCGAGCGCCAGGTGCAGCGGCAGCCAGGGCGACGCCGACACGTGCAGCGGCGTGCCCGGCACCAGCGTCGCGAGCAGCACCGCGACGCCGCCCAGCGCCGCCAGCACGCGGCGCACCCGCAGCTGCGGATAGAACCGGCTCTCGACGGCGTAGACGCTCAGCACCAGCCAGGCCGTCATCGACAGCGCCGGCGCGAAGCCGAAATGCGGATGGCTTCCCAGCAGCCCGGCCGCGAGCGCCAGCGCGTGCAGCAGCCAGGCCACGCCGAGCCAGCCGCGCGCCGCCCCGCGGCCGAGCCGCGAAGCCGTGGCGGCCGACACCGCGTAGGCCCCCGCGGTGGCGATACCCAGCGCCACGCCGAGCGGGGAGGGGCTCGCTAAAATCATCGATCGAGTTTACCGGCCCCCGGGCTGCGCGCGCTGCGTGCCGCTTTGCCCTCTTTCCCCGCGCGGGGCAATACCGGCACGGCCGGTTCCACGGTGTTTCGCGAAGGCGCCGGGTCGCCGATACTGGCGCCGGTCCTTCGTTTCTCCCCCTCCTTTCCTTCTGCACTTTCCTCATCGGCCCGCCATGGCGGGCAACAAGGCATTCCGTTCATCATGGCCACCGCCCTCACCGAAAAATTCTCGCGCCTCGTCAAGCAGATGAGCGGCCAGGCCCGCATCACCGAGAGCAACGTGCAGGACATGCTGCGCGAGGTGCGCATGGCGCTGCTCGAGGCCGACGTGGCGCTGCCGGTGGTGCGCGACTTCATCGCCCGCGTCAAGGACAAGGCGCTCGGCCAGGAGGTGCTGGGCTCGCTGAAACCCGGCCAGGCGCTGATCGGCATCGTCAACCGCGAGCTGACGGCAACCATGGGCGCGGGCGTGGCCGACATCAACCTCGCGGCGCAGCCGCCGGCCGTCATCCTGATGGCCGGCCTGCAGGGCGCCGGCAAGACCACCACCACCGCCAAGCTGGCCAAGCACCTGATCGAGCGGCGCAGGAAGAAGGTGCTGACGGTGTCGGGCGACGTCTACCGCCCGGCTGCCATCGAGCAGCTCAAGACCGTGACGAAGCAGGCCGGCGCCGAGTGGTTCCCGAGCACGCCCGAGCAGAAGCCCCTGGACATCGCCCGCGCCGCGCTCGACCACGCCCGGCGCCACTTCTTCGACGTGCTGCTGGTCGACACCGCCGGGCGGCTTGCCATCGACGAGGTGCTGATGACCGAAATCAAGCAGCTGCACGGCGCGCTCAACCCGGTCGAGACGCTGTTCGTGGTCGATGCCATGCAGGGCCAGGACGCGGTCAACACCGCCAAAGCTTTCAGGGAGGCGCTGCCGCTCACCGGCATCATCCTGACCAAGACCGACGGCGACTCGCGCGGCGGCGCGGCGCTGTCGGTGCGGCAGGTGACGGGCGTGCCGATCAAGTTCGCCGGCACCAGCGAGAAGATCGACGGGTTGGAGGTGTTCGATGCCGAGCGCCACGCCGGGCGCATCCTGGGCATGGGCGACATCGTCGCGCTGGTCGAGCAGGTCACGGCCGGCGTCGACGTGGCGGCGGCGCACAAGCTCGCGGCCAAGGTCAAGAGCGGCGCCGGCTTCGACCTCGACGACTTCCTGGGCCAGCTGCAGCAGATGAAGCAGATGGGCGGCCTCTCCAGCCTGATGGACAAGCTGCCCGCGCAGATGGCCGCCAAGGCGACCGAAGCCGACATGACCCGCGCCGAGCGCGACATCCGCAGGAAGGAAGGCATTATCAACAGCATGACCCCGCTGGAGCGCCGCAAGCCCGAGCTGCTAAAAGCCACCCGCAAGCGCCGCATCGCCGCCGGCGCCGGCGTGCAGGTTCAGGAGGTGAACCGCCTGCTCAACGAGTTCGAGCAGATGCAGGGGATGATGAAGAAGATGAAGGGCGGGGGGCTGATGAAGATGATGAAGAGGATGGGGGGGATGAAGGGGGGGCTGCCGGGGATGGGTGGGGCGGGTGGGCCCAAGTTGCCGTTCTGATGCCTTCGCGTCCAAAGAAAAGCCCACGTCAAGCGGCGTCGAAAAGGCGATTTGCGCCCTTTTCGATGCCGCTCATATCAAACGTTGGACCTCATTAAGGCACACTGCATGACGCTGCACGATCTTCTCGAGTACTTCGGTTGGATGATTGGATTGCCTGGATTCGTGTAGGCGATTTACGCAAATAGAGAAGCTGCACGCCTCAAGGATCTTGCCCGTGCGGAGGCATGGAACCTCTACCAAGCAGCGAATGTGGCCTGCGGCACCACCCAAGGATCGCTGAAGCTCTACAAAACGAAGCACGCACTGAACCTGGACCCGGAGGTTGTGGAGCAGCTTGCAAAGGCAGACGCTTTTGACCCTGTACCCGTTTCAGTACCGCCCAGAAGTAGAGATTTCCGGCTCCTCGGGTATCGCCGTTGCCGGCTGCAGCCGGCAACGGCGGGCGAATTCGGCGGGTGTGGCCCAGTCTAATGCGGAGTGAGGTCGGCTCTCGTTGTAGTCGTCGCGCCAAGCTCCGATCTTGGCCTTTGCATCGTCCAGCGACAGGAACCAGTGGGCGTTCAGGCATTCCTGGCGCAGCCGTCCGTTGAAGCTCTCGACGCGCGCGTTGTCGGTCGGTTTGCCGGGGCGGCTGAAGTCGAGCTCGACGCCGCGCTCATAGGCCCACTTGTCCATCACCTTGGAGATGAACTCGCTGCCGTTGTCGGTCTTGATCGTTGCGGGCAGGCCCCGCTTGGCACAGATGCGGTTGAGGCTGTCGACCACGTCTTCCCCCTTCAGGTTCTGTCCGATGTCGATGGCGAGGCACTCGCGCGTGAAGCAGTCCACCACGGTTAGCATGCGCAGCTTGCGACCGTCGAACAGTGCGTCAGCGACAGGAGTCCATGCTCCACAGCTCGTTGATGGCTGAGCAGATCTGCTTGGGCTGGCGCAGCTTGGCAGCTTTGTTGCGCCGCGGTCGCTTCAGCCGCAGCGACAGCCCCGCCTCACGGTACAGGCGGTACACGCGCTTAACATTGTCCTTGAAGCCTTCGCGCCTGAGCATCACGTGTACCCTGCGATAGCCGTAGTGCACTCGCGTGTTGGTGATGCGCATCTTCAGGGCCTGTGAATCGCGTGCGACGGACCGGTACAAGTAGACCGACGCCGACATCTTCACCACCCTTAAAGCCTGTCGCTGGCTGCTGCCAAACCGTTGCATCAGCTCAGGCACCAGCGTGCGCTTTTGCGAAGGCTTCAGAGCTTTTTTGCGACCACCGCCTGCAGCATGGCTTTGTCCAGACTCAGGTCAGCCACGATCTGTTTGAGCTTGCGATTTTCTTCTTCGAGCTGGCGCAGCCGACGAAGCTCAGACGGCCCGAGATTCTGGTACTTTTTGCGCCACACGTAGAACGTCGCATCGCTGATGCCCATCTTGCGGCACACCTCCTCGACGCTGGTTCCCAGCTCGGCTTGCTTGAGTGCAAACGCGATCTGGTCCTCTGAAAACTCGGCTTCTCTTCACGACATGCTCCTGGCCCCTTCTGCGGACCTTCATCATGCCGGTCGTCTCTGTTACCAAATGGTCCGAAATCCTGGGACAGGGTCAAAGGGCCAGCGAATCAAAGGAAATCTCGTGGCGCGCGGCAACCGGCGTCCTCGCGATGAAGGCTCTCTCTTGCACGTGAGGTCCAACAGATCAGTCAATACAGAAATCCTCACGGCCGGCTTTCGCCTGCCTGTGGGGCGCTGGTTGCTTCTACGTTGGGCGTTTCAGTAGTGATAGCGCAGCTGAGCAATTAAAAGCGTATCGCTCTCAATCTTGTAGACCATGCGATGCTCATCATTGATGCGCCGTGACCAATAGCCTGCGAGGGCATGCTTGAGTGGCTCGGGCTTGCCAACGCCTGAAAAAGGCTCCCGCTGCGTCTCGCGGATCAGCTTGTTGATCCGCTCGACCATGCGTCGGTCCTGTTTCTGCCAATAGAGGTAGTCTTCCCACGCCGCGTCGGCGAAGATCAGCCTCACTCGGAGAGTTCTCGCGCAACACCCTGGCCAGCGCTCAGTTGCTCGATGGCGCCGAGCAGGCGCTGGGCATTCGCGGGGTTGCGCAGAAGGTAAGCCGTTTCTTCGAGTGCTTGGAAATCCTCCAGCGAGAGCATCACGACAGACTGCTGTCCGTTGCGGGTGATGATGAGCGGCTCGTGATCGTTGCAAACCCTGTCCATTGTGGTGGCCAGGTTGGCGCGAGCGGTCGAGTAGGTGAGAGCGTCCATGTCGATGGGTTCTGGTTATGTACAAATTATTGTACAATTGATTCTTTGTGCTGGGCAAGACGTTTAGCCCGGCCCCCATCTAAGCAAAGCCAAACGATTGATCGTCGTAGCCTCTAATCGTGCCGCGGCGCCCATTCAGTAGGCGGAGGTAGCTATGATATTTGTAGCGCAACCTACTTTCCGGTCTTGCATCGACCCAAAGAAAAAGCCCGCCGAAGCGGGCTTTGCTCATAGACGGGGAAGGGCAACCGGCTCAAGCCGCCTTCAACGCCAGCCGATCCGCGTGCAGCCACGCCCGGCGCAGCACCGCCGGCGAGCGCGATTCCTCGGGGATCAGCAGCCAGCCGCGCTCGCGCAGCAGCGTGCCGAACTCGATCCTGCTGCTCAGCACGGTGAGCGGGATCGACAGCAGCAGCGGCAGGCCGACCGGCATCAGCCAGATGAGCGCGCTCGGGTCGATCAGCGCGATGCCCAGCGCCAGCGCGCCGATCACGCCGCTCATCGGCAGCAGCTTGGCGGCGGCCTCGCGCCATGGCACGGCGGCGGCTTCGCGCGGGGGCGACTTCCAGTCGAGCTTGAGGCCGGTGAGCGCCACCACGACGAACAGCGAGTGCGCCAGCATGCGCACCGGCGCCTGGGCGATGGCCAGCGCGCTTTCCAGCGCGGCGCTCTTGAGCAGGCCAGCGAGACCGCCGAACTGGTGCTGCTCGCGGCGCATCAGCACCGCCACGATGCCCAGCACGCGCGGCAGGAACAAGAGGCACAGCGTCCACAGCCACAGGCCGGTCAATTCGCTCGGCAGCACGTCCCAGTTCGACACCAGGCTCGAGCCCGACAGCCACAGCGCCGTGCCGAGCGTCAGGAAGGCCAGCCACAGCGGCGCCGAGACGTAGGCCATGGTGCCGGTGACGAACATCGCGCGGTGCACCGGGTGGATGCCGGGCTCGGCCATCAGGCGGGCGTTCTGCAGGTTGCCCTGGCACCAGCGGCGGTCGCGCTGCAGCTCGGCCAGCAGGTCGGGCGGCTGCTGCTCGTAGCTGCCGACCAGGTCGGCCACCAGCCACACGTGCCAGCCGGCGCGGCGCATCAGCGCGGCCTCGACGAAGTCGTGCGACATGATGCCGCCCGCCATGCCGCCGGTGCCCTTGATGGGCGCCAGCGCGCAGTGCCGCATGAAGGGCTCGACGCGGATGATCGCGTTGTGGCCCCAGTAGTGCGACTCGCCGAGCTGCCAGAACTGCATGCCGAGCGTGAACAGCCGCCCGGTCATGCGCGAGGCGAACTGCTGGGCGCGGGCGTGCAGCGTGACGTGGCCGATGGCCTGCGTGGCGGTCTGGATGATGCCGGCCGTCGGGTTGGCCTCCATCAGCTTGACCATCGAGGCCAGGCAGTCGCCGCTCATCACCGAATCGGCGTCGAGCACTACCATGTAGCGGTAGTCCTTGCCCCAGCGGCGGCAGAAGTCGGCCACGTTGCCGGCCTTGCGGTGCGTGCGGCGGGTGCGCAGCCGGTAGTAGACCTCGACCTGCGGCTGCCGGCCGTGGGCGGCCAGCGCGGCGCGCAGGTCTTCCCAGGCGGCGCGCTCGGCGGCGATCTGCTCGGGTTTCGAGCTGTCGGACAGCACGAACACGTCGAACTGCCCGGCGTGGCCGGTGCCTCCGACCGACTCGCAGGTGGCGCGCAGGCCGGCGAACACGGTGGCCACGTCCTCGTTGCAGATCGGCATGACGATGGCGGTGCGCGCCTCGGGGTTCATCGGGTGGTGGGCCACCTGCTTGGCCGAGAGGGCGTGTTTGTCGCCGCGCACCGAGACGTAGAAGCCCATCAGCGCGGTGACGAAGCCGGTCACGACCCAGCCCGACAGCAGGCCGTAGAGCGCGATCTGGCCGTATTCGAGCCAGACGTTGTCGTAGTCGGGCTGCACGCTGGCGAACAGTGCCGAGGCGATCAGCGTGCTCAGCGCGGCCAGCGCCATGAAGGCCAGGCGGCGCTGCCCCGCGGCGATCTGCCAGGGCTGCAGCGGCGCCGGCGCGGCGGCGGCCTGCGTCTCGTCGTGCGATGACGCGGCGCCCAGCCGGACCAGCGCGGCGGTGCCGATGCTGTTCCAGAAGCCGCGCCAGGGACGTGGCGCCATCGAGCCGCGGTTGATCGGCGGCGCGGTGACGGCGTTGGGGTGGCGCTCCTCGCGCGGCAGGCTGCGCCGCGAGGAGGGTGGCAGCGGTGGCCGGGCGGCGTCGATCACCGCCTGGAGCGCCTGCTCGCTCATCTGGGAAAAGTCGTTGGGCTTCATGGCGCGCTCAGTCGTGTTGCCGGGGAGCGACGGGCGTGTCGCCGATCGACGGGAGACGCTTGAATACGCAGTCGGCCGCCGAGCCCGGCGCATTGCTGGCGCCGCCCTGCGCGCCTTGCAAGACGCGCGGCCGGCCGAGGGGAAGGTGCTTGTCGCGCAGACCGGCACGTTGGCGCGACAGGGTGGAAAAGCGGAGTGGTGAGACTTGCATGGCCTCTTCAATGCAAGGACCGTGCCATCTCAACAAAAGTATTCAATATCAACCGCTTGCAGCGATTTCGCCGGCTCCCGACAGGGCCGACCGGGTCAGCGGCGGCTGGGGTCGCCCGTTTTGTCGCCAAACGGCGACGGCTCTTTGGCGGGCAGGCGCCAGCGCCAATGAAATCAAGGACTTAGCCTTGTCGCTCCGTCCCGACATCGTCGCCGGGGCCTGCGGCGTCGGCCTTGAAGTGCCCCGGCGTGAGCGCGTGCTTCTGCAGCAGTCGGTAGAACTCGGTGCGGTTGCGGTCGGCCAGGCGCGCCGCGTCGGCGACGTTGCCGTCGGTCAGCTTGAGCAGGCCGACCAGGTAGTCGCGCTCGAATCGCTGCTTGGCCTCGGCGTAGGTCTGCACCTCGATCGACGGCACCCGCAGCGCGCGCTGCACCAGCGCCAGCGGGATCAGCGGCGAGGCCGACAGCGCGCACACCTGCTCGACCACGTTGAACAGCTGGCGCACGTTGCCGGGCCAGGGCGCCATGGTCAGCGCCTTGAGCGCCTCGGGCGCGAAGCCCGACAGCCGCTTGCCGTACTTGCCGGCCAGGCGCTGCAGGAAGTGGTTGGCCAAAAGCGGAATGTCCTCGCGCCGCGCGTTGAGCGGCGGCAGCGTGAGCGTGACGACGTTGAGGCGGTAGTACAGGTCCTCGCGGAACTGCCCGGCCTCCATCGCCGCTTCGAGGTCGCGGTGCGTCGCCGAGACGATGCGCACGTCCACCGCCGTCGACTGGGCGGCGCCCAGCGGGCGCACCGCGCGCTCCTGCAGCACGCGCAGCAGCTTGACCTGCAGGGCGGGCGGCATGTCGCCGATCTCGTCGAGCAGCAGCGTGCCGCCGTCGGCCTGCTGGAACAGGCCCTTGTGGTTGGCGTGGGCGTCGGTGAAGGCGCCCTTCATGTGGCCGAACAGCTCGGATTCGAGCAGCGCTTCGGGGATGGCGCCGCAGTTGACGGCGACGAAGGGCCTGGCCGCGCGCGCGCTGGCGCGGTGGATGGCGCGCGCCAGCACCTCCTTGCCCGAGCCGCTGTCGCCGCGCAGGAGCACGCTGGCGTCCGAGCGGGCGACCATGCGCGCCTCGGCCAGCAGCTCGGCCATGCGGCTGGAGCGGCTGACGATCTCGGCGCGCCAGCTCTCGTCGCCGCCACCGCCCGCGCTCGGCGCGCTGGCCGGCGCGCCGAGTGCCAGCGCCTGGGCGATCTTGTCGAGCAGCTCGCGCGCGTCGTAGGGCTTGGTCAGGTAGGTGAAGACGCCGCGCGAGGTCGCCTCCACCGCGTCGGGGATGGTGCCGTGCGCGGTCAGCAGGATGACCGGCAGCGTCGGGTGGCGCTTGCGGATCTCGTCGAAGAGCTGCAGGCCGTCGCGCCCGGGCAGCTGCACGTCGCTCAGGACCAGCTGCGGGTGCTCGATTTCGAGCTGCGTCAGCGCCGTCTCGGCCGAGGTGACGGCGGTGACCTGGTAGCCCGCGCCGCGCAGCCGCAGCGACAGGAGCCGCAGCATGTCGGCGTCGTCGTCGACCACCAGCAGGCGCGCGCCGGCGGCCGGCGCGTCGCTCGCGCGCGGCGGCTCGGCGGCGCCCGTTGCGCGCGCGGCTTCGCCGGAGGGGCGGCTGGCGGCGGGGCTCATGGCGCGGCCTTCGCGCCGCCGGGCGCGGGCAGGGAAATCGAGGCGGGCGGCTGCGGCGGCCGCGCGAAGCTGCGCTCGATCGCGCGCAGCGCCTCGATGCGGTCGTTGAGCTGGTCGATGCGGCGCTGCGCCTCGCGCAGCTGCTGCACCTGGCGGTCGCGGTCGTCCTCGACGCGACGCTGCTCCAGGTAGCGCGCGGCCAGCACGCGCGCCAGCGGCTGGATCGGCGCCGCCTCGTCCGACGGGCTGGCGATCACGCGCTGCAGCAGCCCCAGGGCGCGCGCCAGGTCGGCCGGCACGCGCGTGTTGGCCAGCGCGATCGCCAGCTGCATCTGGTGCGGCGGCGCGTCGCCCGGGTCGCCCAGGCGCCCGATCTCGGCGGCGAGCTCGGCGCCTGCCATGGGGCGCACCCGGTCGGCGTAGGCCAGCATCAGCAGGGCCGGATTCGGCGGCGGCTCGGGCCGCGCGACGACCGGATCGGCGGCGCAGCGGACCTCGCACACGGGCGCCGGGGAGACGGCCGCCGGCGCGGGTGCCACGGCGGCCACGGCGGGCGCGGTGGCCGGCTCCGGGCGGGGCTGCCGCAGCGCGCCGCAGGCCCCCAGCGCCAGGGCCGTGAGCAGCAGCAGCGCCAGCGCGCCGGCCGGGCGGCGGACGGCGGCGAAAACGGATCGGCGGGATTTTGCAGGGGACATGGATCGGGGACAACGGCAAAGGGCGGCAGGGCAGTCTCGCGGGCCGTGCAACGTCAGGGGGCCTGCGGCAGCTCGATGCGAAAGCGCGCCCCCGGGCCGCCCGGCAGCAGCGCGACGCTGCCGCCATGGGCCGCAATGTACTCCTGCACGATCGACAGGCCGATGCCGGTGCCGCGCACCGCGTGCTCGGGCTGCTGGCCGCCGCGGAAAAAGGGCTCGAAGATGCGGTCGCGCTCGGCCGGCGGGATGCCGGGGCCCTCGTCGGCGACGTCGATGCGCGCCACCCCGGGCGCGCTCGACACCGCGAGCCGCACCGTGCCGCCGCGCGGCGAGTAGCGGATCGCGTTGGACAGCAGGTTGGCCAGCGCCATGCCGAACTTGGCCGCGTCGATCGTGACGGCCAGCGGCTCGCCCTCGACGCGCACGTCGAGTTCCTGCGCCTGCCACTGCAGCCGCTGCGCCTCGACCTGCTCCTCCAGCAGCGGCAGCAGCTCGACCTGCTCGCGCTGGAGTTGGCGCGCCTCGAAGGCGGCGGCGTTGAAGCGCAGCAGCGCCTCGATCTGGCCCTGCAGCGCCAGCGTGTTCTGCTGCAGGATCTGCGCCACCTCGCGCTGGCCGGCGGTCAGCGGCCCCATCACGCCGTCCTCCAGCAGCGAGACGCCCTCGCGCAGCGCGGCCAGCGGCGTCTTCAGCTCGTGCGAGACGTGGCGCAGAAAGCGCGCCTTGTCGGCGTCGAGCTCGGTCAGGCGCAGCCGCAGCCAGTCGAGCTGCTGCGCCACGCGCCGCACGTCGGCCGGGCCGCGGATGTCGATCGGCTCGTGCAGCCGGTTCTCGCCCAGCCCGACGATGGCGCGCTCCAGTCGCTTGAAAGGCCGCGCCAGCCACACGCCGAAGGCCAGCGCCAGCACCACGGCCAGCGCGCTGGCGGCCAGCACCTGGCGCATCAGGCGCTGGCGAATGCCCTCGATGCGCCCGGCCAGCTCGCGGTTCTGCGTCTCGATGGCGAGCTGCACCTGCTGCGCGATCTGCGTGTTGACCTGGTCGAGCTCGCGGAACTGCAGCGCCAGCTGCTGCTCGCGCTGCAGAGCGGTGTCGGGCGGGCCGCCGAGCAGGCCCTCGATCACGCCGAGCTGGCGGCGCCAGTCGTCCAGCGGCGCGGCGGCCAGCCCGTTGTCGGCCAGCCGGTCGAGCACGCCGCGGGCGTCGCGCGCGGTGTCGCTGAAGCGGCGGCGCAGCACGGCGTCGTTGAGCACCAGCGACTGGCGCGCGGCGCGCTCCATCGCCGCGCTGCGCTCGGCCAGCCCCTGCGCCGCGCCCGAGAGGGTGAGCGCGCGCGCCGCCGCGTCGCGGCTCTGCGTGATGAAGGCGTCGAACTGGAACACCGAGCGCAGCGCCACCGCCACCAGCAGCGCCGTGATCAGCAGAAAGGCGAACAGCAGCAGCTGCTGGAACGAGCCGCGAGCGGAGGGCGCGCCCTTCATGGGCCCGAAGCCGCCGCGCCCGGCAGCGCCGCCGTCGATTCGCCCGTCACCACTTCGCCGCGCAGCGTGTGCGAGAGCGAGCGCGTCACGCGCACATCGATCATGCGGCCGACCAGCCGCGGGTCGCCCTCGAAGTTGACGACGCGGTTGCAGTCGGTGCGGCCCATCAGCTCGGCGGCGTCCTTGCGCGACGCGCCCTCGACCAGCACGCGCCGCACGCTGCCGACCATGGCGTCGCTGGCGCGCCGCACGTGGTCGTCGATGGTCTTTTGCAGCCGTTGCAGGCGCGCCAGCTTGACCGCGTGCGGCGTGTCGTCGGGCAACTGCGCGGCGGGCGTTCCGGGGCGCGGGCTGTAGATGAAGCTGAAGCTCGCGTCGAAGCCGACGTCCTCGACCAGCTTCATGAGTTTGCCGAAGTCCTCGTCGGTCTCGCCCGGGAAGCCGACGATGAAGTCGCTGCCCAGCGCGAGCCCGGGCCGGATGGCGCGGAGCTTTCGCACCGTGCTCTTGAACTCCATCGCCGTGTAGCCGCGCTTCATCGCCATCAGGATGCGGTCGCTGCCGTGCTGCACCGGCAGGTGGATGTGCGACACCAGCTGCGGAATGCGCGCATAGGCTTCGATCAGCCGGGGCGTGAACTCGTTGGGATGGCTGGTGGTGTAGCGGATGCGCTCGATGCCGGGGATCTCGGCCACGTATTCGAGCAGCAGCGCGAAGTCGGCGATCTCGGCCGTGTCGCCCATGCGGCCGCGGTAGGCGTTGACGTTCTGCCCGAGCAGCGTGACCTCGCGCACGCCCTGGTCGGCCAGCCCGGCGACCTCGACCAGCACGTCGTCCAGCGGCCGGTTGACCTCCTCGCCGCGGGTGTAGGGCACCACGCAGTAGCTGCAGTACTTGGAGCAGCCCTCCATGATCGAGACGAAGGCGGTGGCGCCCTCGACGCGCGCGGGCGGCAGGTGGTCGAACTTCTCGATCTCGGGGAAGCTGATGTCCACCTGCGCGTGGCCCTGCGTCTCGCGCGCATTCAGCATCTCGGGCAGCCGGTGCAGCGTCTGCGGGCCGAACACCACGTCGACGTAGGGCGCGCGCGCGATGATGGCCTCGCCCTCCTGGCTGGCGACGCAGCCGCCGACGCCGATCTTCACGCCGCGGGCCTTCAGGTGCTTGACGCGCCCCAGGTCGGAAAACACCTTCTCCTGCGCCTTCTCGCGCACCGAGCAGGTGTTGAAGAGGATCAGGTCGGCCTGCTCGACGTCCTGCGTCGGCTCGTAGCCCTGGGCGGCGCCCAGCACGTCGGCCATCTTGTCCGAGTCGTACTCGTTCATCTGGCAGCCGAAGGTTTTGATGAAGACTTTCTTGCTCATGGAATGGCCTTTGCAGGACGGTTGATCTTTGTTGCTATCTTTTCGATAGCTGTCCGCGCAGGTGGCGAGGGCGCTGAAGCCCGATTTGGCCCTCATCCGGCCGCTGCGGGCCGCCTCGGCCGGCGCGGCGGCGGGGCTGCGGCAGGGAGTGGCGAAGGGCCGGGCCTACTGGCCGTACTTCGGCAGCTGGTCGAAGGGCGTCTTGCCGTCGTCGCGCGGGCCGCTGCGGGCGGCGAACGGCCAGAAATCGAGCAGCGGCCGCTCGACCGAGGCGCGCTCGGCGCGGGCCTCCTCGGGCGTGAGGATCCAGACCTCGCGCACCAGCCCGGCGGCGTCGCGCCTGTAGTTGACCAGCAGGTCCTGCCCGGTGATCGCCGCCGGCATGACCAGCATGTGCTCGGCGCTCAGGATGCGCGCGCCGGGCGAGAGCCGGTCGGGCTGGCCGTCGAGGCGGATGTCCGGCCAGTTCACGACCTGCAGGCGGCCGCGCAGCGTGCCGACGGGGAAATTGCGGCCGCCGAGCGCGGCCTCGTTCTGGGTCTGCGGCACCGGCGCGGCCTGTGCGGCGGCACCGGCGCTCCACGGCAGCGCGGGCGCCAGCGCCAGCACGGCGCACCAAGCCGCCCGGGCCCGGCGCCCCGGCGCGGCGGCCGGGCTGTCACAGCGGTTCATGGGGTATATCCAGAGGCTGGGGAACCCGCGATTTTAGCCGGGCCTCCCGCGCGCCGGCCTGCCGCGCCGCCGCGCTCCTTCGCTCCTGCGGTCCCGCGTCCTTGCCCTTGCGCCCGTGCGCCGCTCTGCGCCGTCCCGCGGCAGCGCAGCGGCTTTACTTTGTCTTTACGATAAGGCCGGACTCCTGCGGCGCCCCCGCTGCTCCAATGAAGGGTTTGACCTGCGGACGGCGCCGGGGCCGCCGCTGTCGTCATCGCCGTCGCCGTCGGCGAAGTCACCCGAAGCCCGAAGCCATGAACACGCTCCCATGAAAAAGAATGCCGTCTTGACGCTCGCGGGCGTGCTGGTCGTGGCCGCCGCCGGCGGCGCCTGGTGGTGGTCGTCGTCCGGCGCGCGCCCGCGCGGCGCGGCGGAGGCGCCGGCGCAGGCCGCGCGCGGCAGCGCCGCTGCGCTCGTCACGCTGGCGGTCGCGCAGCGCCAGGATGTTCCGGTCACGGTGCAGGTCAACGGCAGCGTGGTCTCGCTCAACAGCGTCGAGCTGCGCCCGCAGATCACCAACACCGTGCGCGAGGTGCACGTCAGGGAAGGCCAGTTCGTCAAGGCCGGACAGCTGCTGTTCACGCTCGACGACCGCACCGACCAGGCCAACCTGGCCAAGGCGCGCGCCCAGCAGCAGAAGGACGAGGCCACGCTGGCCGACCTGGAGCGCCAGTACCGCCGCAGCCAGGAGCTGGTGGCGCAGAACTTCATCGCCCGGAGCGCCGCCGACGCCACGCTGTCGCAGCTCGACGCGCAGCGCGCGGCAGTGGCGGCCGACCGCGCGGCGGTGCAGGCGGCGCAGGTGGCGCTGGGCTTCGACACGCTGCGCGCGCCGATCGCCGGGCGCACCGGCGCGGTCGCCATCTACCCGGGCACGCTGGTGCAGACCAGCACGCCGCTGGTCACCATCACGCAGCTCGACCCGATCGCGGTGAGCTTTCCGGTGCCCGAGGGCGAACTGCAGAACCTGCTGGCGGCCTCGCGCGGGCGCGTCGCGGTCGAGGCGCTGGTGCCCGGGCGCGCCCGGCCCCTGCAGGGCGCACTGAGCTTCGTCGACAACACGGTCGATCCGGCGGTCGGCACGGTGCGCGCCAAGGCCACCTTCGACAACGCCGACCACAGCCTGTGGCCCGGCCAGTTCGTCGAGACCCGCGTCACGGTGCGCACGATTGCCGGCGCCACCGTGCTGCCGGCCGCGGCGCTGATGATGCTGGGCGACGGCGCGTCGGTCTACGTAGTCGATGCGCAGAGCCAGGCCGTGGCGCGCAAGGTGCGCACGCTGCACACCTTCGGCACCCAGGTCGCCGTCGCCGGCGTCGAGCCGGGCGAGCGCGTCGTGGTCGAGGGCAAGCAGAACGTGCGCCCGGGCGGCAAGGTGCGCGTCGAAGGCGCCAGCGGCGCGGAGCCCCAGCCGTCGGACGCCGCCGCCAGCCCGCAGCGGGTGCCGGCATGAGGCCGCAAGGAAGTCAGCCATGAACATCTCCGAGCTGTGCATCCGCCGCCCGGCCATGACGGTGCTGCTGTCGGCCGCGGTGGTGGTGGCGGGCATCTTCGCCTACTTCAGCATCCCGGTGGCGGCGCTGCCGAGCTACAACACGCCGGTCATCAACGTCTCGGCGCAGCTGCCCGGCGCCAGCCCCGACACCATGGCCTCGTCGGTCGCGCTGCCGCTGGAAAAGCAGTTCTCGACCATCCCCGGGCTGGCCACCATCAGCTCGGTCAACACGCAGGGGGTGACCTCCGTCACGCTCGAATTCGCCACCTCGCGCGACATCGACGCGGCGGCGGTGGACGTGCAGGCGGCGCTCCTGCGCGCGCAGCGTCAGCTGCCGGTGGAGCTCACGCAGCTGCCGTCGTACCGCAAGATCAACCCGGCCGACGCGCCGGTGCTGTTCATCGCGATGCTCTCCAGCTCGATGAGCCAGTCCGAGCTCAACGACTACGCCGAGAACCTGATCTCGCCCACGCTCTCGACCATCGACGGCGTGGCGCAGGTGGCGATCTACGGCCAGAAGCGCTTCGCCGTGCGCATCAAGGCCGACGCCGACCTCCTGAACGCGCGCGGCATCACGCTCGACGAGCTGGCCAACGCGGTGCGCTCGGCCAACGCCAACACGCCGGTGGGCGTGCTCGACGGCCCGCGCCAGACGCTCACCATCCAGGCCAACGAGCAGTTGCTCAGGGCGGCCGACTTCGCCAAGCTCATCGTCGGGCAGCGCAACGGCGCCCCGGTGCGCCTCGACGAGGTGGCGACGCTGGAGGACAGCTTCGAGTCGGTCAAGACCGCCAGCAGCTACAACGGCCAGAACTCGATCTCGCTGGCGGTGCAGCGCCAGCCCAACGCCAACACGGTCGAGGTGGTCGACGCGGTGCGCGCGCTGATGCCGCGCTTTGCGGCGCAGCTGCCGCAGTCGGTCGAGATCCACTTGGTCAACGACCGCTCGACCTCGATCCGCGAGGCGGTGCACGACGTGCAGCTGACGCTCCTGGGCACCATCGCGCTGGTGGTGCTGGTGATCTTCCTGTTCCTGCACCGGCTGGTGGCGACGCTCATTCCGGCGGCGACCATCCCGATCTCGCTGATCGGCGCGGTGGCGCTGCTCTACGCCTTCGGCTACAGCCTGGACAACGTGTCGCTGCTGGGCATCACGCTGGCCGTCGGGCTGGTGGTGGACGACGCCATCGTGGTGCTGGAGAACATCATGCGCTACGTCGAGCAGGGCATGGCGCCGATGGCCGCGGCGCTGCGCGGGGCGCGCGAGGTGGGCTTCACCATCGTCTCGATCTCGATCTCGCTGGTGGCGGTCTTCATCCCGATCTTCTTCATGCCGGGCGTCATCGGCCTGCTGTTCCACGAGTTCGCGGTGGTGGTGGCGCTGGCGGTGCTGGTGTCGGCCGTCGTCTCGCTCACGCTGGTGCCGATGCTGGCGAGCCGGCTGCTCAGGCACGCGCCGCGCGAGGCCGGCGCACCCGGCGCAGACCCGCACGCGCACGCGGATGCCGACGAGCACGGGCACCCCGAGCCGGGCACCGCCATCGGCCGCGCCTTCGAGCGCGGCTACCGCTGGGTGCACGGCAACTACCTGCGCTCGCTCGACTGGACGCTGCGCCACCGCATGGTGATGCTGCTGCTGGCCGGCGCCACCTTCGCGCTGACGGCGCTCCTGTTCGTCACCATCCCGAAGGGCTTCTTCCCGGAGGAGGACATCGGCCAGATCCAGATCACCACCGAGGCCGCCGAGGACATCTCGTTCCCGGCCATGAAGGCGCTGCAGGACCGCGTGGCCGACGCGCTGCGCGCCGACCCCGCGGTGCAGGACGTGAACTCCTTCGTCGGCGTCGGCGGGCCGACCGCGACGCAGAACTCGGGCCGCCTGTTCGCGGTGCTGAAGCCCCGCGGCGAGCGAGCGGCGATGGCGCAGGTGCTCGAATCGCTGCGCGCGCGCTTCCGGCAGATCCCGGGCATCGCGGTCTACATGCAGCCGGTGCAGAACCTGCGCCTGGGCGGGCGGGCCAGCAAGGCGCGCTACCAGTACACGCTGCAGAGCGTGAGCGCGGGTGCCATGAACGAATGGGCCGTGAAGCTGATGGAGCGCATGCGCGCCGACCCGGCGTTCCGCGACGTGACCAGCGACTCGCAGAACCGCGGCCTGCAGGCCACGCTCGACATCGACCGCGACAAGGCCGGCGTGCTCGGCGTGGCGATCGGCGACCTGCGCACCGCGCTCTACAACGCCTACGGCGACCGCCAGATCGGCAGCATCTACGCGGCCAGCAACACCTACCAGGTGATCCTGTCGGCGGCCGACGATGACCGCCGCTTCGAGCAGGACATGACCAAACTCTCGGTGCGCAACAAGGCCGGCCAGCTGGTGCCGCTCACGGCGTTCTCGACCGTGCGGCGCACCGTCGGGCCGACGGCGGTCAACCACCAGGGCAGTTGCAGGCCATCACCGTGTCGTTCAACCTCGCGCCCGGCGTGCCGCTGGGCGACGCCACGGCCAAGATCGACCGCTTCACGGCCGAGATGAAGATGCCGCCTTCCATCATCACCAGCTACGGCGGCGACGCGGCGGTGTTCCAGAGCTCGCAGGGCAGCCAGGCGGTGCTGCTGGTGCTGGCGGTGCTGGTGATCTACGTGCTGCTGGGCGTGCTCTACGAGAGCTACATCCACCCGATCACCATCCTGGCGGGCTTGCCGTCGGCGGCGGTGGGGGCGCTGCTGTCGCTGCGCCTCTTCGGCTTCGACCTGACGCTGATCGCCACCATCGGCATCCTGCTGCTGATCGGCATCGTGAAGAAGAACGCGATCATGATGATCGACTTCGCGCTCGACGCGCAGCGCACCCAGGGGATGAAGCCGGTGGACGCCATCCGCGAGGCCTGCCGGCTGCGCTTCCGCCCGATCCTGATGACCACGCTGGCCGCGCTGATGGGCGCGCTGCCGCTGGCGCTCGGCCTGGGCGCCGGCGCCGAGCTGCGCCAGCCGCTGGGCGTGGCGGTGGTGGGCGGGCTGCTGTTCTCGCAGGTGATCACGCTCTATATCACGCCGGCGATCTACCTGGCGCTCGACCGCTACAGCGGCAGCGGCCCGCTGCAGGCGCTGCCCTCGGAGCCCGCGGGGCAGCCGGTGGCCGCTGCGGCCTGATCGGCAGGGCGAAGTGTCGGCTGCTATCGAATGAATAGCTGCCGCCCCACGCGGGCCGTGCGCTGCAGGCCTTTTCGGGCCTGAAAGCGGCGCGCCCGGCGGGAGCGGAGGGCGTGGCGGAAAACGTCAGTGGGCGAGCGCCCGCGGTGCCGCCGGCCGGCTGCTGCGCGCGGCCGGCACGGCGAGGTCCGCCGTCTTCGCGGCGGCGCCGGCCCGCGGCGCCGAACGGGCCGCCACCACGTCGAGCGCCCAGTTCGACACCGACTGGAGGAAGCGCTGCTGCGATTCCAGCGTGGTCAGCGTGTGGTCGATGTCGGCCATGAACTCGTACTGGATGTGCCGCGCGAACGGCTCTTTGCGGAACGGACCGAGCTGGTCACGGTTGCGGTCCCGCACGTGCAGCGTGCCCGAGTAGAGCAGGTAGACCGCCACGCCACGTTCGACCACCTGCGTCATGGAGCGGCGGAACAGGCCCGCCACCACTTCGGGCGGCTTCACCTCGTCGAAGATCCCCGCCACTTCGTTGCGGGTGTCGAGCGGCTTGCCCAGGCGCTTCAGCCAGCGCACGGTCTTGCCGAGGATGGCGGGATTGGACGTCGCGGCCAGCGCCCGGTGCAGCTGGCGTTCCCAGCGCGAGCGCCGGCCGGGAAAGCCGTAGCCGTCGAACAGCGTGATGCCGATGACGCGCGAATCGGCCACGGCCACCGCCAGACCGTTGGTCGCGCCCGAGCACAGCCCGACGATGAGGAACTGACGCACGCCCAGCGTCTGTTCGAGCAGGTCCATGCCCGCCTGCATGTCGAGCACGACCTGCGTCGTGAAGTGCTCGGCCCCGCTGGGCACGCCGCTGTCGCCCAGCCCCGCCAGGTCGAGGCGCAGGCTGCCGATGCCCAGCGAGGCCAGGTGGTGCGCCAGCTTCACGTTGACGCGGTGCGGGCCGACGCGGTGATGGGCGCCCATGTTGAGCAGCAGGCAGGCCACGGGCATCGCTCCGCTGCCCAGCGGCGCCGTGACGATGCCGACCAGTGAGCGGTCGCGGCCGAACAGTACCGCGCTTTGTTGGTATTGATCATTCATGGATGGCTGCCAGCAGGCGTTGCAGCGCTTCGGCCGGGACCATGGCGCTGTTGGGATGGGGATCGGCGCTCCACACCAGGGAATGCCGGAAGGTCGACAGGCGCAGCGGCAGCTGCTGGGCCTGTTGTTCGCTCGCCCAGCGGGCCACGGCGTCGTCGTCCGGCTCGGCGATGACGATGGTCTGGTGCAGGGCGGTCAGGGGCAGCGCGGCGGGCGTCAGGGCCCGCAGTTGCGCCAGCAGCTGCGGGGCGATGGCGGTGCCGAGCGCCTCGCCGGCAAAGGCGTCGGTGTCGCTGGCCAGCTGCCGGCGCCACACCGGATCGGGAATGCAGTAGGACAGCTCGAGCGCCTCGACATGGGATTCGCGCAAGTACTTCAGGTAGCGCGCGCCATCGACGACCGGCTCCCACAGCACCAGGCGTTCCGGGTCGCAGCGGCCGCTGCGCGCGGCCAGCACGGCCAGCGTGGCGCCCAGGCGCGCGCCGATCCACACCACGCGCGCATTGCCGACCTGGCGGCGCAGCTCCTCGTGTGCGACGCACAGGTCGCGCCGCCAGCCGTCGAGCTCGCCCTCGCTCTCGTGCCCCGGCGAGTCGCCCGAGCCGTGGTAGTCGAAGCGCAATGCCGAGATGCCGGAACGCGACAGGCGATCGGCCAGTACCTTGAAGAAGCGGTGCGAGCGCAGTCCTTCCTGCCCGAACGGCGGGCAGATCAGGACCGCCATGTTCTTGTTGCGTGCCGCCTCCGCAGGATGGAAGAGTCCGAACAGGGGCCGCGAGGCCGGACCGAACATCAGGGGAGTCATGCACAAACCTCGATGACATCGCGCGACGCGCGCGCAGTGGCGGGCCCGGAGGCACGCGGCTCGGCGGTCCGGCGCGCCAGGGAAACCACCATGGAGTGGGCGCTGTCCTCGGACAGGCCGTCGAACGTGTCGAGCGCGAGGCGCACCGGGCCGTCCGGCGTCGCCAGGCGAACGGTGCGCGCCACCGGCGCGATGCCGACCTCGAAGCTGTCGGGCGCCAGCTGCAGGCCGACGCCGATCGCCTTCAGGCAGGCTTCCTTGCGCGTCCAGCAGATCAGGAAGGCGCGGTCGCGCAACGCCGCGGGCAGCGCGGCGAGGGCGGCGCACTCGTCGCGCGTGAAATGCGCCTGCGCCAGCGGCAGGGCGTCGGGCACGGGGCGCAGCACCTCGACATCGACGCCCACTTCCGTGGTGCGGCTCAGGGCGATCAGCCCGACGCCGTGGCTGTGGCTCAGGTTGAAATGCAGGCTGTCGATGCCGGCCAGGACCGGCTTGCCGAACGGGCCGCTCGCCATGCACAGCGACGCGCGGGGCAGGCCGGTTTGCCGGGCCAGGATGCTCCACAGCGCCGCGTGCGCGGCCGTGTAGCGCCGGGCGTCGCGCTCGAAGACGAAGCGCCGCGCGCGTGCGCGCTCGTCGTCCGACAGCAGCGCCAGGGCGGCGGGAGCAGGGGGCGCGTCGAGATCCACCTGCCAGAGCGGGCAGGCGGCTTGCGACGGTAACGGTCGAATCGTCATGGTCGCCTTCAGGCCTTGCGGCCCCAGCCCGAAAAAAGCCGCCCGATCACGCCGCGCGGCGGGGGCGGCGTCTGCGCCGGCACCTCGGCCACGGCCAGCGCCGCCGCCGGCGAGGCCAGCTGCGCCAGGCTCTCGAACACGTAGCGCCGCGGCTCGACGCGGAAGCCCAGCACCCGCTGCGCCTCCTGGATGGCGCGCATGGCCAGCAGCGAGTCGCCGCCCAGGTCGAAGAAGCTGTCGCTGGCGCGGATGTCGTTGACGTCGATGTTCATCACGCTGGCCCAGATCTGCGCCAGGCGCGCCTGCTCCGGCAGCAGCAGCGCGGTATCGACCGGACCCTGGGCCGCGGCCGATTCCGGCTGCAGCGCCTCGTCCTCGGACGCCGGCGCGGCGGTCGAGGCCAGTCGGGCCAGATAGGCCGCGCTGGCCGAGTCGGCCGGCGCCAGCAGGTCCTGCAGCATGGCGTCGGGCTGCGCCGCCACGGCCTGCAGCAGCTCCATGAAGCGGTCGTGGAACTGCGCGCCGGTCTCGCGCAGGTAGATGTCCGCGTTGTAGACGATGGCGCCGTCGAGGCCGTTGGGCTTGTCCATCAGCCACACGCCCAGGTCGTCGGTCGCGCCGCGCTGCAGCAGGTGCATCTGGCGGTGCCCCAGGTCGCCGAAGCTCGCCGGGCGCTCGCGCACGTCCTGGAACGAGAACAGCGCCTGGTACAGGCCGGCGCCCTTGGCGCGCTCGGTGAACTCGGGCTCCGAGGCCAGGCGCTCGAAGGGCACCTGCTGGTAGCTCATGACCGACAGCAGCTCCTGCTTGACGTAGCGCATGAACTCGCCCAGGCGCAGCGTCGGCTCGATCTCGAAGGCCAGCGGCAGCACGTTGTTGAAGAAGCCCATCACCGGCTCGAGCTCGGGCTGCTCGCGTCCGCGCACCGGCACGGCGACGACGATGGCGCGCGTGTCGATGACCTGGCCCATCATGAGCGTGTAGATGCCGAGCATCAGCATGTTGAGCGTGACGTCGTGCGAGCGCGCCACCTCGCGCAGCCGCTCCGTGGTGGCCTTGTCGACGTGCAGCCAGTGGGTGCCGCCCTCGCCGCTCATCCCGGCGCGGCGCGGCATGTCGGTGCGCGGCGCGCGCGGCCGCGCCGCGCTGGCGAAGCGGCTCTTCCAGTACTGCAGCTGTTTCTGGAACGCGGGCTGCGTGAGCCACTCCTGGTACCACTCGGCGAAGTCGCCCTGCGTCACCGCCAGCGCGGGCAGCGCGGGGGCCTCGCCGCGCAGCAGCGCGCTGTAGACCGCCGCGAGCTCGCCCTGCAGCAGGTCGAACGACCAGCCGTCCCACACCAGGTGGTGCGGCACGAAGACGAAGGCGTGGTCGTCATCCGCCAGCCGGTACAGCGCCACGTGGAACATCGGCGCGCGGTGGATGTCGATCGGCCGGTCGGCCACCTGCTGCATGCGGCGCTCGAGCTCGGCCTCGCGCTGCGGCGCGGGCAGCTCGCTCAGGTCGATCACGGGGAAGTCGAACTCGACCGTTTCCGAGATGAGCTGCGCGGGCTTTCCGATGGCGGGATCGACCCCCATCGAGGTGCGCAGGGACGGCTGCCGGCGCACGATCTCGCGGAAGGCGGCCTCGAATTTCGCCACGTCGAGCGGGCCGGAGAAGCGGTGCCCGGACGGCGCGTTGTAGACCGGGCGGCCCGGGTGCATCTCCTCGATGAAGCGGATGCGCTCCTGCATCGGCGTGAGCGGCGCGCTGCGCCGGCCGGGCTGGTGGCGGATCGACTCGACGCCGCTGTGGCCGGCCTGCTGCAGCGCCTCGATGGCGGCGGCCATCCGCTCGGCCGTCGGGGCCTCGAACAGGGTGCGCAGCGGCACCGTGACGCCGAAGGCGCGGCTCAGCAGCGTGATGGCGCGCGCGGCCAGCAGCGAATGCCCGCCGAGCGCGAAGAAGTCGTCCTGAATGCCCATGCCCGGCAGCTTGAGCACCTGCTCCAGCGTGTCGAGCACGATGCGCTCGCGCTCGTTGCGCGGCGCCAGGCGCTCGGTCGCGCCGGAGCGCTGCGCCACCGGCGCCGGCAGCGCCTTGCGGTCCACCTTGCCGTTGGGCAGCAGCGGCAGGGCGTCGAGCGCGACGACGTGCTGCGGCACCATGTACTGCGGCAGGCGCTCGCGCAGGTGGCGGTTGAGCGCGTCGGCGTCGATCGACGCGCCGGGCGCCGGCACCACGTAGGCGACCAGCCGGACGTCGCCCGGGCGGTCCTCGCGCGTCGTGACGACGCTGCGCGCCACGCCCGCCGCCTCGTTGCAGCGCGCCTCGATCTCGCCGAGCTCGATGCGGTAGCCGCGCACCTTGACCTGGAAGTCGTTGCGGCCCAGGTGCTCCAGCAGGCCGTCGTTGCGCCAGCGGCCGCGGTCGCCGGTGCGGTAGACGGGCGTGTCGATGCCGTCGATGGACACGGTGACGAAGCGCTCGGCCGTCAGTTCGGGCCGGTCGAGGTAGCCCAGCGTCACGCCGGCGCCGCCGATGCAGATCTCGCCGGGCACGCCGATCGGGCAGCGCTCGGACTGCGCATCGAGAATCCAGACGCCGGTGTTGGCCACCGGATGCCCGATCGCGACGCCGCGCGAGACGACGCTCGGGCGGTCCATGCGCCAGACGGTCGACCAGACCGTGGTCTCGGTCGGGCCGTAGAGGTTCCAGAGGCCGCCCGCGCGGTCCAGCAGCTCCAGCGCCAGGTCGGCCGGCACGCTCTCGGCGCCGATCCAGGCGCGGAAGCCGGGCCCGCCCGACCACTGCGCGTCGATCAGCAGGCGCCACATGCCGGGCGTGGCCTGCAGGATGTTGACCGCCTCGCGCTCCAGCAGCCCGCGCAGCAGGTTGCCGTCCATCGACACCTCGCGCGGCACGATGACGATCTCGGCGCCGGCGGCCAGCGGCAGCATGATCTCCGGCACCGCCATGTCGAACGACCAAGTGGTGACGGCGGCGAGCCGGTCGTCCGGCCCGATGCCGGGCTCCTGGCGCATCGTCTGCATCAGGTTGGCGACCGCGCGATGCGGCACGCAGACGCCCTTGGGGGTGCCGGTCGAGCCGGAGGTGTAGATGACGTACGCTGCATCCTCGGCCTGCGCGTCGGCAGCGGAGGCGGGCAGCGCATCGGCCGGCTGTGCCTGCCAGGACGTGTCCAGGTCGAGCTGCACGGTGCGCTCGGCCGCGTCGGCGCACCAGTGGCGCGGCGCGGCAGGGGTGTCCGAGGTCGTCAGCAGCAGGGAGAGCCGGGCGTCCTCGGCGTAGTAGTCGAGGCGGGACTGCGGGAAGCCGGGGTCGAGCGGGACGTACGCCGCGCCGGCCTTGAGCACCGCCAGCAGGGCAACGAACAGGTGCGGCTCGCGCCCCAGGCACAGCCCGACGCGGTGGCCGCGTCCGATGCCGCGCTCGCGCAGCGCGCGCGCCAGCCGGTTGGAGCGCTGGTCGAGCTCGCCGTAGCTCAGCCGCTCGCTGCCGTGGCGCAAGGCGATGCGCTGCGGCTGCGCTGCGGCCTGCTCCAGAAAGCCCGCGTGCATCAGCGGTGCACCCCGCAGCGGCGTGGGTGCCGGCTGCAGCGCGGCCAGCGCCGCCGCGTCGGCGGCCGACAGCAGCGCCAGGCGGCCGACCGGGCGCGCGGGCTCCTGGGCCGCGGCGCGCAGCAGCGTCTCGTACATGCCGAGCCAGCGCCGGACGGTCGGCTCGTCGTACAGGTCGGCGCTGTACTGCGCCTCCAGCTGCAGGCCGCCGGCCACCGGCATGACGTTCAGGAACAGCTCGAAGTTCTCGTAGTGACGCGCCACCGTGCTCTGCTCGACCGTGAGGTGCGGAAAGGTGCCGCCGCCCGCGTTGGCGTCGCTGTCGAGGTTGAAGAGCACGTTGACCAGCGGCAGCCGGCTCGGGTCGCGCGACACCGGCAGCTTGGTCAGGAGCGTGCCGTAGGTGAGCGACTGGTGCTCGAAAGCGTCGAGCAGCGTGCCGCCGGCCTCGCGCACCAGCGTGGCGAACGGCAGCTGCGCGTCCACCGCCATGCGGATGGGCAGCAGGTTGACGCAGTGGCCGACCAGCCCGGGCATGTCGCTGGCCATCTGGCCGGCCGCGGCGATGCCGATCACCAGGTCGTCCTGGCCCGTGAGGCGGTGCAGCGTCGCGGCGAAGCCGCCGAACAGGGTGGCGAACAGGCTGCTGCCGCTGTCGGCGCCGAGCTTGCGCAGCGCCTGCACCAGCGCGCCGTCGATCCGGTGCTCGATGCGGTGCGAGCGGAAGCTGCGCACGGCCGGCCGCGGATGGTCGAGCGGCAGTTCCAGCACGGGCAGGCTGCCCTTGAAGCGCGACAGCCAGTAGTCCACGTGCGCCTGCATGGCCGGGCTGCTCGCCTCGGCGAGTTCCCAGGCGACGTAGTCGGTGTAGTCGGCGGCGTCCGCGCCGGCGGCCTGCTGCGGCGCGGCGCCGGTCTGCTCGGCATAGAGCCGGCCGAGCTGGGCGCTGATGACGCCCCAGGACCAGCCGTCGCACACCGCGTGGTGCGCCGTCATGAGCAGCACGTGGTCGGTCGTCGAAAGCCGGTAGAGCGCGGCGCGGAACAGCGGGCCCTGCTCCAGCAGGAAAGGCGCCTCCATGGCCGCGTGGCCGGCCTGCCGCAGCGCCTCCTGCTGCGCCTCGGCGTCAAGCGCGCTCAGGTCGTGCTGCGGCAGGGGTAGCGGCAGGGCCTCGCCGATCAGCAGCTGGGTGCCGTCGGGCGAGATGGTGGCGCGCAGCGACTGGTGGCGCGCCACCAGGGCGTCGAGCGCCCGCGCCAGCGCGCGGCTGTCCAGCGCGCCGCGCAGCCGCAACTGCAGCGACTCGTTGAAGGCGAGCGAGGCTTCCCTGCCGAGCCGGTCGGCCAGCCAGACTTCGCGCTGGGCCTCGGTGGTGGGAACGGTGCGCTCGATGATGCCGCCCGCGAACGGGTCGAACTCCAGCGTCTCGGCGGCGGCGTGTCCGGTGTCGAGGTCCATCATGCCTCCACCTTCTTGAACTTGCCTTGCGCATCCGGGTCGGGCACGAACCAGGCCGGCTGCCCATCCTTGTCGCGGCCCAGCCGCGCGTGCGGCACGGGCGGTCGCGAGGCGTCCAGCGTCGCCGGCGGCGCCGCTCGGCGCGGCAGGAACTCGGCTTCCTGCAGCTCGGCCACGGCGCCCTTGAAGGCCGACTTGATCAGGGCGATGTCCTCCTGCGTGTGCGCGGTGGTCATGAAGCACGGGAAGTTGTCGAGGATGTGCACGCCGCGGCTGCGCATCATGGCGAACAGCAAATCCTGCAGCGGGTGGTCCTCCAGCCAGCTGACGCGCCACAGCGACGCGAAGTGGCGGATCTCGATCGGCGCGCCGACCTCGCGGCAGTAGGCCGTCAGCTCGTCGGCCATCGCCGCCGTGTGCACGTTGAGCTGGGTCTGCAGCGCGGGGCCGGCCTCCTTCAGGTGGTCGAGCGAGGCCTTGCAGGCGGCCAGCGCCAGCGGATGCCGCACGAAGGTGCCGGCGAAGTAGGTCACGCCGACCGACGGCACCGAGTCGTCGCCGTACTGCCAGGGGCCGCCGTCGAGCGCGTCCATGTACTGGCGCGTGCCGGCGATCACGCCGACCGGCAGGCCGCCGCCGATGACCTTGCCGTAGGTCGCCAGGTCGGCGCGCACGCCGAACAGTGCCTGCGCGCCGCCCAGGTGCGAGCGGAAGCCGGTGATGACCTCGTCGAAGATCAGGCAGGTCTGCGATTTCTCGGTGATGGCGCGCATCTCGCGCAGGAACTCGCGCGGCTGGAAGTCGGGCCGGCGGCTCTGCACCGGCTCGACCAGCACGGCGGCCAGGTCGTCGGCGTTGGCGCGGATGAATTCGAGCGCCTCGGGCGTGCCGTAGTCGAGCACGAGCACGTCGCCGAACATGCCCGGCATGATGCCGGGAGCGGCCGGCATGCCCCGGGCGTTGCGCCCGGCGCGCACGATCACCTCGTCGAAGATGCCGTGGTAGGAGCCGGTGAACACCACGACCGTGTTGCGCCCGGTGACGGTGCGCGCGATGCGGATCGCCGCCATCACGGCCTCGGAGCCGGTGTTGCACAGCGCCGCGCGGTCGAAGCCGGTGAGCTCGCAGATGCAGCTCGGCGACCTCGCCCGCGAGCGGGTGCTGCGGGCCGATCTCGTAGCCCGCGTCGAGCTGGCGGCGGATCGCCTCGTTGATGAAGTCGGGCTGCCAGCCGAACAGGTTCATGCCGAAGCCGTTGAGCACGTCGACGTACTCGTTGCCGTCGATGTCCCACAGCTTGCGAGCCCTTGGAGCGCTCGACCACGATCTGGTAGGTGATCTCCTTGGTAGCGGGGCGGAAGCCGTTGACCACGCGCGGGTCGGCCATGTGCGGGCGGTTGCGCTCGGTGAAGCGCTTGCTCTGGGCGGTGCGCTCGACGTAGCGGCGCATGAAGGCGCCCAAGCGCGAGCTTCTGCCGCTCGGTCAGCTCCTTGTTCTGCGTGTGGATGCGCGCGATGGCGCCGAAGGCCTTCTTGACGTCGTAGCGCACCGGGGCGGCAGGCTCCTCGGCCGCCGGCGCGTCGCCGTCAGCGGCGGCGGAAACCGGCGCGACGGGGGAAGTGGACGCCCTGGCCGCGGCGGAGGCCAGGGGCGTGGTTTGCTCCACCGACGGCTGCGGCGGCGGGGTGCCGGCCGCAGCCGTCGGCGCCGCCGACAGCAATGCGAGTTGTTGCTGCATCAATTGCATCTGCTGGGCGATGACCTGCTGCACCAGCGTGCCGCCGCCGGCCGCGGGCGCCGAGAAGGGCGCCAGCGCGGGCTGCGGCATCGAAGAAAGGACTGCCGGCGCCGTCACCGGCGCGGCCACTGCCGGAATCGCTGCCGCGACGGGCGCGGGCGTCGCAACGGGTGCCGCGGCCGGCTCGGGCGGCAGCGCGCCGTCCAGGAACTCGGCCAGCGCGTCGAAGCTGCGGTAGCTCTCCATCAGCTGGCGGAAGCTCAGGTTGACCTTGAAGTGCTTCTTCACCTGCAGCGCGGCCTGCGTCAGCGTCAGCGAGTCCAAGCCGATTTCGACGAACGGAGCGCTGCCTTCGACCTCGTCCATGCCGATGCCCGAAATGTCTTCGAACAGGGTGCGCAGGCGCGCGGCCAGCGAAGCCCGGCGCTCGGGCGGAACGGGAGAGGCGGGACTTACGGGAACAGAAGGCATGGTCAACTCCGGAACAATCAGGGGCAAATCAGGGGGCGAAGAGGGAACGACGGGCAGGGCAGCCGGCGGCGCGACCGCCGGGGCGGCCGGGAGGGCGATCTCGACCCAGCAGCGCTTGCGCTCGAACGGGTAGGTGGGCAGGCGCACGCGGTGCTTGCGCTGGCGCGCATCGAGCCGCGACAGGTCACCTTCGACGCCCAGCGTCCACAGGCGCCCGGCGGCGAGTCGCCAGGCCTGGCTTTCGTGCGCGGCCTGGTCGGTCAGCAGCGACAGGGCCGGCGCCGGCTGCACCCTGGAGGCATGCTGGCGCACCAGCGTCGCCAGGGTGTTGCGCGGGCCAACCTCGACGAACACCGGATGCGCCAGGCCGGCCAGCACCTCGCGCGTGGCCGGCGAGAACAGCACCGGCTCGCGCAGGTGTCGCGCCCAGTAATGCGGATCGGTCGCCTCGGCAGGCGCGAGCAGCCGCCCGGTCAGCGTCGAGTAGATCGGGATCGCCGGCGCCGACAGGGGCACCTGGCGCACCAGCGCCTCGAACGCGGGCACGGCCGCGTCCATCATGGACGAGTGGAAGGCGTGCGAGGTCTGCAGCCGCCGGGCCGCGATGCCGTCGGCTTCGAGCGCGGCGCGCAGTTGCTCGACCCGTTCCTCGGGGCCGGCGGCGACGCAGGCGGTCGGGCCGTTGTCGGCGGCGAGCGAGACGCCTTCGGGCAGCCGCGGCAGCAGCTCGGCGGCCGGCAGGCGCACCGACAGCATGGCGCCGGCGGGCAGCGCCTGCATCAGCGCGCCGCGCTGCGCCACCAGCCGGGCAGCGTCTTCCAGCCGCATCACGCCGGCCAGCACGGCGGCGGCGAACTCGCCGACGCTGTGGCCGATCAGCGCCGCGGGCTGGACCTGCAGCGCCATCAGCTGGCGCGCCAGCGCGTATTCGAGCGCGAAGGTGGCCGGCTGCGTGACCGAGGTGGGCGCCAGCGCGGCCGGGTCGTCGCCGAACATGCGCTCGCGCAGGTCGAACGCCAGCACGCCCTCGAAGGCACGCAGGCACTCGTCGAAGGCGGCGCGGAACACCGGCTCGTCGGCATGGAGCGTGCGGCCCATGCCGGCGTACTGCGCGCCCTGGCCGGGAAAGACGAACACGGGCTGCGACGCCCAGGCCGGCGCGACGTTGCCGGCGCGCGCCGGGCTGTCGGTGGCGCGCAGCGCCAGCACGGCCTGCGGCGTCGAGGCGGCGACCACGCACAGGCGGTGCGCGAACGCCTTGCGACCGACGCGCAGGGTGTGCGCCACGTCGGCCAGCGCAAGCTCGGGGTGCGCCTGCAGGTGATCGGCCAGCCGCACGGCCGTCGCGGTCAGCGCCGTGGCCGTGCGCGCCGACAGCATCAGCAGGTGCGGGCCGGGGGCGGGGTCGGAAGGCGCCGCCGGCGGCGCCTCCTCGACGATGACGTGCGCGTTGGTGCCGCCGACGCCGAAGGCGCTGACGCCCGCCAAGCGCGGCGCCGCGCCGCGTGGCCAGGGGCGCAGCCGGTCGTTGACGTAGAACGGCGTCGCCGCGAAGTCGATGGACGGGTTCGGCGCTTCGTAGTGGATCGAGGCCGGCAGGCGCTCGCTGTGCAGCGCCAGCGCGGTCTTGATGAGCCCGCCCGCGCCGGCGGCCGTCACCATGTGGCCGACGTTGCTCTTGAGCGAGCCGAGGGCGCAGAAGCCCGTGTCGCGGGTGTGGCGCGCATAGGCGCGCGCCAGCCCCTCGACCTCGATCGGGTCGCCCATCGGCGTCGCCGTGCCGTGCGCCTCCACGTACGAGATCTGCCGCGCATCGACGCCGGCCGAGGCCAGCGCGGCGCCGATCACCGCGGCCTGGCCGTCGACGCTGGGCGCCGTGAAGCTGGCCTTGGCGCCGCCGTCGTTGTTGACGGCCGCGCCGCGCAGCACCGCGTACACCGTGTCGCCGTCGGCCAGCGCGTCGGACAGGCGCTTGAGCAGCACCACCGCGGCGCCGTCGCTGAACACCGTGCCCTGCGCCCGCGCGTCGAAGCTGCGCGTGTGGCCGTCGGGCGAGAGCATCGAGCCTTCCTGGTAGAGGTAGCCGCTGCGGGGCGGGCAGGTCACCGAGGCGCCGCCGGCCAGCGCCATGTCGCATTCGCCGCTGCGCAGGGCCTGGAACGCCTGCGCCACCGCCACCAGCGAGGTCGAGCAGGCGGTGTGGACGCTGACGGCCGGGCCGCGCAGGTTGAGCCGGTTGGCCGACCCGCGTCGTGATGTAGTCCTTCTCGTTGCCGAGCATCACCTGGAACTCGCCGACCGCCTCGATGCGGTCGGGGTGCGTCATGACGTGGCGCTGGAAGTACGACGCGTTGTACATGCCCGCGTAGACGCCGACCGGCACCTGGCACTGGTCGGGCGCGTAGCCGCCGCGCTCCAGGCACTCCCAGCAGATTTCGAGGAACACGCGCTGCTGCGGGTCCATGAGCTCGGCCTCCTTCGGGTTGATGCCGAAGAAGGCGGCGTCGAAGTCCTCGATGCCGTCGAGCACGCCGCGGGCGCGCACGTAGGCCGGGTCGGCGCGCAGCGCGGCGCCGACGCCGGCGTCGAGCGTGGCGTCGTCGAAGAAGCTGATGGTGTCGCGCCCGGCCAGCAGGTTGTCCCAGAACTGCTCGACGTCGGCGGCGCCGGGAAAGCGCCCGGCCATGGCGATCAGCGCGATGGGCTCCTGCGCGTCGGCGGCGCGCGTCGAGGCGGAGGGCGCCGCAGCGGACGCGGGCATGCCGCTGTCCTCGCCGCGCGCCAGCTCGGCCGCGATGGCGCGCGGGGTCGGGTGGCTGAACAGCAGGTTGGTCGACAGCCGCCGCGCGCTGTCTTTTTGCAGCTCGGCCAGCACGGCCAGCACGCGCAGCGAGTCGCCGCCCAGGTCGAAGAAGTTGTCGTTGCGCCCGACCCGGTCGAGCTCCAGCGCCGCGGCGAAGGCCGCGCACACGCGCTGCTCGATGTCGCCGCGAGCTTCCTCGTAGGGTGTGGACAGTTCCGGCCGCTCGCCGCGCGGCTCGGGCAGGGCGCGGCGGTCGAGCTTGCCGTTGAGGGTGATCGGCAGCTCGGCCAGCCAGACCTGCGCCGCCGGCAGCATGGCCTCGGGCAGCCGCGCCGCCAGGTGCGCGCGCAGTTCACCCCAAGGCACCTCGGCGCCGCGGGCGACCAGGTAGGCGACCAGCCGCAGCCGGCCGGCGGCGTCGGGCCGCGCCAGTACGGCGCACGACTTGACGCCGTCGTGCGCCAGCAGCGCCGCCTCGATCTCGCCGGGCTCGATGCGGTAGCCGCGGATCTTGATCTGATCGTCGGCACGGCCGATGAATTCGAGAGTCCCGTCGTCGCGCCAGCGGGCGCGGTCGCCGGTGCGGTAGAGCCGCTCGCCCGGGTGGCCGAACGGGTCCGCCACGAAGCGCTCGGCGCTCAGGCCGGGACGGTTCAGGTAGCCACGCGCCAGCCCGCGCCCGCCGATGCACAGCTCGCCGACCAAGCCGGCCGGCAGCAGCTCCAGAGCGGGGCTCAGCACCCGCAGCACGGTGTCGTTGATGGGGCGGCCGATCGGCACCGAGCGCGCGTCGGCCGGCAGCTCGCGCGGGATGCGGTAGGTCGCGGCGAAGGTGGTGCATTCGGTCGGGCCGTAGCCGTTGATCAGCGTGACGCCGGGCAGGGCCGCCAGCGCGCGCCGCACGTGCGGCACCGAGAGCGCCTCGCCGCCCGTCAGCAGCTGGCGCAGTCCGGCCAGCTGCGTCGGGTCGTCGTCGACCACGGCGTTGAACAGCCCGGCCGTCAGCCAGGCGGTGCGCACCTCGTGGCGGGCGATGGTGCGCGCCAGGCCGGCGCCGGTCGGCACCGCCTCGTCGTGCACCACGCAGCGGCCGCCGTTGAGCAGCGGTCCCCAGATTTCGAGCGTCGCGGCGTCGAAGCCCAGCGGCGCCGCGTGCAGCACGGCCTCTCCGGCGGGCAGCTCGACGTAATTGGGCTCGACCACCAGCCGCAGGATGGCGCGGTGCGGGATCTCGATGCCCTTGGGCGTGCCGGTCGAGCCGGAGGTGTACATGACGTAGGCGACGGCCTCGCCGTCGATCGCTGCCAGGGCCAGCGACGGCAGCGCGGCGGGCTCGGCCCAGTTGTCTTCGGCGACTTCCAGCACTGCAAGACCGTCGGGCACGCGGGCGCGGTAAGCCGGCGGCACGACGACGCAGCGGACGTGTGCGTCCGCCAGCATGAAGCCGATGCGCTCGGCCGGAAAGTCGGGCTGCACCGGCAGGTAGGCCGCGCCGGCCTTCAGGATGCCGAGCAGCACGGCGACGGCGGTGGCGCAGCGGTCGAAGACCAGACCCACGCAGTCGCCCGGACGCACGCCTTGCGCCTGCAACTGTCGTGCGACCAGGTCCGATCGCCGGTCGAGTTCGCGGTAGCCGATGTGCTCGTCGCCTGCGATCAGCGCCACGGCGTCCCCATGGCAGGCGACCTGGCGGGCGAACAGTGCCGGCACCGTGAGCGCCGGGTCGTAGGCGGTGAGCGGCTGGCTCCAGAGCGATAGCTGGCGTCGGCGGTCGGCATCGGACAGGGTGCGCAGCTCCGACAGAAGGGCGTTCGGCCGGGTGGCCAGATGGGCGGCGGCGGCAGCGAGGGCTTCGAGCAGCCGCTGCGCCGTGGCGCCGTCCAGCAGGCCGGCCGGCGCCTTCAGCCAGAGTTGCCCGCTGGGTGCGTCGAAGCCGAGGCACAGCGTCTCCCGGGCACTGGCTGCGGCGGCACGGCCGCACCAGACCGACGCCGCGGCCAGGGCCGGCGCTCCCGGCGCGGCGTCCGTCGCCTGGCGCCGGGCGCCGTCGAACGCGGCCAGCCAGGCCGTCGCCGCCGCAGCCGGATCGCAGGCCAGCCTGTGGCTGCGCACAGGTGCGGCGGCAAGGTCGCCGGCCTGCGGAATTTCGCAGAACGTCACATCGGACTGGGCCGTCCAGCGCGACTGCAGCAGCGCCCAGGCCGCCGCATACGCCGTATCGGGCAAAAAGCCCGCAGCGCTCGTCCAGGCCTCGGTCTGCGCGACCAGCGCGGGCGCGAGGTCGAGAACTGCGTCGCAACAGGACGGTTTACCGGCTGCGGCCTCGGCCGCCAACAGCGCGCCGATCCCCGGCGCGGACTCCGCCGAGGCCAGGGAAGTCATCGGCATGCTGGTCGTCATCTGATCGCTCCACACAGGTAAGAAAGTCCGTTTCGGGGCACACTTCGGTCATTGCGCGCCACAGCGAGGCATGTGGCGAATACGTTCGATTGTGCTTCTTTTGGGAAAAAAGTAATACTAAAGGTGACAAAATAAGTTTTACTTTTTACAGAACTCATAGATCGTAACTATCAAGAATCGGCAATCTGCCGTACTGCCTTGAATTGCCTCCTCAGAAAGAGGTTTCGTCACGTTGCGCGTCGTCGAGATGGCCGGTATCGGCCCAGCCGACCAGGCCGAAGCCCTGCGGCGTCCACAGCAACCGGTTGATCGCGGCATTGCCGAGGAGCCAGGTGCGCGGCGCCTGCAGCGCCTGTCCGGTGGCTGCGCGATAGAGCACATCCATCACACCGCCATGAGCGATCAACACCACCAGTTCGCCTGGATGGCGTGCCGCCAGTTCGGCGACGGCGGCGGTGATGCGGTCCCGGAACGCGAGCAGGCTCTCGCCGCCATCGGGCGCGAACTCCGGGTCGCGCCGGCGCCAGCGGCGCGCCTCGTCGGGCGACTCGGCTTCGATCTCGGCGAAGGTGCGGCCCTCGAAGCGTCCGAACGCGCGCTCGCGCAGGCGTGGCTCGGCCACCGCATCGATCCCCAGCGGCTGAGCGATTTCAGCCGCGGTCTGCCAGGCGCGCGAAAGATCGCTGGCGTAGAGCGCGGCCACCGGCTCGTCGGCCAGCGCCCGGGCGGCGCGCCGGGCCTGCCACAGGCCCTTGGCGTTGAGCGGGATGTCGAGCTGCCCCTGGATGCGCGTGTCGACGTTCCAGGCGGTCTCGCCGTGGCGCATGACGATCAGCCGGGTGAGCTCCATGGGATCGCCTGCACGGCCGGGGCCGCCGTCTATTGGCCCGTGGCGCGCGGCAGCTCGATGTTGACGCGGCGCACGCCGGCCGGCGGATGGGGAAAGCCCTCCAGCGCCGCCTGGAACATGACGGGCAGGATGGCCGCGCTCGACGCGTACGGGCCCTCGTTGCTCGCCCGGGTCTCGTAGACCACGCGGTGCGACGGCAGCTCGCGCAGCACGATGCTGACCTCGCGCGCGTACCAGGGCGAGGCGGCCGGCGGGAACATCGGCCCGTACCAGCCGCCCCAGCCGCCGTAGCGCGGCCCCCAGGGGCCCCAGACGCCGCCGCCGAAGAGCCACGGGTCGGCCCAGGGCGAGAGCTCCGACGTCACCCGCGCGCCGACCAGCGCGCTGTAGGCCGGCGCGGTGTCGTCGCGGCGCAGCCCGACGCGCTCGAGCGCGGCGCCGGCCATCGCCTCCAGCTCGCGCTGTGCGGCCTCGTTGGCCTGCTGCAGGGGCAGGCGCTCGAAGCGGTAGGTCGCGCCCGGCGGCACCGTGGCCAGCGCGGAGTAGCTGTTGACGTCGCTGTCGACCACCCAGCGGGTCGCGCAGCCGGCCAGGGTTGCTATCAAAAAAAGAGCGATCAGCGCACGACGCATAAGCCCTCCCGCCTTAAAACACTCCTGAAGCGCGCCTCATGCCTGCAGCACGCGTAACGGCAGCGGGGCATTTGCCGTGCCCGGGCCGGGCGGCGGAAGTTCGGGTGCATCGAAGGCCCGGTCGCCGTCCGCGTCGGCCACGCCCGTCGCCTTGAGATTCCTGAAGTCGTGCCGCGTTCCGTCGAGCAGGTGCGAGGGCACCACGTTGTGCAGGGCGGTGAACATGTTCTCGATGCGCCCGGGGTGTCTTTTCTCCCACTCGCGCAGCATCTCGGCGACCTGCTTGCGCTGCAGGTTCTCCTGGCTGCCGCACAGCGTGCACGGGATGATCGGGAAGGCGCGGTGCTGCGCCCAGCGCACCAGATCCTTCTCGGCCACGTTGGCGAGCGGGCGGATCACGACGTGGCGGCCGTCGTCGCTCACCAGCTTGGGCGGCATGCTTTTGAGCTTGCCGGCGAAGAACATGTTGAGGAAGAAGGTCTGCAGCATGTCGTCGCGGTGGTGCCCCAGCGCGACCTTGGTGGCGCCCAGCTCGTCGGCCACGCGGTACAGGATGCCGCGGCGCAGCCGGCTGCACAGCCCGCAGGTGGTCTTGCCCTCGGGAATCACGCGCTTGACGATGCTGTAGGTGTCCTGGTTCTCGATGTGGAACGGCACGCCGAGATCGGACAGGTAGCGCGGCAGCACGTCTTCCGGAAAGCCCGGCTGCTTCTGGTCGAGGTTGACCGCGACCAGATCGAAGGGCACCGGCGCGCGGGCGCGCAATTTCAGCAGGATGTCGAGCAGCGCGTAGCTGTCCTTGCCGCCCGAGACGCACACCATGACCCGGTCGCCGGCCTCGATCATGTTGTAGTCGACGATCGCCTGGCCCACCTGGCGGCACAGGCGCTTCTCCAGCTTGTGCGTCTCGCGCTCGATCTTCAGCGCATTGGAAGCCGGCGCGGGCGCTTCGTCCATCCAAACAGCACTCATCTCACAATTCCTTCCATTCTTTTATCCAGACGCCCCCTACCCGACCGGCGAGCGCAGCGACGCCCCTTCGGGAAACACCGCGGAACCGGCTCCGCCGGGCCGCTGGTGTTGCCCCCGGTAGGGGTGGGCGGCCACACGCAGTGGGCAAGCCTGGGGGCGAGCTATTTCCTCCCGAAGACCTCGACCCCCACCGCCTCGCAATCCGGGTACACGTCGGGCTTGGCGGTCGACACCCGCGCCGCGTGCACCTTGGGGTGCGCCAGCACGGCCGCCAGCAGGTCGTCGCACAGGGTTTCCTGCAGGTGGATGTGGCCGCACCCCAGACGTTCCGCCACCGTGCGACGGATGAAGTCGTAATCGACCACCTCGTCGAGCGCGTCGGAGCGCGGCGTCGAGACGGCCAGCGGCACGTAGAGATCGACGTTGATCACCACGCGCTGCTCGGCGCGCTTCTCGAACTCGTGCACGCCGATGTTGATCCAGACCTCGTAGTCGCGCAGGAAAACGCGGCGGCAGGACAGCAGCAGGGGGTCGAGGGCAGGGGCGGCGGCAGTGGCGGCGGAGGAGGTCATGCGGCATTGTCCCCCGGGCCCGCCGCGCCGTCCCGGCCGGAGGCCTGCGCCCCTTCGGGCGGCCCGGCGGCCTGCAGCAGGTCATCGACGACGAACATGATGTCGCGCTCGGTCGGCACCAGGTGCTGGCCGTTGTCCACGCACAGGGTGGCGCCGGTCACGCTGGGCGTGGCGGCGAGAAACAGGCAGGCGCGGGCCACGTCGGCGGCGTCGATCGGGCGCCGCAGCAGGTTGGCGCGGGCGGCGCGGGAGAAATTGGCGCCGTCCTGCGGCCCGCTCTGGAACAGGATGCCGGGGGCCACGCCGCACACGCGCAGGCCCGGGGCGAGCGCCTGCGCCTGCAGCGCGACCGCGCGCTCCAGCGCCAGCTTGGAGACCGTGTAGGAAAAATAGTCCGGGTTCAGGTTGAAGACCTTCTGGTCGAGGATGTGGATCGCCGAGCGGTCGAGATGGCCGTTGCCGTTGCCGTTGGCCGTGTCGCGGCGCCATCCCGCCTGCACCGCCTCTCCCGACCGCGTCGCGGGTGCCGTCCGCACCCCGGCCGGCGGCTGCGCCTGCCGCGCCAGCAGCCGCGCCAGCGACAGCGGCGCGACCAGGTTCACGCCGATCTGCCGCAGCGCCGCCTCGGGATCGAAATCCAGCCCGCTGTCGGGCTCGAAGGCCGACGCGTTGTTCACCACGCAGGCCAGCGGCGCCGGGCCCGCCGACGCCCGCTCGACCAGCGCCGCGCGGCCGGCTTCGGTGGTGATGTCGCCTTCCAGCGCCAGGGCGGCCAGCCCGTCGGCACGCAGCCGCCGGCACAGCGCCTCAGCCTCGGCGCGCGAGGCCCGGTACTGGCACCAGACCTGCCAGCCCGCGCGCGCGAAGACTTCGCAGACGACGGCGCCGAGGCGCCGGCCGCCGCCCGTCACCAGCACGGCGCGGCGCGCGCGCCCGGCGTCGGGGCGTTGGAAAAGGTCAGTGGCCATCCTGATAGATTTCCAAGGAACTATTTACTTTAGGAGAGAATAATGGTAAATTCTCGTTCATGGACTACCTCACTTTCTCTGACGCTTTCCGCACCGAGGATGCTTGCGCGTCGTATCTGGCCGCGAAGCGTTGGCCGAGAGGCCCGATGTGCGACAAGTGCGGTGCCGTGGACGAGGCCACGAAGCAGCAACACCCGCGCGTCTGGCGCTGCCGCGCCTGCGACAAGGATTTCAGCGTGACGGCGGGCACTCCGATGGAGCGAACGCACCTTCCGCTGCCGACGTGGTTTGCTGCCATCTGGTTGATCGGCACCAGCAGCAAGGGTGTGTCGGCGATGGTGGTCTCGCGCCAGCTTGGCATCTCGTACAAGTCGGCTTGGTTTCTGTGCCATCGCATCCGCACCCTACTGGCCGATGGCGACGACACGCTCAAGGGCGTTGTCGAGGTCGATGAAACGTACATCGGCGGCAAGCGGCGCCGCGCTGCGGTTAGCAGGCGTGCCAAGGACTTGACGGCATGACCGTCCAGAAGATCAGCCGTGCGGCACTCCTGCGCCTGTATCCGAACCGGGCGCAGGCAGCGGCGCTGCGCCGCTGGCAAGGCGGCTTGCGTTTCGTCTGGAATGCCGTGCTCGATTGCGTGTTCACCGCGCGCGCCATCAATGGCCGCTGGCCGACGAAAGCCGAGATACAGTCTTTCATCGTCGGCATGAAGAAGGACGAGGCGACCGCCTGGGTCGCCGAGCTGCCTGCTCACGCGCTGCTCAAGCTCGTGGACGATTTCCAACAGGCAATGAAGAACTGGTTCGACAGCCTGTCGGGCAAGCGTCGCGGCCGCAAGATGGGCCGCCCGCAGTTCCGAGGCCGCTACGGCAGACAGTTCAGCGTCTACATGGTCAACCAGTCCACCATGTTCCTCGATGGCGCGGTGAAGCTGCCCAAGCTCGGGCGCGTCAAGATGCGCGGCGGCGAGCGGCCAGCCGGGCGCCTGCTGTCCAGCCGCGTTTACTGCGAGGCCGGGAAGTGGTTCATGGCTTCGGTGCTCGAATGCGAAGCGCCGCAGATCACAGTTGCACCCGTCGAATGCGTGGGCATCGACATGGGCCTGAAGACGCTCGCCACCGTCTTCGACGGCGAACGCATCACCGAAACGCCCAAGCTGGGAGCGCTGCGGGACAAGGAGCGGCGTCTTGCGCGGTATCAGCGCCGCGTGAGCCGGCGCGTCAAGGGCAGCAAGCGCCGCGAACGCGCAAAGGCGCAGGTTGCCCGCCTGCACCAGCGCATTGCCAATGCGCGCAAGGACCACGCCCACAAAGCGACCACCGCCATCGTCGAACGTGCCCAGACCATCAAAGTCGAGACGCTGAACGTGGCCGGCTGGATGAAGAATCGCAACCTCGCCAAGAGCGCCGCCGATGCGTCGGTCGGGGCGTTCCTGGCGATGCTGCGCTACAAGGCCCCGGCGGCCGGGCGCACACTGATCGAAGTCGGCCAGTGGGAGCCGACGAGCAAGACGTGCAGCGCCTGCGGCACGCACGAGCCGGGCGTCGTGCTCGGCGTCGGCCGCTGGACATGCCGCGAGTGCGGCGTCATTCACGACCGCGACCACAACGCGGCCAGAAACATCTTTGCGTACGGCGAGGAACGCCGGAACGTGGCTCCCAGAGTCGGAGCCGAAACGCGCAGGGAGTCGGGAGAACAGGACAGGGGCAGCCCTGCGCCGGTGCCCGACGACGAACTGCGAATCTTGAAACGGACGGAGCATGGGCCTACTCATGTTCTCGTCTAAAGTAAATAATTCCGGATTTCCCGCATGGATCAAGAAAAGAGCCTGGAGCGCGTGCCAGAAGCAGGAGACGAAGGCATCGGCCCGCGGGCCGCACCGTTGACCCGGATTATCGACGCCGCACTGCAGCGCGCCGGCGGCTGGCTGCCGTTCGACCGCTTCATGGCGCTCGCGCTCTACGCGCCCGGCTGCGGCTACTACACGAGCGCCGGCGCCAAGTTCGGCGCTCTGCCGGCGTCGGGCAGCGACTTCGTCACCGCGCCCGAGCTCACGCCGCTCTTCGGCCAGACGCTGGCGGTGCAGGTGGCCGAGGCGCTGGAGAAAACCGGCACCCACGAGGTCTGGGAGTTCGGCGCCGGCTCCGGCGCGCTGGCGCTGCAGCTGCTCGACGCTTTGGGCGACCGCGTCGCGCGCTACCGCATCGTCGATCTCTCCGGCACGCTGCGCCGGCGCCAGCAGGAGATGCTGGCGCGGCATGCCGGCAAGGTCGAATGGCTCGACGCGCTGCCCGAGGCCCTGCAGGGCGTGGTGGTCGGCAACGAGGTGCTCGACGCCATGCCGGTGCGGCTGCTGGCGCGCGTCGGCGGCGAGTGGTTCGAGCGCGGCGTGGTGGCCGCCGCGCAATCGTCCCGGGCGCCCACGCAAGGCACGGTGGGCGCGGCGGGCACGCAAGGCAGGGAGCGCAGGGAGGGCGCGGAGGACGGCCTGCGGCCGGGCGCGACCCGGCCCTGGCGATGGGCCGACCGCCCCACCGACCGCCGCCCGCCCGTCGCCATCGAGGGCGGGCACGACTACCTCACCGAGATCCACCCGCAGGCGCAGGCCTTCGTCGCCACACTGGCCGATCGCCTGACGCGCGGCGCCGCCTTCTTCATCGACTACGGCTTTCCCGAAGCCGAGTACTACCACCCGCAGCGCCACATGGGCACCGTGATGTGCCACCGCGCGCACTTGGCCGACGGCGACCCGCTGGTTGACGTAGGCGAGAAGGACATCACCGCCCACGTCGATTTCACCGGCATCGCGCTCGCGGCGCAGGACGCCGGGCTGCACGTGCTGGGCTACTGCAGCCAGGCGCGCTTCCTGCTGAACTGCGGGTTGCTATCGAAAGCGGAGCACGCACCGCAGGCGCAGCGGGCGCGCACGGGCTATCTGATCCACGAGCACGAGATGGGCGAGCTGTTCAAGGTGATCGGCCTGGCCGCCGGGGAGCCGTGGGATGCCGTCGGCTTTGCCGAGGGCGACCGCTCGCATACCTTGTGATTCCGTTTCCAATTCAAGGCGATATGTCGTTGCCCCGCCTTGGCCAGTGCCGAAGCACTGTCTGCGGCGCTGCGCCTGATCTCACCTTGAATTGAAAGCGGAATAAAGCATCGGCGCGGCTCACCCGGCGACCACTTCGAGCGTCACGGTGCGCGGCACGACCGTTCCGCCCTCGATGCGCAGCTCGCCCACCGACACCGGCAGGCTGAAGCGCCGCGGCCCGGCGCTGCCGGGGTTGACGTAGAGCACGCCCTCGCGTTCGACGACGGCCGGGCGGTGCGTGTGGCCGGCGACGACCACCCGCACGCCGGCGGCGACCGGGTCGAGATCGAGGTCGTTCAGGTCGTGCAGCGCGTAGATGAAGACCTCGCCGACCTGCAGGAATTCGGTTTCGGCGATGGCGTCGGCCCAGGCGGCGCGGTCGTTGTTGCCGCGCACCGCCGTCACCGGGGCAATGGCGGCGAGTCGCTCCAGCACTTCGGGGCTGCCGATGTCGCCGGCATGCACGATGGCGTCGCAGCCCTGCAAAAAGGCCAACGCCTCGGGCCGCAGCAGGCCATGGGTGTCGGAAATCAGGCCGATGCGGTGCATGGGGCAACTCCGTGGTCGGGGCAGAGAGGGCGCCGCGAGCAGCCCGCTATCGAAAAAATAGCAAAAGGGGCACGCCAGCCGGGCGCAGGAAGCGGATTTTGCTTGAAATCCAAGCCGTGAGGCGAGGCGAGGCGAGGCGAGGCAGGGCAGGGCGAACCGACAACGACGGCGTGTGTGCGTGTGCGGTGGCCGCCCATAGGCAGGCGCGTCTGGCGCCGCTCTGTCGTGCCGTGCGGTCGGTGCGCGGGCGGCGCCGCTTCGGGCTTCGGGTCTAATCCGGGCTCCTTCAGTTCGGGCCTGCCATGAGCTCCCTTCTTCCCGCCACTGTCACCGACCTGTCGATCGCGCACGCGCTGGCCGACGCCGCCGCGGCCGAGTCGATGCGCCATTTCCGCACGCCGCTCGACGTCGTCACCAAGGCCGACGCCAGCCCGGTCACGCTGGCCGACCGCGCAGCCGAGACGGCGATGCGCGAGATCCTCGCCGCGCGCTGCCCGGCCGACGGCATCTACGGCGAGGAGCACGGGCGCGAGCGGCTGGAGGCGGCGCGCGTCTGGGTGCTCGACCCGATCGACGGCACGCGCAGCTTCATCACCGGCTCGCCGCTGTGGGGCACGCTGATCGCCCTGGTCGAGGGCGGGCGCGTCGCGCTCGGCCTGGTCGACATGCCGGTGCTGGGCGAGCGCTGGGTCGGCCAAGCCGCGGCGGGCGGCGCGGCGGCGGCGGCGCACCGCAACGGCCGCCCGGTGCGCGCAAGCGGCTGCCGCACGCTGGCCGAGGCGCGCATCGTGACCACCTCGCCCGACATCTTCTCGGCCGACGAATGGCGCGCCTTCGACGGCTTGAGCCGGCGCTGCGCCATGCGGCGCTTCGGCGGCGACTGCTACGGCTACGCGCAGCTGGCCGGCGGCACCCTCGACCTGGTGGTCGAATGCGGGCTGCAGCCCTACGACTATCTCGGGCCCGCCGGGCTGATCGAGGCGGCCGGCGGCATCGTCACCGACTGGCAGGGCCGCCCGCTCGGGCTGCATTCGGACGGCCGCGTGATCGCGGCGGCGACGCCCGCGCTGCATGCCGAGGCGCTAAGGGCTTTGAGCTGACCCCCAGGTTTGCTCGCTCCGCGTAGCCGCCCACCCCCTTGCAGGGGGCAACACCAGCGGCCCGGCGAAGCCGGTTCCGCGGTGTTTCCCGAACGGGCTTCGCTTCGCTTGCCGGGCTTGCGGGGCAGCCTCAAGCGGCGGCATCTGGCGCCGCCTCGCCGATCGTGGCGCGCGTCGCTTCGCTCTGCGCCATCAGCCAGTCGCAGAAGGCGCGGATCTCGGGGCGCTGCGCGCTGCGCGGGCCGACGATGAGCCAGTAGGCCATGGGCGAGGTCATGCGCCGGTCGGGCAGCGCCTCGATCAGGTCGCCGTTGGCCAGGCTCTCGGCCACCAGCGGCAGGCGCGCCAGCACCACGCCCTGGCCGGTGAGGGCGGCCTGCACCATCTGGTAGGCGTAGTTGAAGTAGAGCCAGCGCTGGGGCTGCAGGCGCGGCAGCTGCTGCAGATCGAACCAGCGCTGCCAAGTCAGCCATTGGAGGTGCGTCTGGTGCGCGTCGCCGGCCTCGATGACGGTGAATTTCGCCAGGTCCTGCGGCCGCTTGAGCGGCGGGCTGCTCTTGAGCAGCCAGGGGCTCGCCACCGGCGTGATCTGCTCGCCGAACATGCGCAGCGCGCCGGCCGGCATCGAGGCGGCGCGGCCGTAGCGCAGCGCGACGTCGACGTCGGCCAGTTCCAGGTCGAGCGCCACGTCGCTGGCGTCGATGCGGATGTCCACCTCCGGGTTGGCCTGCTGGAAAGCTTCGAGCCGCGGGATCAGCCACATCGAGGCGAACGAGGCGAAGGTGGTGAGCGCGACGCTGCGGCGCCCGGCGCTCTGGCGGATCTGGCGCACCGCGGCGTCGATGCGCGGCAGCGCCTGCTGCACCGCCAGGAGCAGCAGCGCGCCGGCGCTGGTGAGCTCGACCGCGCGGGTGTGGCGCAAAAAGAGGCTCGCGCCCACGTCGTCCTCCAGCGCCTGCACCTGGCGGCTGACGGCCGACTGCGTCAGCGCCATCTCCTCGGCGGCGGCGCGGAAGTTCAGGTGCCGCGCCACCGCCTCGAAGGCGCGCAGGTGGCCGGCGGCGATCGGGCGGGTGCGCAGGTGGGTCTGGGAGTGCTGCATGGTTCGGGTCCCGCGGGAGGAAGAGAACAGGCCAGGGAAGTAGGTAGGACGATGTCCGCGATTGATGCGAAATCGTCATCAGTAGCCTAGCGCATCTTCATTGGACCGCCAGGCCGGGCGGCGGGATCATTCATTCCCGAAACGCCCATTGCGTACCGCGAACCCACCCGGAGCCCACCATGAACGCCCACGTACTCGCCCCCTTCTTTCGTGCCGCGGCCGCGCGCGACGCGGCGCTGTCGCGCAGGGTCTGCTTCGAAGTGCCCGCCGCCCAGGCGCTGACGTTCGGGGCGCCCCGGGCCGGCATGCTGCGTGTGCTGCAGGGCCGGCTGTGGGCCACGCGCGACGGCGCCCCCGGGCAGGCCGCCGACGACCAGGTGCTCGGCGAAGGCGCCACGCTGCGGCTGGCGCGCGGCGAGCGCGTGGTGCTGGAGAGCTGGAACGCCGGCGCGCCCGGCGCCGCGTGGTTCTGCTGGGAAACACGCGACCGCTGAGCTGCTCTTGCGGCAAGGCCTGTCGCTACGGTTTCAATAGCAAGCGAGGCTGACCGGACGGGCGTCGGCAGGCGATTCGATGCCTGCCTACTGCGCCACGTCGAAGCGCGGCAGCAGCTCCAGGAAGCGCGCCAGCGCCGGCGCGCCGTCGAGCCGCCGGATGGCCGGGATTTCCTCGGTTTCCGTGTCCAGGGCGTAGCCCATGTTGAACCCGCGGTAGCGGCGCTCGGCCAGTTCGCCGTGGTAAGCCACCTCGACGCCCATGTGGCGCGGATCGTTCTGGATCGTCTCCATCAGCTTGACGACCGTCTTGCGCGGGCCCTCGAAGTGCTGGCAGAAGCGCTGTCCGTCGAAGATCAGCACCCCCGTCACCTCGCGTTTGGCGTTGTGGCTGCGCGCCTGGCTCACGATGCCGGAAACGGCCGTGACCGGCACGTCGGGCGCGAGCGTGCTGCAGTAGAGGAATTCGTAGAGCGATGTCATGAAGCGCGGTGGTCAGGGAGGGCGGCAGTCTAGAGCGCCGGGCGCCATCGCGAAACGTGAAAAGACATGATCGGATCGCTCTATAGTCCGCAAGTGAAACGAGAACCCCTGGCCCTCCTTGCCGCAGCGACCTGCGCGAGCGGCTGCAAGCATTGCACGCTGCGCGCGATGCCGGCCTTCCTGCCGGTCAGCCCCGAGGAGCTGGCCGTCATCCAGGAGTTCCGGCAGGGCTCGCGGCTGGTGCCTGCCGGCGGCACCATCGTTGCCGAGCACCGCACCAGCGAGTGGCTGTTCACGCTCTACGCGGGTTGGGCGTTTCGCTACAAGACCCTGAGCGACGGGCGGCGCCAGATCCTCAGCTTCCTGCTGCCGGGCGACTTCATCGGCCTGCAGGACGAGTTCGCCGACGGCCACACGCACGGCGTCGAGGCGGCCACTCCCTGCACGTTGTGCGTGTTCCCGCGCGAGCGGCTGTGGCAGGTGTTCCAGCGCCAGCCCAGGCTCGGCTACGACCTGACCTGGCTGGCCGCGCGCGAGGAGAAGATGGTCGACGACAACCTGGTCACCAACGGCCGGCGCACCGCGATCGAGCGCGTGGCGATGCTGCTGATGCACCTGTGGCGGCGCGCCGAGCGCCTCGGCATGGCGCAGGACGGCCGCGTCGAGTTCCCCTTCAGCCAGCAGCACATCGCCGACGCGCTCGGGCTGTCGCTGGTGCACACCAACAAGACGCTGGCGCGCTTGCGCCGGCTCGGCCTGCACAGCCTCGAAGGCGGCGGCCTGCGCATCCTGCAGCCCGCCGCGCTGGAGAGCCTGGGCGACTACTTCGAGCGGCCGCTGCGGCCCGTCCCGCTGTTCTGAGCGAGGCCGGCCGCGCGCCGCGCCGGATGGGCCAGGGCGGTGGCGCGCCGATAATGCGCGCCACTCCCGCTCGACACTCCATGAAATCCGACATGACAGCAGCGACAGCAGCAGCTCCAGCCCAGCAACAACAGCCGCTCCCGGTGGACGTGGTCGTCATGGCGGCCGGCAAGGGCACGCGCATGAAGAGCGCCTGGCCGAAGGTGCTGCACCGGCTGGGCGGGCGGCCGCTGCTGTCGCACGTGCTTGCCACCGCCGGCCGGCTGGGGGCGCGCCGGGTGGTGGTGGTGACGGGGCACGGGGCGGAGGCGGTCGAGGCCGCGCTGTCCGCCGAGGCTGCTGCTGCCGCGGCGGGCGTCGCGGACGTCGGCGCGGCGCCGGTGCCGGTGCCGGTGCCGGTGCCGGTGCTGCGCTGCGTGCGCCAGATGCCGCAGCTCGGCACCGGCCACGCGGTGCAGCAGGCGGCGCCCGCGCTCGGCGACGACGGCGTCGTCGTGGTGCTGTCGGGCGACGTGCCGCTGATCGGCGAGGCCAGCCTGCGCGCCCTGGTCGCGGCCTGCGCCGGCGAGCGCCTGGCGCTGCTCACCATCGACCTCGAAGACCCGACGGGCTACGGCCGCATCGTGCGCGAGGCCGGCGGGGAGGGGAGCGGTGGCAGCGACGGCGACGGCGGCCGGGTGCGCGCCATCGTCGAGCAGAAGGACGCGAGCGAGGCCGAGCGCGCCCTGCGCGAGGTCTACAGCGGCGTCATGGCCGCGCCGGCGGCAAAGCTCAAGGGCTGGCTCGCGCGCCTGGACGACCGCAACGCGCAGAACGAGTACTACCTGACCGACGTGGTCAAGCTCGCCGCCGGCGACGGCGTCGAGGTGGTGGCGCACCGCACCGCCGACGCGCTGGAGGTGGCCGGTGTCAACAGCCCGGCGCAGCTCGCGGCGCTGGAGCGCGCCTTCCAGCGCCGCCAGGCCGAGGCGCTGATGGCACAGGGCGTGCGCCTGGCCGATCCGGCGCGCTTCGACCTGCGCGGCACGCTCGAGTGCGGGATGGACGTCGAGATCGACGTGAACTGCGTGTTCGAGGGCGCGGTGGCGCTCGGCGCGGGGGTGCGCGTCGGCGCCAACTGCGTGATCGCCAATGCGCGCATCGAGGTCGGCGCGGTGATCCACCCCTTCACCCACATCGACGGCGAGCGTGAGGGCGGCGTCGCGGTCGGCACGCAAGCGCGCGTCGGCCCCTTCGCACGGCTGCGCCCGGGCGCGCGGCTGGGTGCGGAGGTGCACATCGGCAACTTCGTCGAGGTCAAGAATTCGCAGCTCGCCGACGGCGCCAAGGCCAACCACCTGGCCTACCTGGGCGACGCCACGGTGGGCGAGCGCGTCAACTACGGCGCGGGCAGCATCACCGCCAACTACGACGGCGCCAACAAGCACCGCACCGTGATCGAGGCCGACGTGCACGTCGGCAGCAACTGCGTGCTGGTGGCGCCGATCACGCTGGGCGCCGGCGGCACGGTGGGCGGCGGCTCGACCCTCACCAAGAGCACCCCGGCGGGCGCGCTGACGGTGGCGCGCGGGCGGCAGGTGAGCTTTGCCGGCTGGCAGCGGCCGAAGAAGCAGGCCAAGGGCTGAGAGAGCGCCGCAGCGCGGCAACGGCAGCGTCCCTCGGGCGTTCGCTGCCTGGCGCAATGGCGCTGCCGCCCGTCGATGAATCCCGGCAGACTGCTATTCTTTCAATAGCTGAAAGCGCCCGCCACTAGGGCGCAAGCGGCACTTTCGGGTCGAATTTGGCCCGCTTCAGGCTGAAGAACGCCTTGACGTTGCGCACGTTGGCGTCGCCGGTGAACAGGCGCTGCGCCAGCGCCAGGTAGCCCGGCATCTCGCGCGCGGCCACGACCAGCACGAAGTCGGGGCCGGGCGAGACGCGCCAGCACTGCTGCACCGCGTCGTCGGCGATCACGCGAGCCTCGAAGGCGTCGAGCGCGGCGCTGTCCTGCCGGTCGAGCGAAACCTCGACCACCGCCTGCAGGCCGTGGCCCTGCAGCGCGGCCAGCCGGTCGGGCGAGAGCAGCGCCACCTGCCGCTCGATCAGCCCGGCGGCGCGCAGCCGCTGCACGCGGCGCAGGCAGGTCGGGGGCGAGAGGCCCAGGCCGGCCGCGAGCTGCTGGTTGGTCTGCGAGGCATCGCGCTGCAAGGCATCGAGCAGACGCAGGTCGGTCGCATCCGGAGAAAATGATTCCATAGAAAGATTTTAAATGAAATATATTTTCATGCTTGATGAAATACTGAGAATAATTTCATTTAAGAATCGATATTGAAATAGTATTTCATCGATGCCACTCTAGGATGCGTATCTTTTTCAACTTCCAAGGCAAGCTCCCATGTGCGGCATCGTCGGCGCCACCTCCCATCGCAACATCGTCCCGGTCCTGGTGCAGGGCCTGCAGCGGCTCGAATACCGGGGCTACGACTCCTGCGGCGTCGCCCTCCAGGCGGGCGGGCTGACGCGCGCGCGCACCACCTCGCGCGTGGCCGACCTGCTGGCGCAGGTGCAGGGCGAGCATCTCGCGGGGACGGCCGGCATCGCCCACACCCGCTGGGCCACCCACGGCGCGCCGGCGGTGCACAACGCGCACCCGCACTTCAGCCACGGCCCGGGCGTCGTGGCGGACGGGGCCCGGCCCCTGCAAGGCGGTGAGGGCGAGGCGGCTCGGCCGCAAGAGGGCGAAAGCACGCTGGCCCGTCCGCCGCGCGTCGCGCTGGTGCACAACGGCATCATCGAGAACCACGAGGCGCTGCGCGCCGCGCTGCAGGCCCGGGGCTACGTGTTCGCCAGCCAGACCGACACCGAGGTCATCGCCCACCTGATCGACAGCCTCTACGACGGCGACCTGCTGGAGGCCGTGCGGGCCGCCGTGCCGCAGCTGCACGGCGCCTACGCGATCGCCGTGATCTGCCGCGACGAGCCGCACCGCGTGGTCGGCGCGCGCGCCGGCTCGCCGCTGATCCTGGGCGTGGGCGCCGACGGGCAGGAGAACTTCCTCGCCAGCGACGCCATGGCGCTGGCCGGCGTGACCGACCGCATCGTCTACCTGGAGGAGGGCGACGTGGCCGACCTGCAGCCGGGCCGCTACTGGATCGTCGACCGCGCCGGCCGGGCCGCGGAGCGCCGCGTGCGCACCGTGCACGCGCACAGCGGCGCGGCCGAGCTGGGGCCGTACCGCCACTACATGCAAAAGGAAATCTTCGAGCAGCCGCGCGCCATCGCCGACACGCTCGAAGGCGTGCTGGGCGTGGCGCCCGAGCTGTTCGACGGCACCGGCGAGGACGGCGCCACCACCGCCAGCGCGCACCGCGTTTTCAAGGAGATCGACCGGGTGCTGATCCTGGCCTGCGGCACCAGCTACTACAGCGGCTGCACCGCCAAGTACTGGCTGGAGGGCATCGCCAGGATCCCGACGCAGGTCGAGATCGCGAGCGAGTACCGCTACCGCGACTCGGTGCCCGACCCCCGCACGCTGGTGGTCACCATCACGCAGTCGGGCGAGACGGCCGACACGCTGGCCGCGCTCCGGCACGCGGTCGGGCTGGGCATGGAGCAGACGCTGACCATCTGCAACGTCGCCACCAGCGCCATGGTGCGCGAGTGCAAGCTGGCCTACATCACGCGCGCCGGGGTCGAGATCGGCGTGGCCTCGACCAAGGCCTTCACCACGCAGCTGGCGGGCCTGTTTCTGCTGACGCTGGCGCTGGCGCAGGCCAAGGGGCGGCTGCCGGACGCCGAAGAGGCCCGCTACCTGGCCGAGATGCGCCACCTGCCGGTCGCGCTGCAGTCGGTGCTGGCGCTGGAGCCGCAGGTCATCAATTGGGCCGAGCAGTTCGCGCAGAAGGAAAACGCGCTGTTCCTGGGCCGCGGCCTGCACTACCCGATCGCGCAGGAAGGCGCGCTCAAGCTCAAGGAAGTGACCTACATCCACGCCGAGGCCTACGCCGCCGGCGAGCTCAAGCACGGGCCGCTGGCGCTCGTCACCAGCGAGATGCCGGTGGTGACCGTGGCCCCCAACGACGCGCTGCTCGAAAAGCTGAAAAGCAACCTGCAGGAAGTGCGCGCGCGCGGCGGCGTGCTCTACGTGCTGGCCGATGCCGACACCAGAATCGAGAGCGGCGACGGGCTGCACGTCATCCGCATGCCCGAGCACTACGGCGCGCTCAGCCCGCTGCTGCACGTGGTGCCGCTGCAGCTGCTGGCCTACCACACGGCCTGCGCGCGCGGCACCGACGTCGACAAGCCGCGCAACCTGGCCAAGAGCGTGACGGTCGAGTAAGGCGCGCGGGCTCGACAGGCTCGATGGCGGTTCAGAACAAAGTTGTCAAATGCTCGAATTGCAGCCGCTTTGGATCAGGCTCGCTTTCGAGGTTCTTGCGGGCTGAAACAAAGCCAGGCTGATGGTCTGGGGCGCCCCTGAACTGCAGGCATCCGCGGATGCACGACATGCCGTGGATGGCATCGGCGTCGGCACGCCTCCGGTATTCGGCTTCTCGTCATCGAGCGTGGCGCCGCTTCAGTTCGTCGAAAGACACCAGTTCGCCTGCGATGGCGCTCGCTGCGACCGTGGGCGGGCTGGCAAGCCAGACTTGACCGGGACCGCCACGTCCGGGGAAGTTGCGGTTGATGGCACTGACGGTGACCTGGTCGGGCCGGCTGGAGCCTCCGGGACCGCAGTTGCCGCAGGCGCCGCACGAAGGCTCCAGCATGCGCGCGCCGACCCGTTCGAAGGCATCCAGGTAGTTCATGGCGATGCAATGATCGCGCACGGCGGTGGTGCCGAACTGCAGGAACAGCTCGACGCCGGCCGGGACGCTCATGCCGCGGTCGGCAGCCCAGCGCAGCACCGCGTGGTAATGATCGAAGTCCTCGCGCTTGCCGGCGGTGCACGAGCCGCCGTAGGCGATGTCGATGCGCACGGGCCGCGCCACTTCAGCCAGAGGGATGCCGTTGCCCGGGTCGCCTGGCGCTGCGACCATGGGTGGCACCGTGGTGCAATCGATCCGGATCGTCTGGGCGTAGATCGCGCGCTCGTCGCTGCGCATCCATGGCTCGACGCAGAAATCCACGCCACGCCGCTCGCGCAGAAAGCGCACGGTCTCGGCATCGGGCGCGACGATGCCGGTAAAGCCGCCAAGCTCGGCGGTCATGTTGGTGAGCGTGGCGCGTTCGTCGGTGCTCAGCTGCGCCACCGCGTCTCCGCAGAATTCGAATACCTTGCCCAGGCCTTCGCCGGCGCGAATGGCCGGTAGCGCGAGCAGATGCAGCACGACGTCCTTCGCGGTGACGCCCGGCCGCAGCGTGCCGTCGAGCACGACCCGCAGCTGCTGCGGCACGGTGAGCCGCACCGCGCCGGTGACAAACGCGTTCGCCATGTCGGTGGTCCCGACACCGAAGGCCACGCAGCCCAGCGCGCCGCTGTGCGGCGTGTGCGAATCGGTGCCGACCACCACCTGTCCGGGAAGCGCGTAATGCTCGGCCATCATCGTGTGCGAGATGCCGGCGACGTTGCTGCCATCGTCGTGCGCGGCCTCCGCCTCCGTCAGGGTGCGGTGTGAGGTCAACCCGTGGCGCGATGCGAACCGGCGCTGCGCTTCGACCATGCGGTGGATGCCGGGCACCAGGCCGCCGCGCACGTGCGCCGGACTCTCCTCGACGTACGACGTGTGGTCTTCGAACACCACGATCGAGGCCGGCTGCTGCAGCACAAGCTGGTCGCCGAAGGTCGACCGCAGCATGTGCGCCGCCATGCCGGTGTAGTACTCGTGGATGAAGCGCCAGTCGGCGCACACGAAGGCACCGTCGCCAGGCGCAGGATGCGCGGCCGTGAGCTCGGTGGCGAGCGCGTGCCGCGCAACGATCTTTTCGAACAATGTGCGAGGCCTGCCGTCGTCCTGGTCGACGACGGCCTCGATGCTGCGCATGAAGCGCTGGCCAAACCGCAACAGCCCGCCGCTCTTGAGGATCGCCGCTGCCAACGCGTCGCGGTCCGCCACCAGGTCGTCGAGGGGAATGGGCTCGCCGGCCGCGATGCGGTCGATCAGCGAGAAATCGGTGGACGTGAAGAGGCCGATGTTGTCCGCGTTCTGGCGGTAGATGCGTTCGAAGCTCTCGGCGATCACCAGCCGCACGCCAGCGAGCCTTTCCGCAGCCGGGCTGTGCTCGCGCGACGAGCCTTTCCCGTAGCGCTTGCCGCCGACGACCACTTCCACCCGCGCTCGGCGGACCGCATCGATCCCGATCGGCAGCGCGTCACCGGCCCTGAATCCGGTGTACGGATAACGGCCCAGCTTGTCGTCGTAGTGTGTGAGGCTGGTCAACGGCGTGATCTCGTCGGTCGAGACGTCGTCGCGCAACGGTCGGGCCTGGGCCAGGCCAGGCCGCTCCCCGTTGAGGCAGCGCACCACGACGTCGGCCGACTGCGAAAGGAACAGCACCGGCCCCTTGAACCAGCTGACAGCGTTCACGGCCGAATATCCGGTGACGGGGTCGACGGGACCCCTTGATCGTTGGCCGCCCGGGCCTGCGCAGCCAGTGCCGATCGATAGCCGGGGCGCGACTGCAGCCGCTGCCAATAGGCCGCCACCGACGGCGTGAACCGTGGCTCCAGGCCAAGATGCCGGGCGAGCAGCAGCGCATACCCGACCGATATGTCCGCCGCGGTGAAGCGATCGGCGCACAGGAACTGCTGCTCGGCCAACAACGGCTCGAGGGTCCGCAGGCGGGCAAGAAACCATCTGCGGTAGTCCTCGGCGACCTGCGGCTGGCGGCGATCTCCCGCTTCGAAATGCGCATACCGCAAGATCAGCGTCTGCGGAAAGGTCAAGGTCGCCTCGCCGAAATGCAGGTAGTTGAGGTAGGCGCCGTACGCGGCCTCGTCGAGGCCGACATCGAGCCTGCCCGCCGAGAATCGGGACGCGAGGTATTGGCAGATGGCTGCGGATTCGGTCATGCGCACGCCGTCGTGGAACAAGACCGGAACGGTACCCAAAGGATTGATGTCCAGGAACCGAGGCGCGAGCGCCCGCGGCGGGAACGGCAGCATCGCGAGTCGATAGGGAAGGCCGATCTCTTCAAGCGCCCACAGCGGACGAAATGAACGTGCACTGAGACAGTGATACAGGGTGATCATTTCCGTTCCAGGCCGTGCTGCTCCGGCCTCGCTCACTGTGGCTCGATACCGGCCTTCTTGACCAGGGCCGCATATTTGGCCAATTCGCTGCGGAAGGCCGCTTGCGCCTGTTCAGGCGTGCCGATCGCGATGGTGTTGCCCTGCTTGGTCATGGCGTCCCTGACGGCCGGATCGGCGAAGGCGGCGACGACGGCGTCGTGGACCCTCTTGATGTTGGCCGCGCTCATCCCTTTCGGGCCGATCACCGCGAACCATGCATCGACCACGAGGTTCGGAAGACCCTGTTCCACGAAAGTCGGGATCTCGGGTGCGGCCGGCGTACGCTGCGCGGTGAGTACGCCGATCGCGCGCAGGGCGCCGCTCCTGATGTGCGGCTGGACGCTCGGCAGCGCGGCCGTACCGAAATCGACCTGCCCCCCGATCAGGTCGGTCACCATCGGCCCGACGCCCTTGTAGGGAATGTGCTTGGCCGTGACGCCGGCTTCCTCGAGGAACAGCTCCGTCGCCAGGTGCAGGATGGTGCCGTTGCCCCCTGACGCGAAATTCAACGCGCCCGGCTTGCTCTTCAGCAAGGCGATGAACTCCTTGCTGTTGGTGGCCGCCACCTTCGCCGGATTGACCACCAGCACCATCGGCGTCGCCCCGACGATGGCGATCGGCGTGAAGTCGCCCGGCATGTCGAAGGGCAGCGACTTGAGCACGCTCGGAAAAATCACCACGTTGTTGGACACGATCGACAGCGTGTTGCCGTCGGGCGCCGAACGCGTCAATGTTTGCAGGCCCACTATGCCGCCCGCGCCGGGCTGGTTTTCCACCACCACGGCCGCGTTGAGCGCCTTGGAGAGGGCCGGCTGTGCGGCGCGCGCGATGGCATCGACGCCCGAGCCTGTCGCGTTGGGCAGGATGAAGCGCACGGTGCCGGACTGGGCGCTGGCGGCGAAAGGCCAGCCGGCAACAGCGGCGGCCGCTGCCGAGGCGACGACAATCGAACGGCGCGAGAGGTTCCGGGGCGAAATCATGGTTGTCTCCTAAGTTTTTTTAGGGCTTCTGCGACCTAGCACACAACGTTTCTCGACCGCAATCCTTCGATCTCGGCGCTGCCGTACCCCAATTGTCCCAGCAGCTCCGTGGTGTGCTCCCCGAGCTTCGGCGGGCTCAGGCGCACGCCCAGGCGCTGGCCTTCGAGTGTGAAGGGAAACAGCGTGGTCTTCACCGTCGCGCCGGCTCTCGGGCCATCGGGCAGGCGCAGGTCGGCGAGGCCTCCGGTGGCCAGCAGATGTTCGTCGTCGTAGAGGTCCTCGGGCTTGCGGATGGGCGCGAAAGGCAGGCCGGCCTGTTCCATTAGCTGGGCCAACTCTGCCGCGCTCCGATGGGCGATGCGCTCGCCGATCGACTTGAGCAGTCTCGGACGATGCGCAAGGCGCTCGTTGTTGGTGGCAAGCGCCGGGTCGGACTTCAGGTCGGCGAACCCGAGCGCGTCGCAGAACACCCGCCATTGCGCATCGCTGACGGCCGCGAGAAAGATCTGCTCGCCGTCCTTCACGGTGAATACGTCATACACCGCCCACGGGTTGTCGCGCGCCGGCATCGGCGCGGGATGCCTGCCCGTGACCGCGTACTGCAGCATGTGCTGCCCCATCAGGAACACATTGTTCTCGTACAGCGCGGATTGCACCTCCATGCCGCGGCCGGTGATCCCGCGCTGGATCAACGCGCCCAGGACGGCAATCGCACCGAACAGGCCACCCATGATGTCGTTGACGCTGGTGCCCGCCCGCAACGGATCGCCGGGCCGGCCGGTCATGTAGGCGAGGCCACCCATCATCTGGACGACCTCGTCCAGCGCGGTTCGATGGTCGTAGGGACCGGGGAGGAAGCCCTTGTGGCTGGCATAGATGATCCGGGGGTTGACCTTGGACAGCGACGCGTAGTCGAGCCCGTACTTGGCCATCGTGCCGGGCTTGAAGTTCTCGGCCACCACATCGGCCGTCGCCGTGAGCCGCCGCGCGGTTGCCGCGCCTTCCTCGGTGTGCAGGTCGATGCCGATGCTCTTCTTGTTCCGGTTGAACATCGGGAAGAAGCCGGCTCCGGCGCCCTGCAGCCGCCGGCTGTGGTCGCCGGCCACCGGCTCGATCTTGATGACTTCCGCGCCCAGGTCGGCCAGCACCATGCCGCAGGTCGGCCCCATCACCATGTGGGTGAACTCGATGACGCGCAAGCCCTTCAGGGGTTGCGCGACTTGCGTCTCGTCGCTCATGCGTGCTGCTCCTGCTTCATCGTCCTGGGCAGACCCGCGCGCCAGAGGGTGCCATGGAAAGTCTCGCCCTCCAGCCAGTGCTCGACCTTGCGGCGCAGCGCCATCAGCGCATCGAAGTCCTGGCCCGTCTCGATGCCCATGCTGCCCAGCATGTAGACCAGGTCCTCGGTGGTCACGTTGCCACTCGCTCCCGGCGCATGCGGGCAACCGCCGATGCCGCCGACGCAGGCGTCGAAGCGCGTGATCCCGACTTCGAGCGCCGCATAGACGTTGGCCAGGCCGAGGCCTCGCGTGTCGTGAAAATGGCCGCAGTCGAGCTTGCCTCCCGCCACCGGCAGAACGGCCTCGAAGAGCGTACGCACCATGGCCGGGTCGGCATAGCCGACCGTGTCTGCGAGGCTGATCGCATCGACACCGATGTCCGCCACGGCCTTGACCAGGCGCACCACCTCGGCCACCTCGACGCGTCCCTGGATCGTGCAGCCGAATGCGGTGCTGATCCCGACTTCGAGCAGCGTGGACGAGCCCCGCGCATCGCGCGCGTCCCGGATGCGCGCGATGTCTTCGACCACTTGATCCGGCGTCTTGCGCAGGTTCGCGAGGCTGTGCGCGTGGCTGGCGGACAGAGGCACCAGCATCAGGTCGGCCTCGCACTCCATGGCCCTCTCCGCGCCCCTGAGATTCGGCACCAGCACCGACGCTCGAAGGCCGGGCAGGGTCTTGGCATAGGCGAGCACCTCGGCCGTGTCGGCCAGCTGGGGCAGCAGGCGCGCCGGCACGAAGGAACCGACTTCGATCTCGCGCTGACCGGCGTCGTAGGCGTCGCGCACCCACTCGAGCTTGGCGGCCGTCGGCACGACACGGGCGATGCTCTGAAGGCCGTCGCGCAAGCCCGTGTCACGGACGATCGCGCGGCGCGGCAATGTCATGGATGAATGCATGGCGGCTTGTCTCCTGATGGGCTTCGCGCAGTTGCGGTAGCCAGCGCCTGGAGTCTAGAATTTCCAGATTGGGAAGTCTTGGTTATTTAGGAACACCTCGTTTCCAAGCGGGAACATCTTGCGCGACTTCGACCTCACCACGCTGCGTCTCTTCGTCGCCGTTTGCGAGACCGGCAACATGGCCCGCGCTGGCGAGCGGGCGAACATCGTCGGCTCGGCGATAAGCAAGCGACTGGCGCAGCTTGAGCATCAGGTCGGCACGCCGCTGCTCCTGCGCAAGCGTCACGGCGTCGTCCCGACGACCGCAGGCCACACCGTTCTGGAGCACGCACGCGGCATGCTCGATGGCGCAGCCCGCATCGAACGCGACATGGAAAGCTTCGCAGCCGGCACGCGCGGCAAGGTCCGTGTCCTGGCGAGCGTCTCCGCCATGACGGAGTCACTGGCGGGGGACGTGGCGGCGTTTCTCAAGATGCCGGCGCACCGCAGCACGCAAGTCGACCTGGAAGAAATGATCAGTCCGGAGATCGTGCGCGGCGTGCGCGAGGGAATGGCATCGCTGGGCGTTTGCTGGGATGCGGTCAACCTGGGGGCGCTTCAATCCCGAACCTATCGCAGCGACCACCTCGGCGTTGTCGTGCCGGTCGGGCACCCGCTCGCGCGGCGCAAGAACCTGCGCTTCGAAGAGACACTTGAATTCGAACACGTGAGCCTGCCCGTCAACAGTGCGGTGCAGTTGTTGCTTCGACGTGCCGCGGCGCAGGCCGGGCGTCCACTCGTCAACCGCATCATCGTCAACAACTTCGAGGCGGCGCTGCGCATCGTTTCGGCGGGACTGGCCATCAGCGTGGTGCCGCACGAGGTGGCCGACCGGCAAGGCGCGGCTTACGGGCTTCGGACGATCACGCTCGCGGAATCGTGGACGGAGCGCCGCTTCGTGGTCTGTTTTCGCGACGCGGCAAGTCTCTCGCCCGCAGCGCAGGCCCTGGTCGAACATCTCGCAGCCCGAGCCAATTGATGCCCGGAAGAGGGGGCGGGAACCTCGATGCTGGTGACTGGCAACCGGTCGCCGAGTGCGGTGCGGTAAATCCGCCGATGCAAGTGTGAACTTTGTCTCAGGACGTCGGCTTCGTCTCCGACGCCCATTGCTCAACTTTCCTAATCCAGAGTGACACTAGCTTCACTGCGATTTCGGATGTTTTGGCAACAAAACGTAGAAGTTGCAAATACCCCTGTAACTGTTGAACTAAAGTATTAGTTAAACTACAGTTTTTGTCAGTTTTGGAAGTTTCGTGGGCTCGCTCCGTGGCGTTCCTGCGACAAAGAACTTGTTGGGATTCATCATGGAAGCATCGGTTCAACCACTTGCCTTGACCGTCATGGGAACAGAAGCCGGGACCTACCAATGGCTGATCCTGGAAAACCGCGAGGAGTCGGGCGAGCTGTTCTGCTACTGGCCGCGCCGGGTCGCCTCGTCCGATTACGACAGCGCCAGCGCGGCGTGGGTCGGCGGCTACCTGGCGCTGCGCAGCCTGCTGCGGATGAACGCGGTTGCGGGCTGAATGCCGTCCGGCGGCGCCCGCCGGCCGGCCTGGCGCGGCGGAGCGAGGGGCGCCGGGCGTGCGGGTCCCCGGCACGAGGCGCTAGGATAGGCGCCCGCGCGAGCGGCCGGCCTGCGGGTCGCGGTCCGTTCCGGCCCTCTGTCCACCTTCGCCATCCGCATGCCCACCACCCAGCTGTCCGTCTACTTCTTTCTCCAGGCGGCGCTGATCGTCGTGGCGTGCCAGGGGGTCGGGCGCCTCGCGCAGAAGCTGGGCCAGCCGCAGGTGGTGGGCGAGATGATCGCCGGCGTGCTGCTCGGGCCGTCGCTGTTCGGCCTCTTTTTTCCGGAATGGCAGCAGGCGCTGTTTCCGAAGGAGACGCGCGGCGTGCTGTACGTGGGCGGACAGCTCGGCGTCGGCCTCTACATGTTCCTGGTCGGCACCGAGTTCCGCGCCGACCACTTCAAGAGGCGCATCCGCAGCGCGCTCTCGGTGTCGGCCGCCGGCATCGCGGTGCCGTTCGTGCTGGCGTTCGCGCTGGCACCCTGGCTGCTGACGATCCCGGGGCTGTTCGCCGCGCGCGCCCGGCCGCTGGAGGCGATGCTCTTCCTCGGCGCGGCGACGGCCATCACGGCCTTTCCGATGCTCGCGCGCATCATCCAGGAGCGCGGGCTGGCGGGCACCTCGCTCGGCACGCTGGCGCTGACGGCTGGCGCGGTGGACGACGCGGCCGCCTGGTGCATCCTGGCGGTGGTGCTGGCGAGCTTCGGCGGCGCCTGGGGCGGCGCCTGGGCGGCCATCGGCGGTGGCATCGCCTTCGCCCTCTTCATGGTGCTGGTCGGCTCGCGCCTGCTGCGGCGCATCGGCGACGCGGTGCGCCCCGGCGAGCCGCTGCCCGCGACGCTGCTGGCGCTGGTGCTGGTGCTGTTCAGCCTGAGCGCCTGGGCGATGGACGCCATCGGCATCCACGCGGTGTTCGGCGGCTTCATCCTCGGCGCCGTGCTGCCCAAGGGCGCGCTCACCGAAAGGCTGCGCGCGCAGCTGCAGCCTTTCGTCGTGGTGTTCCTATTGCCGATGTTCTTCACCTACTCGGGGCTCAACACGCGCATGGGCATGGTGCTGCAGCCGGCGCTGCTGGGCGCGGCCGTCGCCATCCTGCTGGCGTCGTTCGGCGGCAAATTCGTCGCCTGCTGGGCGGCGGCGCGGCTGACCGGCGAGAACAACCCCGACGCGCTGGCGATCGGCGCGCTGATGAACGCGCGCGGCCTGATGGAGCTGATCATCATCAACATCGGCCTGCAGGCCGGCGTGATCGAGCCGGGGCTGTTCTCGATCCTGGTGCTGATGGCGATTTTGACGACGCTGCTGGCGACGCCGCTGTTCAACTGGATCGTGCGCACGCGCGGCGGCCCCGCCATGGCGCAGCCGGAGCCCCTCGGCCCGGTGGGCCGCTGACGGGCTTCACGCAAAGCGCCGCTCGCGCAACTCGGCGTCGCCGAAGCGGCTGCGCACGTACACGCGCATCGCCGCCACCAGCGGCAGCTCGCCCTGCGCGAACCACGTCACGCCGCCGCGGCGCAGCATCGCCTCGAAGCGCGGCTCGTGGTGCGCCACCATGTCGCGCAGGCCGATGCGCTCGCGCTGGATGATCGGGCCGGCCAGCGCCCAGTCGGTGGCGGGGCTGAAGTCCTGCAGGCCTTCGCTGCCGGGGCGCACGCTGCGGCACACCGTGCGCCGGCCCATGGCGACGATGCGTGGCGTCGCGTGGCCTTCGGCCAGGGCCACCCAGCAGTCGAGCGCGGCGCCCGCGAGTTCGATCTCGTCCATGACCGGAACTTTAGGCGATTTCTGGTGCTGGCGCATGGTGGGCGGGGCTCCTCTGCTCTTGAAAAGATAGCAAAACCAGCCGAAATCCGCCCGCCGCGCTCGTTCGGGACAGCAGGCCAAGGGCAGGAGCCGGATGCCGGTCATCGGCGGTCGGCTGTCGAACACCGAGCGCCCGTCTCGGCTCTCGACGGCGCGAGTCGGGCCGCGCGGGCGGCGGGTGCAGGGCTGGAGGGCGCCGGATAATCCACCGGGTCCGATCCCGCCAAGGCACGCCATGACCTCCCATCCCATCGCCGCACCGTCTCCGACCTCTGCGCCGGCGCCGCTGCGCCTCACCAGCTTCTCGCACGGGGGCGGCTGCGGCTGCAAGATCGCGCCGGGCGTGCTGTCGCAGATCCTGCGCAGCGGCGGCGGCGCGGGCGGCCTGATTCCCCCCGAGCTGATGGTCGGCATCGAAACCGCCGACGACGCCGCCGTCTACCGCCTGAACGAGCGCCAGGCGCTGGTCGCGACCACCGACTTCTTCATGCCGATCGTCGACGACCCCTACGAGTTCGGCCGCATCGCCGCGACCAACGCCCTGAGCGACGTGTACGCGATGGGCGCGCGCCCGATCATGGCGCTGGCGCTGGTCGCCATGCCGGTCGATCGCCTGCCCGTCGAGGTGATCGGCGAGATCGTGCGCGGCGGGCAGGACGTGTGCCGCGCGGCCGGCATCCCGGTCGCGGGCGGCCACACCATCGACTCGGTCGAGCCGATCTACGGGCTGGTGGCGCTGGGGCTGGTGCACCCCGGGCGGGTGCGGCGCAACGCCGACGCGCAGGCCGGCGACGTGCTGGTGCTGGGCAAGCCGCTCGGCGTCGGGGTGCTGTCGGCCGCGCTCAAGAAGGAGCGGCTGCCCGTGGCCGGCTATCGCCAGCTGATCGACACCGCCACGCGCCTGAACACGCCCGGCATGGCGCTGGCCGAGCTCGAAGGCGTGCACGCGCTGACCGACGTGACCGGCTTCGGGCTGGCCGGCCACGCGCTGGAGCTCTCGCGCGGCGCCGGCCTCGCGGCCGTCGTCGAGTGGCACCGGGTGCCGCTGCTCGACGGCGTGGCGCAGCTGGCGGCCGACGGCTGCGTGACGGGCGCCTCCGGACGCAACTGGGCCGGCTACGGCGCCGAGGTGCGGCTGGCCGACGGCCTGCCCGCGACCTCGCAAAGCCTGCTCAGCGACCCGCAGACCTCCGGCGGCCTGCTGGTGAGCTGCGCGGCCGAGGCTGTCGAGACCGTGCTCGGCATCTTCCGCGCCGAAGGCTTCGGGCGCGCCGCGGTGATCGGGCGGATGGAAGCCGGGCCTGCCGGGCTGCGCGTCATCCGTTGAGCTTCGTCGCGCGCGCAGGCATGGCTCTCATGCCGGCGCGGCGGCGCCGAGCAAGTTTCAGGACATCACGACGGCGGACGAGGGCCGTGCAGGCGTGCTGCCGGTCGTCGGGTGCGCCGCGCGATCGGACGACACGCGGTCGGTCGCCGGGGCGGTGGACGGCGCCGGTGGCGTCGAGGGTTTCCTGTCGCAGGCGCTCAGGCATGCGAAAGCGGTCACGGCCGCCGCAAGGCCGGCCGTGCGCAGAAGCTGGGATCGTGGCATGGCGCCTCCTGTGTCGAAGCGAAATCGGACAAACCTCATCGCCGGCCCGATACGAACCTTGGCCAGACTGACGGCACCCGAACGCCGGGTGCGAATCCTTCTTGCGCCTACCGCGTGCGCGACGGTGCCGGCATCGTGGTGGTGGTTTCGCGGATTTGCCCGCCGCCCATCACGCTGCCGTCGGTCGATGAGTTGCCCGTGCCGCGCACGCGCGCCTCGCAGTCGCCGCGGTCGGCCGGCGGCTGAAACTGGCAGCGCGCCAGCGCGTTGCGCTGGTAAACCTCGGGCGAGGCGCTGACCAGGTCGTGCCGGCTGGCCGCCTGCCGGGCGGCGCCGGCTTCGCGCTGGCATGCGGCGCGGTCCTGCTGCACGTCGCAGACGGCGCGCGCCTGCCGTGGCTGCATCGCGTGGCCGGATTGCGCCAGGGCGGGCGGCGCCATGCCGGCCAGGCCGGCCGCGGCCAGCAGGGCGGCGAGGGACGAACAAAATGCTGATTTCATGGATTCACTCCTTGGGATGGAGCCGCGCCACCGGGCACGACCGGAGCCGCAGTGTGAACCGTCCCGTGCCGGACGCGCTGTGGGACGGCGAGGCCGCGTGGGCCCCTGTCGTGCGGCATCCCTTGCCGGACCAGTCCGACAAGGCCCCGACCGGTGCGGATGGGCCTGTGCTATCGAATCCATAGCTGCCGATGCAGGCTGGACAAGCGCCAGCAGCCGATTTCATGCGGAATCAGGACCGGGCCGGCACCGCAGGCCGGCGTCAGGCGGCTTCCGGATCGGTCTTGTGCAGTCCCCGGATGTTGAGCGCCGCCAGCGCCAGCTGCAGCGTGATCAGGGCCCAGGCGCGGGTGTGCCAGCCCCAGGCGATCCACAGCACGTTGCTGCCCAGGAAGCACCAGAAGCCGATGTTGCGCTTGAGCTTGGAGCGCGAGGCGACCAGCCAGGCCGCGGCGATGGAAACGGCCATGGCGGGCCACTGGATGGCGTCGAGCCAGTCGGAAAGGGACATGAGAAAAAAGGGGCCTCGGCGGTGTTGGACGCGCAACGCTAAGGCCGGCGGGCGCGCCGCGCCTGCCGGACAAGGGCGACAGATCGACGAGGGCAAAGCGGCGCCGCCGGGCGCCTGCCTCCCTTTTCTTCTTTTCTCAGCCGTCAGCGATGCGCCGCGCCAGGTGCGCCAGCGCCTGCTCGACCTGGTCCACCAGGATCAGCGACAGGTCGCCCGGGCGCAGCCGGTCGAGCGCCGCGTCGATGGCGACGAACTCGCCGCGGATCTCGTCGATCGCCTGCGTGCGCCGCGCCGTGGCGAGTCCCTGGCGCAGCAGCCCCATCACCTCGCCGTCGGCGCGGCCGCGCTGCGCCGCGTCCTGGTAGAGGATCACGTCGTCGAAGGCGTCGCCCAGGATGGCGGTCTGGTCGCGGATGTCGCAGTCGCGCCGGTCGCCGGCGCCGCTGATGACGACCGAGCGCCGCTGGGCCGGCAGCGTCTCGACGGCGGCCACCAGCGCGCGCATGGCGTCGGTGTTGTGGCCGTAGTCGGCGATCACGGTGGCGCCGCGGAACTCCATGACGTTGAAGCGCCCGGGCGCGCCGTGCGTGTCGTTCTTGAAGGTGGCCAGGCCGCGGCGGATGGCGTCCCAGTGCAGCCCGAGCGCCCAGGCGGCCGCCACCGAGGCCATCACGTTGTCGATCTGGAAGCCGAGCGTGCCGCCGCGCGTGACCGGCACGTCGCGCAGCGCCACGCGCTCGCGCCAGGCGCCCTCGGCCGCCACCAGCGCGTCGCCGTCGACGTAGACGGTGCGCCTGCCCTGCGCGCGGTGCATCGCCATGACGGGGTGATGCCGGTCGGCGCCGAAGAAGATCACGCTGCCGGGGCAGCCCGCGGCCATGGCCGCCACGTGGGGGTCGGTCGCGTTGAGCACCGCGCAGCCGTCGGGCGCGACGTTGCGCACGATCACGCGCTTCAATAACGCCAGGTCCTCCACCGTGGTGATGTAGTTCATCCCCAGGTGGTCGCCGCTGCCGATGTTGGTGACCACGGCGACGTCGCAGCGGTCGAAGCCCAGGCCCTCGCGCAGCACGCCGCCGCGGGCCACCTCGAACACGGCCGCCTCCACCTCCGGGTGCAGCAGCACGTTGCGCGCGCTCTTCGGGCCGCTGCAGTCGCCGCTGTCGGTCTGGCGGCCGTTCACGTACACGCCGTCGGTGTTGGTCATGCCGGTGCGCAGGCCGCTGGCCACCAGCAGGTGGTTGATCAGGCGCGCGGTGGTGGTCTTGCCGTTGGTGCCGGTCACGGCGACCACCGGGACGCGGCCGTCGTCGCCGGGGGCGAACAGCTCGTCCACGATGGCCTCGCCGACCGGCCGGCCGCGCCCATAGGAGGGCGAGACGTGCATGCGCAGCCCCGGCGCGGCATTGACCTCGACCACGCCGCCGTGCTGCTGCTCCAGCGGATCGGTCACGTTCTCGCACACCAGATCGACGCCGCAGATGTGCAGCCCGACCGTGCGCGCCGCATCGACCGCGCGCGCCGCCACCTCCGGGTGCACCGTGTCGGTGACGTCGGTGGCGGTGCCGCCGGTCGAGAGGTTGGCGTTGTTGCGCAGCACCACGCGCTGGCCCAGCGCCGGCACGCTGTCGGGTGTCAGGCCCTGCGATTCGAGCCGCCCCAGCGCGATGGCGTCGAGCCGGATCCGGGTGAGCGAGGTGGCGTGGCCCTCGCCTCGGCGCGGGTCGAGGTTGACCGCATCGACCAGCGCGCGCACGGTGGAAACGCCGTCGCCGATCACCTGCGGCGGGTCGCGCCGCGCGGCGGCCACCAGCCGGTCGCCCACCACCAGCAGGCGGTAGTCGAAGCCGGGCAGGAATTTCTCGACCATCGCGGCGCCGTATTCCGCGGCGGCGGCCCAGGCGGCGTCGAGCTGCTCGCGCGTCGCGATGTTGACGGTGACGCCCTTGCCCTGGTTGCCGTCCTGCGGCTTGACCACCACCGGCAGGCCGATCTGCTGCGCCGCGGCCCAGGCGTCGTCGGCGTCGGTCACCGGACGGCCCAGCGGCACCGGCACGCCGGCGGCGTGCAGCAGCTGCTTGGTGAGCTCCTTGTCCTGCGCGATCGCCTCGGCCACGCCGCTGGTGGCGTCCACCTCGGCGGCCTGGATGCGGCGCTGGCGCGCGCCCCAGCCGAACTGCACCAGGCTGCCGCGCGTGAGCCGGCGGTACGGGATGCCGCGCGCCACCGCCGCATCGACGATGGCGCCGGTGCTCGGGCCCAGGCGCTCGGACTCGTCGAGCTCGCGCAGCTCGGCGATCGCCGCCTCGGCGTCGAAGCTGCCGCCGTCGGACTGGGCGGCGGCGATCAGCTGCTCGGCCAGCGCGACCGCGCGTCGCCCGACGGCCTCCTCGGTGTACTGCACCGCGACCTGGTACACCCCGGGCTCGGGCGTGGCCGCGGTGTGGCCGAACATGACCGGGCAGCCGGCCTGCGCCTGCAGCGCCAGCGTGGCGTTCTCCAGCACGTGGGCCAGCGACAGCGGCCGGCCGCGCACCGTCGGGTGCAGCTCGCCGATGGTCGGGAACAGCGCGCGCAGGCGCGGCTCGAAGCCGGGCATCCGCTCGATCGCGCGCTCGCGGTCGGAGCACTGCACGACGGCCTCGATGGCGGTGCAGCGGCACCAGAGGTTGGGCCCGCGAAGGGCGCGGATGCGTGTGACTTCCATGGAATCGAGAGAAGAAGGTCGGCCGGAGCGACGGGCGCTCAGGCGGGTTGCAGGGCGGGCAGGGCCGGCGCGTTCGACGGCTCGGGCATGGGAGGCGCGGCCGGCAGCTCGGCGTCGAAGGCCTCCATGCCGGCGCTGATCAGATTCAGCGGGATGCCCAGCGCCCAGCCGGCGGCCACGGCCGCCAGCAGGACGGCCACGCCGACGCCGGCATGGCGGGCGCACCAGGTCGACAGGCTGCCCAGGCCCGGCAGCGGGGTCTCGGCGGCGCCCTCGGCCAGCGCCACGCGGTCGTTGCGCGCCAGCACGGCGCGCCCGCCCGCGCCGCGGTGCGCGGCCAGCGCCTCGGCCTGCGGGTCGGCCGCATACAGGATGACTTCGCCGTCGCACAGCGGCGCGAGGCCCGCCACCCGCGCGTCGGCCGCGTTGAGCACGGCGCAGCCGCCGGGCAGCACCACGTCGATCTGGGTGCGCAGCACCCGCACCATCTGGTCGCTCTCGGCGATGTCGAACTCGGCCAGCGCCGCGGCGCCCCCGAGGTCGGTCACGATGCCGACCTGGCAGCGGTCGTAGGCCAGGCCGTCGCGCAGGATGCTCCCGGCGCCGTTCTCGATCACCACGGCCTCGACCGCGCGGTTGACCAGCAGCCGGCGGCCGGCCTCCCAGCAGGCGCTGTCGCGCGCCTCGACGCGGCGGCGGTCCAGGAACAGGCCGTCGCGGCAGGCCAGCCCGGTGTGGCTGCCGCTCAGCGTGACGAGCCACGCCACCAGGCGCGCCAGCACGGCGGTGTCCTGCGAGCCGGCGACGCCGACCACCGGAATGCGCCCCGGCAGTTCGTCGTCGTCCGAGGACGGGAACAGGTGCTCGCAGATGATCTGCCCGACCGGGCGCGGCGCGCCGACGGCGGGCTTGAGGTGCATCAGCAGGCCGGGGCCGGCGTTGACCTCGACGATGGCGCCGCCCTGCGCCGCCAGCGGCCGGCCGATGTCCTCGGCCACCAGGTCGATGCCGGCGATGTCGAGGCCGACCACGCGCGCGGCCAGCGCGGCGGCGTGCGCCACCTCGGGGTGCACCTGGTCGGTGCAGTCCACCGCCAGGTTGCCGTTGCGCTGGATCGTCACCACCCGGCCCGCCGCCGGCACCGAATCCGCGTCGAGCCCCTGGCGCTGCAGTTCGAGCCGCAGCTTGGCGTCGTGTGCGACGTCGATCAGATCGAGCGGGAACTCTTCGGCCATGCCGCGGCGCGGGTCGCTGTTGAGCTGGCTGTCGATCAGCGCCGCGACGCTGGCCGTGCCGTCGCCCGTCACGGTGATGAACTCGCCGCGCGCCGCCGCCACCACCTCGCCGCCGACCACCAGCAGGCGGTGCTCGTGGCCGCGCACGAAGCGCTCGACCATCACGTCGCTGCCCTCGGGCTCGGCGACGGCGAAGGCGGCCATCACCTCCTCGCGCGTGGCGAGCTCCAGCGACACGCCGCGGCCGTGGTTGGCGTCCGACGGCTTGACCGCCACCGGCAGGCCGATGTCCTCGGCGGCCTCCCAGGCTTCCTCGGCGCTGGCGACGATCACGCCCTCGGGCACCGGCACGCCGCAGCCCTGCAGCAGCGACTTGGTCAGCTCCTTGTCGCTCGCGATCGACTCGCCGATGGCGCTGGTGTAGTCGGTCTCGGCGGTCCAGATGCGCTGCTGGCGCGCGCCGTAGCCCAGCTGCACCAGGTTGCCGTCGTTGAGCCGCAGGTGCGGGATGTTGCGGTCCGTGGCGGCGGAGACGATGCACGCGGTGCTCGGGCCCAGGTAGCAGTCGTCGACCTTGACGCGCACGCGCTCGACGGCGTCCTGCACGTCGGCGGGCGCGTACGCGTCGCCGTTGAGGGCCGCCATCAGCAGCCGGTGGCCCTCGGCGAGCGCGGCGCGCGCCACCCGCTCCTCGCGGGCGCGGAACACCATGCGGTAGACGCCGTGGCGCGAGGTGCCGCGCGTCTGGCCGAAGCCGGTCGGCATGCCCGCCAGGTTGAGCAGCTCGATCACCACGTGCTCCAGCACGTGGCCGGCCCAGGTGCCCTCGGTGAGCCGCTGCAGGAAGCCGCCGCGCTCGCCGACGCCGCAGTGGTGCTCGATGAGCGCCGGCAGCAGCGTGGTCAGCCGCTCGACGAAGCCCGGAACCAGGTTCGACGGGTAGTCTTCGAGACGGCCCAGATCGAGCCAGACTTCGAGCACCGGGCGGTAGGTCCAGATGTTGGGGCCGCGCAGGTAGTTGGCGCGCAGCACCCGGATATCGTCGAAGCGGCGGGGCGCCGGCGGGGCGCCGGAAAGGTCGGAGGTGCCGCTGCTGGCGGCCGGAAGATCGGGGCTCATCGGGGGAAGCTTAGCCCCGGGCGGGGCGATCGGTCAAAATCGGTGCGCGCCGCACACATCGGCGGGCAGTCCCGCAACAGGCCTGCGACAGGAGAAGAAGACAATGCGACATCACGATCCAGTCGAAGCCCGCGAGGGCGCTGCGGGGGGCGCTTCGGCCAGGCTGAACAGCCAGCTGGCAGCCTCGGAAAACGTCCTGGCCGTCCTGACGGTTGACCTCGACGAGCGGCTGCACTTTGCCGACCGCGTGCTGGCGTTGACCGACCGGCGGCTGCTGAGCCTGGAAGCCGGCGGCACCTGGCGCGAGTGGCCGCTCGTGCGGGGGGGCGGGCTGCAGCTGCGGCTGGCGGACCATGCCGGCCTCGGCACGCTCGACCTGCTCGGCCCCGGGGGGTTGCTGGCGCGCTGGCGCTACACGCTGGGCGGCCAGCCCGACGCGCTGCGCATGGCGCGCCTGCTGGAGCGGCGCCAGCGTGCGCTGCCGGCGGCCGCTGCGCCGCGCGCGGCTTCCGCTTCTTCTTCTCCCGATGCTGCCCGCGAGGCGGCGCCCGATGCGCTGCCGTCCGACGAGATCGACGATGTCCTCGAGAGCACCGGCGCGCGGCCGCCGCCCTCGCGGTGGGTGCTGCTGCGCCTGGGGCGCTTCGCGCGGCCGTACCGCAGGCAGCTGATCGCGGGCTTCGTGCTCACGCTGCTCGCGACCGCCGCGACGCTGGTGCCGCCGTACCTGACGATCCCGCTGATGGACGACATCCTGATCCCGTTCCAGAACGGCCAGCAGATCGAGCTGCGCAAGGTGGTGCTGTTTTTGAGCGCGCTGCTGGCCGCCGCGCTGGCCGGCTGGGGGCTGGGCTGGGCGCGCACCTACCTGCTGGCGCTGGTCTCCGAGCGCATCGGCGCCGACCTGCGCACCGCCACCTACGACCACCTGATGACGCTGCCGCTCGACTATTTCGGCGGCAAGCGCACCGGCGACCTGATGGCGCGCATCGGCTCGGAGACCGACCGCATCAACGTGTTCCTGTCGCTGCACGCGCTCGACTTCGCCACCGACGTGCTGATGATCGCCATGACCGCCGCCATCCTGGTGTCGATCAACCCGCTGCTGGCGCTCGTCACGCTGGTGCCGCTGCCCTTCATCGCCTGGATGATCCACATGGTGCGCGACCGGCTGCGCACCGGCTTCGAGAAGATCGACCGGGTCTGGAGCGAGGTCACCAACGTGCTGGCCGACACCATTCCCGGCATCCGCGTGGTCAAGGCCTTCGCGCAGGAAAAGCGCGAGGCCGAGCGCTTCCGCGCCGCCAACCTCCACAACCTGCAGGTCAACGACCGCATCAACCGTACCTGGTCGCTGTTCACGCCGAGCGTGTCGCTGCTGACCGAGATCGGCCTGCTGATCGTCTGGGGCTTCGGCATCTGGCAGGTGGCGCGCGGCAGCATCACGGTGGGCGTGCTGACTGCCTTCATCGCCTACATCGGGCGCTTCTACTCGCGGCTGGACTCGATGAGCCGCATCGTCTCGGTGACGCAGAAGGCGGCCGCGGGCGCCAAGCGCATCTTCGACATCCTCGACCACGTGAGCAACGTGCCCGAGCCGGCCAACCCGGTGAAGGTCGAGCGGCTCCGGGGCCGCATCCAGCTCAAGGCGCTGGGCTTTCGCTACGGCAGCCGCACCATCCTGCGCGACCTCAACCTGACGATCGGCTCGGGCGAAATGATCGGGCTGGTGGGCCACAGCGGCTCGGGCAAGAGCACGCTGGTCAACCTGATCTGCCGCTTCTACGACGCCACCGACGGCGCCATCCTGGTGGACGGCACCGACATCCGCCGCTTCGCCGTGGCCGACTACCGGCGCCACGTCGGGCTGGTGCTGCAGGAGCCCTTCCTGTTCTTCGGGACTGTCGCGCAGAACATCGCCTACGGCCGGCCCGGCGCCACACGCCAGGAGATCGTCGCGGCCGCGCGCGCGGCGCACGCGCACGACTTCATCCTGCGCCTGCCGCACGGCTACGACTCGCTGGTGGGCGAGCGCGGGCAGGGCCTCTCGGGCGGCGAGCGCCAGCGCATCAGCATCGCGCGGGCGCTGCTGATCGACCCGCGCATCCTGATCCTCGACGAGGCCACCTCGGCGGTGGACACCGAGACCGAGAAGGAAATCCAGCGCGCGCTCGACAACCTGGTGCGCGGGCGCACCACGATCGCCATCGCGCACCGGCTTTCGACGCTGCGCAAGGCCGACCGGCTGGTGGTGATGGACCGCGGCGAGATGGTCGAGGTCGGCCCGCACGACGAGCTGATGGAACTGCAGGGCGCCTACTGGCGGCTCTACCAGGCGCAGGCCCGGCAGGTGGACAGCGACGGCGAGGCCGTGGCCGACGAGCAGCGCGGCGTCGCGGTCGCCGAGACGCTCGGCGCCGAGGCGGCGCACCTCGGCAAGGAGACCATATGAGAGGACCCCGAGAGTGGCTGGAGCGGCGGCGCGAGCGCCGTCGCTCCATCGACCCACAGGCCGATGACACCACGTTCCATCAAGCCGGCGACGTGGTGGTCACGGTCGGCCCGGTCGACCTGGAGCGCGATGCCCTGGGGCAGCTGGTGTGGACCGATGCGGCCGGCCGGCGCCACGCCGGCGTCGTGCCGGTGCGGCCGTTTCCGCTCACGGCGCCCGCGCAGGGGGTGTCGCTGGTCGGCGCCGACGGGCGCGAGCGCCTGTGGATCGAGCGGCTTGACGCGCTGCCGCCCGCCGCCCGCGCGCTGCTGGAGGAGGAACTCGCCGTGCGCGACTTCGCGCCGGTGCTGCAGCGGCTGGAGTCGGTCTCCACCTTCGGCGTGCCGAGCACCTGGCGCGTCGCCACCGACCGCGGTGACGCCACCTTCGTGCTCAAGGCCGAGGAGGACATCCGCCGCCTGGAGGACGGCTCGCTGCTCATCACGAGCGCCAGCGGCGTGCAGTTCCGCGTCCTGGACCCGCTGGCGCTGGACCGCGCCTCGCGCAAGCTGCTGGAGCGCTTTCTGTAAAGGCGGGGCGGTCCTCCCGCAGGTGCGGGTTCACAGGCTCCTGCTATCGAAAGACTAGCAAAGAATCCATGTTCAGCGGGCGGTGCCGCTGCTTTTCCTTCAGGTTTTCAGCCGCGCAGCCGTGTCCACAGCCTGTTGCGCCGCAGCGGCCTCGAACGCATCCGTCAGCCGGTAATCGCGCTCGACCCTGGCGATGCGGACCTTGTAGTCGCCGTACCAGAGGCTGCGCCCGGCCTGCTGGGCGGCCCGGTGCTCGGCATGGGCTTTCCAGGCGCGGATCGATTCGAGGTCGCGCCAGTAGCTCACCGTGATGCCGGCACCGCCTGCCTCGCGCGCCGACTCCGCGCCCAGGCAGCCGGGCTGCGCGGCCGCCAGTTCGGCCATGCGCGCGGCCATGGCGTCGTAGCCGTGGTCGCCCTCGGTGCGCAGCGAGGTGAAGATGACCGCGTAGTACGGCGGCTCGGGGGTCGCAGCGATCATGCGGTGGCTCCTGCGGTGTCAACGGCATCGGCGCTGTCGCTGACGGCGAGGCGGTAGCGTGCGCCGGCGCCCTCGGGCTGCGGCGCAAGCGTCCAGCGCCGCAGGTGGTGGGCGCCGACCGAGGCACGGTGCGCGATCGACACCAGGGCGCCGCCGGCGTCGTGCACCAGGGCCGCGAGCCGTTGGTACAGGGCGGCCTCGGCCTTGGCGTCGAGCGCGCTGGTCGCCTCGTCGGCGAACAGCCAGGCGGGCTTTTTCAGCAGCGCGCGCGCAATGGCCAGGCGCTGCTGCTCGCCGCCCGAGAGCTTCTGGCTCCAGGCGTCGCTGTCGCCCAGGCGGCCGGCGAGCTGCGGCAGCAGGGCGTCGACGAGCGCCTGGCGCAGGGCGGCGTCGTCGTAGCGGTCGGCCGGCTCGGGGTAGGCCAGCGCGTCGCGCAGCGTGCCGTCGGGCACGTAGGGGCGCTGCGGCAGGAACATGGCGTCGGCGGGCATGCGCACCCGCCCGCTGGCGAACGGCCAGATGCCGGCGAAGGCGCGGAACAGCGTCGATTTGCCGCTGCCCGAGGGACCCTGCACCAGCACGCTGTCACCCGGCGCCACGGCGAGCGACGCGTCGGCCACCAGCGCCGTGCCGTCGGGCAGGGCGAGGGTCAGGTCGTCGGCGCGCAGGCCCGGCGCGGCGGCGTCGGCCGGCTCGCGCACCAGCGCGCCGGTGGCGCCGGCGTGGGCGCGCATGGCGGCCTCGAAGCTGGTGAGCCGGTCGGCGGTGGCGCGCCAGACGGCGATGCGGTCGTAGTTGTCGACGAACCACGACAGCGAATCCTGCACCCGCCCGAACGCCGAATTCACCTGCATCAGCTGCCCGAGCTGGATCGCCCCGGCGAAGAAGCGCGGCGCCTGCACGATGAAGGCGAAGATCACCGACGCCTGCGCGAACGAGGCGGTGAAGGCGACCAGGTTCTTCTGCTTTTTGATCAGCCGCAGGTAGTTGCCCAGCACGGCGCCGAAGCGCGCGTCGAGCTGGCGGTGCTCGACCCGGTCGCCGCGGTCGAGCGCGATGGCCTCGCTGTACTCGCGAACCCGCATCAGGTGGTGGCGGAAGTCGGCCTCGTAGCGCTGCTGCTGGAAGTTGAGCCCGATCAGCGGCCGTCCGATGAAGTGCGTGATGGCCGTGCCCGCCGCGCAGTAGGCCAGCGCCAGCCAGACCATCGAGCCGGCGAGGGTGAAGCTGTGGCCGGCGAGCGTGAAGCTCATGGCGCCCGACAGGCCCCACAAAATGCCGACGAAGCTCACCAGCGTGACGACCGCGTTCAGCAGGCCCATCGACAGCGTCATGGTGTAGTCGGTGAAGAGCTGCATGTCCTCCTGGATGCGCTGGTCGGGGTTGTCGGGCGGATGGCCACCGGCATCCGTCGGCTGCTCCGCATAGCGCGCGAGCTCCAGCCGGTAGAAGGTGTGGTCGGCCATCCAGCGCGAGAGATAGCTGCGCGTCATCCAGGTGCGCCAGCGCAGCTGCAGCAGCTGCGTCAGGTAGTAGCGCAGGATGGCGATGACGATGAAGCCCGCGGCGATCCAGCAGAAATACACGATCTCGCGCCAGAACACGGCCTGGTCCTTGTTCTGCAGCGCGTCGTAGAAGCGCGCGTACCACTGGTTGTTGAGCACCAGCATGTACACCGCGCCCAGGTTGAGCGCGACGATCGCGCCCAGCAGGCCGCGCGCCTGCCATTTTTCCTCGGAGCGGAAGTAGGGCGCGGCCAGGGCGGCGATGCGGCGCAGGGTGGTGAGCAGGCGGGGGGAGGCGTTGGAGGCGGGCATGGAAAGGGCCGTGTGAGGTCACGCCACCAGAAGGTGGTCGGCGGCCATCGTAGCGTCGGGACGCGCCGGAGTCTTAGGCGATGCTGAAGCCGCGGACCGGCGCGCGGAGGCCGGCCGCTCCGTGCGCCGGACGCGGGTTCACCGCGCCTCGCTCGGCGCCCGGCTGAGCGCGTTGTTGGCCGCCACCAGCGTGCGCAGCATCCGCATGAATTCGGCGCGCTCGCCCTCCGGCAGCGCTTCGAGCATGCGCTCCTGGGCGCGCAGCATGGACGGCACGACGGCTTCGAGCGTGGCGCTGCCCTCGTCGGTCAGCGCGAGCAGCCGCACCCGCCGGTCCTCGGGCGAGGTGCGGCGCAGCATCAGGCCGCGCGCTTCGAGCCGGTCGATCACCCCGCCGATGGTCGAGGTGTCGAAGCCGATCAGCCCGGCGAGCGTGCGCTGGTCGATGCCGGGGTGGCTGCCCACCGCGTGCAGGGCGGCGTACTGCACCGGCGTGATGCCGTGCGCCTCGGTCTCCTGCAGAAAGATCGCCACCGCGATCTGCTGCAGGCGACGGATGTTGTGGCCCGGCAGGGCGTCGAAATCGATGGCTGCGGCGGTATCGGGACTTTTTTTCATGGTCTTGTGCATGGTTCAGGGTTAACCCTGAGGTTGTCGCTTTATCTTAGTCCCTATACTTTTCATCAGCATACTGATAATAAGCATGCGCCAATCTCGGAGCATTCATGAGCACGAACCAGTCCTCCTTGCCGGTCATCGTGGTCGGCGGCGGCATCGGGGGCGTCGCCGCGGCCTTGGCGCTGGCGCGCCGGGGCCTGAACGTGAAGGTGCTGGAACGGGCGAGCGAACTCGGCGAGATCGGCGCCGGCATCCAGCTCGGCCCCAACGCCTTCGCCGCCTTCGACGCTCTGGGCATCGGCGAGCAGGCGCGCAGCCTCGCGGTCTACACCGACGAGATGGTGATGCACGACGCGCTCGACGAGACGCTGGTCGGCCGCATCCCGGTGGGCGAGGCGTTCCGCGCGCGCTTCGGCAACCCGTACGCGGTGATCCACCGCGCCGACATGCACCTGGCGCTGCTGGACGCCGCGAAAAAGACCGGGCAGATCGAGATCGCGACCTCGGCGTGCGCCCAGCGCGTCGGGCAGGACGACGCCTCGGCCACCGTGATCGACACCCAGGGCCGGGCGCACCGCGGCCGGGCCGTGATCGGCGCAGACGGCGTGAAGTCGGCGGTGCGTCGGCAGTACGTCGGCGACGAGGCCCGCGTCTCGGGCCACGTGGTGTACCGGGCGGTGGTCGACCGGCAGGACTTCCCGGCCGACCTGCGGTGGAATGCCGCCAGCATCTGGGTCGGCCCGAACTGCCACCTGGTGCACTATCCGCTGCGCGGCGGCGAGCAGTACAACGTCGTCGTCACCTTCCACAGCCGCACCGAGGAAGAGTGGAGCGTGCGCGAGGGCAGCCGCGAGGAGGTGCAGAGCTATTTCGAGGGCATCTGCGCCAGGGCGCGCCAGCTGATCGACCTGCCCAGGGACTGGAAGCGCTGGGCCACCGCCGACCGCGAGCCGATCGGCAACTGGATCTTCGGGCGCGCCGCACTCTTGGGCGACGCGGCGCACCCGACGCTGCAGTACCTGGCGCAGGGGGCCTGCATGGCGATGGAAGACGCCGTCACGCTGGGCGAGGCACTGCGCGTGAGCGACGACGACTTCGCGCGCGCGTTCGAGCTTTACCAGCGCTCGCGTGTCGCCCGCACCGCGCGCGTCGTGCTGTCGGCGCGCGAGATGGGCCGCATCTTCCACGCCAAGGGGGTGGAGCGGCTGGTGCGCAACGACCTGTGGAAGGGCCGCACGCCCGAGCGCTTCTACGACGCGCTCGAATGGCTGTACGGCTGGAAGGTCGAGAACTGCCTGGCCGCCTGATCCCGTTTTCAACTCAACCCGTTTCATCAAGGAGACAACGACATGTCAGAACTGGGCCGCCTCGAAGACCTGCCCGCGGACTACCGCGAGGCCCTCGCCCGGCAGAACCTGGTGCCACTGTGGCCCAGCCTGCGCGCCGTGCTGCCGGAAGGCAAGCCGCAGCCTCGCACCCGCGCGACGCATTGGTCGTACCAGGCCCTGCGGCCGCTGCTGCTGCAGGCCGGCGAGCTGACGCCCATCGAGCGCGCCGAGCGCCGGGTGCTGGTGCTGGCCAACCCGGGCCACGGCCTGGAGAAGATGCAGGCCAGCGCCGCCATGTACCTGGGCATGCAGCTGCTGCTGCCCGGCGAGTGGGCGCCGGCGCACCGCCACATGCCCAACGCCGTGCGCATGGTGGTCGAGGGCGAGGGCGCCTGGAGCACGGTCGATGGCGAGAAGTGCCCGATGCTGCGCGGCGACCTGATCCTGACGCCAACCGGCCTGTGGCACGAGCACGGCCACGACGGCAGCGAGCCGGTGGTCTGGCTCGACGTGCTCGACCTACCGCTGGTCTACTACATGGAGGCCAGCTACCACGTCGACAGCGACCGCCAGACCGTCAGGCCCGGCCGCGGCGACCGCGCTTACGCGCGCGGCGGCGTGGTGCCGACGCCGGTGTTCGAGCGCTCGGGCAAGGCCTATCCCATGCTGCGCTACCCCTGGGCCGACACGCGCGCGGCGCTCGAATCGCTGGCCGCCGACCAGCCGGCGCTGGAGGCGGTGCAGGTCACCTACGTCAACCCCGAGACGGGCGGCGACGCGCAGAACATCCTCGGCTTTTACGCGCTGATGCTGCGCCCCGGCCAGACGCTGCGGCTGCCGGCGCGCTCGCCGGCATCGGTGTTCCACCTGATCGAGGGCGCGATCGACGTCAAGGTCGAGGACCAGACCTTCACGCTGGCCGAGGCTGACACCTGCTGCGCCCCCGGCTACACCGCGGTGACGCTCGCCAACCGCTCGGCCGACGCCCCGGCCTTCGTCTTCATCGCCGACGAGACGCCGCTGCACAAGAAGCTCGGCGTGTTCGAGAGCCGCGGCTGAAGCGCTTTTTTCCAACACCGAATCCGGGCCTTGACCGGAACCGCCTGCCTCTGGAATCCGCCGCCCGTTTCTTCGCTGCCGGTGCGCGGCAAGGCGAAGCACCGCTCGGTGCTCGAGGGCCACGCGCTCAGGGCGCGACGCGCGGCGCCGCCAGGGCGCGCCAGACGGTCATCAGCACGGCCATCAGCGTGGGGCCCAGGAAGATGCCGATCACCCCCAGCGTCTCCAGCCCGCCGATGACGCCGAGCAGCGCCAGCACCACGGGCAGCCGGGAGGAGCCGGCAATGAACGCCGGGCGCACGAAATGGTCGGCGACGAAGATCAGGACCGCCCCGAACAGCCCCAGCGCGAGGGCCGTCGTGCCGGCGCCGAGCGTGAACAGGTAGAGCATGCAGCCCAGCACCACCAGCATGGCGCCGAAGGGCACCATGCCCAGCAGGGCGGTACCCAGGCCCCAGAACGCCGGGTGCGGGACGTGCGCCACCGCGTAGGCCGCGCCCATCAGCATCCCCACGCCCAGGGCGACCAGCACCAGGCCGTTGACGGTGCCGCGCACCGCCGCCACGGCCGCGTGCAGCGTGTCGGTGCCGGAGGGGCCGAACTGGCGCAGCAGGACGCGCTCGATCTGCCGGGCGAGCACGTCGCCGTGCAGGTAGAGGAAGAACAGCACCAGCACGCAGAAGAACACCCCCATGGCGCCGTGCCCGGCCTCGGCCAGCACGGTCCGGCCGGTCTTGAAGCCCAGGCTGGCCCCCAGGGTTCGGGCCAGCTCGGCCAGGTCGCCCGGGTCGGCCACGGAGGTGTTCCATTGCTCCAGCAACCACGGCCCCACCCAGGGCAGGGCGCCCAGCCAGTCGGGCGCGCGCAGGCCGGACTCCTGGCTGTGCGCCCACAGGAGCGCGGCGGTCGGGGCTTCCCGCACGGCCTGCATGACCAGATAGACCATCGGCAGAACGATCACCCCGACCGCCGCCAGCGTGAGCAGGCCCGCGCTCACCAGCGCGCCGCGGTGCGAGGCGACGCGGCGCTGCAGGCGCTCGTGCAGGGGCCAGGTGCTGACCGCCAGCAGCACCGCCCAGGCGATCGGGGCCAGCATCCTGTGCAGGACCCAGGCGCACAGCGCAAGCAGGATCAGGGCGGCCGCGGTCCGGGCGGTTTCGGGTTTCAAGGGGAGATCCTTTGGCAGGCGCTGTCTGTGGGCACGCGACATTCTGGACCGGCCCGCTCCTGCGCGCGAGCGACGTGGCCCCGGGTGTCGAGGTGGACGTGGCGGCGCTCACCACCCTGGCCAGCCTGCAGCTGCGCGGCTACGTGCTGGTGCCGGACTGAGCGCGTGAGCGCGCGCCCGGCCTGCCGGCGGCAGCCAAGCCTTCCTGAGAACCTTTTTAAAGCTCCAGCGACTTGAGGTAGGTGCGGAACTGCTCGCCGATTTCGGCGTGCTTGAGCGCCAGCTCGATGGTGGCCTGCAGGAAGCCTTCCTTGCTGCCGCAGTCGTAGCGCGTGCCCTTGTAGGCGTAGGCGTAGACGGCCTGCTTCTTCAGCAGCGCGGCGATGCCGTCGGTCAACTGGATCTCGCCGCCGGCGCCCTTGGGCAGGTGGCGCAACTCGTCGAACACGGCGGGCGTGAGGATGTAGCGCCCGGCCACGCCCAGGCGCGAGGGCGCCGCGTCGGGCTTGGGCTTCTCGACCATGCGGTTGACGCGCGTCAGGCCCTCGCCGGCAGGCTCGCCGGCGACGATGCCGTAGCGGCTGACCTGCTCCAGCGGCACTTCCTGCACTGCCAGCAACGAGCGGCCGATCTCGGCGAAGGCGTGCACCATCTGCGCCAGCACCGGCTCGCCGCCTTCGGGGCCGACCATCAGGTCGTCGGCCAGCAGCACGGCAAACGGCTCGTTGCCCACCAGGTGCTCGGCGCACAGCACGGCGTGGCCCAGGCCCAGCATGCGCGGCTGGCGCACGTAGGAGCAGGTCATGTCGTCGGGCACGACCGAGCGCGCGATCTCCAGCAGGGCGGTCTTGCCGTTGCTCTCCAGCTCGCTCTCGAGCTCGTAGGCGGTGTCGAAGTGGTCCTCGATGGCGCGCTTGTTGCGCCCGGTCACGAAGATCATGTCGCGCACGCCCGCGGCGTACGCTTCCTCGACCGCGTACTGGATCAGCGGCTTGTCGACCACCGGCAGCATCTCCTTGGGCTGCGCCTTGGTGGCAGGCAGGAAGCGCGTGCCGAAGCCGGCGACGGGAAAGACGGCCTTGCGGATGCGGCTCGTGGAAATCGTTGAAGTGGGCATGGACGGTACGAAGGGGCGAAGTCAGGGTAAAGGGGGAAAGCGGGTGAGGCGAGGCCGGCCGATGGGCGGCGCCGCCATGCCCGTCATCCTAAAGGCTGGCCGGACGCCGCCGCTGTCAGCCGAGGCGCAAAAGCTGGTCGCGCAGCCGCGCGCCGGCAGCGCCGAAGTCGGCCAGCCGCCGGCGCTCCTGCTCGATCACGGCCGCCGGCGCCCGGGCGACGAAGGCCTCGTTGCCGAGCTTGCCGTGGACCTTGGCGGTCTCGCCCTCGATGCGCGCGAGTTCCTTGGCGAGGCGCGCGCGCTCGGCGACCTTGTCGACTTCCATGTGCAGGCACAGGCGCACCGTGCCGGCCAGCGCCACCGGCGCCGCCTCGGCGGCGGCGGCCCAGGCGGCCTCGTCGTCGAACACGCGCACTTCCTTCAGCCGGGCGAGCGCCTGCAGCACCGGCGCGGCGTCGTGCAGGAAGGCGGCATCGGCCGCGCCGTCGGCCAGCGCATAGAGCGGCAGGCGGGTGGCGGGCGAGACGTTCATCTCGCCGCGCAGCGTGCGGCAGGCATCGACCAGCGCCTGCAGCCGCGCGACGTGCGCCTCGGCCGCTTCGTCGATGCGCTCGGGCTGGCTTTGCGGGTAGGGCGCGACCATGACGGAGGGGCCGGCGCAGCCCGGCGACTCGGGAGCTTCGGACCCATGGCCCGACGTCCCGGAAGTTGCGGGCCAGCGGCCCGCAACGGGCGCCACCTTCTGCCACAGTGCCTCGGTGATGAACGGGATCACCGGGTGCGCCAGGCGCAGCAGGGTCTCCAGCGTGCGGATCAGCGTGCGGCGCGTGGCGCGCTGCTGGGCGGCGTCGCCGGTCTGCATCTGCACCTTGGCGATCTCCAGGTACCAGTCGCAGTACTCGTCCCAGACGAACTTGTAGATCGCGCTGGCCACGTTGTCGAGCCGGTAGTCCCGAAGCCCTGCGCCACCTCGGCCTCGACGCGCTGCAGCCGCGAGACGATCCAGCGGTCGGCCTGCGAGAAGCGCAAATAGCCGTGGAACGGCTCGCCGGGCGCGCACTGGTCCTTGGTGTGCTCGGCCAGCCCGCAGTCCTGTCCCTCGCAGTTCATCAGCACGAAGCGCGTGGCGTTCCAGAGCTTGTTGCAGAAGTTGCGATAGCCCTCGCAGCGCTTGGCGTCGAAGTTGATGTTGCGGCCGAGCGAGGCGAGCGAGGCGAAGGTGAAGCGCAGCGCGTCGGCGCCGAAGGCCGGAATGCCGTCCGGGAACTCCTTCTGCGTGGCCCGGCGCACGGCCGGCGCCGTCTCGGGCTTGCGCAGGCCCTGGGTGCGTTTCTCCAGCAGTTCGGGCAGCGCGATGCCGTCGATCAGGTCGACCGGGTCGAGCACGTTGCCCTCGGACTTGCTCATCTTCTTGCCGTGCGCAGTCGCGCACCAGGCCGTGGATGTAGACGTGCTTGAACGGCACCTTGCCGGTGAAGTGCGTCGTCATCATGATCATCCGGGCGACCCAGAAGAAGATGATGTCGAAGCCCGTGACCAGCACGCTGGAGGGCAGGTAGAGGTCGAGGTCCTGCGTCTTCTCTGGCCAGCCGAGCGAGGAGAAGGGCACGAGTGCGGAGGAGAACCAGGTGTCGAGCACGTCGTCGTCGCGCGTGAGCGTCCGGCCCGGCGCCTGCGCCTGCGCGGCGGCTTCGTCGCGCGCCACGTAGACCTTGCCGTCCTCGTCGTACCAGGCCGGAATCTGGTGGCCCCACCAGAGCTGGCGGGAGATGCACCAGTCCTGGATGTTGTTCATCCACTGGTTGTAGGTGTTGACCCAGTTCTCCGGCACGAAGCGCACTTCGCCGACTGCACGGCGTCGATGGCCTTCTGCGCGATCGATTTGCCGGCCGGCGTCCTGGCGCCGGCTTGCTCATGGCGACGAACCACTGGTCGGTCAGCATCGGCTCGACCACCTGGCCGGTGCGGTCGCAGCGCGGCACCATCAGCTTGTGCTTCTTGGTCTCGACCAGCAGCGCCCAGCGCTTCGAGGTCGGCCACGACCTGCCTTGCGCGCGACGAAGCGGTCCAGGCCGCGGTACGGCTCGGGCGCGTTGTCGTTGATCTTCGCGTCCAGCGTGAGGATGCCGATCATCGGCAGCTCGTGGCGCTGGCCGACTGCGTAGTCGTTGAAGTCGTGCGCCGGCGTGATCTTGACCACGCCGGTGCCGAATTCCCGGTCGACATAATCGTCGGCGATGATCGGGATCTGGCGGCCGACCAGCGGCAGCTCGCACGTTCTTGCCGATCAGGTGCGGCGTAGCGCTCGTCCTCCGGGTGCACCATCACCGCCACGTCGCCCAGCATGGTTTCGGGCCGCGTGGTGGCGACCGTGAGCGCGCCGCGAGCCGTCGCGCCAGCGGATAGCGGATGTGCCAGAGCAAGCCGTCTTCCTCCTCGCTCTCCACTTCGAGGTCGCGACACGGCGGTCTGCAGCACCGGGTCCCAGTTCACCAGCCGCTTGCCGCGATAGATCAGGCCCTGCTCGTGCAGCCGCACGAAGGTCTCGGTCACGACCTTCGACAGCTTCGGGTCCATCGTGAAGTACTCGCGGCTCCAGTCCACCGAGTCGCCCAGGCGGCGCATCTGGCGGGTGATGGTGTTGCCCGACTGCTCCTTCCACTCCCACACCCGCTCGACGAAGTTCCTGCGCGCCTCGGCCGGCGTCGGGCCCATGGCGTGGCGGCTCGTGCCCGCTTCCTGCAGCTGGCGCTCGACCACGATCTGCGTGGCGATGCCGGCGTGGTCGGTGCCCGGCAGCCACAGCGTGTTGTCGCCCAGCATGCGGTGGTAGCGCGTGAGGCTGTCCATGATGGTCTGGTTGAACGCGTGGCCCATGTGCAGCGTGCCGGTCACGTTGGGCGGCGGCAGCTGGATCGAGAACGACGCGGCGCCGGCCCGGGGCTCGCCCGTGCCGCGCCAGCCGGCCGCCGCGTAGCCGCGCCGCTCCCATTCCGGGCCCCAGTGCGCCTCGATGGTGGCGGGCTCGAACGATTTGGACAGGCTTTCGAGGCCGGGCTGCTGCAGGGTGTCGCTCATGGCGTGATGATGAGATGTGGGGTACGAAAAAACGACGCCGCGCAGGGCGTGCAAGACGAGGCAGCGGGCCGTCCGGCGGGCCCGCGCGGCGCGGCGTCCGGACGGCGGCGGCGAGCCGGCGATTTTACCGGCCGGACCCGGCGCGCCGCGGCGCCGCGGCAGGGCGCGCGCGGTGCCGCCCATAATTCCGGCCATGCTGTTCGTGCTGTCCCCCGCCAAGTCGCTCGACCACGCCACGCCGGTGCCCGAGGGCATCGCCGCGACGCGGCCGCACTTCGGAGGGCCGCGCGGGCCGGCGGCCGAGCTGGTCGCGCTGCTGCGCGAGCAGTCCCCGCGGCAGCTCGCGTCGCTGATGCGGCTGTCGGACCGGCTGGCCGCGCTCAACGTCGCGCGCCACGCGGCCTGGTCGCCCCGGGGCACGGCGGCCAGCGCCCGGCCCGCCGCGCTGGCCTTCGACGGCGCCGTCTACCGCGGCCTCGACGCGAAGACGCTCGCGCCCGCGCAGCTCGCCTGGGCGCAGGACCACGTCTGCATCCTGAGCGGCCTCTACGGCGTGCTGCGCCCGCTCGACGGGCTGCAGCCCTACCGGCTGGAGATGGGCACGGCGCTGGCCAACCGGCACGGCCGCGACCTCTACGCCTTCTGGGGAAGCAGGATTGCCGCGTACCTGAACGAGCGCCTGGCCGCCGACCGCACGCCGGTCGTGGTCAACCTGGCGTCGCAGGAGTATTTCAGGGCCGTCGACCGCGCAACGCTCAAGGCACGGGTGGTCGATTGCGTGTTCGAGGAATGGCAGGCCGGCGCCGAATCCGGCGATGGCAGCTACAGAATCGCGGGTTTTCACGCCAAGCGCGCCCGCGGCCTGATGGCGCGCTGGGCCGCGCTGCACTGCCCGGCCACGCCCGGCGCCCTGGCAGGCTTCGACCTGGCGGGCTACGGCTTCGACGCGGCGGCATCGGCCCCCGGGCGCATGGTGTTTCGCAGGAGGATCAACGCATGAAGGTCATCATCCAGCCCCTCAGCCCCGAGCTGCGCGCGTGGATCGTCGCGCAGCGCGCCGAGGGCCATTCGGTCGCGGCCCTGCGCACGTCGATGCGCACCGCCGGCTGGACCGACGCCGCCGCCGACGCCGCGCTGGCGGGCCTCGTGGACGCGCCGCCGGCGACCGGCGTCGCGAGCCCGGCCCGGGAGGCGGCCACGGCGGCTGGCGCCGCGGGCCCGGGCGGAGAGGCGGCTGCGGCCACGGCGGCCGGTGCCGGCAGTGCGGCGTCGATGGCCGGCGCCGCCACGCACGGCAGCGCCGGTGCGGGCCGCCCGCGCATTGCGCAGCCGGGTGCCGCCACCGGGGAGACCCGCGCCGCCCTGCCGGGCCCGGATCTCGACGGCGCGCCGCTCTACCTCGACGCCGGCGACCGCCGCGTCAAGGTGCTGCAGACGATGGAGCATCCGCGCGTGGTGGTGTTCGGCAACCTGCTCGGCGACGACGAGTGCGAGGCGCTGATCGACGCCGCCCGCGAGCGGCTGGCGCGCTCGCTGACGGTCGAAACCAAGACCGGCGGCGAGACACTCAACGCCGACCGCACCAGCGAGGGCATGTTCTTCGAGCGCGGCGAGACCGAGCTCGTCGCGCGGCTGGAGGCGCGCCTGGCGCGCCTGCTGAACTGGCCCATGGAGTACGGCGAGGGCCTGCAGGTGCTGCGCTACCGGCCCGGCGCGCAGTACCGGCCGCATTACGACTACTTCGACCCCGCCGAGCCCGGCACGCCGACCATCCTCCAGCGCGGCGGCCAGCGCGTCGCCACGCTGGTGATGTACCTGCACGAGCCGGCGCAGGGCGGCGCCACCACCTTCCCCGACGTCGGGCTGGAGATGGCGCCGGCGCGCGGCACCGGCGTGTTCTTCAGCTACGACCGGCCCGACCCGGCGACGCGCACGCTGCACGGCGGCGCGCCGGTGCTCCAGGGCGAGAAATGGGTCGCGACCAAGTGGCTGCGCGAGCGCGAGTTTGTATGACGGCCCCCACGCTCGGCACTGCGTGTCCTCGCTGCCCCCCGAGGGGGCCGCGCCCGCCTTGGGGCGGCCCGGCGGCGGGCGGAGCGCGTTCCATCAATGATCGTATCGGCGCCCAGCGCCCGTCCCATCTACACAAGCAGCTATGAAAATAAGAGCAAACGGCATCCAGATCGAAGTCGAGGACACGGGCGGCGAGGGCCGTCCGGTGGTGCTGCTGATCATGGGCCTGGGCATGCAGCTGATCGCCTGGCCGCGGACCTTCGTGCAGTCGCTGGTCGATGCGGGCTTTCGCGTGGTGCGGCACGACAACCGCGACGTCGGCCTGTCGCAGGGCTTCGAGCAGGCCGGCACCGGCAACCTGGTCTGGCAGAGCGTGCGCCAGCGCCTCGGGCTGCCGGTGCGCTCGGCCTACCAGTTGCAGGACATGGCGAACGACGCGCTCGGCGTGCTCGACGCGCTCCGGATCGAGCGCGCGCACATCGTCGGCGCCTCCATGGGCGGCATGATCGCGCAGCGCATCGCGGCCACGGCGCCGGCGCGCGCCACCAGCCTGGTCAGCATCATGAGCTCCAGCGGCGCGCGCGGGCTGCCGGGCCCGCGCCGCGACGTGGCGGCCGCGCTGATGCGCCGCCCGCGCGCCAGCGACGAGGCGGCGCTGGTGGCGCACAGCCTGGGCCTGCTGCGCCTGATCGGCAGCCCCGCGTACCGCGAGGACGACGGCGCAGTGGCCGCGCGGCTGGCCGTGTCGCTGCGCCGCGCGTACCGGCCGGCCGGCATCGTGCGGCAGATGCTGGCCATCGGCGCCGACGCCGGCCGGCCCGAGGTGCTCTCGCGCATCGCCTGCCCGACGCTGGTGATCCACGGCGAGGCCGACCCGCTGGTGCCGATCGCCTGCGGGCGCGACACGGCGCGGCGCATCGCCGGCGCGCGCTTCTTCTCCGTCCCGGGCATGGGCCACGACCTGCCGCTGCAGCTCGAGCCGGTCCTGCTCGGGCAGATGATTCCCTTCATGCAGGCGGCCGAAAGGGGCCGCGCGGCGTAACCTCGCGCCCTTGGCACCATGACCCTCGACCACAACACCCCCCAGCAATCGCAGCTCGGCCGCGACACGGCCTACCCGGACCATTACGACGCCTCGCTGCTGTTCCCGATCCCGCGCGCCGCCCAGCGCGAGGCGATGGGCATCCGCGGGGACGCGCTGCCCTTCTTCGGCGCCGACCTCTGGACCGCCTTCGAGCTGAGCTGGCTGAATCCGCGCGGCAAGCCGCAGCTCGCCATCGCGCACTTCACCGTGCCGTGCGAGACGCCCAACATCATCGAGAGCAAGTCGCTCAAGCTCTACCTGGGCGGCTTCGGCAACACGGCGTTCCCCGACGCGCAGGCGGTGCGCGAGCGGCTGCGCGCCGACCTGAGCGAGGCGGTCTGGCGCGGCGCGCCCCACGCCGGCACCATCGGCGTCAGGCTGCTTTCGCCCGAGCAGTTCGACCAGGAGCCGGTGCACGAGCTCGACGGCCTGAGCCTCGACCGGCTGGACCTCGAATGCACCCGCTACCAGCCCGCGCCCGAGCTGCTGACTTCCAACACCGAGGAGGCGCCCGTCACCGAGACGCTCACCAGCCGGCTCCTGAAAAGCAACTGCCTGGTCACCGGCCAGCCCGACTGGGGCAGCGTGCAGATCCGCTACAGCGGCCCGCAGATCGACCAGGCCGGGCTGCTCGCCTACATCGTGAGCTTTCGCAACCACAACGAATTCCACGAGCCCTGCGTCGAGCGCATCTTCACCGACGTCTGGCACCGCTGCCGCCCGATCAAGCTGGCGGTGTACGCGCGCTACACGCGCCGCGGCGGGCTCGACATCAACCCGTTTCGCACCAGCTGGCCGCAGGCGCTGCCGGCCAACGTGCGCACCGCGCGGCAGTGACGCGGCGCGTGGCATCCGCCGTTTTTCCGAAAGACAAAGAGGCCTTGGCCATGAACGTGCTGATCGTCGATGACAACCGGGCCGCAGCCGAGCTGCTGCAGGCGCTGCTGGAGCTGGACGCGCACACCGTGCGCTGCGCCCACACCGGCCGCGAGGCGCTGGAGGCCGCGGGCGCCGAGGCTTTCCCGGTGGCGCTGCTCGATCTGTCGCTGCCCGACCTGCCGGGCACCGAGGTGGCGCGGCGGCTGCGCGCGGCGGACGGGGCGCGGGCGCGCCTGCTGGTCGCCGTCTCGGGCTTCGACCGTGCCGACGTGCCCGGCGCCGAGGCGCCCGGGCTGTTCGACCACTTCCTGCGCAAGCCGATCGACATGGACGCGCTCGGCCGCATCCTCGCGGATGCGGCGGCGCGAGAGACATGAGCCCGCCAGGCCGTCCCAAGGGCGAACACCGGAGTGCGCGGCGCGAAGCCACGCCAGCGAGCGCCGCGGCGCTGCCGCCCGCGGCCGCGCGCTGGGTGGCGGCCGGCGTGCGCCACGAGGTCCTGCTGCGCGTCCTGCCGGCGGTGCGCCACGATCTGGCGGCGCCGCTGTCGGTGATGCGCATGGCGCTGCTGCTGCTCAGGCGGCAGCAGCAGGCCGCGTCGGGCGACGACGCCGCGCGGCGCGAGGAGCGCATCGCCACGCTGCAGGAGCAGCTGGCCGTGCTGGCCGGGCGGCTGAACCTGCTGCGGGGCTGGGGGGCGGCGGACCCCGGCGCCGACGGCATCACCCGCGCGGCGCTGGTCGAGCGCTGCGTCGCGCTGCTGCGGCCGCTGGCGGACCTGCAGGGGCTGACGATCGAGGTCGACCCCGGGCTGCAGCCGGCCCCCGCCGACGCCGTCGCGCACGGGCCGCCCGAGGCGGTGCAGTGGCCCGGCGCGACGGCCCTGCGCTACTTGGTGCTGGCGTCGCTCTGCCATCTGCTCGACCGGCGACCCGCGCCCGGTGCCGTCCGCATCGTGCCCGACGGTACGGACGCGCTGCGGCTGCTGGCCACGGCGCGCGCGGCGGCCGACGATGCCCGCGCGGGCGCCGGCACGCAGGAGCCGCCAGGGCGCCTGCGCATCGACGCGGCCGCGCTGCGCTGCCTCGCCGAGGACCTGGGTTACGGCCTGGTGCTGGGCGAAGACGTCGTGCACCTGCCGCTTGCTGCGACGCCGGCGCCGCCCGGACACAATACGCGCTAGCCCGCCCGGCCGCCTGCGTCGCACCGCAGGCGGCCTTCACCTCCATCGCCCCGCCCGCATGCCCCCGACCCAGCCCGTTTCGTTCCAGGCCCCGCCCCAGGAGCGCGCATCCACCGGCATCGCCGGCCTCGACGACGTGCTCGGCGGCGGACTGCCGGCGCACCACCTGTACCTCGTCGAGGGCGAGCCCGGCGCCGGCAAGACGACGCTGGGCATCCAGTTCCTGCTCGACGGCGTGGCGCAGGGCCAGAGCGGGCTGTACGTCACGCTCTCGGAGACCGCCGACGAGCTGCGCACGGTCGCCGCGTCGCACGGCTGGACGCTCGACGGGCTGCGCGTGTTCGAGCTGGTGACCGAGGAGGGCCTGAGCCCCGACGCCGAGCAGTCCGTGCTGCACCCGTCGGAGATGGAACTGGGCGAGACCACCCGCGGCGTGATGGCCGAGGTGGAGCGGCTGCGCCCTCAGCGCTTGGTGTTCGACAGCCTCTCGGAGATGCGCCTCCTGGCGCAGGACCCGCTGCGCTACCGCCGCCAGATCCTGGCGCTCAAGCATTTCTTCGCCAAGTGCCGCTGCACCGTGCTGCTGCTCGACGACAAGTCGTCCCGGGCGGGCGACCTGCAGCTGCACAGCATCGCGCACGGCGTCCTGAGCCTGGACCAGACGCATGGCGAGTACGGCGAGAACAAGCGCTTCCTGCGCGTGGTCAAGCTGCGCGGCGCCCGCTTCCGCGGCGGCGACCACGACTTCCGGCTCGACACCGGCGGCATCGCGGTCTACCCGAGGCTGATCGCGGCCGAGCACCGCACCGATGTCGAGCAGCGTCTGGCGACGACGGGCAACGCGTCGCTCGACGCCCTCCTGGGCGGGGGGCTGACCTACGGCAGCAACACGCTGCTGGCCGGTCCTTCCGGCGTGGGCAAGACCACGACGGCCCTCGCGTGCATCGCCGCGGCGCTGGCGCGCGGCGAGAAGGCGTCTTACTACCTGTTCGACGAGGGCCTGGGCACGCTCATGATGCGCTGCGAGGCGCTCGGCATCCCGCTGCGGCGCTACATGGAGGAGGGGCGGCTGGAGATCGTCACCCTGGACCCGGCGCAGGTCTCGCCCGGGGAATTCAGCAGCATGGTGCGCCACGCCGTGCAGCGGCGCGGCGCGACGATGGTCGGCGTCGACAGCCTGAACGCCTACCTCCAGGCCATGCCGGGCGGCCGCTTCCTGCTGCTGCAGATGCACGAGCTGCTGGCCTTCCTCAACCAGAGCGGCGTCGCCACCCTGCTGGTGCTCGGCCAGCACGGCCTGTTCGGCGAGGGCCGCAGCGACGTGGACCTGAGCTACCTGAGCGACGCCATCGTGCTGTTTCGCTTCTTCGAGGCGCGCGGCAGCCTGCTGAAGGCGGTGTCCGTGGTCAAGAGCCGCACCAGCCGGCACGAGCTGACGATCCGCGAGTTCCGCCTGGGCGCGGAGGGCGTCGAGATCGGCGAGGCGCTGACCGACTTCGTCGGCGTCCTGAACGGCGTGCCCACCTATGACGGCCGCGGCGCGCTGCTGGGCGACGTTCCCGCCGTCCTCGTGCGCGGCTGACCATGGCGCTGCAGGTGCTGGTGCACGCGCCGCGCGGGCGCGATGCGGAGGTGATTTGCGGCGTGCTGGCGGGGCGCGGCATCGTCGCGCGCGTCTGCGCATCGCACGGCGAACTGCTGGCCGGGCTGCAGGAGGGCGCCGGGGCGGCCATCGTGACCGAGGAGGCCTTTGCCGTGGCGCCCGACGACCCGCTGGGCGCCTGGCTCGCGCGGCAGTCGAGCTGGTCGGACCTGCCCTTCATCGTGCTGACGACGCGCCGCACCGCGCGCCGCAGCGAGCCGGCGCGCGCGTCGCTGCGCACCCTGGGCAACGTGGTGCTGCTCGAGCGTCCGGTCAACGCCGAGACGCTGGCGAGCGCCGCCGACGCCGCGGTGCGCGCCCGGCGCCGGCAGTACGCGACGCAGCAGGCCCTGCAGGACCTGGACCAGGCGCGCTCGACCGTCCAGCAGCTCAACCGCGAACTGGAGAGCCGCATCGCCGCGCGCACCCGCGAGCTGGCCGAGGCCAACGACCGGCTGATGGCCGAGATCGCCGAGCGCGAGCGGGCCCAGGCCGCGCTCGCGCAGGTCCAGAAGATGGAGGCGATCGGCCGCTTGACCGGGGGCATCGCGCACGACTTCAACAACCTGCTGCACGTGGTGAGCATGAACCTCGACCTGCTGGGGCGCATCTCCCCGGAGCCGCGCGTCGTCAGGGTCGCGGGCCAGGCCAAGGCGGCGGTGGCGCGCGGCGCTAAGCTGACCGGGCAGCTGCTGTCCTTCGCGCGCTCGCAGTCGCTGCTGCCGCGCCTGACCGACGTCAACGCGCTGCTGCGCGGCATGCACGAGCTGATCGTCGTGTCGGCGGGCGCGGCGGTGCAGGTGAGAAGCGAGCTGTGCCGGGAGCAGGCCCTGGCCCGGCTGGACCCGAGCCAGCTCGAGATGGCGGTGCTCAACCTGGTCGTGAACGCCAAGGACGCCATGAGCGGCACCGGCCGCATCGTCATCGCCACGCGCCTGTGCCCTCAGGCCGCCGGCGAAGGCACGGCGGTGGTGCTGACGGTGACCGACGACGGGCCCGGCATCCCGCCCCACCTGATCTCCAAGGTGTTCGAGCCGTTCTTCACCACCAAGCCGGTGGGCAGCGGCACCGGGCTGGGCCTGAGCCAAGTCTACGGCTTCGCGCAGCAGTCCGGCGGCGCGGCGCGGATCGCGAGCGCCCCGGGCGGCGGCACGACGGTCGAGCTCGCGTTCCCCCTGGCCGACGGGCAGCCCGAAGCGGCGGCGGCCGGCGCGCCGCCACCGGCCGGCACGTCGCCCTGCCGCCGCATCCTGGTGATCGAGGACGACGCCGACGTCAGGCGCGTCATCGCCGAAAGCCTGGAACTGGCGGGGCACGTCGTCACCTCGGCGGCCGATGGCGAGGCGGGCCTGGAGCAACTGGCGTGCGACGCGCCCGACCTGGTCATCGTCGACTATGCGATGCCCGGCATGAACGGGGCCGACGTCATCAGGAAGGCACGCGAGCGCCTGCCCGGGCTGCCCGTCATCCTGGCCACGGGCTATGCCGACATGGTCGAGGTGGGCCGGGTGCTGGGCACGCATTCCATCCTGACGAAGCCGTTCGACATCGCCTCGCTGCTGCACGCCGTCGCCGAGGCGACGGAACGGGCCGTCCGGCTCACCTGAAGGGTTGCGGCCGACCCGCCGAGCGTCGCCGCGCACGCCGCTGCACGGCGAAGAAGCGCAGCAGGCGGTGCTCGGCCGCGTACAGGCCGCGCCGGGGCCGCCGGCCGCCGGCCAGCCGGGCCCAGACGTCCTGCGTACCCTGGGGCGGCGGTGACGCCAGCGTCGTGCCCAGCGCCAGCACGGCCGGGTGGATGTAGGCCTTCCTGCAGACCGCCGGCGTGTTGCCGAGCTGGCGCGCGACCGCGCACAGGATGTCGCGGGCCGTGGCGCGCGCGGCTGCCGTCGTGCCGCCCTCCGCGCTGCTGGCCTGGCAGGCCAGGCGCGTCAGCTCCAGCGCCTGCACCGTGCCGTGCCAGGTGCGGAAGTCCTTGGCCGTGAAGCCGCCGCCGTCCGCGTCGGCCGCGGCGGCAGGGCGGCCGCCGCGCCGCGGAAGCGCCGCCGCGTGCAGGTAGTCGTTCACGTCCGACGACGAGACGTGGTGCACGCCGCCTTCCTCGTCGAGGTACTGGAACAGCTCCTGCCCCGGCAGCTGCTGGCACTGGCGCACGATCTTCGCGACGCGCGGGTCGTCGAGCCGGGCCTCGTGCACGACGCCGCTCTTGCCGCGGAAATGCAGCTTCAGCGTGCCGCCGCGCACGGCGGCATGGCGGTTGCGCAGGGTGGTCAGGCCGTAGGAGCCGTTGGCGCTGGCGTACTCCTCGTTGCCCACGCGCAGGTAGGTGGTGTCGAGCAGTCGCACGATGGCCGCCAGCACCACGTCGCGCGTCAGCGGGGCGGCGCGGCGCCGTCCCGCCGCCGGCGCCAGGTCGCGCGCCACCCGCGCGCGGATGCGCGGCAGCGCGGCGCCGAAGGCCTCCATGCGCTCGAACTTGGCCTCGTCCTTGAGGGCGCGCCAGTCCGGGTGGTAGCGGTACTGCTTGCGCCCGCGCGCGTCGATGCCGGTGGCCTGCAGGTGGCCGTTGGCGAGCGGGCAGATCCAGACCTCGGTGTACGCCGGCGGAATGGCCAGGCGGCGGATGCGCGCGAGCTCTGCCTCGTCGTCGATCCAGCGGCCCTGCGCGTCCTGGTAGCGAAAGCTCTCGCCGTCGCGCACCCGGCGCAGGCCGGGCATGTCGGCGTTGACATAGACGAGGCCGTTGGCGAGCGGCGGCGGGCGCGGCGGGTCGGCAGAAGGCATGGAGCAGGAAAAAAGCCGGCGAGGCCGGAATGAATCCACAGCGTGGCGTCGTCGGCGGTCTCGCGCTGTAGGACGCAGGCGCGGCCGGTTCGCGGCTGGCTTGCGCGGGCGGCCCCCGGGCTGGCGCCGCCGAGTCGCCGCCGTGCAGGTGCAAGGCGCCACGGCAGGCGCTTCGGTCCCTAGACTGGACGCTTTCATCTCCGGAGGTGATCCCATGCTCCAGCCTTTTCCGTCCCGCATGCGCGGCCCCGCGCTCGTGCTGGCCGCGGCGCTCGTGGCCGGCTGTGCCTCATCGTCGCGCGTCGCCACGGCGCCGGCCGCCGCCGCTTCCGCCACCGCCGAGCCGGTGCGCGTGAAAGTGTTCGTCGCCGCCATGTTCGAGATCGGCCAGAACACCGGCGACCGTGCCGGCGAGTTCCAGCACTGGTACGAGCGCTACTGGAAGGGCGCCGCGCCGATTCCCGTGACCGGCGCGCTGCAGCCGGTGTACTGCAACGCCGACGGCGTGTGCGGCGCGGTGCTCGGCATGGGCAAGGTGAACTCGTCGGCGTCGATGCAGGCGATCCTGCTGAACCCGAAGTTCGATTTCTCGAAGGCCTACTACGTGATCTCGGGCGTGGGCGGCACGCCGCCTGCGCGCGGCACCATCGGCGAGGTCAGCTGGGCGAGCTGGCTGGTGGACTACGACCTGGGCCACCGCTGGGCACCCGAGGAGAACAAGCCCGGCGAGCCGACCTTCATGCCGCGCAAGGGCTACGAGGACTACCGCCGCTTCCGGCTCAATCCGGCGCTGGTCGGCTGGGCCATGAAGCTCACGGCCGACACGCCGCTGGCCGATTCCGACGCCGCGCGGCGCTACCGGCTGCGCTATCCCGACACCGCCGCGCGCCGTGCGCCCTTCGTCGGCACCGGCACCCACGTGACGGGCGACACCTTCTTCCACGGCCCCGGCCTGTCGAGGCAGGCGCAGTACATCGCCAGGCTCTACGGCGCCGACGACTACGTCATCACCGAGATGGAGGCCGCCGCCGTCACGCTGGTCATCAACCGCACCCACGGCACCGAGCGCGTGATGAGCCTGCGCGGCGCGGTCAACTTCGACCAGGGCAACCCGCGCGAGACCACGCTGCAGCACCTCGACCCGGCGCCGGGCGAGACCGCCGGCGGCTTCGCCGAGACGGTGGAGAACATCGAGCGGGTCGGCTCGCGCATGGTCGACCACATCGTGGCGAACTGGCCGCAGTGGCAAAGCGGCGTGCCCGCGCGCTGAGCGGCCCGCGTCACCGGGTTCAGAACAGCGGGGCCGTCGTTGCTATCGGATTCATAGCAAACACCGCACGTCCTACGGGCGCTACGGGCGGATTCGATACTGAAACCTCGGCGCTGCCGACCCTGGCCAGCGCGCCGACGCGCACCCCCAGGAGACGCAACGGCCGCTCCAGCGGCACGCGCTTCAGGCACTGGCCGGCGTGCTGGCGGATGACGCGGGCGTCGGCCGTGAAGTGGGCCAGGGTCTGGTCGCGCGTGGCAACCTTGAAGTCGTCGTAGCGCAGCTTGATGCCGATGGTGCGGCCGACGTAGCCCTTGCGCTGCAGGTCCTCGGCCAGCTTCTCGCACAGCCGCGTGAAGATGGCGCTTAATTCGGCGCGGTCGCGCACCGCGTGCAGGTCGCGCTCGAAGGTGGTCTCGCGGCTCATCGAGACCGGCTCGCTCTCGGTCACCACCGGCCGGTCGTCGCGGCCCCAGGCGGTCTCGTGCATCCAGGCGCCGGTGGCGCGGCCGAAGTGCGCGATGAGCCAGTCGCGCTCGCAGGCGGCAATCTCGCCCACGGTGCGGATGCCCAGGCGCTCCAGCTTGGCATCCGACTTCGGCCCGATGCCGTTGACCTTGCGCGCCGCCAGCGGCCAGATGCGCGTTTGCAGGTCGCTCTCGTGCAGCACCGTGATGCCGTTGGGCTTGTCGAACTCGCTGGCGAGCTTGGCCAGCAGCTTGTTGGGCGCCACGCCGATCGAGCAGGTCAGGCCCGTGGCCTCGAAGATGCTCTTCTGGATCTGCCGCGCCAGCACCCGCCCGCCCTCGCGCCGGCCGCCGGGCACGTCGGTGAAGTCGATGTACACCTCGTCCACGCCGCGGTCCTCCATCACCGGGGCTATTGCCGTGATGACGCCCTTGAAGAGCCGTGAACAGCGCCGGTACTCGTCGAAATCGACCGGCAGCAAAATCGCCTGCGGGCATAGCTTGGCCGCCTTCATCAGCCCCATCGCCGAGCCGACGCCGAACGGCCGCGCCGCGTAGGTGGCGGTGGTGATGACGCCGCGCCCGACATAGCCGCCGAGCCGGGGGAAGGCCGCCACCGGGATGTCGGCCAGCGTGCCGCCCGCGGGCACGGCGCGCTCGGCTTCGTCGTGCTGGCGCCGGCTGCCGCCGATCACCAGCGGCAGCCCCTTCAACTGCGGGTAGCGCAGCAGCTCGACCGACGCGAAGAAGGCGTCCATGTCGAGGTGGGCGATGCGGCGGATCGGGGCGGCGGGCACGGCACGGATTCTGAACGCTCCGGGGACGGACAAACCGGCCCGTCCGGCGCATCATGCGCAACCATGCAAGTCCTTGCCGCCATGTGCTGGCGCCGGCTCGACCTGCCCGGCCACGACGCCTGCCGCCTCGAAGCGCATGGCGACGGCTGGCGCCTCGACGGCGCCGCCGTGTTCCGCAGCGGGAACGGCCAGCCCGCGCGGCTGGACTACCGCGTGCACTGCGACCGCACCTGGCATGCGCGCTGGGGTCGCGTGCGCGGCTGGGTCGGCGGCCTGGCTGTCGATGTCGCACTGGCGCGCACGGGCGGCGGCGAATGGACCCTCAACGACCGGCCGGTGCCGGGGCTGGCGCACTGCATCGACCTGGACCTGGGCTTCACCCCGGCCACCAACCTGGCGCAGCTGCGCCGCCTGAACCTCGCGGTCGGCGAGAGTGCCGAGGCGCCGGCCGCCTGGCTGGACCTCGAAGGCGAGGGGCTGGAGGCGCTGGCGCAGCACTACGAGCGCCGCGGCGAGGCCGAGTACGGCTACCGGGCGCCCCGCTTCGGCTACGAGGGCGTGCTCGTGGTGACGCCGGAGGGCTTCGTCTCGGACTATCCGACGCTCTGGCGATCGGAGGACTGACGCCGCCCGCCTCGACACGCCAGCTCCGGGTGCGCGCGTGGCCGCCGAGGGGGCCGGCCACGCGGGCGTGGGGCTTGGATTTGACACCTCGCGCCCGCGCGCGCAGCATGGCGAGCGCGCCCCGTGGGCCAGGGCGCGAGGGAGACGGACCATGAAACGCTGGATGAAATGGACCGTTGCAGGCGTCACCCTGCTGGTGCTGCTGCTGGCCGCGGGCGTCACCGCCGGGCGGCAGCTGGCCGAGCGTCGGCGCATGCGTCAGGTGAGCGTCTCGGTGCTGCGGCCGGTGGCCTATTCGACCGACGCGGCGGTGCTCGAGCGTGGGCGCTACCTGTTCGAGTCGCGCGGCTGCGCCGAATGCCACGGCACGACGGGCGCCGGACGCGAGTTCGCCAACGACGGCAAGGGCACGCGCCTGGCGGGGCCCGACATCACCGCCGTCGGTGCGACGGCGCGCTACCGGCCCGTCGACTGGGACCGCACCATCCGCCACGGCGTCAAGCCCGGCGGCCAGCCGGTGCTCGTCATGCCCAGCGTCGACTACAACCGCCTCACCGACGACGACCTGACGGCCCTGGTGTCGTACGTGCGCAGCCTGCCGCCGGCCGGCGGCGCCGCGGCCGTGATCGAGCTGCCGCTGCCGGCGTGGGTGCTGTACGGCTACGGCATGATCCCCGACGCCGCGCGGCAGATCGACCACAGCCTGCCGCCGGCGCAGCCGGTGCCCGCGGGCGTCAACGCGTCGCACGGCGCCTACGTCGCCAACATGTGCGTCGGCTGCCACGGCGCGCATTTCTCGGGGGGCAGGATTCCCGGCGCGCCGCCCGCCTGGCCGCCGGCGGCCAACCTCACGCCCGGCGAGGACGGCGCGCTGGCGCGCTACAGGGATGCGGCCCAGTTCACGGCCATGCTGCGCAGCGGCAGGCGGCCCGACGGCACGGTGGTCAGCCGCGTGATGCCGTTCGAGTCGCTGGGCAAGCTCGACGACGTGGACGCGCAGGCGCTCTACGCCTTCCTGCAGACCCTGCCGGCCCGCCCGCCGGGCCAGCGCTGAGCGACGCCGTCCGGCCTCAGTCAGTGGTCGTGGTGCAGGTAGCGCCCCTCGCGCGGGATGCGCAGGCTGACCAGGAAGGCGATCACCATCATCGCCGTCACGTACCAGAAGAAGGCCGACTCGTGGCCGAGCGATTTCAGGCCCAGCGCCACGTACTCGGCCGAGCCGCCGAAGATCGCGTTGGCCACGGCGTAGGCGAGACCCACGCCGAGCGCGCGCACCTCGGGCGGGAACATCTCGGCCTTCACGATGCCGCTGATCGAGGTGTAGAAGCTCACGATGGCCAGCGCCACGACCACCAGCGCGAAGGCCGCCACCGGGCTCGTCACGTGCTGCAGCGTGGTCAGGATCGGCACCGTCGCCGAGGGCGCCGAGCGCGCCGAACAGCAGCATGTTGTTGCGTCGGCTGATGCGGTCCGACAGCGCGCCGAACAGCGGCTGCATGCACATGTAGACGAAGAGCGCCGCCGGTCATGACGTAGCTGGTCGTCTTGATCGGCAGGCCCACCGTGTTGACCAGGTACTTCTGCATGTAGGTGGTGAAGGTGTAGAAGATCAGCGAGCCGCCGGCGGTGTAGCCCAGCACCGTGAAGAAGGCCGCCTTGTGATGGCGGAACAGCCCGGCCAGGCTGCCCGCCTCCTTGCTGGTGCGGCTGGCCTCGCTCGACGTTTCCTGCAGCTGGCGGCGCAGCTGCATCGCCACCACGGCGGTGACGGCGCCGATCACGAACGGGATGCGCCAGCCCCAGGCCCTGAGCTGGGCCTCGGTCAGCAGCTGCTCCAGCACCACGATCACCAGCACCGCGAGCAGCTGCCCGCCGATCAGCGTGACGTACTGGAACGAGGCGTAGAAGCCGCGCTGGCCGCGCAGCGCCACCTCGCTCATGTAGGTGGCGGTGGTGCCGTACTCGCCGCCCACCGACAGCCCCTGGAAGAGGCGCGCCACCAGCAGCAGAAACGGCGCCCAGGCGCCGATGCTGGCGTAGGTCGGCAGGCAGGCGATGGCCAGCGAGCCGGCGCACATCATGGTCACCGAGATCACGAGCGAGGTCTTGCGGCCCTTGCGGTCGGCGATGCGGCCGAACAGCCAGCCGCCGATCGGGCGCATCAGGAAGCCCGCCGCGAACACGCCAGCGGTGTTGAGCAGCTGCACCGTCGGGTTGGACTTGGGGAAGAACGACGCGGCGAAGTAGATCGACGAGAAGGCGTAGACGTAGAAGTCGAACCACTCGACCAGGTTGCCCGAGGAGGCGCCGACGATGGCGAAGATGCGGTGACGCCTTTCCTCGGCGCTGTAGAGGCGCGGTGGCGGGATGCCGCCCGGTGCGTCCAGGGTCGCGGCGGTGGCGGAGGAGGGGGAAAGCGGAGCGCTCATGGATGACTCCTGTCACGCGGATGACGCTGGCGATTGTGTGCGGCGGGGCATGGGCACGTTGTCAGCCAAGCGCCCGTGCCGTGTCGGCGCCAGCGGGCCCGCCGCCTCGTACCGCACGACGCACCGCGCTGCACCATGCCGCAGCGCTGCGCTGCGTGCCGTGCTGTGCTGTGCCGCACCGGTGCCGTTCAGCGCGCCGGGGGCGCCGCCGCCTTGACGCCGGCGCCGCGCACCTCGATGCCGATGCGGTCGGCCACGCGGCCCCGCGCGTCCACCAGCTCCACCACGTGCCGCCCCGGCCATGGCGGCCACAGCGCGCCGGCGCCGCGCGCGAACGTGCGGCCATCGATGCGCCAGCGAACGTCCTCTCCGCGCGCGTCGGCCTCGAAGCGCACGCGCTGGTGCCGGGGCGGGATGTCCGGGTCGAGCGCGAGGATGGTGCCGTCGGCCGGGGCCGTGATGCGGGCCCTGGCGGCGTCACCGGTTTGCACGTCATTTCGGTCGCCAGCGCCCGTCCGGAGAGGGCCTGCAGCTACTGAATCGATAGCAAAGAGCGCCTGCTCGGTGCCCTGCAGGAACCACTCGTCCCGCGCCGCTTCGAGCGGGCTGGCGCTGTCGGCACCGGCACTGCTACCGCCACCCTTGGCCTCGGCGCTTCCGAACGCGACGCGCACGCGCACCAGTCCGGCCGGCGGCGCCGGGGCCCGGCTGGCTTCGTCGCGGTGCAGGAAGCGCATCACCTCGGCCCACACCGGCGCCGCGCCGCTGGTGCCGCTCACGTCGCGCATCGGGGCGCCGCCGGCGTTGCCGACCCACACGCCGACGGTGTAGCGCCCGGACCACCCCACGGCCCAGTTGTCGCGCATGTCCTTGCTGGTGCCGGTCTTGACCGCGCTCCAGAAGCGCGTGGCCAGCACGCTGTCGAGCCCGAAGGTGCGCGCCCTTGCATCGGGGTCGGACAGGATGTCGCCGACGATGAAGGCGGCGCGCGGGTCGATGGCCGGCGCATCGCTGCGGGCCGCGCCCCTGTCGCTGCTCCGGGCCTCGCTCCTGCCCCCTTCGGGGCCAAGCCGGGAGGGGGGCTTTCCCCCGCGGACCGGGCTCGACTCGCCAGGCCCCGCAGCCGGCGGCACGATCCGCGTCGGCCCGAGGCGCCCGCCATTGGCCAGCGTCCGGTACGCGTTCGTCAGCGCCAGCAGCGACACCTCGGCGCTGCCGAGCGCCAGGCTGTAGCCGTAGTAGTCGCCGCTCTCGGCCAGCGGCAGCCCGGCGGCGCGCAGCTGCCGGGCGAAGGCCTCGGGCGTCACCATGACCAGCGTGCGCACCGCCGGCACGTTGAGCGACGACGCCAGCGCCGTGCGCACCGACACGTGGCCCTTGAAGCGCCGGTCGTAGTTCTGCGGGATGTAGAGCCCGCCGGCGGTGGCGATCTGCGCCGACGAGTCGTCCAGCAGCGACGCCGCCGTGAGGCGCCGCTCGGCGATGGCCTGCGCGTACAGGAACGGCTTGAGCGTCGAGCCCGGCTGGCGCCTGGCCAGCACGCCGTCGACCTCGCCGGCCTGGCTGAGCGCGCCCGACGAGCCGACCCAGGCCAGCACCTCGCCGCTGGCGTTGTCGAGCACCAGCAGCGCACCGTCCTCCACATGGCGGCCGTGCAATTCGCGCAGGTGGCGCTGCAGCGTGGCGAGCGCGAAGCGCTGCAGCGGCGCGCGCAGCGTGGTGCGGATGTCTGCTGGTGCCGGCTCGGCGCCGGCGCCCGCGCCGCGCGCCTCGCGCAGCGCCTGCCGCGACAGGTGCGGCGCGATGCCCTCGCTCGCGTCGAAGGCCCGCCGCCGCAGCGCCCCCTCGGCGAACAGGTCGAGCGCCTCGCAGTCCGCCTGCTGCGCCGGCTCCATGGCGCGCAGCAGCTCGCAGGCGCGCCGCGCCACCCGCGCGGCGCCGGCGTTGGGCGCGCGCACCAGCGCCGCCGCCACCGCCGCCTCGCGCGCGTCGAGCCCGTGCGGCGCCTTGCCGAACAGCGTGCGCGCGAGCGCGTCGATGCCGACCAGCTCGCCGCGAAACGGCACCAGGTTCAGGTACGCCTCCAGGATCTGGTCCTTGCGCCACTGCCGCTCCAGCTGCGCCGCCGCCACTGCCTGGCCGAGCTTCTGCGCCAGGCTGCGTCCGCCGGCGGCGCGCCGCAGGTCGTCGTCGAGCAGGCCGGCGAGCTGCATGGTGAGGGTCGAGGCGCCGCGCGTTCGCGTGTGCCACAGGTTGCCCCAGGCGGCGGCCGACGCGGCGCGCCAGTCGATGCCGCTGTGCTCGTGGAAACGCCGGTCCTCCGACAGCAGCATGGCGCCGCGCAGGGCCGGCGACACGTCGGCCAGCGCCACCCACCGGCCGCGCCGCACCGTGGCATCGGTGCGCACGCGCTGCAGCAGCTCGCCGTCGCGGTCGAGCACCCGCGTCTCGGACGGGCGGAAGGCCTGCCTGACCTCGTCGAAAGCGGCCATCGCGCAGGCCGGGCGGGCGCATGCTGCTATCAAGAAGATAGCGAACAGGGAGCGCGGAAGGCAGGGCGGCGTGAACATGGCGCGCAACGCAGGGCGCCTACTTTAAGCCCGGCGAAACGGGTCCGATAAGTAACGAAGCTGGTCAAGCCGCTTGCACTGCGGGCAGCTGGTAGCTGCCCGAAAGCAGCGCCGGCTTCGGCAGATAGGCGCGCAGGATCAGAACGAACTTGCCCTCGGCCGGCGCCGGCAGCCAGTTGGTGTTGGGATCGGCATTGGGCGCAGTCCGCGACATCAGGATTTCGAGCGAACCGTCCGCGCCGCGCTTCAGGCCCGCGGTCCGATCGCCGATCGTGTAGCGGTCGATGGGGTTGTCGGCGAAGAAAAGCTGGCCGTCGGACGTGAGGCGGTACATGGAAAGAGACCAGAACGCCTCGACCGGCGGCAGCTGGCCCGCCGGGAAAGTCAGCTTCCATGATTGCGCGCCATCGAATCCGCGCCCGTCCGGGCCACTCGCGCGAAGATACATCGCCTCCACCGGCGTCAGCGCCGCGAGGCCACCGATGGCGACGGCCGCGCGATAGTCATAGTCCTCGCCAAAGTTGCCCAGACTGGCACGCGGCAGGCTCCAGCCGTTGCGAATCGGCAAGTCCCGTCGGATCGTCATGAAGACGTTGGCTGCGTCGGCCACGCCTGCCTTGATCTCGGCTGCCTGGTCCGGCGAAAACCGGGAGGGATCGAAGGTTTTGCCGAACTGGATCAACGGCAACATGCTGTCCAGCATCCGCGCATCGGTCATCGGCGGCGGGCTTTCGTTCATCAGGGCCTGGACGGACGCGAAGTACTGGTCCCACGGCGCCGATCGTTTCGCAAAGCTCCTGGGCGCGCTCGCGGCCGGCCCCTTGATCGACCAGCCGTCCTGGAAGGCATGCGCCTTGGGCAGGTCCGCATCGCCCTCGACGAGGGTCCGGCCCACGATCCACACCGAGTTGGTCGGGGCGCGGATCGCCATGGGATCCTTTCTCGTGTCGTTGGGCCCGATGACGGTGAATGTCCGCGCGCTCGGTCCGGAAGTTCGGGTGCCGACGATGGCGAAGTTGTTGGAATACATGTCCATCAACGGCACGCAGTAGTACCGGTCGCCCGAGGCCGGCACGCTGATCGTCACGGGCCCTTTCTCCAAGTTCAGCCAGGCTTGCGAATACAGGGTGTCGTTGTTCGGGGTGGTGACGAACTGCCCCTTTGCCGTGACCAACGCACGCTGGTGCTGGAAGGTATTGACCTTGACGCCCTCTGCAGAGCGCGCCGAGCGCTGCTCGGCCGTCTCGATGAGGGGAAGGCCCCAGATCCACGCATTGCGGGCGGCCACTCTCAGGCTGACGGAAGCGGTGGATTGGGATGCAGCTTGGGCACGTGCTTCCGCGTGGATTGCAGTCGAAGCCAGTGTCCCTGCCGTAACGGAAATGAATTGTCGTCGGTCCATGCTTGTCTCCTGGTCGGGGGTGCCGGGTGTCGTTGGCTCTTGGGCTCAGGGTGGGCGAATCCTAGAAATCCACCTCAGTTCACAGGCTGCGCTTCGGGGAACTTCCAGGCGCCGCTGGCGGCTTCCGCGCGCGGCTGGTACAGGCGCACCAGGTAGTTCCAGCCCGGCGTGATCGGCAGGCAGTTGGCGGTCTTGCCGCCGTCGCAGCCGCCGAACTGGACGGTGACGGCGCCGTCGCTGCCGCGCCGGGCCGTCACGTTGTTGACCGTGTAGGCGCCTTCGGGGTTCTTCTCGAAATAGCCCGCGGCGTTGTACACGCTGACCGACCAGAAGCCGTCGACGGGCACGTCCTTGACGCTGAACCGGTAGACCGTCTTGCCGTCGTTCTTCCCGGGATTGACGTTCAGGTAGATGGTTTCCTGCTCCGGCAACCCACCCCAGGCGGACGCCGTCCCGACGAGGTGACGTATGGGGTTCACCGCGGCCTGGGTGCCGAAGGTCTGCGTCAGATCCGGCATGGTCGATGCGAGCACGAGCAGGGCGTCGCGCACTTTCTTGAGGCTGGCCGCGTCCCACGCAGGCAATTCCAGCTTGCCGGGGTTTTTCTGGCCGACCTGGATCGCGTCCTGCAGCGCGTGGGCCTGCTTGAGGTCAGCCGCGCTGCCGGGGTCGACGAAGGTGCGGATGATCACGTAGGCATAGCGCGTGCCGACGCTCTCCCTGGTCAGCGTGTGCGCGCCGGCGCCGTGGAAGATGTTCGTCGTGTAGTGGTCCTGGTTGATGACGTGCAGCGAGAGGTAGCGCTTGCCGGCATCGGGCAGGGTGATGGTCGCCGGCCCGGCATCGAGGTCGAGCATGACGCTGGAGTACAGCGTGTCGCGGTTCATCCGGATCACCCGCTGGTTGTCGATGGAAGCCAGATCGCGCAGGTGCCGCAGCTTGCCGACCCCGGCGGTCTTGGCCAGCCCGGCCATGTAGGTGTCGGTTTCCGCGCGCACGAAGGTGTCGACGCCGACGGGCATCGCGGGTGGCGCGGCCGTCTGCGCGTGGGCATGGAGCGCGGCGGTGCAGGCGCCCAGTGCGGCGGCAAGGACCGTGAGGGTGGTTTTTTTCATGGTGTCTCCGTTGTTATGAATTTTTATGCAGGTTGTTGCGGCGATCGATTGCGGCTCAGGCCGATCGCCTCATTCGCCCTTGATGCCGGCGGCCTTGATGATCTCGCTCCACTTCGCCATTTCCTGCCGGATGAAGGCCGCGAACTCGGCCGGGCTGCTGCCCTGCGCCTGCAGGCCCAGGCCGGCGAGTTTCTGCCTGATGGCCGGATCGGAGAGGATCGTCTTCACCTGCCCGGACAGGCGGTCGATGATCGACTGGGGCGTTCCGGCCGGCGCCATGAAGCCGAACCAGCCGTAGCCGATGACCTGGGGGTAGCCCTGTTCCCGCAGGGTCGGTGCCGAGGGGTAGATCGGCGTGCGCTGCTCCGATGCCACGCCCAGCACGCGCAGCTTGCCGGACTGGATGTGCGGCAGCGCCGAGGTGATGGCGGTCATGGTGGCGTCCACGCGGCCGGCCAGCAGTTCGGTGTACGCGGTGGCGTCGCCGCGGAAGTGCACGTTCAGGCCCTTGACGCCGGCCTCCTTGAAGAACAGCTCCGCCGCCAGGTGCGGGCCGGAGCCGCTGCCGGGCGAGGCGAAGGTCAGCCCCTCGGGCTTCTTCTTGCCATAGGCCACCAAGTCGGCCACCGTCTTGAAGGGCGACTCGGCATTGACGATCAGGAACACCGGCGCCGTCACCGCCAGGCTCACCGCCTTCAGGTCCTTGAGCGGGTCGTAGCTGAGCTTGCCGTACAGGCTGCCGACCGTGGCATAGGGCGCGGCGGCGTAGAGGAAGGTGCTGCCGTCGGGCGCCGCCCGCGCCACGAATTCGTTGCCCACCCGCGTTCCGGCGCCGGGCTTGTTCTCCACGATGAACTGCTGGCCGAGCTTGTGGCCCAGCGCATCCGCCAGGATGCGCGCCGAGATGTCGTTGGAGCCGCCCGCGCCGTAGGGCGAGATCAGGCGCACGGTCTTGCTGGGCCAGTCCGGCTGCGCGAATGCGCCGCGCTCGATGGCGAACGTGCCCAGCGCGAGGGCCCCTGCGGTGCCGGCGGCCTGCCGCACGAAACTTCTGCGGGTCTGCATGTCCTTGTCCATGGCTTGTTTCCTTGTGGGGTGCGAATGGCGTCAGGTCGGATCGGCGCGGCGCACCACGGGCGGATAGCGGAAGCTGAAATTCAGATGCGCCTCGCGCGGCTGGTACAGCCGCAGCGTGAGATAGAAGGGCTCGCGCGGCGCCGGCAGCCAGTTTGCCTCGGGGTCGCTGGGCGCATCGGCCTGGATCGCGATGCGCAACCCGCCGTCGGCCTCGTGGCGCAGGCCGGGCGTACGGTCGCCGATGGAGTAGCGCTCGATGGGGTTGGCCGCCAGCAGGCAGGTGGACTTGCGGTACATCGTCAGCGACCAGAAGGCATCGACCTGCGGACCGTCGCCGGGCGGGAAATACAGCTCGTAGGCGTGCTGCCCATCCAGCGGCAGGCCTTCGGCATCCACCTCCGCCACCGGGTACATGGCCTCTTCGATGCCCAGTGCGCCGATGAGGTTGCGCGCGACGCGCGCCCGCAGCAGGGTCTGCGCGCCGTAGCCGGTGCGGATGGTGACGGGGATGTTCCAGCCGCCGCCCACTTCCGAGGCCTGCGCATCGTGACGCAGCGAACTGCACACCTCGGCCAGTGCCGCCTGCAGCGCCGCAACGCCCTCGGCCTGGGTCTGTTGCCAGCACGCGCGCGCCTCAGCGTCATCCTCTGCCGGGTTGCGCGTCCAGGCCGCTTCGACGATGGCGACGTATTCGGCGGCGTCCGGCGTGTCGGTCTTGCGCCCGTTCATCGCGGTGTCGACGACGTGGGCGGCCGGCTGGAGATCGCTCGCGCGCAGGATCGCGAACTGCTGCTGCAAGACGCCCACACGCGCGATGCCGGCTTCGTCGGGATCGACCAGGATGCGGCCGATGATCCACAGGTCCGCGCCGGGGGCCGCGATCCCGACCATGCCGGCGGGAACCTCGCCTTGCCATTCGGGTCCGTGGACGAACAGCCGCTGCGCCCGGTTGCCCGTGGTACGACGCCCCGCGTAGGCGAAGGGGTTGGTCCACATGTCGAGGAAGCCCAGCGTCCAGTAGCGCTCGCCCATGTCGGGCACGTCGATCACCAGCGGGCCTTCGGCCAGGTCCAGCCAGGCGTTGGTGTAGAGCGTGTCGTTGTTGGGCGACACCACCTCGCGGTCGTCGGGGGTGAGCAGGCGCCGCGTGTGGGTGAACAGATTGACCCAGCGCAGGGTCGAGCCCGGCTCGCTGGCCGCGAAGCCGTGCACCGGATGCTTGCGTGGCGAGGTGGCGGCGCGCATGCGCGCCATCTCGAACAGCGGCAGGGTATGGATCACTGCCTTGCGGGCCGTCTGTGAAATTTCTTCGGGGCTCATGCGATGCGCTCCAGTCGGGGTAGACGGTAACTGCCGTTCAGGAAAGCCTGCTGCGGGTGGTAGAGCCGCAGGATCATGTAGAAGCCGCCCGCCGGCGCGGGCAGCCAGTTCTGCTCGGGGCCGGGCGGGCGCTCGCGCGACACGTACAGCGTCAGGCTGCCGTCCGCGTTGCGCTCCAGCGGGCTGCGGTTGCCCAGGGCGTGGCGGCCGATCGGATTGGGCGCCAGATACCGGTCCTGGCCGTACAGCGTGACCGACCAGAAGGCCGCGGCCGGCACCTGGCCGCCGTCCTCGAAATGCAGCCGGTACAGGCGCGAGCCGTCGAGCAGTTCGCCCTGGTCGTCGTAGTCGGTCGTGGCATAGATGGCTTCGTCGCCCGCGAGCGCGCCGAGGCCCTTCCAGGCGGTGGCGGCGCGCAGCATCAGGTCGTCGCCATAGCGGCCCAGGCGCGTGGAGTAGCGCCAGGGCGCCTTGGAGGCGGCGCGCGTGGTCGCCTCGATCATGCGCATCCCGACGTCGTGGGCCGTGCGCAGGCCTTCCAGCGTGGCGGGGCGCAGGTCGCCGAGTGCGCCATCGGGGTTCAGCTTCACATGGGCGCCGCGCAGCAAGTCGAACACGCCGCGCTGCGACGCCGGCGGCGGAAAGTCGTGCAGCGCGCGCGCCAGGTTGGCAAAGAAGTCCAGCGCCGGATCGCCGCCCTGCTGCCAGCGCGCCACGCTGGCCGGTGGCTCGGCCGTCGCTTGGCCGTCGATGGAGAAGCCGGCCTGGAAGCCGCGCGCCGCCTCGACGTCGGCATCGCCATCGACCAGCACGCGGCCCAGCACCCAGACCAGCGCGGTCGGGCAGCGCACCACCTGCACGTCCGCCGGAAGCGCGGTATCGGCATCGGCGTCCGGCCCCACCAGCGCGAAGCGCCCGCCCGCCTGCGGCACGTTGCGCGTGCCGATGTTGTGGAAGTTGTTGGTGTAGGCGTCGAGCAGCTCGAGCACGAAGTAGCGCCCCGTCTGGGCCGGTGCCGTGATGAACACCGGCCCCTGCCGCAGGTCGATCCATGCGTTGCTGTAGAGCAGGTCGTTGGCGGGCGTGACGATGTCGCGGTCGCGATCGGTCCAGCGCTCCCGGCTGTGGCCGAAAGTGTTGAAGGGGGCGCGGCCGTAGGCCGGCGCGCCCGGCGCCGTCTGCACGTGGCAGGTGCGGATCGATTCGAGCAGCGGATAGCCCGCCACCACGGCCGGCACCGCGGCATGCGCGGTCCAGGCGGCCTGCGGCGACGTGTAGTCGGTGCGCAGAAAGGCAGAAGTCGAGTTCATGTTCGGAAGGTCTCCAGAGGAATGGGATGTCGTCAATCCATCTGCACGTTGCTCAGCTTGGCGATGCGCGCCCAGGTGGCGATGTCGGCGTGCCATTGCTTGGCGAAGTCCTCGCGCGGGATCGGGTCGGCCTCCATGCCCAGGCTCTTGATCTTCTCGATGACCTCGGGGCGCTGCAGCACGCGCGCAGTGGCTTGCGACAGCTGCTGGACGTCGGCTTCCGGCACGCGCGCCGGGGCGAACAGGGCGAACCAGCTCTCGGTGTCGAAGGCGATGCCGCCTTCGGCCAGCGTGGGCACCTGCGGCAGCGCCGACGAGCGCTTGCGCCCGGTCACCGCCAGCGCCTTGATCTTGCCGGCGCGCAACAGCGGCAAGGCGCCCGCCACGTCGGCCATCGCCACCTGGATCTGCCCGCCGACCAAGTCCTGCAGCAGCGGCGCCACGCCCTTGTAGGGCACGTGCTCCATCTTGATGCCGGTGGCGATGCGAATGCTCTCGCCGGCCAGGTGGCCGCCCGAGCCGTTGCCCCACGAGCCGTACATCAGCGGCTCGCCGGAGCGCTTGGCCAGCGCCACCATCTCGGGCGCCGTGTTGGCGGGGTATTTCGGGTAGGCGACCAGCACGTTGCCGCCGTGGGCGATGCGTGCAATCGCGGTGAAATCCTGCTCGGGGCGGTACTTGAGGTCCTTGAACAGGGCCGGCGCGATGGCGTGGGTGGCGCTGATGCCGAGCAGCAGCGTGTGCCCGTCGGGCGCGCTGCGCGCCACCTGGGCGCTGCCGATGGTGCCGGTGGCGCCGGGCACGTTGTCGACAATCACCGTGGCCTTCAGCTCGCGCTCGAGTTCCTGCGCCAGCAGGCGACCCATCACGTCGGTGCCGCCGCCCGCCGGGAACGGCACCACCAGGCGGATCGGCTTGCCGTCGAGCAGGGCCGCGTGGGCCATGGGCCACGATGCCGCGGCCAGGAGCGCGGCGCCGGCCAGCAGGCTGCGGCGGCGCCCAGCGCTCGGACGTTTGTGTTTGTTCATAGCGGTTGTCTCCATGTAGGGTGTGGATTCAGGCGGACACGAAACTCACGACGGCATCGGCCGCAGCCACGCCCTCGGTCGTCACCATCAGGGGGTTGATCTCCAGCGTGCCTAGGCACGGGCCAAGCGCGGCCGCCATCTCGGCGAAGCGCAACACCGTGTCTACCAGCGGCTGCGCATCCACGGCGGGCCGGCCGCGCCAGCCGCCGAGCAGCTTGAGGATGCCCAGTTCCGCGAGGCAGGCGTGCACGCGGCCTGCGGTGGTCGGCGCGGTCAGCACGGCGGTGCGCGCATGCAGTTCCACCGCCACGCCGCCCAGGCCCAGCACGATCACCGTGCCGAACACCGGGTCGTGGCGCGCGCCGAGCATCACCTCGGCCAGCGGGTCGAGCTTGCGCGCCACCAGCACGCCCTGGCGCCGCGCCTGCGGCGCCAGACGCGTGACCGAGGCCACGATCGCGTCGTACGCCTCGCGCACTTCCTGCTCACTGCGCAGGCCGACGCGCACGCCGCCGACGTCGCTCTTGTGCAGCAGGTCGGCCGAGACGATCTTCAGCACGGCCTGGCCGCCCAGCGTCCGCCAGGCGATCACGGCCTCGTCGCCCGACTGCGCCAGGTGATGCGGAGCCGGCGCCACGCCGTGCCGCGACAGGAACTCCAGCGCCTCGGCTTCGTTGAGCACCGCCGGCGGCGGCGCCAGCGGCGCGGGCATGGCCACGACCTCGGACCGGTGCGCCGCCCAGCGCGCCTTGGCAGCCATCACCTCGACGGCGTGGGTGGGTTCCTCGTAGACCAGGCAGCCGGCGTCCAGCAGGGCATGCCGGGTCGCGTCGTCGGCAATGCCGCACAGCGCCACCGGCATCGCCGGCACCGTGGCGATGGTTTCGCGCACCATCTGCACGATGGGCGGCGCCAGCGCCGGAGAACCGAGCGCCGCGGCGACGAAGATCGCCAGCGCGTCGTACTCGCCGCAGGTGGCGGCACCTTGCAGTGCGATGCCCAGCACCGGCAGGTCGGCGGTCACCTGGCCCGTCACGTCGACCGGGTTGTCCGTGGAACAGAACGGGATGCGCGCGCGCAGGACCTCGCCCACACGGGCAGGCAGCGGCGGCATCTCCAGGCCCTCGTCCGAAGCCGCGTCGGCCATCAGCGTGCCGACCCCGCCCGAGACGGTGACGATCGCCAGCCGGCGCCCGGCCGGCGGCGTGCCGAGCGCGAAGGCCTGGCCGAGGCGGAACATCTCGTCCACCGTGCGTGCGCGAATGGCGCCGGTGGCGTCGAACACGGCCTGGTAGACCGCGTCCTCTCCCGACAGGCTGGCGGTGTGCGACATGGCGGCGCGCGCGCCGGCCTCGGTGCGGCCGACCTTGGTCACGATCACCGGCTTCCCGGCGGTGCGGGCCTTGGCGAGCGCGCGCTGCAGCGCCGCGCCGTCGCGCGCCCCCTCGACGTAGGCGAGGATGACCCGCGTGTCTTCATCGTCGGCCAGCCAGTCGATCACGTCGGCCACCGAGACCGCCGCCTCGTTGCCGGTGGTCACCCAGTGGCTCAGGCCGAGGCCGTTCTTGCGCGCCAGCGAGTAGGCGTAGGCCCCGAAGGCGCCGCTCTGGCTCACGATGGCGACCGGGCCCATCTGCGGCACGCCCGCCAGCGGCGCCGGCGAGAAGGTGGCGAAAAGCTTTTGCCGCAGGTTCATCACGCCCAGGCAGTTGGGGCCCAGCAGGGCCAGCCCGCCTTCGCGGGCGCGGGCCGCCATGCGGGCCTGTACCGCGGCGCCCTGCTCGCCCATCTCCGCGAAGCCGGAGCTGAGCACCACCGCGGCGCGTGCCCGCTGCGCGATCAGCTGCTCGACCACCGGCTCGACGCCCGAGGCCGGCACCGCGACGATGGCCATGTCGACCGGCTCGGGCAGCTCGGCGACCGAGGCGTATGCCTTCAGCCCCTGCACCTCGGCGGCGCCGGGGTTGACCGGGTAGATGGCGCCCGGGTAGCCCAGCTGCCTGAGCAGATGCACCGGCATGCCGCCCACTTTCCGCGGGTTCTGCGAGGCGCCCACGACGGCAATGCCGCGGGGGGAAAACAGGGGGTCCAGATTCATGCGTTTGTTTCCAGGAAAGATGTGTTGTGTTCTCTGGCCGCCAAGCCGTCAGGTGAAGCCCACCGTGCGATCGCAGCGCTGCACCATCTCCACCAGCCGGGGGCCGATGGTGGTGCGCAGGTCATGGGGGGCCATCCGCGTGGGAGAGATGGCGCAGTTGAAGATCAGGGGGCGCGTGCCATGCCGGATGCGCGAGCACAGCGCCACGCCGTACTCCCCGTAGCCCGCGTCGCCGTAGTTCACCGCAAAGCCCAGGCGCGCCTGCGTGGCGAGCGACTCCTCGATGCCCGGCGCACAGCGCGCCCATTCATCGGGACGCTGCGCCTGGATCTCCCGCAGCACTTCGGCGCGCTTCCCGGCGTCCAGCGTGTAGAGCCAGGCCCGGCCCATCGCCATCTCGGCCAGGCCGCGCACCGCCCCCATGTCCGGCAGCGACAGCGTGCCGCGCTGCCACGCGCAGGTTTCGACGTAGACCACGTCCAGCCCCAGCACCACCCCGATCGACACGGCACCGCGCACCTGATTGGCCAGTGCCTGCATGGCCGATCGAGCCCGTGCGCGCAGGTCGATCGAGACGATGTACGGGTAACCCAGCGCCACGGCCGCCGGGCCGATGAAGTAGCGATCGATGCGCTCGTCGCGTTCCAGGTAGCCGAGCGCCAGCAGCGTGCGGCACAGCCGTGACACCGTGGGCCGTGGCAACCCCAGCAGTGCGGCCAACTCGCTGTTGGCATGGGGCCGGGGCTCTCGCACGAATGCCTGCAGGATCATCAGCCCCTTGGCCAGCGTTCCGGAGAAATTGGGATCGTCCTCGCGGAGGCTCGCCACGTCCGATTGGTGCCGAAGCCGATGGATCATGCGGCCGGACTGTAGGAGACGGTCTGCATTTTTCGAACCGGAGTTTCAACATTCGAAATCTTCATGCGCGCAGCCCATGCCGGAAGGCGCGCGCCTGGTGATCGCCGAGCGGTGAACCTCGGAGATGCCGAGCGTCCCGTTGATCTGCACTGCCGAGTCGGCAACCCGGTTCACGGCTTCGGAGACGAAGACCTTGCATAGCCTGCACCATCTGGTGTGCGGCAAGGCGCACACCCTGCGATTCGCGGCTGCTCAGTTTCTGCATCGCTCCCGAGCGTGTTCTGGAGCAGCACATCAGCGGCAGAGGCGATGGCGAATGCAGCCTCGCGGCTGCTCGACAAGCGCGGCACGGTGGACGGGCGCTTCATGCGCCGCACCGGCCTGTCGGTCAACTGCGACTGGCCGCGCTGGTACGTGCGCGCGGCGTGGGACCCGAAGGTGAACTTCACGCCGCAGAACATGCTGCGCCTGTCGGCGGGCGTGCGCTTCTGAAGCACAGGGAGGAAGGCCGCCGGCCGGTGGCCTGCGCGGCCTGGCGGGACTACTGGCCGCCCGGCTACGTTGCATCGGAAATGACCACCGCGGCCAGGCATACCGAGAGCAGCATGCCGAACACCGACCACACGAACCACCGAACGGTGATGCGGTAGGTGCTTTCGTCATCGTCCTGCACCAGCAGGGCCCGGTGGAGCGCATGGATCTGGGCGCCGATCGGAATCAGCACGATCACGAGCGCGCCGATGGAGCGCGGCGTCCAGCCCCCCGGCGCCTCGAAGGCCCAGTAATGGAGAAACGAGAGCGAGAAGCCGAGGAACACCGTGATCGCGGTGATGATGCCCTGGCGGTAGCCGGCAGGCAGTGCCTTGCGCTCGTGCGGCGACGTCGGCTGCGTGGCGCCAGGGGTGCCGCGAGAGGCTTCGGAAGCCTGCGCCTTCCGATCGGCAACGGGAGTTGTCGCGCCAGTCATGGGGCTTGCGAGTCGACGATGGCTGCCAGAAGCGCTCAGCGCCCGGGCGCAACCGCCGCGACGCCGGGAACGGTCGGCTGTGGGGCCGGATTGGACGAAAACGGTGAGAGCCTGGCTGCCTGCAAGCCGTTCAGGGCATTGCGGCGGATGGTTTCGTTGCCAATGCCATTGAATTCATTCAGGGCGCTCTCGAAAAGCGTTTCGGCCCGCTTGGGCGATGCGGCGTTGTTCGCCTCGTTCCAGGCCCACATCTGGTACGTCATGCCATTCGTGTAGCGCGCCATGTCGTCGCCGCCGTTCAGCAGCGCAATGGATTTGCTGAAGTTTTCCCGGGCTTCCTCGAACCGGCGCTGCGGGAACAGGTAGCTGGCATAGCTGCGTATTGCCAGGGACCGATAGTAATTGTTGGGCGAAACCTCCACCGCCCTTCTGTAGTACTTCTCGGCGGCGATCAGGTCGCCGGCATTGGCATTGGCCGCTGCGATGGTGTTGTATTCGACGGCGGTGACCAGATCCGGCACCTGGTCCGTCAGGTACATGGCCTGGTAGAGCAAGAAGGCATTTTGCTGATTCAAGGTGCTGGACACCGACTGGTAGTACATCGGGTCCTTCTCGGCGCTGTCGTGGAACAGCTTCGCGCTTTCAAGGGCAGTGGCAACGATCTTGCCCAGCGTGTCTGTGATTTCCTTTCTGATGGCGCGCTGTTTCTCGTGCTTGCTGCGCACGAGCGAGATGACCGTCGCCGCCAGCGACAAGAAGAAGGCCAGGAGACTGATCGACATCGAAAAAATATCTTTGGTTTCCATGGCAGGCTCCAAAATGGCCAGGCGGGCACTTCAGCGCTCGACAATGACGACGTGCGCCTGGATCTTGCCGTCCACGGCGTCCGGCCCGAACCGCCGGGCGAGGGCTTGTGCCGCGATATCCGTAGCTTCGCCGAGCGATTTTCCGCGCGCCTCGATCTCGCCGCGCAGCGGCGTCCCCTGGCAGTACGCGATCGCGGGAATCCGCGGCGACGTGGCCCGGCTGCGCGCTGCGACGGTGCTGACGTGGGGTGGCGAGTCGAATCCGCCGGCCTTCAGATCCCGCTCGATGGGCACGAGGTCGTGGTGGCCATGAGGCGTGCGGGCCAGGAAGCGCGGCGGATCGTCGGGAAAGAGGGCTTCGAGCGCCTGCGTCACGACGTCGGCGAACTCGTTGTCCTCGATGCGGTCCCACACGCTGAACATGAAAACGCCGCCCGGCCGCAGGACCCGCCGTGCCTCCGAAAACGCCTTCGGCCTGTCGGGAAAGAACATGGCGCCGAACTGGCACACCACGGCGTCGAACGTCGCATCCCCGAAGGGCAGCTGCAGGGCGTCCGCCTGGCGCCACTCCACCGCGCGCGCGGTGCCGACCTCGCGAGCCTGGTCCAGCATCGCCGGGTTCAGGTCCGTGGCGACGATGGAGACGCTGTCCGGCAGCGCGGACGCCAGCTTGCGGGTCACGACGCCCGTGCCGGCGGCAATCTCGAGCACGCGAGCGACAGGCCGGGCGGCGAGCCGAGTCGCCAGGTCCGCGGCATACGGCTCGAAGATCAGCGGAACGAAATACGCCTCATAGAGCTTCGGGATGGAGCCGGCGAAGACTTTGTCGGTGTCGGGGCTGTTCACGGTGGGCCTCCTGAGCGGCGCGGCCAGGGCTTGGACGAAGCGGCCGCTTTTCAGCCTGCGCCATGATGCGCCGCCACGATGACAATGGGAAGGACGAGCTCGGGATCTCCAGCCGGGGCGCAGTGCCGGGAAGGCCGGCCTGTGTCACTTCTTCTCCGGCATGGCCGACGAGTGATGGCTGGTGATCAGCCATTGCGAGCCGTCCCAGCGGTAGGTGTAGGTGTAGCGGGCAGGGACCACGGCCCCGGTCTTGGCGAAGGTGAAGGTGTAGAGCCCGGCATCGACGGCGGAATTGCACCCCAGCTCGATGCGGCGGAAATCGATCTTCCCGGACGGGCCGTCCTTCAGGAAGTGATGGAAGTAGTCTTCCCTCTCCGCCACCGTGACGCGGGGCTTGTTGGACAGGGTGGGCAGCAGGATCGACCGCTCCGCGTAGTTGGCCGACACCCTGTGCGGATCGCCTGTTTGCAGCGACCGGTTCCAGCGGTCGAACAACCCCGCGATCTCCTGCTCCGACGTGGCCTTGCAGCTATTTGCACGCGGCGTCTGCGCGCTGGTGTTGCCCGATGTGCCCTGGTTCAGGGCGCATCCGGCGATCGCGAACGACAGGACGGCAACGCTCAATGGTTTCATGGGAAAGCTCCTCCGGTTGTGGTTGAAAGGCAAAGGGGGTCGAGCCCCATCGAAACCCATCGGCGCGGGCGGGCCGGGCGAAGGCTGCTCATGCGCGAGGACTGCAGTCTTGCACGGTGGCCACGCCTGCAGCGCCGAGGATGTAAGCAGCTTTTTCGCCAGGCGTCGATCGCGCGGTGCAGGGTTCTGCCGCGTCGGACCAGGCCCACGGCGGATCGCTCCTCAAGCGGATGGCGTGGGCCGCCGTCCTCGACACACTGGCTCTCGACGGCCTTGCGGCCGATATCTGGAATCACATGCGCAATCCTTGGCTTTCCAAGAACCCCTTCATGAGTGCCTGGCTCAGCGCCGCCAACAAGGTGGCGGGCTCGGCCCGCGGCCAGGCGACGGCTGCGGCCAAGCGCCAGGCGACGACAGTGCAGAACGACATGACCCGGCAGATCGTCGATTTCTGGAGCGGTAAAGCCGCGGTCCCGGCATCGGCGCCCCGCAAAAAGAAGCGGCGCTGAAGCGGGTCGCCCTACAGGGACACCCTCTTTCCCTTTCTTACTGAGCCGCCTCTACCCTAAGGCGCGCGTTCGGTGCCTCGCCGAACATCTCGGGCGCGTAGAGCGCCTCGACCCGGCTCGGCGGCAGGGCAAAGTCGCCGGCATTGTTCAGGCGCACGGTGTACTGCATCGTGACCACGCCCTTGGGCAGGTGCTCGTAGTAGCTGCGGAAGGCTTCGAAGCTGCGCTCCTCGAAGGCCGGCCAGCCGGCGCCGGTGCGGGCCTTCTCGCCTTGGGTGGCGATCTGCGAGTCGCGCCCCAGGCCGCCGCCGAGGATGGTGGCGCCGCCGGGGATCGGGTCGGTGACGGCGACCCAGGTCATGTCGGCGCTGGCGTGGACTTCGAGCGTCACGCGCAGGATGTCGCCGCGGCTGTAGCGGCCGGCGCGGGCCTGCTCGATGGGAGTGACGGTCTTCCTGATGGCGTAGCCGGCGGCGAACGGCGCCTTGAGCGGCACGGCGGCGAGCGCTTGCACCGTCAGCCACGGCCGGCCGCTGCCCTGCTGCGCGACCTGGAGCGTCGTCAGGGTGCTGTCGCGCGCGGGCGTCGCTGCCGGGTCGGCGCCCGTGGTCGCGCCGCCCGGCGCCGCCGCCGTCGAGGGCCACGGCAGGAACATCGTGTTGTTGCGCAGGTTGCCCGGCGCCGCTGGCGCGCCGGACGCCGTGGTCGCATGCGGCGCGCCGCCCGCGTCGCCGGCCTTCACGCGCTCGACCCGGGCCCAATCGAGCTGCGCCCGCGCCGCGCCGAGCTGCGCCGTGACGAGGCCTGCCACCGGGGCGCTTTCGAGCCGTTTGGAGAACTTCTCCAGCGCCAGCCCGCCCCACAGGTTGGCCGTGGTGGTGTGCCAGGCGCCGTTGTGCTGCCGCGCGATGAAGCCGCCGGCCAGCCGGCCCAGGTCGTCCTTCCAGGCGGGGTCGTCGAGCGCGGCGAGCAGCAGGCGCGCGGTGTTGACGTCGCCGTTGACCATCAGCCACCACCAGTGGTCGTCCTGCTCGGTGCCGAAGACCAGCTTCGTGCCCTGGTACGACAGGCGCGCGCGCAGGATGTTGCCGGCCTCGGCCAGGCGCTGCGCGCGCTGCGGCACGTCCGCCACGCGCTGGAGGATGCCGATCCAGTCGAGCACGGCGCTGGTCGGCCACTGGTCGGGCGCCAGCGTGATGCTGCCGAGCATGCGGGCCTGCGCGCGGCCGTGGCGCGACAGCGCCTCGATGGCGGCGAGCTTGCGAACGTCCAGGTCCTTGCGCGGGCTCCAGAAGTCGCGCTCGACGCGGCCTTCGACGAAGGCGGCGAGGCCGCGCTCCATCGGCGCGCGGACGTCCTCGGGCAGTGCGAAGGCGGGGTCGAGCGACGCCGCCTCGTGGCTGGCCGCCAGCAGGTACGCCGTCAGGATGTCGCTGCCGCGATTGGCTTCGCCGCCCTGCGGCGGGAAGTAGCTCGCCAGCCCGTCGCCGTCGAGGTAGCCGGGCAACTGCCCGAGCAGCCTGCGCCAGGCGCCGACGTCGCGCAGGCCGAGGGCCTTGCTCGCCTGCTGCTCCAGGCAGCTGTAGGGGTAGGCGGCGAACCAGTCGCGCACGCCCGCCAGGCCTTCGGACAGGGTCGGCTGCAGCGATAGTTTGATGCCGCCGCGGCCGGGCAGGGCGCCGGCGGGCGCGGCCACGTCGAGCGTGAAGGGCGCATCGCTCGCGCTGCCGAGCTGCACCAGCGTGGCCTGCCGCACCGTGAGCGGCACGGCCGGCACGATGCGCTGGCGCACCTTGAGCGCGTCGCGCGCCGCCGCGGCGCCGGTGCCCAGCGTGTCGCGCGCCTCGATTTCCCACAGCAGGGCTTCGGCGCGCGCGGGCGACGGCGGCGCGGGCGCGGTCACGTTCCAGGCGACTTCGCGCGCCTCGCCGGGCGGAATCTCGACCGTTTGCGAAGCGAGAAGCGCTCCCGCGCCGGCCGCGGCCTGGCCCGCGCCGCCAGGCGAGGAAGAAGCGCCGGCCGGCCCGGAGCGCTCCGCTGCCAAGCCCGGCGCAAGAAGCAGCGTCATGCGCGGCACCACTTCGACCTTCATCGCCTTTTGCGTGGTGTTGCGCAGCGTGAGCTGCGCGCGGAAGCGGTCGTCCTCGCGCACCAGCGGTGGCAGGCCGCTCACGATCTGCAGGTCCTGCGTCGTTCGGATCGAGGTCCGGCCGGTGCCGAACAGGCCGGTGCCGGCGTCGGCCACGGCGACGACCTGGAAGGTGGTCAGCGCGTCGTTGAGCGGCACCGTCACCACGGCCTGGCCGCGCGCGTCGAGTACCACCCGCGGGTTCCACGCGAGCAGCGTGTCGAGCAGCTCGCGCGTCGGGCTCTTGCCGCCGCCGCCGCCCGCCGGAACCGCTTTGCGCCCGTAGTGGCGACGCCCCACGACCTCCATCTGCGCGGTCGAGGTGGCCACGCCCCAGCTGCGCCGCTGCAGCATGGCTTCGAGCAGATTCCAGCTGTCGTTGGGCATCAGCTCCAGCAGCGCCTGGTCGACGGCGGCCAGCGCCACCTCGGCCCCAGCGGCGGGCCGGCCGTCGGGCAGCCGGCCGGTGACGGTGATCTGCGCCTTGCCGCGCACCGGATAGTCCGGCCGGTCGCTCGCCACCTTGACGACGATGCGGTGCGCCTCGCCGCCGACCCGGATCTCGGCCACGCCGAAGCGGTACGCCGGCTTGCTCAGGTCGACCAGCGCGGTCGGCGCGACGTACTCCCGGCCCTCGTAGCGGAAGGCGGTCCACCACTCGCGCGGCGCCTTCCAGCCCCAGGTGAAGAAGCTGTACCACGGCACCTCGCGCAGCCGCCCGCGCAGCGCCAGCACGCTGACGTAGACGTTCGGCCCCCACTCGGGTCTGACCTGCAGCGCGACGGTCGGGTCCTGCCCTTCGAGCCGCACCACGTGCGTCTCGATCACGCCCTCGCGCTCGACCGCCACCAGCGCCGTGGCGAAGCGAAACGGGCTGCGCACCTGGAAGCGTGCGGTCTCGCCCGGGCGGTAGCTTTTCTGCTCGGGCAGGATGTCGATGCGGTCGTGGTCCTCGCCGCCCAGCCACAGCTCGCCCTGCCGGGTCACGTAGACCGAGCGCGCGGCCAGGCTGCGCCGGCCCGCGCCGTCCTGCGCGCTCGCCACCAGCTCGACTTGGCCGGCCTCCTTGAGCGCCGCCTCGCACGCCAGCAGGCCGCGGCTGTCGCTCTTGCCGCTGCAGACGGTGCCCAGGTCCTTGGTCTCGGTCCGGTTGTCGTAGGTGTAGAAGCCGCCGACCAGGCGCTTGCGGCTGGTCGTGGTGGTGTGCGCCACCGCCCGGACCTCGATGGGAACGCCGGCCAGCGGCTTGCCGGCCAAATCGAGCGCCAGCGCCTGGAAGGCGAGCTTCCTGTCGATGGAGACCCAGCCCTCGGTACGCAGCCCGGCGATCACCGCGGCGGGCCACAGCGTCTGCGTGCCACGGATCGTCTGCAACTCGCCGCTGGGGTCGGCATAGCTGGCTTCGAGCAGCAGCTCGCGCGGTGCGTCGCCGGGCGCGAGCGGCTCGATGGTGATCCGGCCGGCGCCGTTCCTGTCGAGCGTGACGGGCAGCTTGTCGGCCACCACGCGGGCGTCGTCGTCGGCGGCGCCGGCCTCCTCGTCGGCACTGCCGACAGCGGCGCTCGCGTCCCTTTGCGGCGGCGCGAAGCTGAAGGCGTCGTAGTCGTCGAAATGAATGGTCTTGCCGCGCAGCAGCGCCGAGACACGCACTGCGAGGCCGGCCGCGGCGCCGCCGGCGACGTAGTGGACCTGCACGTCGGCCGGCACAGCGGTCGCGCCGACCAGCGGCTGCCTGTCCACCGGCGCGATGCGGCCTTCGAGCACCGGCAGGCGAAACTCCTCGACGCGGAAGCGCCCGCTGGTCTGGCTGGACGGCCCGCGCTCCCCGCCGTTGTCCTGCGCGCCGGGGGCGGTCGCGTCGGCCGCGGCGCCGGTGCGGCGCAGCTCGACCTCGTAGGCGCCGAGCTTGGCCGCCGGTGCAATGGCGAAGGTGCTCTCCGCGCTGCGGCCGCCGGTCGCGGTGGTGCGCCACGCCAGCGGCTGCGTGAACTGCTGGCCGCTGCCGGTGTGCGTCACCACCAGCGTGTCAGGCAGCGTCTGCGGAATGCCGAAGCCGGCCGCGGTCTGGGTGCGCAGCAGGTGCTTCATCGACACCGTCTCGCCGGCGCGCAGCAGCGTGCGGTCGAACACGGTGTGGGCGACGCGGTCGGGCTGCGGGTCGCTGCTGGTGGGTACGTTGAAGCGCCACGGCTCGATGCCGCGCTGCCAGTCGCTCCAGGTGAAGGCCAGGTCCTCGACGCCGTCGGGGCTTTTGGCGCGGGCGCTGACGAACCACGCGCCGCTGCCCTCATCGCTGGCTTCGCTTTCGCCCTCGTCTCCGGTCTCGCCCGCGCTGGCGCCGGAGCCGGAGCCGGCACTGGCGCCCCGGCAGCGCGGCGCCTCGCTCGACACGCTCGCGAGCCGAGCGATGCCGTCCGCGTCGGTGGTGGCGCTGGCCACCTCCTTGCCGTCGCAGCCCGACGCGCGCACCGTGGCGCCCGCCACCACGCGCCCCTGGTCGAGCGTGGTGACCCAGGCGATGGCGTTCTCGCGCCCGAGCTTGAAGTGCACCGCGAGGTTGGTCGCCAGCGCGCCGGTGCGCACGTACATCGTCCGGCCGGCGCCGTAGCGCGCGTCGAGCAGCGCGTCGCCGAGCCGCTTCGAGGCGATCTCCAGCACGTGGAAGCCCGGCGCGAGCGGCACGCCGATGACCTCGAACGGGCGCGGGTCGGCGCCCTCGGCGCGCGGCAGGTCGAGCGTCTTCACGCCCGGCTGTCCCGCCAGCAGCGACACCATGCGCGCCTGCACGCCGTCCTTGTCGTTCGGGTCGATGACCGGGGGCAGCGCGCCCTGCACGTCGCGCGCGGCCTGCCGGCGGTCGATGCGTGCGTTGTCGTCGTAGCGGCGCAGCCTGCGCAGCCAGGCGATGATCTCGGCGTCGCTTTGCGGCGCCAAGTCGCTCACCTGGCCGGGCACGCTGCCCAGGGCGAGCGCCTGCAGCGCCAGCGCCGGCTCGACGCGGCGCACCGTCACCGGCATGACCGCCACGCCGCCCGGCTCGGCCAGGCGCTCGACCACGCCGAACGGCGACGCGGCGAACTTGGCCAGCGGCGGCATCGGCCCGGTCGCCACCTTCAGCGGAAAGCTGCCGGGCGCAGCCAGCGGGCGTCCGGACGCGTCCTGAAAGTCCGCCGGCAGCTCGACCGTGTACGCGGCGCGCTCGGCGAAGGGCGCCGGGAACTGCACCCCGTCGACCAGCGCGTCAGGCCCGGTGTCGCCGCCGACGCTCTCGTCGGACCTGGCGGCGATCGCCTTGCCGTCGCCGCCCTTGAGCACGATGCGCGACGCCAGCCGGCGCGCCACCGGCGCGTTGAACGCCAGCCGCATCGGCCGCAGCGGCAGGCAGGCCGCCTGCGCGTTCTCGCGCTCGCACGAGAACGAGACGGCGAACGGCTCGCGCACCTTGTAGTCGTAGCGCCGCTCGACCTTGTTGGCGATGCCCGAGGGCGTCGTCACGCCCGCGCCATAGACCAGCTGCACCCGCGCCCCCGGCGGCAGCGTGCGGTTGCAGCGCAGCGCCGCGAAGCGCAGCGGCTCTCGCGCGGCCCGCTCCCCGACACCCGCAGCCTTCAGCAGCGCGGCGCGCTGCGCGTCGTCGCCCACCGCCGTCACCGGAATGCGCTCGCCGATGCCGTCGGCCTGGCACCAGACGTGGGCCAGCAGGCTCGGCAGCGTCGCCGCGCCGTTGAGTTCGAGCACGAAGACCTGGTCCTCGTCGATCCCGCCGCCGCCGTTGCCCGCGAAGATGTGGCGCACAAACGGCCCACCGCTACTGAATTGATAGCTGGCAGGGCCCGTCAGCTGTGCGCCGGTGGCCGATTTGAAGCCTGGAATCCGGGTCGCGGTGCAGCGCACGCCGGGCGGCAGGTCGGCCTCGAAGTCGAACACCCACCGTCGATCATCGGTCCAGCGCCCGCTGCCCTTGCCGGCCTGCGGGTCGCTGCACTGCACGGCCAGCGGCGCGGGCGCCTGCGGGTCGCCGAAAGCCACCGCCGGCTGGTCGAAGCTGACGACCACCTGCCGGATGCGCGAGACCTCGCCCTGCGGCGTGAGGCGGGTGATCTGCAGGGCGTGGGCGGTCAGCGCCCCGCAACCCAGGATCAGGAAGGCGACGAGTTTGAGGACGGTGGTCAAGCGGTGGGTTCCTCTGCAACGGCAGAGATTAGCGCAGCCCTCTCGCTTTGGAGCGGGCTCGGGCGGCCCGGGGAGCACGTTCGTACCAGCCCTGCGAGCGGTTCACGGCCGACACCACTAGCAGCATCACCGGCACCTCGATCAGCACGCCCACCACGGTGGCCAGCGCCGCGCCGGATTGCAGGCCAAAGAGGCTGATCGCCGCCGCCACCGCCAGCTCGAAGAAGTTGCTCGCGCCAATCAGCGCCGAGGGCCCGGCCACGCAATGCGCGACGCCCAGCCTGCGGTTGAGCCAGTAGGCCAGACCCGAGTTCAGCAGCACCTGGATCAGGATCGGCACTGCCAGCAGCGCGATCACCAGCGGCTGCCCGAGGATGGCTTCGCCCTGGAAGGCGAACAGCAGCACGAGCGTCGCCAGCAGCGCCGAGATCGACCACGGGCCCAGCCGCGCCGCCACGGCCTGGAAGTGCGCCGTTCCTCGCTTCAGCAGGCGGGCGCGCCAGATCTGCGCGAGGACCACCGGGACCACGATGTACAGGCCCACCGACGCGAGCAGCGTGTCCCAGGGCACCGTGATCGAGGACAGCCCCAGCAGCAAGGCCACGAGCGGCGCGAAGGCCACCACCATGATCGCGTCGTTGAGCGCCACCTGCGACAGCGTGAAGTACGGATCGCCCCTGCAGAGCTGGCTCCAGACGAACACCATCGCCGTGCAAGGGGCGGCGGCCAGCAGGACCAGTCCGGCGATGTAGCTGTCCAGCTGTGCCGGCGGCAGCAGCGGCGCGAAGACGTGGCGGATGAAGATCCAGCCGAGGACCGCCATCGAGAACGGCTTGACGGCCCAGTTGATGAACAGCGTGACGCCGATGCCGCGCCAGTGCGCCTTGACCTGGCCGAGCGCTGCGAAGTCGATCTTCAGCAGCATCGGGACGATCATCACCCCAATGAGCACGCCCACCGGAACGTTGACCTGGGCCACTTCCAGCGAGGCGATGGCGCGGAACGCGCCGGGCAGCAGCTGGCCGAGCCCGATGCCCACGACGATGCACAAGGCCACCCAGACCGTGAGGTAGCGTTCGAATCGGTTCATCGGCGGCTGGGCCGCTGGCGCGCCGGCCCTGTCCAGTCGCGCGCTCATGTCAGGCGCTCGCCGGCGTCTTGCCGATGGCCTGCATCTCGCGCTTGATCGCGGCCTTGTCGAGCGTGTCGAACGGCAGGTTCACGAAGAGGCGCACCCGACCCATGATCTGGCGGAACACGGTGTCGAAGGCGCGGCGCTTTTCTTCCTCGGTGCCCACGACCGCGGCCGGGTCCTCGAATCCCCAGTGCGCCGAGACCGGCTGGCCCGGCCAGAACGGGCACAGCTCGCCCGCGGCGTTGTCGCACACGGTGACGATGAAATCCATCTGCGGTGCATCGGGCGTGGCGAATTCGTCCCAGCTCTTGCTGCGCAATGCCTCGGTCGAATAGTTCACCTGTCTGGCCTTTTCGATGGCCAGCGGGTTGACCTTGCCGCTCGGATGACTGCCGGCGCTGAAGGCCCGGAAGCGCCCGTGGCCCATCGTGTTGATGAGCGCCTCGGCCATGATGCTGCGCGCCGAGTTGCCGGTGCACAGCACCAGGACGTTGAAGGTTTTGTCGGTCATGGGGTGCTTTCAGCGAGTGTCTGGCTTGGGGAAATGGCGATGGCGCAAAGGTCGGTGTCCAGGTCGACCGGGCGCTTGGCTTCCTTGCGCTCCGAGTAGCGGTCGGTCAACGTGGCGGTGTGCGGCCGCAGCAGCACCGTGAAGCGCACCAGCTCCTCCATCACGTCCACGATCCGGTCGTAGTAGGGCGAGGGCTTCATGCGCCCGGCCTCGTCGAACTCCTGCCAGGCCTTGGCCACGCTCGACTGGTTCGGGATGGTCACCATGCGCATCCAGCGCCCCAGCAGGCGCAGGGTGTTGACGGCGTTGAAGCTCTGCGAGCCGCCCGAGACCTGCATCACCGCCAGCGTGCGGCCCTGGGTCGGGCGCATGCCGCGCAACTCCAGCGGCAGGTGGTCGATCTGCGCCTTCATCAGGCCGGTGATCTGCCCGTGGCGCTCCGGGCTGCACCAGACCTGGCCCTCGGACCAGTCCGACAGCGCCCGCAGTTCCTGCACCGCCGGGTGGTCGTCGCCGGCCAACTGGTCGGGAAAGGGCAGGTCGGAGGGGTCGAAGATGCGGGTGTCGGCGCCGAAGAAGCGCAGCAGGCGAGCGGCTTCCTCGACCGCCAGCCGGGAAAAGGAACGCGTGCGCAGCGAGCCGTAGAGCAGCAGGATGCGCGGCGGCGTGTCCGCGCCGAGTCCGGCGGCCGGTCGCCGCCGGGCATGGGCGAGGTCGAGCGCCGGCAGCGAGTCCGGGCCGTGGAGCGTGCGCAGCCTCATGGCACCGCCACTTGAATCCCTGCCGGCACGCAGACCTCGCAAGGCTGGCCACCGCAGCAGTTCTCCGTGAGAAAGGCGATGAGTTCGTTCATCACGGCGAAGTCGGGCGCGTAGATGACGAAGCGGCCTTCCTGGCGCGAGCTGACGAGGTTCGCGTGGGACAACTCCTTCAGGTGGAAGGAGAGGGAAGACGGCGGGATGCCGGTGCTCTCGGCGATCCGGCCGGCGGCCAGGCCTTCGGGCCCGGCCTGGACCAGGCAGCGGAACACGGCCAGGCGGGAAGCTTGGGCGAGCGCGGCCAGCACCGCGACGGCATCATTTGATTCCATATTTCCAAGTATATGGAAATATGGGCTGTGTTCAACCAGGGTTCAAATGTCTTGGCTGGCAAAGACAAGGCAGGGCGCTCCGGAGAAAGCGCCCTGCGACGCCCCGCTCAGCCGATGCGCACCGGCACGAAGATCTTGTCGTCGCCGCGCTGCACCAGCAGCGCCACCGACTTGTCCGACTTCGCCACCACCTCGCGCACTTGGTCGATGCTTTTCACCGGCGTGCCGTTGATGGCCAGCAGCACGTCGCCCGCCTGCACCCCGGCCAGCGCGGCCGGGCCGCTGGTGTCCTCGACCACCAGGCCGCCGCTGGCGATGCCGGCTTCGCGCCGCTCCTCGGGCTGCAGCGGGCGCAGCGCCAGGCCCAGCTTGCCTTGGCCGGCCGCGCCGCCGTCGCTGCGGGCCACCTTGGCGGCCTTGTCGCTGGCATTGCCGAGCTTCGCGGTCAGCTCCTCGGGGCGGCCCTTGCGCCAGACCTCCAGCTTGACCTTCTCGCCCGGCGTCGCCAGGCTGATCAGCGCCGGCAGGTCGCCCGAGGAGACGACCGGCTTGCCGTCCACCTTGCGGATCACGTCGCCGGTCTGCAGGCCGGCCTGGTCGGCCGGGCCGCCCTTCTCGACGTTCGCCACCAGCGCGCCCTCGGGCCGGTCGAGCTTGAAGGAGTCGGCCAGCGTCTGGTTGACTTCCTGCACCGCCACGCCCAGGCGCGCGTGCTCGACCTTGCCGGTCTTGACGATCTGCTCCTCCACCTTTCTGGCCAGGTCGATCGGGATGGCGAAGGACACGCCCTGGTAGCCGCCGGTGCGGCTGTAGATCTGCGAGTTGATGCCCACCACCTCGCCGCGCGCGTTGATCAGCGGCCCGCCCGAGTTGCCGGGGTTCACCGCCACGTCGGTCTGGATGAAGGGCACCGCGCTGTCGTCGGGCAGCGAGCGGCCCTTGGCGCTCACCACGCCGGCCGTCACCGTGTTCTCGAAGCCGAAGGGCGAGCCGATCGCCAGCACCCATTCGCCGGTCTTGAGCGCGTTGCTGTCGCCCAGCGTCACCACCGGCAGGTTCCTGGCATCGACCTTGAGCACGGCGATGTCGGTCTTGGGGTCGGCAGCCGAGCACCCTGGCGCGCAGCTCGCGGCGGTCGGTCAGCTTGACGGTGACTTCCTTGGCGTCCTTCACGACGTGCGCATTGGTCAGGATGATGCCGTCGGGGCTGACGATGAAGCCCGAGCCCTGGCCGCGCACCGGTACGCCTTCGGAGGGCGCGCGGCGGCCGCGCTGCTGCAGGCCCGGCATGCCCTGGCCGAAGCGGCGGAAGAAGTCGGCGAACGGGTCGGCTTCGTCGCCGCTGCCGCCCAGCGCCAGCTCGTCGGAGGCCTTGGCCGTGCCGACCACGCTGATGTTGACCACCGCAGGGCCGGTGCGCGCGGTGATCTCGGAGAAGTCGGGCAGCGCCACCGGCACGCCGGTCGTGGTGACGGCGGTCGCCACGGGCGGCAGCGCCGATGCGTGCGCGGCGCCGCTGTGCTCCAGCGCCGTGACGCTGGCGCCGCCGATGACGCCCGCGGCGACGAGCGCCAGCACGGAGCGGGTCGGGGTGAGGGATTCGAGTCGCATGGGGTCAGCTCCTGGTGGAAGGGAATGACCCGATGGTGAGGGGGCTGGCTTAGGAGGGGCTTAAGGCAGTCCGGGACCAAGCTGGTGCGACATGGGACCCACAAACACCTAGGGCGCCAGCGGAGCCGAAGCGCGAATGAGCGCCGCCTCGCTCGCGCAGTCGTCGGCGGGGGGAACGAGGCCCCGCGTCCTGGCCGGCGCGACCTCCTGCCTGGCCGCTGCCAGCTGCGCCTTGAAGACGGGGTTGTCGTGCAGGCGGGCCACCGTCGCGGAGCCGACGAGCCGGCCGGCCTCGATGTCGCTCTTCCAGTGCGCGCCGCAGATGCCGCGGCTCTGGCTGAAGGCTCGGCCCCGCTGCAGCAGGGCGTCGGCGCGCTCCGGCGCCATCTCCGTGAGCACCAGGGCCCATGCCCATCCGATCGCGGAATGCCCGGACGGGTACGAGCCGTCCTTGGCAAGGGCGGCTTCGTCCGCAGGGGTGCAGGTCGAGGACTTCAGCGCGACGAAGGGCCGGGTGCGCTGGTACTGGTTCTTGGCCTTGTAGGTCGCGAGGCCGGCATCCCACAATGTGCGGCGCAGGAGCATGTTCAGGTTCGGCGTCGCGTCTTCCGAGATGCGGACGCCGAGTGCGCAGGAGAAAACTCCCGCAGCCTCCGGGAACTTCAGGTTGGCATCCTTCGTGGCCAATGTGCCGCGCGGGCCGTTGCGCAGGGCGGACAGGGCACGGAATGCCTCGACATCGGCGGCCAAGGCCGCAGAGCCCTCGGCCGGCGGCGGCGGCAGGAGCGCAAGGCTGTCGGGAAGCTCCGCCTGCGACAGGTACCCCCTCGCATAGCCCGGCCTCGCTTCGCCGACCTCGGCCATCGAGGTGGGCGGCGCCGGGGGCTGGACGGTGCATGCGCCGCAGAGCGCCGCGACCGCAATCGCGGCGGCAAGCTGGTGGAATCTCACGGTCTCTTCTCCTCTTTTCTTCTCTTCTCTTCTCAGTGGCGGATCGATGCGCTGCCTCGGCTCCCGGCGCGTGCGGCCTCGCGGCAGGCAAGCGCGGTCACCTGCGGCGCGCACGGCCGTTTCGGGCGCTACTTCGGCTGAAGCAGGCTCTGCAGGTTCGCCATGTTCTCCTGCATGCGGTCCTGCAGCACCTTCCACGCCTTGCTGCGTGCCTGCGTCTCCATCTCGGTGAGTTCGCGAAAGTTGTCGATCGCCTGCTGCACGCCGCGCTGCGCCGCTTCGGTCTGGCCGGCGAGCATGTCCTTGCCCGTCGCGCCCTGCAGCGTCTCCTGCCATTGGGAGAGTGTCTCGCGCAGCATCTCGCTGCGCCGCTGAGCGAGCGCCTTCATGCCTTCGTAGGTCTGGCGGTTCGCCTCGGCCAGCGCTTCGAGGTCTTTGCGCTGCCACTCGAGCAGTGCGTTGACATCGATGCCCGGCAGCTTGAACTGCTCGGCCAGGGCCTTGAGGTCGTCCAGCGTGGGCAGTTCCAGAGGGTTGCGGGGGGCTGTGTCGGCGGGATTCTTGGTGTTTGCCATGAGTTCGTCTTTCCTTTATTAAAAAAACTGCGTGATGAAAGAGGGCGCGCGGCTCACGCCGGCGCGAGCCGCGAAGCGGCGACGGCGGCAGGCGCAGGCCGAACCGCCAGCATCAGGATCACCCCGGACAGCAGCCACAACGCCATCACCAGGTACATGCTGGCGGTCGAGCTGCCCGTGGTGGAGTTGATCCACGCCGTCAGAACCGGCATCACCGAAGGGCCCAGGTTGCCCAAACAGCTGACCAGCGCGATGCCGCCGGCGGCCGACTTCCTGGGCAAGTACTCGCTCACCGCGGCGAAGAAGATCGGCGTGTTGGCAGACTGCCCGATGGCCATGACGGCCAGCCCGGCCAGTCCGATCGCCAGGTTGCCCATCGCCAGCACGGCGATCAGCAGGCCCACCGCCGCCAGCGCCACGCAGAAGAAGAAGTGCTTGCGCCGCTCCACATGCTTGTCCGAGCTGCGCCCGACCAGCACCATGCCGATGGCACCGACCACCGCCGGGATGGCCGACAGGATGCCGACCATGAACACATCCCCCACACCCCAGCTCCTGATCAGCGTCGGCATGAAGAACACCAGCGTGTAGTTGGCGCCCAGGAACAGGAAGTAGATGAAGGCCATCGTGATGACCTTCGGGTCCTTCACCATCGCCAGGAACGAGCCGTGCGAAGCGGTTTCGACGGCGCCCGCATCGCTGTCGATGTGGTGGCGCAGGGCGGTCTTCTCGCTGGGGGTGAGCCAGTTGGCATTCTCGGGCTTGTCCGTCAGGGTGAAGAAGGCCACGATGCCCAGGATGGAGGCCGGCAGGCCCTGCGCGATGAACAGCCATTGCCAGCCGTAGTGGCCGCCCAGGCCGTCCATGTACTTCATGATGGCGCCCGAGAGCGGGCCGGCGATCAGGTAGCCGATCGCGGTGGCCGTCATGAAGATGGAGATGACCTTGGCGCGCCGGGGGCCAGGGTACCAGTAGGTCAGGTACAGGATGATGCCGGGGAAGAAGCCGGCCTCGAAGGCGCCGAGCAGGAAGCGCAGGATGTAGAACGTCGTCGTGCTGTTGACGAAGCCCATCCCGGCGGCCACGAGGCCCCAGCAGAACATGATGCGCAGCAGCGTCTTGCGCGCGCCGATCTTCTCGAGGATCAGGTTGCTGGGTACCTCGAAGAGGAAGTAGCCGATGAAGAAGATGCCGGCGCCCAGCGCATAGGCCTCGTTGCTGAAACTCAGCGTCTGCTTCATCTGCAACTGGGCGAAGCCGACGTTGATGCGGTCGATGAAGGCGACGATGTAGCAGATGATCAGCAGCGGCAGCAGGCGCCAGCTGATCTTGGAGAACAGCGTCTCGTCTTCCGCGCTGTAGCTGACATGGGGGCTTGCTTGGGCTGGGGCCGGGTTCATGGTCTTGTCTCCTGTCTTTTATGGAACGTCGCGATCACGAGGACTGCGGGGCGGCAGTCGAGCGTCTTTTGCCGGCGGCCGGCTTGCGGGGTGCCGCGGCGGCCTCGACGGGGGCTGCGCGCGTCTTGCGGGGCGCCTTCGCGCCGCCGCCACGGGAGCCGGCCGCAGCAGCGGTCCTGCGGGCCGGCGCGGCCACGGCGGCGTCTTCCTTGGCCGCAGGGACCGCGTCGGCGCGCTCGTTGGCGAGCGGCAGCCGCTGGATCTCTTCGAGGGCGGCACGCATGTGGCCGATCAGCTCGTACGACTCCTCCTGCGAGAGGACGCGCCGGCAGGCCGTGAGGCCGAAGTCCAGCGAGCCGGCGTAGCTCTGCACCGTGATGTTCAGCGCGGTGCCGTGGTAGGGAATGGACACCGGATAGAAGTGCAGCATCCGGGCGCCGGCCACGTACAGGGGAACGGCCGGCCCGGGCACGTTCGAGATCAGCACGTTGGCCACGGGCGGCAGCCGGCGCGCGAGGTTGGAGCGGCCGTAGAGCGAGGCCAGGCTGGTCATGAGCCAGGGCGAGCCGGTGACCGGCATGTCCACGCCGAGCACCGGCCTGAGCTCGCGCACGACGGCCTTGGCGGCTTCGGACGAGGCATGGATCGCCTTGAAGCGCTCCGCCGGATCGTCGATGTCGGTCGCGAGGTCCACCCGCACCATCGACACCTGGTTGTTCATCGCGTCGTCGCCCTCGGAGCGCAGGCTGACCGGCACGCCGGCGATGAGCGATTCCTTGGGCAGCTGGCCGCGCTCCTTCATGAAGCGGTGCAGCGCGCCGCTGCACATCGCCATCACGATGGTGTTGACCGTGCCGCCGACCCGCTTGCCCAGGGCCTTCAGCTCGTCGAAGGGCAGCGACATCGTGCTGTACGAGCGCTGGTTGGTGATCGAATCGTTGAAGATCGTCTTGGGTGCCAGGCCGAGGTTCAGCGGCCGCTCGCCCTTCTTGGTGGTCTGCTGGCTCACCAGCACGTTGCCGGCGGTGGTGAGGGCCCGCGCCGCGGTCGGCAGCAGCTCGGCCAGCTTGCGGTATTGCTGGGCCGTGTTGGCGACCGCCGCCTGCAGCAGCTCCGCCACGCCGAGCTGGTAGCCGACGAGGCCCCCCGGGCGGCGCCGGGGCGGCGGCACCTCGCGGAGCTTCGGAGAGATGTCGTACATCACCTTGGCCAGTTCGGTCCCCGCCTTGCCGTCGACGCCGCTGTGGTGGGCCTTGGTGTAGAAGGCGACCTGTCCGTTCTGCAGGCCTTCGATGACGTACATCTCCCACAGCGGGCGGCTGCGGTCCAGCAGGCTGGAATGCAGCCGGGCGATGAGCTGGTCGAGTTTCTCCATCGTGCCGGGCCGTTGCAGCGTCTGGCTGCGCACGTGGTAGTCCAGGTCGATATCGTCGTCGTCGATCCACACCGGCTCGGCCAGCTCGAAGGGCATCTGCGCCAGTTTGCGCGTGAGCACGGAGGCCAGGTGCAGCCGCGCGCCCACCATCGCCTTCACGTCTTCGTAGTAGTCGCCCTCGTAGCCGGGCGGCAGCTCCAGCAGCATGAGGCTGCCGACGTGCATCGGCGTCTCGGGGGTTTCGAAATGGAGGAAGGAGGCGTCGAGGCCGCTGAGGTGATGCATGGTGGAGCCTTTCTGAGAAGGAGGCGGCGCCCGGTGGCGGCGGCCGGGTGCCAGGGAAGATCGGCAGTGCCGTCGTGGGGGTGTCCGGCGCCTAGCGCGGCCGGGCGAGCTGGTCGAGCGCGAGCGCGGCCAGCGCCTTGGCGCCCACCGGCATGGCGTCCTCGTCGAAGTCGAACTGCGGCGAGTGGTTGGGCGCGGGCGGCCTTCCCTTGGGCGGTGCGCCCAGGATGAAGAAGAAGCCGGGCACCTTGAGCTGGAAGTCGGAGAAGTCCTCCGAGCCGCTGATCAGCGGGATCATGACCGCCTTGTCGCCGGTGGCCGCCTGCAGCACCGGCACCGCCTGCCTGGACAGCTCGGCCGGGTTGACGGTGGGCGGGTAGAACACGCTCGTGAAACGCACCTCGGCCTTCGCGCCGCTGGCCGCCGCGACCGAGGTGGCGGTGGTGGCGATGCGCTTCTTCGCGTCGTCGCGCAGCTCGTTGTCGAAGGTGCGCAGCGTGCCCAGCATGTCCACGGCGTCCGGGATGATGTTCTCGCGGTTGCCGCCGTTGATGGCGCCGATGGTCACCACCGTCGGCACCGCCGTGATGTCGAGCTGGCGGCTGACGATGGTCTGCAGGCCGTTGACGATCTGCGCCGAGGCGACGATGGGGTCGATGCCGGCCCAGGGCTGCGAGCCGTGCGTCTGGCGGCCGGTCACCTTGATGCTGAAACCGTCGGCGCCGGCCATCATCGGCCCGACGCGGTAGCCGACGCTGCCGGTGGCCGGGCCGGGCGCGAGGTGCAGGCCGTAGATCGCATCGACCTTGGGGTTGTCCAGCACGCCCTGCGCGATCATGGCCTTGGCGCCGAAGGGCTCCTCTTCGTGCCTGGGCTCTTCCGAGCGGCCTTCCTCCGCCGGCTGGAAGATGAACTTCACCGTGCCCGGGATCTGTGCGCGCATGCCGGCCAGCATCTCGGCCACGCCCATCAGGATGGCGGTGTGGCCGTCGTGGCCGCAGGCGTGCATCACCGGCGAATCCTTGCCGAAGTTGCGCGCAACGACCTTGGACGCGAAGGGCAGGCCGGTGTTCTCCTTCACCGGCAGCGCATCCATGTCGGCGCGCAGCGCCACCACCTTGTCGCCCGGCAGGCCGCCCTTGAGCAGGCCGACCACGCCGGTGCCGCCGACGCCGGTCTTCACCTCCAGGCCCAGCGCGCGCAGGTGATCGGCCACCAGCTTCGCGGTGCGCGCCTCCTGGCCGGACAGCTCCGGGTGCTCGTGGAGGTCGCGCCGCCAGGCCACCATCTTGGACTGCACCGTGCCGGCGCGCTTCTCCAGGTCCTGCAGCCGGGCGGCGTCGCTGGTCTGCGCCGGCGTGGCGCCCGAGAACAGGCCGGCGGCGAGCGCGGCAGCCGCCACGCCGGCAGGCCACGGGGGAGTAGAAGTGCGTGTCTTCATGGGATTCGTCCGTCCACGCAATTCAGGCGCCGGCCGTGCGCTTGCGGGCCTCTTCGTCGACCAGGTCCTTCTTGGACAGCTTGCCCACCGCCGTGCGCGGCAGTTCGGCCCGGATCTCCAGGCCGTGCACCATCTCGTGCTTGCCGAGCTTGTCCTTCAGGAAGGCCTGCAGCTGCTCCAGCGTGAAGGCCTCGGCGCCCGGCTTGAGCGTGACGAAGGCCTTGGGCGACTGGCCGCGGTATTCGTCGGGCACGCCGATCACCGCCACCTCGTGCACCGCCGGGTGCTGGTAGATCGCTTCCTCCAGCACGCGCGGATAGACGTTGTAGCCGCTGCACAGCAGCATGTCCTTGGTGCGGTCGACGATGAAGACGAAGCCGTCCTCGTCCATGTAGCCCACGTCGCCGGTGCGGAAGAGGCCGTCGAAGGTGGTGTTCTCCGCCGTGGCGTCGGGCTTCTTCCAGTAGCCCTTCATCACGTTCGGGCCCTGGATGCACATCTCGCCCTTCTCGCCCAGCGGCACGTAGCGGGTCGGGTCCTCCAGGTCGAGCATCCTGATGGTGACGCCCGGGTGCGGAATGCCGCACGAGCCCGCCTTGCGCTTGCCGTGCGCCGGCGAGAAGGTGCCGGTGGGCGAGGTCTCGGTCATGCCCCAGCCCTCGGCCAGCCAGGTGCCGGTCACGGCCCTGAAGCGTTCGCCGACCTCCACCGGCAGCGGCGCGCCGCCGGAGTTGCACAGCTTGAGCGAGTGCAGGTCGTACTGGGGCGTGTCCGGGTCGCCGATCACCGCCGTGAACATGGTGGGCACGCCGCAGAAGGTGGTGAGCTTCTTCTCCGCGATGTCGCGCAGGGCGGCCTTGGGGTCGAAGCGCACGTGCTGCACGATCTCGGCGGCCAGGCGCACGCCCAGCAGCAGGTTGACCGTCAGCGCGTAGATGTGGAACGGCGGCAGCACCGCCAGCAGCTTCTCCTGCCCCATCGTCAGCACGGGCGGCGTGCCGAACTGCGTGATCACGACCTGCTCGACGGCCGAGGAGAGGTTCGCGTGCGTGAGCATCGCGCCCTTGGGCAGGCCGGTGGTGCCGCCCGTGTACTGCAGGATCGCGATGGTTTCCCGGGGATCGCCCGCGGGATGGCGCGTGTACTGGCCGTCGTTGTCGATCAGCTCGGCGAAACGCACGTGGCGGTCATCGCGCGGAATATCGACGGTTTCATTCTTGGCCTTCATCTGCGCGGCCACCTGCTCGGGCGCAGACGTCATCTCGGCCAGGTTGCCGACAATGAGCTTCTTCAATCGGGTCTTGCCCAGCATGGCGGCCATCTGCGGGTACAGGCTGGCCATGTCGAGGGTGATCAGGAAATCGGTCTCGCTGTCCTCGATCTTGTGCTCGAGCACCTTGGCCGCGTCGAGCGGCGAATAGTTGACCGCCGTGCCGCCGGCCTGCAGCACCCCGAAGAGGGCGACCAGGTAGTGCGGCGTGTTGGGCAGGAACAGGCCGACATGGACGCCCGGCCCGACACCCAGCTCCTGCAGGCCCTTGGCGGCGCGATGCACCAGGTCGCCCAGTTCGCGGTAGTTCAGCCGCTTGCCCATGAAATCGATGGCGGGCCGGTCGGGGTAGTGGGCCACGGCATCGTTCAAAATCTGCTGCACCGTCGTGGGCTTGATTTCGGCATCCCACCGCACACCATCGGGGTAGGAGGCCAGCCAGGGCTTGTCGTTCATCGTTTGTCTCCGGGAAAAAAAAGGACGGTCAGGCTCAATCAGGCGCAGGCAGCGCGGTAAGGGTCGGGATAGACCAGGCGGCGCAGGCCGGTGCGGCGGAACGGCGACCAGGCTCCCTCGGGCTGCGCCAGGCGGTCCGCGACCGCATAGAGCGCCGCCGGGTGGTGGCCCAGGCCGCAGTGGCTGGCCTCGACCTCGATGTTCTCCGAGGTGGCGCTCTCGCGCTCCATGCAGCCCTGCCAGGCGACCACGCCGTCGCTGCGGCTGAAGATGGCGGTGGCCGGCACGGGCGGCGGCGCCTTCATCCACTCGCGCTCCGCCCAGTCGTCGACGCTGCGGCCGCTCAGCAGTTCGTACAGGCGCCAGGCGTTGCTGGCGCGCGGCTCGCCGGCGAACGGGCTGCCGAGCGTGACGACGCTGCGCACGCGCTCGGGCATGTGGTGCGCGAGCAGGCGCGCGAACACCCCGCCCAGGCTCCAGCCGACCAGGCTCACCTTGCGCTGGTAGCGTTCGTGCAGCTCGACCAAGCGCTGGGCCATCTTCTCTTCCACGCCCTCGCGCGGGCCGTGGTTGGGGCCGAGCTTCCATCCGTGTGCGCGGTGGCCGCGATCCCGCAGGAAGGCCCGCAGCGGACGCGTGGAGGCGTCGCCCGCGGACAGTCCAGGCAGCACCAGCACGGGGTGGCCGTCGCCGGCCGGCGCCAGCCGCAGCAGCGGGGCCAACGTGAAGAAGGCGGACAGCTCGGCGATGGCACGCACTTCGAGCAGCAGCAGTTCGCGCGACGGGGGCGCCATCGATGCCGCCCCGGTCATGGCCGCTCCTGGTGCAAGACGCGTGACAGCGTGGTTTCGTCCGGCCCGCGGCTCCGCGCGCGGGCATCCTGAGGCCGGTGGCCCGATGCGTCCATGTTGTCTCCTTCGACCCGTGACCGGGCGCCGCGGATGCGGCCCGTGCCGGGTGTTCTTTCTTGATCGCCGTGCCCGCATGCTGTGCGCATGCGATGCCGACGTGCCAGCCATCTTTCCGCGGCGGCGTCGACAAGGAAAGGTGCGATCAGCCCATTTCGCGGTGATTTCAGGCCGCCCGGACCGTGTGCCGTTCGACAGGGCTCCGACAGGCGCGGCCCGAACGGTTCTCAACTCCTGAGGTAGGCGATGCCGGTCAGCTTGCCGTGGCCCTGGAAAACGATCCTGGCTTCGTGCGGGTGGTCGACATTCACCACGCGCAGATGGCCGCCGAGGTCGCTGACGAACACGCGCCGGCCGGCGGGGTCATGCGCCAGACCAATGGCTTCCTCCAGGCCCGAGATCAGGATTTCATGATCGACCGCCTTGCCGTCGCGGATGCGGGCACGGTTCACCGTGTTGCCGTTGGGCGGATCGCCGCGGTCGCTCCAGTAGAGCGTCGATTCCTCGCCGTCCCACTCGAGGTCGATCGGCTCGGGCAGGCCGTCCAGCAGCACCTCGATGTCGGTGCGCGCCGCGGGATCCTGGGGCACGATGTCCAGAGGCGCCCGCAGGATCGTGCCCTCGTTGCCGTTGGGCTTGCCCTTCTGCGTCCAGTACAGGAAGCCGCCCTGGCGGTCGACCGCGACGCCGACGGGGTGGCGTCGGCGATCCTGGCGGTCGGCGTCGGTCGAGCCGGTCTGGACGTGAACGACCAGGTCCGAGCCGTCGGCGCGGCAACTCGTCACGCGCAGGCCCTCGCGGTCGCACCAGTAGATCCTGCCGCTCTTCGGATCGAAGGTGATCTGCTTGCCCGTGACGATGCCCCCGACCGGCACGATCACCTGGCGGTCGCTGCCGTCGAGGTTGGCACGCTCGATGTGGCCGTCGGCCTCCCAGAAATCCTCGCCGTCGCGCACGATGCCCATGAAGGTGTAGAACAGGTGGCGATTCACGGGATCGATCGTCACGCCGTCCGGTTTCGACTCCAGACCGTCGATGAGGACCTTCATGTCGCTGCCGTCCGTGGCGACGGACAGGATGCGCGACTCGCGGCCCAGGCTCAGAAGGATGATGCGGTCAGGTGAGGCGCTCAAGGTGGATCTCCGGTGGACAGGGTGAAGGGGCTGTGCGAGAGCAGCGGTCTCGATCAAACCCGATCGAGGGCGATGTAGCGCGCCAGGTGATGGTCCTCGTCGCCGAGATGGTGGTCGATCATCACCAGCCGCTTGGCGTAGTGCGCGAGCGGCAGCTCCCAGGTCATGCCGATGCCGCCGTGCAACTGGATGGACTCCTCGGCCACCAGCGCGCCGATGCGGCCGATGGTGAACTTCGCGGCCGACAGCGCGCGCTCGCGCCTCGTGCGGTCGGGGTCGTCGAGCGCGGCGGCGGCGCTGATCAGTGCCGAGCGTGCCTGCTCGACCTCCAGCAGCATGTCGGCCATGCGGTGCTGCAGCGCCTGGAAGCTGCCGATCGGCACGCCGAACTGCTTGCGCGTGCGCAGGTACTCCAGCGTCGCCTCCTTGGCCATGTCCATCGCGCCCACGGCCTCGGCCACCAGCGCCACCAGGCCAGCGCCGATGGCGCGCTCCAGGATGGGCAGGCCCTCGCCCGGCGCGCCGAGCAACGCATCGGCGCCCACGGTGACGCCCTGCAGCGTGACCTCGGCCGCGCGGCCGCCGTCGATCATCGGGTAGCCGCGCAGCGAGACGCCGGCGGCCCCGGCCGGCACGAGGAACAGCGTGATGCCGGAAGCGTCCGTGACGTCGTCGGCCGTGCGTGCGCTGACCAGCAGCAGGTCGGCCGCCTCGGCCTGCACCACCACGGCCTTGACGCCGTCGAGCACCCACCGGTCGCCCTGCTTCTGCGCGCGGGTGGAAACACGCGTCAGCTCGTAGCAGGCATCGGGCTCGCCATGCGCGAGGGCCCCGATGCAGTCGCCCGCGATGATCTCGTCCAGTGACGCGCGCTGCTGCTCGCTGCCGGCCGCGGCCAGGGCGCGGCCCACGATGAGCGTTCCCAGCAAGGGTTCCACGACCAGGGCGCGACCCATCTGCTCGAAGACGACGGCGATGTCGAAGCCGCCGCCGCCGTAGCCGCCGTCCGCCTCGCCGAACAGCGCGCCGATGGTGCCGAGTTCGGCGATCTGCTTCCAGATCTCCGGGCTGAAGCCCTGCGCGGACTGCGCGATCCTGTTGCGCGCCTCGAAGGTGTACTCCCCGCGCAGGAAGCGGCCGAGCGAGTCGGCCAGCATGCGGCGGTCTTCGGTGTGTTCGAAGTTCATGGTGCTCTTCTCCCTGTCACAGGCCGAGGATCATCTTGGAGATGATGTTGCGCTGGATCTCGTTGGAGCCGCCGAAGATCGACATCTTGCGCAGGTTGAAGTACTGCGCGGCGGCCGGCGCCGCGCCCTCGGGGCCGATGGGCGGCGCGTCGTACTGCTCGTCCTCCAGCGCCTCCTCGACGAAGGGCACCGCGTAGGGCCCCATCGCCCGCCGGTAGAGCGAGGAGAGCTCCTGCCGGATCTGCGTGCCGCGAATCTTGAGCATCGAGCTTTCGGCGCCTGGCGCGCCGCCTCCCTCCACCGCGGCGATCACGCGCAGGTTGGTGATGCTCATGTTGGCCAGCTCGATCTCGACCTTGGCCAGCCGGGCGGCGAAGGCCAGGTCCTCGATGAGCGGCCGCCCGTTGCGGGTCTGCCGGCGGGCAAAATTCTTCAGCCGCTCCAGCGCAGCGGTGGAGGCGCCGACGCCGGCGATGTTGGTGCGCTCGTAGGTCAGCAGGTACTTGGCGCAGGTCCAGCCCTTGTTCTCCTGGCCCACCAGGTTCTCGGCCGGAACGCGCACGTCGGTGAAGAACACCTCGTTGACCTCGCGGTCGCCCTCCAGCGTGACGATCGGCCGCACCTCGACGCCCGGGCTCTTCATGTCCACCAGCAGGAAGCTGATGCCCTCCTGCTTCTTCGCCTTCGGGTCGGTGCGCACCAGGCAGAAGATCATGTTGCCGTGCTGGCCCATGGTGGTCCAGGTCTTCTGGCCGTTGACGATGTAGTGGTCGCCCTGTGCGTCGATGCCACGCACGGCGGTGGTCTTGACCGCCGCCAGGTCGGAGCCCGCGCCGGGCTCCGAGTAGCCTTGCGACCACCAGTCGGAGCCGTCGAGGATGCGCGGCAGCCAGCGTGCCTTCTGTTCCTCGGTGCCGAACCTGATCAGCACCGGGCCCAGCATCGACAGCCCGAAGGGGACGATGCGCGGCGTGTGGGCCAGCGCGCATTCGGTGTCGAAGATGAAGGACTGCACCGGGCTCCAGCCGGTGCCGCCGTACTGCTCGGGCCAGTGGTTGGCCAGCCAGCCGCGCTCGTTGAGGATCGCGTGCCATTCCTCGTGATCGGCCTTGGTCAGGCGCATGCCGCGGCGCACCTTGTCGGCCAGGCGCTTCGGGTACCTTTCGGCCAGGAAGCCGCGCACTTCGGCGCGGAAGGCTTCTTCCTCGGGGGTGAAATTCAGCTCCATGGGCGGTCTCCTTGCGCGGCCCGGCGGTGCGGCGCGCGTGTGGGTGAAGTCAGGCGACGATCTTGCTGGCGTGCATGGCCGCGATGGCAGCCTCGTCGTAGCCGGCGTCGCGCAGGATCTGGTCGGTGTGCTCACCGATGTCCGGTGCCTTGCCCGGCCTGGCCTTGTCCGCCCCTTCGACGAAAAGCGGGCTGTCGATCGTCAGCGTGGACTCGCCTTCGATGGGCTGCAGCACCCCGGCGGCGAGCATCTGTGGGTCGGCAGCCAGGTCGGCTGCCTCGGCGACGCACTCGAAGATGAGGCCGGCCGCGTCGAGCCGCTGGCGCCAGTCGTCGCGGTCGCGCTCGGCGAAGGCCAGGTCGAACTGCGCGATCAGCTCGGCCGAGTGCGCGAAGCGGTCGGCCTGCTTGGCGTAGCGCGGTTCGTCGATCAGGTCGGCGCGGCCCAGGCAGGTGGCGAAGACCGGCCAGTCGCGCGCCTCGTTGACGATGGACATCAGCAGCCAGCGCCCGTCGCGGCAGCGGTAGTAGCAGCCCAGGGCGTTGAAGCTCTTCTCGCGCGGCGGCCGCGGCGTGAAGCGCGCGCCGCACAGCGCCGCCTGCGCCATCAAGCCGTTCGACCAGATGCCGTTGGCCAGCAGCGAGGAGCCGACCTGGGTGCCGCGGCCGGTGCGCTCGCGCTGGTACAGCGCCACCATCAGCGCCGCGAACAGCGAGACGCCGGAGGGATGGTCGCCCATGCCGGCGACGGCGCGCGCCGGCGGGGTGCCCGCGTCGCTGCGCACCAGGTCCATCAGGCCCGAGCGCGCCCAGTACGCGGTGGCGTCGAAGCCGGGCTTGGCCGCCTCGGGACCGGTCTCGCCGTAACCGGTGAAGGAGCCGTAGATGAGCCGCTCGTTCAGGGCCGCGAGCCGCGGGTAGTCGAGCGCCAGCTTCCTGCGCACCGCCAGCGGATAGTTGGTGATGAACACATCCGCCTGGGCCACCAGCCGGTGCAGCACGGCCTGGCCCTCGGGCTTGGCCAGGTCGAGCGCGATGCCGCGCTTGTTGCGGTTGTCGAGCAGCCAGCCGTAGGGCTGCTCGGACTTGGGCATGCCGGGCAGGTGCGGCAGGGCGCGGCAGGGGTCGCCGGCGCCGGGCGGCTCGACCTTGATCACGTCGGCGCCGAAGTCTCCCAGCAGCATCGCCGCCGTGGGTGCAGCGATGAAGCTGCCGCAGTCAATGACCTTCAGGCCTTCGAAGATACTGGTCATGGGCATGTCTCCTTGTGTGTTTCGAAGCCTGGGCACGCCGCACGCGGCCTTGGCCGGTCAGCTGCCCGTCTTGTCGCCCACCTGCGCCCGCGCGCGCAGCAGCGCGATCTGCGTGTCGTCGCGCCGCCGCTCCATCTGCTCCATGGGGGTGTTCGCGTAGGCCGCTTCGCCCTGGTCGATGATCATCTGCGCGATTTCGTCGCTGTATTCGATCGGCGACGGATTGCCCCAGCTCGCCTTCATGCCGGGGCCGAACTGCTTGAAGTAGCCCCTGAACCCGGTCGGCCCGCCACCCATGTAGAAGGAGCTGAACGGCCCGTTGACGGCCCAGCGCAGGCCGATGGAGTTGGTGACGATGTCATCCAGCTCCTCGATGCTGACCACGCCTTCCTTCACCAGGTAGCAGGACTCGCGGAAGATCGCGCGCTGCAGCCGGTTGGCCACGAAGCCGGCGATTTCCTTGTGCAGCACGCGCGCCACCTTGCCCAGCGCGGTGTAGAACGCCACCGCATCCTCGACCGCCTGCGGATCGGTCTTCTCTCCGGGCACCACCTCGACCAGCGGGACCAGGTGCGGCGGGTTGAACGGGTGGCCGACCAGCAGGCGGCTCGGGTTCTGCATCAGGGCGCCCTGCAAGGTCGCGGTGCGCGCCGAGCTCGACGACAGCAGCAGCGCATGCGGGGGCACGACTTTTTCGATGCGCCCCCACAGCTCCTGTTTCCACTCCGTGCGCTCGGGACCGTTTTCCTGCACCAGATCGACGCCCGCCACGGCGCGCTCCAGGTCGGGTTCGAAGAAGAGGTTCTTGTCAAGTCCTTCGTACGGCAGGCCGAGTTCGCGCAGCGTGGGAGCGACCTTGGCCAGGAAGGCCTTCATCGTGGCCTCGATGTCGGGTTGCGGGTCGTTGACGACCACATGAAGCCCGTGGGCGAGGAACAGCGCCGCCCAAGAGGCGCCGATCACGCCGGCGCCGACGATGCAGGTATTGCGGTAGCGACCGAGGATGGCCGCGGAGTCGTCTTCTTTGTTCACGGAGTGTCTCCAGTCCGGCACCGTTCAACGCCGCCCGGAGGGCGGCGGCGCGCTGCCTTGGTTGATTTTTCGATCGCGCCCGGCGCCCTCGCAGACATGGCCGCCTGGCCGGCACGACGGCGGGCGGCGCAAGAAGGAACGAAGCGGGCGCGTGCCGTCTCAGACGGCGGTCAGGCCGCCATCGACGGCCAGGATCTGGCCCGTGATGAACGCACTGGCATCCGAGGCGAACAGCGCGGTCACCCCTTTCAGGTCCTCCGGGCCGCCGCCGCGCTTCATGGGCGCCTTCATCGCGGAGCCTTCCTCCCCCAGAGCGGCGGTCATCTTGGTCGGGAAGTAGCCGGGCGCGATCGCGTTGACGGTGATGCCATAGGGGGCCCATTCCGCCGCCAGCGTGCGCGTCATGTTGACGACGGCCCCCTTGCTCGCGTTGTACGCCAGCGTCGGCATGTCGTCCGGGTAGGTGCCGGTCAGGCCCTGGATGGAGGCGATGTTGATGATGCGCCCGCTCCCGCGCGACACCATGCAGCGCCGGCCCACCTCCTGCGTGACGACGAAGATCGCGCTCACGTTGAGCGTGATCACCTTGTTCCAGCCTTCCAGCGGATGATCGACGGTGGGCGCGCCCCACGAGGTGCCGGCGTTGTTGACGAGGATGTCGATGGGCCCCAGCGCCGCGACCACGCTCTCGACCATCGGTGGAATGGAGGCCAGGTCGCTCATGTCGCAGACCACCGGCAGCGCCTCGATGCCGAGCGACTTCAGGTGGGCCGCGGCCTCGTCGAGTTCGCCGCGCTTGCGCGCGGTGATCGCCACCTTGGCACCCAGTTCGCCGAGCACCTCGGCCATCTGCAGCCCCAGGCCGCGGGAGCCGCCCGTGACCAGTGCGACGCGCCCCTTGAGATCCTGCAATTTCGCCAAGCTCATGATGTCTCCTTTTTTGGCGTGCCGCGCGTCTTTTCTGCGCAGCACGCCCGGAGCTTAGGGACGGCCCGGCAAGGGCGAAAGGTGCGAAACAGCCAATGGGCGGTGACTTTCGGCCAGCATGGCACCGCGCCCGAGGGCCTCAGCGCTGCCGGTAGTCGTTCGGGCTCCTGCCCGTCCAGCGGGCGAAGGCGTGGCGGAAGTTGGCCGCGTCGCTGTAGCCCAGCCGGCTGGCGATCTCCTCGGTGGTCATGCGCGTCTTGCGCAGGTATTCGATGGCCAGCCCCCGTCGCACGCCGGCAAGGATGTCCCGGTAAGACGCACCCTCGACCTCCAGCCTGCGCCGCAGGGTGCGCGGATGCATGGCCACTTCGCGCGCCATCGATTCGACGTTGGGAAAGCGCCAGGGCATCTGCTCGACGAGCCTGCGCCTCACCAGGGCGGCCACGCTGCCCGACTGGGGCAGGTCGACCAGCACCTGCTGACACATCTCGGTCACCATGGCGTGCGTGATCGAGTCGGGCAGCCGGGACGGCAGGTCGATCCAGGGCGCGGCGACCTGCAGGGTGTTGCTGTCCTGGCCGAACTGCAGCGGGCCGTCGATCAGCGCGCGATAGAGCTCCAGGTGCGCCGGTGCGGGCTCGGGGTGGCGTGCGCGCAGCCCGGCGATGGCGAACGAGGGCCCGAACAGGTCACGGCCGAGGCGCAGGTGGGCGGCGAAGGTGAATTCGAGCGCGAAGCGGTAGAGGGGGTCTTCCGGGTCCGACGAGAGCAGCACCTCGTAGGTGTGGGTGGCCATCCGGTCGTCGCGCACGTAGGCCACGGGGCCGGCCACCGGCCCCATGACGCGGTTGTACTTGAGCGAGAACTCGATGAGGGCGGCGTGCGTGGGGCTGCTCAGCAGGCCGTAGCCGTACATCCCGTAGGTGGTGATGTGCATGCGCGCGCCGGCGCGGAACGCGGCCGTCGGCTGCACGGCCAGGCGGACGGCATTGCGGAACACCGTCGCTACCTGCTCGTAGGAAATCCGCGCCGCCGGCGAGCGCAGATCGTCCTCGGCCACGCCGCTGCCCGCCAGCGTGCCGGCCGGCGCGATGCCATCTTCGGCCAGCGTGGCGACGACGGCGGCGATGCGTTGCGGCCCGTAGATGCGAGCCCCGAAGTCCGGGGGCGAATGATGCAAGGTCAGAAAGTCTCCGTGTGGGTTCAGGATTCCATCGGCACCCGGGCGGCGTGCCTGCCGAGACGGTACGCGTGCGGGCTCCTGCCCGTCCAGCGGACAAAGGCGTGGCGGAAGTTGGCCGCGTCGCTGTAGCCCAGCCGGCTGGCGATCTCCTCGGTGGTCATGCGCGTCTTCTGAAGATACTCGATCGCCAGCGCGCGCCGCACCTCCGCCAGGATCTGGCGGTACGACGTGCCCTGCGCCTCCAGCCTGCGGCGCAGGGTGCGGGGCTCCATCGCGAGCTCGCGGGCCATCGACTTGATGCTCGGAAAGCGCCAGGGCATCTGCTGCACCAGCGCCTGCCGCACCTTGGCCGCGGTGCCTCCCGCGTGGGTCAGCTCGGACAGGAACTGCTGGCACATCTCCCGCGCCAGGGCATGGGTGATCGGGTCGTGCGTGCTGGGCGGGCGGGTGCTCCATCCGGCGTCGAAATGGAGCTCGTTGCGCGGCTGTCCGAAGTGCACCGGGCAGCGGAAGAACGCGCGGTACGCCTCGGCATGGGCGGGTTCGGCGTGCACGACCCGCACGGCCGAGAAGTTGAAGTCGTCGCCGTAGAGATCGCGGCTGAGCGTGAGGTGCGCGGCATAGGTGAACTCGATCGCGAAGCGGTAGAGCTCGTCGCGCGGGTCGGGCGTGAGCAGCACGTCGAAACTGCAGGTCGACGGGTCCATCGCTTCGTCATAGCGCATGTCGGCCATCGGGCCGATGACGCGGCGGTACTTGGTGGAGAAATCGAGCATGTCGGCGCAGGTGCGGCTGCTCAGCAGCGCATAGCCCCAGATGCCATAGGCCGTGATGTGCATGCGCGCGCCGGCGCGCAGCGCCACGGCCGGATCGCGCGTGAGCCGCAGCGCGTTGCGGAACACGGTGATCGCCTGTGCGTACGAAATGCGCGTCGTCGATGTCTGCAGGTCGGCTACGCCGATTTCGCTGCCATGGAGCACCTGCGCCGGTGGAACGCCGTCCTCGGCCAGGGTCGCGACGATGGCGGCGACCCTCTGGGGCGTATAGACGCGCGGCTCGAAGTCTGGTGGCAAGCGGTGCACGATTCTTCATTCCTCCAGACGCTGGCGCCGCGATGTCGGCAGCCCCGCGGGCCGCCGTGCGAGACGCCGCGAGGATAGCGAACCGCAGCGCCACGTAGATGCGGAGATTCCCCACATGGGCAGGGCTCTGTCCCAAAGTCACCGCCGAGTGGTCTGAACGAACCTTTCGGCGGCGCGGCAGGTGCGAAAAGATGCCCGCGCGACAACGCACCCGGCGCCGCCGCGACCGCGCAGGCCAGAAGGCGCGGGGACAACTGGGTCCAACGACACGGAGACGAGAGTATGAGTAAACCCCTGGAGGGAAGGCGCGCGCTGGTGACGGCGGGCGCCTCGGGCATCGGGCTGGCGATCGCGCAGCATCTCATGAATGCCGGCGCGCGCTGCATGGTCTGCGACGTGGACGAGGCCGCGCTCGATGGCTTCGCATCGACCTACGGCGAGGGCCTGGCCGTGCGCGCCGACGTGGCCGAAGAGGGCCAGGTCGATGTGCTGTTCGAGCAGGTCCGGCAGCAGCTGGACGGCCTGGACATCCTCGTCAACAACGCCGGCATCTCCGGGCCGACCACGCCGCTGGAAGACCTGTCGCTCGCCGACTGGCGGCGCACCCTGGCGGTCAACCTCGATGGCCACTTCCTCTGCACGCGGCGGGCCATCCCGATGCTGCGCGCCTCGGGCGACGGCTGCATCGTCAATATGTCGTCGATCGGCGGCCGGCTGGGCTACCCGAGGCGCGCGGCCTACGCGGCGGCCAAGTGGGGCATCGTCGGATTCACCAAGACCATGTCGATGGAGCTGGGCCCGCACGGCATCCGCGTCAACGCCATCCAGCCGGGCATGGTGCTGGGCCCGCGCGTCGAGCGCGTGATGCGTGAGAAGGCCGACGCCGCCGGCATCGCCTTCGAGGACCTCCAGGCGCGCGCGCTGCAGCGCATCTCGCTGCGCCGCGGCGTCACGGCCGACGACGTGGCCGCGCTGGTGACCTTCCTCGCCGGGGAGGGCGGGCGCAACATCTCCGGTCAGGCCCTGCCGGTCGACGGCGACGCCACCAGCCTGGGTTGATCCTCATGCGGCGGCCGGCCGCCAGAAGCCGCCGGCGCCGCCCGCGCCCAGGCATGCCGAGACGGTCGGCGCCGGATTCCTTTTTCCACTCCACTTCCTCGCACCATGCACCCCGATTCACCTCCCACCCTCTTTGCCTCATCCAACGGCATGAAGCTGGCCTACGACAGCTTCGGCGACCCGTCGGCGCAGCCGCTGGTGCTGGTCATGGGGCTGGGCACGCAGATGACGCCTGGGACGAGGTCTTCTGCGAACGGCTGGCCGCGCGCGGCTACCGCGTCATCCGCTTCGACAACCGCGACATCGGGCAATCGACCCACCTGGCCGCGGCCGGCCTGCCCGACATCGGGAAGCTGCTGGCCCAGGCCCTGGCCGGCCTGCCGATCCACGCCGCCAGCGTCCCCTACACGCTGGCCGACATGGCGCAGGACACGGTGGGCCTGCTCGACGCGCTCGGCATCGAGAGCGCGCACGTCGTCGGCGCCTCGATGGGCGGCGCGATCGCGCAGGAAGTCGCGCTGCGCCACCCGAAGCGGGTGCGCACGCTGGTGTCGATCATGGCCACCAGCGGCGCCCCCGACCTGCCGCCGCCCCGGCCCGAGGCGCTGCAGGTGCTGCTGACGCCCGCGCCCACCGACCGCGCCGGCTACGTCGCGCGCCATCGGCAGGTGATGAAGGTGCTGCGCGCAGGCAGCGACCCCCATGAGGAAGCGCTGGACGCGCCGCGCGCGGAGCGCGCCTTCGAGCGCGGGCTCAACCCGCCGGGCTACGCGCGCCAGCTCGCGGCCATCCTCGCCTCGGGCAGCCGCAGGCAGCGCCTGGCCTCGCTGCGCACGCCGACCCTCGTCATCCACGGCGATGCGGACCCGCTGGTGCCGATCGAATGCGGCAGGGACGTCGCGCGCCACGTGGCCGGCGCGCGGATGGTGACGATTCCGCGCATGGGCCACGCATTGCCGAAGTCCGCCTGGACGCCCATCATCGACGCGATCGCCGAGCACGCGGTCTGGACCGACTGAGCGCCTTGGGAGATCGCCATGGCGCAAGAGGCATCCTGGTCAACAAAGTCGGCCTCATCGACGCCGGTCTTGTTGCCGAAGCGCAGACCGAGCGGCTGGTCGGAGTACATTGCGGGGGTCGCCACGCGGCTGACCGCCTGGCAGCCTATGGAAACCATGCGCGGGGCTGGATCGCCCTTGGGTCCGATGCCCGCGCGACGGGAGGGATTGGAGATGGCATCCTCATTGTTTCTGGATCCGCTGCAGCTCTGGCGCGAAGCCGTGAGCAAGTTGGAAAACGACGTCAACGCCCTGGCGACCGGCAGCATGAAGTCGCAGGAGGTAGCACGTTCGCTGCAACAGTTCTCGACGGTCTCTCTGGGCATGCAGCAGGTGCTGGAGAAGGCCATCGAAGCCTATCTGCGCCGCGCCAACCTGCCCAGCCGCAAGGAACTGTCGGAGATGGCGGAAACGCTGCAGCGCATCGAGCACAAGGTCGACCGGCTGCTGCCCGCCGAGGCCCTGCCGGTGCCGAGGCCGGCACGCACCCGGCGGCCGCAGGGCGCGGCACCGGCCCCGGAAGCGGCCGCCCCACCACCACCGCCGCCAGCACGCAGGCACAGCCGGGCCGCCCCGCGCCGCGGCGGCAAGTCCTGAGCACGCCATGGCCGCACAAGTCAAAGACCGCAACGCCGACCCTGCGCTGACCGAGCGCCTGCGTCTGGAGGTCGAGCGCGCCATCCAGCGCAGCCTCAAGGGCATCGAGCTGCTGGGTGCGCCGCCGCCCAGCGTCGGGCGCACGCCCAAGACCGTGCTGCACCGCCGCGGTACGCTGGAGCTGGTGCACTACCACGCGATGACGGACGAAATCTATCGCATTCCGCTGCTGATCATCATGGCGCCCACCAACAAGGGCTACATCCTCGACCTGGCGCCCGGCCAGAGTCTGATCGAGTTCCTGCTCAAGCGCGGCTACGACATCTACATGGCCGACTGGAACGCGCCGGCGCAGAGCGAACGCGACCTGAAGATCGACAACTACGTGCTGGACTTCATCCCCGACTGCATCCGCCGGGTGCAGGAGGACTCGGGCGAAAAAGACATCAACCTGGTGGGCTACTGCGCTGGTGGGATGCTGTCGGTGATCTACCAGTCGCTACACGCCGACGGCCCGGTGAAGAACCTGGCCTGCTTCACCACGCCCATCGACTTCTCGAAGATGGAACTGTTCCGGGCCATGGCCGGCGAGGAGGCGTTCGACGTCGATGCCTTCGTCGAGAAGAACGGCATCGTGCCGGCCGACGTCGTCGCCAGCGGCTTCGAGGCCCTGCGGCCGGCCAGCCGCGTCGCCGGCCAGATCAAACTGTGGGACAACCTCTGGAACGACCAGTTCGTCAGGGGCTTCCGCATGATGGAGCGCTGGGGCAACGAGACGCTGCCGCTGCCCGGTGGCTATTTCAGGCAGACCACCCATGAGCTGCTGCGCAAGAACGCCCTGTACGAAGGCACGCTGCGCGTCGGCGGGCGCCTGGTCGATCTGGGCAACATCACCGTGCCGCTGCTGCATGTGGTGGCGCAGTACGACCACATCGTGCCGCCGGACTGCGCTGCGCCGCTGGTGAAGCGCGTCGGCTCGGCCGACAAGGAAGAGGTCGTCCTGCCGGGCGGCCATGTGAGCATCGCCGCAGGCCCGAACGCCATCAAGCGCATGTGGCCCAAGCTCGACGCCTGGCTGGAGGGGCGTTCTCTATGAGCGAAAACATTCGTATCTATCCCCACCGCATCGACTGCGGCGGGACCGCGATCGAGATCGATCGCATGACGAGCCAGGACCGTGAGGCGCTGGTTGCCTTCGTGGCGGACCTGCCGGCCGAGGACCTGCTCTTCGTGCCGCGCGACATCAGCCATCCCAAGGTGATCGATGCCTGGATGCGCGCGCTGGACAAGGGCCGCATGGCCAGCCTCGTCGCGCGCGACGGCGGCACCATGGTCGGCTGTACGGCCATCGCCATCGACAAGCTCAGCTGGTCGCGCCACGTGGGCGAGCTGCGCGTGCTGGTGTCGCCGGCCGGCCGCGGCAAGGGGCTCGGACGCGCCCTGATCCAGGAATGCTTTGCGCAGGCCCTCGAACTGGGCCTGAAGAAGCTGGTGGCGCAGATGACCATCGGCCAGCGCGGCGCGATCGCCATCTTCGAGGACCTCGGCTTCCGGCCCGAGGCGCTGCTGCATCACCACGTGGCCGACCGCAACGGCGCCATGCACGACCTGGTGGTGCTAAGCCACGACGTGGATGCCGTGGCAGCGCGCCATGAGGCCTACGGGCTGGGTAGCGCCGTAGGTTGATCCCGGCGGCGGGTTTCTTCTTCGAGCGCGGCCGGGAAGGACTGAGGGTTCCGCGTAGCCAGGCTTGGAGCGGCCGGGGCGATTCCAAGCGCCAAGACGCAGGCCAGGCGCTTCAATGCGGACCGGAGATGGGCACAATGGGCTGCTTGCATGGCACGACGGGTTTGCAGGTTGTCGGGGCGGACACCCCGAGAGGTGCCGCGAAGCGTACCTCCACCCGCAGGCCGCCGAGCCGCCGCGAAGCGCCCAGCCGCACCGTGGCGCCGTGCCGCACGGCAATGGTGCGCACGATCGCCAGTCCCAGGCCGCTGCCCGTGGGCAGGGTGCCGGCGGTGTGCGCCGCGCGGTAGAAGCGGTCGAACACGCGCTCGCGCTCGGCCTCGGCGATGCCGGGGCCGCTGTCCTCGACGACGATGGCGGGCGCGCCCTCGACCGGCTGCAGGCTGACGTCGATGCGGCCGCCCTCGGGCGTGTACTTGACGGCGTTGTCGAGCAGGTTGCCCAGCAGCACGTGCAGCGCGGCGGCGTCGCCGCGCACTGTGCCGGGCTCGGCGTGCGCCAGCCCCAGGTCGATGCGGCGCGCGGCGGCCTGCGGCAGGGCGGCGACCAGGGCGTCGCGCACCAGCGCCTCGAGATCGACGGTGTCCGCCGTCAGCCCCGCGGCCGGGCCGTCCGCGCCGGCCTCCTGCCGCGCCAGCACCAGCATCTGGCCGACCAGCCGGATCGCGCGCTCGATGCCCTGCGAGAGGCGCGCGACGGCGGCCTGGCGCTCGGCCTCGTCGCCGGCGCGGCGCAGCGCCTCGGCCTGCAGCTTGAGTGCGGTGAGCGGCGAACGCAGCTCGTGCGCGGCGTCGGCGACGAAGTTCTTCTGCGCCGCGAACGACGCGCCGACCCGCTCGAACAGCAGGTTGAGCTCGCGCACCAGCGGACGCACCTCGTCGGGCAGGCCGACTTCGGGCAGCGGCGAGAGGTCGTCGTCGGCGCGGCCGGCCACCTGTTCGCGCATGCGCTCCACCGGCGCCAGCGAGCGCGTGATGATCCAGCCGACCGCCAGCATCAGCAGCGGCGCCATCAGCGCCATCGGCAGCGTCGCGCGCAGCGCGAGGGCCCGGGCACGCGCCTCGCGGGCATCCATGTCCTGCGCGATCTGCACCGTCTGCAGCGGCGTCTGCAGGGAGTAGACCCGGTAGCGGCTGCCCGCCACCACCGCGTCGGAAAACCCGAGCACCGCGCGCGGCGGCAGCGCCGAGCGCGCCGAGCGAAACACCTGCGTGCCGTCGGGGCCCCAGATCTGCACGAACACGTCGAAGCCTTCCTCACCGTACTCGCCGTCGGCCGAGGTGCCCAGCGGCACGCCGCCGCGCAGCGAGTGCGCCATCTGCTGCAGGTGCAGGTCGAACAGGGCGTCGGCCTCGCGCAAGGCCCCGCGGTAGGTCGTCACACCCAGGCCCAGCGCGGCCAGGAGGATGGAGGCGAGCACGAAGCCGAGCAGGCGCCGCCGCAGGGAGTGGCCCGGCGTGCTCATTCCCGCGGCACCAGGTAGCCCAGCCCGCGCACCGTCTGGATCAGCCCGGCCCCCAGCTTCCTGCGCAGGCCGTGGATGTAGACCTCGACCGCGTTGCTGCTGATGTCGTCCTTCCAGCCGTAGAGCTTGTCTTCGAGCTGGGCGCGCGAGAGCACCGCGCCGGGGCGCGCGATCAACGCCTCCAGCACCGCCCACTCGCGCGCCGACAGCGCCACCGGCTCGCCGTTCAGGGTGGCCTCGCGCGTGGCCGGGTCGAGCGTGACGCCGTGCTGCGCGTACACCGGCTGCCCGCCGCCGGCGCGGCGGCGGATCAGCGCGCGCACCCGCGCCAGCAGCTCGGCCGTGTCGTAGGGCTTGACCACGTAGTCGTCGGCGCCGGCGTCGAGCCCGGCGATGCGGTCGGCGACGGCGTCGCGCGCCGTGGCGACGAGCACCGGCACGCCGTCGCGCCGCGCGCGCAGGCCGCGCAGCACGTCGAGGCCGTCGCGCCGCGGCAGGCCCAGGTCGAGCAGCACCAGGTCGTAGCGGCCGGTGCGCAGGGCGGTGTCGGCCATCTCGCCGTCGCGGACCCAGTCCACCGCGTAGTGCTCGGCGCGCAGCAGTGCCAGCAGGGCGTCGCCGATCATGGGGTCGTCTTCGACAAGGAGCAGGCGCATGGCGGGCAGGCTGCGGGGAAGAGGGAAGAAAGGCCTAGCGCCATTGTCCACGCGCGGCTTAGGCGGGGCTGAAGCGGCGCGGGATCGAGGCGGCGGCTGCACCGGGCGCCGGGCCTGCCAGCGGTCGCGCCGCGTGCGCGCGATGCGCGATGGGTGGGTCCGTGGCGGGCGCGCCGGCCGGCTGGCGCGACGGTGGCGCCTCCCGCTGCGGCGTGGCGGGGTCCGCCGCCCGCCCGCTACAGCGTCTTCTCGATCAGCGCGCCCTTGAACAGCACCGGGCCGGTCGGCCCGGTGGCGCTCGGCACGCCGCCCTTGGGCTCCAGGCTGACGGCGAGCGCCGGCACCGCGCGCACCTCCGCCGGCGAGGCCGGCAGCTTGAGCGCCGGCTCGCGGTCGAGCACGCCGAGCGAGCGCGGCGCGGCGCCGGGTGGCAGAGCCCACAGCTGCAGCGACTTGTCCGGACTCTCGCTGACGCCGCCCACGCGCTGCAGCACCAGCTGGCGGTGCTTCGGGTCGAAGGTGACCAGCATGGCGGGCGCCGACTTGTCGTCCGACAGCACCGCCACGTACTGCACCGCGGGCGCGTTGTCGAGCTGGCGCTTCAGGTCGGCGCCGACGACCACCGCCAGCACGGTGGCGAGCGCGCCGGCCAGCGCCGCGCCGCGCCACAGCCACAGGCTGCGCAGCCACCCGCCGGTGGTGACGGCCGGAGACGCCGCGGCGCGCGACGGTGCCGCCCGCTGCGCGCGCAGGGCCTCCTGCGACCGCTCGGCGTCGATCAGGTTGCGGATGCGCAGCCACACCGCCGGGTCGGGCGCGACCGGCGTCTGCAGCTCGGTCATGCCCGCCAGGCGGCTGCGCCAGGCGAGCGTCGCGGCGCGCACGGCCGGATCGGCGAGCGCCAGGGTCTCGAAGCGGCGCCGCGCGCCGCCACGCAGGGTGCCCAGCGCATGGCTGGCGGCCAGCAGTTCCAGCAGTTGGGGGTGGGCGGCAAGGTTCATGGCGCGTCCCTCAGGTGAGCTGCCCCATGCACAGGCGCAGCTTTTCCAGGCCGCGCCGGATCCAGGTCTTGACCGTGCCCATCGGCAGGCGCAGCTGCTCGGCCAGTTCGCTGTGGCTGAGCTCGCGCAGGTACGCCAGGCTCAGCACCTCGCGCTGGCGGTGCTCGAGCTGGCCCAGGCAACGGTGCAGCGCGCAGGCCTGCTCGCTGGCGTCGGCGGTGTCCATCGGGTTGGCGGCCTCCGAGGCGAGGGTCTCGTCCATCGCATCGTCGAACTCCTGCGTGAGCTGGGCCCGGTCGGCGCTGCGCCGGCGCAGCAGGTCGAGCGCGCGGCTGCGCACGATCAGCCCGAGCCAGGCCATCGGCGGGCTGAGCGCCGAGCGGTAGTCGCCCGCCACGCGCCAGACCGTCAAGAAGGTCTCCTGCAGCACGTCCTCGGCCCACTCGCGCTGGCGCACCACGCGCAGGGCCAGGCCGAACAGCCGGGAGGAGGTGCGGTCGTACAAGAGCCTCAGCGCCGCCTCGTCGTGCAGGCCCACGCGGTCGATCAACGCCGCCAGCTCGGCATCGGGGCTCGATGAGGTCATCGGCGGATTGTGGAGCATGGGGCGGCATGCAACGGGTACGGCTGAGAAGCGACGGCGGATTCGATGCATGTCGGCTGAATCCGAAGGCGGGATGGCTGCATACCGTGGGAGCGCGCCCCGGCAGGCCATGGGCGCGGGTGCCATGCAGGGCGTGAGCTACGTCCGGCGCGTGGCGACGCAGGGCGGCGTGGCGCCGACGATGGCGTGCGATGCTGCCGGCGTGGGGCAAAAGCAGGTCGTCAAGTACCGGGCCGACTCCATCTTCTACAAGGCGATGTGATCGATTCGCGCGGTGCGAAGCTATCATTTCGATAGCTGCAGAGCTACGCCGGACGTGCGTGAAAGGCCGATTCGGCCCTGAATCCGGCGCGTCAGCCCAGCCGGGCGCGGTGCCGCGCGATCTGCGCGCGCACCTGCCCCGGCGCGGTGCCACCGAGCACGTCGCGCGCGTCGAGCGAGCCGCGCAGGCTCAGTACCCCGTACACGTCGTTGTCGATGGCCGGGTGGAACTTCCGCAGCACGTCCAGCGGCAGCTCGGCCAGGTCGGCCTGTCGCGCGATCGCCGCCTTGACCGCGTGCGCCACCGTCTCGTGCGCGTCGCGGAACGGCAGGCCCTTCTTGACCAGGTAGTCGGCCAGGTCGGTCGCCGTGGCGTAGCCGCGCAGCGCGGCGCGCTCCATGGCCTCGGGCTTGACGCTGATGCCGCCGACCATCTCGGCGAAGATGCGCAGCGTGTCCTTGAGCGTGTCGACAGTGTCGAACAGCGGCTCCTTGTCTTCCTGGTTGTCCTTGTTGTAGGCCAGCGGCTGGCCCTTCATCAGGGTGACGAGGCCCATCAGGTGGCCGACCACGCGGCCGGTCTTGCCGCGCGCGAGTTCGGGCACGTCGGGGTTCTTCTTCTGCGGCATGATCGATGAGCCGGTGCAGAAGCGGTCGGCGATGTCGATGAAGCCGAAGCTCTGGCTCATCCACAGGATCAGCTCCTCGCTCAGGCGGCTGATGTGCACCATGGCCAGCGTGGCGGCCGCGGTGAACTCGATGGCGAAGTCGCGGTCGCTCACGGCGTCCAGGCTGTTCTGGCAGACCGCGGCATGGCCGGCGTCGTCCACCATGCCGAGCGTCCTGGCGACCCGCTCGCGGTCGAGCGGGTAGCTGGTGCCGGCCAGCGCGGCGGCGCCCAGCGGCAGGCGGTTCACGCGGCGCCGCACGTCGCCCATGCGCTCGGCGTCGCGCGCGAACATCTCGACGTAGGCCAGCATGTGGTGGCCGAAGCTCACCGGCTGCGCCACCTGCAGGTGCGTGAAGCCGGGCAGGATGACCTCGACGTTGCGCTCGGCCAAGTCGAGCAGCGCGCGCTGCAGGTCGGCCAGCAAGCCGCCGATCAGGTCGATCTCGCCGCGCAGCCAGAGGCGCACGTCGGTCGCCACCTGGTCGTTGCGGCTGCGCCCGGTGTGCAGGCGCTTGCCGGCGTCGCCCGCGAGCTGCGTCAGGCGCGCCTCGATGTTGAGGTGAACGTCCTCCAGGTCGAGCTTCCAGTCGAAGGCGCCGGACTCGATCTCGGCGCGGATCTGCGCCATGCCCTGCACGATCGCGGCGTGGTCGGCGGCGGCCAGGATGCCCTGCGCGGCGAGCATGTCGGCGTGCGCGAGCGAGCCCTCGATGTCGGCCTGCCACAGGCGCTGGTCGAAATCCACACTGGCGGTGTAGCGCTTGACCAGGTCGCTCATCGGCTCGGAGAACAGCGCCGACCAGGCTTCGGATTTCTTGTCGAGTTGGTTGTGGGTCATGGGAGGGGAAGGTCCGGTTGCGTGGTCGATGCGGTGCGGTGCGGCAACCCCACGGCGGGGCGCCGCCGCGGCGCTGCGCGTTGAACACGAAGCAAAAGGAAAAGTAATAATGGGTTACTCGCCCCCCATGATCAGCACGCGCAGCCGTCCCATTTTATCGGCCGCCCCACGGCCGGCGCCCCGGCGCGCCGCGGCGGCGCTGCTCGACACCTGCCAAGCCGGCGCCGTGCTGCGCACCGTGCTGCTGGTCGAGGTCGGCGTGGCGGTGGCGGCGCTGTTCGCCGCGCACACGGGCGCCGAGTGGGCCGCGCTCGCCGCCACCGCGACGGTCGGCGCCCTGCCCGGCGCGCTGCTGTGGCTGGTGGCCGCGTGCGCCCTGAAGCGGCCGCTGGCGGCCTGGCCGTCGCGGCGGCAGTACGCGGCGGGCGTCGTGCTCGGCGCGCTGTCGGCGCTCTACGGCTGCGCGCTCCTGCGCCTGACCGGCCTGCTGGAGGCCACGCCGTGGCTGGCCGGCGCGCTGGCCGGGGCGCTGTTCTCGGCGCTGGTCATGGCCGAGCTGGCGCTGCGCGCGCGCGCCCAGGCGCCGGCCGCCCTGGCGGCGCGCCTCGGGGAGTTGCAGGCGCGCATCCGGCCGCATTTCCTGTTCAACACGCTCAACAGCGCCATCGCGCTGGTGCGCGAGGAGCCGGCGCGGGCCGAGGCCCTGCTGGAAGACCTGAGTGAGCTGTTCCGCTGCGCGCTGGCCGACGCGGGCGCCTCGGTCACGCTGGCCGACGAGATCGCGCTGGCCGAGCGCTACCTGGCGATCGAGCGGGTGCGCTTCGGCGAGCGACTGCGTGTCCAGTGGTCGATCGATCCGGCGGCCGGCGACGCGCGGCTGCCGCCGCTCCTGCTGCAGCCGTTGGTCGAGAACGCCGTCAAGCACGGCGTCGAGCCGAGCCCCGAAGGCGCCAGCCTGCGCATCCGCACCGAGCGGCGCGGCGACACCGTGCTGATCGAGGTGGTCAACAGCCTGCCGCCGCTGCGCTGGGCCGAGGCGCCGCTGGCACAGGGCCACGGCATCGCGCTGGCCAACGTGCGCGACCGCCTGCGCCTCCTGCACGACATCGAGGGCCAGTTCCGCGCCGGCATCGTGGACGGGCACTACCGCGTGCGCATCGACATTCCGGCGGGGCAGGGCCGTGGCTGACGAGGCCCTGCGGGTGCTGGTCGTGGACGACGAGGCGCTCGCGCGCTCGCGCCTGCGCCGGCTGCTCGCGGACTGCCAGGCGCCCGCGGCGGCGGTGGCCGCCGAGGCGGGCCATGCGGGCGAGGCGCTCGCGCTGCTGGCAGACGGCCGGCGCTTCGACGTGGTGCTGCTCGACATCCACATGCCGGCCGCGATGCGGGGCGAGGACGGCTTGGCCGTCGCGCGCGCGCTGCGGCGCCGTGCCGACGCGCCGGCGGTGGTGTTCGTCACCGCGCACGCCAGCCACGCGGTCACGGCCTTCGAGCTGGAGGCGGTGGACTACCTGACCAAGCCGGTGCGCGCCGAACGGCTGCAGCAGGCGCTGCACAAGGCCGGGCGCTGGCTGCGCGAGCGGCGCGGGCCGGCCGCCTTGCCCGCGCCCGCGCCCGCGCCATCCGAGGCCCTGCTGATCCAGGAGCGCGGGCGCACCGAGCGGGTGCCGCTCGACCAGGTGCTCTACCTCAAGTCGGAGCTCAAGTACCTGACGGTGCGCACCGCCACGCACAGCCACATCTACGCCGGTGCCCTGAGCGATTTCGAGGAGCGCCATGCGGCGCTGTTCGTGCGGGTGCACCGCAACGCCCTGGTGGCGCGCGCCGCCATCCGCGCGATCGAGAAACACGGCGACGGCGAGGACGGCGAGGGCTGGGCCGTGCGGCTGGCCGGCATCGACGAGCCGCTGGCCGTCTCGCGCCGCCAGATCGCCGCGGTGCGCGAGGCGTTGCGCGCATCGGCCGAACCCCCGACGCCATGAAAGATCCCGGATGAACGACGCGACCCTCTCCGCAGCGGCTGCAACGGCGGAGCCCGACGGGGTCACCGCACCCTTGCCGGCCCCGGCTCCATCGTCAAGACCGGCTTCGGCGCCGGCCGCCACGGCGGCCGGGCCGGGGCCGTCCGACGGCGCGGCGGCGGGCGCTGCCGGTGCGGCCGCGCCCCGTCCGAAGCGCGAGCCGCTCATGCTGCACATGCCGGTCAACGTGCGCAGCGTCGCGCTGGCGGTGCTCGCCACGCTGGGCGTGCTGTTCACGCTGCGCTGGGCGCAGGCGGTGTTCATCCCGCTGATGGTCAGCCTGCTGCTGACCTATGCGCTGTCGCCCCTGGTGAGCGGCCTGGTGCGGCTGCGGGTGCCGCGCTGGATCGCCGCCGCCGTCGTGATGGTGGGTCTGAGCGGCGCCATCGGCGCGGCCGTCTATTCGTTCGGCGACAGCGCCGTGTCGATGGCCAATTCGCTGCCGCTGGCGGCGCAGAAGCTCCAGTCCTCGCTCAGGCACAAGGTGTCGGGTCCGACCACCATCGACAGCGTGCAGGCCGCCGCCGCGCAGCTCGAAAAGGCCGCCGTGGCCGCGCCGCGCCTGCCCAGCCGCCCCGGCGTCACGCGCGTGCTGATCGAGCGCCCGCCCTTCAACGTGCGCGACTATCTCTGGAGCGGCACGGTCGGGCTGCTCAGCGCCGCCGGCCAGCTCACGGTGGTGCTGTTCCTGACCTTCTTCGCACTGGGCTCGGGCGACACCTTCCGGCGCAAGATTGTCAAGATCACCGGCCCCAGCCTGAGCAAGAAGAAGATCACGGTGCAGGTGCTCGACGAGATCACCTCGCAGATCCAGCGCTACCTGATGGTGCAGCTGTCCACCAGCGTGCTGGTGGGCATCCTGACCTGGCTGGCGCTGTGGGCCATCGGGCTGGACAACGCGGCGGTCTGGGGCATCGCGGCGGGGGTGCTCAACATGGTGCCGTACCTCGGCTCGATCATCCTCATGGGCGCCTCGGGGCTGGTCGCGTTCCTGCAGTTCGGCGAGATCGACAAGGCACTGCTGGTGGCCGGCGCGTCGCTTCTGATCCACACGCTGGTCGGCAACCTGCTGGTGCCCTGGCTGACCAGCCGCGCCGGCCGCATGAGCCCGCTGGTGGTGTTCGTCGGCGTGCTGGCCTGGGGCTGGCTGTGGGGCGTGTGGGGGCTGCTGCTGGGCATCCCGATCATGATGGTGGTCAAGGCCGTGTGCGACCGCGTCGAGGACCTGCGCCCGATCGGCGAGCTGCTGGGGGACTGAGGCGCCGGCCGCGCGCCGGCGCTTCAGCCGGTGTTGCGCAGCCCGGCCGCGATGCCGTTGATCGAGATGTGGATGCCGCGCTGCAGGCGCTCGTTGTGCTCGCCGGCGCGGTAGCGGCGCATCAGCTCCACCTGCAGGTGGTGCAGCGGGTCGATGTAGGGGAAGCGGTGCTCCACCGAGCGCCGCATTTCGGCGTTGTCGGCCAGGCGCTGCTCGCTGCCGGTGATCAGCGCGAGCGCCGCCGAGGTGCGGTGCCACTCGGCCTCGATCATCGAGAACACCTTCTTGCGCAGCCGCCGGTCGGCCACCAGCTCGGCGTAGCGCGAGGCCAGCGCCAGGTCGCTCTTGGCCAGCACCATGTCCATGTTCGACAGCAGCGTGCGGAAGAACGGCCAGCGCGCGTCCATGCGCCGCAGCAGCCGCTCGCGGCGCTGGCGCTCGCCCGCCGCCTGTCCGGCTTCGAGGAACTGCTCGACCGCCGAGCCGAAGCCGTACCAGCCCGGCAGCGTGAGCCGGCACTGGCCCCAGCTGAAGCTCCACGGCACCGCGCGCAGGTCCTCGATGCGGCGGCTCGGGTTGCGCGAGGCCGGGCGCGAGCCGATGTTGAGCTCGGCGATCTCGCGGATCGGCGTGGCGCTGAAGAAATAGTCGGCGAAGCCCGGCGTCTCGTAGACCAGCTGCCGGTACGCCGCCATGCTGGCCGCGGAGAGTTCCGCCGCCGCCGCCAGGAACGCCGCCGGCGCCGGGTCGGCCGCCGGCAGCAGCGTGGCCTGGAGCGTGGCGGCGACCAGCGTTTCGAGGTTGCGCCGGCCGATGTTGCGGTTGGCGTATTTCGACGCGATGACCTCGCCCTGCTCGGTCAGGCGGATCTGGCCGCGCACCGTGCCGGGCGGCTGCGCCAGGATCGCCTGGTAGCTCGGGCCGCCGCCGCGCCCGACCGTGCCGCCGCGGCCGTGGAACATGCGCAGCCGCACCGCCTGGCCGGTGGGCGCGCCCTGCCCCAGCTCGTCGAACAGCGCCGCCAGCGCCAGCCCGGCGCAGTACAGCTCCCAGTTGCTGGTGAAGATGCCGCCGTCCTTGTTGCTGTCGCTGTAGCCGAGCATGACCTCCTGCAGCGCGCCCGAGCGCCGCACCATCGCAGCGATGCCGGGCAGCGCATAGAAGGCGCGCATGATGGGCGCGGCGCGGCGCAGGTCGTCGATGGTCTCGAACAGCGGCACCGTGATGAGGTCGCAGCGCGCGTCGCCCTCGTCGCCGTCGGCGCCGCCCAGCGTGCCGCGCAGGAGGCCCACCTCCTTCTGCAGCAGCAGCGCCTCCAGCAGGTCGCTCACCGTTTCGGTGTGGCTGATGATGTACTGGCGGATCGCCGCCGCGCCGAAGCGCTCGCGCGCCGTGCGGGCCGCCGCGAAGATCGCCAGCTCGCTGCGGGCCAGGTCCGAATAGGCGGCGTCGGCCACGCGCAGCGCCCGGGCATCGGCCAGCACCCTGAGCAGCACGGCCTGCCGGGCGTCCTCGTCGAGCGCGGCGTAGTCGCGCTCCAGGCGGGCGTGCGCCAGCAGCTCGGCCACCACCGCCTCGTGCTTGTCGGAGCTTTGCCGCAGGTCGACCGTGGCCAGGTGGAAGCCGAACACCTCGACCGCGCGCGCCAGCGGCGCCAGCCGCGGCGCCACCAGCGCGGCGCCATGGTCGTCGTCCAGCGACTGCTCGATGGTGCGCAGGTCGTCCAAGAACTCGGCGGCATCGCGGTACGGGTCCTGTGGCGCGACCGCGTGGCGCGTCGCCTCGCCGCCGGTCAGCGCGTGCAGGGTGGCGGCGAGGCGCGCGTAGATGCCGGTCAGCGCGCGGCGGTAGGGCTCGTCCTGCCGGTGCTGGCTCATGTCGGGCGAGCGCTCGGTCAGTGCCTGCATCTCGGGCGTCACGTCGACCAGCACGGACGACACCGACAGTTCGGCGCCCAGCAGGTGCACCTCGGTCAGGTAGTGGCGCAGCGCCACCTCGGCCTGGCGGGCGAGGGCGTATTCGAGCGTCTGCGCGCTCACGTTGGGGTTGCCGTCGCGGTCGCCGCCGATCCACTGGCCCATGCGCAGGAAGGGCGCGATGCCGCCCTGGCCGAGCTCGCGCTCGAGGTCGGCGTAGACGCGCGGGATCTCGCGCAGGAAGGTCGCGTCGTAGTAGCTCAGCGCGTTCTCGATTTCGTCGGCCACCGTCAGCGTGGAAAAGCGCAGGAGCCGCGTCTGCCACAGCTGCGTGACGCGGGTGCGCAGGCGCGATTCGTTGTCGGCGAACTCCAACGGCGTCAGGGCGTCGCGCTCGCCGCGGAAGGCCTGCTGGCGCAGCCGGATGTCGTCGCGCGCGGTGAGCAGCTGGGCGATGTCGCGCTCGGCGTCGAGGATGCTCTTGCGCTGCACCTCGGTCGGGTGCGCCGTCAGCACCGGCGACACGCACGCCGTGGCCAGCATGTCGACCACCTGCGCGGCGCCCACGCCCGCCTCGCCGATGCGCGAGAGCGCCGTCTGCAGGCTGCCCTCCTGCGGCTCGCCGGCGCGCTCGGCCTCGGTGCGGCGGCGCAGCTGGTGGCGGTCCTCGGCCAGGTTGGCCAGGTGGCTGAAGTAGGTGAAGGCGCGGATCACGCTGACCGTCTCGGCCGCGCTCAGCCGCTTGAGCAGCTGCTTGAGCGCGCGGTCGGCGCCGCGGTCGGCGTCGCGCCGGAACGCCACCGACAGGGTGCGGATCTGCTCGACCAGCGCGAAGCGGGCCTCGCCCTCCTGCTCGCGGATCACGTCGCCCAGGATGCGCCCGAGCAGGCGGATGTCGTCGATCAGCGGCTGGTCGGCGTCGCTCTTGTCGCCTTTGCCGCGCGCCGCGGCGGCCGCGCTTCGGGTGCTTTTCACGGGGGATCTCCTCGGGCGGCAGCGGGCTCTGCCAGGTCGGCGGGATGCTAGCATTCCAAGGCTGTGCACCCCCACCGGAAACGCCCTTGAGCAACATCGTGATCGCCACGCGCGAAAGCCGCCTGGCCCTGTGGCAGGCCGAGCATGTGCGCACGCTGCTCGAGGCGCGCGGCCACGCCGTCGCGCTGCTGGGCATGACCACCCGCGGCGACCAGATCCTCGACCGCTCGCTCAGCAAGGTCGGCGGCAAGGGCCTGTTCGTGAAGGAGCTGGAAACCGCGCTCGAAGAAGGCCGTGCCGACATCGCCGTGCATTCGCTGAAGGACGTGCCGATGGAGCTGCCCGCCGGCTTCGCGCTGGCGGCGGTGCTGGAGCGCGAGGACCCGCGCGACGCGCTGGTGTCGCCGCGCCATGCCTCGCTCGACGCGCTGCCGCCGGGCGCGGTGGTCGGCACCTCCAGCCTGCGCCGCGTGGTGCTCTTGCGCGCGCTGCGGCCCGACCTGCGCATCGAGCCGCTGCGCGGCAACCTCGACACCCGGCTGCGCAAGCTCGACGAAGGGCAGTACGACGCCATCGTGCTGGCCGCCGCCGGGCTCAAGCGCCTGGGGCTCGAAGCGCGCATCCGCGCCGTGTTCGAGCCCGGCCAGATGCTGCCGGCGGCCGGGCAGGGCGCGCTCGGCATCGAGATCCGTGCCGACCGCGCCGACCTGCGCGACGCGCTGGCGCCGCTGGCGCACCGTGCCAGCTGGCTCGCCACCACCGCCGAGCGCGCCGTCAGCCGCGCCATGGGCGGCAGCTGCTCCATGCCGCTGGCCGCGCACGCGCGCTGGCAGGCCGGCGGCCGCCTGCGCATCGAGGCCGCCTGGGGCGACCCGCAGGGCGCGCCGGTGCTGGTGCGGGCGTGCGCCGAGGCGGAGGTGGCCGACCTCGGAGCGGCCGATGCACTGGGGCAGCGTGTGGCGCGCTCGCTGCGGGACGGTGGAGCGGCCTGACATGGGCGGCGCTGCGGCGGCGGCGCGCGTGATCGTGACGCGGCCGACGCGCGAGGCCGGCCGCTGGGTCGACGCGCTGCGCGCGCACGGCCTGGACGCCGTGGCGCTGCCGCTGCTGGCGATCGAGCCGGCCGGTGCCGCGGCCCGGCAGGCGCTGCGCGAGCACTGGGCGCGCGCCGGCGCCTTTCGCGCCTTCATGTTCGTGAGCGCCGCGGCGGTGAACCATTTTTTCGAGCAAAAAGAGGCTCTTGCGCCCGTCCCATATGGCTCGGCAGCTATCGAATCAATAGCAAACGGATCCTTTCTCCCGCGTTGCTGGGCGACCGGGCCGGGCACCGTGCGGGCGCTGCGCCGCGCCGGCGTGCCTGATTCCTCGATCGAGGCCCCGCCGGAGGCGGACGGACGCTTCGATTCCGAGGCGCTGTGGTCGCTGGTGCGCGGGCAGCTGCAGCCCGGCGACCGCGTGCTGGTCGTGCGCGGCGGCGACGCCCTCGACCGCCCGACCGGCCGCGGCTGGCTGGCCGCGCAGATCGAGGCCGCCGGCGCCGTGTGCGAGCAGGCGGTGGCGTACCGGCGGCTGGCCCCGGCCTTCGGCGAGCCCGACGCCCGCCTGGCCGAGTCGGCGGCGCGCGAGGGCGCGATCTGGCTCTTCAGCAGCTCGGAGGCCATCGCCCATCTGCTGCGCTGGCAGCCGGCGCTGCCGTGGCGCTCGGCGCGCGCCGTCGCGACCCACGAGCGCATCGCGCAGGCCGCGCGGGACGCCGGTTTCGGCACGGTGCTCGCCTCGGCGCCAACCCGGGAGGCGCTGCTCGCGTCGATAGAATCCCTGCGATGAGCGCTGCCGCCTCCTTGCCCGACGAACTGCACGCCGATCCGGCGGCCCGGACGTCGATGGCGCTGCGCCCGGCGCCGGGCGCGGCGGCGGCTGCAGCGCTGCTGTCGCGGCTGCTGCTGGGCCTGCTGGCCTTGGCGGCGCTGCTGGCGCTGGTGATGGTGATCGTGCTGTGGCAGAAGGTCTCGGGCATGCAGGAGCAGCTGGCGCGCCAGAGCGCCGACGCGCTGGCCCAGGCCACCGAGGCGCGCACTCTGGCGCGCGAGGCCCAGGAAACGGTGCGCGACACCGCGGCGCGCCTGTCGCTGGCCGAAACCCGGGTGGCCGAGGTGGCGCTGCAGCGCTCGCAGCTCGAGGAGCTGATGCACAGCCTGTCGCGCTCGCGCGACGAGACGATGGTGGTCGACATCGACTCGTCGCTGCGCCTGGCGCTGCAGCAGGCGCAGGCCACGGGCAGCATCGAGCCCCTGCTGGCGGCGCTCAAGTCGGCCGACCAGCGCCTCGGCCGCGCGGCGCAGCCGCGTCTCGCGCCGCTGCAGCGCGCCATCGCGCGCGATGTCGACCGGCTGCGCTCGACCGCCAGCGGCGACCGCGGCGGTGCGTTGCAAAAAATCGACGACCTCCTGCGCGGCATCGACGACCTGCCGGTGCTCAACGCGGTGGTGGCGCGCGGCAGCGGCGATGCGGCGCAGAGCAAAAGCCTGCCGGCCGATGCGCCCTGGTGGCGGCAAGTGCTCTGGCGCGTGCGCCATGAAGCGCGCGCGCTGGTGCGGGTGGGCCGCATCGAGCAGCCCGAAGCGGTGCTGCTGGCGCCCGACCAGATCTTCTACCTGCGGGAAAACCTGAAGCTCAAGCTGCTCAACGCGCGCCTGGCCCTGCTGTCGCGCCAGGTCGACGCCGCGCGCAACGAGGTCGCGGCGGTGACGGTGGCGCTGAACCGCTATTTCGACCCCAGCTCGCGCCGCACCCAAGCCGCCGCCACGCTGCTGCAGCAGTTGCAGGCGCAGCTCAAGGCGGTCGAGTCGCCGCAGATCGACGCCACCCTGGCGGCGCTCGCCACGGCCGCCGCGGGACGCTGATGCGCGCGGCGCTGTGGCTTCTGGCGCTGTTCGCGGTGGCCGCCGCGATCGCGCTCTTCGCAGGCAACAACCCGGGCACGGTCACGGTGTTCTGGCCGCCGTGGCGCGTCGATCTGTCGCTCAACCTGGTGCTGCTGCTGCTGGGCGCGGTGTTCTTCGTGCTGCATGGCGCATTTCGTGCGCTGTCGGCGCTGTTCTCGCTGCCGGTGCAGGCGCGCCAATGGCGCACGCAGCAAAAGGAGCGCGCGCTGCACGGCGCCTTGCTCGACGCGATGGTGCAGTTGCTGGCAGGCCGCTTCTCGCGCGCGCGCAAGTCGGCGCAGGCGGCGCTGGCGCAGGAAGACGCGCTGGCGGCCCTGGGCATGCGGCTGCCGCAGGCCCAGCAGCTGCGCTCGCTGGCGCACCTGATGGCTGCCGAGAGCGCCCAGGCGCTGCAGAGTCGCGCAGCGCGCGACGAGCATCTGCGCGCCGCGCTCGACGCGGGTGTGCCGCGCCTGCCGGCCAGCCCCGAAACGCGCGAAGGCGTGCAACTGCGCGCCGCGCGCTGGGCCCTGGAAGACCACGACGCGCCGGCCGCACTGGCGCGCCTGGAGGAGCTGCCGCAGGGCGCGCAGCGCCGCACGCTGGCGTTGCGCCTGCGGCTGAAGGCGGCGCGGCAGGACGGCCGCACGCTGGAGGCGTTGGAGACGGCGCGCCTGCTGGCCAAGCACCGGGCGTTTCCGGAGGCGGCAGCGCACAGCATCGTGCGCGGGCTGGCCACCGAGCTGCTGTTGGGGGCGCACGACCCGGTCCAGCTCTCGCACGCCTGGTCGCAGCTGGAGCCGGCCGAGCGCGCCATGCCCGAGGTGGCGATCCATGGCGCCCAGCGCATCATTGCGCTGCATGGCGACGCGGCGCTGGCGCGCGAATGGTTGCTGCCGGTGTGGGAGCGCCTGGTCGGGCAACCGCAGGCTTTCGACGAGACGCTGCGCGCCAAGCTGGCGCTGGCGCTGGAGGCGGGGCTCGACGCGGTCGACGCCGACTGGCTGGCGCGCATCGAAACGGCGCAACGCAACAATCCACGCGATGCCAATCTCCAGTACCTGGCCGGAATGGCCTGCCTGAAGCGCCAGCTGTGGGGCAAGGCACAGCAGCTGCTGACCCAGGCCGGCGCGACGCTGCGCGACCCTTGCCTGCAGCGCCGCGTCTGGAAAGCCCTGGCGGAACTCGCCGAAGCACGGGGCGATCAACAACAGGCGATGGACGCCTGGAAGCGTGCCGCACAGGCCGAACGTTCCTGATCCGGCCTGCGAAGGCCACCTTGCTATTGAATGGATAGCAAGCCACCCAAACGTGGCGAGCGTTGCAACTAGTTTTTACGTATTGGTACTGGTGTAACTTCAGAGAGTGACGTTCAGACATCTCTCGCGAGGCCGGCTCAAAAAACAATTTGTGAGTTGGTCGCACTTTGAGTTACAGTCAAAACTGTTCACCAAAGTATTCATTCCTGGCTCATCCTGAAGGAGTTCCGACTTGAAAAAACATCTCACCTACCTGGGCATGGCTGCAACGTGCGGGTCGCTCCTGCTGCAAGGGTGCGGCACGGTGGGGCCTGGCTTCAGCCCCACCGCAGGGTCCCGTCAATACCAGTCACCGGACACGCCGGCGGCGGAAGTGGCAGCGGACGGCCGTCAGGCGGCCAACGTCGTGCTGGTGCCGATCACGCCGCAACTGCTGGCCAAGCAGGAGGCCGCACGCCCGAAAGAGTTGCGCGCCGAAGTGCGTTCGCTGCTGGGCGAGCCGGAACCTTACAAGATCGGCCCGGGCGACGTGATCGGCATCACGGTGTTCGACCATCCCGAACTGGTCTCCAGCGCCATACCGGCCACCACCGTGGCCGATCCGTCCAGCGTGTCGCCGGCGCCCGGCTTCATCGTGTCGAATTCCGGACAGCTGAGCTTCCCGTATGCCGGCACCCTGAAGGTGTCCGGCATGACGGTGCAGCAGCTCGAAGACACGATCACCCAGAAGCTGACGCGCGTCTACAAGACCCCGCAGGTCAGCGTGCGGGTGCAGGCCTTCCGCAGCAAGCGCGCCTTCGTCGAAGGGGAGGTCCGTCTGCCCGGCCTGCAGGTCTTCACCGACATTCCCATGACGCTGCCCGAGGCGATCAGCCGCGCCGGAGGCATCCTGCCGACTGGCGACCGTTCCTTTGTGACCCTGACACGCAACGGCGTGACCACGCCCATCGACATGATGGGTCTGGCGGAGGTGGGGGTCGACCCCACCCGCATTCCACTGCGCAATGGCGACCTGATCACGGTGCGCAACCGCGAGGACCGCAAGGTCTCGGTGATGGGCGAAGTGCTGAGGCCCCAGGCCCTCCCGATGCGCAACGGCCGCCTGAGCCTGAACGATGCGCTCAACGAGGCTGGCGGCGTCGATCTGGGCGCAGCCAATCCGGGTCAGATCTACGTGGTGCGCAACGAGCCCAAGGGTGCCCAGACGGTGTACCACCTGGACGCGCGCACGGCCACCGCACTGGCGCTCGCCGACGGCTTCGCGCTGCAGCCCAAGGACGTGGTGTTCGTCGATCCGGTGTCGCTGGTCCATTGGAACCGCGTGGTCAGCCTGATTCTGCCCTCGGCGACAAGCGCGAACCTGATTCGCGGCACGGTTCGTTAAACCAGTCAAGCAGGCGGCCGTGCAGGGAAGTTGCCCATGTACCCCGAGCAATGTTTGCTTCCTTCGGGAAGCCGGCGACTCCGGTGCCATGTTCCTTGCCCGCGCTGCCTGACTGGGCAAGCGGTCGGCGTCGCGTCGTTGACCAAAAGCCTGGACGGCTCGGTGGTGATGCCGTTCCGTGCTTAACGGAAAGTGCCACCAAAGTTTTAATCTCGGGTGAATCCGCTTGGTTCCATGATCCCTGCCGCGCGTGCCGCGCGGTATTTTTCAGTCAAGCATCGATGCCCATTCAGCAATAAGCGCAGCAGTGAATCCATCCAACCATCAGGGTCTAAAGGCGATGAACCCCTCTACCTTACCCGCCACGATTTCAGCTCCGCAGATACAGTACGTGCAAGCCGACACCTTGTCGACTGCCGGCGGCGAGCAACCTGATCTGGCGCATTATCTGGACATCCTGTCCGCCAACAAGTGGCTGATCATCCTCGTGACGAGCCTCGTGCTTGCCATAGGCATGGCCTATGCGATGTTCACCCGACCGGTCTACGAGGGCAACCTCCTGATTCAGGTCGAGGAGACGGAGCCCAACGCCAAGAACTTCCTGGCCGAGGCCACCAGCATGGTCAACGTCAAGACGCCTGCCAGCTCCGAGATGGAAATTCTGCGCTCGCGCATGATCATCGGGCAGGCGGTCGAAATGACCAAGCTCTACATCGACGCCCATCCCCGTTATCTGCCCCTGATCGGTGGGTGGCTGGCGCGCAACGCCAGCAGCCTGTCCAACGCGAACCTGCCGGGCCTGAGCGGTTACGTCTACGGCTCCGAAAAGATCGTGGTGCCGCACTTCGAGGTATCTCAAAAGCTCGAAAACAGCCGCTTCACGGTGGTGGCGCAGGGCAACGGCGCCTATCTGCTGCAGCATCCCCACTGGCGTGCGCCCATCAAGGGCATGGTCGGCAAGGATCTCAAAACCGAGACGCCCGACGGCCAGATCGACCTGCTGATCAGCGAACTCGACGGCAAGCCGGGTGCGCAGTTCATCATCAACCGCTACTCCAGGCTCGGCACGATCGAGAATTTGCAGGCGCGCCTGGGCCTGGTCGAGAAGGGCAAGCAGTCGGGCGTGATCAACGCGACCCTGCAGTCCGATGACCGGTTCCAGCTGGCCAACGTGCTGAACGCCATCGGCTCGCTGTACGTGCGCCAGAACACCGAGCGCAAGGCCGCGGAGGCGCAAAAGACACTCGCCTTCCTCGATGTTCAATTGCCCGTGTACCGGCGCCAGCTTGAAGAGTCGGAAGAAATCTACAACCGCTATCGCAACCAGAAGGGCACTGTGGCGTTCGACGAGGAGGCCAAGCTCATCCTCGGACAGGCGGTGGACCGTCAGACCAAGCTGCTCGAAGCCCAGCAGAAACGCCGGGAGATGGAGTCGCGCTTCACGTCCGACCACCCCATGATGCAGACACTGGACGCGCAAATCGCGGCGCTCAGCCGGGATATCGGCGGCGTTCAGGCGCGTATCAAGGGGCTGCCGGCGATCCAGCAGGATGCCGTGCGCATGGAGCGCGACCTGAAGGTCAACACGACGCTCTACCAGTCGCTGCTCAACAACGCCATGCAGCTGCGCCTGGTCAAGGAGGGCAAGGTGGGCAATGTGCGCCTGCTTGACGAGGCCATGGTGCCTGAGAAGCCCATCAAGCCGGACCCGGCCACGATTTTGGGCATGGCCCTGCTGCTGGGATTGTTCCTGGGCGTGGTGGCAGCCTTCATTCGGAGCTTCTTCGTCGAGCAGCGCATCCGCGATCCGCACGCCCTGGAAGTCGATACCTCGCTGCCCGTGTTCTCGACCATTCCGCTCAGCCCTGCGCAGGACGTGATTTCGGCACGGCCCGCGGGCACCACGAGCGGCGTGCAGCTGCTGGCAGTCGAGAAGCCTGACGACCTGGCGGTCGAGAGCCTGCGCAGCCTGCGCACGGCGATGCAGTTCGCCATGCTGGAAGCTACCAACAACCGCGTCATGATCTGCGGCGCGACGCCCGGCGTCGGCAAGAGCTTCGTGACTTCCAACTTCGCCGCCCTGATGGCCGCCGCCGGCAAGCGCACGCTGCTGGTGGACGCCGACATGCGGCGCGGCCATTTGCACCAGTACCTGGGACTGCCACGCCGTGGCGGCTTGTCCGAGCTGATCGCGGGCACGCTCAGCACCCAGCAGGCGATCCATAGGGACGTGGTCAGCAACCTGGACTTTCTGGCAACGGGCCAGTTGCCTCCGAATCCTGCTGAACTGCTGATCTCGGAGTCGTTCCGGCAGACGCTGGAAAAGCTCTCGGGCGACTACGACCTGATCGTGATCGACACGCCGCCGGTGCTGGTGGCCGCCGATGCCGCCACCATCGCGGCGCAGGCCGGGACCGTGCTGCTGGTGGCGCGCGCCAATTCGTCCACCATGGGCGAACTGAGCGAAGCCACGCGTCGCCTGTCGCTCAGCGGGAAGGCGGCCACCGGTGTGCTGCTCAATGCGATGGACGAGAGCAAGCGCGGCTACCAGGCTTACCGGTATGGGCGCTACCGCTATACCAACTACAGCTACCAGAGCCTGCTGCCGAAGGCCTGAGCACCTGCCGCTGCCGTCGCGCGAGCGCGACGGCAGCAGACCAACGACACGACGCCGCCGCTGGCTTCAGCGGCGGCGTCGTGTCGTTGTGCAGGTGGCGAGATCGTGGTTGAAGCGCTCGAGCACCGCTTCGCGTGCCAGATTCTTCTCGGCAAATGCCCGCGCACGGACGCCCAGGTCTTCACGCCGCCCCGGATCCGCCGCAAGTCGGACGATGGCCTGCGACAGGGCAGCCGCATCCTCGGGCGGTACCGCGATGCCACATTGGCTGACGACCGATCCCAGCTCCGTATCCGCGTGGGTCGTGGCAATCACCGGACGGCCGCTGCTCAGCATGCCCGTGAGCTTGGAAGGCATGACCAGGTCCGCGGCATTCGCACGCTGCGGCAGCAGATGGATGTCCGCCAAGCCGAGGAACTCCCCGAGCCGCTCGGCCGGCTGCAGGTCCAGGAAACGGACGTTGCCGAGCCCGGCGCAGCGCGCCTCGAGGTCGGCGCGCGCCGGGCCGTTGCCGCCAAAGACGAACTGGATCGACGGCGAAGGTGTCAGGGCGGCTGCTTCCGCCATGACTTCGAGCCCCTGCTTGCCGCCCATGTTGCCCGAGTAGAGGACCACGGTCGCATCGTTGGCGAGGCCCAACTCCGCCCGGTAGGCGCTCGGGCGCTGCAAGGGCTGGATGGCCGAGACATCGACCCAGTTGGGAAAGGACACCACACGGCCGGCATCGACGCCCTTGGCAAGCGCGCGCTCCACCATGCGGCCCGAGATGGTCGAGATGCGGTCGAAGCGGCGCATCAGCCAGCGCTCGGAAGCCGAGACGAGGTCGCGCAGGCGCTGGCCCTTGAGCATGCCCAGGTCGAACGCCGCATCGACTTCGAAGTCCTGGATGTGCAGCCATGCGGCCGCGCCGCGCAGGCACGCGAAGGCCAGCGCCATGGGCGTGCAGGCCAGGGGAGGCTCGGTGACCCAGACCACGTCGGGCTTCCAGCGCCATTGGGCGAACAGTGCCGGCGCGCTGGCGGCGGCGAAACTCGCCAGGTGCACCAGCCGCTTGAGACCTGAAACCCGCCGCGGCACCCACAGCGGCGTGCGAAAAACCGTCACGCCCTTCCAGGAAGACTTTGTGTAGCGCCGGGCCGAGTAGCCTGGCCAGACCGCCCAGTCGGGGTAATAGGGCGGGGCCGTGATCACCCTGACGTCGTGACCGGCCGCGCTGAGCCAGGCGGCCATTTCGCCAGTGTATTTGCCGATGCCGGTGAGTTCGGGAGCGAAGTTGATGCCGTAGAGAAGGATCTTCATGCGGGATGCGTGGGGCGCTTGAATGCGCGGGTCTTGATGCACTGCGCCGGGTTGCCCGTGTAGACGCCCCACGCCTGGGTGTCGCGCAACACGACGGCCCGGGCACCGACCACGCTTCCGGCGCCGACGTTGACGCCCGGCCCGATGAAGGCCTCGGCTGCGACCCAGGCCTGAGGGCCGATCGTGATGGGCTTGGCGATCAACTGGAAGTCGGGGTCGTCGATGGCGTGGGTGCCGGCGCACAGATGCGCGCGCTGCGAGACGATGGCCCGCTCCCCGAGCGAGATGGGGCCCATGCAATAACAGTGCACGCCGGGTCCGATGCAGGCGTGGGCGGCCATGCTCAGGTTGGGCGGATACCAGATCCGGGCGCTGCCGTAGACGCGCGCCCCGCGTTCCAGCTTGGCGCCGAAGCAGCGCAGCAGCCAGCGCCGCCAAGCGTGCAGGGGCGGTGGTGTCCAGGAAGCCAGACACAGCCAGGTGATGCCCCAGACGGCTCGGAAGAGGCGGTGACGCAACGAAAAGCTGGGTCCGCCTTCCAGCGGCTTGGCATGCTGGGCATCGAGAATGGACACGGCGAGATGACTTTTTGTATCAGCGCAGGGTCAGGCGGTGGCCGCCCCGTGCGTACCGAGAATATCGACCAGGGTGCGTGCCGCCTGGTCCACCTTGAACCTGCGCTCGAACGAGCGTCGCGCAGCCTGTCCCCTGGCGGCTACCTCCGCCGGCGAAGCCGCGAGCCAGCGCTCGAGCGCGCGCGTCGTTCCTTCGACGGTGTCGCTCTCGACCCAGCCCGCCGCGTCGGTGTCGATCTCGCGCCAGATGTTGACCTTGTCGGAAATCAGCACGGGCCGTGCGCAGGCGAGCGCCTCGGCCACCGCGATGCCGAAATTTTCCTGATGCGAGGGCAGGCAGAACACTTCGCTGGCGTGGAAGGCGCCCCATTTCAGGTCACCCGTCAGCATGCCAGTCCACGTGATTCGCGCATCGATACCACGGGCTGCCGCCAGCTGACGCAGCCGTGGTCCCCAGGCCGGATCTTCCGGACCAGCCATGACCAAGTGCAGGCGTGGGTCGCGCCCTGCCACGCAGGCGAAGGCTTCGATCAGCAGATCGCAGCCTTTCTTTTCCTGAATGCGTCCCAGGAAAAGGACGATGCGCTTGCCGCCCAGCCCGGGAAAATGTCCATGGAAGGCGGCACTCAGCCCTGCGGCGTCGGACGGAACGTCGGAAGTGCCGAAGGCCGTCACGGCTTCGCGGGCGCGGTACAGCCAGAACGAGCGGCGAGCCAGGATGCGCTCTTCCTCGCACGTGAAAAGCACCGCCCTTGCGTCGCGCAGCACCCGGTATTCGGCCCAGGGCCAGTACAGCCATTTCTTGAGGTGTTTGAGCGGGTAGGCCCGCTTGAACCAGGGGTCGAGCATTCCGTGGCTGAACACGAAGTAGGGCAGTCGCGTACGCGCCAGCGCGCGCCAGGTGCCGAAGCCGGCATATTGCCAGAGGCCGTCGACCAAGACCGCATCGAAGCGCGCCGCGTTGTCCTGGAGCCAGGGAACCAGAGCCGCGCTGTAGCGGTAGCCTTCCCGCCGGAAGCCGACCGAATGCACTGGGGCCGGATAATCGACGGCCAAGTTACTGCCGGGAGCGTCGAGCGACACCACTTCCACATGGTGGCCCATGCGCAGCAATTCGGTATCGAAGCGGCGTGCCGCCTCGGCCGGGCCGCCGTGGCGTGGATCGATGGAGGGGATGACGCGCAGCAGCTTCACGATTCGTTCGTTTTCTCAGTCCACATAGCCGGCGCTGCGGTGGAAGTAGCAGGCTTCCTGCGACAGCGCTTTCACCGGATGGGCCGGCGAGCCTGCATACAGCTGACAGGATTGGTCAAAGGATTTGTTCAGTACCGCCCCTGCTCCGAGCACCGAGCGGTCAGGCAGCGACGAGCCGGCCAGCAGGATGCAGCCGGTGCCCACGAAGCAATAACGGCCGATCGTGACCGGTCGCGAGCGCTGCTTCGATTGTGCGATATCGATACTGTGTGACAGGATTTGAGAGCGGAATCCGGCGAAGGTGGAATAAGCGCCGATCGTCACGCGATCGGTGCAGTCGATGAAATGCCGGTTGGTGATGGCGGCCTCGTCGCCGAGCGAGAGCGACGGATCGCGATCGGTCTGCTCCAGAAAGTGCGACGGATGGCCCAGAGGGAAACCGCTGATCCAGTTGAGATTGCCGATGACGCTGTTGCGCCCCATGTCGAGTCGGGACAGACCCTTGACCAGGGTCAGGTGGCCAATACGCGCACCGGAACGCAAGATGACCTTGTCGGCTTGGATGAGCGACAGGCCGATTCGGGCCGAGGGCGCGATCTCGTGGCCGAACAGACCGTTGAGCAGGCGGCGGCGAACCGGCCACGGCAGCAGCAGAAGCAGGCAGTGCAGCAGCAGTTTCATCGCGACGAGTTCAGCAGCGTTTTATAGGCCGCGATGTACCCGTCGATCATGTCGCCGGTCGAGAATCTCGCCGCGTTGGCGATGCTCTTGCGCGAGAGCTCGGGCCAGCGCTCGACATTGTCGAGCAAAGAGCGCGCCATCGCCTCGTGATCGAAGGGCTCTACATAAAGCGCCGCATCCCCCCCGATCTGATTCATGGGCGGGAGGTCGGACGTGATCACCGGACAGCCACAGGCTTGCGCCTCGATGAGTGGCCAGCCGAATCCTTCGCTGGTCGATGGGAAAAGAAACGCGACGGCTCGCGAGTAAATGCTGCGCAACTGGATGGCGTCCAGATCCTTGAGGATGAGTATGCGATCCTGCAAGCCTGCGGCGGTGGCGAAGGCCTGCATCTCGTCGTTGAGTGGGGGACCCACGAAAACCAGCTGCAATCCTGGCCACTGGCGTTGTGCCCGGGCGTCCGCCGCCAGTGTCGCGAAGGCGCGCAGCACCGTGAACCGGTTCTTGCGCGCCAGATCGGTCCCGACGTGCAGCAGGTAGTTCGCGCCTGGAGCCAGCCCGAGAGGCGCCAGCACGGCCGCAGTGGTGTCGGGGTCGACGGGACTGAAGTCGTCGTTGAGCCCGTTCCACACCGTCGTCACGCGTTCTTGCGGCGCAATGCCGAGAGCCAGCAGATCCTCGCGCGTGTGATCGGAAATGCAGCAGATGAGATCGGAGCGTCCAAGCCCGCGGCGTATCAGCCATTGGAAGATATAGCCCGTTGCAGAGACCTTCCAGCCCGGCACCATGCCGAGCGCGGCCTGGATCGCGATCACGTCATGGCAGGTGACGAGGATCGGCGAGCGCAGCGCCCGGCGCACGTACATCGCGTTGGAGTGATCACAGACATGCACCACGTCGGCCCACGCCGCCTGTCGGCGCAACCTGCCTGGATAGAGAGCAAACTTATCGATATAGCCCAGCCATTTTCCCAAGAGGCCTTGACCAGCGAAACGTCCCACGAGCGTTGGGGGGTGGACCAGCCGGACCTCCAGGTCGCGCGCGGCCAGTTCCTTGTGCAGCACCCGGGCAAAGGCCAGCATGCTCAGCTGTCCGTCGCGCAGCGAATTTCCAACCAGCAGTACTTTCATGATGCTCCGACATGCAGGACGTCAGCCGGGAGAACTGCATTGGAGACAGAACGCGGTGGTGGCCGACGCGGCACGAGACGCCGTCGCAGGACGACAGCCGCCGGAAAACGCAGCATAAGGATGCCAAACGCGAGCAGGACGCCTACCAGCACGTTCACCGTCAACTGACCAATGGTCGACCAAGTCATGAGGGCCACGGCGATCGTCAGCCACATCAACAGCGGCCCAGGAGAGCCATTGATCGCGGAAACCCGCCACGCCTTGCGCAGACCGGCCACGATCACGGCAAGCTTCAGCGCGATGAACAGGATGCCCAGCAATCCGCCTTCGAGCAGGATGCGGCCCGATTCCGCTTCTCCCAGGGCAAAGCCGCCACGCTCGCCGGATTGCAGGTAGCCGGCGAAGTTCGAACTCGCACCCAGTCCATATCCCAACCATGAAAAGCGCTGGTAAATATCAGGTTCGCCGATGAAGATCGTCAGCACCCGGCTGGAAAAATCCTCGACGTCAGCCGCGTCGCTGAAGCGTTGCTGTGTGACTTCGATCGCATCGTGGAAAACCGCACCGGCGATCGCCAGCAAAGCAATGGTTGCCAGCAAAGCGGCCAGAGCATACATCTTGCTCCTGCCTCGGGCAAACCAGATCGAGCCGAGCAGATAAACCGCCAGCATGACGCCATAGTTGATGATCGCGGCACGCGAGCCACTCAGCAGGCTGCAGACCAGCGCACAGGCAAAAGCCAGCAAAAACACGATACGGATGCGCGGGCCTGGCAGCGCGATCTTCTTGAGAGACATCGCGAGCGGTATGGCCAGAGCAATGAAGGTCGTGAAGCCGAGTGTGAAGCTGAAGGTGCCTGTGGTGCGGACAACACCCGCCACGACAGTAAAAATATCACGCTCGTCGGTGTCGATCTGTGTGTTGATGAAAGCATCGGGAGAAGAGGCCTGTTGCAGCATGACGAGGGGCGTCATTGCAATCAGCAGGTACACCATGACCATCGTGCTGCGCCTGAAGTCCTCGCGCTGCATGCCCAGAGCCGCCACGTAACCAAACCAGAGGTAGAGCAGCCAGTAGCGCAGCCCGAGCGCAAGAAGAACAGGGGAAGTCTGCGACAAAAGAGTCTGTGCCATGCCCCATGCAATGACGAGGCAGGTCCACATCAGCAGCAGCTTGAATGACAACCGATTCGTCGAAACCAGATCGTAGCGGATGGCATGCCAGATCGCGTAGAGGGCCAGCCCGTCGCGTGCCAAGACGAGAGGAAATGTAAGAGAGGAGCTCAACCATTTGCGGAGAGCCCCTTCGAAAACCGCGATCAGGAGCACGGCAACGAAAAGCTTGCCAAGCCGGCTCATGGGAGCCTTGGCCGACCGGCGGTTGCTGGCTTGTGCAACACCTGTCTTCATGATGCGAAGTACTCCTTGATAACCGAACTGGCGCGATGGCGGTAGTGTTGCCAAGTGAACTCGCGTGATGCTTCCAGCGCGCGTGGGCGAGCATCAAGCATCAGTTGGCGCGCCAGAACGAGTTGCTTGACCTGCTGGTAGAGCGGCTGTGCTTCTGGCTCGACAATCCAGCCGCTGCCAGGATATTTTTCAATAATGGCCTTGGCGCCTGTTTGCGTTGAAACCAGTGCGGGAGTGCCGCAGGCCATGGCTTCCGCCACCACCATGCCAAACGAGTCGAAGCGTGATGGCAGCAAAAGACAATCAGCCTTGGCAAGGATGCCGTAGAGTTCGCTCTGGGCAACCCCTGGCTGGTGTGACGCATTGGGGGTGGCACCGATGGCTTGGGCGAATTCAGCGTTGGCGAGTGCCCCCACAAAATGCACCTCGCATTCGATGTGCTCGCGGTGCAGGGCTTGGAACACCGACAGTATGGTGTCCACCGATTTGCGATAGCTGAGAACACCTGCAAACACGAATCGCGGCTTGGACGCTGGCGCAAAGTCGGTCATCACATTGGCTGGAAGCTCCGCTCCCAGCAGCAACGGCTTGACTTTATCGGCCGCGACCGCCCGTTCGGTATAGCTGCGTGCTGCCAGAGGCGAGCAGGTCAAAATCAGATCCGCATTGGCAACTTCTTCGTCCTTGCGACGGTTGATCTCATCGGTGTAGGGCGTCCGTGACGTTTCCATCAATGCCGCGCCGGCGGCGTGATGAAGCGAGGGTGCGTCCAGGATGCAGTGGGCCCCAATGGCGCGTGCTGCACGAAAAGTGTGATAAGCCGAGTTTTCATAAGCGACGACAGCGCGGGGCTTTATCTTTGCGATGTGCTGCGCCACCCACCAGTCGTAGGTATGAAATATGCGATGTGCATAGTCCGAGCGCCATGCGGCCCGCGGCATGATGCCGCCAGCGCGCGCGATGGCCTGAAAGACCAGCGGATGACGGCGCAGGCGTTGTGGAATGGCCACTCGCTTGATCCGGCGCTTATAACCGTCCGGCAGCCAGAATGGAATATCTCCTTTTCTCTCGGCCACGGGCACGCCTGACCAAAAAGCCTGCAGCAAACCTTCCTCGTGCAAGGCGAGCGCGAGCTGATGCGCATGTTGAAGCCCCGGATGGCTGACGAAAACTGCGTTGGATAGATTCATCGTACTTTATGTCTGTGAGACAAAACCAGAGCTGAAAGCCCGAAGCGTCCGAACATTGATCTGCAGGATTCGCTCCTGCCGCCTTTGCATGTCTCGACCATGCGCGTCATGCCGGCACCCCTGCAACCTCTTGTCGGCGATAAGCCGTAAGAAGATCCGCACCAGTCGCAACCATCAAGGCCAGCGGAAAGCCAAGCTGAAACCACAACACTCCCTCCAGCGTCGAGAGATTGAGAAACGGTGGAGCACCGGCGCACCAGGCCACAAAGACCGGGATCTGCAGAAGAACCCATCGATTCCAGCCGCGATTGGCAACCAGCCGCCAAGTCGTATTCGCAAACATTGTCAACGCGGTGCCAATGCTCGCAATCAAGACTTCGTGCTGGAGATCGGCGTAGTTCGGGCCAATCAGCAACAGCAGCAAGCGAGGTGCAAACGCAGCAACTGCGACCAAACCCAAACTTGGCACCAGCCCCAGCAACGACCAGGTGAAGAAGGCGCGGAATATACCTTCCTTTTGCTGACTGAAGCGGGGTATCGCATAAGAAGAGACGAGCATCGAAATCGGAACAAAGACCTGTTGCAGACGGCCCAGAGCTCCAAAGGATGCTGTGGCCGAAGGCGTGGCGAACATCGCCAGAATGAAGAGGGCGATCTGGGCTTGGAAGCAGTAAAAAACTTCCACCGGGAACTGGCGCAGAATCAGGGAACGTATCTCTCGCCGATCAGGCTCTATGATGACTGCCGGCTCTGCAGGCAATTCCTGGCGAACCCAGCGTTGTATAAAGGGCACCCGCAGACCCGTCATCACCACACTGATGACTGTGACAACAAAAACGGAGAGGATTCCCGCGAACTGCAACAGCACTACCGATACGAGTCGAAAGAGCGCCAGCGAGGTGTCCAGCACCTGCACGCCGACAGCGCGCTGGGCATAAAGGAGGATCTGGTCGGTGATCCGCGATTTCATATCGAGATGCCATTGCAGACACATCAAACCCAGCAGACCTGCGACCATCCAGCTCGATGCTCCCGCCTTCAGCAGCAGCCACCCCGCAGTCAAGATGAACAAGGGCAAGACCATTACCGATATGAGCCAGCGCTCACGCAGGCTCGCTGCCAATGCCTGAGATGCTCGCACACGGTCAGGCCAGGTACGTCCTACGATGGCAGAAAATGCCAGATGGACACCGCCTGTGGTCAGCACCGTCATGGCTCCCGTCAGCACCATGAGCACGGTATAAACCGCGTACTGATCAACGCTGAGCCAGCGGGTCAGAAGCAATCCCGCCAAGGCGGAAAAACCATGCGCAATGACAGCGGCCGAAAAAAATGCCAATACTTTTTTCACGTTGAACCAATTAGACCGGTGTGGGCGTCGAAACGATCCCGATATGCTCTGGCAATGCCTTTCTTCCGGATCAGGCTGGCTGTACGCAAGCGGTTGTGGTTGCCATGACGTGGCGAGCGGCAGGTGCGGCGAGCGTGGATTTGAAGTCTTCGTAGGCCAGGCGGATGCCACGTTCCAAGCTGACTTGAGGCGCCCATCCCAGGCTCTTGATGAGACTGACATCCAGCAGCTTGCGCGGCGTTCCGTCAGGCTTGCTCCTGTCCACTTCAATCGTGCCGTGGTAGCCCACCACGCGCTTGACGAGTTCGGCCAATGCCCTGATCGACAAGTCCTCTCCGGAGCCGACGTTGACGTGGGCTTCCATGGGCTGCGTGAGACCGGCGTAGGTTTCGCGCGGGAGCCTCATGACATGCGTGCACGCGCGGGCGAGATCGTCCACGTACAGGAACTCGCGCAGCGCTTCGCCGCTGCCCCAGATCGTCACGCTGGGCGCATTGGCAAGGCGCGCCTCATGGAAGCGGCGGATCAGTGCCGGCAACACGTGACTGTTTTCCGGATGGTAATTGTCGCCCGGCCCGTAGAGGTTTGTCGGCATCACGCTGCGGTAGTCCGTACCGTACTGGCGGTTGTAGCTCTCGCACAGCTTGATGCCGGCGATCTTGGCGATGGCGTAGGGCTCGTTGGTGGCCTCCAGCTTTCCGGTCAGCAGGGCGGATTCGGGCATGGGCTGCGGCGCGAGGCGCGGGTAGATGCAGCTCGACCCCAGAAACAGCAGCTTGGTGATGCCCGCGCGCCAAGCCTCGTGGATCAGGTTGGCCTCGACCATCAGATTGTCGTAGATGAATTCGGCCGGGTACGTGTTGTTGGCGTGGATGCCGCCGACCTTGGCCGCCGCGACATAGACCTCGTCGATGCGCTCCTGCGCAAAGAAGGCGCGCACCTGGGCCTGGTTGGTGAGTTCGAGCTGGTCGCGCGTGCGCGTGACGATCTGGCCGGCTCCCTGGGCGAGCAGTTGGCGCACGATGGCGCTGCCCACCATGCCGCGGTGGCCGGCCACGTAGATGCGCCGGTTCTGATTTGGCGTCGAGTGTGTGAGCATAGAAATGTCGTTTGAAGGTTGGTTGAAAGGCTGCAGCGGCGCGGAGTGCGGTCAGGCGATCTTCTTCTGGGGCGTGCCTTCGGCGCGATGCTCCGGACGCTCGGCAAAGCGGACGATGTCGTCCTCGCCCAGGTAGCCGCCGGTCTGCACCTCGACCACTTCGAGCAGGGTCTTGCCCGGGTTCTCCAGGCGGTAGACAACGCCCTGGGGGATGTAGATGGACTCGTTTTCCTTGACCAGCATGACCTGGTCGTCGCGCGTGACGCGGGCGGTGCCCTGGACCACCACCCAATGTTCCGAGCGGTGGTGGTGCATGCGCAGCGCCAGCTTGGCGCCGGGCTTGACGGTCAGGCGCTTGACGGCGAAGCGCTCGCCCTCGTCGATGCTGTCGTAGGCGCCCCAGGGACGCGGCACGCGGCGGTGCAGCGTCGCCTGGCGCTGGCTGCGGGCGGTCAGCAGGCTGACCACGTCCTTGACCTGTTCGGCGCAGTCGCGGTGCGCGACGAGCAGTGCGTCGGCGGTATCGATGATCAGCAAATCCTGGGTTCCCAAGGCCACGACCGGGCGGTTCGGCGCGTGCACGAACGTGTTGCGGGCGCCGATCGGGAAGCCCTGGCCGTTGATGCGGTTGTCATCGGCGTCGGCCGGATGCAGCGCGGCCACCGAGTTCCAGCTGCCGACGTCGCTCCAGGTGCCTTGAAAGGGCACCACAGCGACATCCGCATGGGCTTCGAGGACGGCGTAATCGATGCTCTGGCTGCGGCAGCGCTCGAAGGCGGCGCGCTCGACGCGAACGAAGTCGCCGTCGATTTGCGGGCACGCCACGGCAAGCCGGCAGTCCTCCAGGATGTCGGGCGCGTGTTGCGCCAAAGCCTCGACCAGCACGCTCGCCTGCACCAGGAAGATGCCCGCGTTCCAGAGGTGGTTGCCGGCCAGCAGGAATTGCTGGGCTCGGGCAGCGTCGGGTTTCTCGATGAAGGCCGCGACACGGCGCGCCGCGCCGTCGGGAGCGCCGTCGAGCGCATAGCCCTGCCGGATGTAGCCGTAGGCGGTGCTCGGAAAGCTCGGCACCACGCCGAAGGTGACGATCTGGCCTGCCAGCGCCGCCGGCACGCCCTCCCGCACCGTGGCGGCGAACTGCTGCACGTCCGGAATGTGGTGGTCGGCCGGCGCAAACAGCAGCAGCGCCTCGGGTTGGCTCGACAGGGCCGCCAGCGCCATGGCGGCGGCGGTGTTGCGCGCGACCGGCTCCAGCAGCTGGCGCCCCTGGACGCCTGCGGCCTCGATGCTCTCGCGCACCAGGAAGCGGTGCTCTTCCGAGGCCACGCAGGTGATGCTGGGGTTGAGCGCCTTCAGCCGCTCCAGCGTCAGCTGCAGCAGGCTCTTCGAGCCGATCAGCGGCGCGAACTGCTTCGGCAGGGCCTTGCGCGACAGCGGCCAGAGCCGGGTGCCGCTGCCGCCGCACAGGACGACGGGAGAAATGACAGTCATTGCGAACCTTCCCCGGTAAAGACGACACGGAACGTCATCAGGATGATTTTCAGGTCGAGCCACAGCGACCAGTTGTTGACATACTGGGCGTCGAGCTCCACGCGCGCCGCATACGGCAGGCCGTTGCGGCCGCTGACCTGCCACAGGCCGGTCAGCCCGGGCCGCATGGAGCAGTAGTGTTCCCAGTGCGGGCCGTACAGGCTGCGCTGCCGCTCCATGCACGGGCGCGGCCCCACCAAGCTCATGTCGCCCTTCAGCACGTTCCAGAACTGCGGCAGCTCGTCCAGGCTGAACTTGCGGATCACGCGGCCCACCGGGGTGATGCGCGGATCGCGCTTGAGTTTCTGATACAGCTCCCATTCCGTGCGGGCTGCCTCGTTGTCGCGCAGATGCTCGTCGAGCGCCTTGTCCGAGTTACGCACCATGGACCTGAACTTGTAGAACCGGAACCGCTCGCCGCCCTCGCCCAGCCGGGGCTGCCAGTAGTGCACCGGCCGTCCCATGGTGACCCACACGCACAGGGCGACGAGTGCGTAGAGCGGGCCGAATACAAGAAAGAAAAACAGGGCGCCGACGATATCAAGCGTGCGTTTTGCTGCCTGCTGCCTGCGGCTCAGCCTGCAGGGCGGCGGCATGGCTTGACGGGGCGAGCCGCCTTCCCCTGGAGGATGACGCGGCACGCTGCGCACATCGGCAGTGGAATCTGAACGGAACATACGGGTCCCTTCTGGGTGCACGGCAACCGAAAAGATGAAACTTAAAAATTAATTTTCGATGTCAACCTCAGGGAGTCGAACCATGTTGGACGGCCAGGGTCATACGTCCTCGCGACGGATGGCAACGACTGTCCTGCCCATGGTTCGAAGACCGCTGTGTCGGCATTCACGGGGCAAGTGTAATACTTTAGGATGACTTGGTGTCAATCCTGTTAGCCACGTTAAAAAATTTTTTTTCCGTTACGAAATTCGGCAAACCGCACCTGCCTGCAACAGGCCTTTGCACACCCGCTGGACAGGCTCTCCCACCTTCTGGACGGGTTCAGAGAAGAGACCCGTGCCGTGACCGGGATAGGCGCGCGTGGTTCGAAGGGATCCGGCCGCAGTGCTGGGCCGGAGTGCGACAAAAGAAGGTACCGGAAGCCGACCGCGTCGGCCCCGGGTTCAGTCGCGATCAGGAATTGCTGGCAGCAGGCCGCTCGGGCGCTTTCTCGAAGGGAAGCACGATGCCGGTCAGATTGCGCCGGGTCTCCACCAGCGTGAGCGGCGCTTCCTCCAGGAGCACGGGTGCGGGCCGCTCGCGAGGCACGTGCACCGCCTTGGGCTCCGCTGCGATGGCCGCCTGAACACTGGCGACGCGCTCGGCATTGGAGTTCACCCACTGCAGACCGGAGTCTGCCGCGATTTGCGCCAGATTGGCGACCGGCAGCTCGAACGTTTTCACCTTGGGCAACCCGCCGCTGGACGCCCTCGATGCGCTGTCAGCCGCTGGGAGCGTCGCGACGACGTGCTCGTGCGCGCTCGCTGCAGACTCTCGCGGCGCCGCAGCGGGAGCACTCGCTGCCGGGATCGCCAGCGGCGCGGAAGCCGGGTCCGCGGCAACCATGGGCTCCTGCACGCTGGACTCGTCAGCAAGGGTCGGCGTGCGAACGGCCGCTGTGCCTGCGTCTTCGCGTGGCGCTCGCTCTCGGCGGTCGCGGCCGTAGCGGTCGCGCGACCGGCCACGACGCTCTTCGCCATCGCGGCGCGGTACCGGCTCCCCGGTGGCAGGGCCGCCTTCCGGACCGCCCGTCGGATCGGCCGGCTGCTGAACGTCGGCTTGAGACACCGATTCCAACGGTCGCTGGGATGCGGTTCCTTTGTCGCCGCCATGTTCGCGCCGATCCTCCTGCACACGTTCGGCGCGTGCGGCATACACGCTCCGATGGGCGGGGGCACCGGATCCGGTGTCGGCTCCAGCGTCCGATGGCACGAACCCGTCGATCTCCGGCGCTGTGTCAGCGCCGCGCCTTGGGCGTTCCGTCCGCTCTCCGCGTCCTCCGCGCTCGCCACGCGAACGCACCGGGCGCGCGCCGTTGGCAGGCGTGGCTTCCTCCGTCATTGCGGACTGACCCTCGGGAATCGAAGCAGTCTGAGGCTCCGTGACGGGCACTCGCATCTCGCTGTCGCGTCGGTCGCCGCGGCTGCGGCGTTCTCCGTCCCGCGGCAAGCGCGCCTCGCGCGGTTCGCGGCCTTCACGGGGCTCGCGTGGTTCGCGCGATCCGACGGCGTCGGTACGCGGTTCGCCTCTTGCTTCGCGAGGCTCCCGGCGTTCCCCCGGGCGACCCCCGCCTTCCCGGCCGTTGCGACGCTCGCCTTCGCGGCCGCCGCGGCCTTCACCCCGGGTGCTGCGTCGCGGTTCGCCATCGCTGCCCGGTCGCAATGCGCTGTCGCCGCCCGCGCGCGCGTCGGCCCGCGTCGTTTTTGCGGCCTCAGCAACCGGAGCGGAGGCTGCTGCAGCCGTGGCCGTGGCCGTGGGCGCCGGCGATGCCGCCGGTATGCCGAACAGCTTCTTGAGCCACGTCAGGAAGCCGCCTTCGGGCGGTTGCGGCGCCGCGGTCGATGCCGGAGCAGGCGCCGGAGCAGGCGCCGGTGCCGGCGCCGCGCGCACGGCTTCCGGTTTGGGCACGGCGGCTGGCGCCGGCGCGTCCGGCAGCACGCCCTTGATGACGGGCGTCTGCTTGTTGGTCGGCTCTTGCGAGCGGCGTGTCACCGCGGTCGGGTCCTCGACCTCCTGGGCCATCTTGTAGCTGGACTCGATGTGGTCGAGGCGCGGGTCGTCGTGCTTGAGCCGCTCCAGCCTGTAGTTGGGCGTCTCCAGCGTCTTGCTGGGCACCATCAGCACGGTGACGCGCTGCTTCAGCTCGATCTTGGCGATCTCGGGGCGCTTCTCGTTGAGCAGGAACGAGGCGACATCGACCGGCACCTGCACGTGCACGGCCGCCGTGTTGTCTTTCAGGCACTCCTCCTGGATGATGCGCAGGATCTGCAGCGCGCTCGACTCGGTGTCGCGGATGTGGCCCGAGCCGCCGCAGCGCGGGCAGGGGATCGACGAGCCTTCGCTCAAGGCCGGCTTCAGGCGCTGGCGGCTCATCTCCATCAGGCCGAACTTGCTGATCGAGCCGAACTGCACGCGCGCGCGGTCCTGCCGGAGCGCGTCGCGCAGGCGGCTTTCGACCTCGCGGCGGTTCTTGCTCTCGTCCATGTCGATGAAGTCGATCACGATCAGGCCGCCCAGGTCGCGCAGGCGCATCTGGCGCGCCACCTCGTCGGCGGCCTCCAGGTTGGTGCGGGTGGCGGTCTCCTCGATGTCGCCGCCCTTGATGGCGCGCGCCGAGTTGACGTCGATGGACACCAGCGCCTCGGTGTGGTCGATCACGATGGCGCCGCCCGAGGGCAGCTGCACCGTGCGCGCGTAGGCCGACTCGATCTGGTGCTCGATCTGGAAGCGGCTGAAGAGCGCCGCGTCGTCGCGGTAGCGCTTCACGCGCGCGGCATGCTCGGGCATGACGTGCGCCATGAACTGCTGCGCCTGCTCGTAGATGTCGTCGGTGTCGATCAGGATGTCGCCGATGTCGTGGTTGAAGTAGTCACGGATCGCGCGGATGACGAGTGAGGACTCCTGGTAGATCAGGAAGGCGCCCTTGCCGCCCTTGGCCGCGCCGTCGATCGCGGCCCAGAGCTTGAGCAGGTAGTTCAGGTCCCACTGGAGTTCGGGCGCGCTGCGGCCGATGCCGGCGGTGCGCGCGATGATGCTGGCGCCCTTGGGATACTCCAGCTGGTCCATCGCCTCCTTGAGCTCGGCGCGGTCCTCGCCCTCGATGCGGCGCGACACGCCACCGCCGCGCGGGTTGTTGGGCATCAGCACCACGTAGCGCCCGGCCAGCGAGATGAAGGTGGTGAGCGCCGCGCCCTTGTTGCCGCGCTCCTCCTTCTCGACCTGCACCACCAGCTCCTGGCCCTCGCGGATCGCGTCCTGGATGCGCGCCTGGCTGGCCGACACGCCCGCGGCGAAGTAGTCCTTCGAGATTTCCTTGAACGGCAGGAAGCCGTGGCGGTCCTCGCCGTAGTCGACGAAGCAGGCCTCGAGCGAGGGCTCGACGCGCGTCACCACCGCCTTGTAGATGTTGCCCTTGCGCTGTTCGCGCCCCTCGATCTCGATTTCGTAGTCGAGGAGCTTTTGCCCATCGACGATGGCCAGGCGGCGCTCTTCAGGCTGCGTGGCGTTGATCAGCATCCGTTTCATGATGCGTTGTCCTTGTATGTATGCGTACGAGCGGCCCATGACGGGCCCACGATGCACGGACGGCGCGCGCGAAACGAGGGGAATTGCCGAGGTTGCCTGGCTGCGGACGGGCTCCGAACGATGGGGCGGCCGGGCGATGCCGGCAGCCTTGTCGAGCGTCAGCCGGGCAGCCGGAGCAGGGGCGCATGGAAGGGGACGAGTCCGCCGAGGTGTCGATTTGCTATCTTTTTAATAGCGGGTCGCACAATGGCCGCAAGCGCTGCAGACGATTCGATGCCTGAAGTTGCCGGCGGAAGCCGGCCCAGGCACGTTTGAATCAGCAGCATCAACACAAGAGAACTCGCTTCGATCCGCCGGCAGGGGGTGCTGCCGGCTTGGTATTCCGTATCGGTGTTTCGTGGCGTCGCCTTGACTTTGTCGCCAAGCCTGCCACTTTGCGCTGGAGCGCGAGGTTTGCAGGCCGCGCGCCAAAGCGGCATCGACCTTCCGGTGCTTTCGGTGCGTGCTCTAAACTTCTGTTCGATCAAGCACTTACACGACCGCACTGGTGAAAAAGATTATAGGTGCGATACCTCGGGCCGCCGCTCCTTCGGCAGAGCCGGCATCGACCGGCGTCAGCTTCATCGAGGTCGACGGAGAGTCCGCCGGCCAGCGGCTCGACAACTTCCTGTTTCGCCATTTGAAGGGCGTGCCGAAGACGCACGTCTATCGCATCATCCGCTCCGGCGAGGTGCGCATCAACAAGGCGCGCGCAGCCGCCGAGACGCGCGTCGCGGTGGGCGACGTGCTGCGACTGCCGCCCCTGCGCGTGTCGAGCCGGCCCGAACAGGCCGCCGCCGCGCCGGCCCCGGCGCGCGAGTTCCCGCTGCTGCACGAGGACGAGGGGCTGCTGGCCATCGACAAGCCGGCCGGCGTCGCGGTGCACGGCGGCAGCGGTGTCAGCTTCGGCGTCATCGAGCAACTGCGCGCGGCCCGGCCGGCCGCCAGGTTCCTCGAACTGGTGCACCGGCTCGACCGCGAGACCTCGGGCATCCTGCTGGTGGCGAAAAAACGAAGCGCCCTGACCGCGTTGCAGGAACAGTTCCGCGAGCGCGAGACCGGCAAGATCTACCTGGCGCTGGTCGAAGGCGCCTGGCCGGCCAGGCGCAAGGTGCTCGACGCGCCGCTTGCCCGCTACCTGCTGCCAGGCCCGGACGGCACACCCGAGGCGGGCGAGCGCCGTGTGCGCGTGGTCGCGAAGGACCACCCCGACGCGATGCGCGCCGTCACGCTCGTCAGGGTGGTCGCATCGTTGCAGCTCCCGGGCGATGCCGATCCCATGACGCTGCTGGCCGTCACCATCAAGACCGGACGCACGCACCAGATCCGGGTGCACCTGGCCTCGGCCGGCCACCCGATCGCCGGCGACGACAAGTACGGGCCGTTCGAGCGCAACCGGACCCTGCACAAGCTCGGCCTGAAGCGCATGTTCCTGCACGCCTGGCGGCTGCGGTTCAGGCATCCGGCCAGCGGCGAACCCATGACGCTGCAGGCCGACCTGCCCGCCGAACTGCGCGCCCTCCTGCCGCCGTCCGCGCTCTCGGCGCTGGCCGCGGCCTCATCGCCGGATCCCGAATGACAGTGCCACAGCCCCGCCGCTTCGATCTGATCGTCTTCGACTGGGACGGCACGCTCTATGACTCGGCGCAGATCATCGTGCGCTGCATCCAGGCCGCCGTGGTCGATGTCGGCGGTGCGCGACCGAGCGACGCCCAGGCCGCCTGGGTCATCGGCCTGGCGCTGACCCAGGCGCTGGCGCACGCCGCGCCCGACGTGCCGCCGGAGAAATACCCCGCGCTCGGCGCGCGCTACCGCCACCATTACCTGCGCCACCATGACGACCTGGTGCTGTTCGAGGGCGTGCTGCCGCTGCTCGACGCCTTGCACGCGCGCGGCCACAAGCTGGCGGTCGCCACCGGCAAGTCGCGCATGGGGCTCGACCAGGCGCTGGCCACGGTCGACCTGCGCGGCCGCTTCGACGCCTCGCGCACCGCCGACGAGACCGCCGGCAAGCCGCACCCGCGCATGCTGCGCGAGCTCATGGCCGAGCTGGGCGTGGCGCCCGAGCGCACCCTGATGATCGGCGACACCACGCACGATCTGCAGCTGGCGCGAAACGCCGGCTGCGCCAGCGTCGCGGTGAGCTACGGCGCGCACCCGCACACCGCGTTCGAGGGGCTGCAGCCGCGCTTCGTGGCGCACTCGGTCGAGGCGCTGCACGGCTGGCTGATCGAGAACGCGTGAGGGAGGCCGCTGCCATGAAAGAGCCCGCACACTCGAAGAAAAGGCTTGGGGCTGGTGCAACTTCACCGGCGTCGGGAGGACGCGAATGAGCGAGACAATCGTCCTGTGCCGGGCCGACGAACTGGTCGAAGGCGGCCTGGCCGTCGCGTTCGACGTGGTGTACGCCGGGCAGACCTGCCGCGCCTTCGCCATCCGCTTCGAGGGCGTGGCGCACGCCTACCTGAACCGCTGCACCCACGTCGCGATGGAGCTCGACTTCCAGCCGGACCGCTTCTTCGACGACAGCGGCCAATGGTTGCTGTGCGCCACCCACGGCGCGGCCTACCGGCCCGACACCGGCGCCTGCGCGGGCGGCCCGTGCCGCGGCGGCCTGGTCAAAATCGCCCTGAGCGAATCGGGCGGCGTGGTGCACTGGCATACTGCCTGGAACCTGCGGCCCGCCGTATTTCCGACATGACCGACCCCGACCGCACCGAACCCTCGGGTTTCGAGCCTTTTGACGCTGCAGCGCCCGCCAGTCCTGCGTCCGATGCTACAAAAAACAGAGTGAAAAACGATCCGACCCAACAGTCCGGCTGGGAGCGCGCCACGCTCGAGAAGCTCGCCTTCGCCTCGCTGCGCGAGCAGCGCGCCAGCCGCCGCTGGAAGACCTTCGTGCGGCTGGCCTGGCTGGCGTTCTTCATCTTCCTGGCCTGGCTGGCGCTGTCTCGCGCCACGCCGTCCGCCGTCAAGGCCGGCGCCCACACGGCCGCCGTCGAGATCAAGGGGGAGATCTCCAACGGCTCCGACGCCAGCGCCGAGTTCGTGGTGGCCGCCATGCGCGCCGCGTTCGAGGACGAGGCCGCCAAGGGCGTCGTACTGCTCATCAACTCGCCCGGCGGCAGCCCGGTGCAGGCCGGCATCATCGTCGACGAGATCCGGCGGCTGCGCGCCCTGCACAAGAAGCCGATCTACGCCGTGGTCGAGGAGAGCTGCGCCTCGGCGGCCTACTACATCGCCTCGGCGACCGACCAGATCTTCGTCGACAAGGCCAGCCTGGTGGGCAGCATCGGCGTGCTGATGGACGGCTTCGGCTTCACCGGCCTGATGGACAAGGTCGGCGTCGAGCGGCGGCTCCTGACCGCCGGCGAGAACAAGGGCTTTCTCGATCCGTTCAGCCCGATGAACGACGCGCAGCGCGCCTATGCGCAGCAGATGCTGGAGCAGATCCACGCGCAGTTCATCGAGGTGGTCAAGACCGGGCGCGGCGCGCGGCTCAAGGCCGACACGCCGGGGCTCTTCAGCGGCCTGTTCTGGACCGGCCAGCAGGCGATCGCGCTCGGCCTGGCCGACCAACTGGGCAACCTCGACTACGTGGCGCGCGAGGTGGTCAAGGCCGAGGAGGTGATCGACTACACGCGCCGCGACAACGTGGCCGAGCGCTTGGCCAAGAAGTTCGGCGCCGCCTTCGGCGATGCCAGCGTGCGTGCCCTGCGCACCGCGCCGGCGCTGCGCTGAGGGAGCAAGGGGTCTGCCGCTTCGGGCGCGGGCCTGCCGGAGGAGCGGCGCGGCTCAGGACGCCACGCGGCGCGCCGCCAGCGCCAGCGCCACGGCAAAGGCGACCACCAGGTAGAGCGCCGCGGTCAGCGAGGTGACGCGCGCCAGGAAGCCGATCACCGGCGGGCCGGTCATGAAGCCCAGGTACGCGAGCGACGACACCGCCGCCAGCCCCTGCGCCGCGCTGGTGCCCGGCACGCGCGCGCCGGCCGCGAACAGGATCGGCACGACATTGGCGAAGCCGACGCCCACCAGCGCGAAGCCGGCGAGCGCCCACGGCGGCGAGGGCGCCAGCAGCACGCCCGTCATCGCCAGCGCTGCCAGCAGCGCGCTGGCGCGCAGCAGGGTGGCTGGCGCCCAGCGCGCGCGCAGCCAGTCGCCGCCGAAGCGCGCCAGCGCCATCGCCGCCGAAAAGCTGGCGTAGGCCAGCGCCGCCTGCTGCTGCGGGCTGCCCAGCTCGGTCTGCAGGTACAGCACGCTCCAGTCGTAGATGGCGCCCTCGGCGATCAGCCCCAGGGCGGCCATGCCGCCGAGCACCGCCAGCGCGCCGCGCGGCAGCACGAAATGCGGCATGTCGGCGGCCGCGCCGGGAACGCTCGGGCGCACCCGCATGCGCGATGCCGCCCACAGCACGGTCGCGACGCCGGCGAGCGCCACGCACGTCAGGTGCCACTGCGCCGAGCCGCCGGCGGCCAGCCAGGCGCTGCCGCCGGCCGCGCCGGCCATGCCGCCGGCGCTGAACATGCCGTGCATGCCGCTCAGCAGGGGCCGCCGCGCCTCGCGCTCCAGCTCCGCGCCCTCGGTGTTCATGGCGACGTCGAACACGCCCGTCGTCACGCCGAACAGACCCAGCAAGGCCAGCAGCGCTCCATAGGTCGGCATCAGCAGCAGGGGTGCCAGCGCCAGGGCGTAGACCACGCCGCAGGCGCGCGTCACCTGTCGCGGGCTCCAGCGGGTCACCAGACGGCCGGCCTGCGACAGCCCGGCCAGCGAGCCCAGGCCGGCCGCCAGCATCGCCAGGCCGAGCGTGGCCTCGTCGATGCCGTAGACGCGCTTGACCGTCGGGATGTGCACGCCCCAGGTCGCGAACACGAAGCCGGAGAAGAAGAACTGCACCCGCACCGCCCACTGCGCCGTGCGGGCGGAAGAGGGCGCGTCCGCCAGCGCGCTCATCGGCCGATGGCGAACACCGCCGGCGTGCGCGCGTCCGGCGCGCCGTCCAGCGCATCGGCGCGCCAGCGCTCGACGCTGTCGCTGCGGGTGCGGGCGCCGGCCAGCGTCAGCCCGGCGCTGACCGCCAGCCGGGTGGCCGGCTGCAGCGTGCGCGCCAGCGCCTGCAGCAGGGCGGCGTTGCGGTACGGCGTCTCGATGAAAAGCTGGGTCTGGCCGCTCTTGAGCGCCAGCGCTTCGAGCTCGCGGATGCGCCGCTCGCGCGCCGCCGCGTCCTGCGGCAGGTAGCCGACGAAGGCGAAGTCCTGCCCGTTCAGGCCGCTGGCGGCCAGCGCCAGCAGCAGCGACACCGGACCGACCAATGGCACGACCGCCACGCCCAGCGCGTGCGCCGCCCGCACCACCGACGCGCCCGGATCGGCCACCGCCGGCATGCCCGCTTCGCTCAACAAGCCGAGGTCGTGGCCGGCCAGCGTTGGGGCGAGCAGGGCACGCGCGTCGAACTGACCCGCGTGATCGCCCTTCTTGTGCACCTCGCGCGGCAGCTCCTGCATCTGCTGCTGCTGCAGCGGCACGGCGAGCGGGTGGAGCGCATCGACGCGCTTGAGGTAGGCGCGTGCCGACCTGGCGTTCTCGCAGACCCAGTGCGACAGGCGCGCCGCCGTCTCCAGCGTGCGCCGCGGCATGACGTCGTCGATCGGCGCGGGCGCGGCGCAGCCGAAGTCGAGCGGCGCTGGCACCAGGTACAGCGTGCCGTGCTCGATCCCGCTCAAGGCAGCTCCAGGCCCGCCGCGCGCAGCATGCGGCAGGTGCGGATCAGCGGCAGCCCGACCAGTGCGCTCGGGTCGTCGCTGTCGGTGGCGTCGAGCAGCGCGATGCCCAGGCCCTCGCTCCTGGCGCTGCCGGCGCAGTCGTAGGGCTGCTCGGCGCGCAGGTAGCGCTCGATCGCGTCGTCGGCCAGGTCGCGGAAGACCACCCGCACCGGCGCCAGATCGGCCTGCTCGAAGCCCGTGGCGCCGCAGACCACCGCCACCGCCGTCTGGAACACCACCGTGCGGCCGCACATGCGGCGCAGCTGCGCGGTGGCGCGCGCGTGGTCGCCCGGCTTGCCGAGCGCCTCGCCGTCGAGATCGGCGACCTGGTCGGAGCCGATCACGACGGCCTGCGGAAAGCGTGCGGCGACGGCCCGCGCCTTGGCCAGCGCCAAGCGAGCGGCCAGCGCGCGCGGCGATTCGCCCACGCAAGGGGTTTCGTCCACGCCGGGCGCCTCGACGTCGAATTCGATGCGCAGGCGCGAGAGCAGCTCGCGCCGGTAGCGCGAGGTCGAGGCCAGGATCAGCGGTCGTTTCATGGCCTGCGATTGTGCGCGACGGGCTTCGGTAGACTGTCCGCATGAAAAGAGATTTCGCACCCGGGCGGCTCGACGTGGCCGCCTTCGCCGAAGCCGCCACGCCGCTCGCCGGGCGCGACGCGCTGCGCGACTACCCCCGGCTGGCCGCCGAGGTCGCCCGTCCGGCCGACGACGCCGTGGTGCAGTGGCAGGCGCTCGGTGCCGAGCGCCCCGACGCCGCCGGCCGCGCCGCGCCGTGGCTCCATCTGCAGGCCGACACGACGCTGCCGCTGACCTGCCAGCGCTGCCTGGCGCCCGTCGATGTCGCGCTGAAAGTCGACCTCTGGTTCCGCTTCGCCGCCGACGAGGCCACCGCGGCGCTGGAAGACGAGGAGGCGGACGAGGATGTCCTGGTGGCCAGCCATGAATTCGACCTGCGCACGCTGATCGAGGACGAGCTGCTGATGGCCATCCCCATTGCGCCGACCCACGGCGTGTGTCCCGAGCCGGTGCGCCTGTCGGCCGCGGACGCGGATTTCGACGCGCCCGGCGGCGTTCACCCCAACCCGTTCGCTGTGCTGGAGGCGCTGCGGCCGAGGAAGCCGGACTGAGGCCCCATGCGCGAAGCGCTGCTCGGCTATAATGATGGGCTTCGCGTGCCGGCTGGCTTCATCCGATTGCGCGCCGCCCGCACCCACCCATCCACCTCTTTCATTCAGCTCAGGAGCCATCATGGCCGTCCAGCAAAACAAGAAGTCGCCCTCCAAGCGCGGCATGCACCGTTCCCACTATGCGCTGGGCGTGCCCGGCATCGCCGTGGAGCCGACCACCGGCGAAACCCACCTGCGCCATCACATCAGCCCCAACGGCTTCTACCGCGGCCGCCAGGTCCTGAAGAACAAGTCCGAGGCCTGACCCGTCCGCCGACCGTCCAAGGCCCGGGCCCGACGCTACCTCGCCTGTAGCCTCGGGCCTTTGTTTTGATGAGCGTCCCTCCGCTTCCTTCCGATTCTGCTCCCGCCTCCGTGCTCACGCTGGCCGTGGACTGCATGGGCGGCGACCACGGCCCCGCCGCCACGCTGCCCGCCTGCCGGGCGTTCCTCGAGCGGCACGCCGATGCGGCGCTGCTGCTGGTCGGCGCGCCCGCCGCGCTGGAGGGCTTCTCGCATCCGCGTGCGCGCATCGTCGCCGCCAGCGAGGTGGTCGCGATGGACGATTCGATCGAAGTCGCACTGCGCAAGAAAAAAGACTCGTCGATGCGCGTCGCCATCCGGCAGGTCAAGGAGGGCACTGCCAGCGCAGCGGTGTCGGCCGGCAACACCGGCGCCCTGATGGCGATCGCGCGCTATCTGCTCAAGACGCTCGACGGCATCGACCGCCCGGCCATCGCGCCGCAGCTGCCCAACGCGCGCGGCGGCGCCACCACGGTGCTCGACCTCGGCGCCAACATCGACTGCGACGCCGAGGACCTGCTGCAGTTCGCCGTGCTGGGCTCGGCGCTGGTGTCGGCGCTGACGGGCAACGAGTCGCCCACGGTCGGGCTGCTCAACATCGGCGAGGAAGCCATCAAGGGCGGTGAGACGATCAAGCAGGCGGGCCAGCTGCTGCGCGCCGCCGCCGCGTCGCAGGACCTGAACTTCCACGGCAACGTCGAGGGCAACGACATCTTCAAGGGCACCACCGACATCGTCGTGTGCGACGGCTTCGTCGGCAACGTGGCGCTCAAGGCCAGCGAGGGCGTGGCGGCCATGATCGTCGAGTTCCTGCGCGCCGAGTACTCGCGCGGCGTGGCGGGGAAGATCGCCGCGGTGGTTTCGTACCCGGTGCTCAAGGCGCTCAAGGTGCGCCTCGACCACCGCCGCTACAACGGCGCCGCGCTGCTCGGCCTGCGCGGCCTGGTGTTCAAGAGCCACGGCTCGGCCGATGCGCTGGCGTTCGGCCACGCGCTCGACCGCGCCTTCGATGCCGCCCGCAACAACCTGCTCGAACGCGTGCAGGCCCGCGTCGCCCGCGCCGCCCCGCTGCTGGCACGGCGCGAGACGCCGGCGCCGCACGCCGCCGACGCACCGGCCTTTCACGCCTGATGACGACCTCCGCCTTCTCACGCATTGCCGGCACCGGCAGCCACCTGCCGCCGCGCCGGGTGACCAACGACGAGCTGGCGCGCGACCTCGCCGCGCGCGGCATCGAGACCTCCGACCAGTGGATCGTCGAGCGCACCGGCATCCGGGCGCGCCATTTCGCCGCGCCGGAGGTCAGCTGCAGCGACCTGGCGCTCGAAGCCTGCCGCCATGCGCTCGAAGCCGCCGGCCGCAGCGCCGGGGAGGTCGATCTCATCATCGTCGCGACTTCGACGCCCGACATGGTGTTCCCGTCGTCGGCCGCCATCCTGCAGCACAAGCTCGGCGTGGCCGGCTGCCCGGCGTTCGACGTGCAGGCGGTGTGCAGCGGCTTCGTCTATGCGCTGACCGTGGCCGACGCCATGATCCGCACCGGCGCCGCGCGCTGCGCGCTGGTGGTCGGCGCCGAGGTGTTCTCGCGCATCCTCGATTTCAACGACCGCACCACCTGCGTGCTGTTCGGCGACGGCGCCGGCGCCGTGGTGCTCGAAGCCAGCGACACGCCGGGCATCCTGGCCTGCGACCTGCACGCCGACGGCAGGCACGCGGGCATTTTGTGCGTGCCCGGCCACGTCTCGGGCGGCGCCGTGCTCGGCACGCCGCTCTTGCACATGGACGGGCAGGCGGTGTTCAAGCTGGCGGTGCGCGTGCTCGAGGAGTCGGCGCGCGCGACGCTCGCCAAGGCCGGCAGGACCGAGGCCGACCTCGACTGGCTGGTCCCGCACCAGGCCAACATCCGCATCATGGAAGGCACGGCGCGCAAGCTGAAGATGTCGCGCGACAAGCTCATCGTCACCGTGGACGAGCATGGCAACACCTCGGCCGCGTCGATCCCGCTGGCGCTCGACGCCGCGGTGCGCGAGGGCAAGATCCGCAAGGGCGACACCGTCATGCTCGAAGGCGTGGGCGGGGGCTTCACCTGGGGCGCGGTGCTATTGGATTTGTAGCACTCGGCGCACGCTCCATGTGCGCTGCGGGCTGATTTGACCATCGAAAAACCATGAAATCCTTCGCCTTCGTCTTTCCCGGCCAGGGCTCGCAGTCGGTTGGCATGCTCGATGCCTGGGGTGACCACCCGGCCGTCGCCGAAACGCTGCAGGAGGCGTCCGACGCGCTCGGCGAGGACGTCGCCCGGCTGATCCGCGAAGGCCCGAAGGAGGCGCTCGCGCTGACCACCAACACGCAGCCCGTGATGCTGGTGGCCGGCGTCGCCGCGTGGCGCGCCTGGCTGGCAGAGGGGGGCGCCCGGCCGGCGGTCGTTGCTGGCCATTCGCTCGGCGAGTACTCCGCGCTGGTCGCCGCCGGCGTGCTGACGCTGGCGCAGGCTGCGCCGCTGGTGCGCTTCCGCGCCGACGCCATGCAAAAGGCCGTTCCGGTCGGCAGCGGTGCCATGGCCGCGATCCTCGGCCTGGACGCTGCGAAAGTGATGGCGGGGTGCGCAGAGGCGACGGGCGTCTTCGGCCCGGACAGCGCCGAAGTGGTCGAGGCCGTCAATTTCAACGACCCGTTGCAGACCGTGATCGCCGGCAGCAAGGCGGCGGTCGAAAAGGCCTGCGAGCTGCTCAAGGCCGGCGGTGCCAAGCGAGCGCTGCCGCTGCCGGTGTCGGCACCCTTCCATTCGAGCCTGATGCGGCCCGCAGCCGAGGCGCTGCGCGAGCGGCTGGCGTCGGTGCGCCTGGCCGCGCCGCAAATTCCGGTGCTCAACAACGTCGACGTGGCCGTCGAGACCGATCCGGACCGCATCCGCGAGGCGCTGGTGCGCCAGGCGGCGAGCCCGGTGCGCTGGGTCGAGAGCGTGCGCGCGCTGGCGGCGTTCGGTTCCGATGCGGGCGGCAGCATCGAGGCCATCGTCGAATGCGGCCCGGGCAAGGTGCTTGCCGGGATGGCCAAGCGCATCGCGCCCGAGCTGCCGACGGCGTCGGTGTTCGATCCGGCCAGCCTGGCCGACGCCCGCCGGCTGCTGGCCGATTGAAGCGCGGTTCACTTTCTCTTCAATGAGCACGTCATGAGCATTCCGTCCTTCGAAGGCCAGGTGGCCCTGGTCACCGGCGCCACGCGCGGCATCGGCGCGGCCATCGCGCTCGAGCTGGCGCAGCGCGGCCTGAAAGTCATCGGCACCGGCACCTCGGAAGAGGGCGCCGCCAGGATCGGCGCGGCCCTGGGCGGGCGCGGCGGCGCCGGGCGCGTGCTCGACGTCAATGACGGTGTCGCGGTCGACGCGCTGATCGACGACATCATGAAGGCGTACGGCGCGCTGCATGTGCTCGTCAACAACGCCGGCATCACCCGCGACACGCTGGCCATGCGCCTGAAGGACGACGACTGGGACGCGGTGCTCGACACCAACCTGAAAGCCGTCTTTCGCCTGTCGCGCGCCGTCATTCGCCCGATGATGAAGCAGCGCTATGGCCGCATCGTCAGCATCACCAGCGTGGTCGGCGCCTCGGGCAACCCGGGCCAGGCCAACTACGCCGCCGCCAAGGCGGGCGTGGCCGGCCTGACACGCGCGCTGGCGCGCGAGCTGGGCAGCCGCGGCGTGACGGTCAACTGCGTGGCGCCCGGCTTCATCGACACCGACATGACCTCGCGCCTGCCCGAGGCGCAGCAGCAGGCGCTGCTCGCGCAGATTCCGCTCGGCCACCTGGGCAAGCCGGCCGACGTCGCGCACGCCGTGGCGTTTCTCGCCTCGCCGCAGGCCGGCTACGTGACGGGGCAGGAGCTGCATGTCAACGGCGGCATGTACATGTAGGCGCGAGAGACCCAAAGTTCTCCCGTGCAGTCGGTGCTGCGGCAAACGCTGCGGCGGGGCCGGCTAAAATCATTTCAATCTTTACAACCCCAAAGGGAACCCAATGAGCGATATCGAAGCACGTGTCAAGAAAATCATCGCCGAGCAACTCGGCGTGGAAGAGTCGCAGGTGACCAACGAGAAGGCCTTCGTGGCCGACCTGGGTGCCGACTCGCTCGACAACGTCGAACTCGTGATGGCGCTCGAAGATGAATTCGGCATCGAAATCCCGGATGAGGACGCCGAGAAGATCACCACCGTGCAGAGTGCGATCGACTACGCCAACCAGCATCACAAGGCCTGAGCGGCCTCGTCGAAGCGGGCCGGGCCGGATGCACCGGTCGTGCTGTGCATCGCGCGCTGGCCCCGAGACTCCCAAGAAAGGTTTGCCGGCATGACCAAACGCCGCGTTGTGGTGACCGGACTCGGTTGCGTGACTCCCGTCGGAAACACGGTGGACGAGGCCTGGGCCGGTCTGCTGGCCGGCCGGTCGGGCATCGACACAATCACCAAGTTCGACACCAGCGGCTTCGCTTGCAGATTCGCGGGCGAAGTCAGGGGTTTCGAGATCGGGGACTACATCTCCGAAAAGGAAGCGCGCCACATGGACCGCTTCATCCATTTCGGATTGGCCGCGGCCATGCAGGCGGTGGCCGATAGCGGCCTGCCGACGGGCGACGCGCTGTCGCCCGACGAGGCGGTGCGCATCGGCTGCAACATCGGCGCGGGCATCGGCGGGCTGCCGCTGATCGAGGACACCCATTCCGAGCTGGTGAACCGCGGCCCGCGCCGCGTGTCGCCGTTCTTCGTGCCGGCCTCGATCATCAACATGATCTCGGGGCACGTCTCGATCCAGTACGGCTTCAAGGGGCCGAACATCGCCGTCGTGACGGCCTGCACCACCGGCCTGCACGCCATCGGCACCTCGGCGCGCATGATCGAGTACGGCGACGCCGACGTGATGATCGCCGGCGGCGCCGAGTCGACCGTCTCGCCGCTGGGCATCGGCGGCTTCGCGGCGGCGCGCGCGCTCAGCACCCGCAACGACGACCCGAAGACCGCGTCGCGCCCCTGGGACAAGGGCCGCGACGGCTTCGTGCTGGGCGAGGGCGGCGGCGTCGTGGTGCTCGAGGAGTACGAGCGCGCCAAGGCGCGCGGCGCCAGGATCTACGCGGAGGTGCTCGGCTTCGGCATGAGCGGCGACGCCTACCACATGACCGCGCCCAACGTCGACGGCCCGAAGCGCTCGATGGAGGTGGCGCTGGCCAACGCCGGCGTCAACGCCGACCAGGTGCAGTACCTCAACGCGCACGGCACCTCGACCCCGCTGGGTGACCTGAACGAGACCAACGCCATCAAGCTGGCCTTCGGCGACCACGCGAAGAAGCTGGTGGTGAACTCGACCAAGTCGATGACCGGCCACCTGCTGGGCGGCGCCGGCGGCATCGAGTCGGTCTTCACGGTGCTGGCGCTGCACCACCAGAAGAGCCCGCCGACCATCAACATCTTCGAGCAGGACCCGGAGTGCGATCTGGACTACTGCGCCAACACGGCGCGGGACCTGAAGATCGACGTCGCCGTCAAGAACAACTTCGGCTTCGGCGGCACCAACGGCACGCTGGTGTTCGGCCGCGTCTGAGCTGCCTGCCGTTCGTTTCCAAGCCCTCATGCGCAGCGCCCCATCGGTGACTTATCCGGTGCGGCCCTCGGCGCGAGCGCGCCTGATGCTGGGCATCATTTGGGCTGCCGGCGCAGGCGGCATGGGGCTTTGGTGCTATCAAATGAGTAGCATGGGCTGGCGCCAGGGTGTGGGGCTGGCGGCGGCCGGGCTGGCGGGCTTCGCGGCCTGGCGGGCCGGCTGGCGCCCGACGTGCGGCGAACTGCACTGGGACGGACAGCACTGGTCGCTCGCCGGTGCCCGGACGTTGAACGCCGCGGAGGCGACCGTTCATCTCGATTTCCAGTCCCTGCTGCTGGTCCGCTTGAGGCAGGGCGCCGGCGCCGTCTGGCTCTGGCTCGACCGCCGGGCCTGTCCGTCGCGCTGGCTCGACGTGCGCCGCGCCGTCCATGCGCGCTCGCATGCGGCCGATCGCCCGGACGCGGCGGCATCGGCGGGCGACCTGTCCGGGTCCGGCCGATGAGTGCCGCAGTGCCCCCGCCGCCCGCCGCGCCGATGCTGCCGGGCGCGTCCGCGAACGAACCCGCCAACGAGGCCTCGATGACCCCGGCCGAGGCCGCGCCGCGCCCGGGCGAGGTCGACTTCCAATTGGTGCAGCGCACCGTCGCGGGCGACCCGAAGGCGTTCGAGCTGCTGGTCATCAAGTACCAGCGCCGCATCGAGCGCCTGATCGGGCGCATGGTGCGCGACGTCGATCTGGTCGAGGACATCGCGCAGGAAACCTTCATCCGGGCTTACCGCGCGCTGCACCAGTTCCGCGGCGACGCCCAGTTCTACACCTGGCTCTATCGCATCGCCGTCAACACCGCCAAGAAGGCGCTGGTCGACATGAAGCGCGACCCGACCGTCTCCGAGAGCGCGCTGCGCTCGTCTTCGGACGACGAAGATGAAACTAAGCGCCCCGGAAACGAACCAACCACCGACGAGACTCCCGAGTCCGTGATGGCCGCCAGCGAGATCGCGGCCGCCGTGAACGCCGCCATGGAAGCCCTGCCTGCGGAGCTGCGGCAGGCCGTCACGCTGCGCGAGATCGAGGGCCTCAGCTACGAAGAGATTGCCGAGGTCATGGACTGCCCGATCGGCACGGTGCGCTCGCGGATCTTCCGTGCGCGCGAGGCGATTTCCGCAAGGGTCAAGCCCTTGCTCGACAACCAGTCCGGCAAGCGGTGGTAGGTGAACGACATGGACCAGAAGAAGACGACGATGACGACGATGCGTGAACAGGTGTCCGCCCTGGCGGACGGACAGCTCGACGACGACACGATGACGCGGCTGCTGGAGGCGGCCCACCGCGACGACGAGGTAGGTGTCACATGGCACTGCTACCACCTGATAGGCGACGTCCTGCGCGCCGGCCGTCACGAGCGCTGTACCGACTCGGCGGCCTTCGTGGCGGCGCTGCGGCAGCGCTTGGCCAGCGAGCAGCCATGGGTCGCGGCAGCCGTGCCGGTGTCGCGAATTGGCGCGAACGCAGCTCCGGTGCGGCATCCCGACGAAGCGTCCAACGAGCCGGTGTTCCGCTGGAAGATGCTGGCCGGCGTCGCCTCGCTGGCCGCGGCCGCGGCGATCGGCTGGAACTGGATGGGCAGCGGCCCGTCGCCTTCGGCGGGTGCCGAGATCGCGCAGGCGCGCAGCGGCACGGCAGCGGTGCTGACCGCCGCAGCCCTGCCACAGCCCGATGCCGGAGCGGCGCAGACCATGCTGCGCGATCCGCGTCTGGACGAGATGCTGGCGGCGCACCAGCAGGCTTCGGGCGGCTCGCAGATGCCCTCGGCTTTCCTGCGCAACGCGACCTTCGAGGCGCCATCGCGCTGACGGCGTGCCCTCTGTGCCTGTGCAATGACGTTTTCGACGGTTTCCTCCCCCTGGGCACGCGGCACCGGCGCGGTGCTGGGCGTCCTGCTCCTGTCCACGGTCGCTGTCGCGCAGACGCGCGTCACTGCTCCAGCCGTGGGACTCTCGTCTTCCGAACCGACGCCGGCGCTCGACGCAGCCACGCCGGCGCTCGGCGTGGTGGACTGGCTGCGGCGCATGCACACGGCCGCACGCGAGCGAAGCTACACGGGCACGTTCGTGGTGTCGGTGGCGGGCGGCGACCTGTCGAGCGCGCGCATCTGGCATGCCTGCGAGGGCGGGGTGCCGCTGGAGCGCATCGAAGCCCTGTCGGGGCCGCCGCGCTCGACCTTTCGTCGCGACGACGAGGTACTGACCTTTCTTCCAGAAGCCCATGTGATCCGCAGCGAAAAGCGCGCCAACCGGCCGCTGTTTCCGGGCCTGGTCGGCGTGCCCGATTCGCAGCTGGCCGATTTCTACGATGTGCGGCTGCGTGGGCACGACCGCGCGGCGGGTTTCGAGGCCGACGTCGTGCAGATCGTCCCGCGCGACGCGCTGCGCTTCGGCTACCGCATCTGGAGCGAGCGGCGCACCGGCCTGGTCGTCAAGCTGCAGACACTCGACGCCGCCGGCCGCGCGATCGAGCAGTCGGCGTTTTCCGAACTGCAGATCGACGCGCCGGTCGATACCGCTGCCCTGGCGCAGATGATGAAGCCGTCGCCCGGCTACCGCGTCGAGCAGGCCGATTTCGAGCGCCACCACGGCCGCGGCCGAGGGCTGGGTGCTGAAGAAGCCCGTGGCCGGCTTCAGGCCGATCAGCTGCTACAGGCGCGCCATGGGCATGGCCGGTGGCCCGCGCACGGTGCAGTGGACCTTCTCGGACGGACTGGCATCGGTGTCGCTGTTCATCGAGCCCTACGACGAGCAGCGCCGCGCGCACGAGAACGGGCAGTCGCTCGGCGCCACCACCATGATGATGCGCCGGCTGCCGGACCGTGCCGGCGCCGGATGGTGGCTGACACTGGTCGGCGAAGTGCCCCCGCAGACCCTGGACGCCTTTGCGCAGCAACTGATGCGCACGCCGTAGCGCGCCGCGCCGCGCAAGCCCCCGCCGGGGCGCGCGGCCTATTGCGCCGAACCCGAAATCCAAGCTCTCGCGATGGCGAAAATCAAAGGATTCCTTCGCCATCGGACACATTGAAAGGTCGATGATGCCCAAGCTTTCCTGCCAGCGATTCCGTCCCTACATGCTGGCCTGTGCGCTGGCCCTGCCAGCCGCGGCCGCGCTCTTGCCGGTCGATGCGGCCTTCGCGCAGCCGGCGCGCAGCCTGCCCGACTTCGCCGACCTGGCCGAGCAGGTCGGTCCCTCGGTCGTCAACATCCGCACCGTCGAAAAGGTGGCGGCGCGCAGCGGCACCCCGGAGATGGACGAGGACATGCAGGAGTTCTTCCGGCGCTTCTTCGGCCAGCCGCTGCCGCCGGGCGCGCCGCGCTCGGGGCCGCGCCAGAACCGGCCGCAGCAGCCCCAGGAGGAGCAGCGCCCGCGCGGCGTCGGCTCGGGCTTCATCCTGACGCCGGACGGCTACGTCATGACCAACGCGCACGTGGTGGAGGACGCCTCCGAGGTCGTGGTCACGCTCACCGACAAGCGCGAGTTCAAGGCCCGCGTGGTCGGCTTCGACAAGCGCACCGACGTGGCCGTGCTCAAGATCGACGCCACCGGTCTGCCGGCCGTGAAGGTCGGCGACATCAGCAAGCTGCGCGTGGGCGAGTGGGTGATCGCCATCGGCTCGCCGTTCGGCCTGGAGAACACCGTGACGGCGGGCATCGTGAGCGCCAAGCAGCGCGACACCGGCGAGTACCTGCCCTTCATCCAGACCGACGTGGCGATCAACCCCGGCAACTCGGGCGGGCCGCTGATCAACATGCGTGGCGAGGTGGTCGGCATCAACAGCCAGATCTACTCGCGCTCGGGCGGCTTCATGGGCATCTCGTTCTCGATCCCGATCGACGAGGCGATCCGCGTGAGCGACCAGCTGCGCGCCACGGGGCGCGTGTCGCGCGGGCGCATCGGCGTGCAGATCGATCAGGTCTCGAGCGAAGTCGCCGAGTCGATCGGGCTGGGCAAGGCACAGGGCGCGCTGGTGCGCAGCGTCGAGCCCGGCTCGCCCGGAGAGCAGGGCGGCATCGAGGCCGGCGACATCATCACGAAGTTCGACGGCAAGACCATCGAGCGCCCGAGCGACCTGCCGCGGCTGGTCGGCAACACCAAGCCGGGCACCAAGAGCACGATCACGGTGTTCCGGCGCGGCGCCACGCGCAACCTGACCGTGACGGTCGCCGAGATCGAGCCTGAAAAGCCGGTCGTGGCGCGCAACGCCGAGCGCAGCGAGCCGGCGCCCAAGCCGAGCTCGGCGGCCGGGCGCATGCTGGGCCTGGCCGTGAGCGACCTGAGCGACGCGCAGAAGAAGGAACTCAAGCTCAAGGGCGGCGTGCGCATCGATGCGGCCACCGACGCGGCGGCCCGTGCGGGCCTGCGCGAGGGCGACGTCATCCTGGCCGTCGGCAACACGGAGGTTTCCAGCGTCAAGCAGTTCGAGGCGGCCATCGCCAAGGCGGACAAGAGCAAGGCCCTGAACGTGCTGTTCCACCGGGGCGACTGGGCCCAGTATGCGCTGATCAAGCCGGCGCGTTGAGAACCCGGTCATCCCAGCCGGCGGAAGCACGCGCGTTGCTGCGCCCTGCCGCCGCAACGCGGGCCGGGCGGCAGGCGGCGAGGCCGGAAATTTTTTCAATGGCGTATCCGACTCCGGTTGGCGCAAGCGCTGCCCCAATGACCGCCTTGGTTAGAATGCCGCCACATTGAAAGGACTTGTCGGCATAAGCCATGCTCTGGTCCCCATGGGTGCGCCGGACCGCGAAGCAGTCCACCGGCGCTCCACAGTCGGCCCACAAGTTGTCCAGACATCGGGCGTACAACCCTGTTGATAACTTGTTCACAAACAAACGTTGCACTCGTGCAACTCATCCACAGGTGCGGCCTGCGGGTGTATCCGCCACGCGTTTTGCCTACAATGACTTCCCAACTACTGCAGTTGCCATTGCTTGTTGGTTCAGGGCGCGTCTCTTGGGGACGCGCCCTTTTTTGTTGCCTGCCGGGTCCGGCGCGCCAGCCGGGCGGGCGGGCGTTGAAGCGTTTTTCTCGATGAACCACATCCGAAATTTCTCGATCATCGCGCACATCGACCATGGCAAGTCGACGCTGGCGGATCGCCTGATCCAGCGCTGCGGCGGCTTGGCCGAGCGCGAGATGGAAGCCCAGTTGCTCGACTCGATGGACATCGAGCGCGAGCGCGGCATCACCATCAAGGCGCAGACCGCCGCGCTGCACTACAAGGCGCGCGACGGGCAGGTCTACAACCTCAACCTGATCGACACGCCCGGCCACGTCGATTTTTCCTACGAGGTCAGCCGCTCGCTGTCGGCCTGCGAGGGCGCGCTGCTGGTGGTCGACGCCAGCCAGGGCGTCGAGGCGCAGACCGTGGCCAACTGCTACACCGCGCTCGACCTCGGCGTCGAGGTGGTGCCGGTCTTGAACAAGATGGACCTGCCGCAGTCCGACCCGGACAACGCCCGCGCCGAGATCGAGGACGTGATCGGCATCGACGCGAGCGACGCCATCCCGTGCTCGGCCAAGACTGGCATGGGGATCGACGAGATCCTGGAGGCGGTGGTGGCCCGCGTGCCGGCGCCGCGCGGCAATCCCGACGGCCCGCTGCGCGCCATGATCGTCGACAGCTGGTTCGACACCTATGTCGGCGTCGTCATGCTGGTGCGCGTGGTCGACGGGCGCCTCGCCAAGGGCGAGCGCATCAGGATGATGGCCTCCGGGGCGACCTACAACGCCGACAACCTGGGCGTCTTCACGCCGCACGACGAGCCCAGGGCCTCGCTGGAGGCGGGCGAGGTCGGCTACATCATCGCCGGCATCAAGGAGCTGCAGGCGGCCAAGGTCGGCGACACGGTCACGCTGATCAGGCCCGGCACCGGCGGTGCGGCCGCCACGGCAACCGAGCCGCTGCCGGGCTTCAAGGAAATCCAGCCGCAGGTGTTCGCGGGCCTCTACCCGACCGAGGCCAGCGAGTACGACGCGCTGCGCGACGCGCTGGAGAAACTCAAGCTCAACGACTCGTCGCTGCGCTACGAGCCCGAGGTCAGCCAGGCGCTAGGCTTCGGCTTCCGCTGCGGCTTTTTGGGCCTGCTGCACATGGAGATCGTGCAGGAGCGGCTGGAGCGCGAGTTCGACCAGGACCTCATCACCACCGCGCCGAGCGTGGTCTACCAGGTGGTCAGGAACGACGGCGAGGTCGTCATGGTCGAGAACCCGTCCAAGATGCCCGACATCGGCAAGATGAGCGAGATCCGCGAGCCGATCGTGACGGTGCACCTCTACATGCCGCAGGAGTACGTCGGCGCCGTCATGACGCTGGCCAACCAGAAGCGCGGCGTGCAGTTGAACATGGCCTACCACGGCCGTCAGGTCATGCTGACCTACGAGATGCCGCTGGCCGAGATCGTGCTGGACTTCTTCGACAAGCTGAAGTCGGTGAGCCGCGGCTACGCCTCGATGGACTACGAGTTCAAGGAGTACCGGGCATGCGGACGTGGTCAAGGTCGACATCCTGCTCAACGGCGAGAAGGTCGATGCGCTCTCCATCATCGTGCACCGCAGCCAGAGCCAGTACCGCGGCCGCGCGGTGGTGGCGAAGATGCGCGAGATCATCTCGCGCCAGATGTACGACGTGGCGATCCAGGCGGCCATCGGGGCCAACATCATCGCGCGCGAGACCATCAAGGCGCTGCGCAAGAACGTGCTTGCCAAGTGCTACGGCGGCGACATCACCCGCAAGAAGAAGCTTCTGGAAAAGCAGAAGGCGGGCAAGAAGCGCATGAAGCAGATCGGCTCGGTGGAAGTGCCGCAAGAGGCCTTCCTGGCGATCCTGCAAGTCGAAGACTGACCTCCCAAAAGAACAATGCCCGTCCTCACCTCCCTGATCCTCGCGGCCTTTGCCGGCTACATCGGCGCCTGGTACTTCGGCATCGTCGAGGGCAACTTCGCGCTGCTGCTGCTGCTCGCGACCCTCGTGACCGGCGCCTACTGGCTGGCCGAGCGCCTGTACTTCCTGCCCCGGCGCCGGCGCGCCGCCGCGGCGCTCGACGCCTCGCTGGCCGAGCGCCAGGCGCGGCTCGCCCAGCAGGGCATCACGCAGGTCGACAAGGCCGACCCCAAGGCGCGCGAGCGGCTGGTGATGCAGCCCTGGTGGCTCGACTGGACGGCCGGGCTGTTCCCGGTGATCCTGGCGGTGTTTTTGCTGCGCTCGTTCCTGTTCGAGCCCTTCAAGATCCCGTCGGGTTCGATGATGCCGACCTTGCTGGTGGGCGACCTCATCCTGGTGAACAAATTCACCTACGGCCTGCGGCTGCCGGTGGTCAACACCAAGCTCACCGAGGGCACGCCGCCCGCGCGCGGCGACGTGATGGTGTTCCGCTACCCGCCCAAGCCGAGCCTCGACTACATCAAGCGCGTGGTCGGCGTGCCGGGCGACGAAGTAGCCTACCTGAACAAGAAGCTCACCATCAACGGCCAGCCCGTCCCGAAGGAGGCGCTGCCCGAGTACTTCGACGAGGACGCCATGCGCTACTTCAAGCAGTACTCGGAAACCCTGGGCGGCAAGACGCACCGGCTGCTCAACGACGACAGCCGCCGCGCCGGGCTGTCGGAGGCCGAGATCATGCCGTTCCCGAACCAGCAGAACTGCCGCTACAGTGTCGAGGGCGTCGTCTGCAAGGTGCCGCCGGGCAGCTACTTCATGATGGGCGACAACCGCGACAATTCGCTCGACTCCCGCTACTGGGGGTTCGTGCCGGACGCCAACATCGTCGGGCGGGCCTTCTTCGTGTGGATGAACTTCGGCAACCTGAAGCGCATCGGGTCGTTCCAATAAGGAAAATCGGCAGGAGGACGGGTCAATGAAGAAGCATGGAGCGGGCCGGGCCCCGGCGCAGCGTGGCATCTCGCTCGTCGGGCTGCTGTTCGTGGGCGTGGTGCTGGCCTGCGCGGGCGTGGTGGCGGCGCAGGTCATCCCGACGCTGATCGAGTACCAGGCGATCGACAAGGCGGCCAACAAGGCCAAGGAGGGCACCACCGTGCCCGAGGTGCGCGCCATCTTCGACCGGGCGCAGGCGATCGACGACTTCCATTCCGTCAGCGGCAAGGACCTCGACGTGCGCAAGGTCGGCGAGAAGGTGGTCGTCTCGTACGCCTACGAGCGCGAGATCCACCTGTTCGGCCCGGCCTTCCTCACGCTCAAGTACAAGGGCCAGTCCCGCTGAGGGCGCACGGGCCGTGATGAGCAGCAACGATCCGCGGGCCGCCGCCCTTCAGGCGCTGCAGGCGCGGCTCGGGCACGCGTTCGCCGACGCGCGGCTTTTGCAGCTGGCGCTGACGCACCGCAGCTTCTCGGCCGACCACAACGAGCGGCTCGAATTTCTGGGCGACTCGGTGCTCAACCTGGCGGTCTCGCACCTGCTCTACCAGCGCCTCGCGCAGCTGCCCGAGGGCGACCTGTCGCGCGTGCGCGCCAACCTGGTCCGGCAGGACACGCTGCACCGCCTCGCGCTCGGGCTCGACTTCGCCGGGCTGCTGCGCCTGGGCGAGGGCGAGGCGCGCTCGGGCGGCGCGGCCCGGCCGTCGATCCTGGCCGACGCGCTGGAGGCGCTGATCGGCGCGGTGTACCTCGACGCCGGCTTCGGCGCCGCCGAGGCGCTGGTGCGCCGCCTGTACGGGCCGGTCGAGATCACGCCGCGCATGGACGCCGCCGCCAGGGACGCCAAGACCGAATTGCAGGAATGGCTGCAGGGCCACAAAATGAAGCTGCCGCTCTACCGCGTCGCCGCCACCCGGGGCGAGGCCCACAAGCAGACCTTCGACGTCGCGTGCGAGGTGCCCGACCTGGGCCTGGCGGCGCGCGGCGCCGGCGGCTCGCGGCGCGCCGGCGAGCAGGCGGCGGCCGCGGCGATGCTGGTCCAGCTCAAGGCCCGCGGCTCGAAAGCACCATGAATCCCACCCACGACGACCCCCCGGTGCCCGAGGCACCCCAGACGCCCGAAGCGTCTCGAACCCCCGAGGATTCCGGAGTCGCTATCGAAAAGATAGCAAACTCCCCAAGTACGACGGGCGCGAACGGCCAAAACGGCCCCCAACGCTGCGGCCTGATCGCCATCGTCGGCAAGCCCAACGTCGGCAAGTCCACGCTGCTCAACGCGCTGGTCGGCCAGAAGATCAGCATCACCTCGCGCAAGGCGCAGACCACGCGCCACCGCATCACCGGCATGCGCACGCGGGGCAGCACGCAGTTCGTCTTCGTCGACACGCCCGGCTTCCAGACGCTGCACGCCAACGCGCTCAACAAGTCGCTCAACCGCACCGCGCTGGGCGCGGTGGCCGACGTGGACCTGATCCTGTTCGTGGTCGAGGCCGGCAGCTTCACGCCGGCCGACGCGCGCGTGCTGGCGCTGCTGGGGCAGGGCATCCCGACGGTGCTGATCGCCAACAAGCTCGACCACGTCCACCGCCGCGGCGACATCGCACCGTGGCTGCAGGAGATGCAGCACAAGCACGATTTCGCCGAGATCGTGCCGATGTCGGCCAAGAACGCGAAGGATGTCGAACGCCTGTTCGGCATCTGCGAAAAATACCTGCCCGAGCAGCCCTGGTGGTACGCCGAGGACGAGCTGACCGACCGCAGCGAGAAATTCCTGGCCAGCGAGACGGTGCGCGAGAAGCTGTTCCGCCTGACCGGCGACGAGCTGCCCTACACCTCGACCGTCGTCATCGACAAATTCGAGGAAGAGCCGCCGCAGAAGAAAGGCCAGAAGCGCCTGCTGCGCATCGCCGCGACCATCGTGGTCGAGCGCGACACGCACAAGGCGATGGTGATCGGCAACAAGGGCGAGCGCATCAAGCGCATCGGCACCGAAACGCGCGTCGAGCTGGAAAAACTGATGGACGCCAAGGTGTTCATCGAGCTGTGGGTCAAGGTGCGCTCGGGCTGGGCCGACGACGAGGCGCGGGTCCGCTCTTTCGGCTACGAATGAAGTGGCGGCCACGCACCGCGTCTCCCACGAGCCAGCCTATGTGCTGCACCGCTACGACTGGAGCGAGTCGAGCCTGATCCTGGAGGTGTTCACGCGCCACCACGGGCGCATCGCGCTGGTGGCCAAGGGCGCCAAGCGGCCGAGTTCCAACTTCCGCCCGGTGCTGCTGCCGCTGCAGCCGCTCGCGCTCAACTTCGGCGGCGACGGCGAGATCCGCACCCTGAAGGGCGCCGAGTGGATGGGCGGCCACGTCATGCCCACGGGTGACGCGCTGCTGTCGGGCTACTACGTCAACGAGCTGCTGCTGCGCCTGCTGGCGCGCGACGACCCGCACGAGGCACTGTTCGACGCCTACGCCGGCGTGGTGCAGGCACTGGCCGGCAGTCCCGGCGACCCCGCCGGCACGCAGGCCGCCGCCACCCAGTCGGCGGCGCTGCGCGCGTTCGAGCTGGTGCTGCTGCGCGAGGTCGGCCTCTTGCCCGCGCTCGACCGGCAGACCCTCACCCTGGTGCCGCTGGAGCCCGAAGCGCGCTACAGCCTCCTGCCCGAGGCCGGCCTGCGCGAGGCGGCGCCCGAGGACGAGCCCGCCGCGCTCACCGGTGCCGGCTGGCTGGCGCTGCACGCCGCCCTGGGCGACCGCGCGCCGTTTGCCACCGTGCTGCAGCAGGTCGAGACGTTGAACGGGGCCGTGCCGGACGCCGCCGACGCCGCGCTGCGCACCCAGTTGCGCGTGCTGCTCAACTACCATTGCGGCGTGTCGACCCTGCGCACGCGGCAGATGATGCGGGACATCCGGGGGCTGTGACCCGCGCCTGCTTCTTTTCCTTGCCCGACGGGCCCGCGCGACGGGTCGCCGTTCGCCCGTCCCCGGAACCGCGCATGCCCTGAGAGCACGCTCGACCGGCCTTGAACCGGACACGTCCCGCATCGCCTTGCCCGTTGCTGCTATGAACCCCTCCGCCTCCCATCCCGCCGGGCCGCAGGCCACCGCCCTGTCGGTCAACCTCAACAAGGTCGCGCTGGTGCGCAACACGCGCCACCTCGGCATCCCGAGCGTGACGCGCGCGGCCACGCAGTGCCTGGACGCCGGCGCGCGCGGCATCACGGTGCACCCGCGGCCTGACGCGCGCCACATCCGCGCGGGCGACGTGCGCGACCTGGCCGCGCTGCTGGCGGCGCGCCCCGACCGCGCCGCCATCGAGTTCAACATCGAGGGCAATCCGTTCCACAACCTGATGGACTTCGTGCGCGAGCTGCGCCCGCACCAAGCCACCTTCGTGCCCGACAGCGAGGGCCAGTTCACCAGCGACCACGGCTGGAGCTTTCCCGCCGACGCCGAGCGGCTGCGCCCGCTCGTCGCCGAGGCGAAGGCGCTGGGCGTGCGCGTCAGCCTGTTCATGGACCCGATCCCCGGGATGATGGCCGCCGCCCGCGCGGTGGGCGCCGACCGCGTCGAGCTCTACACTGAGGGCTATGCCGCCTCGCGCGGCACGCCCGAGGCCGGCGCCATGCTGGCGCGCTACGTCGCCACGGCCCAGGCCGCACAGGCCGCCGGACTCGAACTCAACGCCGGCCACGACCTGAGCCGCGACAACCTGACCGAATTCCTGCGCGCCGTGCCCGGCGTGCTCGAAGTCTCGATCGGCCACGCCTTCGTCGCCGACGCGCTCGAACTCGGTTATGCCGAGGCGACGCGCGCCTACCTGCGCTGCATCGAGGCGGCGACAGTGACAACCCCGGCGCGGCGGAACGACGACGGGGTTGTCGCTTGATTTACGGCATCGGCACCGACATCTGCGACGTGCGCCGCGTCGCCGCCACCTTCGAGCGCCAGGGCGAGCGCTTCGCCGAGCGCGTGCTGGGCGACGCCGAGCTGGCCGTCTGGCGCGCCCGCAGCGCGCGCTGGCCCCGGCGGGGGCTGCGCTACCTGGCGACGCGCTTCTCCGCCAAGGAGGCCTTCAGCAAGGCGGTCGGGCTGGGCATGCGCTCGCCGATGCAATGGCGCCTGTGCGAGATCCTCAACCTGCCGAGCGGCCAGCCGGTGATCGTGCTGCACGGCGCGCTGAAGGACTGGTTCGAGGCGCAGGGCCTCACCGCCCACGTCACCGTGACCGACGAAACCGACTACGCCGCCAGCTTCGTCGTCGTCGAACGCAACGGCACCCCATGACCGAATCCTTGCACGCCCCGCTGATCATCGACGTCGCCGGCACCGAACTGAACGCCGCCGACCGCCGCCGGCTGGCCGATCCGCTGGTCGGCGGGGTCATCCATTTCGCCCGCAACTGGCGCGACCGCGCGCAACTGACCGCACTCAACGCCGAGATCAAGGCGATCCGGCCCGACCTGCTGATCTGCGTCGACCACGAGGGCGGGCGTGTGCAGCGCTTTCGAGGCGACGGCTTCACGCGGCTGCCCTCGATGCGCTCGCTCGGCGAGCTCTGGATGCGCGACGCGATGCGCGCCACCCAGGCCGCCACCGCCTGCGGCTACGTGCTGGCGGCCGAGCTGCGCGCCTGCGGGGTCGATTTCAGCTTCACGCCGGTGCTCGACCTGGACCACGGCGAGAGCAGCGTGATCGGCGACCGCAGCTTCCACCGCGGCCCGCGCGTGGTCGCGCTGCTCGCCAAGAGCCTGATGCATGGGCTGCTTTTGGCCGGCATGGCCAGCTGCGGCAAGCACTTCCCGGGGCACGGTTATGTCAAGGCCGACTCGCACGTCGCCGCGCCCATCGACGAGCGCCCTCTGGAAGCAATCCTGGCCGACGACGCCCAGCCCTTCCGCTGGCTCGCCGGCACGCTCGGCGCCGTGATGCCGGCGCACGTCATTTACTCGAAGGTCGATGCGCGCCCCGCCGGCTTTTCCGCCAAGTGGCTGCAGGACGTGCTGCGCGGGCGCCTGGGCTTCGACGGCGCCGTGTTCAGCGACGACCTGAGCATGGAGGCGGCGCGGCGCATCGATGGGCGGTTGCTGAGCTATACCGAGGCGGCGCTGGCTGCGCTGGAGGCGGGGTGCGACCTGGCGCTGCTGTGCAATCAGAGTGTGGGGGGAGGGGCGGCGCTGGACGAGCTGCTGGGCGGTTTTGCACAGACTCGGTGCGGCGGGCGCTGGCAGCCCGCTGCCGCTAGCGAGGCACGCCGCCGGGCCTTGCTGCCGACCGCGCCGGCGCCGGCGTGGGAAGCGTTGCAGGCTTTTTCCACCTACCGGCAAGCGCTGGAATTGCTACAAATTAAATAGCGCTCCACCAAAGCAGGGCGGACGCTGGCAATGGTTTTCGCACCAACTTGGCCTTCCTGGGCCGTTGCAGGCTGAGTCCCGTCAGAACATGCCGTTGGCGTTGGCGGAGTGTTCCGGAATCACCTGGAGCACGTCCCAGTGCTCGACGATTCTTCCGTGTTCATCGAGCCGGAAGATATCAATGCCCGCGTAGTCCTTGTCACCGGGCCAGATCTGGTGACAGTGCAGGATGACGCAGTCGCCATCGGCGAACACCCGCTTGAAGTGGACTTTCTTGCCGGGGTATTCGCGGGCCATTCGCTCGAAGTACGCAACGAAGGCTTCCTTCCCGTCGCCCACATGCGGGTTGTGCTGGGTGTAGTGCGCGCCGCCGTACCGGTGCATGGCCTGCGCTGGCTGGCACCCGTTGAACATCAGGTCGTAGAAGGCCACCACATTGGCCTTGTTGCGTTCGAGGTTCGGGTTCATCGCAGGCGCTCCGCAGGTTGTGACAAGGTGCGGGCGAGTTGAACACAGGATGGGCTCCGGCGCGGCAGGGCTACGGTGCCGGCGTGACAGGCCACAACCTCTCCCCACCCTTCTCCAGGTGCGTCAGGTACAGCCGCACATCCAGCTCCAACTGCTGATACTCCGGCGCCATGTGCGCGCACAGCGCATAGAACGCCTTGTCGTGCTCGCGCTCCCTCGTGTGCGCAAGCTCGTGCACGACGATCATGCGCAGCCAGTCGAGCGGCACGTCCCTGAACAGGCTGGCGATGCGGATCTCGCGCTTGGCCTTGAGCTTGCCGCCCTGCACGCGCGAAATGGTGGTGTGCGTGCCGAGCGCGTTGCGGATCACGTGCAGCTTGCTGTCGAAGGCGACCTTCGCCAGCGGCGGGGCGTTGCGCAAAAACTCGTTCTTGAGGCTGGTAACGTAGTTGTAGAGCGCGCGGTCAGTGCGGATGTCGTGGGCGGCGCTGCCGTATCGGTTGCGCAGCAGGTCGCCGAGCCGGTTCTGCGCGAGCAGCTCGCGCACCTGCGCCTGCAGCGTGGCGGGGTAGGCTGCAAGGTAGCGCAGAGGCGGCGCGGTCATGGCCGCGGCCGCCCGGCGATGAAGTTCTCGACCCGCCGGTCGGGCACCAGCCACATCAGCGCCACGGCGACGAAGAACGCCATGCCGACCCAGGGCGTGATCCACCAGGCGGTGGCGATGCCGGCGACATAGAACACGGGCGACGCCTTGCCCTTGAAGTCGCCCGCGATGGCCTTCGCCAGCGGGCTGTCCGGCCCCTGGTGGCGGATGATGCGGCGCTGCAGCACGACGTACGCCAGCGCGCAGAAGAGCAGGTTGGCGCCGTACACCACGGTCGGCCAGCGCTCGAAGTGGTTCTCGCCCATCCAGCCGGTGGAGAAGGGCAGCAGCGACAGCCAGAACAGCAGATGCAAATTGGCCCACAGCACGCCGCCGGTGACGCTCTCGGTCAGATGGAACATGTGGTGGTGGTTGTTCCAGTAGATGCCGACGTAGACGAAGCTCAGCACGTAGCTCAGGAACACCGGCACCAGCGGCGCCAGCGCCGCCAGATCGCTACCGTGCGGCACCTTCAGCTCCAGCACCATGATGGTGATGATGATGGCGATCACGCCGTCGCTGAAGGCTTCGAGCCGGTTGGTTTCCATCGCGGGTCCGCCTGCCTGAAGGTCGTCGTCGATGCGCGGGCTTCCGCTCACGCCTCGCGGCGCAGCGCGGGGAACAGGATCACGTCGCGGATGCTGGGCGAGTCGGTCAAAAGCATCATCAGCCGGTCGATGCCGATGCCGCAGCCGCCGGTGGGCGGCATGCCGTACTCGAGCGCGCGCACGAAGTCGTGGTCGTAGAACATGGCCTCGTCGTCGCCCGAGTCCTTGGCGGCGACCTGGGCGTTGAAGCGTGCGGCCTGGTCCTCGGCGTCGTTCAGCTCCGAGAAGCCGTTGCCGAACTCGCGGCCGGTAATGTAGAGCTCGAAGCGCTCCGTCACTTCCGGCCGTTCGTCGTTGGCGCGCGCCAGCGGCGAGATCTCGGTCGGGTGCTCCATGATGAAGGTCGGCTGCCAGAGCTTTTCCTCAACCGTTTCTTCGAAGTACAGCACCTGCAGGCTGGCCAGGCTGTGCTGCGACAGCTTGTCCTTGTCCTCGGTGAGGCCCAGCTTGCGCAGGGCGTTGACGAGCCAGGCTGCGTCATCGACGCGAGCGGGCTTGCCTGCCAACTTGTCATGGACTGCATCGGTGTTGTCCGGCGGCTCGCCGGCTTCGGTGTACTTCAGGATCGCCTCGCGAATGGTCAACCGCTCGAAAGGCGGGCTCAGATCCACCGGCCTTCCCTGGTAGGTGAGTTGTTCGCTGCCCACCGTCCGCTGCGCGATGGTGCGGATCAGCAGTTCGGTGAAGTCCATCAGGTCGCGGTAGTTCCACCAGGCCGCGTAGAACTCCATCATGGTGAACTCGGGGTTGTGCCGCACCGAGATGCCCTCGTTGCGGTAGCTCCGGTTGATCTCGAACACGCGCTCGAAGCCGCCGACGATCAGGCGCTTCAAATACAGCTCGGGCGCGATGCGCAAAAACATTTCCTGGTCGAGCGCGTTGTGGTGCGTCCTGAAGGGTTTGGCGTTGGCGCCGCCGGGAATGGGGTGCAGCATCGGCGTCTCGACTTCGAGGAAGTCGTTCGCCACCATGAACTCGCGCAGCGCGCTCACGGCCCTGCTGCGGGCGGCGAAGCGCGCGCGCGCCTGCTCGTCGGTGATGAGATCGACATAACGCTGGCGGTACTTCTGCTCTTGGTCGGCCATGCCGTGGAACTTGTCGGGCAGCGGGCGCAGGCTCTTGGTGAGCAGGCGCAGCTGGGTCACCTTGACCGACAGCTCGCCGGTGCGGGTCTTCATCAGCGTGCCCTCGGCGCCGACGATGTCGCCCAGGTCCCAGTGCCTGAACTCGGCGTAGGCGGCCTCGCCGAGGGCGTCGCGCGTGACGTAGAGCTGGATGCGGCCGGTGGCGTCCTGCACGGTGGCGAAGCTGGCCTTGCCCATGACGCGCTTGAGCATCATGCGGCCGGCCACGCTGACGGCGACGGGCGCGGCCTCCAGCGCCTCGGCGGTGGTGTCGGCGTGCGCGGCGAGCAGGGCGGCGGCGCGGTGCTGCGGCTTGAAGTCGTTGGGAAAGGCCACGCTCCCGCCCGCGGCCTGCGCCGCGCGCAGCGCGCGGAGCTTGTCGCGCCGCTCGGCGATCAGCTGGTTGTCGTCGGCGGCAGGCGCGCCGGCGGCGGTGGGGGCGGGCGCCGCGGCCGCGGGCACGGTGGGAGTCGGGAAGTCGGGCATGGGGGAGGAAAGAGGAGCCTGAGAGCGCGGCAGGAAAAGCGCGCGACCGGGCATTTTATCCGCCTGCACGAGCAACGAATAAGCGTCGAATCCGCCGCTAGCGCACGTCCGCCGTACGCCGGACGCTACATTTCCTATAGCAAATGCTTTCCGGCCCTCGGAAGGTGTGAAGAAATCGTAGCGAGCGGCCCGAGGTCGCATCGAGGACCGGAGCCGTACATGTGTACGGCGAGGACCGCAGGCTGAGGCGGGAACAGGAGCCGGTGCCTGCGCACCGGCGACCCGCCGAAGAGCCCGAGCTCTGCGAGGGCGCGGCCTGCAAGGCCGAGATCGGGCCGCGCAGTAGATTGATTCACACCTTCATTCGACGATGCCGGTGCGCGCCAGCAGGTCGCCGACCAGCTCCAGCCGCATGAGCGGGCTGTCGAGCGTCATGAGCTGCTGCTTGAGCGCGGGCGGCAGCGGCAGCAGCTCGCACCAGCGGTTGGCCAGCCAGCCGCAGTCGTCGTAGCGCCAGGGCGGCGCGATGGGCAGCCGCGCTTCGCCCTCGTCCTGCGCCGGACTGGCGGCGCGGCGCTCTTCGAGCGACGCCACCAGGCGCCGCAGCGCATCGGCGGCAGGGCGCAGGTCGTCGGGCACGTCGAGCGCGACGTCGGCGGGCAGCAGCTCGGCGTCGGCGGTCCACAGGCCGTTCTTCTGCCGCGCGCTGCGCTCGACGCGGAAGCGCTGCAGGCCCAGGCACTCGATCTGCAGCAGCCCGGGCTGCGGCGCGGCCAGGCTGCGGATGGACGCCAGCGTGCCGACCGGCGCGAAGGCTTCTTCCTGTTCGGCGCCGGCCACGCGCACCTCGCTGCCGTGCGTCAGGCTGACCACGCCGAACGGCGCGCCCACCTGGTGGCAGCGCCGGACCATGTCGAGGTAGCGCACCTCGAAGATGCGCAGCGGCAGCAGGCCGCCGGGAAAAAGCACCGTGCCCAGGGGGAACAGCGGCAGCGCGTGCAGCAGGGGAGGTGGGGTCATGGTCGGGGGCCTTCGGATGGCTATCATCCCATCCGAATTCCGCACAAAGGCCGCATGCTTTATCAAATCCCTTCTTTTCTGCTGGACGTGATCGTCGGCCTGCTCGGCGGCGCGTGCCTGCTGCGCCTTTACATGCAGTACCACCGCGTGCCCTTCGGCAACCCGCTCGGGCGCTTCGTGTTCGCCATCACCGACTGGATCGTGATGCCGCTGCGGCGCCTCCTGCCGGCCTCCAGGCGCTGGGACTTCGCCAGCCTGGTGGCCGCGTGGCTGCTGGTGATGGCCAAGTACCTGCTGCTCGCGCTGCTGGTCGGCGGCGGGCTGCGGCTGGCCGTGCTGCCGATCCTGTCGCTGTTCGGCCTGCTGCAGCTGGTGGTCTCGGGCCTGACGGCGCTGCTGGTCGTCTACGCCGTGCTGTCGTGGGTGCCCGGCACCTCGTCGATGCTGCGCGACCTGATCGCCCGCCTGGCCGAGCCGATGGTGCAGCCGCTGCGCCGCTTCATCCGGCCGGTGGGCGGCGTCGACCTGTCGCCGCTGGCCGCCATCGTGCTGCTGCAGGTGGGCGCCATCGTGATCGGCAACCTGATCGGCTGGACCTACTCGATGGGCTGACCCGCGCGCCGGGCAGGCTCAGACCACCGCGTCGGCCGGCAGCCGCAGCAGCATGGCGAGGGTGCCGGCGATCGTCTTGCGCAGCTCGCGGCGGTCGCAGATGAAGTCGAGGGCGCCCTTGGCCTGCAGGAACTCGGCGCGCTGGAAGCCCTCGGGCAGCGTCACGCGCACGGTCGATTCGATCACGCGCGGGCCGGCGAAGCCGATCAGCGCCTTGGGCTCGGCGATCACGATGTCGCCGACGAAGGCGAAGCCGGCCGACACGCCGCCCATGGTCGGGTCGGTCAGCACGCTGATGTAGGGCAGGCCCTTCTTCGCCAGGCGCGTGAGCGCGGCGTTGGTCTTGGCCATCTGCATCAGCGACAGCAGGCCCTCCTGCATGCGCGCGCCGCCGGTGGCGGTGAAGCAGATGAAGGGTACCTTCTGCTCGATGGCGGTCTCGACGCCGCGCACGAAGCGCTCGCCGACCACGCTGCCCATGCTGCCGCCCATGAACTCGAACTCGAAGCAGGCCGCCACCACGTTGAGGCTGTGCACCGAGCCGCCCATCACGACCAGCGCGTCGGTCTCGCCGGTTTCCTCCAGCGCCTGCTTCAGGCGCTCGGGGTACTTGCGGCTGTCCTTGAACTTCAGCGCATCGACCGGCAGCACCTCCTGGCCGATCTCGTAGCGGCCCTCGGGGTCCAGGAAGGCGTCGAGCCGCGCGCGCGCGCCGATGCGCAGGTGGTGGCTGCAGTTCGGGCAGACGTTCTGGTTGTGCTCCAGGTCGGTCTTGTAGAGCACCGTCTCGCAGGCCGGGCACTTGATCCACAGGCCCTCGGGCATCTGGCGTCGCTCGCTCGGGTCGGTCGGCGCGATCTTGGGGGGCAGCAGTTTTTCAAGCCAGCTCATGGAGACTCCAGTTCGAAAGGGTTCATCGGAGGCCGTCCTGCGTGATCCGGCGCCCGGCTCTGGCGGTGCGGGAGGCGAGGAGCCGGGGCGGCAGGCAACCGCCGGAGATCGGTGCGGATTATCGACCGGCCGCATTCTTCGCAACCGCCGCCGGCAGGGCGTCGAGCGCCTCGCGGATCTCGCGCAGGAAGGCGCCCACCACCGGCGCCACGCGATCGCGCGGCTCGGCCTCGATCAGCTGCACGATGCGCGTTCCGATGATCACCGCGTCGGCCACCGTGGCGACCGCCTGCGCGCTGCGCGCGTCGCGGATGCCGAAGCCCACGCCCACCGGCAGGCTGACGTGCTCGCGGATGCGCGGCAGCATGCGCCCGACCGCCTCGGTGTCGAGGTGGCCGGCGCCGGTCACGCCCTTGAGCGAGACGTAGTAGACATAGCCGCTGGCAATGCGCGCCACCTGCGCCATGCGCTCGGGCGTGCTGGTCGGCGCCAGCAAAAAGATCAGGTCGATGCCGTGCTCGCGCAGCGCGGCGGCGAAGGCCTCGCATTCCTCCGGCGGGTAGTCCACCACCAGCACGCCGTCGACCCCGGCCGCCGCCGCGTCGCGCACGAAGGCGCCGTCGCCGTGGCGGCCGTCGTAGCGCTCGATCGGGTTGGCGTAGCCCATCAGCACCACCGGCGTGCGGTCGTCGCTCTCGCGGAAGCGCCGCACCATCGCCAGCACCTGCGCCAGGCCGATGCCCAGCGCCAGCGCCGCCTCGCCGGCCTGCTGGATCACCGGGCCGTCGGCCATCGGGTCGGAGAACGGCACGCCCAACTCGATCACGTCGGCGCCGGCGGCGACCATGGCGTGCATCAGCTCGGGCGTGACGTCGGCGTACGGGAAGCCGGCGGTGACGTAGGGGATCAGCGCGCGGCGGCCGCCAGCCTTCAGCGCGGCGAAGGTGGTTTCAATACGGCTCATGACTGCGTCCCCACGCCCTTGGCGCCGGAGGCATCGTGCTCCTGCGCTCTGGCGCCCTTGACGACGTGGCCGCGCATCGAGGGCCGGTCGTAGAAGTCGGCGCCTGACAGGTCGGCGACGGTGCCGATGTCCTTGTCGCCGCGCCCGGAGAGATTGACCAGGATCGACTGGTCGGGCCGCATGGTCTTGGCCAGCTTCATCGCGTGCGCCACCGCGTGGCTCGATTCGAGCGCCGGGATGATGCCTTCGGTGCGGCACAGGTGGTGGAAGGCCGCCAGCGCCTCGGCGTCGGTGATGCCGACGTACTCGGCACGGCCGATGTCGGCCAGGTACGCATGCTCGGGGCCGACGCCGGGGTAGTCGAGCCCGGCCGAGATGCTGTGCGTCTCGGTCACCTGGCCGTCTTCGTCCTGCAGCAGGTAGGTGCGGTTGCCGTGCAGCACGCCCGGGCTGCCGCGCAGGATCGAGGCCGAGTGTTTCCCGCTGTCGAGGCCTTCGCCCGCGGCCTCGACGCCGATCAGGCGGGTGTTCTCGAACGGGATGTAGGGATGGAAGATGCCCATCGCGTTGCTGCCGCCGCCCACGCAGGCGACCACCGCGTCGGGCTGCTCGGCGGCGATCTTCTGCGCCGCCAGCATGGCGGGCATCTGCGCCAGGCACTCGGTGCCGATCACGCTCTGGAAGTCGCGCACCATCGTCGGGTAGGGGTGCGGGCCGGCCACGGTGCCGATGATGTAGAAGGTGTTCTCCACGTTGGTCACCCAGTCGCGCATGGCCTCGTTGAGCGCGTCCTTCAGCGTCCTGCTGCCCGATTCGACCGGCACCACGGTCGCGCCCAGCAGGTTCATGCGGTAGACGTTGGGGCTCTGGCGCTTGACGTCCTGGCTGCCCATGTAGACCACGCATTCGAGGCCGTAGCGCGCGCAGATGGTGGCCGTCGCCACGCCGTGCTGGCCGGCGCCCGTCTCGGCGATCACGCGCGGCTTGCCCATGCGGCGCGCGAGCATCGCTTGGCCGATCACGTTGTTGATCTTGTGTGCGCCGGTGTGGTTCAAGTCCTCGCGCTTGAGATAGATCTGCGCGCCGCCCAGCTCGCGGCTGGTGCGCGCGGCGTGGTAGACGGGCGACGGGCGGCCGACGAAGTGCGCCAGCTCGTAATGGAATTCGGCGAGGAAGTCCGGGTCGTCCTTGTAGCGCGCGTAGGCGTCGCGCAGCTCGGCGATGGCGTGGCTGAGCGTCTCGCTCGCGAAGGTGCCGCCGTACTTGCCGAAGTGACCGGTGGCGTCGGGTTGCTGGTAGGGCTCGGAAGGGTTCATGGTCTCGATCGGTGGGCGCCGCGTCGGCCATCGAGCCGGCACGGCGGATCAGTCGGAGAGGGCGGAAGAAGAGGAAGAGGCATCGGCCGCGCGCACGGCGGCCACGAAGTCGCGGATCTTGCCGGCGTCCTTGATTCCTTTGGCGGACTCGACGCCGGAGCTCACGTCAACGGCCAGCGAGCGGCAGCGCGGCCGCAGCGCGCGGATGCCATCGCCGACGCTGGCAGGCGTCAACCCACCAGACAAGACGAGGCGAGCGTTTGCGACGTGTGGAAGGAGTGACCAATCGAATGCCTTGCCGCCCCCGCCGTAGCCCTCGACATGCGCGTCGAGCACCAGACCTTGAGCGCGGGAGAAATCTGCCGCGTATTTTACGAGGTCGAAGCCGGCGCCCGCCACACCCAGCGGAATGCGCGCCGCGCGCAAATAGCGGAAGCGCCCATGGCCCGCGGCCGCATCGCACTCGGCAGGCGTTTCGTCCCCATGAAATTGGGCCACAGCGCCCGCCACACGGGCGAGTGCAGCTATCGTTTTCGTAGCATCCTCGTTGACGAACAGCAGCACCGGCGTGACGAAGGGCGGCAGCCGTGCGGCGAGCTCGGCGGCGCGCCCGGGCGTGACGGCGCGCGGGCTGGGCGCGTACAGCACGAACCCGACCGCGTCGGCCCCGGCCTCGACCGCGGCATCGACGTCCTGCTCGCGCGTCAGGCCGCAGATCTTGATGCGGGTGCGGCGGGCGGCGGGTGGGTTGGAAGCCGTGGAGGCGCTCATGGCGACACCCTTGCGCTTCGCGCTGTCCCTCCGAGAGGGAATTCGCCCTTCGGGCGGCCGTGCGTTCTCATGGCGCAGCATCATACGGAGCGTCCGGCGCGGCGTGCGCCCCTGCCGCCGGCAGGGTCGCCTCCGGCGGCAGGCCCCAGTGCGCGGCGTAGAGCGGCCCGACGAAGTACAGCCCCGCTGCCGAGAAGGTCGGCGCGGCCGCCTTGCGGCTGCGCGCGGCGAGCACCTCGGCCATCCAGCCGGGCGGCGCGTCGCCCTGGCCGATGCGCACCAGGCAACCCATGATGTTGCGGATCATGTGGTGCAGGAAGGCATTAGCCTCGAACTCGAAGTGCCAGCGGCAGCGCGCCTCGGCACCGGCAGGGTCGCCATCGTCTTCGGGCACGCCTTCGACCTCGCCGTGGCGCGTGATGGCAATGCGCCGCAGTTCCTTGATGGGCGAGCGCGCCTGGCAGGCCGAGGCGCGAAACGAGCTGAAGTCGTGCTGGCCGACCAGCAACGCGGCGGCCGCGCGCATGGCCTCGCCGTCGAGCGCGCGCATCGACCAGCCGACGCGTCCGGCGTCCAGGCTCGGGCGCACCGGCGATTGCGACAGCACGTAGAGGTAGCGCCGCGCCAGCGCGCTGGCACGGCAGTGGAACGCGTCGGGCACCGGGCGCGCCCACTGCACCGCGACGTCGGGCGGCAGGAAGCGGTTGGTGCCGCGCACCCAGGAGAAGGGCAGCCGCTCGACCTGAGTGTCGAAATGCACCACCTGCAACAGTCCGTGCACGCCGGCGTCGGTGCGCCCGGCGCACAGCGTGCGGATGGGCTCATCGGCGAAGGCGGACAGCGCCGCCTCCAGCCGGTCCTGTACCGTGCGGCCCGAGGCCTGGCTCTGCCAGCCCTCGTAGCCCTGGCCGTTGTAGCGGACGCCGAGGGCCAGCCTCACGGCGCGGTCGCCGGCGCCGGCATGCGTCAGGCCAGCTCGACGAGCAGGCGCCGGGCCTGCGCCTGCAGGTCGCCGGAGGACTCCGAAATCACCTCGTCGACCAGCGAGCGCGCGCCCTCGGTGTCGCCGATGGCCTGCAGCTCGCGCGCCAGCGACAGCTTGACGGCATGCGGATGCTCGCCCGGCTCGCCCAAGGCGTCGAGCGGGCCGGGCCCGGTCGGCGCGGCGCTCATGTAGCCTGAGAGCGAGGCCACGTCGAAGTCCATCGGGCGCGAATCGCCAGGCATCCGGTCGCGCAGCGTGGCCGGTTCGGTGCGCTGCCCGCGCAGCGATGCCGGCTCGGTCAGCTGCCCGTGCAGCGAAGCCGGCTGGGTCGGCTGCCCTTGCAGCGCCGCCGGTTCGGTGCGCTGCTCGCGAAGCGGAACCTGGATCGCCGGATCATCGAGCGCGCCACGAACCGTCTCCACGTCCTGTTGATGGTCGAATTGCACTGGCAGGCGCGGTGCGGGACGGCCGCCCCTGGGCAGGACCGGCGCGACCGGCGCAGGCGGCATCTCGTCCCACATCGATACCGCAGCCTGCGAAGGCGAGGGCATGAGCGGCATGCTGGCGCTGACCGGCGCCGGCGCGAGCGCTGCCGGCTTGCTGAGCTCCAGGTCGAAGTCCAGCGGCGCCACGGTCGGGACGAAGGCCGGAGGCGGCTCGGCCGGCGGCTCGGGCATGGACGTGACAAGGGGCGCTGGACTGGTCGGCGTGCCGATACTCAGTCGCCCGCTGCTGATCACGGGGTCCGCCTGGTACATTGGATTGCCAGGATCGAGTTCGCGCCCCAGTTCCACGGCGCGGGCCCAGTCGGGGCCGGTGCCGCCCGTCATCCTGCGTACATCACCCGCCAGTGCCTCGAAAGCGCGGGCATCACGGCGTTTGGCATGGATTTCCAGCAGCTTCAGCGGAATCGCCACGCGTTCGGGCGTGGTGCGCATCGCCTCGCGCAGGATTTCCTCGGCCTGCAGGTCGCGGCCGTAAGCCAGATAGACGTCCGCCTCGGCAACCGGGTCGACGTCGCCGGCGTCGAGCTGGCTCGACGAGAAGGACATCGTCGAGTTGCCGGTGGCGGTGCGGTAGCTGGTGTCGACCTGCTGGCCCCCGCTCACGCCGAAGAAGGATTCGCGCGGCATCCGGCTTTCGAGAAACACGCTGTCGGGGCTGTCGGCGCCGCGGCGCTGGCGCAGCACCCGGTACAGCAAAAAGGCAAGCAGCGCCGCAATCAGCGCCGCGGCGCCGAGTACCAGCGGGTTGTCGAGCAGGTCGGCCAGGAAGCCGCGCTCCGCGACCGGAGCGGGTGCCGGCGCGGCGGCCTTGGGCCGGGGTGGCGCAGCGGGGGTGGCAATGCCGGCGGCCGGGCTCGCGGCCGGCGCACTGGTGACTGTGGACGGCGCGGACGCCGTGCCTGGAGCGCTCGGCACCGTGGCGGCAGGCGGGCTCGCGATCGAATCCGGCGCGGGGACTGCCGCAGCACCGACGCCAGAGGAGGGAGCTGCGGGGTTGACTGCTGACGCGGCCGGTGCCGTCACGGGAGGCAAGGCGGTGACGCCCGCTGCCGGCGCTCCGGACGCGGGCGTGCCGCCGGGAGCCTGCAGCGAACTCGGAACACTGGCGTTTCTCGGGGATTCCGCTCCCTGCGCATCCTGGGAAACCTGCCGGCTTGGTGCCAGCTTGTCCGTTGCACTGGCAGGCGCACCCTGCGAAATCGTCAACCTGTCGCGGGGTGCCGTGACGACGGCGCTGTCGACATGGCGACGGGCGTCGCCGGAATCGTGGCTGCGGTCCTGCGACGCTTGGCCTGTGCCGCGCAGTCCGGTTGCACCGGCCTGTGTGGAGCCCGGCACCGCCAGCACCGCGCCGGCCTTGATGCGGTTGATGTCGCCGTCGATGAAGGCGTCCGGATTGGCGCGCAGCAGCGCGCCCAGCATCTGGTCGAGCGACACGCCCGCCGGCCTGTGGGCGCTGGCGATCCGGCTGGCGGTGTCGCCCGGGCGGACGGTGACCTGCTCGCCCGGGCCGGCCAGCGCGGCTTCGGCGGCCGGCGTCGGCGTCGGCAGCGGGCGCGGCCGGCGCGGCGCGGGCGGCGGCCGGACCGCGGCGACCGCCGGGGGCAGCGGCTCCGCGAGGCGCGGCGCGGACGCGGCGTCGTACTGCGGCACCACCGGCATCCTCGGCGCCGCGGCCTGGCGCAATGCGGGTGGGTCGAGCAGCACCGTGTAGTCGCGCACCACGCGGCCCGAGCTCCAGTTGGCCGCGATCAGCACGTCGATGAACGGGTCGTTCAGCGCGCGCGTGCCGTTCAGGCGAACCACATAGCGGCCGTCGGCACGTTTGAGCAGGCTCGCGCGCACGTCCGCCAGGGCCGGGCTGTAGGGCACGCCGGCGGCCTGAAAGGCTTCGGGCGAGGCGATGCCGGCGCGCAGGCTGTCGGCCTGCACCGCGCTCAGGTCGTCCACGTCGATTTCGGCGCGCAGCGGCTCGCCGAGCGCCGACATAACGTTGATCCGCCCCAGCGTCAGCGCCGCGACGTTGCCACCGGCCAGCGCCATGGTCAGCGCCACGGCCAGGCTCACGAGCGACAGCCGGTTGCCTGCGTCCTGCGCCGGACGGAAATCGGAAGGGTCGTGGCGGGTGCGGCCTGCGGGCGGAAAGGGTCTGGTCATGCTAGGTGCGGGCGATGTGGCCCTGAATGTAAGGGAACGTTAACATCAACCTCCGGGACTGACAAGGAAACCGTTCCACACGCCCTGCGCTTGGCGCCTGCATGCAGGGGCGCCCCGTTGTGGCGCTGCAACACGGTGCGGCGCCGCACCGCGCTCCCACGGCGTATCAGGCTTCCAGCAGGATGCGCAGCATGCGGCGCAGCGGCTCGGCGGCGCCCCACAGCAGCTGGTCGCCGACGGTGAAGGCGCCGACGTACTCGGGGCCCATCGCCAGCTTGCGGATGCGCCCGACCGGGATCGACATGGTCCCCGTCACGGCCACCGGCGTCAGGTCGCGGACCGTCGCCTCGCGCGTGTTCGGCACCACCTTGACCCAGGCGTTGTCGGCCGCGATCAGGGCCTCGATGTCGGCCGTCGGCACGTCCTTCCTGAGCTTGAAGGTGAGTGCCTGGCTGTGGCAGCGCATGGCGCCGATGCGCACGCAGAATCCGTCCACCGGCACGGCGGCGGTGCCGAAGCCGGCGCCCTGGCCCAGGATCTTGTTGGTCTCGGCGCCGCCCTTCCATTCTTCCTTGGACACGCCGTCGCCCAGGTCCTTGTCGATCCAGGGGATCAGCGAGCCACCCAGCGGGGCGCCGAAGTTGGCGGTCTCGCCGGCCGACAGGTTCTGCTGCCTCGCCAGCACCCTGCGGTCGATTTCGAGAATGGCCGACTTCGGGTCGTCGAGCAGCTCGCGCACCTCGGCGTTCAGGGTGCCGAACTGCGTCAGCAGCTCGCGCATGTGCTGCGCGCCGCCGCCGGAAGCCGCCTGGTAGGTCATGCTGGTCATCCACTCGACCAGGCCGGCCTTGTAGAGCGCGCCCACGCCCATCAGCATGCAGCTCACGGTGCAGTTGCCGCCGATCCAGTTGCGCCCGCCCTTGGCCAGCGCGTTTTGAATGACGGGCAGATTGACCGGGTCGAGCACGATCACCGCGTCGTCGTTCATGCGCAGCGTGGAGGCGGCGTCGATCCAGTGGCCCTTCCAGCCCGCCGCGCGCAGCTTGGGGAACACCTCGGTGGTGTAGTCGCCGCCCTGGGCCGTGAGGACGATGTCGCACTTGGCGAGCTGGGCGATGTCGTGGGCGTCCTTGAGCGTGCCCTCGTTGCGGGCCATCGCCGGCGCCTTGCCGCCGGCGTTGGACGTGGAGAAGAAGACCGGCTCGATGAGCGCGAAGTCGCCTTCGGCCTGCATGCGGTCCATCAGGACCGAGCCGACCATGCCGCGCCAGCCCACGAGGCCGACCAGGGGTTGATTTGCGTACGCCATTTCAGTGTGCCCTTCGAAGAAAAAACAAGGATTCAGGTTTTCTTGCGCCCGGCTCGTCGAAGCCGGGGAGGGCGTGACGAAGCGGGCCGTGGTCAGCCGGTGATCGTCTCTTTGGTGATTGCCGCAACGACCGCGTCGCCCATCTCGCGGGTGCCGACGCGTTCGCAACCTTCGGACCAGATGTCGCCGGTGCGCAGGCCGGCGGCCAGCACCGACCGGACCGCCGACTCGATACGGTCGGCGGCTTCGGCTTGGTCGAGGGAGAAGCGGAGCATCATGGCAGTGGACAGGATTGTAGCCAGAGGATTGGCAACCCCCTTGCCCGCAATGTCGGGCGCGCTGCCATGGCTGGGCTCGTACAGCCCCTGCTTGTTGCTGTTGAGCGACGCCGAGGGCAGCATGCCGATCGAGCCGGTGAGCATCGCGGCCTCGTCCGACAGGATGTCGCCGAACATGTTGCCGGTGACGATCACGTCGAACTTTTTGGGCGCCTTCACCAGCTGCATGGCGGCGTTGTCAACGTACATGTGGTCGAGCGCGACGTCGGGGTAGTCCTTATGGACCTCGGTCACGACGTCCTTCCAGAACTGGAAGGTCTCCAGCACGTTGGCCTTGTCCACGCTGGTCACGCGCCTGTCGCGCTTGCGGGCCGCCTCGAACGCGACGCGCGCGATGCGCTCGACCTCGGGGCGCGAGTAGCGCATGGTGTCGAAGGCCTCGTCGGCGCCGGGGAAGTGCCCGTCCACCGCCGTGCGCCGCCCGCGCGGCTGGCCGAAGTAGATGTCGCCGGTCAGCTCGCGGATGATGAGGATGTCCAGCCCCGCGATCAACTCGGGCTTCAAGCTCGACGCCCCGACCAGCTGCTCGTAGCAGATCGCCGGGCGGAAGTTGGCGAACAGGCCCAGGTGCTTGCGCAGGCCGAGGATGGCCTGCTCCGGGCGCAGCGGGCGGTCGAGCGTGTCGTACTTCCAGTCGCCGACGGCGCCGAACAGGATCGCGTCGGCTTCCCTGGCCAGCTTGAGGGTGGACTCGGGCAGCGGGTGGCCGTGCGCCTCGTAGGCGGCGCCGCCGACCAGGGCGGATTCCATCTCGAACTGCAGGTCGAGCGCGTCGAGCACGCGGATCGCCTCGGCGACGATTTCGGTGCCGATGCCGTCACCGGGGAGGACTGCGATTTTCATGGGTTCTCGTTCGGAAAATTGAAGGAAATCGGGTACTACCGCCCGTGGGGTGGACGTATCTAGCTATCAAAAATATAGCGAATGCCGCTGCGGCGACGCCGCGTCACGCCAGCATGCTGTGCGCCAGCCAGGGCTTTTGCGCCAGACGCTCGGCCTCGAAGGCCTGGATTTTGTCCTTGTGGCGCAGCGTGAGGCCGATGTCGTCCAGTCCGTTCATCAGGCAGTACTTGCGAAACGCCTGCACCTCGAACGCCAGCTCGGCCCCGTCGGGCTTGACCACCACTTGGCGCTCCAGGTCGATGGTCAGGCGGTAGCCGGGAAAGGCAAAGGTCTCGTCGAACAGCTGCGCCACCTGTGCCTCGGGCAGCACGATCGGCAGCAGGCCGTTCTTGAAGCTGTTGTTGAAGAAGATGTCGGCGTAGCTTGGCGCGATGATGGCGCGAAAGCCGTACTGGTCGAGCGCCCACGGCGCGTGCTCGCGCGACGAGCCGCAGCCGAAGTTCCTGCGCGCCAGCAGGATCGAGGCGCCGGCGTAGCGCGGCTGGTTCAGCACGAAGTCCGGGTTGGGCCGGCGGCTGGACGGGTCCTGGCCCGGGTAGCCCGCATCGAGATAGCGCCACTCGTCGAACAGGTTGGGGCCGAAGCCGGTCTTCTTGATCGACTTCAGGAACTGCTTGGGGATGATCGCGTCGGTGTCGACGTTCTCGCGGTCCATCGGGGCGACCAGGCCCTGGTGCACGGTGAATTTCTGCATGGTGTTTTTTCTCCTCGGGCTCAGGCGAACTGACGCACGTCGACGAAGTGGCCGTGCACCGCGGCGGCGGCGGCCATGGCCGGGCTCACCAGGTGGGTGCGCCCGCCCGCGCCCTGGCGGCCTTCGAAGTTGCGGTTGGAAGTCGAGGCGCAGCGCTCGCCCGGCTCCAGCCGGTCGGCGTTCATCGCCAGGCACATCGAGCAGCCGGGCTCGCGCCACTCGAAGCCGGCGGCCTTGAAGATGGCGTCGAGTCCCTCGCGCTCGGCCTGCTCCTTCACCAGCCCCGAGCCCGGCACCACCATCGCCAGCTTGACGTTCTTCGCCACCTTCTGGCCGAGCTTCTTGACCACGGCGGCGGCCTCGCGCATGTCCTCGATGCGGCTGTTGGTGCAGGAGCCGATGAACACCTTGTCGACGAAGATGTCGTTCATCGGCTTGTTGGGCTCCAGGCCCATGTAGGTGAGGGCGCGCTCGATGGCGCCGCGCCGGTTGGCGTCCTTCTCGCGGTCCGGGTCGGGCACGCGGCCGTTGATCTCGACCACCATCTCGGGCGAGGTGCCCCAGGTCACCTGCGGCTGGATCTGCGCGGCGTCGAGCTCGACCACCAGGTCGAAGTGGGCGTCGGGGTCGGAGTGCAGCGTCTTCCAGTACGCCACGGCCTGCTCCCACTCGACGCCGGTGGGCGCCATCGGGCGGCCCTTGACATAGGCGATGGTCTTGTCGTCCACCGCCACCAGCCCGGCGCGCGCGCCGGCCTCGATCGCCATGTTGCACACCGTCATGCGGCCTTCCATGCTCAGGTCGCGGATGGCCGAGCCGGCGAATTCGATGGTGTAGCCGGTGCCGCCGGCGGTGCCGATGCGTCCGATGATGGCCAGCACGATGTCCTTGGCGGTGCAGCCCAGCGGCAGCTTGCCTTCGACCTTGACCAGCAGGTTCTTCGCCTTCTTGGCCAGGAGCGTCTGCGTCGCCATCACGTGCTCGACCTCGCTGGTGCCGATGCCGTGCGCCAGCGCGCCGAAGGCGCCGTGGGTGGAGGTGTGCGAGTCGCCGCACACCACCGTCATGCCCGGCAGCGTGGCACCCGACTCGGGCCCGATCACGTGCACGATGCCCTGGCGCCGGCTCAAGAATGGAAAGAACGCCGCCGCGCCGAACTCGGCGATGTTGTGGTCGAGCGTGGTGACCTGCTCCTTGCTGACCGGGTCGGTGATGCCGTCGTAGCCCAGCTCCCAGTGCGTGGTGGGCGTGTTGTGGTCGGCGGTGGCGACCACCGAGCTGACGCGCCAGAGCTTGCGGCCGGCCTCGCGCAGGCCCTCGAAGGCCTGCGGGCTGGTCACCTCGTGCACCAGGTGGCGGTCGATGTAGAGGATGGCGGTACCGTCCTCCTCGGTGCGGACGACGTGTTCGTCCCAGAGCTTGTCGTAGAGCGTGCGTGGCATGGTCGAAATCCTTGGCAGGGGTGACGGGTTGTTGGAAGGAGGTTGGCGGCGCCTGCTGCCAGTTCAGGCCGCCGTCGCCGCGGCAGCGATGCCGGGCACCGGCGGCGCCGCGGGCCGGCCGGGCGCGGCCGCCGGGCGGCACAGATGCCCCACCAGCGTGCGCGCCGCCACCGGGAGCGTCGAGAAGTCGCGCGCCACCAGGCGGATCTCGCGCGCCGCCCAGGCGTCGTTCAGGGGCACCGCGACGAGCCCGCGGCCGACGCCGCCGCGCATCAGCTCGAAGGCGGCCAGCGGCATGACGCCGACGCCCAGGCCGTTGGCGATCATGCGGCACATGGCGTCGAGCCCGGTGACGTGGATGCGCAGCCGGATGGCGCGCCCCGCCGCCAGCGCCGCGCGGTGCATGGCGACGTGGATCGAGCTGCCGGTGTGCAGGCCGACGTGGTCGAAATCCAGCGATGCTTCGAAATCGATAGCACCCGGCCCAGACAGGGCGTGCGCTGCGGGCACGATCAATGCCAGATCGTCGTGCCGGTAGGGCAGGCTCTGCAGCGGCTCGCCGGCACCTTCGGGCAGGTGGCAGACTCCTAGGTCGGCCGCGCCTTCCTGCACCGCGCGCACCACCTCGCTGCTCAGGTGCTCCTCCAGGTCGATCTTGATGGCGTCGTGCGCACGCGCGAAGGCCCCCAGGTCCTCGGGCAGAAACTGCACGATGGCCGAGATGTTGGCGTGCACCCGCACGTGGCCGCGCACGCCGTCGGCGTATTCGCTCAGCTCGCCCTGCATCTTCTCCAGGCTGTAGAGCACCGAGCGGGCGTGGTGCAGCAGGCTCTCGCCGGCCGGGGTCAAATCGACGCCGCGCGCGTGGCGGTAGAGCAGGGCGGTTTCCAGCGTGGCTTCCAAGTCGGACAGGCGCTTGCTGACGGCCGAGGCGGCGATGAATTCGCGCTCCGCCGCGCGCCCGATGCTGCCGAGCTCGCAGACGGCCACGAACAGCTGCAGCGACGTGAGGTCGACGCGGCGGGCGAAGTTGCGTTCGGAGGAGGGCATGGGGTCCGGCATCGCCAATGGCGATGAAGGTCGTTATTTTCTCCTTGTTTCTGAAGGCGAGCCATCGTCATGGAAGAGGGTTGGCTTCCCTGGAGGCGATGGATGCGCCCGAAGCCCGCGGCGGTGCAGGCAAAAAAAAGCGGGCCTCGGGCCCGCTGTCGATTTCTTTCCGAAATCCGTTCACTGCCGCTTGTCGGCCGCGTTTTCCATTTTCTGACCGGCCTTCTGCACGTCCTGGCCGGCGCCGGCGACGGTGTTGCAGCCCGCCAGCGGCACCGCGAACGCGAATGCGACGGCCATCAGGGCGACGATCTTTTTCATGACTTTGTTCCTTCAAGGAAATCGGTTGATTGAATGGAGTGACCCTCCACTGCACAGCCTAAGCCCGGCGCCTGCCGGGCCTTGTCAGCCAAGGACGCAAGAAGAAAGAAGCCGCCCGAGGGCGGCTTGGCTTTCTTCTCAACAGGCCCGCAGGCGCATCAGCGCTGCGCGAGCGGCGTCACGTCGCGTCGCGGCGCGCCCACGTAGAGCTGGCGCGGCCGGCCGATCTTGTAGTCCGGCTCGGCGATCATCTCGTTCAACTGCGCGATCCAGCCCACGGTGCGCGCCAGCGCGAACACGGCAGTGAACAGCGGCACCGGGATGCCGATGGCGCGCTGCACGATGCCCGAGTAGAAGTCCACGTTCGGGTAGAGCTTGCGCGAGACGAAGTACTCGTCTTCCAGCGCGATCTTCTCCAGCGCCATGGCGAGCTTGAACAGCGGGTCGTTCTCGAGACCCAGCTCGCCCAGCACCTCCCTGCAGGTTTCCTGCATCAGCTTGGCGCGCGGGTCGTAGTTCTTGTAGACCCGGTGGCCGAAGCCCATCAGCTTGACGTTGGAGTTCTTGTCCTTCACCTGCGCGATGAACTCGCCGATCTTCTCGATGCCGCCGTTGCGCTGGATGTCGTAGAGCATGTTGAGCGCCGCCTCGTTGGCGCCGCCGTGTGCCGGGCCCCACAGGCACGCCACGCCGGCCGCGATGGCGGCGAACGGGTTGGTGCCCGAGGAGCCGCACAGGCGCACCGTCGAGGTCGAGGCGTTCTGCTCGTGGTCGGCGTGCAGGATGAAAATGCGGTCGAGCGCGCGCTCCAGCACCGGGCTGACGGTGTAGGGCGCACACGGCGTAGCGAACATCATGTGCAGGAAGTTGCCCGCATAGCTCAGGTCGTTCTTCGGGTACATGTACGGCTGGCCGACCGTGTACTTGTACGTCATTGCGACCAGCGTCGGCATCTTGGCGATCAGGCGGATCGCGGCGATCTCGCGGTGCTTCGGGTTGGTGATGTCGGTGCTGTCGTGGTAGAAGGCCGAGAGCGCCCCGACCAGCCCGGTCATGATGGCCATGGGGTGCGCGTCGCGGCGGAAGCCCCGCAGGAAGAACTGCATCTGCTCGTGCACCATGGTGTGGTTGGTCACCAGGTTGACGAAGTCGGTGTCCTGCTTCTGGCTGGGCAGCTCCCCGTACAGCAGCAGCTGGCAGGTCTCCAGGAAATCGCAGTTCGTGGCGAGCTGCTCGATCGGGTAGCCGCGGTAGAGCAGCTCGCCCTTGTCGCCGTCGATGTACGTGATGGCCGATTCGCACGCCGCGGTCGACATGAAACCCGGGTCGAACGTGAACATGCCGGTCTGCGCGTACAGCTTGCGGATGTCGATCACGTCGGGGCCGATCGTGCCCTGGTAGATCGGCAGTTCGGTTGCCTGGCCGCCGTTGCTGAACGACAGGGAGGCCTTGTTGTCGGAGGCTTTCATTTCGGCTTTCTTCAAAGGGTTGATCTTGGGAGGGCGCTGGCGGCGCCGCCGGTGCGCATCAGGTGCAGCAGCCGAACCACCTCGGCCCCGGCCCATGCGGGCTCGGGCTCCTTTCGGGCCAGCAGCAGGTCGAGCAGGTCGTTGTCCGAAAGCGCCATGAGCGATTCCAGGGCGCGCGCCTGACCGGCCGTCAGGCGGTCTTCGTGGCGCTCGAAGAAGCGCGCGATGAACAGGTCGTTTTCCAGCAGGCCGCGCCGGCAGCGCCACTTGAGCTTGCTCAGCGCGCGCGCGTCCACCGGCCGCTGCGGATCGCTGCCGAACTCGACGGGGGCGCCCCAGGCGGGCCGCGGCGCGCCGTCGCCGTCGGCGGACGGCGGCATGGAGGGCAGGGCGGCATCGGCTGGCATGTTGTCGTCTCAGACGGCGCGCCGCACCATCAGGTCCTTGATCTTGCCGATCGCCATGTTGGGGTTCAGGCTCTTCGGGCAGACATCGACGCAGTTCATGATCGAGCGGCAGCGGAACAGCCGGTACGGGTCGTCCAGGTTGTCGAGCCGCTGGTTCGTCGCCTGGTCGCGGCTGTCGGCGATGAAGCGGTAGGCCTGCAGCAGGCCGGCGGGACCCACGAACTTGTCGGGGTTCCACCAGAAGCTCGGGCACGAGGTCGAGCAGCTCGCGCACAGGATGCACTCGTACAGGCCGTTCAACTCGTCGCGCTCCTCGGGCGACTGCAGGCGCTCCTTCTCGGGCGGCACGCTGTCGTTGATCAGGTAGGGCTTGATCGAGTCGTACTGCTTGAAGAACTGCGTCATGTCCACGATCAGGTCGCGGATGACGGGCAGCCCGGGCAGTGGCTTGAGCACGACCGTGCCCTTGAGCGTGTTCATGTTGGTCAGGCACGCCAGGCCGTTCTTGCCGTTGATGTTCATGGCGTCCGAGCCGCACACGCCCTCGCGGCAGGAGCGCCGGAACGACAGCGACGGGTCCTGCGCCTTGAGCTTCATCAGCGCGTCGAGCAGCATGCGCTCATGGCCGTCGAGCTCGACCTCGACGGTCTGCATGTACGGCTTGGTGTCCTTCTCCGGGTCGTAGCGGTAGATCTGGAATGTGCGCTTCATCGGGGTTCCTACTCTAAGCGGTTGGGGACAGGGCTCGCCGCCAGCCTCGCCGGCGTCTGCGGCCCGTCCCGCAATGAATCCAATCGATCAGAAAGTCCTCACCTTGGGCGGGATCGACTCCACCGTCAGCGGCTGCATCTGCACCGGCTTGTATGACAGGCGGTTGCCGTCGTGATACCACAGCGTGTGCTTCATCCATTCGGCGTCGTTGCGCCCGAGCGGCGCCACCGGGTCGTCGGCCGGGTGCTCGTAGTCCTCGACCGTGTGGGCACCGCGGCATTCGTGACGCGCCGCGGCCGAGACCATGGTGGCCTGCGCCACCTCGATCAGGTTGTCGACCTCCAGCGCCTCGACGCGCGCCGTGTTGAAGATGCGCGACTTGTCCTTCAGGCCGATGGCCTCGACGCGCTGGCGCGTCCGGGCGATCTTGGCGACGCCCTCGTCCATCGACGCCTGCTTGCGGAACACCGCCGCGTGCTGCTGCATGATGGAGCGGATCTCGCCCGCCACGTCCTGCGCGTACTCGCCGCCGGTCGAGTCCTCCAGCCGGTTCAGGCGCGCGAGCGTGCGGTCGGCCGCGTCGGCCGGCAGCGGCTTGTGCTCCCTGAGCCGGTCGTTGAACTCGACGATGTGGTCGCCCGCCGCGCGGCCGAACACCAGCAGGTCGAGCAGCGAGTTGGTGCCCAGGCGGTTGGCGCCGTGCACGCTCACGCACGAGCATTCGCCCACCGCGTACAGGCCGCCCACCGGCGCGTTGTCCTCGCCGTCCTTCTGCAGCACGACCTGGCCGTGGATGTTGGTCGGGATGCCGCCCATCTGGTAGTGGATGGTCGGCACCACCGGAATCGGCTCCTTGGTGATGTCGACGTTGGCGAAGTTGATGCCGATCTCGTAGACCGAGGGCAGCCGCTTGTGGATGGTTTCCGCGCCCAGGTGGTCGAGCTTGAGCAGCACGTAGTCCTTGTTGGGCCCGCAGCCGCGGCCCTCCTTGATTTCCTGGTCCATCGAGCGCGAGACGAAGTCGCGCGGCGCCAGGTCCTTGAGCGTCGGCGCGTAGCGCTCCATGAAGCGCTCGCCGTTGCTGTTGAGCAAAATCGCGCCCTCGCCGCGACAGCCTTCGGTCAGCAGCACGCCGGCGCCGGCCACGCCGGTCGGGTGGAACTGCCAGAACTCCATGTCCTGCAGCGGGATGCCGGCGCGCGCCGCCATCCCCAGGCCGTCGCCGGTGTTGATGTAGGCGTTGGTCGAGGCCTGGAAGATGCGGCCCGCGCCGCCGGTGGCCAGCAGCACGGTCTTGGCCTGCAGCACGTGCAGGTCGCCGGTCTCCATTTCGAGCGCGGTCACGCCGACCACGTCGCCCTCGGCGTCGCGGATGAGATCGAGCGCCATCCACTCGACGAAGAAGTTGGTGCGCGCCTCGACGTTCTTCTGGTAGAGCGTGTGCAGCATCGCGTGGCCGGTGCGGTCGGCCGCGGCGCAGGCGCGCTGCACGGGCTTCTCGCCGTAGTTGGCGGTGTGGCCGCCGAAGGGGCGCTGGTAGATGGTGCCGTCCGGGTTGCGGTCGAACGGCATGCCGAAGTGCTCCAGCTCGTAGACCACCTTGGGCGCCTCGCGGCACATGAACTCGATGGCGTCCTGGTCGCCCAGCCAGTCGCCGCCCTTGATGGTGTCGTAGAAGTGGTAGTGCCAGTTGTCCTCGCTCATGTTGCCGAGCGAGGCGCCGACGCCGCCCTGCGCCGCCACGGTGTGCGAGCGCGTCGGGAACACCTTGGAGAGCACCGCCACGTTGAGCCCGGCGCGCGCCAGCTGCAGCGAGGCGCGCATGCCCGAGCCGCCGGCGCCGACGATGACGACGTCGTACTTGCGAACGGTGACCTGGTCTTTGGTATAGCTCATGGGTTTACAGCCTCCACAGCACTTGAATGGCCCAACCCGCGCACCCGACAAGCCAGACGATGGTGAAAATCTGGAACACCAGCCGCACCGCGAGCGGCCGCAGGTAGTCCATCGAGATGTCGCGCATGCCCACCCAGGTGTGGTAGGCCATCGCGACGATGACGGCGAAGGTCAGCAGCTTCATCCACTGCGACGCGAAGATGCCGGCCCACAGGTCGTAGCCGATCGGGCCGCGCGAGAGCAGCAGCTGTGCCAGCACGACGACGACGAAGATCGCCATCAGCCCCGCCGTGATGCGCTGCGCCAGCCAGCTGCCGAGGCCGTAGTGCGCGCCGACGACGAGGCGCTTGGAGCCGTAGTTCACTGCCATGATGGGTTGTTCCTTTTGCTTTGCTTCGTTCTTGCGTTGCACGCCGGCGGTGCGACACGCTGGAAGGGATGCGGGTTCAATAAAGCCCGAACAGCTTGGCGCCGAGCACCACCCACAGCAGCAGGCTCAGCACCAGCGTGACGGCCGCCGAGGTCTTGCTGACCTGCCGTGTGAGCGCCGCGTGGCTGGTGTCCATCCACAGGTGGCGCAGGCCGGCGATGAAGTGGTGCAGGATGGCCCAGATCAGCGCCAGCACGACCAGCTTGACGAACCAGCCCGGCACGAATCCCAGGCCGCCGTTGAAGGCGGCCTTGAAGCGGGTGAACGAAATCTCCGACGACAGCGAGGTGTCGAACATCCAGATGGTGAAGGGCAGCAGGAAGAACATCAGCGCGCCGCTGATGCGGTGCAGGATCGAGACGATCGACGCGAGCGGCATCCGGTAGGTGGTGAGATCGCTGAACAGGTTGATGTTGCGGAACTCCCGGTGCGCGGTCGGGGAGCGGGATGCGGGCTCGGTCATGTGGAAGGCTTTCGTGGCGTTTTCGGAGGCGCAGCGGCGCAGGGCTTGCGGAACGCGGGCAACGCAAAATTCTATTGCAATGTACCTTTGCCAAGCTGACGCGCATGACGCGCCCTGCCCGGGGCGTCCGATGCTATCGAAAGAGTAGCTGCGGACCCAGGTGGGACGGGCGCTGAGGGCGGATTCGGGAAGAAAATCATCCGAGCTCGTTGCGGTAGTGGTGCCGGTCGGTGCGGTACAGGCCGCGGCGCAGTTCCATGGGCGTGTCGCTGTAGGTGCAGGCCACGCGCTCGACGCTCAGCAGCGGCGTCGCGCAGGTGACCGCCAGCAGCGCCGCCTGGCGGGCGTCGGGCAGCACGGCGCGAATCTTTTCCTCGGCGCGCACCATGCGCACGCCGAATTCGGTCTCGAACAGCGCGTACATGGGCCCCGGCCACGCCGAGAGCCGCTCCAGGGTCAGGCCCTTGAAGGGCGCGCCCGGCAGCCAGAGGTCTTCGAGGATGGTCGGCACGCCGCCGTAGGCCAGCACGCGCCGCACCTGCAGCACGGCGTCGCCCGTGCGCAGCGCCAGCGCGGCCGCCACGTCGGCTGCGGCGCGCTGCTGGCGGCAGGCGACGATGGTGCGCTCGGCCGGCCCGTCGCTGCCGATGGCGCCGCCGTCGGGCACCAGCTTGAGGAAGCGGTACTGCACGTGCTGCTCGGCGTGCGTGGCGACGAAGGTGCCCTTGCCCTGGCGGCGCACCACGAGGTTGTCGGCGGCGAGCTCGTCGATCGCCTTGCGCACCGTGCCCTGGCTCACGCGAAAGCGCGTGGCCAGCTCCATCTCGCTCGGGATCGGCTCGCCCGGCCGCCATTCGCCGGCCTGCAGGCTCCGCAGGATGAGCGACTTGATCTGCTGGTACAGCGGGCTGAACGACGGCGCCGGACCCGTCGCTTCGGCGACGGCGGAGGAGGTGGAGGAGTTCATGGTGGAGCGGATGTGCCGGGCCAAGCCGGACCGGGAGTCTGCGATGGTATCTTATATAAGACATAAGACATCCCCCGATCGGGCGGAGATTCGGCCTAAAATGGCCGGCGTTTCGTCTGCGGTCGAACAGGGCTCCGGTTCGCCGGGCCCGCCCGAGTGCTCGGGCCGGCCGGCGCCGTTGCGGTTTCATCACTACCCTGGAGTCTTCCCATGAGCAAAAAGCCCGTCCGCGTCGCCGTTACCGGCGCTGCCGGCCAAATCGGTTATGCCCTGCTGTTTCGCATCGCCTCGGGCGAAATGCTGGGCAAGGACCAGCCGGTCATCCTGCAGCTGCTCGAAATCCCCGACGAGAAGGCGCAGAAGGCGCTCAAGGGCGTGATGATGGAGCTGCAGGACTGCGCCTTTCCGCTGCTGGCCGGCATGGAGGCGCACGGCGATCCGATGACGGCGTTCAAGGACGCCGACTACGCCCTCCTGGTCGGCTCGCGCCCGCGCGGCCCCGGCATGGAGCGCGCCGAGCTGCTCGCCGTCAACGGCAAGATCTTCATCGAGCAGGGCAAGGCGCTCAACGCCGTGGCGAGCCGCGACGTCAAGGTGTTGGTGGTCGGCAACCCGGCCAACACCAACTGCTACATCGCCATGAAGAGCGCGCCCGACCTGCCGCGCAGGAACTTCACCGCCATGCTGCGCCTCGACCACAACCGCGCGCTCAGCCAGGTCGCCGCCAAGACCGGCAGGCCCGTGGCCGACATCGAGCGGCTCGCGGTCTGGGGCAACCACTCGCCGACCATGTACGCCGACTACCGCTTCGCCACCATCGGCGGCGAGAGCGTGGCGAAGATGATCAACGACCAGGAATGGAACGCCAACACCTTCCTGCCCACCGTCGGCAAGCGCGGCGCGGCCATCATCGAGGCGCGCGGCCTCTCGTCGGCCGCCTCGGCCGCCAACGCCGCCATCGACCACATGCGCGACTGGGCGCTCGGCACGAACGGCCGCTGGGTCACCATGGGCGTGCCCTCGGACGGCCAGTACGGCATTCCGAAGGACATCATCTTCGGCTTCCCCGTCACCTGCGCGAACGGCGACTACCAGATCGTCGAGGGCCTGGAGATCGACGCCTTCAGCCGCGAGCGCATCGACAAGACGCTCAAGGAGCTGCAGGACGAGCAGGCCGGCGTGCAGCACCTGCTGTAACGCTCCCAGACTTCGCGTACCGCGTGTCGCTTCGCTCACCGGCTTCCATCGTGTCCGCTGCGCACCCGCGCGACGTGCTGCTGGGCGCGCAGGCCGGTGCCGTCGCGCTGCCCGTGTGCGACCACTACAGCGGCGTCGAGGCGCGCATGAGAAAAAGCCTGGCGCTGCAGGCCGAGATGGCCGCCGAGTTCGGCGCCTGCGTGTTCGACGTCACGCTCGACTGCGAGGACGGCGCGCCGGCCGGCGGCGAGGCCGAGCACGCCGCGCTGGTGGCCGGGCTGGCGCTGGCCGCCGCGCCCGGCCTGCGGGTGGGCGCGCGCGTGCACCCGGTCGATCATCCGGCGTTCGAGACCGACATCGCCACCATCGCGGGCCGTGCGGGCGCGCGCCTGAGCCACCTGATGGTGCCCAAGGTCGAGTCGGTGGCCGACGTGGCGCGCGCCGCTGCAGCGCTGGACGCCGTCGGCGCCGCGGCGCTGCCGCTGCACGTGCTGATCGAGTCGCCGCTGGCGGTGCGCAACGCCTTCGACATCGCCGCCCACACGCGGGTGCAGTCGCTCAGCTTCGGGCTGATGGATTTCGTCTCGGCGCACGCCGGCGCCATTCCCGCCGAGGGCATGGGCATGGGCCGCAGCGACGACGGGGACGGCGACGCGGACGCGCGGCGGCTCGACCAGTTCTCGCACCCGCTGGTGGTGCGCGCCAAGCTGGAGATCGCCTCGGCCGCCCATGCCCACGGCAAGGTGCCGTCGCACTGCGTGGTGACCGAGTTCAACGACACCGACGCCCTGCGCGCCGCGGCCCGCCGGGCGGCGCGCGAGTTCGGCTACACGCGGATGTGGAGCATCCACCCGGCCCAGATCCGTCCCATCCTGGAGGCTTTCGCGCCCGACGACCGACAGATTCAGACTGCTACTAAAATCATAGCTGCCGCCGCTGCCGCGCAGTGGGCTCCCATCGGTTTCGATGGCACGTTGCACGACCGCGCGAGCTACCGCCACTTCTGGCAGGTGCTCGAGCGCGCGCATGCCACCGGGCGGGCCCTCCCGCCCGAGGCGCAAGCCTGGTTCGCGCCCGGCTCTTCTCTTCCCGAACACCTTCCCGCCCCATCCGACACGCACCCATGAAGAAGACACTCACCCTGATCGCCACGCTCGCGCTGGCCCTGCCGATCGCCGCCCAGGCGCAGAACGCGGACGCCGCCAACAAGCCGGCCAAGTCCCCCAAGCCGGCCAAGACGGCCAAGGCCACCCCGGCGGCCAAGACCGACAACAACAAGGCCGTCAAGGCCACCAAGACGGCTGAAAAGGCCCCGGCGAAGAAAAAGCAGCACCAGGTCACGCGCCGCGCCGCCAAGGCGGTGGAAGAGGTCACGCCCGTGGACACCAGCACCGACGTCACGCTGAGCGAGGCCGACCTGGCCGTCGCGCAGCGCGTGTTCACCGGCAAGATCCAGTGCGAGCTGGGCGCCGACGTGACCGTCACCCCCGACGAGAAGAAGCCCGGCTTCTTCACCGTCTCGACCAAGGGCACGCGCTACCGCATGCACCCGGTGGAAAGCCGCACCGGCGCCATCCGCCTGGAAGACCCGCGGGCCGGCGCGATGTGGCTGCAGATCGCCAACAAGTCGATGCTGATGAACCAGAAGCAGGGCCTGCGGCTGGCCGACGAGTGCCAGGCCCCGGCGCAGCTCGTGGCGGCCGAGGAACTGCGCAAGAACCCGCCCAAGAGCCTGTTCGAGGGTGCCGACCCGCAGCCGGGCGCCGCGGTCGCCAGGAAGCAGTAAGTACCAAGTGCCGCGCGCGACGCCCTGCGCGCGGCGCGGTTCCCGCCGGACGCCCGAGGGCGCCCGGCCGTTGTTCCACCTCCCCCGAAACAAGAAGATGTTGCAAGCCTACGTTGACCATGTCGCCGAGCGCGCCGCGCTCGGCATTCCGCCGCTGCCGCTCACGGCGAAGCAGACCGCCGAGGTGATCGAGCTGATCAAGAACGCCACCCTGAAGGACGGCGAGTTCCTGCTCAACCTGCTCACGCACCGGGTGCCGGCCGGGGTCGACGACGCGGCCAAGGTCAAGGCCAGCTACCTGGCGGCGGTGGCGCACGGCACCGAGAAAAGCCTGCTCGTCAGCCGCGCCCACGCCACCGAGCTGCTCGGCACCATGCTGGGCGGCTACAACATCGGCCCGCTGATCGACCTGCTCGACGACGCCGAGGTCGGCGCGGTGGCGGCCGAGGGCCTGAAGAAGACGCTGCTGATGTTCGACCAGTTCCACGACGTCAAGGAAAAGGCCGACGCCGGCAACGCCCACGCGAAGGCGGTGCTGCAAAGCTGGGCCGACGCCGAATGGTTCACCAGCCGGCCGGAAGTGCCGCAGTCGCTCACCGTCACTGTCTTCAAGGTGCCCGGCGAGACCAACACCGACGACCTGTCGCCCGCGCCCGACGCCACCACGCGCCCCGACATCCCGCTGCACGCGCTGGCCATGCTCAAGAACCGGCGCGAGGGTGCGCCCTTCGAGCCCGAGGAGGACGGCAAGCGCGGCCCGGTGAAGTTCATCGAGTCGCTGAAGGAAAAAGGCCACCTGATCGCCTACGTCGGCGACGTGGTCGGCACCGGATCGAGCCGCAAGTCGCGCCACCAACTCGGTGCTGTGGTTCACCGGCGAGGACATCCCCTTCATCCCCAACAAGCGCTTCGGCGGCGTGTGCCTCGGCACCAAGATCGCGCCGATCTTCTACAACACCATGGAAGACGCCGGCGCGCTGCCGATCGAACTCGACGTGAGCCAGCATGGCCATGGGCGACGTGGTCGAGCTGCGCCCCTACGAGGGCAAGGCGCTGAAGGACGGGCAGGTGATCGCCGAGTTCAAGGTCAAGAGCGAGGTGCTGTTCGACGAAGTGCGCGCGGGCGGCCGCATTCCGCTGATCATCGGCCGCGGCCTGACGGCCAAGGCGCGCGAGGCCCTGGGCCTGCCGCCCTCGACGCTGTTCCGCCTGCCGCAGTCGCCTGCCGACAATGGGCGCGGCTTCACGCTCGCGCAGAAGATGGTCGGCCGTGCCTGCGGCCTGCCCGAAAAGGACGGCAACCAAGTGGGCGTGCGCCCCGGCACCTACTGCGAGCCGAAGATGACCTCGGTCGGCACCAGGACACCACCGGCCCGATGACCCGCGACGAGCTGAAGGACCTGGCTTGCCTGGGCTTCTCGGCCGACCTGGTCATGCAGTCCTTCTGCCACACGGCGGCCTACCCGAAGAAGGTCGACGTGAAGATGCACCACGAGCTGCCCGACTTCATCTCGACGCGCGGCGGCGTCTCGCTGCGCCCGGGCGACGGCGTGATCCACTCGTGGCTCAATCGCCTGCTGACGCCCGACACGGTCGGCACCGGCGGCGACAGCCACACGCGCTTTCCGATCGGCATCAGCTTCCCGGCCGGCTCGGGGCTGGTGGCGTTTGCCGCCGCCACCGGCGTGATGCCGCTGGACATGCCCGAATCGGTGCTGGTGCGCTTCAAGGGAAGATGCAGCCCGGCGTCACGCTGCGCGACCTGGTCAATGCGATTCCGCTCTACGCCATCAGGCAGGGGCTGCTGACGGTCGAGAAGCAGGGCAAGAAGAACGTCTTCTCGGGCCGCATCCTGGAGATCGAGGGGCTGCCCCATCTCAAGGTGGAGCAGGCCTTCGAGCTGTCCGACGCCTCGGCCGAGCGCTCGGCCGCCGGCTGCACGGTGCGCCTTGACAAGGAGCCGATCATCGAGTACCTCAACAGCAACATCACCCTGATGCGCTGGATGATCGCCGAGGGTTATGCCGACGGCCGCACGCTGGCGCGCCGCATCGCCGCGCAGGAAGCCTGGCTGAAGGACCCGCAGCTGCTGGCACCCGACGCCGACGCCGAGTACGCCGCCGTGATCGAGATCGACCTGGACCGAGATCCACGAGCCGATCGTCGCCTGCCCGAACGACCCGGACGACGTGAAGACGCTCTCCGACGTGGCCGGCGCGAAGATCGACGAGGTGTTCATCGGCTCGTGCATGACCAACATCGGGCACTTCCGCGCGGCCTCCAAGCTGCTCGAAGGCCAGCGCGACATCCCGGTCAAGCTGTGGATCGCGCCGCCGACCAAGATGGACGCGCAGCAGCTGACGGAAGAGGGCCACTACGGCGTGTTCGGCAACGCCGGCGCGCGCACCGAGATGCCCGGCTGCTCGCTGTGCATGGGCAACCAGGCGCAGGTGCGCGAGGGCGCGACGGTGATGTCCACCAGCACCCGCAACTTCCCCAACCGCCTGGGCAAGAACACCAACGTGTACTTGGGCTGCGCGGAACTCGCCGCCATCTGCTCGCGACTGGGGCGCATCCCGACCCGGGAGGAGTACATGGCCAGCACCGGCGTGCTCGACGCCGCGAGCGAGCAGGTCTACCAGTACCTGAACTTCGACAAGATCGAGGAATACCAGGAAGTGGCGGACGGCGTGGCGGCCTGACGGCCCGCGCTGCGACGACGAGGCCCGCCACGGCGGGCCTTTTCCTTTTCACGGGGCCCTGCGCCTCACCCGACGGTCGGCGGCGTGCCGGCGCACTCGGGTGAAGGCCGGCGCCGCAGGGCCGGTGGCGGGGTCGGGAAGGGGAAAGGTCATGAAAACATGACTTCGAACGGCCACGCGGCGCGCTCGACCGTCGTGGCGGGCAGGACCGGACCGGCGCCGGTCGAGGCGTCCGGCAGCAGCTGGCTGGTGAACGCGGCCACGGCGTGGCGCTTGCGCCGCACGTCCGTCGCGTTCAGCGCCAGCCGCCGGGCGCGGGCCCAGGGCAGTCGCGCGTCGCCGGCCCCAGTGCCAGGCCCAGACCGGCACTTCCACCAGCGTGGCGCCCGCGCGCGCGGCGGCGGCGGCGCAGGCGTGGCCGGTGGCCTCGTGGTCCGGGTGGCCGTCGAGCCGCCAGGTGGTGAAGACCGCGTCGCCCGGGCGCAGCAGCGTCTCCAGCCGGTCCGCCAGCGCCGCCTGCAGGCCGGGCAGACCGCCGTCGGGCAGACCGAGCCGCAGCGCCCGGGCGTCTTTCAGGCCCAGCCGGCGCCATGCGGCTTGGCTCTCCAGCGGACGCTCGCGCGCCAGCCGCTCCGGTGGCCATGCGGTCGAGCCCGCGTGGCTGGCGGTGCCGTCGGTCACGGCCACCAGCAGCAGGTCGCGCCGCAGCCGCGCCAGTCGGGCCAGCAGCCCGCCCACCGCCAGCACCTCGTCGTCGGGGTGCGGCGCCACCACCACGGCACGGCATCCGGGCGGCACCAGTTCGGCGGGGGTGACGGGCGCCAGCTGCGCCAGCCCTGCCCAGCCGAGCCATTCGGCCCCGGACGTGCCAGCGCCCTCGATGGGCTGCGAGGTCAGAGCGTCCACGGCGCCTCCACGGGCGGCAAGACCAGCGCGCCGAGCGCGGCCCAAGCCCGTTCAGGGTCGGCGCGGGGCGCAGGCATGCGGCGCTCGGAGCTTCCTTCGTTCAGCGGATGTCGAGCTTCTTGTGCTCGCCCAGGTTCTTGGGCTGTTCGCCGGTCACGGCCGCCTTCATCATCTTGTAGACCTGCACCATCTTGCTGTCGTCCACGTCCCAGTACTCGGCGTTGGCGATGCGCACCGCCAGCAGCGCGAGGTTGGGGTCGGCGGGGCCGCCCGGGAACCAGGCCTTGGACATGGGCGTGAAGAGCGCTTCCTTCCTGGCCGGGTCGTCCAGCAGCGCGGCGCGGCCGGCGACCGACACATAGCTGTCGCTGTCGGTGTTGGCGTAGGCCACGTTCACGATGTCGTCCTCTGCCACGTGCCGGGCGATCTCGCCGTCCTTCGGGACGAAGAAGTAGAGCGTGCCGGCCTCGTCGATCGACTTGTTCTGCGTGGTGAGCGGGTGGCTGTTGAGCAGGCCGTCGTCGTGGCGGTGCGTCAGCATGCCGAAGTGGGTGTCCTTGATGAGGTCCCACAGCCTGGCGTGGTCGTTCTGGGAAGCGGTCATGTCGCGGTCTCCGGTCGGGGTGGGAAAAAGAAAAGCCGAAGCTACCGGCTTTGGGTAGGCGGAAAGGCCGACGCAGGGCGCGCATCCCTGTCGTCCGGCGCCGACGGTCGGGTGCGCCTCGACGGCGCGGCGTGGCGGGACAGCGCCGCGCCTGGCGCTCGCATTTGCTATCGAAAAAATAGCTGCTGACCCAAGCTCTGATTGCGTTGCGGCCCTTTCGAAGCCTCAGCCTGGCGGCCCGGCGCCCACCCCGGCCTGCGCCGCGAGCGCCCGCAGCGCCGCCGCGGTCGGCGCGTCGGCCGGGAAGAAGGACTCCACCGCCAGCTCCTGCAGCGTGACGTCGACCGGCGTGCCGAAGATCGTCGTGGTGCTGATGAAGCTCAGCACGCCGCCGTCGCCGGTCGCGAGTTGGAACGGCACCACCACGCCCGCGACGTCGTCGCCGGGCGGCGCGGGCAGGCCTGCGGCGGGCGGCGCCGGGTAGCCGGCCAGTTCGTCGTGCAGCGCCGCGAGCGTCGGGTCGCCGGTGGCGGCGGTCTGCTGGCGCAGCCGCTCCAGCAGGTGCGCGCGCCACTGGGCGAGGTTGGCGATGCGCGGCGCCAGGCCGTCCGGGTGCAGGCTCAGGCGCAGCACGTTGACGGGCGGCGCCAGCAGCGCGGGCGCGGCGCCCGCCATCAGCGGCGGCACCAGCGCGTTGTGCGCGACCAGGTTCCAGTGGCGGTCGATGGCGAGCGCCGGGTACGGCTCGTGGCCCTTGAGCACGAGGTCGACCGCGCGCCGCGCCGCCGCCAGCGCCGGGTCGTCGAGCGCGCGCTGGCGGTACATCGGCGCGTAGCCGGCGGCCACCAGCAGGGCGTTGCGCTCGCGCAGCGGCACGTCGAGCCGCTCGGCCAGGCGCAGCACCATCTCGCGGCTGGGCGCGGCGCGGCCGGTCTCGACGCAGCTCAGGTGGCGCGGCGAGACGGCCGCCTCGCACGCCAGGTCGAACTGGCTCAGGCGGCGGCGCTGGCGCCAGTGGCGCAGGTGCGCGCCGAAGGGGTCGCGTTCGCCCGGGCGGCGTTCGGCGGAACCGGGGCCGGCACCGGGGCCGGAACCGGAGCCGGAGCCGGAAGCGGGCTGGAGGGAGGCGGGCGCGGGGGAGTTCATGCCTGCATTCTGGTGGGCCGTGCGCAGCACGGCCATGACCTGCCACGTCATCGACGCACTGCGCCGGCGTCGCAATCATCGTCTCCAGCGCGGCGGGAAGGGCCCGCGGCGCGCACCCGACCGAAGGAGTTCTTCATCATGTCCGCACTGGCTTCCTCCCCCCGTTTCCTGTCCCGCGTGATGTGGGCCGATGCCGCCTCGTGCGCGGCGACCGGCGCGCTGCAGCTGGCCTTCACCGCGCCGATGGCGCGCCTCACCGGCCTGCCGGCCGGGCTGCTGGCTGGCACCGGCGTCTTCCTGCTGGCCTACGCGGTGGCCGCGGCCTGGATGGCGCGCCGCGCCACGCCGCCGCGCGCGCTGATCGGGCTGGTGGCGATCGGCAACCTGGGCTGGGCGGCGGGCTGCGTCCTGCTGCTGGCCGCCGGGCCGGTGCAGGCCACCGCGCCGGGCGTGGCCTGGGTCGCGGCGCAGGCGGTCACGGTGCTGGTGCTGGCCGAGCTGCAATGGACGGGGCTGCGGCGCACCCGGCGCGCGGGCGTCCCGCTGGTGGCGGGCTGACGGCGCACCGTGCCTGAAGACCGGCCGGGCCCGGCGCCGTGCCGTGCCGTGCCGTGCCGTGCCGTACCGGCCAGCCGGCCGTGCCGCCCCGTGCCTTGATTCATGGCAAAAAGCGGCGCCGGCGCTGGCAGGACGTGCGCCTGCAGCTATCGAAAACGTAGCATGCGGCGCACGTCGGCGGCCTTTCTTCCGACAGCCAAAGCGAGCGCGGCCTGCTATCTTTGCGGGCATTCCCGAATTCAAGGAGCTCCCATGGCCGCCGATTCGCCCCACGCTTTCGCCTCCGCCCTCCAGACCTTCCAGACCCCCTCGGGCGCGTCCGGCAAGTTCTGGTCCTTGAAGGAGCTGGCCAAGCAGTACCCCAACGTCGCGAAGCTGCCGGTGTCGCTGCGCATCGTGCTCGAATCGGTGCTGCGCAACTGCGACGGCCAGAAGGTGCTGCCCGAGCACGTCGAGCAGCTGGCCAACTGGGCGCCCAACGCCGAGCGCACCGACGAGATCCCGTTCGTCGTCACGCGCGTGGTGCTGCAGGACTTCACCGGCGTGCCGCTCCTGGCCGACCTGGCGGCCATGCGCAGCGAGGCCGCGCGGCTGGGCAAGCGGCCCAAGACCATCGAGCCGCTGGTGCCGGTGGACCTGGTGGTGGACCACTCGGTGATGGTCGACTACTACGGCACGCCCCAGGCGCTCGACCTCAACATGAAGCTCGAATTCCAGCGCAACAACGAGCGCTACCAGTTCATGAAGTGGGGCATGCAGGCCTTCGACACCTTCCGCGTGGTGCCGCCGGGCTTCGGCATCGTGCACCAGGTGAACCTCGAATTCTTCGCGCGCGGCGTCTACAAGAGCCCGCAGGACAACGGGAACCCGCCGGTGTGGTATCCCGACTCGCTGGTCGGCACCGACAGCCACACCACCATGATCAACGGCATCGGCGTGGTCGGCTGGGGCGTCGGCGGCATCGAGGCCGAGGCCGCCATGCTGGGCCAGCCGGTGTACATGCTCACGCCCGACGTGGTCGGCTTCGAGCTGTCGGGCCAGCTGCGCCAGGGCGTGACGGCGACCGACCTGGTGCTCTACGTCACCAACATCCTGCGCGGCGAGAAGGTGGTGGGCAAGTTCGTCGAGTTCTTCGGCCCCGGCGCGGCGTCGATCGCGGTGCCCGACCGCGCCACCATCGGCAACATGGCGCCCGAGTACGGCGCGACCATGGGCTTCTTCCCGGTGGACGAGAAGACGGTGGAGTACTTCCGCGGCACCGGCCGCACCGAGGAGGAAATCGAGCGCTTCGAGGCGTACTACAAGGCGCAGGGCCTGTTCGGCATGCCCGCGCCCGGTGAACTCAGCTACACCAAGATCGTCAAGCTCGACCTGGCGACCGTCACGCCGAGCGTGGCGGGCCCGAAGCGCCCGCAGGACCGCATCGACCTGGGCCACCTGGCCACGCGCTTCGCCGACCTGTTCAGCAAGCCCAACGAGCAGAACGGCTTCAACCAGCCGGCCGACCGGCTGCGGCTGCGCCATCCGCTGGTTCCCAACGGCAAGGCCGCGCTGCACGAGAAGCCGACCGATCCCGGTGCCGCGCGCAACGTGGTCGAGATGAACGCCAACCGCCCGACCCCGGCCACGGCCGAGCACGGCGACGCCGCGGCCGCCGTCGCCGAGGCGCCGCGAGAGGCGGGCGCCGGCGTGACCGTCGGCAACGGCGACGTGCTGATCGCCGCCATCACCTCGTGCACCAACACCTCCAACCCGAGCGTGCTGCTGGCCGCCGGGCTGCTCGCCAAGAAGGCGGTGGAGGCCGGGCTCACCGTGCAGCCGCACATCAAGACCTCGCTCGCGCCGGGATCCCGCATCGTGACCGAGTACCTGCAGAAGGCCGGCCTGCTGCCCTACCTGGAAAAGCTCGGCTTCTACCTGGCGGGCTACGGCTGCACCACCTGCATCGGCAACTCGGGCGACCTGGCGCCCGAGATCAATGAGGCGATCACGGCCAACGACCTGATCGGCGCCGCGGTGCTGTCGGGCAACCGCAACTTCGAGGCGCGCATCCACCCCAACATCAAGGCCAACTTCCTGGCCTCGCCGCCGCTGGTGGTGGCCTACGCCATCGCCGGCAACGTGATGGTGGACCTGATGAGCCAGCCGCTGGGGAAAGGCCACGGCGGCAAGGACGTGTACCTGGGCGACATCTGGCCCAGCATGGCCGAGATCGACCAGAACATGCGCTACGCGATGGACGCGCAGGCCTTCCGCCGCAACTACGAGCAGGTGCAGGCCAACCCCGGCGCCCTGTGGAGCAGCATCAAGGGCAACGCCGGCGAGGTCTACGACTGGCCGCCTTCCACCTACATCGCCGAGCCGCCGTTCTTCGAGGGCTTCGAGATGCAGCCGCCCGTGGCCCAGCTCGGCTTCACCGGCGCGCGCATCATGGCGCTCTTTGGCGACTCGATCACCACCGACCACATCTCGCCGGCCGGCTCGATCAAGGAGAGTTCGCCCGCCGGCGTCTGGCTCAAGGCGCACGGCGTGCAGAAGGCCGACTTCAACAGCTATGGCTCGCGCCGCGGCAACCACGACGTGATGATGCGCGGCACCTTCGCCAACGTGCGCATCAAGAACCTGATGATCCCGCCCGACGCCCACGGCTCGCGCGAGGAGGGCGGCGTGACGCTGTTCCAGCCGGGCGGCGAGAAGATGTCCATTTACGACGCCGCCATGAAGTACATCGCCCAGGGCGTGCCGACCGTCGTCTTCGCCGGCGAGGAGTACGGCACCGGCTCCAGCCGCGACTGGGCCGCCAAGGGCACGCAGCTCTTGGGCATCAAGGCGGTGGTGGCCAAGAGCTTCGAGCGCATCCACCGCTCCAACCTGGTCGGCATGGGCGTGCTGCCGCTGCAGTTCCGCGGCGCCGACTCGTGGGAGTCGCTGGGCTTGAAAGGCGACGAGACCGTCGACGTGGTGATCGAGGGCGAGCTGCGCCCGCAGATGGAGGTGTGCCTGGTCGTGCACGGCAGCGACGGCGGCAGCCAGCGGGTGCCGGTGCACCTGCGCATCGACACGCCGATCGAGGTCGACTACTACAAGCATGGCGGCATCCTGCCGTTCGTGCTGCGGCAGCTTCTGAGCTAACCCCCAGGCTTGCCCACTTCGTGTGGCCGCCCATCCCCTTGCAGGGGGCGACACCAGCGGCCGGGCAAAGCCCGTTCCGCGGTGTCCCTGGCCTCACGCCCGGGCTTGGCGTACTGCGTGGCGCTTTCGCCCGCTCCTTTTAAGGAGACAACACCTCGCGGCCTGGCCAAGCCGGTGCTGCGGTGTTACTGACTTGGGCGCGGCTCGACGTTGACCCGTGCCGGAGGAGCGCGTTCGCAGGCCGCGCTTCCTTCCCGCTTTCCCTGACCCACGTCAAGGCCAAACCCGGTTTTCGACACGCCGTCCGAGTTTTCGAGAATAATTCTCATTTTGATAACTTGGACGGTTCGGGTGACCTCAAAGACCGCGGCGGCTGGGGCCGCCATCCATCTCGACCAGCTTCCCGACCACCAGTGGGCCACGGTGCTCGACGTGGTGCGGCCCGACGGCGCGGAGGACCGGGAGCTGGTGCTGCGCCTCACCGAGATCGGCTTCGTGCCGGGCGAGGCGGTGCGCATCGTCGGCCACGGCGTGCCGGGGCGCGAGCCGCTGGCGGTGCGGCTGGGGCACACCACCTTTGCGCTGCGCCGCCACGAGGCCGCGCTGATCCACGTCGTTGCGGACGCCGCGCGCCATGGTTGAGGCGGCCCCCCTGGTGTTCCGGCGCGGCGCGGCCGGGCCGCTGGCGTCGCCGCCGCCGTCCGGCGCGGGCGTGCCGCTCGCGCCGCCCGGACGCATCGCGCTGCTGGGCAACCCCAACTGCGGCAAGACGGCACTGTTCAACCTGCTGACCGGCAGCCGCCAGAAGGTCGCCAACTACGCCGGCGTCACGGTCGAGCGCAAGGAGGGCACGCTGGTGACGGCCGAAGGCCGGCGCGTGGCCGTGCTCGACCTGCCCGGCGCCTACAGCCTGAACGCGCTGTCGGCCGACGAGGCCGTCACGCGCGACATCGTCACCGGGCGCAGCCGGGAGACGCTGCCCGACCTGCTGGTGTGCGTGACCGACGCCACCAACCTGCGGCTCAACCTGCGCCTGGTGCTCGAAGCCAAGCGGCTCGGCCTGCCGATGGTGGTCGCGCTCAACATGACCGACATGGCGCGCCGCCAGGGCATCGCGGTCGATGCCGAGGCACTCTCGCGCGAGCTCGGCGTGCCGGTGGTCGAGACCGTCGGCGTCGAGAGCGACGGCGCGCGCGGCCTGGTCGCGGCGCTCGACGCTCCGGTGCCCGCGGCGCTGCCCGTGGCGTGGCAGGCGCCCGATCTGGACGACGTGCTGGCGACGCAGCGCGAGGTGCGCCGCATCCTCGCCGTTGCCGTGCGCGAGCCGGCCGGCAGCCTGGCCACCAGCGACCGCATCGACCGCGTCGTGCTGCACCCGCTGTGGGGCATGCTGGTGCTGGCGGCGGCGCTGTTTTTGATGTTCCAGGCGGTGTTCAGCTGGGCCGAGGTGCCGATGGACGCCATCAAGGCCGGCACCGAGGCGCTCGGCCACCTGCTCAACAACGTCCTGCCCGAGGGCCTGCTGCGCAGCCTGCTGGTCGATGGCGTGATCGCCGGCGCGGGCAGCGTGGTCGTCTTCCTGCCGCAGATCCTGATCCTGTTTCTGTTCATCCTGGCGCTGGAGGATTCGGGCTACCTGCCGCGCGCGGCGTTCCTGCTGGACCGCGTGATGGGCACGGTGGGGCTGTCGGGGCGCTCGTTCATCCCGCTGCTGTCGAGCTTCGCCTGCGCCATCCCCGGCATCATGGCGACGCGCACCATCAGCAACTGGCGCGACCGGCTCACCACCATCATGATCGCGCCGCTCATGACCTGCTCGGCGCGGCTGCCGGTGTACGCGCTGCTGATCGCGGCCTTCATCCCGGCGCGCACCGTCGGCGGCGTGTTCAACCTGCAGGGCGTGGTGCTGTTCGCGCTGTACGTGTTCGGCATCGTCTCGGCGATGGCGGTGGCCTGGGTCACGCGGCGCCTGCGCGGTGCGCGCGGGCATTCGCCGCTGCTGATGGAGCTGCCGGCCTACCGCTGGCCGAGCCTGCGCAACCTGGCGCTCGGGCTGTACGAGCGCGCCTGGATCTTTTTGCAGCGCGTGGGCACCATCATCCTGTCGGTGACGATCCTGCTGTGGTTTTTGTCGACCTTCCCGGCGCCGCCCGAGGGCGCCACCGGCCCGGCGATCCAGTACAGCCTGGCCGGCATGCTCGGGCGCGGGCTGGAGCACATCTTTGCGCCGATCGGCTTCAACTGGCAGATCTCGATCGCGCTGGTGCCGGGCATGGCCGCGCGCGAGGTCGCGGTCGGCGCGCTCGGCACCGTGTACGCGCTGTCGGCCACCGGCGACGACGTGGCGGGCCAGCTCGGGCCGATCATCGCCGGCAGCTGGCCGCTCGCCACGGCGCTGTCGCTGCTGGTGTGGTACGTGTTCGCGCCGCAGTGCGTCTCGACGCTGGCGGCGGTGCGGCGCGAGACCAACTCGTGGAAGTACGTCTGGATCATGGCCGGCTACCTGTTCGGGCTGGCGTATGCGGCGTGCTTCGTCACCTACCGCGTCGCGCTGGCGCTCGGCGCGGGGTGACGAGGCCGGGGAAGAAAAAGGGAGTTTTTCGATGGCACAGCAACTGATCGTCGGCCTGATCGTCGCCGCCGCCGCGCTGTACGCGGTGTGGCGCTGGATGCCTGCCGGCTGGCGGCGCGCCGCGGCGCAGCGACTCGGCAGCGCCACGCAGCGCGCCGGGCTGATCGACGCCGGTCGCGCCGACCGCCTGGCCGCCTCGCTGGCCAAGCCCTCGGGCTGCGGCGCATGCGACACCTGCGGCGGCTGCGGCAAGGCCGAGGAGAAGGCGTCGACGCCCCAGGCCTCCGATCGGCCGCGCCAGCGTCGGGGCGCCGGCGTCACGGCGGCCTCGGCTGTGGAACCGTCCGCGGCCGCCCGCCGCCCGGCCTCCGGCGCGCACCCGACCGGCGCCCGCTGAGGGCATGCCGGCGCACCTCCTGGTCGCCGGCGGCGGCATCGGCGGGCTGGCGGTGGCGCTGGCCCTGTCGCGCGGCCGGCACCGGGTCGACGTGTTCGAGCAGGCTGCCGCCTTCGGCGAGATCGGCGCCGGCATCCAGCTCGGCCCCAACGCCACCCGGCGGCTGCGGGCGCTCGGGCTCGGCGACGGGCTGGCGGCCATCGGCGCGCGGCCCGAGGCCCTGGTGGTCCGCGCCGCGGCCGATGGTGCCGAGCTGGCGCGCCTGCCGCTCGGCGACGCCATGCGAGAGCGCTACGGCGCGCCGTACCTGTGCGTGCACCGCGCCGACCTGCACGGCTTGCTGCAGGATGCCGTGCGCGAGCGCGCCGCCGGCTCGCTGGTGGCTGGCACGTGCATCGCGCAGGCCGAGGCGGGCGACGAGCGGGTGTGCGTGTCCGACGGCGTCGCGAGCGCCTGGGAGGGCGACGCGCTGGTCGGCGCCGATGGCCTGTGGAGCGTGGTGCGCCAGCGCGTGGTCGCGCATGACGCGCCGCCGCGCCCGACCGGTCACACCGCCTGGCGCGCGCTGGTCGCGCAGGCGGCGCTGTCGGCTTCGCTGCGGCGCAGCCATGTCGATGTCTGGCTCGGGCCACGGCTGCACGCGGTGGCGTACCCGGTGCGCGCCGGCGAGTGCCTCAACGTGGTGGTCATCGCCGAGGCGGCACCCGCCGGCGACGCGCGCGACTGGGACCAGGCGGCCAGCCTGGCGGCCCTGCGGCACGCGGTCGGCCACGGCGCCGGTGCGCTGCAGCCGCTGCTCGACGCCATGCCCGGCTGGCGCAGCTGGACGCTCAACGACCGCGTGCCGCTCGCCGCGCCCGACGGCATGGCGCAGGGCCGCGTCGCGCTGGTGGGCGACGCCGCGCACCCGATGGTGCCGTACCTGGCGCAGGGCGCCGGCATGGCGATCGAGGATGCCGTGGCGCTGGCCGACGCCCTCGGCGACGGCGGCCCGGGCGAGGTGCCCGGCGCCTTCCTCCGCTACGCCGAGGCGCGCTGGCAGCGCAACGCGCGCGTGCAGGCCACGGCGCGGCGCAACGGCGAGGTGTTCCACGCGGCGGGCGCGCTGCGCCTGGGCCGCGACCTGGCCCTGCGCACGCTGGGGGCGCGCTTGCTCGACCAGCCCTGGCTCTACGGCGGCTGACCGGAAGCTATCGAAACAATAGCTGTCCACGCACGAGTGGCGTGCGCTGGAGGGCTTTTTCATCCCGGAACGAGGAGGCGGCGAGCGTGGCGTCGATGCGCCCGGGCCGGACGGCGCGAGCCCGGGCGCGGTGTCCTGAGCGCCCGCGTCGGCTTCAGGCGCTTGCCGGATTCCCGCCGCTTGCAGCCTTGGCTTCGAACCGCCTGCCGAGAAGCTTCTGCGCCGCCCGGTAAGCCACGGGCTCGGCGATGCCGAGCCGTGCCCGCGCCGCCTCCAGGGGCTCGTGCATCAGGGCCTCGTAATCCTCGCCCATCAGCCACCGGGCCCGGCGGCCGTTGCGGTAGCCCTCGATCACGGCGCGGGCGAAGGCCGTGCCGCGGGTCGTGCGCAGGCTCTTGAGCGCCGTGGCGGCTGCGATGAAGGCCCAGCCCAGCCCGCCGCTCTGGGCGTAGCTGAAGGCCACCAGCGAGGCTTCGCCCAGGGTTTCGTCGGCCTCGTACCCGGTCAGCACGTGCCAGATGTCGTGAACGTCGCGCATCCGCCGGCCGATCCACGCGTAGGGATGCTCGACCAGCGCTTCCCCGTTGAGGTTGGAGACCTCCGCGAGCCCGGCGGCGCTGTAGCCGGTTTTTTCGAGAAAACCGCGGTAGGCGGCGCCGAGCGTGCCGGGTTCGAAGCTCGCGACGAACGCCGGATCGGAAAAGCGTTCCGCCAGCTCGACCCGGTGGTACGCCAGCTTCGGGCCGCCCGGGGTCCTGAGCAGCCGTGCGAAAATTTTCTTTGCAACCGGCCCGTTCAGGGCCCGCATGATGATGAACACCTGGGTCGTGTCGTCGCCGTTCGCGAGCAGCTTGCGAATGGCGCGAAACGCGGCGGGAAAATCACGCCTGTAGTTGTTCTGGAGGGGGGTTGCGACAGCCATGGTCAAGGTTCCTCGGTGCAGTGGTCGGAGGGGCGGGCGCAGGGTCGGGCCCGCCGCATTCCCGATGCTCACATCCGACGCGGCGGCGCAATGTCGTCCGCCCGACACAAGACCGCGAAGGACCCCGTGTCGAAGTTCTCCTCCCCCCAGGATCGCCTGACGGCGCTGCGCCGCAGCGTGTGGTTCGCCGGCCTCTCCGACGAACTCCAGGCTTGGCTGGCCGAGAATTCGAGGCCGCTGGCGATCGCGGCCGGCCAGCGTCTTTTCGGACGCGGCGATGCGCCTCAGGGCCTGTACTTCGTGGTCGAGGGCGCCATCCGGATCACGACTTCCTCCGCCGACGGCCGGGAAGTCCTGCTGGCGTTCGCCGAAGCCCCGCAGTGGTTCGGCGAAGCCGGGCTGTTCGACGGCTCGCGTCGCGCCCACGACGCCTGGGCGGAAAGCGACGCGCTGCTGCTCCACATCGCCCAGCGGGTCCTGCTCGCGTTTCTCGATCAGCATCCGGCGCACTGGCGGGCGATCGGCGTGCTGCTGGCGCAAAAGCTCAAGCTGGCGTTCATCGGCATCGAGAGCGTGGCGCTCCTGCCCACGGCGCCCAGGCTGGCACGTCGGCTCGTCGCGATCGCCACCGGCTACGGCGACTGGAATGGCCGCAACAAACAGGTCATCGAGGTTCAGCAGGACCAGCTGGGATCGATGCTCGCGCTGTCGAGGCAGACCGTGAACCAGATCCTGAAGGACTTCGAGGTGCAGGGCTGGGTGCGCAGGACGCGGGGGTCCATCGAAATCGTGGACTTCGAGGGGTTGAAGCGGTTTGCGCAGCCCGGGATCAGAGCCTGAAGTCGCGCAGGTGGCCGATGCGCTGGGTCAGCCCCTCGCGGCCGAGGTAGTGGCCCAGGTCGCCGTCGCGCACCCGCACCAGCGCGGCTTCGAGCTCGGCCAGCGCGGCGTCGCGCTCGCGCGCATAGGCCGCCGCCACGTCGATGCCGGCGCGCGCGCAGGCGTCGGCGATCAGCCGCGCGCTGGCCGGCGCGCCGCAGGCCACGCAGTTGACCATGCCGGCCGCGTCGGGCCGGGCGCCGTGGCCCAGCAGGGCGGCGGTGAGCTCGGGCGAGACCGCCTCGTCGATCCGGCGCAGCGCGTCGGGCGCGACCGGGGCGCCGGCGCGCACCAGCGCGGCGGTGGCGGCGAAGGCGTTGTGTTCGAGCGCCAGGTCGGTGGCGAGGGCGCTGCCCTGCAGCGGGCCGTCGAGCGCCACCCCCGCGGCCGCCAGCTCGGCGACCAGGTCCGCGTCGTCGGTCACGGCGGCATGGCGCAGCGCCACTTTCGCGAGGCCCGGATGGTGGCGCAGCGAGCCCTCCGCCAGCGGCGTGCGCCAGTCGACCACGGCCTGGCGGTAGAAGGCGACGAGCCGGTCCATCAGGTCGAGGTCGAGGCCGTGGGATTCATGGCGGTCGTCGAGGTATTCGAGCAGCGTCTGCCCGGTCGGGGACTCGCCGGTGGTCGCCAGCGGATCCTCGTCGAGGTGCAGCGCGGCGAAGGCGGCGTTCAGGTCGACGGCGAGGAAGCCCAGACTGTCCTGGTGCAGCTCGTGGGTCCAGGCCGGGGGCAGGCCCTGCTTCCACGCGATGACCTGCCCGTGCGTGTCGCCGGGCCCGACCACGACGTAGATGCGATCGCTGTGCTCGAAGCCGCCGATGGGCAGCGCGGCGATGCGGCCGTTCCAGGCCGTGCCGCTGCCGCGGGCGGCTTCCTCGGCGCGTTGCCTTTCCCGCTCGATCCAGTCCTGCAGGCCGGGGCCGCCGTCGCTGCCGCTGTTGTCGTGGAACAGCTCGGCCCAGTGGATGGCCTCCTCGTTGCCGTGCATGCGCAGCGCGAGGTCGTAGTCGAGGCGCCCGCCGGCGGTCTGCTGCCACAGCGCGACCAGCGTGGCGGGCAGCGGCCCGGCGCACGCGGTCTGCACGGCGGCGAGCCGCTCGGGCGGCATCGGCGGCCGCGCGTCGAAGATGACGCGCCGCGCGAACAGCACGATGCCGTGCGCGCGCAGCGTGTCGAGTTCGGCGGCGGAAAAATGCTCGTCGGTCGTGTCGTTCATGGCTCGTTCTCCTGGTTGCTATTGAAAGCATAGCTGCCCGCGCACGCGGGACGGGCGCTGCGGCCGTTTTTGGCCCGAAACCGCGGGCGCGAGACCCGTTTCGTCGCGCGTCACGACGAGCGCCCGCCGAGCGCTACAGGTCGGTGCGCAGCTTCCAGAGTTCGGGGAACAGCACCACTTCGAGCATCTTGCGCAGGTAGCTCACGCCGCCGGTGCCGCCGGTGCCGCGCTTGAAGCCGATGATGCGCTCGACCGTGGTGACGTGGCGGAAGCGCCAGAGCCGGAACGCGTCCTCGATGTCGGTTAGCTTCTCGCCGAGCTGGTAGAGGTCCCAGTGCCGGCGCGGATCGCGGTAGACGACGAGCCAGGCGGCCTCGACCTCGTCGCTGGCCACGTAGGGCTGCGTCCAGTCGCGCTCCAGGTGGTCGGCCGGCACCGCGAGGCCCTGGCGCGCCAGCAGGCGCAGCGCCTCGTCGTAGAGCGAGGGCGCGCGGTACGCCGCCTCGACCTGCGCCAGCAGCGCCGGGCGGTGCGCGTGGGGCTGCAGCATGGCGGCGTTCTTGTTGCCGAGCGCGAACTCGATGGCGCGGTACTGCCAGCTCTGGAAGCCGCTGGAGCTGCCGAGGTAGGAGCGCATCGCGGTGTACTCGGGCGGCGTCATGGTCGCCAGCACGCTCCAGGCGTGCACCAGCTGCTCCATGATGCGCGAGACGCGCGCCAGCATCTTGAAGGCGCTGGGCAGGTCGTCGGCGGCGATGCGGCCGGTCGCCGCGCGCAGCTCGTGCAGCATCAGCTTCATCCACAGCTCGCTGGTCTGATGCTGCACGATGAACAGCATCTCGTCGTGCGCGGGCGAGAGCGGCTTCTGCGCGGTCAGGATCTGGTCGAGCTGCAGGTAGTCGCTGTAGCTCATCGACCGGCTGAAGTCGAGCTGGGCCTTTTCCTCGTGGACGATTTGTTCGGTGCTCATGTCATCGGCTCCGGTAAGGGGGGACACTTGAACCATCGTGACGCCGGTCAGGTCACGGCGTTCCTGCGGTTGAACTCGGGGCGCTGCCATTCCCGCGTGTCGAGCACCTGCGCCAGGTGTTCGACGGCCCGCCACACGTCCTCGAAGCGCAGGTACAGCGGCGTGAAGCCGAAGCGCAGGATGTCGGGCATCCGCGCGTCGCCGGCGCGGAAGTCGCCGATCACGCCGCGCGCGATCAGCGCCTGCACGATGGCGTAGGCGGCGCCCGGGCCGCCGCCCTCGTCGGTGCGGTTGGCGGCGTGGTCGCTCAGCGCCAGGCAGACCTGCGAGCCGCGCCGGGCGTGCTCGCGCGGCGTGACCAGCGTGAAGCGGCCCGGGCAGCGCGCCTCGACCGCTTCGATGAACATGTCGGTCAGCGCCAGCGACTTGGCGCGCAGCGCCGCCATGGCGCCCCGGCCGCCGTCGAAGGGCTCGGCGGCGAGCAGCGTGTCGAGCCCGCATTCGAGCCCGGCCAGCGCGACGATCGGCTGCGTGCCGCACAGGTAGCGCGCCACGCCGGGCGCCGGGCGGTAGTGCGGCGTGAACTCGAAGGGCGCGGCGTGGCCCCACCAGCCCGCGAGCGGCTGCTCGAAGCGGCCGGCGTGGCGCGCGTGCACCCAGGCGAAAGCCGGCGCGCCGGGCCCGCCGTTGAGGTACTTGTAGCCGCAGCCGATGGCGTAGTCGGCGTCGCAGTCGTTGAGCGCCACCGGCACCGCGCCGGCGCTGTGCGCCAGATCCCACACCGCGAGCGCGCCCGCGGCGTGCGCGGCGGCGGTGACGGCCTTCATGTCGTGCATGGCGCCGGTGCGGTAGTTGACGTGCGTGAGCATCAGGGCCGCCACCTCGTCGGTCAGCGCGGCGGGCAGCTCGGCCGCGTCGATCAGCTTCAGCGTGAAGCCGCGCTCGCGGCACAGCGACTCGGCGATGTAGAGGTCGGTCGGGAAGTTGCTGCGCTCGCTGAGCACGACGCGGCGCCGTCCGCCGCCGGCCGCCGCGTCCGGCTCGGCCGCGAGCACCTGGCTCAACGCCGCGAACAGCACCTTGTAGAGGTTGATCGAGGTGCTGTCGGTGCACACCACCTCGCCCGGCGCGGCGCCGACCAGGCGCGCCAGCTTGTCGCCCAGGCGCTGCGGCAGGTCGAACCAGCCGGCGTCGTTCCACGAGCGGATCAGGCCCTGCCCCCATTCCTCGCTCACCACCCGCGCGATGCGCGCCGGCGCGGCTTTGGGCAGCGCGCCGAGCGAGTTGCCGTCGAGGTAGATCACGCCCTCGGGCAGGGTGAACTGCCCGCGCAGCGCGGCCAGCGGGTCTTGGCGGTCGAGGGCGCGGCAGTGGTCGAGGTTCATATCGGCTTTCATGGATTCAGGTGCTCGGGAATGGGGCGGTCCGGGAACACCGTGGAACCGGCTTCGCCGGGCCACCGGTGTTGCCCCTGGTGAGGGGTTGGCGAAGCGACACGGAGTGCGCGAAGCCTGGGGGGAGGTTCATGGCCTTCGCAGCACTGCGCGCACCGGCGACGCGTCGGCACTCATGAGCTTCAGCGGCAGCGCGATCAGTTCGTAATCCCCTTCGGGCACCGCGTCAAGGACGAGGTTTTCCAGCACGCGCAGGCCGAGGCGGCGGATCGCCTGGTGGCTGTCGAGCGTCTTGCTGGCGGCCGGGTCGATGCTGGCGGTGTCGATGCCGACCAGCGTGACGCCGAGCGCGGCCAGGCGCTCGATGGTGGCGGGCGCGAAGGCGGTCAGGTCGGCGTCCCAGCGATCGACCGGCGCATGCCGGTAGGTGCGCACCAGCACGCGCGGCGGCAGGCGGTGCGCGGCGTGTTCGAGGTGCGACCATTCGACCAGCGGCCCGCGGCCGATCGCATGGATCACGCGACAGTCGCCCAGATAGGGCGTCAGGTCGAGCGCGCCAATGGCCGCGCCCGCCGGGTCGTAGTGCAAGGGCGCATCGGCGTGCGCGCCCACGTGCGGCGACAGCGTGATCTCGCTCACGTTGACCGGACAGCCGGGCGCCAGCGTAGCCGCCCAGCGCTGCCGGTAGGGCGTGTCGCCGGGAAACACCGGTGTCCCTGCATGCACGGGCGGCGAAATGTCCCATAGGCGCGGCGGTAGGGGCTGCGGCAAAGTCATGGCACAAAGGTAGCGCGCTGCGATGCACCGTGGTGTCGGTTATTTCCAACAAGCACAAGCGAGAATTGCGCTATCAAATGATGGCACAATTTTGGCTTTCATGCAGGAGACTTTCATGCAATCTTTCGCGGTGCGCGACTTGCGCGAACACACGGGCGAGCTGGTGCGCAATGCCGAGGCGGGCCGGTATTCGGTGGTCTCGAAGCATGGCAAGCCCCTGTTCATCGCCGTGCCGTTCAGCGACGCGGTGCTGGAGGCGGGGGTGCATGTCGCGCTGGCGGACCAGCTGGTCATGCTGGGCGAGCTGTCGGTGGCCGCCGGCGCCAAGCTCGTCAGGCAGCCCTATGCCGCCTACCTGCAGCACCTGAGCGCCCTGGGCCACAGCGTGCTGGACGAAGACCCGGACGCGCTGGCGGACGAGCTGGCGACGCTGCGCCATCTGCACCCGGCATGACCGCCGGAGTCGTCGCTGCGGACCCTGCGTCGGGCGCGACGCTGCTGGTGGCGGATTCCGGGCCGCTGATCGTGCTGGGCCTGGCCGAGCTGCTGCAGGCGGTCGCGCAAACCTACGGTCCCCTGGCCGTGCCGGAGCCGGTGCTGCGGGAGTGTCTCGCGCAGCCGGGCCTGCCCGGTGAAGCGGCGATCCGCCGGGCGCTGGTGGAGCAACGGCTGCAGCCTGTGCCGGCCGAGGCACTGGCGCCGCTCGATCCGCTGTCGGGGCACGGCCTGGGGACAGGCGAGGTGGCCGTGCTGGCCTACGCCCGGGCGCGCCAGCTCACCGCCCTGATCGACGACCGCAAGGCGCGCCGGACCGCGCAACGGCTGGCCGTGGCCTTCATCGGCTCCGGAGCGGTGCTGGTGGGCCTGAAGCAGGCTGGCCGCATCGACAGCGTCCAGGCCGTGCTGGCGTCATGGGCGGCGCACGGCTACTTCGTGGGCGACGTGGTGCGGCAGGCGCTGCTGGCGGCTGCCGGCGAGTAAACGCGCCCGGGCGGGCAGGGCGAAGAAGCGGTCTACACCCGCCCCAGCAGCAGGAACTCCATCAGCGCCTTCTGCACGTGCATGCGGTTCTCGGCCTCGTCCCACACCACCGACTGCGGGCCGTCGATGACCTCGGCCTCGACCTCCTCGCCGCGGTGCGCCGGCAGGCAGTGCATGAAAAGGGCGCCGGGCCGGGCCGCGCGCATCATCTCGGCGTCGACGCGCCAGTCGGCGAAGGCGGTGCGGCGCGCCTCGTTCTCGGCCTCGTAGCCCATGCTGGTCCAGACGTCGGTGGTGACCAGGTCGGCGCCGCGGCAGGCGTCCATCGGGTCGGCGAACACCTTGTAGCTGTCGGCCGAGCGCACGCCGGCCACCGACTGGTCGACCTCGTAGCCGCTCGGCGTGCTCAGGTGCACCGTGAAGCCGAGCACCTCGGCGGCCTGCAGCCAGGTGTTGGCCATGTTGTTGCCGTCGCCGACCCAGGCCACCGTCCTGCCCTGCAGGAAGGCCGGGTCGGGCGTGCCGTCGGCGCCGGTGCCGCGGTGCTCCAGGAAGGTGAACAGGTCGGCCAGGATCTGGCAGGGGTGGAACTCGTTGGTGAGCCCATTGATGACCGGCACGCGCGAGTGCGCGGCGAAGGCCTCGATGCGGGTGTGCTCGAAGGTGCGGATCATCACCAGATCGACCATGCGGCCGATGACCCGGGCGCTGTCCTCGATCGGCTCGGCGCGTCCCAGCTGGCTGTCGCTGGTGGTGAGGTGCACCACGCTGCCGCCCAGCTGGTACATGCCGGCCTCGAAGCTGACGCGGGTGCGCGTCGAGGCCTTCTCGAAGATCATCGCCAGCGTGCGGTCGGCCAGCGGGTGGTATTTCTCGTAGGCCTTGAACTTCTTCTTGATGAGCGCCGCGCGCCGGAACAGGTGCGCGTACTCGTCGGCCGTGAAGTCGGAGAACTGCAGGTAGTGCCGCACGGCCGGGGCGGCGCTCATGGTGCGGGCTCCGCCAGGAAGGCCTTGACGATCGGCGCCAGGATCGCCACCAGTTCGTCGGCCTCGACGATGCTCAGGATCAGCGGCGGCACCAGGCGGATCACGCTGTCGGCCGTCACCGACAGCAGCAGCCCGGCCTCGCAGGCGCGGTTCAGGATCGCGCCGCAGGGCCGGTCGAGCTCGATGCCGAGCATCAGGCCCTGGCCGCGGATCTCCTTCACGCCGGGCACCTCGCCGAGCTCGCGCTCGAGCGCTGCCTTCAGATGCGCGCCCACGGTGGCGGCGTTGTCGAGCAGCCTGTGCTCTTCCATGATGCGCAGGGTCTCGATGCCGGCGCGCATGGCGAGCGGGTTGCCGCCGAAGGTGGTGCCGTGGTTGCCGGGCTGGAACAGCTGCGCCGCCTTCGGCCCCGCCACCACCGCGCCGACCGGCACGCCCGAGCCCAGCCCCTTGGCCAGCGCCATCACGTCGGGCTCGATGCCGGCCCACTGGAAGGCGAACCACTTGCCGGTGCGCCCCATGCCGCACTGCACCTCGTCGACCATCATCAGCCAGCCGCGCTCGTCGCAGAGCTGTCGCACCTGCCGCAGGTAGTCCCGGCGCATCGGGTGGATGCCGCCTTCGCCCTGGATGGTCTCCAGGAACACGGCGACCACGTCCGGGTTGCCCCCGGTGGCGGCCTTCAGCGCCTCGATGTCGTTGAGCGGCACGCGGATGAAGCCCTCGACCAGCGGTCCGAAGCCCTGCTGGATCTTCGGGTTGCCGGTGGCCGACAGCGTGGCGATCGAGCGGCCGTGGAAAGCATGCTCGTAGACCACGACCTGCGGCCGCTCGATGCCCTTGTCGTACCCGAACTTGCGCGCCAGCTTGAGCGCCGCCTCGTTGGCCTCCAGCCCGGTCGAGCAGAAGAACACGTTGGTCAGGCCCGACAGCTCGACCAGCTTGGCCGCCAGCGTCTCCTGCCCCGGCACGAAGTAGTAGTTGGAGCTGTGGATGATCTTCGTCAACTGGTCGGCCAGCGCCGGCACCAGCTCGGGGTGGTTGTGGCCCAGCGTATTCACGGCGATGCCGCCCAGCCCGTCCAGGTAGGCGCGGCCGTTCGTGTCCCAGACGCGGCAGCCCTGGCCGTGCGACAGCGCGATCGGCAGGCGGCCGTAGGTGTTCATGACGTGGGGTGCCGACGGCACGGCGGCTCGCGCATCCGGTGCGGCCGTGTCCTGGCTGCCCTGCAGGGGGGCGTTCGCTTGCTGGAAGCGGTCTTCTTGCACTGCGCTCATGCGGTTCTCCGGGAAAGGGAAGGCGGATTCTAGGCGGCGGCCTGCCGGGCAAGGATGAGGATTGCGCATCGCTGCGATGCCCGCGCCGCACCGTGGCCGCGCTTGGTGGCCGAACGCTAAAATCGCCGCTGCGCTGCAGCGTGGCGCCGTGCGTGCTCCGCTTCGCTTCCTCTCCACCGATGGCCTCTCCCAGCAGCAGCAACAAGGAAGTCTTCATCCAGGGCCTCACCAGCGACGGCCGCGTCTTCCGCCCGAGCGACTGGGCCGAGCGCCTGGCCGGGGTGCTGAGCGCCTTCCGCCCCGGCGGCGCGGCGCCCGGAGACCGCCTGAGCTATTCGCCCTGGTGCGTGCCGACCCAGGTCGGCGGCGTCAGCTGCGTGGTCGTCAACGAAGCCCTGCGCGAGGCCAACGTGATGGCCTGGGACTTCGCCATGAACTTCGCCCGCGACAACGACCTGCAGCTGTCCGAGGCCTGCCTGCTGCCCGAGCCGGCCGAGGCCGCGGCAGCGGCACCCCCACGAAAAAAGGTCTGGAACCCCCCGGCCGATTGAGCCGGAGGGCCGCCCATGAAAAAACCGCCCGAAGGCGGTTTTTTCACTTCTGCCGCAGCGCACCCCGGTCAAACGGCGGAGGACGGCGTCGCGGCCGTCATCCGGGCTGTTTGCCTGAACTCGTCAGGCGGCGGCCTTCTCGGGCGCGGTGGCCAGCGCCTTGACCTTGGCCGACAGGCGGCTCTTGTCGCGGGCGGCCTTGTTCTTGTGGAAGATGCCCTTGTCGGCGACCGTGTCGACGATGCTCTGGGCCTTGGCGAAGAGCTCGCTCGCCTTCGTCTTGTCGCCGGCGAGCACCGCCTTCTCGACGTTCTTCACGGCGGTGCGGTACTTGGAGCGCAGCGAGGTGTTGGCGGCGTTGAGCTTGACGTCCTGGCGGACGCGCTTGCGGCCCGACGCGAGGCGCGGGTTTTTCTTCTTGGGCTTGGTGGAGGCCATGGTGTGGATTTCCTAAGGTGTCTGGGGATGATGCGGCAAAGCCTTCCATTATAGGCGGCCCCGGCCCGCACGGCGGTCGCACCAGCGCGAGCCCCTACACTCGCGGCCGTGTCGCTTTTCAAATCCGCTTCCACCGTCTCGCTGCTGACGCTCGCTTCCCGCATCACCGGCCTGGTGCGCGACGTGCTCATGGCGTCGGTCTTCGGCGTCAGCGCCATGACCGACGCCTTCTACGTTGCCTTCCGCATTCCCAACCTGTTCCGGCGCGTGTTCGGCGAGGGCGCCTTCAGCCAGGCCTTCGTGCCGGTGCTGGCGGCGTGCCGGACCGAGCGCGGCGACGACGGCGCCCGGCAGCTGGTCGACCACGTCGCCACGCTGCTGGTCTGGGCGCTGGTGTTCGTGTGCGCGGTGGGCGTCGCCGCCGCGCCGCTGATGGTGCTGGCGATGGCCAGCGGCCTGCTGCGCAGCGGCACTGGCGGCTTCGACGCCGCGGTGGTCATGACGCGCTGGATGTTCCCCTACATCGGCTTCATGTCGCTGGTGGCGCTGGCCGGCGGCATCCTCAACACCTGGCGCAAATTCGCCGTGCCGGCGGCCTCGCCGGTGCTGCTGAACGTGGCGCTGATCGGCTCGATCGTGCTGGGCGCGCCATGGTTCCGCCGCCACGGCATCGAGCCGATCTACGCGCAGTGCGTCGGCGTGATGGTGGGCGGCGTGCTGCAGCTGGCGCTGCAGCTGCCGGCGCTGCGGGGGCTGGGCATGCTGCCGCGCGTCGGCGCCAGCCTGCGCGCGTTCCGCGCCGCCTGGACCGACCCGACCACGCGCCAGGTCGGCCGGCTGATGCTGCCGGCGCTGCTGGGGGTGAGCGTGGCGCAGCTCTCGCTGCTCATCAACACGCAGATCGCCTCGTACCTGGCGCCCGGCAGCGTGACCTGGGTGACGAGCGCCGACCGGCTGATGGAATTCCCGACCGCCATGCTCGGCGTGGCGCTGGGCGTGGTGCTGATGCCGCAGCTCGCCAGCGCCCGCGCGGCGAAGGACGAGGCGCGCTACTCGGCCATGCTCGACTGGGGCCTGCGGCTGGTGGTGCTGCTGGCGGTGCCGTGCGCGGTGGCGCTGCTGGTGTTCTCGCTGCCGCTGGTGGCCGTCATCTTCCACAACGGCGCGTTCAAGGCGCTCGACGTGCAGCGCACCACGGCGGCGCTGGTGGGCTACGGCGTCGGGCTGGTCGGCATCGTTGCCATCAAGGTGCTGGCGCCGGGCTACTACGCGCGCCACGACATGAAGACACCGGTGCGCATCGCCGTCAGCGTGCTGGCATTGACGCAATGTCTCAACTTCCTGCTGGTGCCGTGGCTGCAGCACGCCGCGCTGACCCTGTCGATCGGCATCGGCGCGCTCGTCAACGCGCTGTGGCTGCTCGTCGGGCTGCTGCGGCAGGGCAGCTACCGGCCGCTGCCGGGCTGGGGCGTGTTCGCGGCGCAGGTGCTCGCCGCCACGCTGCCGCTGGCGCTGCTGCTGTACTGGGGCACGCACCACTTCGACTGGATCGCACTCGCCGCCGCGCGGCTGCAGCGCATCGGCCTGCTGGCCGCGCTGATCGTCGGCGCCGCCGGGCTGTACTTCATCGCGCTCGCCGCGGCGGGGGTGCGGCTGCGCGCCTTCATGCGGCGCTGAGGCACGCGGATTGCCGGTCGGCGCCTTGACGCTCCCCGCGCGCTCCACTACAAAGACACATGCCCCTGAGCCTCTCAGCGCCCACCGCGCTCGAATACTTCGCCACGCTGGTGCAGAGCGACGAGCACTTCCCCCTGCTCGAAGCGGCCGTCAGCCTGGCGCAGGACGAGTACCCGGAGCTCGACGTCCAGCAGGTGCTCGGCGACGTCGACCAGCTGCTCGCCCGCCTCAAGCGCCGCCTGCCGGCCGACGCCGCGCCGCTGCAGCGGCTGCGTCTGCTCAACCAGTTCTTCTTCCACGACCTGAACTTCGGCGGCAACGTCAACGACTACTACGACCCCGACAACAGCTACCTGAACGCCGTGCTGCGCACCCGCCGCGGCATCCCGATCTCGCTGGCGGTGCTGTGGATCGAGCTCGCGCAGGGGCTGGGGCTGCAGGCGCGCGGCGTGGCCTTTCCGGGGCACTTCATGCTCAAGGTGGCGCTGCCGAAGGGGCAGGTGGTGATCGACCCGTTCACCGGCCGCTCGCTCTCGCGCGAGGACCTGAACGAGCGGCTCGAACCCTGGCGCCTGAGCAGCGGCGCGGGCGACGAGGTGCCGCTCGGCCTCTACCTGCAGCCCGCCACGTCGCGCGAGATCATCGCGCGCATGCTGCGCAACCTGAAGGAGATCCACCGCACGCAGGAGGACTGGGTGCGGCTGATCGCGGTGCAGGACCGCCTCATCGCGCTGCTGCCCAAGGCCTGGGGCGAGTACCGCGACCGCGGCCTCGCGCACGCCGAGCAGGGCCACAACGCGCAGGCCGTGCGCGACCTCGAAACCTACCTGGCCAACGCCGAGGACGAGCTCGACCTCGACGTCATCGCCGACCGCGTCAACCTGCTGCGCGGCGCGGGCGACGGCGGCTGAGCCGCATGTCGCCCTAGGAGACTGTTTCAGGGATAACGCACGCCAGTCCTGCGTGGGCAGCTATCTTTTCGATAGCAGCTGCGGGGTCGATGGCGAGCCTGGCAGCCCGAACTGGCGCCACGCGCGACGCAGTTGCGTGTCGGAGCCGAACCCGGCCTGCTCGGCCGCCCGCGTGACGTTGGCGCCGGAAGCCAGTGCCAGCTGCGCGCTGGCAAGCCGCAGCCGGCGCAGGTACGCCAGCGGCGCCACGCCCGCATGCAGCACGAACAGCCGCGTCAGGTGCCGCGCCGAGGTGTGCGCCACCGCCGCCATGCGCGGCACGCTCCAGTCGGCCTGCGGCTCGGCGCCGACCGCGTCCTGCACCCGGTGCAGCGCGGCGTGCAGGTGGTTGCGGTAGGCCAGGAACGGCGACAGCTCCGGGTCGTGCGGGCCGCGCCGCAGCGCCACCACCATCGTCTGCGCCACCCGGGCGGCCAGCGCCTCGCCGCAGACTTCGCCGATGCGGTGCAGCATCAGGTCGATGCCGGTGGTCACGCCGGCGCTGCTGTAGAGCGGCGCATCGAGCACGAACACGCGGTTGGCGACCACGTCGCAGCGCGGCTCGATGCGCTGCAGCTCGTCCAGATGATGGTGGTGCGTGGTGGCGCGTCGCCCGGCGAGCTGGCCGGCGTGCGCGGCCAGCACCGCGCCGGCGCAGACCGTCACCAGCTCGAGCCGGTCGCGCTGCAGGCGCTGGCCGCGCAGCCAGTGCAGCAACTCGCGGGCTTCGTCGCCGTCGACCTCGATGGACTCGCCGGGCAGCCCCACCAGCACGATCCAGGCCGGGCCGTCCCATCGGTCCGGCAACGGCGCCAGTCCCGAGAGCGCGACGCCCACCGAGCTGACCGACGACGGCCGCGGGCTCGCGAACTCGATGGCGAAGCGCTCGGGCTGGCCTGCCGCGCGCAGCTGCCGGTTGGCGATGCGCAGCGCCTCGGCCGGACCCGCCCAGTCGAGCACCAGGCTGCCGGCCAGCAGCACGAACACTACGCGGATGGGCCGGGGCGGCTCGCGTCCGGGGTCCATGCGACATCCATCCGCCGTGCCGTGCACCCGGCCTGCCGCTCGCGACGATGCGGGTTCATGCCGCGGTCGCCAATTCGCGGACCCGTCCCAGCGCCTGCCCGACATCGCACACCCTGGCGAAGCGGCCGTCCAGCACGGTGGCGGTGCGTGCCTTGATGTCGGGCGCCGACAGCGGCCGGCCGTCGGGCTGCACCATGTCGTAGGTGAGGGTGGCGTCGGGCACGAAGTCGACCGTCCAGCCCAGGTCGGACGCGTGGCGGGTGGTGGTCTCGCAGCACTGCTCGGTCCGGATGCCGCTCACGATCAGGCGGCCGATGCCCTGGCGTGTCAGCCAGACGTCGAGCCCGGTGCCCACCAGGGCACTGTGGCGGCTCTTGGTGAAGGTGGCGGCAGCCGCGAAGCCGGCGAGGCCTTCCAGCGGCCGGACGTGACCCGACTCGATGGCGAACGGGTTGCCGGGCGAGGCCGGCCCGTCGACATGGAGGACCCGCACGATGGGCACGCCGGCCGCGGCGCAGCCTTCGATCAGCGCATTTTGCGCGGCCAGATAGGGTCCCATGTCACGCTCGCTGGCGTAGGGGCGGTGGCGAAACGATTCCTGGGCGTCGATCACTATCAGACAGGTTTTCATGAGGGCCTCGAAATGGCAGCGGGGTAGAAAGGCCCCATTGTTCGCCGCTGGAGACTGCTTCGCCGCCCGTGGACAGACCGGAACCGATCAAATCAGGACATTGCTAAAGCGACAGCGGCCACAGACTGCGCGCCGGGCTCCGGCCCGCCTCGCCTCACACCAGCCGCGCGGCCTGCAGCTCCTTCTTCAAATAGGCGTAGAACAGCGGCGCGGCCACCAGCCCGGACGGCCCGTACACCGCCTCGGCCACGAACATGACGGCCAGCAGCTCCCACACCGCCATCTGGGTGCGCCGCCCGACCACCCGGGCGTTGATCAGGTACTCGGCCTTGTGGATCAGGATCAGGAACGCCAGGCAGACCAGCGCCGCTACCGGCGACACCGACAGCCCGACCACCGTGATGACCGCGTTGCACAGCAGGTTGCCGACGATCGGCACCAGCCCGGCGACGAAGGTCAGCGTGACGAGCGCCGGGGTGTAGGGCAGCGCCAGGCCCCACAGCGGCAGCAGGAACAGCAAAAACACCGCGGTCAGCAGCGTGTTGAAGGCGGCGATCCAGAACTGCGCCGCCACGATCTGGCCGAACGCCTCGCCGAAGCGCGTCACGCGCAGCCGCAGCTGCTCGGCCAGCGGGCGGTGCGCGACCGCCGGGCGGGCGGCCGCGGCCAGGCTGGCGATGGCGGCCAGCGCTCCGATGATCAAGCCGACGTACGCGAACAGCAGCCCGCCCAGCCAGGCACGGCCCGTCACGGCCAGCACGCCGGCCTGGGCGCGCAGGTAGCCGGCCAGCATGCGCTGCACGTCGGCGGCACCCTCGGGCAGGTAGACGGCGATTTCGGGCGGCAGCTTGAGCCTGAGTTCGAGCACGGTGCGCGCGATGTAGTCGAGCAGGTCGCGGTACTGCTGGGGCGCATCGAACACCGACTCGCGCGCCTCCGAGACGCCGAGCAGCAGCAGCCCGACCGGCGCCAGCATCACCAGCGCGCCGGCCAGCACGCGCGGCAGCGCGGGCGCGGGGGCCTGCTCGGCGCGGGGCCGCAGGCGCCGCAGGCCCGCGTCCAGCCAGCGTGCCAGCCGGCGGGTGCCGAGGAAGCCGAGGCACACGCACAGCAGGCCCGGCAGCAGGCCCTGCCACATGATGAGCAGCAGGGCCGCCGCGATCAGCAGGTAGCTGGCCACCGGCATGGCGCGCGCCAGGGCTGCGGTCGTGCTGCGCAGCGGCTGCGCGACGACGGCGCCACGCGCGACGGGCTCCAGGGGCTGGGTGGACGGCGGGCCCATTTCCCGAAGGGTGGCAGAGGCTGGCGCGGCCCGGCGGATCAGGCCACGACCACCGCCGCGCCGCCGTCGCTCGGCGCGATGACGCCGATCTCGTACACCGTCTCGCCGGCGGCGCGCAGGGTGGCCGCGCAGGTCGCGGCCTCGGCGGCGTCGATGACCACCACCATGCCGATGCCGTTGTTGAAGGTGCGGTTCATCTCGCTGTCGTCGATGCCCGCCACCCGCTGCAGCCAGGCGAACAGCTCGCTTCGCGGCCAGCTGCCCTTCTTCAGGTGCGCCGCCGTGCCCTCGGGCAGCACGCGCGGAATGTTCTCCAGCAGGCCGCCGCCGGTGATGTGGGCCAGCGCCTTGACCGGGTGCTTCGCCAGCGCCTCGAGCACCGGCTTCACGTAGAGCCGCGTCGGCGCCATGACGGCCCGGCGGAACGGCTGGCCGTCGAGCGTCGTGGGCAGGGCGTCGCCGGCGCGCTCGATCACCTTGCGCACCAGGCTGAAGCCGTTGGAATGCACGCCGCTCGACGCCAGGCCGAGCACCACGTCGCCCGGCCGCACGTCGCGGCCCGTGAGGATCTTCGATTTCTCGACCGCACCGACGGCGAAGCCGGCCAGGTCGTACTCGCCATCCGGGTACATGCCGGGCATCTCGGCCGTCTCGCCGCCGATCAGCGCGCAGCCGGACAATTCGCAGCCGCGCGCGATGCCGCCCACCACCGCGGCGGCCGTGTCGACGTCGAGCCGGCCGCAGGCGAAGTAGTCGAGGAAGAACAGCGGCTCGGCGCCCTGCACCAGCACGTCATTGACGCTCATGGCGACCAGGTCGATGCCGACGGTGTCGTGCATGTTCCACTCGAAGGCCAGCCTGAGCTTGGTGCCGACGCCGTCGGTGCCGCTCACCAGCACCGGCTCGCGGTAGCGCTTGGGCACCTCGAACAGCGCGCCGAAGCCGCCGATGCCGGCCAGCACGCCTTCGCGCATCGTCTTCTTCGCCAGAGGCTTGATGCGCTCGACCAGCGCGTCGCCCGCATCGATGTCGACGCCGGCGTCCTTGTAGCTGAGCGGGGCGGGCGGGTGCGGCGTCATGGCAGTGGCGGGCGAAGGGAGAAGGAGAAGAGGAGGCTGGAAAGGGCGCCGTCGGCGCAACCCGCCGGGCCGATAGAATTTGTCTCGATTCTAGGGGCCGTCGCGCCCGCCACCCGAGCCATGAACCCCACCACAGCGCAATCGCCCGCACCGGACCGCGACGGTCCCGCGCCGGCGTTGCGGTGGGCTGTCGCATGAGGCAGCTCGCGCTCGACATCGGGCTGGCGCCCGGTCCGACGCTGGCGGGGTTCCTGGCCGGGCCGAACGAGCCGGCGCTGCGCCACCTGGCGCGCTGGGTGGCCGAGGGCGACGGCCACGCGCCGCATTCGCCGGTGCCGACCTACCTCTGGGGCGAGGGCGGCAGCGGCAAGACGCACCTGCTGGAGGCGGTGCACGCCGCGCTGCGCGAGCAGGGCGGGCGCACCGGCTGGCTGCACCCCGGCATGGCGAATCCACCCGACTTCGACGACGGCTGGGTGGCGGTGCTGCTCGACGACGTGCACCTCTACAACGCCGTGCAGCAGCACGTGGCCTTCAACTGGTTCGTCAACGCGCAGAGCCTGCAGCGCGGCTGGGTGGCCACCGGCGCGCTGCCGCCGGCCGACCTGCCGTTGCGGGAAGACCTGCGCACCCGGCTCGGCTGGGGCCATGTGTTCCACTTGCAGGTGCTGGGCGAGGCCGAGCGCCGCGCGGTGCTGCGCCAGGCGGCCGAGGCGCGCGGCCTGGCGCTGCCCGACGAGGTGCTCGACTACATGCTGCACCGCTTCAGCCGCGATCTGGGCAGCCTGACCGAGCTGCTGGCCCGGCTCGACGACTACGCGCTGCAGACCCGGCGTGCCCTCACGATCCCGCTGCTGCGCTCGATGCTCGAAACCCTGTGAGCCAGCGCGGCAGCCCAAAGAACAACTCCATGATCAAGACCTTCATCGACAAGCTGCTCGGCAAATCGGGCCCCACGGCGCGCGGTGCGCGGGCGCGCTTCGGCAAGCGCCAGGAAGTCGCCGCCGAGGTCCACGGCATCGACCCGGCGCTGGTGGACGAGCGCGCGCGCAACGTGGTGAGCACGCTGCAGCAGGCCGGCTACGAAGCCTACATCGTCGGCGGCGCGGTGCGCGACCTGCTGCTGGGCCTGCGGCCCAAGGACTTCGACGTGGCGACCAACGCCACGCCCGAGCAGGTGAAGGGGCTGTTCCGGCGCGCCTTCATCATCGGGCGGCGCTTCCGCATCGTGCACGTGGTGTACGGCCGCGGGCGCGAGCACGAGGTGATCGAGGTCTCGACCTTCCGCGCCCACATGGACAACGCTGCGGCCGGGCAGGTCCAGGGCAACGAGCGCACCAGCAAGGGCGAGCTCGCCGGCATGACGCACGCGGTCGATGCCAGCGGGCGCGTGCTGCGCGACAACGTCTGGGGCCCGCAGGAAGAGGACGCGGCGCGGCGCGACTTCACCGTCAACGCCATGTACTACGACCCGGCCAGCCAGATCGTGGTTGACTACCACAACGGCATCAAGGACGCCAAGAAGCTCACGCTGCGCATGATCGGCGACCCGGCCACGCGCTACCGCGAGGACCCGGTGCGCGTGATCCGCGCCATCCGCTTCTCGGCCAAGCTGGCGGCGCTGGGCTTCAGGATCGAGGCCAAGACGGCCGCGCCGCTGGTCGAGTCGAGCAAGCTGCTGGCCGACGTGCCGCAGAGCCGGCTGTTCGACGAGATGCTCAAGCTGCTGCAGACCGGCCACGCGCTGGCCACGGTGGCGCAGCTGCGGGCGCTGGGGCTGGCGAGCGGCATCTACCCGCTGCTCGACATCGTGGTCGAGCGCGCCGAGCAGCCCTTCGTGCGGGCCGCGCTGCAGGACACCGACCGCCGCGTCGGCGAGGGCAAGGCGGTGGCGCCGAGCTTCCTGCTGGCCTGCGTGCTGTGGGCCGACGTGCGCCAGGGCTGGGCCGAGCGCATGGAGGGCCGCCACGGCCAGCGCGGCCAGCCGCCGTTCCCGGCGCTGCAGGATGCCATCGACGACGTGTTCAACGCGCGCATCGGCGACGTCTCCGGCCGCGGCAAGCTGGCCGCCGACATGCGCGAGATCTGGATGATGCAGCCGCGCTTCGACAAGAGGAGCGGCGCCACGCCCTACAGCCTGGTCGAGCAGGCGCGCTTTCGCGCGGCCTTCGACTTCATGCGGCTGCGCGCCGACGTGGGCGAGGTGAGCGAGGCCATCGCCACCTGGTGGCAGGAGTTCAGCACCGCCGACGACGCGCGCCGCCAGGACCTGCTGGACCAGGTGCGCGAGGAGCAAAAGCGCGGCCAGCGCGTGCATGTCCGCCCGACCGGCCGCCCGGCGAGCGCGGGTGCGACCGTTGCCGATGAGGGTGCGCAGGCCAGCGCTTCCGGCGAGCGGGACGCGACACCTCCGCCGTCCGCAGCACAGGAAGGCGACAGCGTGCCGCGCAAGCGCCGGCGCCGGCGCAGCAAGCCGCGCTCCGGCGTCGAGGGCGGCCGCGCGGACCCGGCCGGTCACGCCGACGCGACCGAACCCTGACTTCGCGCCGAGCAGCGATGCCAGCCACCGCCTATGTCGCCATCGGCGCCAACCTCGGCGATGCCCGCGCCAGGGTCGGGCAGGCGCTGCGCGACCTCGACGGCCTGCCGCAGACGCGGGTGACGGCGCGCTCCAGCCTCTGGCGCAGCGCGCCGGTCGAGGCCAGCGGCCCCGACTTCGTCAACGCCGTGGCGGCGCTGGCGACCACGCTCGATCCGCCGGCGCTGCTGGCGCAATTGCAGCGTCTGGAACAGGCCGCCGGCCGCGAGCGCCCGTACCGCAACGCCCCACGCACGCTCGACCTCGACCTGCTGCGCTACGGCGACGAGGTGCTCGACACGCCGGCGCTGACGCTGCCGCATCCGCGCATGGCCCAGCGCGCCTTCGTGCTGCGGCCGCTGGCCGAGATCGCGCCGGCGCTCGTCACCCCCGAGCAGCTCGCGCGCGTGGCCGACCAGCCGATCGAGCGGCTGAGCGCCGGGACACCGGACCCATGCGGCCCTCCGGTGTCGGCCTGAGGCGCCGAATTACACTTCCGCCGCCCACGAAACGTCCTCCCAACGCACACCCGCTGTGCAAGGAACCACCGCCATGTTTGGCAAGCTGCTGCCCCGCGAGGGCAATTTTTTCGAGATGTTCAACCAGCACGCCGAGCGCATCGTCGAGGCGGCGCACGCCTTCGCGCAGCTGGTGGAAAACTACAACGACCTGCACCTGCGCGAGCAGTACAACCGCGAGGTGGACAACGCCGAGCGCGCCGCCGACCGGGTCACGCACGACGTCAACCGGCTGATCCACAAGACCTTCATCACGCCGATCGACCGCGAGCAGATCCACAAGCTCATCAACACGATGGACGACGTGGCCGACCTGATCCAGGACTCGGCCGAGACCATGGCGCTCTACGACGTGCGCCACATGACCGACGAGATCACGCGGCTGACGGCGCTCAGCGTCAAGTGCTGCGAGCGGGTGCGCGAGGCCGTCAGGTACCTCGGCAAGATCACCGAACCGGCCATGGCCGAGGCCACGCTCAAGGCCTGCGAGGAGATCGACCGGCTCGAATCCGAGGCCGACCGCGTGATGCGCAGCGCCATGAGCAAGCTGTTCCGCGAGGAGCCCGACGTGCGCGAGGTCATCAAGCTCAGGGCCATCTACGAGCTGCTGGAGACCATCACCGACAAGTGCGAGGACGTCGCCAACGTGATCGAGGGCATCGTCCTCGAGAATTCCTGATGGCCGCGGTCCAGGTCGGCCTGTGGGTCGTGGTGCTGCTGGTGGCGCTGGCGATCCTGTTCGACTTCATGAACGGCTTCCACGACGCCGCCAACTCGATCGCCACGGTGGTGTCCACGGGCGTGCTCAAGCCGGGGCAGGCGGTGCTGTTCGCGGCGTTCTTCAACCTGATCGCCATCGGGGTGTTCCACCTGAGCGTGGCGGCCACGGTCGGCAAGGGCATCGCGCAGCCGGAGGTGGTGGACGTGCACGTGGTGTTCGGTGCGCTGATCGGCGCCATCACGTGGAACTTCGTGACCTGGTTCTACGGCATCCCCAGCAGCTCGTCGCACGCGCTGATCGGCGGCATCGTCGGCGCGGTCATGGCCAAGGCGGGCGCGAGCGCGCTGGTGGCCACGGGCATCTGGAAGACGGTGGCGTTCATCTTCGTGTCGCCCCTGCTGGGCTTTTTGCTCGGCTCGCTGATGATGGTGGCGGTGGCCTGGGTGTTCCGCCGCTCCACGCCGTCGCGAGTGGACCGGTGGTTCCGGCGGCTGCAGCTGGTCTCGGCCGGCGCCTACAGCCTGGGCCATGGCGGCAACGACGCGCAGAAGACCATCGGCATCATCTGGATGCTGCTGATCGCGACCGGCTACGCGGCCGCCGACGCCAGCCGCCCGCCGACCTGGACCATCGTGTGCTGCTACACGGCCATCGCGCTGGGCACCATGTTCGGCGGCTGGCGCATCGTGAAGACCATGGGGCAGAAGATCACCAAGCTGAAGCCGGTGGGCGGCTTCTGCGCCGAGACGGGCGGGGCGCTGACGCTGTTCCTGGCCACCCTGCTGGGCATTCCGGTGTCGACCACGCACACCATCACCGGGGCCATCGTCGGCGTCGGCGCCACCCAGCGGGCGAGCGCGGTGCGCTGGGGCGTGGCGGGCAACATCGTCTGGGCGTGGATCTTCACCATTCCCGCCGCGGCCTTCGTGGCGGCGATTGCCTACTGGGTCAGTCTGCAGATTTTCTAGGGCTGCGGCCCGGGTCGCGCGGCCAGCAGGGGCAAAGGGCTTGGCGTGCCGCGTGGCCCGTTCTCCAAAGCTATTGTTTTGATAGCTGACCACCCAAGAAGGGCGGGCGCTGGACCCCGATTTGATCCTGTTTTGCCGGCACGGGAGCGCTCGCCGGCACCGCCCACCACAGCCCGTCCGCGAGCGCGTGCCGCACGGTGCCGTGCGGCGGCAGCTCGGCCGGGCCGCCGACCCAGAGCACCCGCCGGTGCGCCAGCGCTTCGGGGTTGATCCAGGGGCTGAAGTCGGCGCGTCCGTCGATCAGCACCAGGGGGCGCTCGGGCAGCCGCAGGGCCAGCGTCTCGACGGTTTGCGCCGGTCCGGCGATGACGTCGATCGGGCCGCCCAGCGCGGCGCGCGCCGGCGGGCCCAGCCGGTCGGCGATCGCCTGCGACGGAAAATTGCGGTTGTGATGGACCACGAGCGCCGATGGGCCCATCGGCGAGGTGGCCCAGTTCAGCACCGCCAGCAGCCCCTGGACCGCGGCGAAGGCGACCAGGGCGTCGCGCCAGCGCACCCGCCGCCACTGCCCGGGCTCCACCCGCCACAGCATCAGCCAGGCGCAGGTCAGCGGCACGAAGGCGGTACCCCATTGCTGCTGGAGGTCGGCGCCGGTGAACACGCCCATCAGAAACATCAGTAGCAGCGGCAGGCCTCCCCAGGCAAAGAGGAGGGCCTGGGCGTCGGCGGCGCGCGGCGCGGGCGGCGACTCCGGCGGCGGCTCCGGCAGGCGTTGGCGCCGCGTCCACGCCAGCAGCCCGAGGCCGAACAGCAGCGACGGCAGCAGGCGGCCGATCTGGCCGACCAGCCAGTTGAGCGAATGCGCCAGCCGGTGGCCCAGGCCCAGCGCGCTGGCGAGCGAGGTGCCCATCGCGTAGTGCACCGGCGCGAAGTCGTGCCGCACCAGCCAGACCGCGTGCGGCAGAAAGACCAGGCCGGCCACCAGCGCCGCGCCCGCCAGGCCGCGACGGTGCAGCGGATCGCGCCAGCCCCGCTGGCGGGCCCAGAAGCACAGCACCGACGCCGCGGCCAGCGCGACCTGGTACTTGGTGATCGCACCCAGCCCGAGCAGGACGCCCACGCCCAGCCAGGCGCGCATCGAGCGCCGCTCGAAGGCCCGCCAGCAGCACCAGGCCGCGCCCGCCACCAGCGGCAGCAGCACCATGTTGTGGTTGTAGTAGTTGGTCCGGCCGCTGTAGTAGGTGATGCACAGCGTGGCCAGCGTGGCCAGGCCGGCCGCCTGCGCGCCGCGCAATTCACAAACCAGCCGCCAGCACACCAGCAGCGCCGCCACGATGGTCGCGGCCCCGGCAAGCGCGGCCACCCACTCGTGAAGCCCGAAGACCCGCACCAGCGGCCACAGCAGCCAGGTCGGCAGGGGCGGGTGCTTGTAGTAGCCCCACGCCAGCCCGCGCACCCAGGTCAGCTGCTCGACATTGTCGACCGGCGGCGACAGGCTGGTGGCGGCGAGCATCGCCAGCCAGACCGCGGCCCAGAGCACCAGCGCCGCGGCGACCCACGGCGTGTCACGCGGCTGCGGCGGCGTCTGCAGCCACGCCCGCCAGCGCGGCGCCGGCGCCGTGGCGTCCTGCGCGGGGTGCTGGAGAAGAGGGGTGCCCATGGGCTGGGTGGGGAGGTGAGTCGCCCGGCGCGTTCGCCAGGGGCGCTGGATTATGGGCGCGGACGCGGGTCGCGAACAGCCTGGCGGACGCCCTTGCAACCGGTCCGTGGGGAGTCCGCCAGGCCGCGCATCACTGTGATATCTGGCGGCCCGCCTCGATCTGGTATTCGAAGTAGCGCTGGAAGCTGAACACGATGCTGGACATCAGCACGGTGGCGCCGACCACCAGCGCGAGGGTGACGGCGCCGATGGTGCCCCAGTGGGTGCGGCCCGGCGCCGCGTCGGGCGCGGCGGACGGGTTGAAGCGCGCGTTCCACTTCTCGGGGGCCATGAGCCCGTAGACGATCGCCACCAGCGCGCAGCCGGCCACCGTGAAGCCCACCAGCGGGATCAATGCCCAGCTCAGGGTGTCGTCGAGCCCGTAGAGGCGGGCACGTTCGATGCCGTAGAGCCCGAGCGCGGTCGGAATCGGCAGCAGCCAGCCCGGCAGGTCGCCCAGGCCGTGCAGGTAGAAGCGGTGCAGCCCGAGCGGGCCGCCCAGGAAGGCGAGCCAGGCGGCGACGGTCTTGCTCTTGAGCCGGCGGTTCATAGCGGGGCGCTGGCGCTGCCGGCGCCGAGCGATTTTTCCATCAGGACCACGTCGAGCCAGCGGTCGAATTTCCAGCCGCAGTCCTTGAGCACGCCCACCGCGGTGAAGCCCTGCGCCCGGTGCACCCCGATCGAGCCGGCGTTGGCCGAGTCGCCGATCACGGCGATCAGCTTGCGCACGCCCGCTGCCTCGGCGGCGCGGCACAGCGCGGCGAGCAGTTGCGAGCCGAGGCCCCGGCCCTGCGCGCCCTCGGCCAGGTAGATCGAATCCTCGGCCGAGAAGCGATAGGCGGGGCGCGGCTTGAACCAGTTGCAGTACGCGAAGCCCAGCAGCCGGCCGTCCTGCTCGGCCACCAGGTACGGCAGCCGCTTCGCCAGCACGTCGGCGCGGCGCGCGGCCATGTCGGTGAGGCCGGGCGGCTCGGTCTCGAAGGTGCCGGTGCCGTGCAGCACGTGATGGGCATAGATGGCGCAGACGGCCGGCAGGTCGTCGTCGCGGCTGGGTCGGAAGATGAGCATCGAAAAAAGAGTTGAGGCCAGGCCTGCACGGGAGGGCACGCCCGCCGGAGTGGCCCGGCAAACAGGGGCGGGCTATAATCGCAGGCTTTTCAGCGTGCCGCTGGCCGGGTGGCCATGTCGCGTGTCTCGACGTTGAAAAAATTCATGCCCAACGGACCTTGCGGGTCCACGGCACCACCCGAAGGATAAATCATGGTCGTCATTCGACTCTCCCGCGGCGGCTCCAAGAGCCGGCCGTTCTTCAACATCGTCGTGTCGGACAAGCGCGTGCGCCGCGACGGCCGCTTCATCGAGCGCCTGGGCTTCTACAACCCGATCGCCAAGGCCAACGAGGAAAGCATCCGCATTGCGCAGGACCGCCTGAGCTACTGGAAGAGCGTCGGCGCCCAGGCGTCGCCCACGGTCGAGCGCCTGGTCAGGCAGGCTGCCGCCGCCGCGCCCCAGGCCGCCGCCTAAAAAGCCGCCGCCCGACCCAAGGCCGCGTTCGCGATGCTGCCCGGTCTCGAAACCGCCGAATTGCCGGCGGATGCCGTCGAGGTAGGGCGCATCGCCGATGCCTGGGGCGTCAAGGGCTGGTTCAAGGTCCTGCCCCACAGCGCCCGACCCGAGGCGCTTTTTTCTTCCAAGCGCTGGTTCGTGCAGGCGCCCGAGGGCGCCGGTGGCGCGGTCTTCCGCCTGCCGGTGCGCGAGGCCAAGGAGCACGCCGATTGCGTCGTCGCCACTTCCGGCGACGTGCCCGACCGCGATGCGGCCGAGGCGCTGCGCGGCGCGCGCGTGTTCGTGCCGCGATCGAGCTTTCCGACTGCCGGCGACGACGAGTACTACTGGGTCGACCTGATCGGCCTCGCGGTGGTCAACCGCGAGGGCGTGGCGCTCGGCGAGGTGCGCGAGCTGCTGGCGAGCGGACCGCAGACCACGCTGGTGCTCGCGGCGCAGGAAGGCGGAAAGACGGTCGAGCGCATGGTCCCCTTCGTCTCGGCCTTCATCGACGCGGTGGACCTGGTCGGGCGCACCATCACGGTCGACTGGCAGCCCGATTATTGATGCTGGCCGGCTGCCTCGTGCGTTGCGGATCGCGCTGAGTACGGCGGCGTCATGCGCTTCGACATTCTCACGCTGTTCCCCGAGCTTTTCGCGCCGTTTCTGGCGAGCGGCGTGACGCGCCGTGCCTACGAATCGAAGCAGGTCGAGGTGGCGTTCTGGAATCCGCGCGACTTCGCTGCGGGCAACTACCGCCGCATCGACGACCGGCCGTTCGGCGGCGGCCCGGGCATGGTCATGATGGCCGAGCCGCTGGACGCCTGCCTGGGCGCGGCGCAGGCGGCGCGCGGCGCGAGCGCGCCGGTGGTGCTGTTTTCCCCGCTCGGGCCGGCGCTCGACCACGCGGCGGTCGAGGGCTGGTCGGCCAGCGCGGGCGCCGTGCTGGTCTGCGGCCGCTACGAGGGGATCGATCAGCGCTTCATCGACGCGCGCGTCACGCACCAGGTCAGCCTGGGCGACTTCGTGCTGTCGGGCGGCGAGATCGCGGCGATGGCGCTGCTCGACGCCGTGGCGCGGCTGCAGCCCGGCGTGCTGGGCGATGCGGCGAGCCACGCGCAGGACAGCTTCAATCCGGCGCTCGACGGGCTGCTCGACTGCCCGCACTACACCCGGCCCGAGCATTGGCACGGCAAGGGCGTGCCGGCGCCGCTGCTGTCGGGCCATCACGCGCAGATCGAGCGCTGGCGCCGCGACCAGCGGCTGCTGGCGACGGCGCGACACCGCCCCGAGTTGCTGGACGCGGCACGGCGTGCGGGCCGGCTGAGCGCCGCCGACGAGGCGACGCTGCGCGGCGGGCTATAATCGCGGGCTCTCCGATCCTCTGCCTGGCCGCGGCACCCCTGATTCAGGCCCGCCGCCTTTCGTGTAGCGCAGGCACGATCCTTTCGCAGGAAACCATGAACCTCATCCAGACCCTCGAGCAGGAAGAAATCTCCCGCCTCGGCAAGACCGTTCCCGAATTCGCCCCCGGCGACACCGTCATCGTCAGCGTCAAGGTGGTCGAAGGCACGCGCCGGCGGCTGCAGGCCTACGAAGGCGTCGTGATCGCCAAGCGCAACCGCGGCCTCAACAGCGGCTTCACGGTGCGCAAGATCTCCAGCGGCGAAGGCGTCGAGCGCACCTTCCAGACCTACAGCCCGCTGATCGCCTCGATCGAAGTCAAGCGCCGCGGCGACGTGCGCCGCGCCAAGCTGTACTACCTGCGCGAGCGCAGCGGCCGTTCGGCGCGCATCAAGGAAAAGCTGCAGCTCAGGGGCTCCAAGGCTCCCCAGGCCGCTGCGCAGTAAGCGGCCTTCCGGGCTTCGAGAACGCCGCCGCGGCTTCGAGCTTCGGCGGTTTTTTCGTTTCTGCCGGATCTCGCTTCCGCGCGGTCCGGCTTCGTGCAGGGGATTGCGGCGAACAGCCGGCTTTTCCGACTTCCGAAAGGGCTCGCTTCTTGTCTTCACCGCCCGCGTCATCGGCCTCGGTCGAGGCGATCAACGCCTCCCCCTTCGCGCCGCTGCCGGCGTTCGACCCCCGCGCCGTGCCGGTGCTCTCGACCGACCGTGCGCTGCCGGCCGTGGCGCCCGCGCAGCTGACGGCCGACGCCCTGCGCCGGCGCTTCGCCGAGCCGCCGGCGTGGCAGCCCGAGCTGCGCCGCGAACCGCGCTTCGCCGACCGCCAGCCGGCCGCCGCCGCCGTGCTGGTGCCGATCGTGCAGCGCGCCGCGCCGACCGTGCTGCTGACCGAGCGCACGTCCAACCTGTCGACGCACTCGGGGCAGGTCGCCTTTCCCGGCGGCCGGGTCGATCCGGGGGATGAGAGCATTGCCGCCGCCGCCCTGCGCGAGGCGTGGGAGGAGGTGGGCCTGCCGGCGCGCTTCGTCGAGGTGCTGGGGAGCCTTCCGACCTACACCACCGGCACCTCCTTCATCGTCACGCCGGTCGTCGCGCTGGTGCGCCCGGGCTTCGAGCTAGCGCTCAATCCACACGAAGTGGCCGCGGCGTTCGAGATCCCGCTGGCCTTCCTGATGGACCCGGCCCACCACCGGCGCCACCGGCTGGAGTGGAGCGCACCGGGCGGCGCGCGCGAGCAGCGCGAGTGGTTCTCGATGCCGTACCGCGACGGCGCGCACGAGCGCTACGTGTGGGGCGCCACGGCCGGCATGCTGCGCAACCTCTACCGCTTCCTGGCGGCGTGAGGCCGCTCGCTATCATCGACCGATGAGTTTTTTCGCCATCCTGTGCGCGCTGCTGATCGAACAGGTGCGTCCGCTCGCCTACCACAATCCGGTGTACGGCGGGGTCCTCGGCTGGACGCGGTGGGTCAGCCGCAACTTCGACGCGGGCAAGCCGCAGCATGGCTGGGTAGCCTGGACGCTGGCGGTGGGGGTGCCCACGCTGTTCGCGCTCGGCGTGCACTGGCTGCTGGTGCTCACGCTGGGGCTGCCCTTCGCGGTGCTGTGGAGCGTCGCGGTGCTGTACGTCACGCTCGGGTTCCGCCAGTTCAGCCACCATTTCACCGACATTCGCGACGCCCTGGAGGCGGGCGACGAGCCGCTCGCGCGCTCGCTGCTGGCGCACTGGCAGCGCGTCGACGTGGCGCACCTGCCGCGCAGCGAGATCGTGCGCCATGTGATCGAGTATTCGGTGATCGCCGCGCACCGGCATGTGTTCGGCGTGCTGGCGTGGTTCTCGATTCTGGCCGCACTCGGCCTGGGGCCGGCCGGCGCCGTGTTCTACCGCATGAGCGGCTTCGTCGCGCGCTACTGGGCGCGCAAGGTCGGCGCCCACGCGCACCCGGCCAGTCCGGCGGCGCAGCAGGCGGGCGAGCGCGCCTGGAACGTCATCGACTGGCTGCCGGCGCGCATCACCGCGCTGGGCTTCGCCGTGGTCGGCAGCTTCGAGGATGCGATCGACTGCTGGCGCAACGACGCGCGGCGCTTCAGTGACGAGAACGACGGCGTCATCCTGGCGGCCACCTCGGGCGCGCTCAACGTGCGCCTGGGCGGCGGCAGCCTGCGCGCGGCGCCGCTGGCCGATCCGCTGGCGCGCGCGCAGGCGGGCGAGCCGGTGACCGGCCTGCGGCTGCCCGACAGCGGCAGCACGCCCGGGCGCGCGCCCGAGACCGCGCACCTGCGCAGCGTGGTCGGGCTGGTCTGGCGCTCGGTGGTGATGTGGATGGTGCTGCTCGCGCTCCTGACGCTGGCGCGCCTGCTCGGCTGAGCGGCCTGGTGCCGCGCCGCCTCAGTAGCGGCGCTGGCTCAGCTCGGCAAACAGCTCGCTATAAATTCGATAGCGACTCGCGCTGATGGGGCCTGCCCCGGCAGCCGATTCGACCTGTGAAAGCACGCCGCAGCCCGGCTCGTGCAGGTGCGTGCAGTTGTAGAAGCGGCACTGCGTCGCGTGCTCGGCGATGTCGGGCATCAGACGGGCCAGCTGCATCGGCTCGATGTGGTTCAGGCCGAATTCCTGGAAGCCCGGCGAATCGAGGATCGCCGTGTCGCCCGGGCGGTCAATCCAGTACCAGGTGGTGCTGGTGGTGGTGTGGCGGCCCGAGTTGAGCGCCTGCGAGATCTCGCCGGTGAGCGCCGTCGCGCCGGGCACCAGCAGGTTGATCAGCGTGCTCTTGCCCGCGCCCGAGGGGCCCAGCACCAGCGTGGTCTTGCCGGCCAGCAGCTTCAGCAGCACGGCGCGGTCGACCTCGCCGGAGGCCGCGAGCGACAGCGGCAGCACGCCGTGGTGCATGCGGCGGTACGGCGCGAGGCGCGCCCAGGCGCGCTCGAACGGCGCCACCAGATCGCTCTTGTTGAGCGCGATGACCGGCGCGATGCGCTCGGCCTCGGCGGCGATCAGGGCGCGCGCAAGCTGGCTCTCGGAGAACTCGGGCTCGGCCGCGACCAGGATCAGCACCTGGTCGAGGTTGGCCGCGAAGGACTTGGTGCGGATCTCGTCCTGCCGGTAGAACAGGTTGCGGCGCGGCTCGACCTGCTCGATGGTGCCCTCGTCCTCGCTGGCCTGCCAGCGCACCCGGTCGCCCACCACGGCCTGGCTTTTCTTGCCGCGCGGGTGGCAGATGACGCGCTCGCCCTCAGGCGTCTCGACCACGCAGTGCCGCCCGTGGCTGGCGACGACGAGGCCGGGGCGCAACGCGGCCGCCTCTTCGGGAGCGCTGCCGCCGCGTTGCCTGGCCACCGGCGTTTTCCGTGCGGTCAGGCCGCGAGCAGCGCGTCGGCCCGTGCCGCGCAGTCGAGATCGGTCGCCGAAATGCCGCCCACGTCGTGGGTGCTGAACCGCACCACGCAGCGGTTGTAGTGGACCGACAGGTCGGGATGGTGGTCCTGCGTGTGCGCGACGAACGCCAGCGCATTGACGAAGGCCATAGTCTCGAAATAATTGGCGAAGGTGAAGGTCTTCTCGATCGCCACGCTGGCGTCGTCGCCCGTGAGCCGCCAGCCTTCGAGGCGCGCCAGGCCGGCGACGATCTCCGTCGCTCCCAGGGCGCGGCGGGGACGGCCTTGCCATTCGACGGGTTGGAACATGCTGGTCATCGGGGCCTCCGGGTGTTCGAGCATCGGCTCAGGCGCCGGCCAGGCGAGCGAGGCGCTCGGAGGCCGGCGGATGCGAATAGTAGAACCTGGCGAACACCGGATCGGGCGTCAGCGTCGAGGCGTTGTCTTGGTAGAGCTTGAGCAGCGCGCTGGCCAGATGGGTGCCGCTGGTCTGCGCGACCGCATAGGCGTCGGCTTCGAACTCGTGCCGGCGCGACAGCAGCGCCGCGAGCGGCGCCAGGAAAAAGCCGAACACCGGCAGCGCGCTCATGAACAGCAGCAGCGCCAGCGCGTCGTTCGGCGCGCCGGGCGCCAGGTTGGGCTGCACGCCCAGTCCGGTGTAGAACCACACGCGCGTCGACAGCCACCCCAGCAGCGCGAAGCCCGCCAGGCTGAGCGCGAACATCGCGGCCAGGCGCTTCGCGATGTGCCGGTGCCTGAAGTGGCCCAGCTCGTGCGCCAGCACGGCCTCGACCTCGCCCGCGTCGAGCTGGCCCAGCAGGGTGTCGTAGAACACCACGCGCTTGGCCGGGCCGAAGCCGGTGAAGTACGCGTTGGCGTGGGCGCTGCGCGTGCTGCCGTCCATCACGAACAGGCCCTTGGCGGCAAAGCCGCAGCGCTGCATCAGCGCCGTGACGCGGGCCTTGAGCGCCTCGTCGGCCAGCGGCTGGAACTTGTTGAACAGCGGTGCGATGAAGCTCGGGTAGATCACCATCAGCAGCAGGTTGAAGGCGACCCAGGCGACCCATGCCCAGACCCACCACAGCCCGCCCGCGGCCCCCATCAGCCAGAGCACCAGCGCCGCGATCGGCAGGCCGACGACGGCGCCCACCAGCGTCGATTTGATTCCGTCGGCCAGCCAGAGCCGCCAAGTCATCTTGTTGAAGCCGAAGCGCTCTTCGAGCACGAAGGTCTGGTAGAGCGTGAACGGCAGCTCCAGCAGGCCGCCGATCAGCGCGAAGGCGCCCAGCAGGGCCAGCTGCTGCAGCAGGCCGCCGCCCAGCGCCGCCAGCAGCGCCTTGTTGAGCAGATCGAGGCCGCCCAGCAAGGTCCAGCCCAGCAGGACCGCGGCGCCCCAGGCCAGCTCGATCAGGCCGAAGCGGGACTTGGCGATGGTGTAGTCGGCCGCCTTCTGATGCGAGGCGAGGGTGATGGTCGAGGCGAAGGCGGCCGGCACGGCGCCGCGGTGCCGCGCCACGTGCCGCATCTGGCGCGAGGCCAGCCAGAACTTGACGGCCAGGCCCGCGCACAGCGCGGCCGCGAAGGCGAGGGTGAGCACGAGCGAGGCGGACATGGCAGAACGGGCGGGGCGGGCCGCGAGTTTAGGCCATCGGTGACAATCGGCCGATGCCCGACGCCATTGACCCGACCCTCGCCGCGCCTCCGGCCGCGGCCGCGCCGACCCTGAAGAAAAGCGACCGCAACCTGGTCTGGCTCGACTGCGAGATGACCGGCCTCGATCCGGAAAAGGAGCGCCTGATCGAGATCGCCGTGGTCGTCACCGGCCCGGACCTGACGCCGCGCATCGAGGGCCCGGTGCTGGTCATCCACCAGAGCGACGCCCAGCTCGACGCCATGGACGCCTGGAACAAGGGCACCCACGGGCGCAGCGGCCTGATCGACAAGGTGCGGGCCTCCACGCTCGACGAGGCCGCCGCCGAGCAGCAGCTGCTCGACTTCGTCGCCCGCTACATCCCGCGGCACGGCTCGCCGATGTGCGGCAACACGATCGGGCAGGACCGGCGCTTCCTGAACCGCTACATGCCCCGGCTGGAGGCGTACTTCCACTACCGCAACCTCGACGTCAGCACGCTCAAGGAGCTGGCCCGGCGCTGGAAGCCGTCGGCCTTCAACGCCTTCAAGAAGCAGCAGGCGCACACCGCGCTGGCCGACGTGCACGAGTCAATCGACGAGCTCGCGCACTACCGCGAGACCTTCCTGCGCCTCGGGGATTAGGTAAAAACCCGAAGCCATGTCATAATTACAGGCTGCGCTGCAATCCATAGATGCAGCGCAGTTTGCGCATCTCCCTTCTCGCACACCGGCTCACTGAAACCCGTTGAGGGTTTCACTTCCAAAGAGCCACGGCAACACGCTTGCCGCATGTCGTTGGATGGTTGATGTTCCCTCACCATCCAACGGGCTTCCCTCCAGGGCGGCCCGTGCTTGAGAGTTTTCAAAATGACCGACGCTTTCGAAGCGCAGGGCGAATTCGCGCCTGTGCCCACTTTTTCCTCTTCTTTTTCCGAATTTGCCGCGCCGGAGTCCGCCTCCGATGCTGCTGCCATGGACGACGAGCTGATCGTCATCGACGGCCCGGACGCGGCCGACGCCGAGCCCGCGCTGCCCAACGGGTTCGTGCGCATGGGCCTGGCGCCCGAGCTGGTGGCGGCCGTGGCCGATCTCGGCTTCACGCAGCCGACGCCCGTCCAGGACAAGACCATTCCCCTCGCGATGCCGGCCGATGCCGACAGCGCGGGCAAGACGCGCTTCATCGACCTGATGGTGTCGAGCCAGACCGGCAGCGGCAAGACCGCGGCCTTTCTGCTGCCCGTGCTGCACACGCTGCTCAAGCAGCAGGCCGACGAGGAAGCCGCCGCCCGCGCCGAGGCCCAGCGCGAAGCCGCCGAGGCCGCCGCCCGTGGCGAGGCGCCCTCGAAGAAGCCCAGGCGCAAGGACCCGACCAACCCGCGCCATTTCAAGGCCGCGACGCCCGGCGCGCTGATCGTGTGTCCGACGCGCGAGCTGGCGCAGCAGGTGGCGCACGACGCCATCGACCTGGTGCGTCACTGCCGCGGCCTGCGCGTCGCCAACGTGGTGGGCGGCATGCCCTACCAGCTGCAGATCGCCAAGCTGCAGAACGCCAATCTGGTGGTCGCCACGCCGGGGCGCCTGCTCGACCTGCAGCGCTCGATGCAGATCAAGCTCGACCAGGTGCGCTTCCTGGTGGTCGACGAGGCCGACCGCATGCTCGATCTGGGCTTCTCGGACGATCTGGCCGAGCTGAACCAGCTCACGATCCAGCGCCAGCAGACCATGATGTTCAGCGCCACCTTCGCGCCGCGCATCCAGCAGCTGGCCGCCCGCGTGATGCGCGAGCCGCAGCGCATCGCCATCGACAACCCGCAGGAAAAGCACGTCAACATCAAGCAGTCGCTGTACTGGGCCGACAACAGCCAGCACAAGAGGAAACTGCTCGACCACTGGCTGCGCGACACCGGCATCAACCAGGCCATCGTGTTCGCCAGCACGCAGGTCGAGTGCGACGGCCTGGCCAACGACCTGCAGCAGGACGGCTTCGACGCCGTGGCGCTGCACGGCGCGCTCAGCCAGGGCCTGCGCAACCGCCGGCTGATGGCGCTGCGCCAGGGACAGGTGCAGATCCTGGTGGCGACCGACGTGGCCGCGCGCGGCATCGACGTGCCGACCATCACGCACGTCTTCAACTTCGGCCTGCCGATGAAGGCCGAGGACTACACGCACCGCATCGGCCGCACCGGCCGGGCCGGGCGCGACGGGCTGGCCGTCACCTTCGCCGAGTTCCGCGACCGCCGCAAGATCATGGACATCGAGGCCTACAGCCGCCAGAACTTCAAGGCCGAGACCATCCCGGGCCTGGAGCCGCAGCAGCGCTTCCCGCAGGCGCGTCCGCAGGGCGACTTCGCCGGGCGCGGCCGCGAGCCGCGTGAGCTCCATTCGCGTGACCGCAAGTTCGGCGGCGGTCATCGCGGCGGCGCCAGCGGCTATGCCGGCGCCAGCGGTTTCAACGACCGATCGGCCCGCGGCGCAGCGCCGGCGGGCGCCCGCAGCTATCAAAGCCATAGCAACGCGGAGTTCGGCGGGCGCGAGGGCGCGCCGGCCCACGGGCGCAAGCCGGGCTGGGGCGACAGCGCGCCACGCGGCCATGGCGCCGGTGCTGCGGCCGGTCGCGGCGACGGCTTCGCGCCGCGCGGCGACCGGGGTGGCAAGGTGTTCGTGCCGCGCGATCCGCAAAGGCGTCCCTTCAAGCCGTCCCGTTGAGCGCGGGAGCGGGTTCGCCGCTCGCCCAGGGTTCCCAAGCCCGCCTCCCGTCGAGGCGGGCTTTTTTCATGGGGAGCGAGGTGGTGCCCGGTAGGTACAGGCTGACTCGCTGTGGCGTGCAAGGCCCACAGCCGGATTCCGGCACCGGTGAAAGATGGCGTTTCTTTCCAGCGACGCCGATCCACCATGAATCCATCCATTCCTGCTTCCCCGGAGCCAGCCCAGGCCGGTGTCCGTGCGGATGCCGACGTGGTCATTCCGCTCGTGGCCGAGCAGGCCGAAGTGCGGAAGGTGCTCGAGCACACCGGGAGCGTGCGCTTCCGCAAGGTGGTTCATGCCGAAGACCAGGCACTGCCCACGACCGGCTACCGCGAGGTGGTCGAGACCGTCCGGGTGCCGATGAACCGGCAGGTGGAGGCTTCGACCCCACCCCACCGGCGGGATGGCGTCTACGTGATCCCGGTGTACGAAGAGCGCCTGGTCAGGCAGCTTTTCCTGATCGAGGAAATTCATGTCACGCAGCGGCGTGAGCAGGTGAGCGGCGGCGAAAGCGTGTCCTTGCGGCGCGAGGAAGTCGTTGTGGAGCGTCTCGATCCGGACACCCAGCAATGGGTGGCGGACCTTGACTGAGCGGTTCGCTGGTTATTTTTCTTGTCAACTCAACCTCTGGGAGAGCAGCCATGGCGCAAACGGTAGCGGGTGTTTTTGATACGGCAGGCGAAGCGGAAAACGCGCGCGCCGAACTGGTGCGGGCGGGCTTCAAGGAAAGCGATGTCCATGTCCAGTCCCATGCGTCCTACCTGGCGGACAACGGTACGACGGACCTGCGGGACCGGGACACGGACACCGGGGAAGGCTTCATGGCCGGGGTGAGCCACTTCTTCAGCAGCCTCTTCGGCGGCGACGAGCACGCCGGGCACTATTCCGAGGCGGTGCGCCGCGGCGGTGCGGTGGTGCTGGTGGACGTCACCGACGACAGCAGCGTGGAGAGCGCCCGCATCGCGCTCGCCAACGCCGGTGCCGTGGACATCGAGAAGCGCGCCGAGGCGTGGCGCCAGGAAGGCTACTCGGGCTACGACGCGACGGCCAGGCCCTACACCACCGAGCAGGTCACGGCCGAGCGCAGCAGGTATGCGCAAGGGGTGCGCGGCCAGACCACCACGGACGCGCAGGGCCAGGTGGTGCCGGTGGTGCGCGAGCAGCTCGAAGTCGGCAAGCGCGAAGTGGACCTGGGCGCCGTGCGCGTGCATGTCCGCACCGAGGAGAAGCCGGTGCAGGAGACGGTCGAGCTGCGCGAGCAGCACGCCTCCATCGAGCGCCGTCCGGTGGACCGGCCGGCGACCGCGGCCGATCTGCAGGCGTTCCAGGAAGGCACCATCGAGGTGCAGGAAACGGCCGAACGCGCGGTCGTGAGCAAGACCGCGCGCGTGGTGGAAGAGGTGGTGGTCGGCACGCAGGCGACCAGCCGGACCGAAACCGTCAGCGACACGGTGCGCAACACCGTGGTCGATGTGGACAAGGCGACGACGGGCGCCAGCACCGACCGCAGCTCCCTCTACCGCGCGGACTACGACACCAACTACGCCTCCCTGGGCGGCCGCTACGAAGACTACGAGCCGGCCTACCAATACGGCTCGACCCTGCGCTCGGACGCGCGCTATGCGAGCCGCTCGTGGGACGAGGTCGAGGCCGACGCGCAGCGCGACTGGAGCACGCGCTACCCGAACAGCTCGTGGGAGCGCTTCAAGCTCGCCGTGCGCCGCGGCTGGGATTCGATGACCGGCGACAACACCGCGTCGACCACGACGTCGACCGGCGGCACGACCGGCACCCGGCTGTAAGACGCGCCTGAGGAGCTGCCCTGGAGTTCGGGGCAGCTTCCTGCGGCTGCGCAGGCACTGCCGCTGAAGGCCGTCGGCAGTGCCTGCGACACCGACGTCGTGAACAAAGCCTCGATGGCGCCCCTGGTTTCGCACTCCTCGTGCAGAGTCAGGGCGCCATGACCTTGTCCGGCGTGATCGGCGTGCTGCGGACCCGGCGTCCGGTGGCGTGGTAGATGGCATTGCACACCGCGGCGGCGACGCCGACGATGCCGATCTCCCCGACCCCCTTGGCGCCCAGGCGGCTCACGATGCGGTCGTCCTCCTCGACGAAGAGGACGTCGATGTCGTGAATGTCGGCGTTGACCGAGAGGTGGTACTCGGCGAGGTTGTGGTTCATGAAGCGGCCCAGGCGGTGGTCGCACTGCGTTTCCTCGTGCAGCGCCTGCCCGATGCCCCAGACCACGCCGCCGCTGATCTGGCTGCGCGCCGTCTTGGTGCTGATGATGCGGCCGGCGGCGACGGCACTCACCACCCGCGTGACGCGCACCGTGCCGAAGGTCTCGTCCACCTTGACTTCGCAGAAGACCGCCGAGTGGACCGCCCGCGTGTACTTCTTCTGCTGCATGACCTTGGGCAGCATCAGGTACTTTTCCTCGATCCGGGTTTCCTTGGCAGCGGCCAGGAGGTCGGTCAGCCGCACCGCGACTTCCGGCGATCCGGCCAGGCGCAGCGTGCCGGCGGCGAACTCGACGTCCTTGAACTTCGCCTGGGCAAAGGCCGAGCCGGGCATGGCCTGCGCCATCCGCAGCAGCCGGCGCTGGAGCTTCTCGCAGGCGCCTTCCACGGCGGAGCCGACCGTCGTGACGTGGCTGGAGCCGCCCTCGACCGGTGCCATGGGCAGCGTGGAGTCGCCGAGCTGGAAGGTCACCTGCTCCAGCGGCAGCCCCATGGCCGCCGCCGCGATCATGCCCATGACGGTGTAGGTGCCGGTGCCGATGTCGCTGGCCGCGCTGCTGACCACCAGCCGGCCGTCGGCGTGCAGCACGGCGCTGGCGCGCGCGAGCATCTGCATGGCGTCCCACTGGCCGGTGGCCATGCCCCAGCCCACCAGCTCGGTGCCTTCGCGCATCGAGCGCGGCGCCTGCGGCCGCCGCGACCAGCCGAAGCGCTCGGCGCCCTGCGCGTAGCAGGCGCGCAGCTCCTTGCTGGAGTAGGGCAGGTCGTCCACGGGCGAGCGCTCGGCGTAGTTCTTCAGGCGCAGCGCCAGGGGGTCGATGCCGAGGGCGTAGGACAGCTCGTCCATCGCCACCTCGAGCGCGTACACGCCGTGTGTGGCGCCGGGCGCGCGCATGTCGGTCGGGCTGTACTGGTCGAGCTCGACCACCTTGTACTTGAGGCGGATGTTGTCGCACGCGTAGAGCTGGCCCGACCAGTTGACCACCACCTCGACGTAATCCTCGAAGCGCGAGGTTTCGGCGATGGCCTCGTGCACGATCGCGCGCAGGGTGCCGTCGCGCTCGGCCGCGAGCTTCAGGCGCTGGAAGGTCTCGGGCCGGTGGCCGAAGGTGAACATCTGCTGGCGCGTCATCACCACCCGCACCGAGCGCTCGAGCTGCAGCGCCGCCATGACGGCGAGCGGCAACTGGTACTGCGGGCGCAGCCCGGAGCCGAAGGCGCCGCCGACGTAGGGGTTGCGCACCGTCACCCGGTCCTTGGACAGGCCGAACACGCGCGAGACGTACCAGCGGCTGTTCTGCGAGCTTTGCGTCTTTTCGTAGATGGTCAGGTGCCCGTCGGCGGCGCGCAGCACGGTGGAGGCGAACAGCTCCATCGGATTGTGGTGCTCGACGCCGCTGTGGTACTCGGCCTCGATCTTGACCGGCGCTGCCTCGAAGGCCGCGTCGGCATGGCCCTTTTCCTTGGGCGGCGGGGAAAACCCCGCCTTCAGGCGGCTGGGCTCGCGGGCGCGCTGCAGGTTCGCCACGAGGTCGGTGCGGTGCGGCTCCAGGGCGTACTCGACCTTGACCAGCGACGCGGCGTAGCGGGCCGCCTCGAAGGTTTCGGCCACCACCAGCGCGACCGGCTGGCCGCTGTAGAAGATGTGCTCGTCGTACAGCGGCTTGAAGGGCGTGCCGCCGGGCGCCGTCATGTCCTTGTAGAACAGCCCGAGGGGCCGGATCTTCGGGCGGTTCTTGTGCGTGATGATGTCGAGCACGCCGGGCACGGCCAGCGCCTTGGCGAGGTCCATGCCGATGATGCGGCCCCTGGGGATGGTGCCGCTGACCACCACGCCGTAGGCCAGATCGTCGGCCGCCGGCTCGGCCGCGTAGCGCGCCTGGCCGGTCACCTTGGCGCGGCCGTCCACGCGCGACACCGGCATGCCCGCGGCGACGAAGCCGGTACCGGCTTCGGCCACGGGGGTCTGGAGCTGTTCGATCAGGTCGGTCACGAGGCTTCTTCCTCGACGTGCGGCGCGCCGGTGTTCGTCACGGTGCCCGCGGCGGCCACTTCCAGCGCGCGGACGATGGCGCGGTGCGCCATCGGAATCTTGAAATCGTTGTCGCCCTGGCCCCGCGCGTCGCGCAGCAGGGCCTCGGCCAGCCGCGCGAAATTCTCGGCGTCGGCGCGCGCGCCCACCAGCAGGGCCTCGGCCTGCGGCAGCCGCCACGGCTTGTGCGCCACACCGCCGAGCGCGACGCGCACCGCGCGCACCGTGCCGTCGTCGGCCAGATCCAGCGCGGCGGCCACGGACACCAGCGCGAAGGCGTACGAGGCGCGGTCGCGCAGCTTCAGGTACGCCGAATGCGCGGCGAAGGCGCCGGCCGGCGGCAGCTCGATGCGCGTGATCAGCTCGTCGGGCGCCAGCGTGGTGTCCTGCTCGGGCCGGTCGCCCGGCAGCCGGTGGAAGTCGCCGAACGCGATGCTGCGCTCGGCGGCGGTCGACCTCACGTGCACGGTGGCGCCGAGCGCCGCGAGCGCGACGCACATGTCGGACGGATGGGTGGCGATGCACTGCTCGCTGGCGCCGAGGATGGCGTGCTGGCGCGTCAGCCCGCCGATGGCCGGGCAGCCGCTGCCGGGCTGGCGCTTGTTGCACGGCACGCCGACGTCGTAGAAGTAATGACAGCGCGTGCGCTGCAGCAGGTTGCCGCCGTTCGTCGCCATGTTGCGCAGCTGCGGCGACGCGCCGGCCAGGATGGCCGCCGCCAGCAGCGGGTAGCGCTTGCGCACCAGCGGGTGGTAGGCGGTGTCGGCGTTGCGCGCCAGCGCGCCGAGCGACAGGCCGCCGGCCGCGGTTTCCTCGATGCCGCCCAGCGGCAGATGGCTGATGTCGACCAGCCGGGCCGGCCGCATCACGTTTTCCTTCATCAGGTCGATGAGGTTGGTGCCGCCCGCGATGAACTTGACCCGTGCCGCGGCCGGATTGGACGTCAGCGGCGGTCCCGAGCCGATTTCCGCCACGGCCGCGCCGGTGTCCGCGGCGACCACGTAGCTGACGGGCGTCATGCCGGCACCGTCCCGACCACCACGTCGCGGCGGCGTTCCTCGGGCTGCAGGGCGTCGCCCATGACCTGGCCGATCGCCTGCACGATCTGCGGGTAGGCGCCGCAGCGGCAGATGTTGCCGCTCATCAGCTCGCGCACCTCGGCGACGGTCCTGGCCTCGCCCTCGTTCATCAGGCCCACCGCCGAGCACAGCTGGCCGGGCGTGCAGTAGCCGCACTGGAAGGCATCGTGCTCGATGAAGGCCTGCTGCAGGGGGTGCAGCGCGTCGCCGTCGGCCAGTCCCTCGACCGTGACGATGTCGCTGCCGTCGTGCATGACCGCCAGCGTCAGGCAGGCGTTGATGCGCCGCCCGGCCACCAGCACCGTGCAGGCGCCGCACTGGCCGTGGTCGCAGCCCTTCTTGGTGCCGGTCAGACCCAGCCGGTCGCGCAGCAGGTCGAGCAGGCTGACCCAGGCCTCGACTTCGAGGCGGTGCTCCCGGCCGTTGACGCGCAGCACGACCGGATAGCGCGGCGCCGGCAGCGGATACGGGTCGTCGGATGACAGCGCCTGGCGGGTCGCGTCGGTCACGGTGGCGTCCATGGTTCGGTCCTCTTCGAGTGGCTAGCGCGCCAGCTTACGCCGACGCGGGTGGCGCGGACGGCGGTCGCGCGTCAGCAGCCACCATCCCAGGCCCGCGGCCGCCGTGAGCAGCAGCGCCTTCTGCGCGGCGCCGGCCGGGTTGTGCCGGAGCTCGGCGGGGCCGCCCATCTCGGCAAACAGGTTCGGGACGCGGCCGCGCGACAGGTCGTCGATCAGCCCTTCGCCCATGTTGACGCGGTCGGCCAGCAGCAGCAGCAGCCAGTGGCGCAGGTCGTTTTCGCTGTAGCCGAACGCGATCCGGCGCAGCCGCCCGCTGAAGCCGCTCGGGGCGGGGCCGGTGCCGAACAGCGGCGTGAGGCCCGGGCGCTCGATCGAGTGCAGGATTTCCATGTGCGGCTTCTGCTGCGCCGGCTGGTCCCAGTGGATGCCTTCGAGGCGCGGCGGTTTGCGCTCGCGCGGGTAGGCCGGGCGGTTGGCGTGGTCGAGGTCGGCGCCCCAGCCCTTGATGTGCGCGTATTTTTCGGGGGTTTCCATGATGGTCGGCTCCTTTGAGTGGGCGCGCGCCGTTACTGCGCACCGGGCGGGATGAGCACCGTCTTGATGCAGTTGTCGAGCTTGCTGGAGAAGATGTGGTACGCGTCGGCCACCTCCTCGAGAGGCATGCGGTGCGTGATGATCTCGCTGGGCCGCACGCGCCCGGCCTGGATGTGCTCGATCAGCCGCGGCAGGTGGCGCTTCACGCTGGCCTGGTTCATGCGCAGCGTGAGCCCCTTGTTGACCGCGTTGCCGATCGGCACGAAGTTGAAGGTCGGCCCGTAGACCCCGACGATCGACACCACGCCGCCCTTGCGCACCGAGTTGATGGCCCAGTGCAGCACGGTGGCCGCGCCGGCCTGCAGCTTGAGCCGCACGCCGGTCAGGCGCTGCAGCGCGTTGCCGGCCGCCTCGCAGCCGACGCAATCGATGCACACGTCGGCGCCCAGCCCGTCGGTCATCTTCTTGATGTGGACCGCCATGTCGTCCACGTCCTTGAAGTTCACCACCTCGCACTGCGCGAAGTTCTTCACGAACTCCAGCCGGTACTCGACGTGGTCCACCACGATCACGCGGCCGGCGCCGAGCAGCCAGGCGGACTTGGCCGCGAAGATGCCCACCGGCCCGGCGCCGAAGACGACGACCGTGTCGCCCTGCTCGATGTCACCCATCTCGGCGGCCTGGTAGCCGGTCGGAAAAGCGTCGGTCAGCAGCACCGCATCGTCGAGCGCGATGTCGTCCGGGATCTTGGTCGGCCCCACGTCGGCCATCGGCACCCGCACGTACTCGGCCTGGCCGCCGTCGTAACCGCCGGCGGTGTGCGAATAGCCGTAGATGCCGCCGACCGCGGTCGCCTCGGGATTCGTGTTGTGGCAGTTGCCGTAGAGCTCGCGCTGGCAGAAGTAGCAAGTGCCGCAGAAGACGTTGAACGGCACCAGCACGTTGTCGCCGACCTTGAGGTTCTGGACCGACGGGCCGACCTCCGTCACCCTGCCGACGAACTCGTGGCCGAAGGTGGTGCCGATGCGCGTGTCGGGCACCAGGCCGTGGTAGAGGTGCAGGTCCGAGCCGCAGATGCACGAGCGTGTGACCTGCACGATGGCATCGTTGGGATGCTCGATCACAGGCTCCGGCTTCTGTGCGACCCGTATCCGGTACGGGCCGCGGTAGTCCATGGCAAGCATTGCGCTTTCCTTTTCAGTCGAGGTGAAAAGGTGCCAGCAAGCAACATGTCGCCAAGCGGCGGCGTCGGACACATGCCATTGATGCTGACAGCCATCGAGTCCAGGGCGGCAGGCAATGCGTTGACGCTCTCGGCCGACTACTGCGGTTGGAGGCCCGCGCGCTTCATCATTGCCTCGGTCAGAGCGGTTTCCTGGGTGAAGCCGCGTGTGTAGGCTTCCGAATCCTGCGGGCTGACTTGGCCACCGTTCTTGACCAGGGCGGCCTCGACCGCAGGATCCCTGAGCGCGCGCTCGAAGGCCGCGCGGATGCGCGCGACGATGGCGTCCGGCGTGCCGGCCGGCACCGACAGGCCGCCCCACGAGGTGAGCTCGACCCCGCGCACCCCCAGCTCGGCCAGCGTGGGCACGCCCGGCAGCAACGGGTTGCGCGCCGCGCCCGCGACGGCGAGCGCCTTGAGCTTGCCCGCCTGGATTTGCGGGTAGGCCACCCCGAAGATGGGCATGCCGAAGGCCACCTGGTCGCCCAGCACGGCATTGACCAGCTCCGAGGCCCCCTTGTACGGCACGTGCGTGGCCTGCGCGTTGACGGCGCTGAGCAGCAGCTCCACGCCCAGGTGCGAGGGCGTGCCGACGCCGCCCGAGGCATAGTCCAGCTTGCCGGGGTTGGCGCGCATCTTGGCCACGAGCGCGTCCAGGCTGTTGATCCCGGTCGCCGGGTTGACGATCAGCACGACGTCCGACGTGGTCAGCCGCATGATGTGGCGGAAGTCCTTGAGCGCGTCGTACCCCGGGTTCTTGTACATGCGCATGTTCGCGGCCATGGGGGCGGCGGAATAGATCCAGGTGTAGCCGTCGGGCGCCGCCTTGGCGACCAGGCGCGCGCCGAGGTTGCCGCCCACGCCGCCCTTGTTGTCGATGATCACGGGCTGCCCGAGCAGCGGCGACACGGCCTCCGCCAGGATGCGCGCCGTGATGTCGGGGCCGGTGCCGGCCAGGTAGGGCAGCACCCACTTGATCGGGCGGCTGGGCCATTCGTCCGCCGCCAGGGCGGGCCAGGCGGCGGGCAGCAGGGCGGCGGCCATGGCGCGGCCGAGCAGCCTGCGACGTTGCAGGTCGATCATTTTTCGGTCTCCTTGGAAAGTCGGTGCGTGAAACGCGGCCTAGCGCATATCGCCGACCAGCTCGCGCGCGATGGTGTTGCGCTGGATTTCGCTGGTGCCGGTCAGCACGCGGTACATGCGCAGCATGCGAAACAGGAACTCCACCCGGCGTCCCTGCACGATGCCCTCGCCGCCGTGGATCTGCACCGCCCGGTCGGCGATGCGGAACGCCGCCTCGGAGCAGAACAGCTTGGCCATCGAGGCTTCGGCGCGCGCCTCGCTGCCCGCGTCGATCTGGCGCGCGGTCGCAATCATGAGCGCGCGCGCGGCCATCAGGTCGGTCGCCATGTCGGCGAGCATGTGCTGGATCGCCTGGAACTGCCCGATGGCGCGGCCGAACTGGCGGCGCTGGCGGGCGTAGTCGCGCGCATCGCGCAGCGCCACCGTGGCCAGCCCGACCATCGCGGGGCAGTGCAGCAGGCGGTTGACGGTGATGCGCCCGAGCGCCAGCGCCAGGCCGCGGCCTGGCTCGCCGATCAGGTTGGCGGCGGGCACGCGGCAGTCCTCCAGCACGATGTCGCCGGTGTGCGACTGCCCGGCCATCGTCTTGTAGCCGGCCTCGACGCGCACGCCCGGCTGCTTCAGATCGACGAAGAACGCGCTGACCTCGCGCCGCTGCGGGTCCTGAGAGGTCGAGGCCATGAGCACGGCGAAGTCGGCGAAGGGCGAGCCCGAGATGAAGCGCTTGCGACCATTGATGACGTAGTCGTCGCCGTCGCGCACCGCCCGGGTCTGCACCGCGCCGGCATCCGACCCGGCCTCGGCCTCGGTGAGCGCAAAGCAGATCGCCTTGTCGGCCTGCGCCACCGGAAGGATGAAGTGCTGCATCTGCCAGGGCGTGGCCTGGCGCGCCAGGGCGCCGACCCGCGGCGGGCCGCTCAGCTCGCCCAGGACGTGCGGCGCGAAGGGCGAGCCGCTGGCGTAGATGGCTTCCTTGATCAGCACCTGGTCGAGCACCGAGAGGCCGAGCCCGCCCATCTGGGTCGGCAAGGTCATGCCGTAGAAGCCCAGCTCGTGCGAGCGGCGCCAGACCTGCTTCAGGATCTCGCGGCTCGGGCTGTGCTCGTGGTCGATGCCCTGCTCGCGCACCAGGGTGGCGAGCTCGCCGTGCAGGAAGTCGAGGATTCGGCCGATCAGCTCGGCGGCGCGCTCGGAGCCCTCGAAAGGCACGTCGAACAGGGGCGCCGGGCGGTCTTCCGCAGGGGTGTTGGCGGTGGTCATGTCGGTCATGGCGTGCTCCCTTTTTTCAATTGACCTTGCGGCTGCGGTCCGCCCAGTAGGGCGCCTGGATGGCCCGGCGGGCGACCTTGCCGTTGGGGTTCTTCGGCAGCGCCTGGACGAATTCGATGTGGCGCGGCCGCTTGAAGCCGCCCAGGCGTTGCGCGCAGAAGGCGTCGAGCGCGCGGGCATCGGCCGCGCCGCCCGGCTTGAGCACCACGTGCGCGGCGACCGCCTCGCCCCACTTGTCGTCGGGGATCGCGAACACGCATGCGTCCGCGACGGCCTCGTGCTGGTAGAGCACCGCCTCGACCTCGGACGGATAGACGTTGAAGCCGCCGCTGATCACCATGTCCTTCTTGCGGTCGACGATGTAGACGTAGCCCTCGTCGTCCGTGCGCGCCAAGTCGCCGGTGTGGTAGCGGCCGTCCTTGAGCACCTCGGCGGTGAGCTCCGGCGCGCGCCAGTAGCCGGCGAACACGTCCGGGCCGCTGACGACGATCTCGCCGATCTCGCCGTCGCCGACCGGCTGGCCGTCGTCGTCGACGATCTCGACCACCGACTCCAGGAAGGGCCGCCCGCACGAGGCCAGCCGCTCGGGCCGGGCGGCGCGGGCGAACAGGTGGTCTTCCACGCTCAGGCCGCACACGCCCGACGTGGTCTCGCCCGCGCCGTAGCCCTGCGACAGGATGGGGCCGAACACGTCCATGGCGCGCAGGATGCGCGCCGGCGCCATCGGCGCGGCGCCGTAGCCCAGGCGCTGCAGGTCGGGCAGGGGCCGGTACTGGCCCTCCAGTTCGGCGAGCAGCATGTTGATCATGGTGGGCACCATGAAGGTGTGCGTCACCCGGTCGGCCTTCATGTCGGCGAGGAAGCGGCCCGGCTCGAAACCCGAGAACAGGCGGATCGTCGCGCCACTGCACAGCGCCGGCACGAGCTGCATGCCCGAGGCGTGCGTGATCGGCCCGACCAAGCCGAGCACGTGGCCGGCGTGCATGCTTTCCGAGCGCATGAGGAACTTGCGCAGCTGCGCCAGCCGGTTGCCGAAAGTCTGCATCGCGGCCTTGAGCACGCCCGAGGAGCCCGAGGTGTAGTGCAGCACCGCGAGCTCGTCGGCGCTTACGCTCACCGGACGGAAGGCGTCGCTGGCGCGCGCCAGCACGGCCTCGTAGGAGGTCGGCGCGTCGGCCGGGCCGTCGAGCAGCAGCAGGCGCGGCGCCTCGCCCCGGAGGTGGGGTGCGAAGGATTCCGCGCGCTCGGCGGTGGTCACGACCAGTGCCGCTTCGCTGTTCGCGACGATGTCGCCCACTTCGGCGGGCGAGAGCCGGGCGTTGAAGGGCGCCTTGACGAGCGCGGCCTTGTAGCAGGCCAGCTCCACCTCGACGATCTCGATGTAGTTGGGCAGGTAGATGCCGACGCGGTCGCCGCGCTCGAGGCCGGCGCCGAGCAGGGCGTTGGCCAGGCGGTTGGAGCGCCGCTCCAGCTCGGCATAGGTCATGCTGCGCGCGCCGCTCTTGAGAGCAACCTGCGGGCCGAATGCGCGGGCGCAGCGGGAAACGAGTTCGCCGACGTTGGCGACCGGGGGGGTGGGCGGATTCAAGCGATGTCTCCTGGATGGCGTGGCATGTCCTGCATGTCACGGGGCCCGACTGTTCCAGAGTCGGAGCGATCAAGGAAATACCGATTGTTGATGCCGCGCCATCAACGAATGTGATGGCCAGGACGCGCTCAGCCGCGGGTCGGGGGCAGCAGCAGCTCCGCCTCCCAGCGGCCCTCCCGCACCAGCCGGCTGGCCTCCCGCACCAGCGTGTCGATCACGACGCGTGCGGCGGCGGAGGGCGGGCGGTCGGCCGGGGTCGCCAGGTGGTAGCTGCGCCGCAGCGCCGGACGCACCACGCGCGCGACGATCCAGCCCTCGGCGCGCGGCGGGCTGTCGGGCAGGGCGCAGGCGGGCGTGAAGGTGAAGCCCGCGCCGCAGACGTAGAGCGAGCGGATGACGCGCGCCGAGTCGTGCTCGTGGGCCACGTTCAGCGCGATGCCCAGCGCCGCGGCCGCGTCCTCCACGCTGCGGCGGATCGAGAAGCGCCGGGACTGCAGCACCAGCGGCAGCTGCGCGGCCTGCGCGAAGTCGATCTCCGGATGCGCGGATTTTTCGCGGCCACCGCGCCGCGTGCCGCGCAGCATCGGCGCGACGGTGCCTTCGGCGTCGTGGCCGCAGACGTAGACCGACTCGCGCGCCAGGGGCTCGCAGCGCAGCCCGTCGACCTGCGGCGCGTCGACCAGAATGCCCACGTCCGCGCGGCGGTCGAGCATCGCCTTCTTGACCATCAGGCTCAGGTCGTCGATCACGAACACGCGGATGCGCGGATGGGTGCGCTTCAGGGTGGCGAGCACCGGGCCGAGCAGCAGTGACGCCAGCAGGAAGGGGGCGGCAATGGTGACGGAGCCCTCCGGGCCCTGCGGCAGGCGCTGGATGCGCTCGCGCATCGCTGCCGCGTCGGACAGCAGACGGCGCGCGTCCTCGTAGAGCTGCAAGCCCGCCGGCGTCGGCGTCACGCCCGCGTGCGAGCGCTCCAGCAACTGGGTGCCGAGCTCGGCCTCCAGCTTCTTGAGCTGCGCCGTGAGCGCGGGCTGCGCGATGTACAGGGAACCCGCGGCGCGCGACAGGCTGCCGGCCTCAAGAACGGCCACGAAATACCGGAGCGCGCGCAGGTCCATGATGAGCCCATTGTGAGGGACCGTGCCGTCTCGATCGGCAAGCCGCGCCGCTGGCGGGCTTTTTCGCCGGCGCGCCGCTTCAGCGCGTGAACAAATCCGCCTCACCCGCGCGGCGTGCGCTGCAGGTCGCCATCTGCAGCGCCTTGCAGATTGGCTCGACCCCGAAAGCGTCGCGGTGCTCGTCGATGAAGTCCCTCTGGACTTGAGCCGGCGGTCGAGCTCCGTCCGGGCAAAAAAGCACTGGCGAGCTTCAGGGTCTCGTTGGCACAGCGCAGCTCACGCGCACTCCGCGTTCGAGGTTCTTGACCCGCTCCAGGGGCGATTCATACTAATTTGCCTTCAAAGAAATAGAAGTGATCCATTCGAACCCGGTCAGTGACTGGGTTCGGCGTTGATCCTTCTCCATGGTGTGCAAGCCCGCAGCCAAGGCGTCCTCCGCGGCGTCCAGGCTGGCAAACACCGTGTTGGCAAGGCACTCCTCGCGCAGCGCGCGCCACAGGTGCTCGGCCGGATTGAGCTCGGGGCTGTAGGGCGGCAGGAACAACAATCGCATGTTCGCGGGCACTGCGAGATCGCCCGCGACGTGCCAGCCCGCCTGGTCCATGACCATGACGATGAACTCCCGGGCGTGACGCTTGGCGACCTCGGCGAGGAACAGCGACATCATCTCGGCGTTCACCCACGGCAGGACCAGGCTGTCCATGGCGCCGTCGTGCGGGCTGACGGCCGCGAAGGCATAGGTGAACTGGCGCACCAGGCGCGCGCCGACGATAGGCCGCAGGCCCCGGGGCGCCCAGCACCGCCTGGGCCTGCCCAGGAGGCCGAAGCGGCCCTCGTCCTGGAACATCAGCCGCACGGGCCGCCCCTGCCGGGCCTGGCGCTCAACCTCGCGGCGCAGCGTGGGGCGCAGTTTTTTTAAAAGCCACCTGTGCCGCAACGTCGGCCTTGGGGTGCCTCGGGCGCGGCACGACCTTGCGCCAGCCGTGGCGATCGAGCAGCCGGTAGACAGTGCTCGCCGCCACTGCCCTGCCCACGCGCTGCTCGTAGGCATGCCGCACCTGCGCCACCTGCAGCACGTCCCCGGCGCGCGCAGCGGCAATGAAAGGGGTGAGCAGCCCGGCCTCGTCCTCGAGCGTGAGGTGCTGGTGGCGGCGCCCGCCCCTGGGCTTGAGATCGAAGATGGCGTCACCCTCGCGTGCCCAGCGCGAGTGGATGTTGTACACGGTGGGGGTGGCCCAGCCCAGCACCCGCGCAATCTCGGCGGCCGAACTCCCCAGTGTGGCGCGCAGCAACACGCACTGGATGCGCTGGTACTCGGAGTGCCCCCTGGCCTTCTTCAGCCGCTCGGCCAGGCGCTCGATGGTCGAACAGTCCCCCTCGATCAAGGTCTTCATCCGCTTCTCCCATCGCGACAGGATGAATGGGATTATCTACCTTATTGAAGGCTCATTGGTATCAGTCATGACTATGGGTAGAGATGCGACCTGCCGAGTTGCGCTGCCTCGTTCACGCCGCAGAACGCCATGGTGGCGAGCATCTCCGTCTTGAGGATCTCCAGGACGCGGAGCGCGCCGTCCTCGCCCGCCGCCCCCATGCCGTAGAGGATGGAGCGGCCGGCCAGCACCCCGCGTGCGCCAAGAGCGCAGGCACGAACGATGTCCTGCCCGCTGCGCACCCCGCCGTCGACGAGCACCGTCGTCCGCGCGCCCACGGCGTCGACGATCTCCGGGAGCACCTCGATGGTGGGCGGCGCGCCGTCGAGCTGCCGGCCACCCTGGTTGCTCACCACGACGGCGTCCGCGCCCGCCGTCACGGCCAGCCTGGCATCCTCGGGGTCGAGAACACCCTTGACGATCAGGGGGCCGTCCCAGAGGCGCTTGAGCCATTCCACCAGGCCCCAGTCGAGCCTGAGCTCGAACTGCTCGGCGTGCCATCGCGCGAAGTCTTGGAGGTCGTGAACCCCCTTGGCATGTCCGATCACATTGCCGAATCCGCGGTTGCGCGTGCGGAGCATGGCCATGCACCAGGCGGGCGAGCCGAGCAGGTCGGCAAGTTGGCGCAGCGACCGGCGCGGCGGCAGGGACAGTCCGTTGCGCGCATCGCAATGCCGCTGGCCGGCCACGTGGTAGTCCATCGTGAGGATCAGCGCCGCGCATTGGGCGTCCCTGGCCCGCTGGACCAGGCGCTGCAGGAAGTCCCGGTCCTTGAGCAGCGAGACCTGCATCCACAGCGGTCCGCCGGTATGCCGCCTGACATCTTCCAGCGAACAGACGCTGCCGATCGAGAGGCTGTACGGCACCCCGAAGCGATGGGCAGCGCGCGCACACAGGATCTCGCCGTCCGGCCAGACGAACCCGGTCAGGCCCATCGGCGCGACGGCCAGCGGCAGTGCGCTGGCGGCGCCGAGCAGGACGGTCTCGGTGCTGCGCCGCTCGATGTCCTTGCCGATGCGCTGGCGCAGGCGGATGCCGGTGAACGCCTGCTCATTGGCACGGTAGGTCGACTCCGTCCACGACCCCGAATCGACGAAGTCGTAGAACATCTTCGGCACGCGGCGCCGTGCGAGGCGACGCGCATCTTCGACACAGCGGATCATTTCCATGGCGCTTCCTGCTTGCACGGGGCTGCGCCGGTCATTCCGGCTTGATGCCGATGTCCTTCAGCTGCGTGCCGTAGAGCTTCGTGTCCGCATCGATCTGGTCGGCCAGCACCGAAGGCGCTCCGCCCACGGCTTCCATGCCGAGGGTGGCGAGCCGGGCCTGCACCTCGGGCGACTTCAGCGCTTCGTTGACGACCGAATTCAAGATCGTCACGACCGGGGCGGGCAATCCCTTCGGGCCGAGCAGGCCCTGCCAGGCGCTGAGCTGGACGGAAGGGTAGCCCAGCTCCGTCAGCGTGGGAACACTGGGCAGCAGAGTGCTGCGCCTGGCTTGCGCCACGGCCAGCGGCACCAGTGTGCCTTTCTTCACGTGGCCCGAGATGACCCCCGGCGTCGCCCAGCCCACCGGCACCTGCCCGCCCAGCAGATCGACGATCAGCGGCGCCGATCCGCGGTACGGCACGTGCACGAGGTGGATGCCGGCCGCCTTGTTGAACATCTCGGCCGCCGCGTGCATGGGCGTGCCTGCGCCGGGGGAGCCATAGTTCATGTCCTGCGTCTTGGCCTTCTTGACCAGATCGGCCACGGATCGGATGCCCGATGCCGACGAGGTGACCAGCACGAGCGGAATATTCTGGTCTTTGATGATGGGCGTGAAGTCCCGCTTCACGTCATGAGACAGCTGGGGCGACACCTTCAGCACGTGCTGGGCCAGCGTGAAGGTGCTGGGCGTGTACAGCAGCATGTCGCCCGTGGGTGCTGCCTTGGCGACCATGGACGCCGCGATGGTGCCGCTGGCGCCCGGCCTGTTGTCCACCAGCACCGGTTGGTGCAGCGCGCTCGACAGTTTCTCCGCGTACAGGCGCGCGGCGGCATCCGTATCTCCGCCCGCGGGCCAACCGACCACCAGTGTGATCGGCCCGCGTGGCCAGGACTGTGCATGCGCGGCGACGCCCAGTGCCCAACTCAGCACCAGAGCACAGGCCAGTACCGTTTTCCTCTTGATCGTGTGCATTGAAAGCTCCTTGGAATGGCGACGCACGGCTGCCCGGGTCTTGCGTGCAGGGGAAGGATGGAATGGGTCGGACTCAGAGCCCGATGGCACCGAGCGACTTGCCGCCGTCCACGAGCAATGTCTGGCCGGTGATGAAGCGGGTGTTGGCGTCGGCGAAGAAGGCGATCGCCTGTGCGATGTCGTCAGGCGAGGCCGCGGCCCCGCTGGGCTCGAGCGCCGCCGAGGCGGCATACAGGTCCTTGGGCATGCTGCGGGTCATGGGGGTGTCGGTGAAGCCCGGGGCCACCGAGTTGACCGCGATCTGGCGCGACCGCAGGTCCATCGCCATGGCGCGCACCAGCCCGACCACGCCCGCCTTCGATGCGACGTAGTCGGCAGCGCGGTTCATGCCGAGCGCGCCACGCGAGGACACGACCACGATGCGGCCGCCCGGCTGCATGCGCCTGGCGGCTTCCTGGGTGAAGGCGAAGACGCCCAGAAGGTTCACGTCCAGGGTGTCGCGGAAAGCTTGGTCGCTCAGTTCCTCGAACGGATGCGAGCGGTACACGCCGGCGACGGCCACCGCGACGTCGACCCGCGGCTCGCTGTCCAGCACGCGGGCCATGGCGGTCCTGTCGCGGACATCCGCGGTCTCGGCGCGCACGGACAGGCCGCGTGCAGCCATGTCCCGCACCAGCGCCGCCAGCGCGTCGGCGTCGCGGTCCATCACAACGAGGCGGTCTCCGGCACCTGCCAGCCGCTGTACCGTGGCCCGCCCGATGCCGGATGCGCCGCCCGTCAGAAAAATCGTGCGCTGCAACTGTCCCTGTCTGTCCATGCCGTGTCTCCAAATGTTCGAGAGGTCGCCGAACCATCGAGCGACGGAATCGATGTTCGCGAGCCACGGGGCTTCGGCCAAGCTATAGTTCCGCAGAACGGAACTGTTACGACGCAGGCATGGCAACCCCGACGCCGATCACATCGTTGCAGCGCGGGCTGCAGATACTGGATGCGGTCCAGCGTTCGTCCGCCATGTCATTTACCGAGCTGCGGGAGGAAACCGGGCTGCCCAAGGCCACCCTGGCGAGGCTGCTGCACACGCTGACGGTGAGCGGATGGATACGGCGCCAAGGCCCGCGCGGGCGCTACGTCTGCGAGACGCGGCCCGGCCTGCAGCCGGCCGAGCAGGACCGCGTGCACCAGTTCGCGAAGCTGGCGCAGTCGGCGTGCGCGAAGTTGCAGCGCGCCGTCCCTTGGCCGGTCAACCTGGGCATCAGGGACGGCGCCAGCATGCTCATCGTCGAACCGCCCGACGCCGTCGTGATGGGCCTGGCCGCCAACTACCGTCAACTGGGGTTCCGCCCACCCATGCTCCGCTCATCGCTTGGGCTGTGCTACCTGGCCTTCTGCCCGGAAGATGAGCGCTCGGAGATCCTGCAGCGGCTGCAGCGTTCCACGGACGAGTTCGACCGGACCGTCCTTCGCTCAGGCAGGCTGGCGCAGCGTCTGCAGGAAGTTCGCCAGCAAGGCTACGCGCTGCGGGATATTTCGATCGTCCCGATGATCTCGTCGGAACGCTATGGCGCGATGTCGGTACCCGTTGCATCCAAAGAGAAGGTGCATGCCTGTTTGTCGTGCTCGTGGTTGCTGCAGATCGCGTCGACGGAAGAGACGATCAAGTTGTGCCTCCAGCCTTTGCACGACGCTGCCAGCAGTCTTGCTCGCCAATTGGACCGGCTGGACATGATGGTCGCTCCATAGGCGAAGGAAGGCCCGTCTCCGGTACACCGGCCCATCAATGCACTCCCGTGCCACGTTGACGGGAGCGACCATATCGGGTCAGGTGTTCAGTCCCGGCATGGGATGGATCGGCTCGATGGTGAATTGCTCCGGGGGTTGCGCGTAGGGGCCCAGGTAGCGGCGCGCAATGTCGACCGTCGAGCGACGACCGAGCGCGTCGCGGTTTTCCCGGAGCCACGCCTCGCACGCGCGATGACCGGTGCGTCGCAGGGATTCGAACAGTGTCGGCCCGACGGTCCGCTTGACCGAGGGTTCGAGCTCGACGTCATTCGCCGCCTCGGGCAGGCTCAGCACATGCATGCGGATGTCGGCCTGCGCGACATGCCGGTTGACGCTGTCCAGCGCCCGCAGCTCCGACACCAGGCCGTTGATCGACGCGATCTCGTTGATGCGGTTGAGGATGTTCTTGGCCGACGTCGGCGTTTCCGACCGGCGCAGCGGCGTCAGTTCAACCATCAGGATGTCCACATCCAGCGCATCCCGGTACAGCGGCCACAGCATGGGGTTGCCCGCGTAGCTGCCGTCCCAGTAGGACTCGCCATCGACCTGGGCCGCCTGGAACATCAAAGGCGCGCAGGCGGATGCCAACAATGCGTCGAGCGACATGTCACGCGGTCCGAAAACGCGCGAATAGCCCGAGTGCACGTTGACCGCGTTGACGAACAGTGAAGTCCGCGACGCGGTGCGCAGGGCCTCCAGGTCGACCACGGCGCCAAGGACGTGTCTCAGAGGTTCGAGCGCGGCCGGATTGGTCTGGTAGGGCGACAGCAGGGGCAGGGCGTCGTCCCAGACGCCCATCCCGGGCTTGCGCAAGGGCAGCAGCAGGAACGTCAGTGGGGCCCCGATGGCGGCCACCCGTTGCCACAGCAAGGCCAGATTGTCCTTGGCGGCCTGGCGACCGCCCTTCACGAGGCCCGTCACGAGGGCTGCGCCGTTGAGTGCACCGGCGCTCGTCCCGCTGACGTGGCCGATCTCGATGTCCGGCTGGTCGAGCAGGCAGTCGAGCACGCCCCAGGTGAACGCGCCATGGGCACCCCCACCCTGGAGCGCGAGATGCAAGACGGTGGGATTGGAAGGCGAGGGAGGCGGCATCGGAAGATGATTTTTCAGGTTGGCGCGGGTCGCGCGAGATTCGGGCTTGCGAAAACCTGCCTGTTGTACCCGCTGCATTCCTGCGTCCGGTCAGGCCATCGGTCGGTCCGGCTGTAGGAGCCTCGCTGCACTGAAGGTCATCGGCAGAGTACCGGGGACGCCGAGGGCGTCCAGGAGGTCCACCGCTTCGAAGGCCTGAAGCGCGACACGGCTTCAGGGACACCCATCAAACTCAAGTGCTCCAGATGTGCCTTGGCACGCGTGGCGCGCCTACAAGATGCGCAGGAAAGACGAGATAACGTCAAGTTTTTCCAGGAGCCGACATGTCCGACCAACAACCGTCTTCCACAGGCATCGGTCCCGACCGGATCGATGTCCACTCCAGCGCTTCCGTGAGCGAGTGGGCCAAGAAGCTGAACGTCACTGACAGCCAGGTGATCGATGCCGTTGCCGCAGTCGGCGACCTGGCGAGCGAGGTCGAACTGCACCTCAAGGGAACTCGAAGCACGACCAATGAGGAACGTGTCGACCAGGCGGGCGGCTCATGACAGCGGCTCGCCGCAGGGAGCGGCATTGGCGACCACTGCAGGCAGCCCAGTGCTCTTTGGCACTCTTCCGTCTTCCTGACGTCACCTGACCCGGCGAACGTCGAAGGCCGAGACCACCGGAGCGGAATTGCCCCAGGATTGGCGCACGTACGTCGTTACTGCAGCAATGTCGTCGCTGCTCAGAACCTGGCCGAAGGGCGGCATTCCCAAAGGTTGCGGGTTGCCAGCGGTGCTCGGGGCGAAGCCGCCCTTGCGGATGATTTGCACCAGGTTGTTCGGGGAGTCCAGCAAGACGGCACGGTTGCCGGCCAAGGCCGGGTAGATGGACGGCGCGCCTTGTCCCTGGTCGCCATGGCAGGAGGCGCACTGCTGTTCGTAGACCTTGCCACCACGCGCGAGCACCTCTGTCGCCGCACGGGCGGCTTCTTTCCGCGCAGGCTCTCGAACGGGGATGCTGGCCAGATAGTCGGCCATGGCGCCGAGGTCCTGTGTGCTCAGGTACTGCGTGCTGCTGTAGACCACGTCGGCCATGGGCCCGGAAACGGCGGCGTGCGTCGACACGCCGTCCTTCAGCAGCTTCACGGCCTCTTCGCGGGTCCAGCCCTGCAGGCCCGCTTCCCTGGGGCTCGCGAGAGAGGGCGCATACCACGCCTCGTCCGGCATCAGGCCGCCGGCGAACTCCGCGTTGACGCTGGTAGCCCCGAGGAAGTTGCGGCTGGAGTGGCAGGCGGCGCAGTGCGCAAGGGCGTCAACGAGGTATTTGCCCCGGTTCCATTCGGCGCTTTTCCGGGCTTCCGCCTCGAAGCCGCCGGGCGAGAAGTACAGGGCGCGCCAGACTGCCAGGGCCAGCTGCGTGTTGTAGGGAAAGGGCAGGTCGTGGGCGTTGTTGGCCTGCTCGACGGGTTTGACGGACCGCAGATAGGCGTAGAGCGCGTCCGAATCTTCCCGGGTCATGTTCGTGTAGCTCGGGTAAGGGAATGCCGGATACAGCAGGCGCCCGTTCTTGGAGCGGCCGTGATGCAGCGCCCGCCAGAATTCCGCAGCGGACCAGGTGCCGATGCCTGTCTTGGTGTCCGGGGTGATGTTCGGTGCGAACACGGTCCCGAAAGGCGTCTCCACGCCGCGGCCGCCCGCGAACTCGGCGCCGCCCGCCGAACTGTGGCAGCCTCTGCAGTTGCCGGCGCGGGCGAGGTAGGCGCCGCGCTCGATGACTGCGGGGCTGGCGGCTGCAGCAGCCGGTGCGCCCGTGTCCAGCGGAGCCTCGCCCCGGACGTTCAGCCAGGCGACCCACCCTGCAAGGAGCAGGAGGAGCGCTGCGGCATACAGGACTTGGCGCTTCCAGCGGATACGCGGTGCAGTGGAGGCTGCGGTCATGGCTCGCTGCTCCCACAGCGCTCCGGAAGGGGCTGCTCGGATGCCGGCGCCGGCTTCGTGCCCGCTGGCAGCGTTTGCGCGGAGAGCCACCTGGCAACCACCGAGACTTCGTCGGGCGCCAGTCGTTGCGCGACTTGCGCCATGCAGTCGGGTGCCTTCGCTTGGCGCTGGCCCGTCCTCCACGCGCCCAGCTGCGCCACCAGATAGTCGGACGGGAGCGTCAGCAGGCCCGGCATTGCCGGCAGCATCCCGGCCATCTGCTGCCCGTGGCAGGACACGCAGGCGGGGACGCCGCGCTCCGGGGCGCCCCTGAACACCAGGTTCTCGGCAATGCGTTGCTCGGACGGGGTCAATGACGGCTCCTGCGCCGGGGGATAGGGCAGGTCCAGCTCGGAGAAATACCTCGCGATGTCCCGCAGGTAGTCGTCGGACATGTACTGCACGAGGTGATTCATCGCATCGTACTTGCGCAGCCCCGACCTGAAGTTCTGGAGCTGGTTGTACAGATACCCCGCGGGCTTGCCGGCGATACGGGGAAAGTACCCCTGGTTCGTCGCGCGGCCCTCCTTGCCGTGGCAGACCACACAGGCCTGCATCCGCTGCGCCATGGTGTTCTGCACTGCAGGCTCGCCAGCCCGCGCAGGCCCCGTTTGCGCCCATGGCGCCTGCATGACCGCAAGGGCGAGCAGGGCCGCGGCGATGCGGCGAGTTCGGTTCGTCACTTCAGCGTGCTCACGGCCAAGTTCGCAAGCCCAGACAGCGTGAGGCCGAAGATGGCAAAAACCACGGTGGCCGCGCCCGGCAGGCCGGGCGGCTCCACCTTCGCGATGCCCTCGACGGCAGCGGCGCTGCGCCGGATTCCTAAAAAGCTCCACAGGACCGTGCGGAAGCAAGCAAGCAGTTTCATGACAGCACCTCTTTCCGCCCACTGTGCCACCACTCCGGTTGCGGTTGAAGACTCAGGACCGGCACAAAAGTGACACAGCCGGAAGGTGGCACAGGGGGAATTCAAGGGCCGACCTCGCCGAGTTGCGCTATCAAAGTGCGTTCCGAGGCCGCGGCGAGGCACAAAAAAGAAAAGGCCTCCGCAAGGAAGGCCCTTTGAATCAAGCACTCACGGTGCTTGAACGTTCTTGATTGATTTGTGGTGGGCCCTGAGTGACTCGAACACTCGACCTACGGATTAAGAGTCCGCTGCTCTACCAACTGAGCTAAGAGCCCCACAACCGATCGCTTGGCAGCAATCAGATCAGTCCAAGATTATAAGGCATTCTCGAATGGGTTTTGAGCTCTGCGCCAGCAGCGCGCCGGATTCGCCAGCATCGCCGCGACCCGGCGGCCGTGCGCGTGCATGTGGCCGCTCAGCGCCGGATGAGGTAGCGGATGGTCGGGCCGTCCTGCTGGATTTCCAGCACCTCGTAGCCGTGATTGCGTGCGTCGAGGGGGATGTTGTTGATCGACTGCGGGCAGTCGCTCACCACCTCCAGGATCTCGCCCGGCGACAGCTGCGGCATCGCCTCCAGCGTGGCGACGGCCGGGTAGGGGCAGGGCTCGCCCATCATGTCGAGGCGGTAGTTCGGCGTGTAGGTCGGTTTCTTCATGCCATCTCCCGCAGCAGGGCTTCGTGGCGCGACCGGGTGGCGAAGAAGCGCCGCTCCCACCACAGCACCGCCAGCATGGCGAGCGCCAGCATCGCGTAGGTCGCGAGCAGGCCGCCCTGCGGACCGAGTGCCGCCAGCAGGTTGACTTTCTCGTAGTTCGTCGCGAGCGCCGGCGCCAGACCGTCCCACCAGGCCGCCAGCAGGGTGGCCCCGACGATGTTGCCCAGCCCGACCCACCAGTAGTGCACCTGGCCCTCGACGGCACGGTACATCCAGCCGGTCTCGCAGCCGCCGGCCAGCACGATCCCGAAGCCGAACAGCACGCCGCCGATCACGGCATTGGGCCCGGCCCACAGGATCTTCGGCGGCACGCCCAGCTGGACGTAGCTGTAGACGCCGATGGTGCTCGCCGCCATGCCGATGAGGATGGCCTTGGCCATCTGCGTGCGGCCGGTGAGCCACAGGTCGCGGAAGGCGGAGGTGAAGCAGACCTGCGCGCGCTCGATGATCAGCCCGAATGCCAGGCCGAACAGGGCGGCGATGCCCAGCTTGGGCGCTGCGAACATCCGCGCCAGCGCCCACAGCGCGAACGCCGCGAACACGATCATCCCGAGGCGAAAGCGCCGCGCGGCCTGGCCTGCGTCCTGCGTGAGCGGCCGCGCGGCGGAGACCCGCTGCAGCTTCACCGGAATGCGGAACATCGGCAGCATCGTGAAGCGAGCGCCGAGCCACGACCCTGCCGCCGTCGCCAGCGCGAAGAACCAGGCGTGCAATGAAAACTGCGGAATGCCGGTGAAGAACGCGGCCAGGTTGCACCCCATGGCCAGCCGCGCGCCGAAGCCCGCGATGATGCCGCCGGCCACCGCCTGCACGATGCGGATGCGGTGCTGCGGCAAGCGCAGCTTGACGTTGTTGGCCCACAGCGCCGCCGACAGGCAGCCGGCGAACATGCCGAGGATCATCACGCCGTCGATGCGGTCGAGCGGCGTGCCTTCGAGCCCGATCAGCTTGAAGTAACCCCAGGTCTGCGGCTGAAAGCCCATGAACTGCAGCAGGTGGCCGCCCCAGCGGGTGAATTCGCCGGTGACCGCCCAGAAGGTCCCGGTCAGGCCGAAGTAGTAGGCCGACAGCACGCCCGCGGCGATCACGGCCGGCACCGGCGACCAGAAGCGCACCAGATACTCGCGCTTGAAATCGGTCCAGGTCATACGCTTCAACCTCCAGGGATGTTCGCTGCGGGGCCGTGCACGGGCTCCAATGCTTGCTTGGTCCCGGGCATCCATTCTTCTGGGCGCGGCCCCGGGAAGGAAAAAGCCCCGGCCGGGCGGCAGGGGCTTTTTCGATGTTTGGTGGAGAGGAGGAGGATCGAACTCCCGACCTCCGCATTGCGAACGCGGCGCTCTCCCAGCTGAGCTACCCCCCCAAATGCAGGCGTGATTCTAGCCGGCAAAACGCGTCCCTGCTGGCCCGGACCCCGGAAGGGGCCCAGACGGCGCAACGGCACGACGGCCGCACGAATCACATCAGCAGATGCTCGCCCGCGTTGTCGCCGCCCAGCGTGACATAGTTGACCTTGCGGATGTCCATCAGCTTGCGGCCGCCCGCGTAGCTGATCGAGCTTTGCACGTCCTGCTCCATCTCGACCAACGTGTCGGCGAGCCGGCCCTTGATCGGCTCCAGGATGCGCTTGCCCTCGACGTGCTTGTACTCGCCCTTGTTGAAGTCGCTGGCCGAGCCGTAATACTCCTTGTACAGGGCGCCGTCGACCTCGACCGTCTGGCCGGGCGACTCCTCGTGGCCCGCGAACAGCGAGCCGATCATCACCATCGAGGCGCCGAAGCGCACGCTCTTGGCGATGTCGCCGTGGTCACGGATGCCGCCGTCGGCAATGATCGGCTTGGTCGCCACGCGGGCGCACCACTTGAGCGCCGAGAGCTGCCAGCCGCCCGTGCCGAAGCCGGTCTTGAGCTTGGTGATGCAGACCTTGCCCGGGCCGATGCCGACCTTGGTGGCGTCGGCGCCCCAGTTCTCCAGATCGATCACGGCCTCGGGCGTGCCGACGTTGCCGGCGATCACGAACGAGGTCGGCAGCTTCTGCTTCAAGTAGCCGATCATGTTCTTCACGCTGTCGGCGTGGCCGTGGGCGATGTCGATGGTGATGTAGTCGGGCGCCAAGCCCTTGGCGACGAGCCGGTCGACCGTGTCGTAGTCGGGCTTCTTCACGCCCAGCGAGATCGAGGCGAACACGCCCTGCGCGCGCATGCGCTCGACGAAGGCGACGTTGTCGAGGTCGAAGCGGTGCATCACGTAGAAATAACCGTTCTGCGCCAGCCACAGGCAGATCGGCTCGTCCACCACGGTTTTCATGTTGGCCGGCACCACCGGCAGGCGGAAGCGCCGGCCGCCGAGCTCGACGCTGGCGTCGCACTCGGAGCGGCTCTCCACGCGGCACTTGCGCGGCAGCAAAAGGATGTTGTCGTAATCGAAGATTTGCATGAACCCGGCTCCATCGGAAGGTCGTTGAGGAACGAATGAGCGCTTGGTCCGGCCGGCTTCCGCGCCGCCCCGGCAAGACGGGGCGGGCACAAAAAACCGGGCGCAAGAAACTTGGGCCCGGTGACTGATTTTACGCGACCGCGGCGCCACCGCACCATCCCGGTGCAAATAACCCGCCGGCGGACGGCTTTCTAAAATGGGGCGATGTCCTCCACCGATCCCACGGCCCTGGCCGCCTTGCCGCCGCTGCTGCAGCACCTGAACCCCGAGCAGCTCGCCGCCGTCACGCTGCCGGAGGGCAACGCGCTGATCCTGGCGGGCGCCGGCTCGGGCAAGACGCGCGTGCTGACCACCCGCATCGCCTGGCTGCTGCAGACCGGGCAGGTCTCGCCCGGCGGCGTGCTGGCCGTCACCTTCACCAACAAGGCCGCCCGGGAGATGATGACGCGCCTGTCGGCGATGCTGCCGGTCAACGTGCGCGGCATGTGGATCGGCACCTTCCACGGCCTGTGCAACCGCCTTTTGCGCTCGCACTGGAAGCTCGCCGGCCTGCCTTCGACCTTCCAGATCCTCGACACGCAGGACCAGCTCTCGGCCATCAAGCGGCTGATGCGGCAGTTCAACGTCGACGACGAGCGCTTTCCGGCCAAGCAGACGCAGTGGTTCATCTCGGGCGCCAAGGAGGAGGGCCAGCGCCCGCGCGACATCGAGGTGCGCAGCGAGGACGACCGCAAGAAGGTCGAGCTCTACCAGCTCTACGAGGCGCAGTGCCAGCGCGAGGGCGTGGTCGATTTCGGCGAGCTGATGCTGCGCAGCTACGAACTCCTGCGCGACAACGACGCGGTGCGCGAGCACTACCAGCGGCGCTTCCGCCACATCCTGATCGACGAGTTCCAGGACACCAACCGGCTGCAGTACGCCTGGATCAAGATGCTCTCGGGCAACACCGTCGGCGAGCGCTTCGTGCCGGGCCCGCACAACAGCGTGATCGCCGTGGGCGACGACGACCAGAGCATCTACGCCTTCCGCGGCGCGCGGGTGGGCAACATGGCCGACTTCGTGCGCGAGTTCGATGTGCGCCACCAGATCAAGCTGGAGCAGAACTACCGCAGCTTCAGCAACATCCTGGACTCGGCCAACGAGCTGATCGGCCACAACAGCCAGCGCCTGGGCAAGAACCTGCGCACCGAGCAGGGCCCGGGCGAGCCGGTGCGCGTGTACGAGGCGACCAGCGACTTCGCCGAGGCGCAGTGGATGGTCGACGAGATGCGCCAGCTGGTGCGCGACGGCACCGAGCGCAAGGAAATCGCCGTGCTCTACCGCAGCAACGCGCAGAGCCGGGTGATCGAGACGGCGCTGTTCAACGCGGCGGTGCCGTACCGCGTGTACGGGGGGCTGCGCTTCTTCGAGCGCGCCGAGATCAAGCATGCGCTGGCGTACCTGCGCCTTTTGGAGAACCCGCAGGACGACACCAGCTTCCTGCGGGTGGTGAACTTTCCGCCGCGCGGCATCGGCGCGCGCACCATCGAGCAGCTGCAGGACGCGGCGCGCGCGCGCGGGCAGTCGCTGCACGACGCGGTGGGCGCTCTCGGCGGCCGGGCCGGCATCAACCTGTCGGCCTTCGTCGCCAAGATCGACGTGCTGCGCGAGCAGACGCAGAATGCCTCGCTGCGCGAGATCGTCGAGCTGGTGCTGCGCCACAGCGGCCTGGTCGAGCACTACCAGGCCGAGCGCGAAGGCGCCGACCGCGTCGAGAACCTGCAGGAGCTGGTCAACGCCGCCGAGAGCTTCGTCACGCAGGAGGGCTTCGGGCGCGACGCGGTGGCGCTGCCGGTCGATGAGCTGCGCGGCGAGGCGTCGCAGCGCGACGCACTGCGCCAGAGCGCGGCCAGCCAGGGCATCGATCCCGGCCGCCCGCTGCTCGACGAGCCGCTGCCGGGCCTGGCGCCCGACGCCGAGACCGGCGAGACGCTCAGCCCGCTGGCGGCGTTCCTGACGCATGCCGCGCTTGAATCGGGCGACAACCAGGCGCAGGCCGGGCAGGACGCCGTGCAGCTCATGACGGTGCACGCGGCCAAGGGGCTGGAGTTCGACTGCGTCTTCATCACCGGCATGGAAGACGGCCTGTTCCCGCACGAGAACTCGATGGGCGACCGCGCCGCACTCGAAGAGGAGCGCCGGCTGATGTATGTCGCCATCACGCGCGCGCGCCAGCGCCTCTACCTCAGCCATTCGCAGACCCGCATGCTGCACGGGCAGACACGCTACAACCTGAAGAGCCGCTTCTTCGACGAGCTGCCCGAGCACGCGCTGAAATGGCTGACGCCGAAGCAGGCGGGCTTTGGGCGGTTTGCTATGAATTCGATAGCTGGCAGGCCAGGTGCAGTGGGCGCTGGCGGCGGTTTCGGCTCGTTTTCCCCGGGCGCCGGAGGCGGCGCGCTGCCGCCGCAGAAGGAGGCGCCGGCCCACGGCCTGCGCGTCGGCCAGCAGGTGTTTCACGCCAAGTTCGGCGAAGGCAAGGTGCAGGCGCTCGAAGGCAGTGGCGACGACGCGCGGGCGCAGATCAATTTTCCGCGCCACGGCGTCAAGTGGCTGGCGCTCAGCGTGGCCAAGCTGACGCCGATCTGAGCGCGCTGCCAGCGCAGGTCGAGGCAGGGCAGGCCGCGGCCCCGTGCAAGGCCACGCTGCGCCGCGCCGCACCCGCTTCCCGGCTGGGGGACGGCCGCCGCTCAGCTGGCCCGGAAGCTGTCGCGGAAGATGAACCAGTTGGTGCAGAAGAACATCGCCGTCAGCGCGAGCGAGCCGCCGACGATGGCCGCCGCGCCGAAGCCGCCGCCGACCAGCCGCAGCAGCGTGGCGATGAAGCCGAGCAGCAGGCTGGCGACCAGCGAGACGCCCAGCCAGGTCAGCCCGAACAGCGCCAGCGCGCCGACGTTGCGAAAGCACGCGACCCAGCTGAAGAACAGGCTCTTGGCCAGCGGCACGCCATGCCAGTGCACCAGCGCCGGCGCGTGCCAGAACAGCAGCGAGACCGGCGCGTAGAACGCCAGGCGCAGCCAGATCGCCGTCTGGAACGACGCGCTCTGCATTACCTCCAGGTCGGGCGTGCCGTCGGGCCGGAAGGCGCGCTGCAGCTGGCCGCCGTCGAACAGCGAGGCGAGCGACATGGCGGCGAACACGGCCAGGGCGAACAGCAGGCCCAGCAGCGCCAGCGGCTGCGCGCGCTGGCGCACCGCCCCCAGCGCCGCGACGAACACCAGCGGCGTCGCCGCCTTGTCGCGCGCCAAGTGCGCCGAGCTGACCTGCTCGGTCGCCACCATCAGCGCCAGCGTCATGGCCGGGATCACCATCAGCCCCAGGGTGCCGCCGACGACCGGCAGCAGCGAGACGAAGGCCGCCGCCGTCATGAACAGCATGAACAGCGAGAAGAACAGCATCGGCTGCCGGATGAAAGTCCGCACCCCCTGCTGCGCCCAGGCGACGCCAGCCCGCGCGGGCACCAGGTTGAGCTTCATGCCGTCGGGGCCGCCGTCGCGGCCGGCTGCTGCTGGGGAGCGGCCGCGGGCGGCCAGGAAGGCGCTGCCAGGGGCGCGCGGGCGCGCTCGCGCAGCACGCGCTCGAAGTGCGCCGGGTCGTGCGGCTTGAGCAGGCTGGCCTCGCGCGGCAGGTAAAAATCCCACAGACGCGAGATCCAGAAGCGCAGCGCCGCGGCGCGCAGCAGCGCGGGCAGCAGCTCGCGCTCGGCTTCCGTCAGCGGGCGCACTGCCTGGTAGGCCGCGAGCAGGGCGGCGGCGCGCGGCGCGTCGTGCGCGCCGCTTGGCAGGTCGATCGCCCAGTCGTTGAGGCAGACCGCCAGGTCGAACAGCCAGCTGTCGGTACCGGCGAAGTAGAAGTCGAACAGGCCGGTGAGGCGCGGTGGGCCCGACGCGTCGCCGTCCGTGGCGAACATGACGTTGTCGCGGAACAGGTCGGCGTGCACCGGCCCGCGCGGCAGGGCGGCGTAGGCGGGCGTTTGCGCCAGGCGGTTCTGCAGCGCCAGCTCGCCGCGCAGCAGCGCGGCCTGAGCGGCGTCGAGATGCGGCAGCACCAGCGGCGCCGTCTCGTTCCACCAGGCGAGGCCGCGCAGGTTGGGCTGGTCGCGGCCGTAGTCGCGTGCCGCCAGGTGCATGCGCGCCAAGGTCGCGCCGACCTGCGTGCAGTGCGCCGGCGTCGGCGCCAGCTCGCTGCGGCCCGGCAGGCGCTGCACCACGGCGGCCGGCTTGCCGGCGACATGGTGCAGCAGGCGGGCGGCGTCGGCCGGCGCGCCGGTGGCCGACGCCGCGGCCACCGGCTCGGGCACCGGCAGGCCGCGCATCGCCAGGTGCTTCATCAGGCCGAGATAGTAGGGCAGCTGGTCGGCGCGCAGGCGCTCGAACAGCGTCAGCACGAATTCGCCGGCGTCGGTGCTGGCGAAGTAGTTGGTGTTCTCGATGCCGCCCTCGATGCCGCGCAGCGCATGCAGCGCGCCCAGGCCGAGGCGCTGCATCAGGGCGCCGGCCTCGTCGAGGCCGACTTCGGTGAAGACCGCCATCGGTCAGCGACCGCCGGGCCGCGCCGCGGCAACGGGGCGGGCGAGCCGCGGCGGGCGGGCGGTGCGGGCCCGAGACATGCACAGGAAAGGGCCGGGGACTTTCAACGGAATCGCCGCCATGTCTTGTCAGAACTTCAGCACGTTCCAGACCCGCGGGCCGGTGCCGCTGCTGCCGGCCTCGGTGTCCTGCAGGGTGCGCGGGCCGGGGCCGGGCATCACCTGGTAGGACGGCACGTTGGCCTTGGGCTGCACCGAGATGCTTTGCGTCTGGCCGCCGTAGCGCACCTCGTCGACCGACGAGCCCGCGTCCTCGGTGTGGATGTGCTCGATCTTTTGGTTGTGCCGTGCATCCGCCTGCTGCCCCGCGTCCTGTGGCGGCCCGGGCACCGCCGGCGACGAGGACGGCGCGACCTGTGCCTGGGCCAGGATCAGCGGGGCAGCGCAGCACAGGGCCAGCAGGCCGGTGCGCGCGCGCGAAAGGAGGAGGGGCGACATGGGGGAATTGTAGGCGTCGCGTGCGCTTCGGGTGTCGGCCGGGGCCGCTGTCGCGCGTCCTTCGAAGGCGTGGGCCGGGCGCCGCCTGCGCACGGCAAAATGCCCCGATGACCGACAAGAAAACCCTGCTGCTGGTGGACGGATCGAGCTACCTGTACCGCGCCTTCCACGCCATGCCCGACCTGCGCGCGGTGCCGGGCGACATGGCGAGCCCGGCGACCGGCGCCATCCGCGGCATGGTCAGCATGCTGCAGTCGCTGCGCCGTGAGGTGCGCGCCGACTACGCCGCCTGCATCTTCGATGCGCCCGGCCGGACCTTCCGCGATGACTGGTACGCCGACTACAAGGCGCACCGCACGCCGATGCCCGACGACCTGCGCAGCCAGGTCGAGCCGATCCACGAGGTGGTGCGGCTGCTGGGCTGGAAGGTGCTGTGCGTGCCCGACGTGGAGGCCGACGACGTGATCGGCACCCTCGCCAGGACCGCCGCAGCGCAGGGCGTCGAGGTGATCGTCTCCAGCGGCGACAAGGACCTGAGCCAGCTGGTGGACGAGCACGTCACCATCATCGACACCATGAACGGCAAGAAACGCGACGTGGCCGGCGTCACGGCCGAGTTCGGCGTGCCGCCGAACCTGATGGTGGACTACCAGACGCTGGTGGGCGACGCGGTCGACAACGTGCCGGGGGTGGACAAGGTCGGCCCCAAGACGGCGGCCAAGTGGCTGCTCGAATACGGCTCGCTCGACGCGCTGATCGAGCACGCCGGCGAGATCAAGGGCCAGGCCGGCCAGAACCTGCGCGCCGCGCTCGACTGGCTGCCGCAGGGGCGGCGGCTGGTCACCATCCGCACCGACTGCGACCTGGACGGCCACGTGCCGGGCCTGCCGGCGCTCGACGCCATCGCCATCGGCGAGCAGCAGACCGAGGCCCTCAGGGCCTTCTACGAGCAATACGGCTTCAAGAGCCTGGCCAAGACGCTGGAGGCGCACGCCGTGCCGCCCGAGCTGATCGAGGAGAACAGGAAGCGCAAGGGCCCCGAGGGCGGCACCGGCCTGTTCGACGACCCGGGCTTCGCGGCCGCCTCGCAGGCGACCAACCTGGCCTACGACACGATCCTGAGCTGGGAATCGCTCGACGCCTGGCTCGCGAAGATCGACGCGGCCGAGCTGGCGGCGGTCGATACCGAGACCACCTCGCTCGACGAGATGCGCGCCGAGATCGTCGGCGTGAGCTTCAGCGTGACGCCGGGCGAGGCCGCCTACGTCCCGCTGGCGCACGACTACCCGGGCGCGCCGGCCCAGCTGCCGCGCGACGAGGTGCTGGCCAAGCTCAAGCCCTGGCTGGAAAACCCGGACAAGAAAAAACTCGGCCAGCACATCAAGTACGACCGCCACGTGTTCGCCAACCACGGCATCGAGGTCCAAGGCTACGCCCACGACACCATGCTGCAGAGCTACGTGCTCGAGGTGAACAAGCCGCACGGCCTGGCGAGCCTGGCCGAGCGCCACCTGGGGCGCAGCGGCATCGACTACGAGGACCTGTGCGGCAAGGGCGCCGGCCAGATCCCGTTCAGCCAGGTCGATGTCGCGAAAGCCGCCGAGTACTCGTGCGAGGACTCGGACCAGACGCTCGACGTGCACCGCGCGCTGTGGCCCCGGCTGGAGGCCGACGAGAAGCTGCGCTTCGTCTACGCGCTGGAGATGGCCAGCAGCGAGGCGCTCTTTCGCATCGAGCGCAACGGCGTGCTGATCGACGCGCCGACGCTCGCCGCGCAGAGCCACGAGCTGGGCAAGCGCATCGTCGCGCTGGAGCAGCAGGCCTACGAGTTGGCCGGCCAGCCCTTCAACCTGGGCAGCCCCAAGCAGATCGGCGACATCTTCTTCAACAAGCTGGGCCTGCCGGTGGTCAAGAAGACGCCCAGCGGCGCGCCGAGCACCGACGAGGAGGTGCTGGCCCGGCTGGCCGAGGACTTTCCGCTGCCGGCCACCATCCTGGAGCACCGCGGCCTGTCGAAGCTGAAGGGCACCTACACCGACAAGCTGGGCCAGCTCGCCAACCCGCGCAGCGGCCGCGTGCACACGCACTACGCGCAGGCGGTGGCGGTGACGGGGCGGCTCTCCAGCAACGACCCGAACCTGCAGAACATCCCGGTCAAGACGCCCGAGGGCCGGCGCGTGCGCGAGGCCTTCGTCGCGCCCGCGGGCAGCGTGATCGCGAGCGCCGACTACTCGCAGATCGAGCTGCGCATCATGGCGCACATCAGCGGCGACCCATCGCTGCTGCGCGCCTTCACCGAGGGGCTGGACGTGCACCGCGCCACCGCCGCCGAGGTGTTCGGCGGCGCACCCGAGCAGGTCACGAGCGAGCAGCGGCGCTACGCCAAGGTCATCAACTTCGGGCTGATCTACGGCATGAGCAGCTTCGGCTTGGCGAAGAACCTGGGCATCGAGCCCAAGGCCGCGGCCTCCTACATCGACCGCTATTTCGCGCGCTACCCGGGCGTGAAGCAGTACATGGACGAGACGCGCCTCGCGGCCAAGTCCAGGGGCTACGTCGAGACCGTGTTCGGCCGGCGCCTGTACCTGCCCGAGATCAACTCGCCCAATGGCCCCCGCCGCAGCGCCGCCGAGCGCGCGGCCATCAACGCGCCGATGCAGGGCACCGCGGCCGACCTGATCAAGCTCGCCATGGTCGAGGTGCAGCGCGTGCTCGACGTTGAGGGGCGCGCGACGAAGATGATCATGCAGGTGCACGACGAGCTGGTGTTCGAGGTGCCCGAGGCCGAGGTCGAGTGGGTGCGCACCGAGGTGCCGCGCATCATGGCCGGCGTGGCCGAGCTCAAGGTGCCGCTCTTGGCCGAGATCGGCTTCGGGCCGAACTGGGACCAGGCGCACTGAGCGCCGCCGGCGCAGGAAACCTTCGGCGTGCACGCATCCATCGCCGGCATCCGCCGCCGCCGCGCCCGGCTGGCGGGGTCCGAGGGCCATGGAATCGCCTGAGGTGACGCACATCGCCCGCCGTCTGCTGTGAAAGCCGTCCCGCGGGGCGGATTTGATTTCATGAATAAAAAAGACCGCCAGCGCTCGTCACATCTGCATCTTCAGCTATGGATCTGATAGCAATCATCGCCGCCACCCTGGTCGCCGGCATCGGCAGCGTCTGGCTGGCCGCGCTGCTGCTGCGCATCGGGGTGCGCAAGGGCGCTGCGGGCAGCGTCGACCCGCAGCACCTGCTGAGCCTGGCGGCGGGCGCGCTGCTCGCCACCGCGTTCATGCACCTGCTGCCCGAGGCGTTCGAGGGCGGCGTCGAGCCGGCCGTGCTGTTCGCGGTGCTGCTGTTCGGGCTGGTGTGCTTCTTTCTGCTCGACAAGGCGGAGCTGTGGCACCACGGCCACGAGCACGGCCACGGGCCCGAGCGCGCGCCGGAAAGCCCTTCGCACGGGCACGCCCATGCCCATCACGCCCACAGTCATGCCCATGCCCATGCCCCCCGCGCCGGCGGCTGGACCGTGCTGACGGGCGACAGCGTGCACTGCTTCGGCGACGGCATCCTGATCGCGTCGGCCTTCGTCGCGGATCTGCGCCTGGGTCTGGTGGCGGCGATCGCGGTGCTGGCGCACGAGGTGCCGCACCACATCGGCGACCTGGTGGTGCTGCGGCAAAGCTCGCCGGACTCGCGCGCGGCGCTGGTCAAGGTGTCGCTGGCCGGCACCATGACGGCGCTGGGCGGCCTCGTCGGCTGGTGGCTGGTCGAGCGGCTGCACGCCTGGCTGCCGTACTTCCTGGTGCTGGCGTCCAGCAGCTTCGTCTACGTGGCGCTGGCCGACCTGATTCCGCAGCTGCAGCGCCGCCTGACGGCGCGCCAGACCGCCGCGCAGATCCTGTGGCTGGCGCTGGGCATCGTGCTGGTGACGCTGGTGAGCCGGTTCGCGCACGGCGGGGCTGGGCGCGACCATGGGCACGACCACGCGCCGGTCACGGCGGAGCCGTCGCGCGCCGCCCGCTGATCCGCCTCGCGCCCTTGCGTGAAACACCGCGGAACCGGCTTTGCCGGGCCGCAAGGTGTTGCCCCCTGCAAGGGGGTGGGCGGCCACACGAAGTGGGCAAGCCTGGGGTGTGCCTCAGTCCAGCGTGAAGCCGATCTTCAGCGTCACCTGCCAGTGCGCGACCTTGTCGTCGCGCACGTACCCGCGCGTTTCCGTCACCTCGAACCACTGGATGTTGCGCACCGATTCGCTCGCCTTGGCGATGGCGCGCTGCACCGCGTCGTCGCTGCCGGTGGTCGACGTGCCGGTGATCTCGATCAGTTTGTAGACGTGGCCGCTCATGGATGGCTCCCTGGTTCGCCAGCCGCCCCCGTGGCCGCCGGAGTGTCCATCTTAGTAGGCAAAGATTAGTAGGCAAAGAGCGTGCCGCCGCCTGGGCCGAGTGATGTCGCAATGGGGTTTCTCGACTTCCTGCGCGTCCAGGCGGCGCGTTATCCCGATCCGGCACAGCCGCTGGCAAGGTGTACGACGGCAACTCCTCGGCCACGCTGAACAACCTGCAACTGCTGGGCGTGGTCGCAGGCGAAACGCTGGCGATGGCACCCCGGGCGCGGCAAGGAGGGTGGCCGGCCTGCAGGCGCCGGCGCGTGCGGCCGTGGTGCTGCCTCAGCCGCGCTCGACCGGCCGCGCCGGATCGCTGCACCACTCGCTCCAGCTGCCGGCATAGAGCGCGCCCGGCCCGAGGCCGGCGACCTGCATGGCCAGCAGGTTCGGCAGTGCGCTGACGCCGCTGCCGCACTGGTGCACCACCGTCGCCGGGTCGCGGCCGGCCAGCAGGGCCTCGAACTCGGCGCGCAGCTGGGCGGCCGGCTTGAAATGGCCGTCGGCCCCGAGGTTGTCGGCAAAGGGCCGATTGCGCGCGCCCGGGATGTGGCCCGCCACGGGGTCGAGCGGCTCGACCTCGCCGCGAAAGCGCGCCGGTGCGCGGGCGTCGATCAGCGTCTGCGCCGGGCTGCCGAGGCGGCCGGCGACCGTCGCCGTGTCGACCAGGCGCACCAGCGGCTCGCCGACGACGAAGTTGGTCTGGAAGCGCGAGGGCTCCTCGCGGCCGGTCACGGCGCCGCCGGCGGCCTGCCAGGCCTGCAGCCCGCCGTCGAGCACGGCGGCCGCGTCGTGGCCCATCCATTTCAGCATCCACCAGAGCCGCCCGCAGTAGTTGGCGCCGTTGCGGTCGTACACCACCGCCTGCATGTCGTTGGCGAAGCCGACGCTGCACAGCCAGGCGGCGAAGCGCTCGCGGCTGGGCAGCGGGTGGCGCCCGCCCGAGGCCGGCTCGCCGAAGTCGGTGGCCACCAGCACGCCGCCGCTCCTGCTGGGCATGCCGTGCCTGGCGCTCAGGTCGGTGTCGAGGTTCGCGTAGACGGCGCCGGGGATGTGCGCGGCGCGGTACTGCGCCGCGCCGGCCTCGGGCTGCATCAGCTCGAAGCTGCAGTCGAAAACCATCAGCGGCGCGCCGCTGGCTTGCAGCGCCTGCAGCTGGGGGGCGGAGATCAGCGTGGTGTAGGTCATGGTGGCAGAAAGTTGGGGCACGGAAGGCATCGATGATGCACGCGACGAAGAGCGTGAAAGCAGCCGGGCAGAGCCGTTCAAATTCTCGCTCCTTTGCCTTTTCTGCGCCCTGGGCGAAAGCCCGTGCGGCGTGACCCACCAATTCGCCCGACCCTTCGGGGAACACCGCGGAACCGGCTTCACCGGGCCGCTGGTGTTGCCCCTGCAAGGGGGTGGGCGAAAGCGACACGAAGTACGCGAAGCCTGGGGGTGTGCCTAATGCTCTTCGGCCGGCGCCTTGGGCACGGCGCGCTGGCGCAGGATGGTCGCGGCGATGCCGCTGGCGATGATCAGCGCCATGCCGCCCCAGCCGGCGGCGTCGATGCGGTCGTCGAACAGCAGCACGCTGTAGATCGCCGCGAACACGATGCCCGAGTACTGCAGGTTGGCCACCACCAGCGTGCCGCCGGGCGTCTTGGCGGTGGCGTAGGCGCGCGTCATACACAGCTGGCCGAGCGCGGCCAGCAGGCCGATGGGCAGCAGCCACAGGGCCTGGCGCCCGGCCCACGGCGACCAGCCGCCGGCCAGCGTGGCGAGCCCGCCCGCCAGCGCCGAGCCGACCGCGAAATAGAACACCGTGCGCAGCTCCGGCTCACCGATGCGCGACAGCGCCACCACCTGCATGTAGGCGAATGCGGCCGAGATGCCCGACAGCATGCCGACCAGCCCGGCGAAGCCCTGGTTGTCGCCGACCGAGGGCTTGAGGATCAGCACCACGCCGGCAAAGCCCGCCAGCACCGTGAACATCAGCGGCGCGTGCAGCGGCGGGCGCCGCACGCGGCCGTCGCGTCCGGGCATCGGCATCCAGGCCAGCAGAGCGCCGCCGACCAGGAAGGCGGCGATCCAGACGCTGCTCATGTAGTTGAGCGTGACCGCGGTGGCCAGCGGCAGGTGCGCGATGGCGTAGAACCACGCGCCCAGCGACGCCACGCCGATCAGGCTGCGCCAGGCGTGCATGCCGGGGTAGCGCGTGGCGAGCGACACGCCCCGCCCGCGCGCCAAAAGCCACAGGAACGCGATGCCGATCAGCCCGCGCCAGAACACCAGCTCGGCACTGGAGAACCAGGCCGAGGCGATCTTCACCACCACGCTCATGCTGGCGAACATGAACGCGCCCAGCACCATCCAGAGGGCCTGCATCGTTATCGTTGTTGTGAAGGAAAAATGGCTGCGGCGCCCGTCGCGCCTGTGCAGTGCGCTATCAAATCGATAGCGGAGCGGACGCCGCCATGCGCTGGCGGTACCACACGTGGAAGCGCTCCATGCCGTCTTCCATCGGGCTCTGGTAGGGGCCGCTCTCGTCGTCGCCGCGCAGCATCAGCGCCTTGCGGCCGGCGTCCATGCGCAGCGCGATCTCGTCGTCCTCGACGCAGGTTTCCATGTAGGCGGCCTGCTGGGCCTCGACGAAGCCGCGCTCGAAGGCGGCGATCTCCTCGGGGTAGAAGAACTCGACCATGTTGAGCGTCTTCTGCGGACCCACCGGGTGCAGCGTCGAGACCGTCAGCACGTGCGGATACCACTCGACCATCACGTTGGGGTAGTAGGTCAGCCAGATGGCGCCGTGCCTGGGCACCTCGCCGTCGCAGTAGCGCAGCAGCTCCTCGTGCCACTTCTGGTAGACCGGGCTGCCCGCGCGGCCGAGCCGGTTGGCCACGCCGACCGTCTGCACCGAGTACTGCGGCTGGAACTCCCAGCGCAGGTCGTCGCAGGTGACGAACTGGCCCAGGCCCGGGTGGAAGGGCCCCACGTGGTAGTCCTCCAGGTAGACCTCGATGAAGGTCTTCCAGTTGTAGTCGCACTCGTGCAGCTCGACGCGGTCGAGCACGTAGCCCGAGAAGTCCAGGTCGGCGCGCGGGCCGAGCTGCGCCAGGTCGTCCGCCACGCTGCGGCCCGCGCCGCCGGGGCGGGTCTCGAACAGCAGGCCGTTCCACTCCTGGAGCGGATAGTTGTGCAGGTCGAGGCAGGGGTTCTCCGCGAAGTGCGGTGCGCCGATCAACGTGCCGGTGGTGCGGGGGTCGGCCGCCGCGTAGGTCCAGCGGTGCAGCGGGCAGACGATGTTGCCGCCGCTGGCCGCATCGAGCGCGCCGCGGCCCTGCAGGATGACGGCCTGGCGGTGCCGGCACACGTTGGAGATCAGCTCCACGCCCTTGGGCGTGTGGATCAGGGCGCGGCCCTGGTGCTCCTGCGGCAGGGCGTGGAAATCGCCCGGCTCGGGCACCGCCAGCCGGTGGCCGACGTAGCGCGGCCCGCGGGCGAAGAGCTGCTGCATCTCGCGCGCATAGAGCGCCTCGTCGAAGTACGCGGACACCGGGAGTTGGCTGGCGGCCTGCTGCAGTTGAAGACTTAAATCAGACATGGGTGACCTGACCAAGCTCCCCACAGGGAGGAAAGGAAACGAAGAAGGAAGTAAAGAGGACGCGAGCAGCCGTTGGCGAAAAGCGCAAGGCGCTGAAAGGAAAAGCTGGTGGCGGCCCCGGCGCGCAGAGCGGCGATTGTACCCGCCGCCCCGCCACGGCGCGCCCGGCCGGCCAAGCGTGCGCCGGCACGGCGGGACGGCGCCGGGCGCCGCGCCTTTAAAATGCCCGCTTTTCCACGACTGGTTTCCTCCACGACCGCCGCATGCCCAACGTGCTTCCTTCCTCTGCGCCCGCCGACGCGCCGGCCTCCGCGGCGCCGCTGCCCGCCAGCTACGAGGCCGGCCTGCAGGAGCTGGAGCAGCTCGTCGCCGCGATGGAATCGGGCCAGCTGCCGCTCGACCGGCTGCTGGCGAGCTACCAGCGCGGCGCGGCGCTGCTGGCCTTCTGCCGGGAGCGGCTGCAGGCCGTCGAGGACCAGATCAAGGTGCTGGACGCCGGCAGCCTGAAGGCGTGGACGCCCGAATGAGCGCGCCGGCCGCGCGCCACGGCGCTCCTGGCGGCTGGACCGCCGCGCGACTGGCCGACTGGAGCGCGTCGCGCCTCGCCGCGGTCGAGGCCGCGCTGTCGCGCTGGGTCGGCGTGCAGGCGCCCGCCCGGCTGGGCGAGGCGATGCGCTACGCGGTGCAGGGCGGTGGCAAGCGCCTGCGGCCGCTGCTGGTGCTGGCGGCGGCCGAGGCCACGGCCCCGCAGGCGCCGGCGGCCCTGCGCGATTCGATCGACGAGGCGGCCCTGCGCGCCGCCTGCGCCGTGGAGCTGATCCACGCCTATTCCCTGGTGCACGACGACCTGCCGTGCATGGACAACGACGTGCTGCGCCGCGGCAAGCCGACCACGCACGTGCGCTTCGGCGAGGCCGACGCGCTGCTGGCCGGCGACGCGCTGCAGGCGCTGGCCTTCGAGCTGCTGACGCCCGACGACGATGCCGGCATCTCGCCCGCCGTGCAGGCGCGCCTGTGCCGCCTGCTGGCGCGCGCGGCCGGCAGCGAGGGCATGGCCGGCGGTCAGGCGATCGACCTGGCGAGCGTCGGCCGCACCCTCGACGAGGCAGAGCTGCGCCACATGCACCGCCTCAAGACCGGCGCGCTGCTGTCCGCCAGCGTCGAGATGGGCGCGGCCTGTGCCGGTCCCCTGGCGCCGGCTGTGCGGGCGGCGCTCGCCGACTACGGCGCCGCGCTCGGCCTGGCGTTCCAGGTGGTCGACGACATCCTCGACGTGACCGCCGACTCGCACACCCTCGGCAAGACCGCCGGCAAGGACGCCGCGAGCGACAAGCCGACCTACGTCTCCCTGCTCGGCCTCGACGCGGCCCGCGCCCAGGCGCAGCAGCTGCTGGCCGACGCGCTGGGCGCGCTCTCGCGCAGCGGCCTCGCCGACACCGCCGCGCTCGCCGCGCTGGCCCACGCGGTCGTCCACCGCGACCGATAACCTCCAGGCGCCCATGGCCCCGCTGCTCCCCACCATCCAAGACCCCGCGGCGCTGCGCCGGCTCGACCGCGACCAGCTCAAGGCGCTCGCGCACGAGGTGCGCGCCTGCGTGCTCGACAACGTCTCGCGCACCGGCGGCCACCTGAGCTCCAACCTCGGCACGGTCGAGCTCACGGTGGCGCTGCACCACGTGTTCGAGACCCCCTACGACCGGCTGGTGTGGGACGTCGGCCACCAGACCTACCCGCACAAGATCCTGACCGGACGGCGCGAGCGCATGCCCACGCTGCGCCAGCAGGGCGGGCTGTCGGGCTTTCCGCAGCGCGCCGAGAGCGAGTACGACACCTTCGGCACGGCGCATTCGTCGACCAGCATCTCGGCCGCGCTCGGCATGGCCGTGGCGGCGCGGCTCAAGGGCGAGGGCCGCCACACGGTGGCCGTCATCGGCGACGGCGCGCTCACCGCCGGCATGGCGTTCGAGGCGCTCAACAACGCCGGCGTGCAGCACGACTGCAGGCTGCTCGTCGTCCTGAACGACAACGACATGTCGATCAGCCCGCCGGTGGGTGCGCTCAACCGCTACCTGGCGCAGCTCATGAGCGGGCAGTTCTACGCCGCCGCCAAGCACGTCGGCAAGAACGTGCTGCGCGCCGCGCCGCCGCTGTTCGAGCTGGCCCGGCGGCTGGAGCAGCACGCCAAGGGCATGGTGGTGCCGGCCACGCTGTTCGAGCAGTTCGGCTTCAACTACGTCGGCCCGATCGACGGCCACGACCTCGACTCGCTGATCCCGACGCTGGAAAACCTGAAGCAGCTCGAAGGCCCGCAGTTCCTGCACGTGGTCACGAAGAAGGGCAACGGCTACAAGCTCGCCGAGGCCGACCCGGTGGCCTACCACGGGCCCGGCAAGTTCGACCCGCAGGTGGGGCTGGTGAAGCCCGCCACGGCGCCCCGGCAGACCTTCACGCAGGTGTTCGGCCACTGGCTGTGCGACATGGCGGCGCAGGACCGGCGCCTGATCGGCATCACGCCGGCGATGCGCGAGGGCTCGGGCCTGGTGGAGTTCGAGCAGCGCTTCCCGGACCGCTACTTCGACGTCGGCATCGCCGAGCAGCACGCCGTCACCTTCGCCGCGGGCCTGGCGTGCGAGGGCTTCAAGCCGGTGGTGGCGATCTACTCGACCTTCCTGCAGCGCGCCTACGACCAGCTGATCCACGACGTGGCGATCCAGAACCTGCCGGTGGTGTTCGCGCTCGACCGTGCCGGGCTGGTCGGCGCCGACGGCGCGACGCACGCCGGCGCCTATGACATCGCCTTCCTGCGCTGCATCCCGAACGTGAGCGTCGCCTGCCCGGCCGACGAGCGCGAGTGCCGCCAGCTGCTGACCACCGCCTACCGGCAGGACCATCCGGTGGCGGTGCGCTACCCGCGCGGCGCCGGCGCGGGCGTCGCGCCGCTCGCCACCCTCGACGCGCTGCCCTTCGGCCGGGGCGAGGTGCGCCGCCAGGGCCGCGGCGTGGCGATCCTCGCCTTCGGCACGCTGCTGTACCCGGCGCTGGCCGCCGCCGAGGCGCTCGACGCCACGGTGCTCAACATGCGCTGGGCCAAGCCGCTCGACGTCGAGCTGCTGCTGGAGGCGGCGCGCACGCACGAGCAGTTGATCGTGACGGTGGAAGAGGGCGCCGTCATGGGCGGCGCCGGCAGCGCGGTGGCCGAGGCGCTGAACGCGGCAGGCGTGCTGCGGCCGCTGCTGCAGCTCGGCCTGCCCGACAGGTTCATCGAGCACGGCGACCCGGCGAAGCTGCTGGCCGACGTCGGCCTCGACGCGCCCGGCATCGAGCGCTCGATCCGGGCGCGGCTCGCGCCGCAGCCGCAGCCGTAGCCGTAGCCGTAGCGATCAGCCGCCCAAGTAGGCGTCCTGCACCTTCGGGTCGCCGAGCAGCTCGCGGCCGGTGCCGCTCATGACGATGCGGCCGGTCTCCAGCACGTAGGCGCGGTCGGCGATCTTGAGCGCTTGGCGCACGTTCTGCTCGACCAGGAAGACCGTCAGGCCGGCCTGGTTGATCTCGCGCAGCGTGCGGAAGATGTCCTGCACGATGATCGGCGCCAGCCCCATCGAGGGCTCGTCGAGCAGCAGCACGCGCGGCCGCGCCATCAGCGCCCGGCCGATCGCCAGCATCTGCTGCTCGCCGCCCGACAGGTTGCCCGCCAGCCCGTCGGCGCGCTCCTTGAGCCGCGGGAACAGCGTGAAGACGCGCTCCAGGTCGTCGGCGCGCTGCGCCCGGGCCCCGCGCCGCGTGTAGGCCCCGAGTTCGAGGTTCTCGCGCACGGTGAGCGTGGTCAGGGTGGCGCGGCCCTCGGCCACCTGCACCATGCCAGCGCTGACGATGCGGTGCGGCGACAGCGCCGTGACGTCCTGGCCGGCCAGCAGCACGCGCCCGGCCGCCTTTCTGACGAGCCCCGACAGCGCCAGCAGCGTGGTCGACTTGCCCGCACCGTTGGCGCCGACCAGCGTGGTGATGCGGCCTTCGGGCAGCTCGAAGTCGATGCCCTTGACGGCCTCGATGTGGCCGTAGGCGACCTGCAGGCCCTCGACCTTCAGCAGTGCGGTGGTCATGAGGAAACCTCCGCGCGGCGCGCTGCGGCATTCGCCTTGGGAGCGGCCCAGCGGCGCACGAGGAAGCCTCCGCGCTGCGGCGCTGCGGCATTCGCCTTGGGAGCGGCCCAGCGGCTCATGGGGCGGCCTCCTCGCCGGTGGCTTCGTCTTCCTCGCGGCCCAGGTAGGCCTCGATGACCTCGGGGTCGTTGCGGATCTGCTCGGGGCCGCCGCGCGCGATGATGCGCCCGAAGTTCAGCACCGCGATGTGCTCGCACAGCCCCATCACGAAGCGCATGTCGTGCTCGATCATGAAGATGGTGTAGCCGCGCGCCGCGATGTTGCGGATCTCGTGCATCAGGTCGGTCTTCTCGTTGCCGTTCATGCCGGCCACCGGCTCGTCGAGCAGCAGCAGCCGCGGCTCGGTGGCCAGCGCCCGCGCCAGCTCCAGCTTGCGCTGGTCGCCGTACGACAGGTTGTCGGCCGCGTCGAGCGCCTTGCGGTCGAGCCGGACCCACGACAGCAGCTCGCGCGCGCGCTCGCGGGCGCGGCGCTCCTCGCTGCGGAACAGGCCCGAGGACGCCAGCAGGCCGAGCGGCCCGTAGCGCAGCTGCGCGTGCATGCCCGCCATCACGTTCTCCAGCAGCGACATCGCCTTGAAGATGCGGATGTTCTGGAAGGTGCGCGCGACGCCCCGCTGGGTGATCTGGTGCGGCTTCAGGCCGGCCAGGTCCTGGCCCTGGAAGCGGATCGTGCCGCCGGTGGTCGGCAGCAGGCCGGTGGTCAGGTTGAAGACGGTCGTCTTGCCGGCGCCGTTGGGACCGATCAGGCCGAACACGCCGCCCTGCGGGACGTCGAGGTTCACGTCCTGCAGCACCTTGAGGCCGCCGAAGTGGCGCGAGACGCCCTGCAGCGAAAGCAGCGGCGCGTCTGCTGGGGTGCCTTCGTGCTGCGCACTGCGGTCTTCGCCCTGGGGGCGGCCCGGCGGGTGCACCGGTGCACCTTCGTGCTGCGCACTCCGGTTTTCGCCCTTGGGGCGGCCCGGCGGGCTCATGCCGGCGCTCCCTGGCGCGCGAAGAAGCCGCGCCGCAGCCGCCCCGGGTCCCAGATGCCGTTGGGCAGGAAGAGAACGATCAGCACCAGGATGACGCCGTTGACGATCAGCCGGAAGTCGCCGAAGCCGCGCAGCGCCTCGGGCAGCACGGTCAGGATCACGCCGCCGAGCACCGGCCCGGCGAGCCCGTTGATGCCGCCCAGGATGGCCATGGTCAGGATCTCCACGCCGCGGTCGAAGCCGTACTCGTTGGGGCCGATGAAGAAGGTCAGGTGCGCGTTCAGGGCGCCCGCCAGGCCGGCGATGGCCGCGCCCAGCACGAAGGCGAGCATCTTGTTGGCGCCGACGTCGATGCCCATCAGGCCGGCGGCGGTCTCGTCCTCCTTGATCGCCTCGAAGGCGCGGCCGACCTTGGAGCGGCGCAGCCGCCATAGCACCAGCAGCACCAGCCCCACTCCCAGCGCGACGTGCCACCACTGCGTCAGCGGCGGGATGCCGTTCAAGCCCAGCGCGCCGCCGGTGAGCGACTCGGCGTTCAGGATGGCGATGCGCACCACCTCGCCGAAGGCCAGGGTCGCCATCGCCAGGTAGACGCCCGAGAGGCGCAGCGTCGGCTTGCCGATGACGAAGGCGGTGAGCGCCGGCGCCGCCATGCCGGCCGCGAGCGCGACCGGGAACGGCACGCCGTAGTTCATCGTGAGAATCGCCGAGGTGTAGGCGCCGATGCCCATGAACGCCGCGTTGGCCATCGCCAGCATGCCGCAGGCGAGCGTGAGCCAGATCGACAGCGCCAGCAGTGCGTTGGTGCCCAGCGTGAGCACCAGGTTGCTGTAGACCGACCAGAAGTTGGCAAACCAGTCCATCAGACTTTGCGCTCCTGCAAGGTGCCGAACAAGCCCTTGGGCCGCACCAGCAGCACCAGGAACAGCAGGCCGAAGGCGACCGCGTCGCGCATGGTCGAGCCGATGTAGGCCACCGACAGCACCTCGGCGAAGCCGAGGAAGAGGCCGCCCAGCATCGCGCCGCGGATGTCGCCCATGCCGCCCAGGATGATCACCGCGATGCCCTTGTGCAGCATCGGCTGGCCCATCAGCGGGAACACGGCGTTGGAATACAGCCCGATCAGGACGCCCGCGACGCCGCCCAGCGCCGCCGCCGTGAACGAGGTCAGGAAGAACAGCCCCTCGACGTTGATGCCGAGCAGGTACGCTGCCTTGGGCGACTCGGCGATGGCGCGCAGCGCGCGGCCGAGCTGGGTGCGCTTGAGCGCCACCATCAGCACCGCCATCAGCGCGAACGACAGCAAAATGATGCCGAGCTCGAGCGCCGTCAGGTGCACGCCGGCCAGCTCCAGCGAGGCGCCCGACACCGTGCCCGGCGGAAAGCGCAGGTTCTGCGCGCCGAAGAGGCCCTGCGCGCCGTTGTTGAGGATGATCGCCACGCCGATGGTGGCGATCATCGGGATCAGGTGCGGCGCGTTGCGCGCGCGCAGCGGCCGCAGCACCAAGACATCGATCAGCAACCCGAGCCCGCCGCAAAACAGGAAAGCGAACAGCAGCCCGGCCCACAGCGGCAGCTCGAAGCGCGCCATGGCCTCCACCGCGGCGTAGGCCCCGACCATGAAGACGGCGCCGTGCGAGAGGTTGATGACCCCCAGCACGCCGAAGATGAGCGTGAAGCCCAGCGCGAAGAGGGCGTACACGCACCCGAGCGACAGGGCGTTGACAAGTTGCTGTTCAAGCACGGTAGGAGTCCTGGTGGCCGTGCGACAGGCCGCGCGGCGGAACTGGATTGCGGATCACCCGCAATGAAGGTGGCGACAAACGGAGATGGCGACAAACGCTTCTTCGCGCGGGACGCCGCGGATCTGGCTCCGCCAGTCCGCCGACGTCGCCCCCGGCCGGGGGTGGGCGAAGGCGACACGCAGTGCGCCGCAGCCTGGGGGCGAGCAACTTCCCCCTGGGGGCGAGCTCTACTTCTCGATGACGAACTCCGACCCCTTCGTGACGCTCACGATGGGCGTCTGCTGCGCGTCGTAGCCGGCCGGCTTGCCGGCCTTGTCGGTGGCGCGGCGGAACTGGAACGCGCCGGTGGCGCCGGTCCACTTGACCGCGGGCAGCGCGTCGCGCACCGCCGTGCGGTCGGCCGGCAGGTTGCCCGACAGCTTGACGTTCTTGAGCGCCTGCGCGGCGATGTGCAGCGCGTCGTACGACTGCGCGGCGAACTGGTCCGGCGTGGCCTTGTACTTGGCGGTGTAGGCCTGGATGAACTTGGTGTTCTCGGGCGTGGCGTTGCTGGCCGACCAGGGGCTGCCCACGTACAGGTTGTCGGACTGGCCCTTGGCCAGCTCGAACACCTTGACCGAGTTCATGCCGTTGCCGCCGATGAAGGGCACGTTCAGGCCGAGCTGGCGCGCCTGCACCATGATCGGCGCGCCCTCGGCGATCAGCGCCGACAGCACGATGGCGTCGGCGCCGCTGGCCTTGATCTTGGTCAGCTGGGCCTTGAAGTCGACGTCGCCCTTGGCGAAGGTCTCGGTGGTGGTCACCGGGATCTTCAGGTCCTCCAGCGCCTTCTTGAAGTTGTCGTAGCCGCTCTTGGTGAAGACGTCGTCGTTGCCGTACATGACGGCCACCTTCTTGATGCCGGCCTTCCTGACGGCGACCCTGATGGTCTCGGGCAGCACGTCGGCCTCGGTCACCGAGTTGCGGAAGATGTAGTCGCCGATCGAGGTGATGCCGTCGGCCGTGTTGGAAGTGCCGAAGGCCACCGTCTTGGCGCCCTGCGCGATCGGGTCGGCCGCCTGCGCCGAGTTCGACAAAGTCGGGCCGAACACCATCAGCACCTGGTCCTGGAAGATCAGCTTCTTGAAGACGTTGATCGCCTCTTCCTTCTTGCCCTGCTCGTCGGCGACCACCAGCTGCAGCTTATTGCCGTTGATGCCGCCGGCGGCGTTGAGCTCGTCGGCCGCCAGCTCGAAGCCGTTGCGGATCGACACGCCGTACTGCGCCGCGCCGCCCGACAGGGCTTCGGCGACCCCGAGCTTGAGGTCGGCGGCCTGTGCGGCGCTGCCGAGCGTGGCGGCGGCAGCCAGGGCGAACAACGAGGACTTGAACGGGAGGGGTCTCATCTTGGAGCTTTCGGGGGCGTTGGTGGGGAAAAGCGGGATTTTATAGAGGCGCGGCGCGGGCGCCGGCAGCCTCCGCCCGTGCGCCGGCCCGCGCCTGCGGCCCGGGCGCGGGGCGCTTCGGACCGACATAATGGGCCATGCCTTCCCGCCTGCCGTCGTCGACGCCGCCCGGGGCGCCCGCGTCACTGTCTTCGATCGAGTCGCCGCACATGCGCAGGGCCGGGCGCGAGATGCTGTCGCTGGCGCTGATCGACGCGCGCAACCACACGCTGCACTGGCTGGCCTGCTGGCAGCAGGCGCTCGGCACGCCGACCTTGGCACTGCCGCCGCACGACGACGACATCGACGAGCCGCCGCTCTGGCTGGCCGGCCACATCGGCTGGTTCGGCGAGTGGTGGATCGGTCGCAACACGCAGCGCGCGCTCGGGCCGGCGTGCCCCGCGCAACCGATGCGCCTGGCCTCGATCGAGCCCGGCGCCGACGCCTGGTGGGACCCGCGCCAGAGCGCGGCGGCGCAGCGCACGTCTCCGCCCCTGCCCGACATCGACGCCACCCGCGCCTACCTGCTGGAGACGCTGGAAACCTCGCTCGACATGCTGGACAAAGCCGCCGAGACCGACGCCGGGCTGTACTTCTACCGGCTGGCGCTGTTCCACGAGGACCTGCGCTGCGAGCAGCTGGTCGCCATGGCGCAGACGCTCGGGCTGGCGCTGCCGGCCGTCGCCCCGGCGCCCGGCGTGCCGGGGCTGGAGCTGGCGGTGGCGCCCGCCGCGCGCGCGCCGCTGCTGGTGCCGGCCACGGCCTGGCGGCTCGGCGCGGCCGGAGAGGGCGGCTTCGCCTTCGCGCAGGAGACGGGACGGCAGGCCGTCGACGTGCCGGAGTTCGAGATCGACGCCCAGCCCGTGACCTGGAGCCAGTTCGTCGAGTTCGTCGACGACGGCGGCTACGACCGCGAGGAACTGTGGCAGCCCGAAGGCTGGCAGTGGCTGGCGCGGCACGCCGCCCAGGGACGACGCGGTCCGCGCCACGTCGAGCAGATCGGCGGCGCGCACGGCGGCGCTGGCGGCGGCGTGCTGCAGAACCGCTTCGGCCGGCTGGTGCGCGTGGCCGGCCAGCAGGCCGCGGTGCACCTGAGCTGGTGGGAGGCCGACGCCTGGGCGCGCTGGGCCGGCCGGCGCCTGGCCACCGAGGTCGAGTGGGAGGTCGCCGCGACGGTGGCGGCGCGGCGCGGCTTCCGCTGGGGCGAGGTGCACGAGTGGACCGCCGGCACGCTGCGCCCCTGGCCCGGCTGGCAGCCCGACCCGTGGAGCGCGGGCACGGCCTTCGATCCGCAGCCGGCGTTCGGGCGCGCGCGGGTGCTGCGCGGCGCGTCGTTCGCTACCCGCGGCCGGCTGGCGTCGATCCAGCGCCGCGGCTTCGCGTGGCCGGACAACGACCGGGGCTTTCACGGCTTCCGCACCTGCGCGCTGTAGCGACGCCGCGCCGATCAAGCCGCCGTTGGGCTGCTGGCGCAAAGCCCCCGCGTTACCAGAAATTCAGTCAAAAACGGTTGTAGCGCCCATCCAGCAAGGATATGTAGCTACAAAAACAATAGCAGGCGGAATCAGTCCGCGCCGGAGGCCGGCGCCACCCGTCCGGCTTCCATCCGCACCACCGACTGCGCCAGCGCGGCCACGTCCTGCGGGTCGTGCGTGACCAGCAGCGTCGGCACCGGCACGCGTTCCAGCAGCTGCGCCAGCTCGTCGCGCAGCCGCGTGCGCAGGGCGGTGTCGAGCGCCGACAGCGGCTCGTCGAGCAGCAGCAGGCGCGGCCGGGGCGCCAGCGCGCGCGCCAGCGCGACGCGCTGCCGCTGCCCGCCCGAGAGGTGGCGCGGCCGGGCGCCGGCCAGCGCCGCCAAGTCGAACTGGCGCAGCAGCGCGGCGACGCGCGCGTCCGCGTCCGCCGGCGGCGCATGGCCGAGCCGGCGCATGCCGAAGCGCAGGTTCTGCTCGACCGTCATGTGCGGGAACAGCGCGTAGTCCTGGAACACGAAGCCGATGCCGCGCTCGCGCGCCGGCAGATCGATGCCGGCGGCGCTGTCGAGCAGCGTCGCGCCGCCGACGCGCACGTGCCCGCTGGCGTGCGGCGCCAGGCCGGCGACGGCCAGCAGCACGGTCGACTTGCCGGCGCCCGAGGGCCCCATCAGCGCGGTGCGCATCGACTGCGAGGCAAAGCGCGCGGCCAGCTCGAAGCGCCGCCCGGGCGAGACGAGCGCCAGGCGCAGGTCGATGTCGAGCAGCGGCGCGGCCATCCGTCGTGTCAGTGCCGCGCCTGCAGCAGCCGCCCCGAGACGATCAGCACCCCGGCGCACACCAGCGAGATCACCAGCGTGAGCGCGAGCGCCTCGCGGTCGTTGCCGGCCTGCACCGCGTCGTAGACGGCAATCGACAAGGTCTGCGTCTTGCCCGGCAGGTTGCCCGCGATCATCAGCGTGGCGCCGAACTCGCCCATGGCGCGCGCGAAGGCCAGCATCAGGCCGGCCGCGACGCCGCGCACCGCCAGCGGCAGGCTCACGCGCAGGAAGATTTCGAGCTCGCCCGCGCCCAGCGTGCGCGCGGCGTGCGCGAAGCGCGCATCGACGTCCTCGAACGCGGCGCGCGCGGCCTTGTAGATGAGCGGCAGCGAGACGACGGCCGCGGCGACCACGGCGCCCTGCCAGGTGAAGATCAGGCTGATGCCGAACCAGCCTTCCAGGTGGCGCCCGAGCACGCCGTTGCGCCCGAGCAGCACGATCAGGTAATAGCCGAGCACGGTCGGCGGCAGCACCAGCGGCAGCATCAGGAGGGCGTCGGCGACGCTCTGGCCGGCGAAGCGGCGGCGCGACATCCACCAGCCCAGCCCGATGCCGGCCGCGCCGGCCAGCAGCGTGGCGCACAGCGCGACCTTGAGGGTCAGCCAGAGCGGCGTCAGCATCGATGGCAGGGGAGATGAGAGAAAAAGCGATGGCGCTTGGCGGCGGCGGCAGCGCCGCGCGAGCTTCGGGATCAGGGCCGCGAAAATCCGAAGCGCTCCAGGATGGCCTGCGCCGATGCGCCGCGCACGAAGGCGATGAACTCGCCGGCCAGCGCGGGCTGCCGGCTGGCGGCGACCTGCGCGATGGGATAGCTGACCGGCTGGGCGGTCGGCACGGTGAAGGCGATGCGCACCTTGTCGCGCTCGATCAGCGCGTCGGTGCGGTAGACGAAGCCGGCATCGACCTCGCCGCGCACCACGTAGTTGAGCACCTGGCGCACGCTCTCGCCGTAGATCCATTTGGGTTCCAGTTCGGCGGCCAGGCCGGCCCGCTGGATGGCGTCCCGGGTGTAGTGGCCGGCCGGCACCGTGGCCGGGCTGCCGGTGGCGATGCGCCGGAAGGCGCCGCCGGCGAGGGCGCGCAGGTCGGCGGGCGTCTGCGTGGCCGCGGCGGGCACCACCAGCACCAGCGAATTGCGCGCGAAGTCGGCGCGCGTGCCGTCGGCCAGCAGCTTTTCCGCCGCCGCGCGGTCCATCGTGGCCTGGTCGGCCGAGGCGAATACGTCGACCGGCGCGCCCTGCCGGATCTGCGCGAGCAGCGGGCCGGAAGCGGCGAAGTTGAAGGTCACCTTGCTGCCCGGGCGGCTCTTCTCGAAGGCCTGGCCGATTTCCTGGAAGGCGTTGGTCAGGCTGGCGGCGGCCGAGACGGTGAGCTCCTGCGCCTGCGCGGCGCCGGCGAGGCCCAGGGTCAGAGTCAGGATCGTGGCCGCGAGCCAGCGCGGCAGGAAGCGTGTCGAGGGGGAGGGCATGGCGTGAAGCGCTATTCAATCGAGGAATAGCGGAGTGTAGCCAGCCCGCGCCGGCGGCGTTCGGGGGGTTGGCGTTTGCGGGCGGCGCCGCGCCCGTGCATCCGCACAATGCGCCATGCCCGCATCCCGCCCTCGACTCGCCGACGCCCTCGGCCATGCGCCCGCCGACCGGCGCATCGACATCCTGCGCGCCATCGCCGCGACCGGCAGCATCTCGCAGGCCGCGCGCGACGTGGGCGTGAGCTACAAGGCGGCCTGGCAGGCGCTCGACACGCTGACCAACCTGGCCGGCGTGCCGCTGGTGGCGCGCGCGGTGGGCGGCGCGGGCGGCGGCGGGGCCGTGGTCACCGCCGCCGGGCTGGAGCTGCTGGCGCTGGCCGACGCGCTGCACGCGGCGCGCCAGCGGGTGCTGGGCGCCGGGGCGCCGCCGGCGGGCGCTCTCGGGCTGCGCACCAGCATGCGCAACCAGTGGCCGTGCCGGGTGCGCAGCATCGAGGCCGGCGGCGCCATCGCGCGCGTCCGCCTGCGGCTCGGGGCGCCGGGCGGTGGCGACGGCAATGACGTCCGCGACCGCGCGGACATGCGCGGCGCAGCGCCGATCGAACTGGTCGCGCGCGTGACCCGCGAGAGCGCCGAGCTGCTGGCGCTGCACCCCGGCCAGCCGGTGCTGGCGCTGTGCAAGGCCACCGCCGTGCGGATCGCGCCGCTGGCCGACGATGCGCACGACCGGGCGCAACCCTGCGGCAATCGGCTCGAAGGCGGCATCGAGCGCATCACGCGCGGCGAGCAGGCCGACGAGGTGTCGCTGCGGCTCGCGCCCGCCGTGCACCTGGTCGGCTTCGCCGAGGCCGGCGCGATCGGCCGCGGGCGCCGCCGCGCCGTCGCCCGGCTGGACGAGACCGCGCTGGTGGTGGCGCTGGCCGGCTGAGGCGCCGCCGGGCATCAGGCGATCCCGCCCACCCGGAGCCTCCTGTCGGCCGCTATCGAAAAGATAGCTTCCGATGCCCATCACACAAGCGCCGGAGGCACTTTTCATGCCGATGCGCCATGCCGGACCGGTGCCGGGCGGGCCCGGGCGCACCGCTGGACCGGCGCCGGGCGCCTAGGGTTTTGCCTAGGGCAGCGGGGCGGGCGGGGCTCCAAGATGCTTGCTGCAGAGCCGAGCCCTCACTCTCTCTTCCACGGAGACCATCCATGCAGGTAGCCTTCACGGTCAACGGCCGCGCCGTCACGCTCGACGCGCCGCCCAACACCCTCCTGGTCCAGGCGATCCGCGAGCACCTCCAGCTCACCGGAACGCACGTGGGCTGCGACACGGCCCAGTGCGGCGCCTGCACCGTCCTGATGAACGGGCGCGCCATCAAGTCGTGCAACGTGCTGGTGGCGCAGATGGCGGGCGCCGAGATCACCACCATCGAGGGCATTGCCCAACCTGACGGCACGCTGCACCCGATGCAGGCCGCCTTCAAGGAGTGCCACGGGCTGCAGTGCGGCTTCTGCACGCCGGGCATGGTGATCAGCGCCATCGACCTGTGCACCCACTACCCCGGCGCCGGCGAGGAGGAAATCCGCGCGCTGCTCGACGGCAACCTGTGCCGCTGCACCGGCTACCAGAACATCGTGAAGGCGATACAGGTGGGCGGCGCCGCCATGTCGGCCGATGCCGCCGCGCCGGCCGCCACGCCCGAGTCCGTGCCCGCTGCCGCCACCGCCGCCTGAGGAGGTTCATCATGGGTGCATCCGACTTTTCCACGCTGCCGCACATCGGCGAGTCCATCCGCCGCAAGGAGGACCTGCGCTTCCTGACCGGCGCCGGCCAGTACACCGACGACATCACGATGGCCCGGCAGGCGCACGCGGTGTTCGTGCGCTCGCCCCACGCGCATGCGCTCGTCAAGTCGGTGGATATTTCAGCGGCCGAGAAGATGCCGGGCGTGATCGGCATCTTCAGCGGCAAGGACATCGACGGCAAGATGGGCGGGCTGCCCTGCGGTTGGCTCATCCACAACCCCGACGGCACGCCGATGAAGGAGCCGCCGCACCCGATCCTCGCCATTGGCAAGGTGCGCTACGTGGGCGACCACGTGGCGATGGTGGTGGCCGAGACGGTCGAGCAGGCCAAAAACGCCGCCGAGGCGGTGGTGGTCGATTACGAGCCGCTGCTGCCGGTGGTGAGCGTCGCCGACGCTGCGAAGAAAAATGGCCCGGCGATCCACGACGCCGCGCCCGACAACCTCTGTTTCAAGTGGACTCTGGGTGACCGGGCGCAGGTCGATACGGCCTTCGCTTCGGCGGCGCACGTGACGAAGCTCGATCTGGTCAACAACCGGCTGGTGCCCAACCCGATCGAGCCGCGCGTGGCGATCGGCAGCTACAACCGCGCGAGCGACGAGTACACGCTCTACGTCGCTAACCAGAACCCGCACGTCGAGCGGCTCCTGATGACCGCCTTCGTGCTGGGCCTGCCGGAGAACAAGGTGCGCGTCATCGCGCCCGACGTGGGCGGCGGCTTCGGCTCCAAGATCTACCTCTACGCCGAGGACGTGGCGCTGACCTGGGCCGCGAAGCAGCTCAATCGCAGCATCAAGTGGACCGCCGAACGTTCCGAGTGCTTTCTGTCGGACGCCCACGGCCGCGACCACGTCAGCCACGCCGAGATGGCGATGGATGCGGGTGGCAAGTTCCTCGCCCTGCGCGTGCATACCGACGCCAACCTGGGCGCCTACCTCTCGACCTTCGGGTCGGCGGTGCCAACCATCCTGTACGGCACGCTGCTGGCCGGGCAGTACACGACGCCGCAGATCTACGTCGAGGTCGACGCCTGGTTCACCAACACCGCGCCGGTCGATGCCTACCGCGGCGCCGGCCGGCCGGAAGCCACCTACCTGCTGGAGCGGCTCGTCACGCGCTGCGGCTGGGAGATGAACCTCGCGCAGGACGAGATCCGGCGGCGCAACTTCGTCACCCACTTCCCGTACCAGACGCCGGTGGCGCTGCAGTACGACACCGGCGACTTTCCGGCCCTGCTCGATCGCGCCAATGAGCTGGCCGACGTGGCCGGCCTCGCGGCGCGCAAGGCCGAGAGCGAGAAGAACGGCAAGCTGCGCGGCATCGGCTACTCCAGCTACATCGAGGCCTGCGGCCTGGCGCCGTCGAACATCGCAGGCGCCCTGGGCGCGCGCGCCGGGCTGTTCGAGGCCGGCGAGGTGCGCGTGCACCCGACCGGCAGCGTGACGGTGTTCACCGGCTCGCACAGCCACGGCCAGGGCCACGAGACCACCTTCGCGCAGGTGGTGGCGGCGCGCCTGGGCATCGAGGTCGATGCGGTGACCATCGTGCACGGCGACACCGGCCGCATCCCGTTCGGCATGGGCACCTACGGCTCGCGCTCGATCTCGGTGGGCGGCGCCGCCATCATGCGCGCGCTCGACAAGATCGAGGCCAAGGCCAAGAAGATCGCCGCGCACCTGATGGAGGCGAGCGACGCCGACATCGACTTCGCCGGCGGCGAGTTCACCGTCAAGGGCACCGACAGGAAGATCCCGTTCGCGCAGGTGGCGCTCACGGCCTACGTGCCGCACAACTACCCGCTCGACAAGCTGGAGCCGGGGTTGAACGAGACCGCCTTCTACGACCCGACCAACTTCACCTACCCGGCGGGCACCCACATCTGCGAGGTCGAGATCGACCGGCAGACCGGCGAGGTCACGGTGGAGCGCTTCACGGCGGTGGACGACTTCGGCACCATCATCAATCCGATGATCGTCGAGGGCCAGGTGCAGGGCGGCATCGTGCAGGGCATCGGCCAGGCGCTGATGGAGAACTGCATCTACGACAACGAGACCGGCCAGCTGCTGACCGGCAGCTTCATGGACTACGCCATGCCGCGCGCCGAGGATTTCCCGGAGTTCACCATCGACACCCTGTGCACGCCCTGCACGCACAACCCGCTGGGCACCAAGGGCTGCGGCGAGGCCGGCGCCATCGGCTCGCCGCCGGCGGTGATCAACGCCGTGCTCGACGCGCTCAAGCCGCTGGGCGTCGTGGACTTCGACATGCCGGCGTCGCCGCACCGCGTGTGGGAAGCCATGCGCAGGGGCAGCGGCGCGAGCGGCGTCACCGGCGAGCCCGCGGCCCCTTCGCTGGCCGGCAGCACCCAGGGCCGCCCGGCCGCCTGATCCATCAGAAAAGAGAAGAAGGGAAACCCGCCATGTACGCCTTCACCCTCGAACGCCCCGCCACGCTCGACGACGCGCGCAGGCTGGCCGCGGACGGCGCCAGGCCGCTGGCCGGCGGCCAGACGCTGCTGGCCTCGATGAAGCTGCGCCTGTCGGACCCGGGCCGGCTGGTCGATCTCGGCGCCATCGCCGGCCTGAATGAAATCCGCCGTGAGGGCGACGCCTTTCTGATCGGCGCCATGGCGCGGCACCTGGAGGTGGCGAACCACGCCGAACTTCGGGCCGCCTACCCGGCGCTGGCCAACCTGGCCGCGCGCATCGGCGACCGGCAAGTGCGCGCCATGGGCACGCTGGGCGGCTCGCTCGCCAACAACGATCCGGCCGCGTGCTACCCGAGCGCGGTGCTGGCCTCGGGCGCCACCGTCGTCACCGACCGGCGCGAGATCGCCGCCGACGACTTCTTCACCGGCCTGTTCTCGACCGCGCTGGAGGAGGGCGAGCTGATCACCGCCGTGCGCTTCCCCGTCCCGCGGCGCGCGGCGTACGAAAAGCTGCGCCAGAAGGCGTCGCACTTCCCGCTGGTCGGCGTCTTCGTCGCGCAGTTCGACGACGGCGGCGTGCGCGTGGCCGTCACCGGCGCGGGCAACGGCGTGTTCCGCCACGCGGGGCTGGAGCAGGCATTGACGCAAAGCTTCACGCCCGAAGCCGCGGCGGCGGTCGAGATCGACGCGAGCGAGCTCAGCAGCGACCTGCACGCCTCCGCCGCCTACCGCGCCAACCTGGTCGGCGTGATGGCGCAGCGCGCGGTTCGGCGGGCATTGGAGTGACAGGAGTCTCACCCCCAGTCTTCGCGCACTTCGTGTCGCTGCGCCAACCCCCTCGCCGGGGGCAACACCAGCGGCCCGGCAAAGCCGGTTCCGCGGTGTTCGCTGAGCGCTTCAGCACTCGCCGTGCTTTGCCATGATCTTTCCGAGCATCGACTCCGTTGCCGCCGGCCTGGAGCAGGCCGGCTACTTCGCCGACCGGCGCCTGGCGACCGCCGTGTTCCTCGCGCTCAGGCTGCAGCGCCCGCTGCTGCTCGAAGGCGAGCCCGGCGTCGGCAAGACCGAGCTGGCCAAGGCGCTGGCCGTCGCCCTCCAGCGCGAGCTGCTGCGCCTGCAGTGCTACGACGGGCTGGAGCAGCGCGAGGCGCTCTACGAGTGGAACTACGCGGCGCAGCTGCTGCACATGCGCGCCGCCGAGGCGCAGGGCGCGGCGCGCGACATCGAGTCCGAGGTGTACCAGCCGCGCTACCTGGTGCGCCGCCCGCTGCTGCAGGCGCTGGAGACGCCGCCGCCCGGCGCCGTGCTGCTGATCGACGAGGTCGACCGCGCCGACGAGCCCTTCGAGGCCTTCCTGCTCGAATACCTGGGCGAGTACCAGGTCAGCATTCCCGAGATCGGCACCGTGCGCGCGCTCGTTGCGCCGGTCACCATCCTCACCAGCAACCGCACGCGCGAGTTGAACGACGCGGTCAAGCGCCGCTGCCTCTACCACTGGCTCGACTATCCCGAGCGCGAGCGCGAGCTGGCGATCGTGCGCGCGCAGGTGCCGCAGGCCGGCGAGGCGCTGTCGCGGCAGGTGGCGGATTTCGTCGGCCGGCTGCGCAGCACGCCGTACTCCAACGCCTTCCAGCGCGCCCCCGGCATCGCCGAGAGCGTCGAGTGGGCGCGCGCGCTGGTGGCGCTCGACACCCTCGCGCTCGACCCCGAGGTGGTGGCCGACACCGCCGGCATCCTGTTCAAGCAGCGCGACGACGTCGCGGCGCTGACGCGCACGCTCGCGACGGAATTGCTGAGGCCCGAGGAAGCGGGAGCATGACGGCCGCTCCCGTCTCCACGCAGCCATGCAGCAGCAGCTAGGCGACGCGCGGCGCGGCAAGATGGCCGGCAACATCGCTGCCTTCGGCCGCGCGCTGCGGCGCGCCGGCGTGCCGACCGACGCGCAGCGCATCGCGCTGGCCACCGAGGCGGCGCTGCTGGTGGGCGTCGAGGAACGGCTCGACCTCGGCGCGGCGATGGAGGCGGTCATGGTCAGCCGCGAGCAGGACCGCCTCGTGTTCCGCGAGCTGTTCGACGCGTGGTTTCGCGACCCCGAGCTGGCCAACAAGCTGCTCGCGCAGATGCTGCCCAGCGCCGAGGGCAAGCTGGAGCCCGACAGGCGCCGCCCACGCGTGCGCGAAGCCCTGGCGGCGCCGCGCTCGCCGAGCACCTCGCCGCCGGCGCACGACGAGCGCGAGGTCGATTTCGACGCGGCCATGACCGCGAGCGACCGCCGGCAGTTGCGCCACGCCGACTTCAACGCGCTCGGCGCCGCCGAATACGCCCTGGTCGAGCGGCTGGCGCGCGACATCGCGCTGCCGGTGCCGACCCTGCCGGCGCGGCGCCTGCGCGCCGACCCGCGTGCCGGCAGCCATGCGCGGCTGCACTGGCCGGGCGTGCTGCACGGCGCGGCGCGCACCGGCGGCGAACTGGTGCGCCTGCCGCGGCTGAAGCGGCGCGACGAGCCGCTGCCGCTGCTGGTGCTGGTCGATGTGTCGGGCTCGATGGAGCGCTACGCGCGGCTGCTGTTGGCGTTTCTGCACACGGCGACGCGCCCCGCCCGCCGCCCGGGCGGACGGGCCGGGCGGCGCGACGTGTTCGCCTTCGGCACCGGACTGACCGACCTGACACCGGCCTTCCGCATCGCCGACAGCGACGCCATGCTGGCCGCAGCCAGCGCCGCCATCCCCGACTTCGCCGGCGGCACGCGGCTGGGCGACTCGCTGGCCGAGCTGCGCCGGCGCCACGCCCGGCGCCTGACCGGCCGGCGCAGCATCGTGCTGCTGGTCTCCGATGGCCTCGACACCGGCGAGCCCGAGGCGCTGGAGTGCGAGCTGCTGTGGTTGAAGCGCCATGCGCGCCGCGTGCTGTGGCTCAATCCGCTGCTGCGCTTCGAGGGCTACGCGCCGCTGGCGCGCGGCGCCAGCGTGCTGCACCGGCACGCCGACGCCATGCTGGCGGTCCACAATCTGGCCGCGCTCGAACAACTGGCGAGCAGCCTCGCGGCGCTGATGCGGCAAGGCTGATGCCCGGCGCCATCCGGCCCCGAGCACCCGCAAAAGACGATACACGACAAGGACACCTATCATGGACATGCAAGGCACCCGCCGGCTCGGCGTGACACAACAGCAGGCGTGGGACGCGCTCAACGACCCCGAGACGCTCAAGCAATGCCTGCCGGGCTGCAGCCGCTTCGAGCCCGAGGGCGAGCACGGCTACGCGGTCACGATGGCGGTCAAGGTCGGGCCGGTGTCGGCGAAGTTTTCCGGCAAGGTCACGCTCGCCGACATCCGCCCGCCCGAGAGCTACCGCCTGGCGTTCGAAGGGCAGGGCGGCGTCGCCGGCTTCGGCAAGGGCGCCTCCAGTGTCATGCTCACGCCCGACGCGGACGGCTGCGAGCTGGCCTACACCGTGCAGGCGCAGGTCGGCGGCAAGATCGCGCAGCTCGGCCAGCGGCTCATCGACGGCGCCGCCAAGTCGATGGCCGACGATTTCTTCAAGCGCTTCGAGGCGCTGATGGCCGAGCGGCATGCGGCGTCGGCATCAACGCCGCCATCGCCGTCGCCGTCGCCGTCGCTGGCCGTGTCTGAAAAAGGGGCCGACGCAGCCGCCGCTCCTTCCGCCGCCGCGCTCTTGCGGGGAAAAACGGCACCGGCCGATGCATCGGATGCTATCGAAAGCATAGCTGAAAACCCAGGTGCAGCAAGCGCCAGGGGCCCCTGGGGCGTCAAAACCTCGGTCTGGGCCGGCGCCATCGCGGCCGGGCTGGCGGTGGCCGTGCTGGTGTACCGGCGCCGCTGACGGAGTCCCGTCATGGAAAACCTGGATGTCATGGTGCTGCGCACGCTGCGCGACTGGCGCGCCGCCGGCCGGCGCGCGCTGCTCGCGACCGTGGTGCGCACCTGGGGCTCGTCGCCGCGGCCGGTCGGCTCGATCATGGCGCTGGCCGAGGACGGCGCCGTGGTCGGCTCGGTCTCCGGCGGCTGCATCGAGGACGACCTGATCGCGCGTCACAGCCGCGCGCACGGCGGCGCCGGCTCGATGCCCTCTGGCGCGCCGGCCTTCGTCAAGTACGGCGTGACGGCCGACGAGGCGCACCGCTTCGGCCTGCCGTGCGGCGGCACGCTGGAGCTGCTGCTGGAGTTCGACCCCGACGCCGCGGCGCTCGCCGCGCTGGTGGCGCAGCTGGAGCAGGGTCGGCTGATGCGGCGCAGCGTGGCGCTGGCCGACGGCGCCGTGCGCACCGAGGAGGCGTCGGCGCCGGCCGCGCTCGCGCTGACCGACCGCGAGCTCGCCAACACCTTCGGCCCCGAGTACCGCATGCTCCTGATCGGCGCCGGCCAGCTCGCCGAGTACCTGGCGACCATGGCGCGCTTCAGCGGTTTCGCCGTCACGCTGTGCGACCCGCGCGCCGAGTACCGCACCGGCTGGTCGGAGCCGGGCGTCGCGCTCTCGACCGAGATGCCCGACGACGCCGTCGCCGCCTTCCGGCCCGACCGCCGCAGCTGCGTGGTCGCGCTCACGCACGACCCCAAGCTCGACGACCTGGCGCTGCTCGAAGCGCTGGCGAGCGACGCCTTCTACGTCGGCGCCATCGGCTCGCGCCGCAACGCCGAGGCGCGGCGCCAGCGCATGATCGAGCACTTCGACCAGACGCCCGAGACGCTCGCGCGCCTGCGCGGGCCGATCGGCATCTTCATCGGCAGCAAGACCCCGCCCGAGATCGCGGTGAGCGTGATGGCGGAAATCCTCGCGGTGAAGAACGACGTCGCGCTGCCGCGCGAAACCGAAGTGGCGCACGCGAAGGCGATGAAGGACACCGGCTAAGCCCGAGTGTGGCAGAGCGGCGGGCTCTCCCGCCTGCCGTCTGCCTGCCTACCTGCCTGCCCTCTGCCATCGGGGCGCGCGGCTTCCCGCATTCCTGACGGCTCCAGCGGGCCGGCAAGGTGGCCAGCCATCGCCCGGGACACCACTTGTGGGCTTGGAGCGCCGACCCGTCCGGGACCGAGCTCAAGCAGAGGCTGAAGATGCCAGGATTGATGACAGCACGCCCTCATCCTGAACGCGCGGTTGCATGTCGGGGTCGAGCATCGTGCGCACCCATTGCTGCAATTCCTCAGTGAACTTTTTGGCTGCGGGCGACAGCGAGCGCACAGGGTCGAGCACAAGCACCACGCCGCGCTCGACTTCGGGAGGGCCGATCGGCCTGAGCACCAGGCCCAGCGCCTCGGTCACGCGGCGTATCGAGCTCGTCAGCACCCCGATGCCCAGGCCGCCCGCCACCATGCCCGCCGTCGTCAGGGGCAGCGAGGTTTCATGGCTGAAGCTCAACGATATGCCCGCGCTGGCCAGCGCAAAGTCGAGCAGCGTGCGCACCGGGTTGCCACGCCGCGAGCCGATCAGCGTTTCCTTCTGCAGGTCCTGCCACGACAGTTTTTCCTTCGAGAGCAGTGGATGGCCCTGCGGCAGCACGGCACAAAACGGCTCGACCCAGAGTGCCCGCATCGCGAGTTCGACGTGCTCGCCAAACGCTGTTCCCACGCCGAAGTCGACCGAGCCGCTTCTCACCATGTTGAGCACCTCATCCTGCGCCACGTCGAACAACTCGACCTTGATGCCCGGACGCGTCCTGGCGAACTCCCGCACCATGGGCGGCAGCACCAGCGCGGCCTGCAGCGACGACGCAGCGATCGAAACGCGCCCGCGCTCGAGCGTCCTCACCTGCGCCGAACTGCTCACCATCGCGTCCAGGTCCGCCAGGGTCTTGCGCGCGAGCGGCAGGATCTCACCGCCGGCTTGAGTCAGGCGCAACATGCGCGTATGGCGGTCGAACAGGCGCAGACCCAGCGCCTCCTCAAGCTCGCGCAGCTGCGTGCTGACCGAGGATTGGGGCAAGCCCAGGGTGTCTGCCGCGTGCGTGATGGTGCGCGCGTCAGCCACTGCAATGAATACACCCAGTTGACGCAAAGTGACGTTCACAGATTTATCGCAAAGGTAGATGAATGCAGTTCAAATATATACAGTTTTGATGCTTCCTGGCGGCCGCTGCTTCTGTGAGCATTGACGCCATGCCCGTGACGGAGTTGGATTCGTCGGGTTGGCTCTTCAAGTCAAGGAGGCCAGTATGCTGGGCCTACTTCTTGCGTTCACTTGGAACGTGCCGGCCTCGACGCGAGCCGCGTCGTCTGTTCGCCCGACTTCATCGCGCCTGCAGCCACTCGCACAGCATGGTCAGCTGCGCTCGCTCTGCAGCCAGTTCCGCAGCCTGCACCTGACTGCGCACCGAGTCCCGCAAGCTGAAATTGCCATCCATGGTCTTCATCGTGCGCCGCAGCGTGCGCAGCGGAATGATCACCTGCTCGCGCCAGCTGGCCACCAGCGCCTGGGCTTCGGCCATCGCTTTAGCGTCCAACGCAAGGCCGTGCTTTCTCGCCCACAGCGTGAACAGGTGCAGCACCACGTCAAGCCCCTCTTCGTCCTGACGTCTGAGCAATTCCTGGCTCAGCGCGGGGTCGGAGTACAGGGCAACGATGTCGTTCCAGACGGTTTCAGAATCCATGGCAAGCCAGTGCGGGAGCAGGGCTCTCCACTGTATCGGGGCGTCGCATGAGTCGGGCTGCCCCCTCCCGCCTCATTGTCGCGATCACCGGCGCCTCGGGCTTCATCTATGGCTACCGACTGCTGCAACTGCTGCAACCTACCGGCATCGAGGTGCATCTGATCGTGAGCCGTGCCGGGCAGCTCACGATGGCTTACGAGACTTCACTGCGCATGTCGGACGTGGCCGCGCTGGCCGCCCGGGTGCACAAGAACGAGGATATCGGCGCCTGCGTTGCGAGCGGCTCGTACCGCACGCTCGGCATGGTGATCGCGCCGTGCTCGATGAAGACGATCGGCGAGATCGCGAACGGTATCGGCAGCACGTTGGTCACGCGCGCCGCCGACGTGATGCTCAAGGAGCGCCGCCGCCTGGTACTGCTCGCACGCGAGACGCCGCTGACACTTTCGCACTTGCGCAACATGACCGCCGCCACCGAGATGGGCGCGATCGTCGCGCCGCCGGTGCCGGCGTTCTACGCGCGGCCCGCGAACCTGGAGGAGATGGTGGACCACACGGTCGGGCGGGTGCTCGACTTGTTTGACATCGACGTGGGCGCGGTCAGGCGCTGGACGGGGCCCGCTTCGGGGCGTTCTTTCGACGAAGCCAAACCAGAGATCGACGAGGCATGAAGTACTTCGACTATAGCGAACCACTCTCGCTGGACGAGGCGGTCGCACTGCTGCGCACGGGACCCGCTCCGGCGAGCCTGCTCGCGGGCGGCACCGACCTGCTGGTGCAGATCAAGGAACACGTGCGCAAGCCAGCGCACGTGATCAACATCAAAAAAATCCCGGGCATGGATGACTTCGCGTACGACGCGCGGAATGGCCTGCTGCTCGGTGCGCTGGTGACAACGCGGCAGGTCGAAACCTCGCCGATCACACTGCGTCACTACGCGGGCCTGGCCAAGGCGGCCACCGACTTCGCGTCGATCCAGGTGCGCCACCGCGCCACCGTGGTCGGCAACGTGTGCCGCGCGTCGCCGTCGGCCGACACGCTGCCGCCGCTGATCGCCGACGGCGCGGTGCTGCGCATTCATGGGCCGAGCGGCAAACGCCGTTGCGCGGTGCAGGACTTCTGCACCGGCCCAGGCCGCACGGTGCTCTCGGCCGACGAGATCGTGACCCATATCGAGATTCCAGCGCCGCCGCCGCGCACCGGCAAGGCCTACATCAAGCACGGGCGGCGTGCGCAGATGGAACTGGCGACGGTCGGTGTCGCGGTGCGCGTCACGCTGGGCGACGATGGCGCCGTGGCCGATCTCGCCATCGTACTCGCCGCAGTGGCCCCGACGCCCCTGCGCGCGGCGCAGGCCGAGGCCGTGCTGCGCGGTCGGCAGCCGACGCCGGAGCGGCTCGCCGCGGCTGCGCAGGCGGCAAGCGACGAAGCGCGTCCGATCGGCGACGTGCGCGGCAGCGCCGACTACCGGCGTGACATGGTGCGTGTGCTCACGAGGCGCGCGCTGGAACAAGCGATTCAAGAGGACCGGGCATGAAGCGGCAGATCGTCTCCTTTACTGTCAACGGCGAGGCGCGCGAGATTGCGGTCACGCCCAATCGCAGCCTGCTCGATGCGCTGCGCAACGAGGCCGGCCTGACCGGCGCCAAGAAGGGTTGCGACGTCGGCGAATGTGGCTCGTGCACGGTCATCCTGAACGGCAAGCCGGTCAACTCGTGCCTGGTGCTCGCGGTAGAAGCCGAGGACGCCGAGATCACCACCGTCGAGGGCCTGCAGGCCAGCGACGGCAGCCTGCACCGGCTGCAGGAATACTTCATCCAATGCGGCGCCGCGCAATGCGGCTTCTGCACGCCGGGGCTGCTGGTGGCGGCGAAGGCGCTGCTCGACGAGAACCCGCAGCCCACGGTCGACGAGATCCGCTTCGCGATCGCCGGCAACATCTGCCGCTGCACCGGCTACACCAAGATCCTCGACGCGATCTCGCTCGCGGCGAAGACGCAGGCCGATGAGGTGGCGCAATGAAGGCCGCATCCGTCATCGGCAAGAGCGTCAAGCGCAGCGACGTGCTGGAGAAGGTGACCGGCGAGGCGCAGTACGTCGCCGACATGACGCTGCCGGGCCTGCTGCATGGCAAGCAGCAAGCGCAGCAACGTCGCGCACGCGCGGATCCGCCGCATCGACACCGAGCCGCGCGCTCGCGTTGCCGGGCGTGAAGGCGGTGCTGACGCACGAGAACGTGCCGCGCGTGCTGCACGCCGGCTCGCCGCATCCGCGCTCGGCCTCGGTCACGCCGCGACCAGTACATCCTGGACAACAAGGTGCGCTACTGGGGCGAGAGCGTGGCGGTGGTCGCCGCCACCAGCGAGGAGATCGCCGAGGAGGCGCTGGACCTGATCGAGGTGGAGTACGAGCAACTGCCGGCGATGTTCACCGTCGAGGACGCGATGCGCTCCGGACGCGCCGCTGATCCACGACCGCGGATCCGGCGGCAACCTGGTGCTGCCGCCGGTGCGTCGTCTCGCGCGGCGACATCGAGCGCGGCTTCGCCGAGGCCGACCTGATCGTCGAGGGCGAGTACGAGGGCGGCCGCCCGACGCCGGCCTACATGGAGCCGAACGTCTGCATCGTGCCAGTGGGACGGCAACGGCAACCTGAAGGTCTGGATCTCGACCCAGACCGCGTTCATGGTGCGCGGCATCATGGCCGAGGTGCTCGGGCTGCCGCTGCAACAAGGTGCGGTGCTGGTCGATCACATGGGCGGCGGCTTCGGCGCCAAGCAGGACCTGTTCCAGAGCGAGTTCCTGTGCGCGCTGCTCGCGAGGCAGACGCGCCGGCCGGTGCGCATGGAGTACACGCGCGAGGAAACCTTCCTCGGCGGCCGCTCGCGCCATCCGGTGAAGATCTGGCTCAAGCAGGGCTTCAGGCGCGACGGCACCGATCACCGCGCGCCAGGCGCGGGTGATCTTCAACTCCGGCGCCTACGGTTCGCACGGGCCGGGCGTGACCATCGTCGGCACCAACGCGTCTGACCTCGCTGTACCGCTGCGAGAACGTCGAGCTCGAAGGCCGCTGCGTCTACACCAACAGCCCGATCGCCGGCGCGTTCCGCGGCTACGGCGTGCGTGCAGACCTACCTACGCCCTCGACATCCAGATGGACGAGGCCGCTGAAAAGCTCGGCATGGACCCGGCCGAGCTGAAGCTGAAGAACGCGGTGCGCGAGGGCGACTACGCCCCCTCGGGCCATCCGGTGCATCGGCCATGGCCTGCTGGACTGCATCCGGCGCGGCATGCAGGAGGTGGACTGGTCCGGACTGCGCAAGCGCCCGCAGGGACAGCGGCGTACAGCGCCGCGGCTGGGGCATCGGCTGCGAAATGCACGGCTGCCGGCGCCCAGCCGGCGATCAAGGAGCAGGGCAATGCGATCGTCAAGATGAACGAGGACGGCGGCGTGGTGCTGTTCACCGGCGCCGCGAACCTGGGCACTGGCGCGCACTCGACGCTGGCGCAGATCGTCGCGGAAGAGATCGGCGTGAAGTTCGAGTCGGTCGCGGTCATGCATGGCGACACCGATGTGGTGCCTTGGGACATCGGCGCCTTTGCCAGCCACACCACCTACATCGCTGGCCGGGCCGCGCAGATGGCTGGGGCCGAGGTCAAGCGCCAGTTGCTGCAGCACGCCGCCGGATTGCTCGAAGCGGCCGAGGCCGACCTCGAAATCTCGCTCGGCGAAATCCGCGTGCGCGGCACCGACCGGTCGATCAGCGTGCGCGACGCGGTGGCACCGCGCCTGGGCATTCCCTCGCTGCAGTTCATGGGCAACGCGACCAACACGCCGACACAAATCCTATTCGTTCGCGGCGCACTTCGTCGAGGTGAACGTCGATACCGAGACCGGCCAGATCACCGTGCTGCAGGTGGTGCCGGTGCACGAGATCGGCAAGGTGATCCATCCGATCGCCGCCGCCGGCCAGATCGAGGGCGGCATCCAGCAGGGCATCGGCCACACGCTGTACGAAGACCACCAGATCGACATGAAGACGGGCCGCTCGCTGAACGCGAATTTCGTCGACTACAAGATGCCGCTGTCCATGGACATGCCGCCGATTCGCACCGTGATCCTGGAGACTGCGCCCGATCCCGAAGGCCCCTTTGGCGCGAAGGGCGTCGGCGAAGACCCGATCGTTGCGGTCGGCCCGGCCATCGCGAACGCGGTCTACGACGCGATCGGCGTGCGCTTCCGCCACTATCCGATCAAGCCCGAGCAGGTGCTGCAGGCGCTGCGCGAAAAAGCGGCAGCGCGATCGACGACTGAAGAAGGAATTTCCGCATGAACCACCACGACGCACAACGGCCGGTGCCGGTCACGATCCTCACCGGCTTCCTCGGCGCGGGCAAGACCACGCTGCTGAACCACATCCTGACCGAAAAGCACGGCTATCGCATCGCGGTGATCGAGAACGAGTTCGGCGAAGTGGACGTTGATTCCGATCTCGTCATGTCCTCGGACGAAGAAATCTTTCAGATCGTCAACGGCTGCATCTGCTGCACGGTCGATGTGCGCAACGACCTGGTCAAGATGCTGCAGATGCTGCTCGATCGCCCGGAGCAGTTCGACCACATCCTGGTCGAGACGAGCGGCCTGGCCGATCCGACGCCGGTGGCCGCGACCTTCTTCATGGACAACGAGGTCGCGAAGAAAGTCGTGCTCGACGGCGTGGTCACGCTGGTCGATGCATTGCACGTGCAGCCGCACCTCGACGACCCGGCGCTCGCCGAACACGACAACCAGGCGGTCCAGCAGATCGTGCTCGCCGACCGCATCCTGCTCAACAAGATCGATCTGGTCACGCCGGCGCAACTGGCTGACATCGAAAGGCGCATCCGCAGTCTCAACAGCAGCGCACCGATCCTGCACACCGTGCAGGCGCGCGTCGATCTGTCGCAAATCCTCGGCTTGCAGTCGTTCGAAGCCGATGCGCTGTCGATGACCGACCCGCATTTCCTCGACGCGCAGCACGATCCCGCTCATCTGTGCGACGAGCACTGCGGCCACGACCATGGACAGCATTCGCGCGACGTGGCCGGAATGCTCGCGCCGCACAGCCACGATCCGTCGGTCGGCTCGGTCTCGCTGCTGTTCGACCAGCCTTTCGACGCCGGCTGCCTGATGCGCTCGCTCAATGAGTTGCTGGCCGCAAGCGGCGACGACATCTACCGCGTCAAGGGCATCCTGCACGTGCAGGCGACGAGCGCCGGCATGTGCTGCAGGGCGTGCACCGCATTCTCGAACTCAAGCCATCCGTTCCGTGGTGGGACGAGACCCCGGGCAGCAAGATCGTCTTCATCGGCCGCAAGCTCGATGCCGATGCGCTGCGCGCGCGGCTCAACGCCTGCACCGACGTCGCAACGATTTTCCGAGAGGCGCCGGAAGCCGCCTGAAAGCGCTTCGACCCATTCCCTCATCCAACACCAAGGAGTTTTTCCACATGATCATCGACACCAGCTGCTATCCGACCGACCTCGTCGACCTCGCCTGGCGGCATGACGGCGAACCGTTCACCGGCGAGCGCCTGCTCGAGATGATGGACGGCCCGTACTATCGTCAACGGCAAGCCGCGCCGCATCGACAAGGCGTTCATCCAGCCGCCGCAGGGCAACACGATCTATACCTGGACCGACGGCGACGCATCCGGCCGCGAATCGATCGACGCCTACATGGCCTACACGCTCAAGATGGTGCAGAAGCACCCCGACCGCTTCCTCGGCTGCTTCGTCTACAACCCGCGCTGCGGCGCCGACGAACGGCGCCGAGGCGATCGAGTGCTACGTCGAAGGAGCACGGCTTCAAGATGGTGCAGTTGCAGGCCAACATGCACGCGTACCGGCCCGACCGCGCGCTCGACTGGGTGCGCCCCGCGTTGCAGCAAGTGCGCCGAGCTCGGCCTGCTGGTCAAGCTGCACACCGGCGACGGCCCCTACAGCATCCCGACCGAATGGGTATCCGATGATCAGCGAGTTCCCGACGGTGAACTTCATCATGGCGCACTTCGGCGTGCAGACCGGCGGCGTCTACTGCTTCGAGCCGTACCAGATGGCGATGGATACTGCCCGAACGTCTACTGCGAGTCGGGCTGGTGCCTGCAGTCGCGCATCGTCGAGTTCGCGAAGGTGCTGCCCAAGCACAAGATTCTCTTCGGCTCCGACACGCCGCCGAACGAGCCGGGCATGTGGCTGCGCCTGCTTGGAAGTGCTGTGCCACGAGCCGCCGCAGGGCCTGAATCTCGACGAGGACACGCTCGAAGACTATCTCGGCAACAACCTCGCGCGCATGATCGGCATCGAGCCGACGCCGCATCCGAAAACCTTCGAGGAAGCCGAACAGCGCCTTGGCCGCAAGGTCGAGCCGCAGCCCGTGATCGGCCTGTACCGAACAACCCCTGAACCCTGGAGATCAAAACATGATCATCGACACCCACCTGCACCCGACGAACCTCGTCGACGAGGCCTGGCGCCACACCGGCACGCCGTTCAACGGCGAGCGCATGCTCAAGATGATGGACGGCCCCTACATGATCAACGGCAAGCCGCGCCGCATCGACATGGGCTTCATCCAGCCGCCGCCGGGCAACACCGGCTATCGCGACGGCAACCGGCGCGGGCCGCGACGGCATTCGCGACTACATGGCCTACATCGCCGAGCTGACCCAGAAGTACCCCGACCGCTTTATCGGCAACTTCACCTACAACCCGCGCTGGGGCCCGGAGAACGGCGCCGCCGAGCTCGAGTTCCACGTCAAGGAATACGGCTTCAAGATGCTCAAGCTGCACGCCAACATGCACGGCTACCGGCCCGATCGCGCGCTCGACTGGCTGCGTCCCGCGATGAAGATTTGCGCCAAATACAACGTGGTCGTGCTGATCCACACCGGCGACGGCCCGTACACGATCCCGACGATGTTCTATCCGATCATCCGCGAGTTCCCGATGGTGAATTTCATCATCGGCCACTTCGGTATTCAGACCGGCGGCAACTATTCGTTCGAGGCCTTCTGGATGGCGATGGACACGCCGAACGTGTACTGTCGAATCGGGCTGGTGCTTCCAGTCGCGGATCGTCGAATTCGCGAAGGAGCTGCCGCGCCACAAGATCGTGTTCGGCACCGACTCGCCGCCGAACGAACCGGGCATGTGGCTGCGCGAGCTCGAGATGCTGTGCAAGCCCGCGCCGCAAGGCATCGGCATCTCGACGAGGACAGCCTCGAAGACTATCATGGGCAACAACATCGCCCGGCTGGTGGGCATCGAGCCGACCTCGCCGCCGCCGCGCGACCTGGCCGAGGCCGAGTTGCGGTTGACCGACTCCTACGCGCGGCGTCGATCACGATGAACAGCGCGGATTTGCATCGCGCTTGCCGATGACGGAGGCAGGACAGTCTGACACCAGCTTTATGTTGCCGGCGTACCGCGAGCATTTCCCCGAGGATGTGCTTGCGGTGCGCGAGCCGGTGGGGCCGCGATCAGGACGTCACTGCGCGGTCGTGGACGCTGGCTGCGCGCGGGCAGCACCCCGCGCTGATGTTCGAGCAGGTGCAGGGCCTGTCGGGGCCGCTCGTGACCAACCTGTTCGCCTCGCGCGAACGGGTCGGTCGCATGCTCGGCGGCGTCACGCCAGCCGGCATCCATGCCGAATACCAGGCGCGCAGCCGCCGGATGCTGGCGCCGCGCGAGGTGGGGCAGGGTGCGGTGACCGAGGTCGTGCAGAGCGACAACTTCGACCTCGCGAGTGTGCCCATGATCAAGCATTTCGCGACCGACCGCGGCCCCTACATCACCAACGCGGTGATCGTGGCCGAGGACCGCGAGAGTGGCATCGGCAACGTCAGCTATCACCGCTCCATGCTGCACGGGCCGCAGACCATCGGCACCAGCCTGCATTCGCGCGGCCACCTGTGGCGCATGCTGCAGGCCGCGCAGGCCAAGGGTCGTCCGCTGCCCGTGGCGATGGTGATCGGCGCGCACCCGCTGTTCATGCTGGCTGCCGCCGGCCGGCTGCCCTATGGCGTCGATGAACGCCATCTGGCCGGCGGCCTGTTCGGTGCCCCGCTGGAGGTGATCCGCACGCCGCGCTACGGGATCGCTGTGCCGGCCCACGCCGAGTTCGTGCTCGAAGGCGTGATCGACCCCGAGGCGCGATCCGAGGAAGGGCCGTTCGGCGAGTTCACCGGCTATTCGTCGGATCGCTCGACCAACAACCTGCTGCGCGTCGAGACGCTGCTGCGCCGAAGCGATGCCTGGCTGCTCGACGTCGTCGGCGGCAACTCGGCCGAGCACCTGAATCTCGGCCGCATCCCGCGCGAGTCGGAGATGGTGGAAAAGCTCAAGGAGCGCTTCCCGAGCGTCACGGCGGTGCACTATCCGAGTTCCGGCACGCACTTCCATGCGTACGTTGCGCTCAGGCAGTCGCGCCCCGGCGAGGCACGGCAGGTAATGCTCGGTCTGCTCGGCTGGGACCCCTATCTGAAAACCGTCGTCGCGGTCGACGAGGACGTGGACATCACGCGCGACGAGGAAGTGCTGTGGGCGCTGGCCACCCACTTCCAGCCGCACCTGGACGTGGTGATCGTCGAGGGCCTGCCCGGCAGCGCGCTCGACCCCTCCGCCTCGGGCGTGGGCACCACCTCGCGCATGGGGCTGGACGCAACGCGCGGACCGGCCTTCGATGGCGTGCGCGCGCGCATCGACGAGGCGGCCATGTCGCGCGCCGCGGCGCTGCTGGCGCGCGCAGCGGCCAGCGCGAACGGCTGAACCGTCGCAAAACCACCGATACGGACGCGCCACCGCGTGCCCGACCACTTTTGCATTGCCCCATAACACAAGAGACAAACCATGAGCACGCCCACGCTGGCGCAGGATGCGCCCCAGTTCCATCCGGGACAGAGTGAAGGACCGAGCATGACCACGCGCACAGCGTCCCAGGACGCGCCCAGGGTGCACCCTGTAGACGAAGTTCTGCCGCTGCCGAAGATGGTGGTGCTGGGCTTGCAGCACGTGCTGGTGATGTATGCGGGCGCTCTCGCGGTGCCGCTGATCATCGGCGGCGCCCTGAAGCTGCCCAAGGACCAGATCGCGTTTCTGATCGCCGCCGACATGTTTTGCTGCGGCATTGTCTCGATCATCCAGAGCATGGGCATCGGCAAGATCGGCATACGCCTGCCGATGATGATGGGCGTTACCTTCACGGCGATCGCCCCGATCATCGCCGCGGGCGCGAACCCGACCCTTGGCATGACTGCGGTCTTCGGCGGCGTCATCATCGCGGGCATTTTCACGCTGCTGGTCGCGCCGTTCATCGGCCGCGTGGTTCGATGGTTTCCACCGGTCGTCACCGGCTCGGTGGTCCTTGTGATCGGTGTGTCGCTGATGCGGGTGGGCATCAACTGGGCGGCTGGAGGCAACCCAACCATCAACAGCCCCACCGGGCCGATTCCGAACCCTGCCTACGGGATCCCATTGCACCTGGGAATCGCGGGCTTGGTGCTGCTGACGACGCTGGTCGTGGTCGCAACCTGCCGTGGATTCTTGAGCAACATCGCGTCGCTGATCGGGATGGCGGTCGGCTTCCTGATTGCGCTGGCGCTCGGCGAGGTCAGCTTCAGCGGGCTCAGCGGTGCGCCCTGGATCGAACTGATCACGCCGTTTCACTTCGGCTGGCCGACCTTCGAACTGACGACCACGGTCACGCTCTGCGTCGTGATGCTCGTCATCATGATCGAAGGCGTGGGCCAGTTCCTGGCGATCAGCGCGATCGTCGACAAGCCGGTCAGCAACGACGACGTCGCGCGCGGTCTGCGCGCCGACGGGGTCGGCGGCATCATCGGCGGCATCTTCAACACCTTCACCTACACCTCGTACGCGCAGAACGTCGGGCTCGTGCAGATGACGGGTGTGCGCAGCCGCTGGGTCTGCGTTGCGGCCGGCGTGATTCTGATCATCCTCGGGTGCGTTCCGAAGCTCGCGTTCATCGCCGCGTCGCTTCCGCAGTACGTGCTCGGCGGCGTCGCGGTCGTGATGTTCGGGATGGTCGCTGCGACCGCCATACGCATCTTCAGTCACGTCGATTTCGTGAACAACCACAAGAACGCGTACGTCGTCGCCGTCAGTCTCGGACTCGGAATGATCCCGCTCGTGGCCGATCGCTTCTTTGCGCAGCTGCCCCCGCTGCTGGCCAAGTTCTTCAACAACGGCATCTTGCTCGGCACGCTGACCGCCGTGCTGCTCAACCTCGCGCTCAACTACCGCGAGACCCTGGCGGCAAAGGACAGGCACATCTGAGCGGACTGGTGCGACCTTATGTTGACATCAAGGAGCTCATCCATGACACCTCGGCTGATGGCCGGTGCATGCCGGGACGCCGCGCGCGCGGGGAGCAGCACATGACGGCCCATATCCGGCCTGCAACACAATGGCGTGGCGCGGTGCAGTTGCAGCTCGAAGGTATTCGCAAGGTCTACGGCGCCATCGTCGCCAACGACGGCATCGACCTCACGGTCGAGCCCGGCGAGATCCACGCGATCCTCGGCGAGAACGGCGCCGGCAAGTCGACGCTGATGAAAATCATCTACGGCGTCACAGCCCCCACCGCGGGCCAGATCCATTGGTGCGGCAAGCCGGTGCGGGTGCAAAGCCCGGCGCACGCGCGCAGCCTCGGCATCGGCATGGTGTTTCAGCACTTTGCGCTGTTCGAGACCCTGACCGTCGTGCAGAACATTGCGCTTGCGCTGCCCGGCCGCCCCGACCTCGGCGATCTGGCGCGGCGCATCGACACCGTCGGGGAGCGCTATGGCCTGCAGGTCAATCCGCGGCAGCTGGTGCACGCGTTGTCGGTCGGCGAGCGCCAGCGCGTCGAAATCATCCGCTGCCTGCTGCAGAATCCCCGCCTCCTGATCATGGATGAGCCGACTTCGGTGCTCACGCCCCAGGCGGTCAGGAAGCTGTTCGAGACGCTGCGCCAGCTGTCGTCCGAAGGCTGCAGCATCCTCTACATCAGCCACAAGCTCGACGAGGTGCGCGAGCTGTGCCACAGCGCGACCGTGCTGCGCAACGGCCGCGTCACCGGCCACTGCATTCCAGCTCAGGAAACGCCGGCTTCGATGGCACGCCTGATGATCGGCAAGGAGCTCGTCGCGTGCCAGCGCGGCACGCCCTCGGCGCCGGGCGCGGTGCGCCTCGCGCTGCAGGGCCTGAGCCAGCCTGCCTCGCACCCGTTCGGCACCGCCCTCAAGGACATTGCCCTCGAAGTCCGCGCGGGCGAGATCGTCGGCATCGCCGGCGTCTCGGGCAATGGTCAGCAGGAGCTGCTGCGCGCGATCTCGGGTGAAGCGCCTCTGCCGCGCGGCGATGCCGCGATGGTGCAACTGGACGGCCAGCCGGTTGCGCACCTCGGCAGCGCCGCGCGCCGCGCGCTCGGCCTGGGCTTCGTGCCCGAGGAGCGGCTCGGCCGCGGCGCGGTGCCCGCGATGAGCCTGTCGGACAACGCGCTGCTGACCGCGCACCGCCAGAGCCTGCTGCAGCGCGGGCTGATCCGGCACGGCGCGGTGCGTGCCTTTGCCGAGCGCTGCATCGCCGACTTCAAGGTCAAATGCAGCGGCGCGCAGGCGCCAGCCAATTCGCTGTCGGGCGGCAACCTGCAGAAGTTCATCGTCGGGCGCGAGCTGCTGCAGAACCCGAAGGTGCTCGTCGCGGCCCAGCCGACCTGGGGCGTCGACGTCGGCGCGGCTGCCTTCATCCGCCAGACGCTGGTTGCGCTGCGCGACGCGGGCGCGGCGGTGCTGGTGCTGTCCGAGGAGCTCGACGAGCTGTTCGAGGTCTGCGACCGCATTGCGGTGATCGCGAATGGCCGGCTGTCGTCCGCGGTGCCCACGCAGCAGACCGATGTGGAAACGATCGGCCTCTGGATGAGCGGCCTGTGGCCCGAAGACGGCGCAGCACCCGTGCTGCGCACGGCAAAACGACTGGAGGTGTCCCATGCTTAAGCTCGAAGCGCGCGCCGAGGCCTCGCGCCACATGCGCTGGCTGTCGCCGCTGCTGGCGGTCGTGCTCACGCTGCTCGGCGGGCTGGTGCTGTTCGCCGCGCTCGGCCAGAACCCGTTCTTCGGCCTGCGCGTGTTCTTCCTGCAGCCGCTCGGCGACGTGTACGGCTGGAGCGAGCTGCTGCTCAAGGCCACGCCGCTGATGCTGATCGGCGTCGGGCTCGCCGTGGGCTTTCGCGCGGGCGTCTGGAACATCGGCGCCGAGGGGCAGTTCATCACCGGCGCGGTGTTTGCGACCGGCGTCGCACTGCAGGTCGGCGACCATTCCGCGCCCTGGGCGATTGCCGCGATGGTTGTGGCCGGCGCGCTCGGCGGCGCACTGTGGGCGGCGATTCCCGCATGGCTGCGCACGCGCTTCGGCACCAACGAGATCCTGGTCTCGCTGATGCTCGTCTACGTGGCGCAGCTGCTGGCGTCGTGGCTGATCTACGGGCCCTGGAAGGATCCGGGTGGTTACAACTTTCCGCAGACGCGCAATTTCGGCGACAGCGCACTGCTGCCCCTGCTGATCGACGGCACGCGGCTGAATGCAGGCTTTCTGCTGGCACTGGTCGTGTTGGTCGCGGGCTATGTGTTCCTGCAGCGCAGCTTCCAAGGCTTTCAGATGCAGGTCGGCGGCCAGGCGCCTGATGCGGCGCGCTACGCGGGATTTTCGGCACGCCGTGCCATCTGGGTCGGAATGCTTGCGGGCGGCACGCTGTCGGGTATCGCGGGAATGACCGAGGCCGCGGGACCGATGGGCCAGCTCACGGGCCAGATCTCGGCGGGCTACGGCTTCGCGGCCATCATCGTCGCGTTCGTCGGGCGGCTGCATCCGGTCGGCATCTTGGGCGCAAGTCTGCTGATGGCGCTGTTTTTCCTGGGGGGCGAGCAGGCGCAGCAGCACATGAACCTGCCGTCTTCGATCTCGAAGGTGTTCCAGGGCATGCTGCTGTTCTTTCTGCTCGCCTCGGATCTGTTCATCGGTTACCGGCTGCGCTGGGAGCGCGCCGCATGGAAGAGGCTGCCATGGATGACTCGCTGATCGCTTCCATCATCGCCGCGACGCTCGTCGCCGGCACGCCGCTGATCATCGTCGCGATCGGCGAACTGATCACTGAACGCTCCGGCGTGCTGAACCTGGGGGCCGAGGGCATGATGTCGGTCGGCGCGGTGGCCGCGTTTGCCGCCGCCCATGCGGGCACGGGCCCCTGGGTCGCAGCGCTGGTCGGCATGGCCGCCGGCTGCGTGCTGGCGCTGCTGTTCGGCTACATCACGCTGACGATGCAGGCGAACCAGGTCGCCTCGGGCCTGGCGCTGGCCATCTTCGGGGTGGGGCTGGCGGCCTTCTTCGGCAAGCCTTACGAGTCCGCGCCGCTGCCGGCGGTGCCGCCGCTGCGCATTCCGGGGCTGGCCGACATCCCGCTGATCGGGCCCGCGTTTTTCAATCAGCAGGCGCTCGTCTATGTGTCGTGGGCACTTGTCGCCTGGTGCGCGTGGTTTCTCGATCGCAGCCGCCGCGGTCTCGTGCTGCGCGCGGTCGGCGAGTCGCCCTCGGCCGCGCACGCGGTCGGCTATCCGGTGATCGCGATCCGCTATGCGGCCGTCGCCTTCGGCGGTGCGATGGCGGGCCTGGGCGGTGCGTTCCTGTCGGTGTTCTACACCCCGCTGTGGTCCGAGGGCATGGTGGCCGGGCGCGGCTGGATCGCGCTGGCGCTCGTGGTGTTCGCGACCTGGCGGCCGCTGCGCGTGATGGTGGGCGCCTACCTGTTCGGGGGCGTGCTCGTCTCGCAGCTCTTCGTACAGGGCTCGGGCCTGCGCATCGAAATCCCCTCACAGTGGCTCTCGACGCTGCCGTATCTCGCAACGATCGTCGTGCTGGTGCTGATCTCGCGCAACACGACGACGGTCCGGCTCAATTCGCCCGCTTCGCTCGGCCAGCCGTTCCGGCCGGACCGCTGAAGCGTTTCATTTCCTTTCGCACTTGCTTACAAAACGGAGACATGGACATGAATCAACTCACCCGACGCATCCTGGGTCGCATCGCGGTTGCCGCCGGCCTGGTGGCCGCACTGAGCGGGGCTGCAAGCGCTGCAGAGCCGCTGAGCGTCTGCTTCCTGTACTCGAACCCGATCGGCGAGAGTGGCTGGACCTACCAGCAGGAGCTCGCGCGCAAGGAACTGCAGGCCGCGATGGGCGGCAAGATCACCACCAAGTACGTCGAGAACATCGCCGAGGGGCCTGACGCCGAGCGGGTGATCCGCAACTTCGTGCAGGATGGTTGCAAGCTGATCTTCACGCCGTCGTTCGGCTTCATGGAGCCGACGATCAAGGTCGCGCGCACCGCGCCCAAGGGCGTGATCTTCATGAACGGCTCAGGGTACAAGACGGCGCCGAACGTCGGCGTCTACAACGCGCGCTACTACGAAGGCCGCTACCTCGAAGGCGTGGTCGCCGGCTCCATGAGCAAGAGTGGCGTGGTGGGCTATGTGGGTGCGTTCCCGATCCCCGAGGTGCTGCAGGGGGTGAACGCGTTTGCGCTGGGCATGCGCAGCGTGAACCCGAAAGCGCAGCTGCGGCTGATCTGGGTCAACGCCTGGTACGACCCGGGCAAGGAGCGTGACGCGGCGAATGCGCTGATCAAGCTCGGCGCGGACACGCTCGCGTATGCGACCTCGGGCGTGTCCATCGTCACCACCGGCGAGGAAAAAGGCATCTACACGCTCGGTTACTACTCCGACATGTCGAAGTTCGGACCCAAGACCAACCTGACCTCGGTGGTGATGAACTGGGGCGGCTATTACACCAAGGTGGTCGAGGACGTGCTGGCCGGGCGCTGGAAGCCGGAAAACGTGCTCGGTGGCCTGCGTGAGGGCATGATCAAGATGCAGCCGCTGAACTCCGCCGTGCCGGCCGACGTGCGCGACAAGGTTGCCAAGCTCGGCGAAGAGATTGCTGCGGGCCGCCTGAATCCGTTCACCGGTCCCATCACCGACCAGGAGGGCAAGGTGCGCGTGCCGGCCGGGCAGAGCCTCCCCGAGGCCGACTTGGCCAACATGAACTACCTGGTGCAGGGCGTCGAGGGCCTCCTGCCCAAGCGTTGATCGTGCACCATTGCTATTGAAATAGTAGCTGCCGGCGCTTATCCCATAAGCGTCGGCGGCCGATTCGATTTCATATTCACTCATTTTGTTGCCCTGGCAATCGAAGAAAACGCCAATGGACACCCCTCTGCTCATCCAAAACGCCCAGTGCATCTTTACCGGCCTGCAGGGCGCGCAGGCGCGCAGCACTGCGACCGATCTGCGCGTCAACAACGGCGTGATCGCTGAAATGGGCCGGCACCTGGCACCGCACGAAGGTGAGCGCGTGCTCGACGCGAGCGACTGCGTGGTCTACCCCGGTTGGGTCAACACCCACCACCATCTGTTTCAGTCGCTGCTCAAGGGCGTGCCGGCGGGCATCGACCTCACGCTGAGCCCCTGGCTGCAGGCGGTGCCGTTCGCCTACCGGCGCGGTTTCGATGAAAAACGCTTGCGGGTGGCTGCGCGTATCGGGTTGGTGGAGTTGCTGCGCTCGGGCTGCACCACGGTGGCCGACCACCACTACCTGTTTCAGGCGGGCGCCAGCCAGGAGGCCGCCGAACTGCTGTTCGACGAGGCCGACAGGCTCGGCCTGCGCTTCATGCTGCTGCGCGGCGGCGCGACCGTCACGCGCAAGCTCGAAAGCAGCGACAAGCTCGTGCAGCCGCCCGAAACGCTCGAGCAGATGCTGAGCGCCGTCGAGCAGACCGCCGCGCGCTTTCACGAGCGCGGGCCGCGTGCGCGCCACCGCGTGGCGATGGCGCCGACCTCGGTGCATGTCTCGCTCCCCAAGGAGCAACTCAAGGAGGTGGCGCGCGCCGCGCGTGCGATGGGCCTGCCGCTGCACAGCCACATGTCTGAATCGGTGGCCTACTTCGAATACTGCCGCGAAGTGCACAACTGCCTGCCGATCGAATACCTGGCTGACCACGAATGGCTCGGCCCCGACGTCTGGCTCGCGCACCTGGTGCACCTGACGGCGGGCGAAATGCAATTGCTGGGCCAGAGTCGCACCGGAATCGCGCATTGTCCGCAAAGCAATGCCCGGCTTGCCGACGGTATCGCGCCCGCGCCCGCGCTCGAAAAACTCGGTTCGCCGATCACGATCGGTGTCGACGGCGCCGCCTCCAACGAGGCGGCTGACATGATCAGCGAACTGCACTTCGCCTGGCTGCTGCACCGCGCGCATGCGGGCGCCCAGACCGTCCCCCGCCCCGAAGGCGCGGGCGAGGCCGGCGCCGACACCGTGACCGTCGAGCAGATCGTGCACTGGGCCAGCGCGAGCGGCGCGAAGATGCTCGGCTTCGACGGCGTGGGCACGCTGCAGGTCGGGCAAGCCGCCGACCTTGCCGTCTACGGTCTCGACGATCCGCGCTACTTCGGCCTGCATGACCTGGCGATCGGCCCGATCGCAAGCGGCGGCCGTCCGCGCCTGCGCTGGCTGCTCTGCGACGGCGCCGTGATTGCCGAAGACGACCAGATTCCGGGCCTGGACCTGCACGAGCTGCAGGCGCAGGCCCGTGCGGAAGTCAAGGCGCTGATGCAGGCGGTCTGACAACGCAGCCGCCAGGCGGAATGCAAGCTCCCCAGCCAAGGGCTGCATTCCGATTGAGCAGTTCCACCATGGCAAAAAGAAAACTGATCGGCGTGCTGACGCCTTCGTCCAACACGGCGCTCGAACCGCTGACCAGCGCCATAGTCAGCGCGGTGCCAGGGGTGTCGGCTCACTTCTCGCGCTTCACCGTGACCGAGATCTCGATGCGCGACCGGTCGCTCCAGCAGTTCGACGACAGCAAGATCCTCGAGGCCGCCCGGCTCTTGGCCGACGCGCGCGTCGACGTGATCTGCTGGAGCGGCACCTCCGCGAGCTGGCTCGGCTTCGAGAAGGACCGGCAGCTGTGTGCGCGCATCACCGAGGCCACCGGCATCCCCGCCACGACCTCGGTGCTGGCGCTCAACGAACTGCTGGCCGCGCAGGGGGCGCGTACGCTCGGGCTGGTGTCGCCCTATGTCCTGGACGTGCAGCGGCGCATCGTCGCCAACTACGCGAGCATCGGCATCGACTGCGTGGCCGAGCGGCACCTCGATCTTTCAGTGAACTTCGAGTTCGGCGAGGTCGAGCCCGACACGCTGCGCGGCATGCTGCGCGAGGTCGCCCGCGCACGCCCGGATGCGATGACGATCATGTGCACCAACCTGCGCGGCGCGCAATTGGCCGACGAGATGGAGCGCGAGCTCGGAATCCCCCTCTACGACTCGGTGTCCACCGTGGTCTGGAAGGCGTTCAAGACCATCGGAGTCGACCCGCGCGCCGTCAAGGGCTGGGGCCGGATTTTCAGCGAGGAGCGCTGATGCCGGAGTGAGGCGCGATCAACGCGATCTGCGCCTCCGGGTCGAAGCGCTTCTGCAGGTGCTTCGGCCACTCCGACAGCACCAGCTCCAGCGTCGGGCGCACGTGCGCGCGCACCAGGTGTCCGCCGTGCGCGGTGCCGTCGCGCCGGCCGAGCACGATGTGGGCGTGCACCGCCGGCTCGCCCTGGTAGCAGGCCACGTCGCCGATGAGCGAGAGCACTTCCAATTGCTCGTCGAACGCTGCCGCCGTCTCGTACTTCTTCGTTTCCCAGTCGAGCCACGCCACGGTGGCATCGCTCAGCGCCCCGATGGCGGTGAAGCTGCTGCCCGTGAGGCCCTTGTCGAGCGCGAACTTCTTGAGTTCCGTGAGCACCTCGTCGCCGGTTTCGAACACGAGCACGTAGGTTTCGGGATGTTCCTGGTTGACCAGCGTGGCTTTCATCGCATGCCTCCGGTTGGGAAAAAGCCCATCGTACGTGGCGTGTCGCAGCCGCGCCACCGTGTCGGCCCGCCGACGCCGGTGCTGGCGCCGTCCGGAGGGCCGCCGTAACATCGGCCTGCGGGTCCGACGGGCCCGGGCAGGCTCCGCACGTCGCCATGGCGGAGCTTTCATCCCCTGCACGCCGGGCGTCCGCTGCTGCGCACGCACCGCTCCGGCCCACAGACCTCAAGGAAACGCCATGCACGCCGCCGCTCGCTTGACCCTCGCTGCCATCGTCCTGCTGTCCGCCGCCACCGCGGCGTCCGCCCAGGGCGGCATGCTCGACACGCTGAAAAAAGAACTGGGCGGCGCCGGTGCCGCAGCGGGCGCGGCGGGCGGCAGCGGCGGCAATAACAACAACAGCGACGCCGGCAGCAGCGCCGCCGCAGGCGGAATGGGCACGGCCGGCGTGGCACTGGCCAAGGGCATGGGCCTGTCGCTGCCGGAGATCGGCTCGGGCACGATGGGCAACGCCGCCGGCGTGCTGCAGTACTGCATCAGGAACAACTACCTGAGCGCCGACGCTGCCGGCGGCATCAAGGAAAAGCTGCTGGGCATGGTCACCGGCCAGAAGCCGCAGCAGACCGGCTTTGCCAGCGGCGCCAAGGGCCTGCTGCAGGGCAGCGACGGCACCTCGCTGAACCTCAGGAACGTCGGCGCCAGGCTCAGGACCAAGGCGTGCGACTATGTGCTCGACAGTGCGAAGTCGCTGATTTGATTGCGCGCGCCGCGCCTGGAGTCGCCGGCCTGCCTTGGTGCGCCGTGGTGGCCGTGCTGCCGGCCGGGGCATGGCGACCGCTTCGGGCCGTGCTCAAAGGTGGAGCCGGGTTCCATCTTGCCGCTGGTGCTGCTGGATGTGACTACACAGCTGACTATACGGTGCAAACCCTGTACCGCTGGCTACACAGTGGCTGCACGGGCTCCAAAGGAAAAGGGCTCGCTACTACTCTCATAGCAACGAACCCTTGTCTGCATTGGTGCCGGAGAGATGAATCGAACACCCGACCTTCTCATTACGAATGAGCTGCTCTACCGACTGAGCTACACCGGCGAAGCCCGTGATTATAGCGGGTCGTGGTAGGAGGTCACGCGGTCGACTTCGTTTTTCGAGCCGAGGAAGACGGCGACGCGCTCGTGCAGCCGGGCGGGCTGCAAATCGAGGATGCGCTGGCGACCGTTGGTGGCGGCGCCGCCGGCCTGCTCGACCAGCCAGGCCATCGGGTTGGCCTCGTACATCAGGCGCAGCTTGCCGGCCTTGGCGGGCTCGCGCTTGTCCCAGGGGTACATGAAGATGCCGCCGCGCATCAGCAGGCGGTGCACGTCGGCCACCATGCTGGCGATCCAGCGCATGTTGAAGTCCTTGCCGCGCGGGCCGTCCTTGCCGGCCAGGCATTCGTCGATGTAGCGCCTGACCGGCGCGTCCCAATGGCGCAGGTTGCTCATGTTGACGGAGAACTCCTTCGTGTCGGCCGGGATGCGGATGTTCTCCTGCGTCAGCACGAAAGAGCCCTGCTCGCGGTCGAGCGTGAACATCGCGACGCCGTCACCCACGGTCAGCACCAGCGTGGTCTGCGGGCCGTAGATGCAGTAGCCGGCCGCCACCTGCTGGCTGCCGGGCTGCAGGAAGTCGGCTTCCGTGACCGCGGAAGCGGCCTCGGCGGTACCGCCGTTCGGGCTGGACGGGCTCTCGGGCTTCTTCAGCACGCTGAAGATGGTGCCGATGCTCACGTTCACGTCGATGTTGCTGGAGCCGTCGAGCGGGTCGAACAGCAGCAGGTACTCGCCCTGCGGGTAGCGGTTGGGCACAGGGTAGATGCTGTCCATCTCCTCGCTGGCCATGGCCGCCAGGTGGCCGCCCCATTCGTTGGCCTCGATCAGCACCTCGTTGGCGATGATGTCGAGCTTCTTCTGGATCTCGCCCTGCACGTTCTCGCTCTCGGCCGAGCCCAGGATGCTGCTCTCGCCGCCGAGCGCGCCCTTGTTGACGGCCATGCTGATGCTCTTGCAGGCGCGCGCCACCACTTCGAGCAGCAGGCGCAGCTGTGGCGGAATCGAGCCGGCGCCGCCGCCGGGCGCCTCGCAGCGGCGCTGCTGCTCGACCAGGTAGCGGGTGAGTGAAACGGTCTTGGTCATGGATGAATCAATAGAGAGTGGTATCAGAAGAGGTTGACCCTGCAGGCCGTGTCCCCCTTCGCGAAACACCGCGGATCCGGTTCCGCCGGGCCGCCGGTGTTGCCCCCTCGAAGGGGGTGGGCGAAGCGACACGAAGTGCGCGCAGCCTGGGGGTGAGCTTCAATCCGCCAGCGCCCGGCTGATGACTTCGTTCGTGTCCTTGCTGAGGTCCGGCCGCGCGGCCACCCGTGCGATCGCTTCGCGCGCCGCGCCGCGGTACGGCTCGACCAGCTTGCTCCAGCGGTCGAGCGCGCGCGCCAAGCGGGCGGCGACCTGCGGGTTGATGGCGTCGAGCTCGATCACGCGGTCGCTCCACCACACGTAGCCGGCCGCGTCGGGGCGGTGGAAGGCGCCCGGGTTGGCGTTGCAGTAGCTGAAGATCACGCTGCGCGCGCGGTTCGGGTTCTTGATGGAGAAGTCCGGGTGCTTCACCAACTGCTTGACCAGCGGCAGCACGTCGCCGCCGCGGTCGGGCGCGCCGGCCTGCAGCGCGAACCACTTGTCGATCACCAGCGGCTCGTCCCTGAACATGGCGTGAAAGCGCGAGAGCGCCTGTGCCGCGAGCGGATGGCCCGAGACGACCAGCGCCGAGAGCGCGTTGAAGCGGTCGGTCATGTTGCCCGCATCCTTGAAGCGCTGCAGCGTCCGGCCGGGCCACACCGCATCGCCCGAGGCGCGCGCCGCGATGCACAGCTGCGTGAGCGCCAGCCCGGCCAGCGCGCGGCGCCCGGTCGAGACCGGGTCGGGCTGGTAGGCGCCGGTGTCGCGATGCTGCTCGTAGGCCCACTGCCAGTCGTCGAACAGGGCCGTGGCGAGCTGCTCGCGCATGGCTTCGCGCAGCGCGTGCACGCGCTGCGGATCGACCGCGTCGAGCTGTTCGGCGATGTAGGTTTCGGAGGGCAGGGTGAGCACCAGTTCCTTGAAGGCGGCGTCGAGTTGCGGATCGCGCAGCACGCCGCGCATCGCCGCCACATAGGCCTCGTTCAGCGGGCCAGCGCCCGTGGGATGGGCGCCCCCAGCTATCGAATCGATAGCGGCACGCACCGCCAGGCGCTGCGCCGCCTCCCAGCGGTTGAAGGCATCGGTGTCGTGCGCCAGGAGTGTGAGCAGCTGGGCATCGCTGTAGTCGAAGTCGAGGATCACCGGCGCGCTGAAGCCGCGCAGGATGGACGGCACCGGCTCGCTGTCGATGCCGACGAAGGTGACGCTTTCGCTTTCCTGCGCGAGCACCACGAGCTGCGTGCCGTGCCGCACCTGCGCTTCGCCCTCTCTTTGCAGCGGCAGTTCGCGGCCGTCCTGCGCGATCAGGCCGAGGTTCACCGGGATGACGAACGGCTCCTTCACCGGCTGCCCGGGCGTCGGCGGACAGCTTTGCGTGAAGTCGAGCGTGTAGCTGCGCGCCGCGGCGTCGTAGCGGCCGCGCGCTGCCACCCGCGGCGTGCCGGCCTGGCTGTACCAGCGCCTGAACTGCGGCAGCCGCCGCGCCAGCTCGGAATCGGGGTTGGCGTCGGCGATCGCCTGCGAGAAGTCGTCGCAGGCCACGGCCTGTCCGTCGTGGCGCTCGAAGTACAGCGTGAGGCCCCGGGCGAAGCCCTCGCGCCCGACCAGCGTCTGCATCATGCGCACCAGCTCGGCGCCCTTCTCGTAGATGGTGACGGTGTAGAAGTTGGTGATCTCGATATAGCTGTCGGGGCGCACCGGGTGCGCCATCGGACCGGCGTCCTCGGGGAACTGGGCGGTGCGCAGCACGCGCACGTCCTCGATGCGCTTGACGGCGCGCGCCGAGGCGTCGGCGCACAGATCCTGGCTGAACTCCTGGTCGCGGAACACCGTGAGGCCTTCCTTGAGCGAGAGCTGGAACCAGTCGCGGCAGGTGACGCGGTTGCCGCTCCAGTTGTGGAAGTACTCGTGGCCGACCACGCGCTCGATGTTGGCGAAGTCGATGTCGGTGGCGGTCGCCTGGCTGGCCAGCACGTACTTGGTGTTGAAGATGTTGAGGCCCTTGTTCTCCATCGCGCCCATGTTGAAGTCGCTGGTGGCGACGATCATGAAGCGCTCCAGGTCCAGCGGCAGGCCGAAGCGCGCCTCGTCCCACGCAACCGAGTGGATCAGCGAGGTCATGGCGTGCTCGGTCTTGTCGAGGTCGCCCGGGCGCACCCAGACCTGCAGCAGGTGCTCGCTGCCGCCGCGCGAGACGATGCGCTGCTCGCGCGCCACCAGCTGGCCCGCCACCAGCGCGAACAGGTAGCTGGGCTTGCGGTGCGGATCGACCCACTTGGCGAAGTGCCGGCCCTCGTTGCCCGGGCCTTCCAGGTCGCCCTGCTCGACCAGGTTGCCGTTGGACAGCAGCACCGGATACGCCGCCCGGTCGGCGCGCAGCGTGACGGTGTAGCTGGACATCACGTCGGGCCGGTCGAGGAAGTAGGTGATGCGCCGGAAGCCCTGCGATTCGCACTGCGTGAAGAAGGTGCCCTCGCTCACATACAGCCCCATCAGCTTGGTGTTCTTGGCCGGCTGGCAGGTGGTGAAGATTTCCAGCTCGAAGGCATCGGGCAGGTTGTCGAGCACCAGCTGGTCGGCTTCCATGCGGAACGACGCGCCCTGGCCGTCGACCCGCACGCGCGCCAGGTTCAGCTCGTCGCCGTCCAGGCGCAGCGGCTGCGCCGGCACGTCCGGGTTGCGGCGCAGCCGCATGCGGTTGAGCACGCGCGTCTTGGCCGGGTCGAGGTCGAAGCACAGGTCGACCGTGTCGATCCAGTAGGCGGGGGCGGTGTAGTCCTCGCGACGGATCGCAATGGGTTGGCCCTGGGCGTCACGCAACATCATTGAATGTCTCCGGAAATTTTGATTGGACGGGTTCGACAGAACCACGCTCTTTTTCGTGGAACACCGCGGAACCGGCTTGGCCGGGCCGCTGGTGTTGCCCCCTCGAAGGGGGTGGGCGGCCACACGAAGTGGGCAAGCCTGGGGGTGAGCCTACACCCCCTGCTTGAGCGAGGCCTCGATGAACGGGTCGAGGTCGCCGTCGAGCACCTTCTGGGTGTTGCTGATCTCGACGTTGGTGCGCAGGTCCTTGATGCGGCTGTTGTCCAGCACGTAGCTCCGGATCTGGTGGCCCCAGCCGACGTCGGTCTTGCTGTCTTCCAGCTTCTGCTGCTCTTCTTGGCGCTTGCGCATCTCGTGGTCGTACAGGCGGCTGCGCAGGCGCTTCCAGGCCACGTCGCGGTTGCTGTGCTGGCTGCGGCCGTCCTGGCACTGCACCACGATGCCGGTCGGGATGTGCGTCAGGCGCACGGCCGAGTCGGTCTTGTTGATGTGCTGGCCGCCGGCGCCCGAGGCGCGGAAGGTGTCGGTGCGCACGTCGGCCGGGTTGATCTCGATCTCGATGGAGTCGTCGATCTCCGGGTACACGAAGATGCTGGCGAAGCTGGTGTGGCGCCCGCCCGAGGAGTCGAACGGAGACTTGCGCACCAGCCGGTGCACGCCCGTTTCGGTGCGCAAGAGGCCGAAGGCGTACTCGCCCTCGACCTTGATGGTCGCGCCCTTGATGCCGGCCGTGTCGCCGGGCGTCTCGTCCTCGATCTGCGTTCGGAAGCCCTTGCGCTCGGCGTATTTCAGGTACTGGCGCAGCAGCATGCTGGCCCAGTCGCAAGCCTCGGTGCCGCCGGCGCCGGCCTGGATGTCGACGAAGGCGTTGAGCGGGTCGGCCGGGTTGTTGAACATGCGGCGGAATTCGAGCTGCTTGATGTCGGCTTCGAGCGCGGCAGCGTCGTCGGCGATGGACTGCAGGCCGTCCATGTCGCCTTCTTCCTTCGACATCTCGTAGAGCTCGGTGTTGTCCGCCAGCCCGCTGGTGAGCCGGTCGAGCGTGACCACGACGTCGTCGAGCGACTTCTTCTCGCGGCCCAGCTCCTGGGCCTTCTTGGGGTCGTTCCAGACCGCCGGGTCTTCGAGCGAGGCGTTGACCGTCCTCAGGCGTTCGGCTTTGGCATCGTAGTCAAAGATACCTCCGTAAATCGGCCGTGCGCGCGCTCAAGTCCTGGAGGGTTGCGCCGATGTGGTTGATCTGTTCTGCGTCCATGGGGTGTCCTGCGGGTTCTGTGGTGATGTGGGGATTCGGTGCGGTGACGGCGGCTGGCGCCGGGCAACGGGGGATTTTCTCACGCGGACTGAAGACCGCGCGGGACGGCCGGCTGGCCGGGCGCCGGCACGGTCCTCGCGTGCCGCTGGCGGGTCCTCGCACGCCGGTGCAAAGCGAAGCGGTGGTGGAGGGAGCGGCTTTCTCCTCAGCCGTCCAGAAAGTCTTCGATCAGCGCGGCGACCTGCTCCGGCTGGTCGTGGTGCAGCATGTGGCCGGCGTCGTCGATGCGCTCGATGCGCGCGTCGGCCACCGATTTCAGGCGCTCGTGGTACTGCGCCAGCGTGTAGCGGTCCTTCCACCAGCCCGCCAGGCTGTCGCCCGACGACTCCACGGCCAGAAGCGGCGCGCGGATGCGCCGGTACAGCGCCAGCGTCTCGTCGAGCCGGAAGATGTTGGCGTTGACGACCTTGTGCGCCGGCTCGCCCAGGATGCGCCAGGCCGTGCGGCCCGCTTCGTCCGTGACCTCGCGCGCCCAGTGCGTCGCCAGCCAGGCGGCCTTGGTCGGCGCCAGGCGTGGGTTGGTCTTCATCAGGCGGCGTGCCACGCCGTCGGGCGTGGGGTAGGTGTGGAGGTCCAGCTCGCCGCGGTGCAGTTGCTTGAGCTGGTCGATCCACTGGCCGTAGCGCGCGGGCGCCTCGTCGGCATGGCGCTCGGGCATGCCGAAGCCTTCGAGGTTGACCAGCCGGCGGACGCGCTCGGGCCGCACGCCCGCGTAGTGCATGGCGACGTTGCCGCCCATGCTGTGGCCGACCAGGTCGACCGGACCCTCGGGCGCGCAGCGGTCGAGCAGGAAATCGAGGTCGGCCAGGTAGTCGGGCATCCAGTAGTTGTCGGCGCCGCCGCCGTCGGTCAGGCCGAAGCCGCGCCAGTCGGGCGCGACGACGTGGCGCGATTCGGCCAGCGCATCGACCACGAACTGCCACGAGGCGCCCACGTCCATCCAGCCGTGCAGCAGCACCAGCGGCCCGCGCCCGGGTGCGGGCTCGCCCCAGTGCCGCACGTGGTAGCGCAGGTTGCGGACGGGGACGAACTCGGTGCGGGCGGGGCGGCGGGGCTGGTACATCGGAACGATCATAAGGAGCCGGCGCGCGCCGCGCAGTCCGCCGCACGACAGATGCCATTGCTATCGAAAATAGAGCAAAGGATGCAGGCGGGACGTGCGCCCAGGGGCGTTTTGATTCATTTCCAGGGCTGCGCGGGGCTGCGGCGGCAACGGCGGCGGCCATGACGGCCACGGCGGCGGCGATAGCATGGCGCCATGAACAAAGTCCAGCTCGGGCGCAGCGACCTGCGCGTCACCCCCATCTGTCTCGGCACCATGACCTTCGGCGAGCAGGTCGACGAGCCCACGGCCCACGCCATCCTCGACCGCGCGCTGGAGCGCGGCGTCGACTTCATCGACACGGCCGAGATGTACGCTGTGCCGGCGCGCCGCGAGACCTACGGCGCCACCGAAACCATCATCGGCCACTGGCTCGCCCGGCGCCCCGGCGCGCGGCAAAAAATCACCCTGGCGACCAAGGTGGCGGGCCCCTCGCGCGGCATGCCCTGGGTGCGGACGGGCAGCGGCATGACGGCGGCCGACATCGCCGCCTCGTGCGAGGGCAGCCTGAAGCGCCTGCAGACCGACGCGATCGACCTCTACCAGATCCACTGGCCCGAGCGCCACGTGCCGGCCTTCGGCGCCCTGTACTACGACCCGGCCCAGGAGCGCTCGCAGACCTCGATCCACGAGCAGCTCGAAGCGCTCGGCCGGTTGGTCAAGGCCGGCAAGGTGCGCGCCATCGGTCTCTCGAACGAGACGCCCTACGGTGTGCACGAGTTCGTGCGCCTGGCCGAGCAGCACGGCCTGCCGCGCGTGGCGACGGTGCAGAACGTGTACTGCCTGGTCAGCCGCGCGCTGGAGAACGGGCTCGACGAGACCCTGCACCGCCTGGGCGTCTCGCTGCTGGCCTACTCGCCGCTGGCCTTTGGCCTGCTGACCGGCAAGTACGACCAGAGCGGCACCGTAGGCCCCGACGCACCGCGCGGCGCGCGCATCTCCACTTACGAATCGGTGCGCAAGCAGCGCTGGGGCCGCCCCGAGGCGCTGGCCGCCGCGCGCCGCTACAACCAGCTCGCGCGCGACCACGGCCTGACGCCCACGCGCATGGCGCTGGCGTTCTGCTACACCAAGTGGCAGGTGGCCAGCACCATCGTCGGGGTCACGTCGCTGGCACAGCTCGACGAGGACCTGGATGCCTGGGGCACCACGCTGTCGCCCGAGCTGCTGGCCGAGATCGACAAGATCCGCTGGGAAATCCGCGATCCTGCCAACTGAAGGTGCCATGGCGAAGAAGCCGCACGTCAGTGAAACCCCGGCGACGCAACTGCTGCGCGCCCATGGGGTCGCCTTCACCGAGCATCCTTATCCGTACCTCGAACGCGGCGGTGCGCTGCACAGCGCGCAGGTGCTGGGGCTCGACCCCTTCGCCGTCGTCAAGACGCTGGTGATGCAGGACCAGGACGCCAGGCCGCTCGTGGTGCTGATGCACGGCAGCCGCACCGTCTCGACCAGAAGCCTGGCGCGCCAGATCGGCGCCAGGTCGGTCGAGCCGTGCGCGCCCGAAGTCGCCGAGCGCCACAGCGGCTACCAGGTCGGCGGCACCTCGCCCTTCGGCACGCGGCGCGCGATGCCGGTGTACGTCGAGTCGAGCATCCTCGAATTGCCGAGGATCGCGATCAACGGCGGGCGCCGCGGCTACCTGGTCGGGATCGATCCGCAGGTCTGCGTGGCGCTGCTCGGCGCCCGGCCGGTGCAGTGCGCGCTGGCAGAATAGGGCGCGCTTTTCGCGTCTTGTTCCATCGCGGAGCCCCGGCGCGGCCACACGCCCGCCGCGCCTGCCTCCCTCCCGTACGCCAGCACGCCCGCCGCCGGAGCCTCCGTTGAACCTCGATCTGCCTCTCTTCATCGCCCTCGCGGCGTCGTACCTGCTGGGTTCGCTCTCGTTCGCGGTCATCGTCAGCCGCTCGCTCGGCATGGCCGACCCGCGCAGCTACGGCAGCGGCAACCCCGGCGCCACCAACGTGCTGCGCTCGGGCAACAAGGGCGCGGCGCTGGCCACGCTGCTGCTCGACGCGGCCAAGGGCTGGCTGCCGGTATTCCTGATCCACCGCTTCGGCGACGCCTGGGGGCTGGACGCCGGCGCCGCGGCGCTGGCCGGGCTGGCGGCGTTCCTCGGGCACCTGTACCCGGTGTTCTTCGGCTTCCAGGGCGGCAAGGGCGTGGCGACCGCGGCCGGCGCGCTGCTCGGCATCGAGCCTCTGCTGGGGCTGGCGACCGGCGCCACCTGGCTCATCATCGTGTTCTTCTTCCGCTATGTGTCGCTGGCCTCGATGGTGGCGGCGCTGTTCGCGCCGGCCTACTACCTGATCGGCAGCGGCGTCGCCTGGCCGCTGCACCGCGAGGTGCTGGAGGTGCTGATCGCGATCGGCCTGCTGCTGGTCTGGCGGCACCGCGAGAACGTCCGCCGGCTCGCGGCCGGCACCGAATCCCGGCTCGGCGCCGGAAAGAAGCAGAAGGAACAGCAACGACCATGACCCACGACGACATCCGGCGCTTCCACGTCGCCGCGCGCTACAGCGACATCGCCGTGCACAACGGCACCGTCTACCTCGCCGGGCAGGTGCCCGACGACGCCATGCAGGACCTCGCCGGCCAGACCGCGCAGGTGCTCGGCATGGTCGAGCGCCTGCTGGCCGAGGCGGGCAGCGACAAATCCCGCATCCTGATGGCGCAGATCTTCCTGAAGGACATCCGCGAGATCGGCGAGATGAACGCGGTGTGGGACGCCTGGATCCCCGCCGGCCACGCGCCGCCGCGCGCCACGGTGCAGGCGCTGCTGGGCGACGCGGCGTGGAAGATCGAGATCGTGGTGACGGCCGCCGTCGCCTGAAGCCGCGGCGCGCGGCGGCGCCTCGTTTGCTATCAAAAAGAGAGCTACCGACCTAGGCGGGACGGGCGCAAACACCCAATTCGGCCTGAAACCGCGGCGCTCAGAAGCGCTTGTCCAGCACCATCTGCTCGGCGTCGCGGCGCATCGAGAAACGGCCGATGAAGCTGTTGCCCAGCAGCGCATAGGGCATCGGCTGCGGCGACACGATGGCCTCGACGTCGTACACCTCGACGTCGCCCACCCGCACCGAGGCGAGCCGCAGCCGCCATCCGGAGGCCACGCCGTTGGCCGTGTTCATCTGCACCGGCGTCGCGCCCCGCAGGTCCAGCCCGATGCGGGCGGCGTCGGCGGCCGACAGCGCCACCGTGGTGGCGCCCGTGTCGAGCATGAAGTGGACGCTGCGCCCGTTGATGGCGCCCGGCACCATGAAGTGGCCGCGGCTGTCGGCGTTGAGCACGATGCGCTGGCCACTGGCTCGCGCGCCGCCGACGCCGCCCACGCTCACCGGCGAATCCATGCGCAGCGTGACGCGCCGGCCGTCGGTCTCGACCACGGCCTGGTCGCCCTGCAATGCGATCAGCCGCACGTTCTGGAAGCGCTCGCCCGGCGCCAGCGTCCTGGGCGCGCCGCCGTTCACCACCAGGATCGCGCGCGCCCCGATGGTGCCGGTGAGCACCACCGAGCCGGCGGCGTGCGCCGGCGCGCAACAACCCGCCAGTGCGAAGGCGAGGGCGCCGTGCCGGGCCGCGGCGCGCATTCAGTCGCGGAAGTTGTTGAAGGACAGCGGCAGCTCGGCCATGTCTTTCTTGATCAGCGCCATGGCGGCCTGCAGGTCGTCGCGTTTGGCGCCGGTCACGCGCACCGCGTCGCCCTGGATGGCGGCCTGCACCTTCATCTTGCTGTCCTTGAGCAGGCGCGTGATCTTCTTGGCCTGCTCGCTCTCGATGCCGTTCTTGATCTTGATGACCTGCTTGACCTTGTCGCCGCCCATCTTCTGCACGTCGCCCTTGTCGAGGAAGCGCACGTCGACGCTGCGCTTGGCCAGCTTGTTGCGCAGCACGTCCTCGATCTGCACGAGCTGGAAGTCGGCGTCGCCGATCAGGGTGACTTCCTTCTCCTTTTCCTTGAACTCGATGGCGGCGGCGGTGCCCTTGAAATCGAAGCGGGTGGCGATTTCCTTGGCGGTGTTGTCCACCGCGTTCCTGACCTCGACCAGGTCGGGTTCGCAAACAGTGTCGAAAGACGGCATGACAGGCTCCGTGGAGAAAAGAGGAAAAAGGAAAAGAGGAACAAGGGAAAAGAAGGGGCAGGCGGGCCGCGCCGCCCGGACCTTCTTTGCCGCGCGGCGCGGGCCCGGCGGGTGCCCCTGCGATGGGCGCCGGCCTGCAGGTCGCCGGCGGCGGGTGCGACAATTCTCCCATGATCGTGGAGCACAACGTCGCGCTGCAGCCGTACAACAGCTTCGGCATCGTCGCGCGCGCCCAGCGCCTGGCGCGCATTGCCGGCGAGGCCGACGTGCGCGCCCTGCTGGACGACGCGCGCTGGCGTGACGCCCCGAAATTCGTGCTCGGCGGCGGCAGCAACATCGTGCTGACGGGCGACGTGAAGCCGCTGGTGCTCAAGGTGGAAATCATGGGCCGCCGGCTGGTCGAGGAAACATCCCGCGCCTGGATCGTCGAGGCCGGCGCCGGCGAGAACTGGCACGAGACGGTGCGCTGGACGCTCGACCAGGGCCTGCCCGGCCTGGAGAACCTGGCGCTGATCCCCGGCACGGCCGGCGCCGCGCCGGTGCAGAACATCGGCGCCTACGGGGTCGAGCTGCAGGACCGCTTCGACTCGCTCGACGCCATCGACCTCGACACCGGCCGCGCCTTCACGCTCGACGCCGCGCAGTGCGCCTTCGGCTACCGCGACTCGGTCTTCAAGCACGCCGCGCCCGAGCGCCGCGCGGCGGCCGCCGCCACGGCGTCCGCCGGCGGCACCGGCCCGGGCCTGGACGAGGCGCCGGGCAGAGAGTCGGGCCGCGGGCCGGGCGAGGGCCCGGCGGCGCGCGCCGGCTTCGGGCTGCTCGGCCGCGCGCTCATCACGCGCGTGCGCCTGCGCCTGCCCAAGGACTGGCGGCCGGTGGTCGGCTACCTCGACCTCGAGCGCAAGGTGCAGGAAAGCGGCAACCGGACGCCCGCCGCGCGCGACATCTTCGACTGGATCTGCGCCATCCGCGCCGCCAAGCTGCCCGACTGGCGCGTGCTGGGCAACGCCGGCAGCTTCTTCAAGAACCCGACCGTGACACCCGAGCAGTGCGCCGACATCATCGCGCGCGACCCGAAGATCGTGCACTACCCGATGCCCGACGGCAGCGTCAAGCTCGCCGCCGGCTGGCTGATCGACGCCTGCGGCTGGAAGGGCAAGTCGGTCGGCAACGCCGGCGTCTACGAGCGCCAGGCGCTGGTGCTGGTCAACCGCGGCGGGCGCGAGCACCCGGTCACGGGCGGCGAGGTCATGACGCTGGCCAAGGCGATCCAGACCAGCGTGTACGAGCGCTTCGGCATCCGGCTGGAGCCGGAGCCGGTGGTGGTGTGAGCGCTTGCAGGGGCACATCGTGTCGATGGCCACACCTGCTTGCCGATGGCAGACATGAGCCCTGCCTTGAACGGGAGGATCGAATCGCTTCCTGCCTCGGGCCTTGCGGTATGGACAGAATCCGTGCCCCGTGCCCGACCTGAGGGATGCGCTCTCAAGGGTTCGCCGTCTCGGGGATGTGCTTGATGTCGCTGATGATGCGGCGCAGCAATTCGGCCGCCGCCGGGGGCAGCATGCGGCCTTGGCGCGAGACCACGTGGACGCGGCCCAGGTGCAGCAACGGGTTCTTCATCGGCAGCGCGGCCAGCATGGTGGTCTTGAGTTGCGGCGGCAGCGAACTGCCTGGCGTCAGCGCATAGCCAAGGCCCGCGGCGGCGAACTGGCCGATCGCATTGAACGAAGACGTGGTCAGCAGTAGGCGCAACCGCACCCCTTCGCTGACTTCCGCCGCCTCGATGTGCTGGCGCACGCCGAAGCTGCGGTGCAGCGTCGCGCCGGGGTAGGGCAGCAGGTCCGCCAACTCGAGCGGCCGCCCCAGTTGCACCAGCGGGTGCGTCGCCAGCACGATGGTTTCGATCGGCTGCGGATGCGAATGGTGCGAGCGCAACCGTTCGTCCCTGGGCGGCTGGAACAACATGCCGATGTGGGCGTGCGCCTCGACCACCGACTGCACGATCTCGTCGCTGCCAGCCACTCCCAGGTCGACCGTGATGTTGGGATGCGAAGCCATGAAGCTGCGCAGGCTGCGGCGCATCAGCCAGTCGACGAAACCTTCGCCTACCATGATGTCGACGTGGCCGCGCTCCACTTTCTGGATGCCTTCCAGCTGCGCCAGGAGCTCCTGCTTCTGGCTGTGCTGCCGGCGCAGATAGCTCGCCAGCAACATGCCGGCGTCGGTGGGCACCACGCCGCGGCCGCGGCGCTCCAGCAGCCGGGTGCCGCATTCGGTTTCGACGATGCCGACGGCGCGGCTCACTGCCGATGGGTCCATGCCGAGCACCTCGGCGGCGGCGCGCACCGAGCCGCTTTCGAGCACCTGCATGAAGTAGCGCAGGCGCCGGGTTTCGAGTTTGTCATCCATGGCGGCAGCTTTCTCGAGCATTGCATTTAATGCAACGAATATCACGGTTCCTGATCATTGATGGAAAAACTTCTTTGGTCGAGACTTCATGCCAATACACAAAGCACAAAGGAGACTGCAACATGGCCATTGCACCCGACGCCCTGTCGGCCGAAATGTCGGCATCCACCAGCACCGGCAAGCTCAAGCTCTTCGTCGTCGTGATGATCGTCGTGGCGCTCGCCGAACTGATCGGCGCCACCCAGTTCACGCTCGGTCCCGGCAAGGTGGTGCTGCTGCCGATGCTGTGGGCGCTCCTGATCGCTGCCGCCTGGGGCATTGCCCGGCGCCAGCTTCCGCCGGCCGTGCGGATCGATGCCTCCCTCCAGTCCTACGCCGGCAGCCTGTTGAACGCCGGCCTGCTGCTGTTCATCATCAAGCTGGGCCTGACCGTCGGGGCTGCGCTGCCGCAGGTGCGCCAGGCTGGCTGGGCGCTGATGTTCCAGGAGTTCGGCCATGCGTTCGGCACGCTGGCGCTGGGCCTGCCGCTCGCGCTGCTGCTCGGCATCAAGCGCGAAGCGGTGGGCGCGACCTTCTCGGTCGGCCGCGAGGGCAACCTCGTGATCATCGGCGACAAATACGGCATGGCCTCGCCCGAAGGCCGTGGCGTGCTGGCCGAGTACATCACGGGCACGGTGCTCGGCGCGCTGTTCATCGCGGTGCTGGCCGGCTTCATCGCCAGCCTGCACATCTTCGATCCGCGTTCGCTCGCGATGGGCGCCGGCGTCGGCTCCGGCAGCCTGATGGCTGCGGCGATCGGCGCCATCGGTGCGCAGCAGCCGCCCGAGACGATGCAGCAGCTCACCGCGATCGCCGCGGCCTCGAACCTGCTGACCTCGGTGGTCGGTTTCTATTTCACGCTGTTCCTGTCGCTGCCGCTGTGCTCCTGGCTCTACAACAAGCTGGAGCCGGTGCTGGGCCGCTTCTCGAAGCGCCAGCCGACGGCCGACACGGCCACGACGGACGGCATGAGGGCGGCCATCGGCGGCGTCGAGGCCAAGGCACTACCTTTTGCCGATCAGGTGCTGGCCTGGATCGTGATGACCGGCGGCGTGGTGATCGCCAACCTGCTGTCGTACAAGGTGCCGGTGCTGCAATCGCTCGTCGGCATGGCGGTCATCGTGGCGCTGGTGCTGCTGGTGGCGCTGATCAAGCGGCTGGTGCCAAGGATGCCGCTGATCGTGGTGCTGTCGGTGGTGGCCACGGTGTGCGGCATTCCCGGCCTGTTCCCCTTCTCCGACGCGCTCATCGCCGCGACGGCCAAGCTCAACTTCCTGGCCTTCACCACGCCGGTGCTGGCGCTGGCGGGATTCGCGGTAGCCAAGGACCTGCCCATCTTTCGCCAGCTCGGCTGGCGCATCGTGGTGGTGTCGCTCACCGCCACCGCCGGCACCTTCCTCGGCGCGACACTGATCGCCGAGTTCTTCCACTGACTTCCACACACGAGGAATCCCCATGTACCGCGACCCCGAGATTGCCGAAGACACCCGTGCGCGCATGCTGGCTTGGCGCCACGACATCCATGCCCACCCCGAGACCGCGTTCGAAGAGCACCGCACCGCCAACGTGGTGGCGCAGGCCCTGATGCTGATGGGCATCCCGGTGCACCGCGGCCTGGGCGGCACCGGCGTGGTCGGCACGCTGAAGAACGGTGACGGCCCGAGCATCGCGTTGCGCGCCGACCTCGATGCGCTCAACATGCAGGAGCTCGGCAGCCGCGCCCACAAGTCCACCTGCGCCGGCAAGATGCATGGCTGCGGCCACGACGGCCACACCGCGATGCTGCTCGGCGCCGCCGAGCACCTCTCGCGCCACAAGCCCTTCCGCGGCACGGTGCATTTCATCTTCCAGCCGGCCGAGGAGAACGAGGGGGGCGGCCGCAAGATGGTCGAGGAGGGCCTGTTCGAGCACTTCCCGGCCGACACCGTCTACGGCATGCACAACTTCCCCGGCATGCCGCGCGGCCAGTTCGGCATCAAGACCGGCACCATGACGGCCTACCTCGACACCTTCGAGATCGTCATCACCGGCAAGGGCTGCCACGGCGCGATGCCTGAGACCGGTATCGATCCGGTGATGATCTCGGCGCAGCTCATCAACGCGCTGCAGACCATCGTCAGCCGACGCATCGCCGCGACCGAATCGGCGGTGGTGAGCGTGACGCAGATCCACGGCGGCGACACCTGGAACGTGGTGCCCGAGACGGTGCTGCTGCGCGGCACGGTGCGCACGCTCGACGCGGCGATCCAGGACAAGGTCGAGCTCGCCATGGGCCAGATCTGCGCCGGCATGGCGCAGACGCACGGCGCCTCGGTTGACCTCAAGTACATGCGGGGCTACCCCGGCGTGGTCAACACGCCCGCCGAAACCGCGGCCGCCGCCGCCGCGGCGGCCAGCCTGGTCGGCGAGGACAACGTGCACACCGACATCAAGCCCGCCATGGGCTCGGAGGACTTCGCCTTCATGCTGCAGCAGCGCCCGGGCGCGTACATCGGCATCGGCGCGGGCGAGGGCGAGAACGACCCGCCCGTGCACAACCCGTACTACGACTTCAACGACGCGATCCTGCCGCTCGGCGCCGCCTACTGGGTGGCGCTGGTCAAGGGCCAGCTTCCGGCCGGGTGATGCACCGATGCTTTCGGTCTTCGACATCTTCAAGATCGGCATCGGCCCGTCGAGCTCGCACACGGTCGGGCCGATGCGCGCGGCGCAGCAGTTCGCGAGCGCTCTCGACCACGAGGGGCTGCTGGCGCGCACCACGCGCGTCCGCGCCGACCTGTACGGCTCGCTCGGCGCCACCGGCCGCGGCCACGCGACCGATCTCGGGGTCATCCTCGGCCTGCTCGGCGACACGCCCGACACGGTCGATCCGTCGACCGTGCAGCCGCGCCTCGACGCGCTGCGGCGCTCGGGGCAGCTGACGCTTCTGGGCCGCCAGCCGATCGCCTTCGCGCGCGAGCGCGACATCGTCTTTCTCGGCCACGTGACGCTGCCCGAGCACCCCAACGCAATGCGCTTCACGGCACTCGCCTGTGACGGCACCACGCTGGCCGAGCGCTGCTACTTCTCGGTCGGCGGCGGCTTCGTGGTCGAAGGCGGCGCGGCCGATGCCGCAGCGCCCACCACGCCCGCCGATGGCCTGGTCTGGCCTTACCCCTTCCGCACCGGCGACGAACTGATCGCACAAGCGCAGGCCCACGGCCTCTCGATCGCTCAACTGATGCTGGGCAACGAATGCGTGTGGCGGCCGGAGGCGGACGTGCGCGCCGGCCTGCTGCGCATCTGGCGCGTGATGCAGCAGTGCGTGCAACGCGGCTTCGGCATCGACAATGCCGGCGCCGCCGACCGATTGCCCGGCGTGCTGAACATGCGCCGCCGAGCGCCCGAGCTGTACCGCGAGCTGCTGGCGCGCGACGGCAGCCTGGAGCGCGCCGACCCGCTGGCCGCGATGGACTGGGTCAACGCCTTCGCGATGGCCGCCAACGAGGAGAACGCCGCAGGCGGCCGCGTCGTCACCGCGCCAACCAACGGCGCAGCCGGCGTGGTGCCGGCAGTGCTGCACTACTATGCGAAGTTCAGCCCCGGCGCATCGGACAACGGCGTGACCGACTTCCTGCTCACCGCCGGCGCGATCGGCCTGCTCTACAAGGCCAATGCTTCGATCTCCGGGGCCGAGGTCGGCTGCCAGGGCGAGGTCGGCGTGGCGTGTTCGATGGCCGCCGGCGCGCTCGCGGCTGCGCTCGGCGGCACGCCCGCACAGGTCGAGAACGCTGCCGAGATCGGCATGGAGCACAACCTCGGCCTGACCTGCGACCCGGTCGGCGGCATGGTGCAGATCCCGTGCATCGAGCGCAACGCAATGGGCGCGGTCAAGGCGATCAACGCAGCGCGCCTGGCGCTGCGCGGCGACGGCACTCACTATGTTTCGCTGGACGCCGTCATCAAGACCATGATGCAGACGGGCGAGGACATGAAATCCAAGTACAAGGAAACTTCGCTGGGCGGTCTTGCGGTGAACGTGGTCGAGTGCTGATACAAGGCCACACGACAGCCATCGCTCCCGCCACGCGGCATCGCTGCCTTCGCGAATGCATGGAGCCCATTGAACTTGGCTCGCATCGTCATGAAACGACGGGCCCGGCAGGCGCCGGGGCTCTTTCTTTCAATCTGAGTCGCGGTCCGTCAGCCGTGGCAGCGCCGCGCCGCCACCCAGCGACAGCAGCCCCGAGCGCGTGTAGATCCCCAGCTTGTCGCGCGTGTCCACGATGTCCAGGTTGCGCATCGTCAGCTGGCCGATGCGGTCGGCCGGCGAGAAGCTCGATTCGCCCTTTTCCATGGTCAGCCGCTCGGGGTGGTACGTCAGGTTGGGCGAGACGGTGTTCAAGATCGAGTAGTCGTTGCCGCGGCGCAGCTCGACCGTCACCTCGCCGGTCATGGCGCGCGCCACCCAGCGCTGCGCGGCCTCGCGCAGCATGATGGCCTGCGGGTCGAACCAGCGGCCCTGGTAGAGCAGGCGGCCGAGCCTGCGGCCATTGTCGCGGTACTGCTCGATGGTGTCCTCGTTGTGGATGCCGGTCACGAGGCGCTCGTAGGCGATGAACAGCAGCGCCAGGCCCGGGGCCTCGTAGATGCCGCGGCTCTTGGCCTCGATGATGCGGTTCTCGATCTGGTCGCTCATGCCCAGGCCGTGGCGGCCGCCGATGCGGTTGGCTTCCAGGATCAGCTCGACCAAGCTCGGGTACTCGACGCCATTGAGCGCGACCGGGCGGCCTTCCTCGAAGCGCACGGTGACCTCTTCCCGCTTGACTTCCACCTCGTCGCGCCAGAACGCCACGCCCATGATCGGCTGCACGATCTTCATGCCGCTGCTCAGGTGCTCCAGGTCCTTGGCCTCGTGCGTGGCACCGAGCATGTTGGAATCGGTCGAGTAGGCCTTCTCAGCCGACATCTTGTAGCCGAAGCCCGCCGCCGTCATGAACGCCGACATCTCGGCGCGCCCGCCCAGCTCGTCGATGAAGAGCTGGTCGAGCCAGGGCTTGTAGATCTTCAGTGCCGGGTTGGTCAGGAGGCCGTAGCGGTAGAAGCGCTCGATGTCGTTGCCCTTGTAGGTGCTGCCGTCGCCCCAGATGTGGACGTCGTCCTCCTTCATGGCCGCGACCAGCATGGTGCCCGTGACGGCGCGCCCGAGCGGCGTGGTGTTGAAGTAGGTGACGCCGGCGGTGGTGACGTGGAACGCGCCGGCCTGCAGCGCGGCGAGGCCTTCGCTGGCGAGCTGCGCGCGGCAGTCGATCAGGCGGGCCTTCTCGGCGCCGTACTGCATCGCCTTGCGCGGGATCTCGTCGTAGTCGGGCTCGTCGGGCTGGCCCAGGTTGGCGGTGTAGGCGTAGGGCAGGGCGCCCTTTTGCTTCATCCACAGCAGCGCGGCGCTGGTGTCGAGGCCGCCTGAGAAGGCGATGCCGACCTTCTGGCCGGCGGGAACGTTCTGGAGAATGGTCGACATGGCGGCGCTCCTCGCTTCAGCCGAAGTGGCAGATGTAGTGGTAGGCCCCGTCCGCCGGGCTCACGCGGATCTCGAAGCTCGAATGGGCAGGGACGCTGAATTTCTCCCCGGGCGCGGAGGCAGCCCATCCGTCGCTGCCGGCCAGCCGGTACTCGCAGCCCCCGGCCACGCACTCCATGGTCTCGGGCGCGTCGGTGTTGAAGACGAGCGTGGCGGGCAGCACCACGCCGACGCTTTTCTTCGTGCCGTCGGCCTGGGTGAAGGAGTGGCTGACGCAGCGGCCGTCGAAGTAGACGTTGGCCTGCGTCGTGAGGATGACGTTGGGGAGGGTGTCGGTGGTCATGGGCGGGCGAGTGCGTTTCTGCTGTCGGGACGCGCCCGCCCGAAGGCTGCGGCCGGAGGCCTGGGCGCGCCCGGCCCGGCAGGCGGGCCGTGGTGAATCAAGCCCGCGATTCTAGAGGCCCGCCCGGTGGCAGCGCCTGTCGTCCTCGCCCTGCGGGCGTGGAGCCCGCGCGCCTAGCGCCAGTGCCGCCAGCCGCCGCCCCAGCCGCGCGAGTAGCCCAGGTTGAGCGACAGCCCGATCGGCGCCACGTACGGCGCGTAGCCGTAGCCGTACATGGGCGGCGCCACGTACACCGGGTACGCCGGCTGCACGTACACCGGCTGCGCGTAAGCCGGCGCCGCGCCGGCGGGCGGCACCACGACGCCCGGCTCGGGCACGACGTTCTGCCAGGCGCTCGCGTCGGGTGCCGCCGGCGGGGCCGCCGCCGGAGCGCCGGGGGACGCGACCGGGGTCGTGACGCCGAGCGCGCTCACCTGCACCGGGATCGTGGCGCCGGGCGGCTCGGCGGTCTGCGTCGTGTAGCGGCGCCCGCCGACCTCGTAGGTCACGTTGTAGCCGACCGTGCGCTGCTGCTCTTCGCCGCTCGCGCCCGAGGCGACCCACTGGACGATCGGCGTGCTGGAGACCACGCGGGCCTGCTCGTACGTGCCGGGCGGCTGCTGGGCTCCGGCCATGCCGCCGAGCGCGCCCAGCAGCGCGACGGCAAGCGTGTTTCGGATCCAGGTGTTCATGAGGCAACTCCTTTGGCGATGAGTGGAAGCCGGCAGGAAAAAAGACGCCTGCCGGCAAAACCTGTTGGATGCGAACGGCGGCGGCAGGTTCAGCCGGGCTGTGTAAACCCCACGTGAACGCGTGCGTCCCACGCAGCCGCATCGAAGCCGACCGTCAGCCCCGCGGGCGCCTCCCACTCGACCACCGGGCGCCGGATCAGGCTCGGGTGCGCCAGCAGCGCCGCGCGCGCCGACGCCGCATCGACGACCGTGCCGCGTGTGGCCTCGTCGAGCCGGCGCCAGGTGGTGCCGCGGCGGTTGACCAGCGCCTCCCAGCCGGCTGCGGCCAGCCAGCGGTCGAGCGCCTCCGCCGGGACACCCTGTTTCTTGAAGTCGTGGAAGCGGTACGCCACCCCTTGCCCGTCGAGCCAGGCGCGGGCGCGCTTCACCGTGTCGCAGTTCGCGATGCCGTAGACGCTGTTCATGCCGCCATCATGCCCGCGCCGGGTGCGCGACAATTCCGCCTCCATGGAAACCCTTGCCCACTGGCTCGACCACGCCGAGCGCCTGCACAGTCGCGCCATCGAACTTGGCCTGGAGCGCGTGCGCGCCGTGGCCGGGCGCATGGCGCTGCACTTCGACTGCCCGGTGATCACGGTGGCCGGCACCAACGGCAAGGGCTCGACCTGCGCCATGCTGGAGTCGATCCTGCGGCAGGCCGGCTATCGCACCGGCGTCTACAGCTCGCCGCACCTGGTGCGCTTCGAGGAGCGCTGCCGGATCGACGGCAGTCCGGTCGATGCTTCGGATTTGATAGCGCACTTCGAAGCCGTGGAGCGCGCCAGGGGCGATATCGCCCTCACGTACTTCGAGTTCACCACGCTCGCCATCCTGAGCCTGATGAGCGCCGCGCGGCTGGACGCGGCGATCCTCGAAGTCGGGCTCGGCGGCCGGCTCGACGCGGTCAACGTCATCGACGCCGACTGCGCCATCATCACCAGCATCGACCTCGACCACACCGAGTTCCTCGGGCCGGACCGCGAGAGCATCGGCTTCGAGAAGGCCGGCATCCTGCGTCCCGGCCGCCCGGCGATCGTCAGCGATCCGGTGCCGCCGGCGAGCGTGCTGGCGCACGCGGCGGCCATCGGCGCCGACCTGCGGCGGCTGGGCCGCGACTTCAACTTCGCCGGCGACCCGCAGCAGTGGAGCTGGTCCGGTCGCGCCGCCGGAACGTCGCCCGCGCAGGAGGCCGGAGCCGGAGCGGAGGCGGGGGCCGGGGCGGAAGCACCGGGGCGGCCGTTGCGCCGCTATGCCGGCCTGGCGTACCCGGCGCTGCGCGGCGCCAACCAGCTGCTCAACGCCGCCGGCGTGCTCGCCGCGCTGGAGGCGCTGCGGCCGGTGCTGCCGGTGACGGCGCAGGCGGTGCGCTCGGGCCTCGCCACGGTCGAGCTGCCTGGGCGCTTCCAGGTCGTTCCCGGGCAGCCGGCGCTGGTGCTCGATGTGGCCCACAACACGCACGCGGTGGCAGCACTCGCCGAGAACCTCGACGCCATGGGCTTCTTCCCCGTGACCCATGCGGTCTTCGGCGCCATGGCCGACAAGGACCTGGACGCCATGTTCGCGCGCATCGGGCCGCTGATCGACCGCTGGCACTTCACCGATCTGCCGACGCCGCGGGCCGCTTCGGCGCTCGACCTGGCCGAGCGCTGGGCGCGGCAGAACAGGCGTCCCGAAGTCCGCGCCAGCACCCATTCTTCACCGTGGGCGGCGCTCGGCGCGGCGGCTTCGCAGGCGGATGCCGCTGATAGAATCGTGGTCTTCGGTTCGTTCTACACGGTCGGCGGCGTGCTCGAGCACGGCGTCCCCCGCCTGCAGGCCGGACAGCCGCTTTCCGACGCCTGATCGCTGGCGCCAGCGCATCGGCGGCTCCCTTCGAGAATCCACATTTCCACATGGCGTTTTTCAAGTTTCGCGCCCGTGGCCCGCAAGGCGCCGAGAGCCGTCCGGGCGCCACCGCTGCCGCCATTCCCCCGGCAGAGAGCATCGAGGCGATGCGCCGCCGTGCGCGCCACCGGCTGCTGGGCGCCGCCGTGCTCGTGCTGCTCGGGGTGATCGGCTTTCCCCTGCTGTTCGACACCCAGCCGCGCCCGGTGCCGGTCGACATTCCGATCGAGATTCCCGAGCGCGACAAGGTCAAGCCGCTCGCCATTCCCGCCACGCCGGCGCCGCGCGCTGCCGCTCCCGCTCCCGCCGAGCGCGCCAGGGAGGCCCGCGTGGCCAGCGCGCCGGCCGCCGGCGGCATGATCACCGAGGCGGCCGACGGCAGCGAGATCGAGAGTGCGATGCCGGTTCCCGAGCCCGCGCCCACGCCGCAGGCGGCCGCCAAGCCGGAGGTCAAGCCCGCACCTGCCAAGCCCGAAGCCAAGCCCGCGCCCAAGCCGGAAGCCAAGCCCGAGCCCAAGCCGCCGGTCAAGGCCGAGTCCAAACCGGAGCACAAGACAGAGCCCAAATCCGAGCGCAAGGCCGAGTCCAAGCCAGAGGCCAAGCCCGAAGCCAAAACGGCGCGCAAGCCCGAGCCCAAACCCGAAACGAAGCCCGAAGCCAAGGCTGAAGCCAAGCCGGCCGCCAAGCCGCCTGCAGCGCCCGCGAACGACGGCGCACGAGCGCGCGCGCTGCTCGAAGGCAAGCCGTCCGATTCCACGGCGGCCGCCTCTGCTTCCTCTGTCTCCTCCGGCGACGAGGCCAGCCGCCGCTTCGTGGTGCAGGTGGGCGCCTTCGCCGACGCCGACAAGGCCCGCGAAACCCGCCAGAAGCTCGAAGGCGCCGGTCTCCGGGCGTCCACGCAGGTCACCAAGACCGCCGATGGCGAGCGCACGCGGGTGCGTCTCGGGCCTTTCGCCTCGCGCGCCGAGGCCGACCGCGCGGCCAGCCGGGTCAAGGGCCTGTCTCTGCCGGCCGCGGTGATCGCATTCTGAGAATGGTGCCGCGGTGCCCCTGCTCGACTGGGTGTGGCTCGGGGTGCTGCTGATGTCGCTGGCGCTGGGCGTGGCGCGCGGGCTGGTCTATGAACTGTTCTCGGCCGCCGGCTGGGTCGCGGCGTTCCTGTGCGCGCAAGGGCTCGCCGCTCAGGTGGGGGCGTTGCTTCCGATCGGCGAAGCCGGCGTCCCCTGGCGCTACGCGGCCGGCTTCGTGCTGGTGTTCGTCGCGGTGGCCTTTGCCGCCGGCCTGCTCGCCTGGTCGATGCGCAGGATGATCGTGGCAGTCGGGCTGCGGCCGGTCGACCGCACGCTCGGCGCCGCTTTCGGCGTGCTGCGCGGCGCCGTGGCGCTGCTGGCGGTGGCGGTGGCGGTGCACCTGCTGTCGCTCGCCGACAGCGCGCTGTGGCGCGAGTCGCACGGCGTGGTCTGGATCGATGCGGCCCTGCAGCGCCTGAAGCCGGTGCTGCCCGAAAAGCTCGCGGGCTACCTGCCCTGAGAGAAGGACAATCTCCCTATGTGTGGAATCGTCGGCGCCGTCGGCAGCACCCCCGCCAACCAGCTGCTCTACGACGCGCTGCTGCTGCTGCAGCACCGCGGCCAGGACGCGGCGGGCATCGTTACCCTGCGGGAGCGCAAGTTCTTCATGCACAAGGCCAAGGGCATGGTGCGCGACGTGTTCCGCACGCGCAACATGCGCGCGCTGCCGGGCAACGTCGGGCTGGGGCAGGTGCGCTACCCGACCGCCGGCAACGCCTGGAGCGAGGAGGAGGCGCAGCCCTTCTACGTCAACGCGCCGTTCGGCATCGTGCTGGTGCACAACGGCAACCTGACCAACGCGCACGCGCTGCGCGCCGAGCTGTTTTCCACCGACCACCGCCACACCAACACCGACAGTGACTCCGAGGTGCTGCTCAACGTGCTGGCGCATGAGATCGAAGGCGCGACACGCGGCGGCGGGCTGCATGCGGCCGAGCTGTTCGCCGCGGTGCGCAGGATGCACCGCCGGCTGCGCGGTTCGTACGCCGTGGTGGCGCTGGTCGCCGGCCACGGCCTGCTGGCATTTCGCGACCCGTTCGGCATTCGCCCCCTGTGCCTCGGGCGCGGCGCCGACGGCACCGTGATGGTGGCGAGCGAATCGGTGGCGCTCGAAGGCACGGGGCATGTGCTGGAGCGCGACATCGCCCCGGGCGAGGCGGTGTTCGTCGACCTCCAAGGGCAGGTCCACGCGCAGCAGTGCGCCGACGCGCCTCACCTCTATCCGTGCATGTTCGAGTACGTCTACCTGGCGCGCCCCGATTCGGTGCTCGACGGCATCTCGGTCTACCAGGCGCGGCTCGACCTCGGCGAGACGCTGGCCAAGCGCGTGGTCTCGACCGTGCCGCCGAGCGAGATCGACGCCATCGTCCCGATCCCCGAGTCGAGCCGCCCGAGCGCCATGCAGCTGGCGCAGCTGCTGGGCATTCCCTACCGCGAGGGCTTCGTCAAGAACCGTTATGTGGGCCGCACCTTCATCATGCCGGGGCAGGGCGCGCGCAAGAGGTCGGTGCGCCAGAAGCTCAACGCGATCGCCAGCGAGTTCCGCGGCCGCAACGTGCTGCTGGTGGACGACTCGATCGTGCGCGGCACCACCAGCCGCGAGATCGTGCAGATGGCGCGCGACGCCGGCGCGAAGAAGGTCTATCTGGCCAGCGCCGCGCCGCCGGTGCGCTTTCCCAACGTCTATGGCATCGACATGCCGACCAAGGACGAGCTGGTGGCGCACGGCCGCAGCGTCGAGGAAATCCGGCGGCTGATCGGCTGCGACGCGCTGATCTACCAGGACGTGGAGGCGATGAAGCGCGCCGTCGGCCGGCTCAACCCGAGGCTCGACGGCTTCGACGCCTCGTGCTTCGACGGCGTCTACGTGACCGGCGACATCGACACCGCGGCCATCATGCGCATGCACGGCGAGCGCCCGCGCATCGAGGAAACCGAGGAAGACAGCTCGCGCCTGGCGCTGCCGAACCCGAGCTGACCCGAATTTCGACCACAGGCGGGTGCCGTGCGCCCGAATGCCATTGACCGACCGCAACCTTCCCCCCGGCCTGCACCGCGACACGCTCGCGGTGCGCGTGGCGCTCGAGCGCAGCCAGTACGGCGAGAACTCGGAGGCGCTCTACCTCACCAGCAGCTTCGTGCAGCCCGACGCCGAGACCTCGGCGCGGCGCTTCGCGGGCACCGAGGACGGCTTCACTTACACCCGCACGGCCAACCCGACCGTGGCGAGCTTCGAGCAGCGCCTCGCTGCGCTCGAAGGCACCGAGGCCGCCATCGCGGCGTCGAGCGGCATGGGCGCGATCCTCATGATGTGTCTGGGGCTCCTGAAGGCCGGCGACCACGTGGTGTGCTCGCGCTCGGTGTTCGGATCGACGCTCGGGCTGATCGGCACGCAGTTCGCCAAGTTCGGCGTCGAGACCACCTTCGTCTCGCAGACCGATGTCGCGCAGTGGCGCGCCGCGATCCGGCCGGCCACCAAGCTCCTGTTCGCCGAGACGCCGACCAACCCGCTGACCGAGGTGTGCGACATCCGCACGCTGGCCGAGCTGGCGCACGGCGCCGGCGCGCTGCTGGCGGTGGACAACTGCTTCTGCACCCCGGCGCTGCAGCGCCCGGCCGAGCTGGGCGCCGACCTGGTCATTCACTCGGGCACCAAGTACCTCGACGGCCAGGGCCGGGTGCTGGCGGGCGCGATCTGCGGGCCGTCGAAGTGGATTCACGACGTGTTCGGCCCGGTGGTGCGCACCGCCGGCATGGCGCTGTCGCCGTTCAACGCGTGGGTCGTGCTCAAGGGCCTGGAGACGCTGGGCATCCGCATGCAGGCACAGTGCGCCAATGCGCTGGCGCTGGCGCGGTGGCTGGAAGCGCAGCCGGGCATCGGGCGCGTCTACTACCCCGGCTTGGCCTCGCACCCGCAGCACGAACTGGCCATGCGCCAGCAGGCGGGGCTCGGCGGCGCGGTGGTGTCCTTCGACGTCGCGGGCGCCACGCCCGAGGCGGCGCGCGCCAACGCCTTCCACGTCATCGACGCCACCCGCGTGTGCAGCTTCACCGCCAACCTGGGCGACACCAAGACCACCATCGCGCACCCGGCGACCAGCTCGCACGGCCGCCTGAGCGAGGCGCAGCGCCAGGCCGCCGGCATCGGCCAGGGGCTGATCCGCCTGGCCGTCGGGCTCGACCACATCACCGACCTCCAGGCCGACCTGCTGCGCGGCCTCGGCACCCTTGCGACATGAGCTCTCCAAGAAAAATCCGCACCCGCATCGCGCCTTCGCCCACGGGCTTCCTGCATCTCGGCACCGCGCGCACCGCGCTCTACTCGTGGGCCTACGCGCGCCACCACGGCGGCGACTTCGTGCTGCGCATCGAGGACACCGACGTGGCGCGCTCGACGCAGGACGCGGTCGAGCAGATCCTGGCTTCCATGCAATGGCTGGGCCTCGACTACGACGAAGGTCCCATCTACCAGATGCAGCGGCTCGACCGCTACCGCGCCGTCGTGGCGCAGATGCTCGCCGCCGGCACCGCCTACCACTGCTACTGCACGCCGCAGGAGCTGGACGAGATGCGCGAGGCGCAGCGCGCCCGCGGCGAAAAAACCCTGTACGACCGACGCTGGCGCCCCGAGCCCGGCAAGACGCTGCCGCCGGTGCCGTCGGGGGTGAAGCCCGTGGTGCGATTCCGCAACCCGGTGGAGGGCGACGTGACCTGGGACGACCTGGTCAAAGGCCCGATCACCATCAACAACCGTGAGATCGACGACCTGATCATCGTGCGCCCGGACGGTGTGCCGACCTACAACTTCTGCGTCGTGGTGGACGATTGGGACATGGCCATCAGCCACGTCTTTCGCGGCGACGAGCACGTCAACAACACGCCGTGGCAGATCAACATCTTCAACGCATTGGGCGCGCCGCTGCCCCTCTTCGGACATCTGCCGGTGATCCTGGGCGACGACGGGCAGAAGCTCTCCAAGCGCCGCGGCGCGGTCAGCGTGACCGCTTACGAGGAAGCCGGCTACCTGCCCGAGGCGATGCTCAACTACCTCGCGCGGCTCGGCTGGAGCCACGGCGACGACGAGCTGTTCAGCCGCGAGCAGATGGTGCAGTGGTTCGACGGCAGCCACCTCTCGCGCAGCCCGGCGCAGTGGGACGCGGCCAAGCTCGCCTGGGTCAATGCGCACTACATCAGGCAGATGGACGACGCGGCGCTGGCGCGGCTGGTGGCGGCAAGGCTGCAAGCGCGCGGCATCGCGAGCGACGAGCGCCTGCCCGAGATCTGCGCGCTGTTCAAGGACCGTTGCGACACCACGGAGGCGCTGGCGCGGTGGGCCGCCGCCTTCTATGCCGATGTGGCGCCGAGCGAAGCCGACCGCGCGCAGCACCTGACCGACGCCGTGCGCCCGGCCCTCGCCGCGCTGGCCGGGCGGCTCGCTGAAGCGGCCTGGGACAGGGCGTCCATCGCCGCCGCGATCAAGGAGGTGCTGGCGGCGCACGGCCTGAAGATGCCGGCGCTCGCCATGCCGGTGCGCGTGCTGGTCATGGGCACGCCGCAGACGCCCTCGCTCGATGCCGTGCTCGCGCTGTTTTCTCGCGACGTCGTGCTCACGAGACTGAAGAACGCGTGATTTTTCAGTCTATAATTCGAGGCTCGATGCGACAGGGCAGGGGCTCACCGCAAATGGGGGTATAGCTCAGCTGGGAGAGCGCTTGCATGGCATGCAAGAGGTCAGCGGTTCGATCCCGCTTACCTCCACCATCGAGACGGAAGTTTTGTAGCGCTGATCGCAGCGCGTCCAAGGTTTTGACCCTATCGTCTAGAGGCCTAGGACATCACCCTTTCACGGTGAGTACCGGGGTTCGAATCCCCGTAGGGTCGCCAAGTTTTGTGGCACTTGGCTCAAGCATCGCAAGATGCGAGAGCAAAAGTCACACCGACGCGGAGTGGTAGTTCAGTCGGTTAGAATACCGGCCTGTCACGCCGGGGGTCGCGGGTTCGAGTCCCGTCCACTCCGCCATCTGTCAAGGGTTTGCTTCTGTGAAAACAGGAGCAAACCCTTTTTTATTGCGGCTCTGGAATGTCTCTGCAGTTACAGCCTGGGCAGGCGTAGGCCATAGTCACCGCGGGCAGTTCCACAGGCGCTACCAGCGCTCCATGTAAGGCCGCAAATCCATCTCGAACGTCCACGCGTCGCGCGGCTGGGTGTGCAGGTACCAGTAGTTTTCTGCGATGTGCTCGGGGTTCAGGATGCCGTCCTGGTCCTTCAGCGCGTAGCGCTCCGGGAACGTGGTGCGGATGAATTCGGTGTCGATCGCACCGTCGACCACCACGTGGGCGACGTGAATGTTCCGGGGGCCGAGTTCCTTCGCCATGCTCTGCGCCAGCGCGCGCAGCGCGTGCTTGGCGCCGGCGAAGGCGGCGAAGTTGGCCGAGCCGCGCAGGCCGGCCGTGGCGCCGGTGAACAAAATGGTTCCGCGCCCGCGCGCCACCATGCGCCGGGCCACCTCGCGGGCGTTGAGGAAGGCGCTGAAGCAGGCCATCTCCCAGATCTTGAAATACTTGCGCGCCGTCTCGTCGAGGATGCTGCACGGCACGTTGGCGCCGATGTTGAAGACCAGCACCTCGATCGGGCCATGCTCGGCCTCGACCTGCGCGACGAGCGCGACCACGTCCTCCTCCTTGCGCGCGTCGCTGCCGTAGCCGAAGGCCTGGCCGCCCCGCGCGCGGATGCCTTCGACCAGCGGCTGGAGCTTGTCGGCCGAGCGGCGCGTCAGGCAGGCGATGTAGCCCTCCCGGGCGAAGCGCGCGGCGATCGCGCCGCCGGTCGAGTCGCCCGCGCCGACGATCAGAGCCACCTTGGGTTGTGCTTCATCCGGGTTCATCGTGCATCCTTTGCATTGCGGTCGTTTGTTAAACGGACGTTAAGCAAGAAGGGGGGAACTGTCAAGCGAGCAGGGCGGCAAGCAGGCCGGCGAGGGTGCCGCTCGCGCCGTCCCGAAGCCGAGGCGCGAGGCTGGCGCCGGCGCTGCACGGGCATTGCCGGCCTCAGGCGCCGTCGCTTGTTGTCGCCCGCGCGGGCTCCGGCGCGTGGGTCTCGTCGAGAAACCGCCGGCTGGCAGCCAGGATCTCCTTGCGCGTCCTGCCGCTCTCCACGGCGCGCGCCAGCACCAGCGCGCCGACGCATTGCGCGATCAGCGCCCAGGCGGCGTCCGGGTCGCCCATGCGCCCGCTCCAGCTTTTCTGCGTGCGCCTGAGGCCGCGCTCGACTGCCCGGCGCACCTTCGGATCGGCCCGCGCGATCTCCGGGCCCAGGCTGGGGAGCAGGCAGCCTTGCTCCGGGTGCAGTGCGTGCGACGTGCTGAGATAGCGACGCAGGCACCTGGCCACATGGCCGGCATCGGACGTCTCGTCGCCGGCGAGCATGCGCGCGCTGTGGTCGATTTCTTCCTCGACCAGCGCCTCGAAGAGCGCCTGCTTCGACGGGAAATGGCTGTAGAACGCACCGCCGGTCATGCCGATCGACGCCATCAGCGCGTCGATGCCGGTCGATGCGAAGCCGCCGCGCTTGGCGATGGCCCGGCTGCTCGCCAGCAGCCGGCTGCGGACTTCTTCCTTGTGGGTGCTTGAATAGCGCATCGGTCGGGCCCGTCTCCTTCTTCCGCGTTGACAGGCGCCAGACAATAACATAACGTGCGTTTGACCAACGATCGTTTTTCTGCAGGAGCCGCGTGATGAGCAAGGTTGCCGAATTCTTCTTCGACGTGGGCAGCCCGGCGTCCTACCTGGCCTGGACGCAGCTGCCGAAGCTCTGCGCGGAGGCGGGCGCACGGCTGGTCTACAAGCCGATGCTGCTCGGCGGCGTCTACCAGGCGACCGGCAACGCGTCGCCGGCGACCATCCCGGCCAAGGGGCGCTACACCCAGCACGACTACCAGCGCCATGCCCGGCGCTACGGCGTGCCGCTCAGGGCCAACCCGTTCTTTCCGATCAACACGCTCTACCTGATGCGGGCAGCGACCGGCGTGCAGCTGCGCCAGCCGGAGCGCTTCCAGCCCTTTCTGGCCGCGGTCTTCAAGGCGCTGTGGATCGACGCGCTCAATCTGAACGACCCGGCGCTGACGGCGAAAACGCTGGCGGACGCCGGTTTCGATCCTGACGAGATCGACGCGCTGGCGGGCGACCCGGACATCAAGGCCGCGCTGAAGGCCGTGACCGAGGAGGCCGTGCGCCGCGGCGTCTTCGGCGCGCCGACGACCTTCGTCGGCGACGAGATGTTCTTCGGCCAGGACCGGATGGACTTCATCCGCGAGGCGCTGGCATAGCGCGAAACGCCGCACGCTCCGAATGAACCCCTCGGGCACGCCCGCCACCGCGCAGCCTGCAGCCGCGGACCCGGCCGGCGCCATCGAGCACTTCGACGTGCTGGTCGTCGGCGCGGGCATCTCGGGCATCAGCGCGGGCTGGCACCTGCAGACGCGATGCCCGGCGAAGACCTTCGCCATCCTGGAGGCCCGCGATGCGGTCGGCGGCACCTGGGACCTGTTTCGCTACCCCGGCGTGCGCTCGGATTCGGACATGCACACGCTCGGCTTCGCTTTCCGGCCGTGGCACGGCGCCCGGGCGATCGCCGACGGCCCCGCCATCCTGCGCTACCTGCAGGACACCGTCCGGGAGTACGGCATCGACCGCCGCATCCGGTTCGGGCACCGGGTGACCGGCGCCGAATGGTCTTCAGCGAAGGCTTGCTGGACGGTGGAGGTCGTCATCGCAGGCGGCCCCACCGTGCGCCTGAGCTGCAACTTCCTCTACGCCTGCAGCGGCTACTACGACTACGCCGAAGGCTACCTGCCGCGCTGGCCGGGCATGGAGCGCTTTCGGGGCCGCCTCGTGCACCCGCAGCACTGGCCCGCCGGGCTGGACTGCGCGGGCCGGCGCATCGTCGTGATCGGCAGCGGCGCGACCGCCGTCACGCTGGTGCCGGCGCTGGCCGAGACGGCCGCGCACGTGACCATGCTGCAGCGTTCGCCGACCTATGTCGTCAGCCGCCCGTCCGAGGACGCGCTGGCGAACTGGCTGCAGCGCCGGCTGCCCGGGCGGCTCGCCGACGGCGCCATCCGCTGGAAGAACGTGCTGCTCGGCCTGGGCTTCTACACGCTGGCGCAGCGCCGGCCCGACGCCGTGCGGCGCGCCATCGTGCGGCAGGCGCAAAGGCAGCTCGGCCTCGCCTATGACGCAGGGCGGCACTTCACGCCGCGCTACGACCCCTGGGACCAGCGCCTGTGCCTGGCGCCCGACGGCGACCTGTTCGCCGCGCTGCGCACGGGGCGCGCCTCGGTCGTCACCGACGAGATCGAGACCTTCACCGAGGACGGCGTGCGGCTCAAGTCGGGCGCGGAGCTGCCGGCCGACCTGGTCGTCGCCGCCACCGGGCTGCGGCTGCAGCTGCTGGGCGGCATGCGGCTCGCGGTCGACGGCGTGCCGGTCGATGTGGGCGCCGCGATCAGCTACAAGGGCGTCATGTACAGCGACGTGCCGAACTTCGCGGCGGTGTTCGGCTACATCAACGCGTCCTGGACGCTCAAGAGCGACCTGGCGGCCGCCTACGTGTGCCGCCTGCTCCGGCGCATGGATGCGCGGGGCGCGCGCTGGTGCGTGCCGCGGCGCGGCGCCGATGCCATGGGCAGTGAGCCGGCCATCCGCATGAGCTCGGGCTATTTCCAGCGCGCCGCCGCCCTCCTGCCGCGGCAGGGAACGAAGAAGCCGTGGCGCTTCCACCAGAACTACCTGCTGGACGTGCTCGCGCTCAGGTTCGGCGCGGTCGAGGACGCGGCGCTGGAGTTCGGGCCTGCCGGTGGGCGTGCCGCCCTTGGCGGGCAGGCGCACGGGGCGCCGGAAGGGCGGCCCTGAGCGCACGGCCGGAGGCTACAGTCGCCGCATGCGCAGGCACTTTTCCGAAACCACCGGCCCCCAGCGACTCATCTACGGGGCGCTGGCCGGGGCGGCGGGCGCCGCGCTCGCCGGACCGCTCGACGGCGTGGCGCGCGGCCTGTTCGGCTGGTGCTGCGGCGTCGCGGTCTACCTGACGCTGGCCTGGTGGCTGGCGGTCAGCTTCGACGCCGGGCAGACGCGCCGGCGGGCGCAGTCGCTCGACCAGCCCCACCTGCTGCTGCTGGTTAGCATGCTGATCACGGTGGGCGTGAGCGTCGGGGCGGTCGCCATGCTGCTGGTGCAGGTCAAGCCGCTGCACGGCATGCAGCGCAGCGTCCACATCGCAATCGCGCTGGCGGCGCTGGCCGCGTCGTGGCTGATGATCCAGACCATCTACGCCTTTCACTACGCGCACCGCTACTACCGGGACGAGAAGCGGCACGCGCCCGACGCCTCCGGGCTGGACTTTCCCGGCAAGCTCGACCCGGACTACTTCGACTTCCTCTACTACTCGCACGTGGTCGGCATGACCTCGCAGGTGTCGGACGTGCAGGTGACCTCGCGCGAGATGCGGCGCATCACGCTGGTGCACAGCGTGCTGTCCTTCGCCTTCAACATTCTGGTGCTGGCGCTGGGCATCAACGTCGTGGCCGGCGTGATGTAGCGGCGCCGCCTGGCGACGTGCGCACGGCGGCGTTCCAGCGGCGGCTCACCGGCCCCGGCGCCAGGGCGGCACCAGGGTGTGCCGCCCGAGCCGCACCAGGCCGCTGGAGAGCGCCACGCCGCACACGATGACCGCGGCGCACCCCATCATCCAGTGCGTGACGCGCTCGCCCAGGAACACCGCGCCGTAGAGCACCGCGAACATCGGCACCAGGAAGGTGACGGTCAGCGCGCGCGCCGGCCCGGCGGTCTCGATCAGCCGGAAGAACAGGATGTAGGCCAGCCCGGTCGAGGCCACGCCGAGCACCCCCAGCGCCAGCCAGGCCTGCAGCCCCGGCATGCGCGCCGGCCAGAGCCACAGCGCCGGCAGCAGCAGGAACAGCGCGGCGCCGATCTGGCTGCCCGCCGCCGTGGCCAGCGGCGGGATGCCGCCGAGGTAGCGCCGGGTCGCGCTGGCCGAGATGCCGTAGCACAGGCAGGCGCCCAGGCAGGCCAGCACGGCCAGGAGCGTCGCGCCGCCGCCCGCGCCCGCGGCGGCAGGAAATTCCACGTCGCGCCCGGCCAGCAGCGCCACGCCGGCGAAGCCGATCGCCAGGCCGAGCAGGCGCGAGCCGTCGGGCCGCTCGCCGAACCAGGCCCACGCCACCAGCGCGCCGAACATCGGCACGGTGGCATTCAGCACGGCCGCCATGCCGCTGTCGAGCGTCAGCAGCGCGAAGCAGAACAGCGCGAACGGAATGCCCGAGTTGACGACGCCGACGCCGAGCGCGGGCTTCCAGTGCCGCGCCAGCGCCGGTCCGTGGCCGTGCCACAGCGCGATCGGCAGCAGGAACATCATGGCGATCACCACCCGCACGGCGGCCGTCGGCAGGGCGCCGAACTCGGCCGCGCCGATGCGCATGAAGAGAAAGGAGGCGCCCCACAGCGCCGCCAGCAGGACCAAGTCGATCCACCAGCGGCGCGGCCTGGCGGCCGCCGCGGCCGGCGGCTCGGCGGTGACGGCGGCGATGCACTCGCCCTCGCTCATGCGGCGGCCCGCTCGCGCGCCGGCAGCGCGCCTTCGAGCGCCAGCAGCGCGGCCTTGCGCTCGAGGCCGCCGGCGTAGCCGGTCAGCGCGCCGGCCGAGCCGATCACGCGGTGGCAGGGCACGACCACGCTCAGCGGGTTGCGCCCGACCGCCGCGCCGACGGCCCGCACCGCCGCCGGGTGGCCGATGCGCCGCCCGAGCTCGGCATAGCTCGCGGTGTCGCCGTGCGCGATGGCCAGCAGCGCGCGCCACACCGCCTGCTGGAACGGCGTGCCGTGCGACAGGTCGAGCGGCAGCTCGAAGCCGCGGCGCCGGCCGTCGAAGTACTCGGCCAGCTGCGCGGCGGCGGCCTGCAGGGTCGGGTCGGCGTCGTCGCGGCGCCAGCCGGTGGTGTCGGGGCCGTGCCGCTGGGCGTCGAACCAGAGGCCGGCCAGGCCCCGGTCGGTGGCGGCCAGCGTGATGCCGCCGAGCGGGCTGTCGAACCTGCGGGTGCGCAGGGTGGAGCGGGTGAGGGTGTCGAATTTCATGGCGAATCAGGCGTTGGCGCCCGTCCTTGTTGGGGAAGCAGCTATCGAAAAAATAGCGTCCGACGGTTGCGGTTGCGGTTGCGGTTGCGGTTGCGGCGGCCGGGTGGTTGCGGCCGCCGCACCTTGCCAGCAGCGCAGCACCGCGTAGCCGCGCCACGGGCGCCAGCGCACCGCCCGCTCGCCGGCGGCGCGCGCGTCATGGACGCCGAGCGCACGCTGCAGCGCGACGTCGCCCGCCGGCCAGGCGTCGGGCCAGCGCAGGGCGCGCAGCGCGATGTACTGCGCGGTCCACTCGCCGACGCCGGGCAGGGCCTGCAGGGCCGAGAGCGTCGCCGCGACGTCGGCGCCCGGGTGCAGCGCCAGCCGGCCGGCCGCCACGGCCTGCGCCAGCGCCTGCAGCGCGGCCTGCCTCTGGCGCACGATGCCCAGCCGGCCCAGCGCATCGCTGCTCGCCGCGGCCAGTGCCGCCGGCGTCGGGAACAGGCGGTCGAGGCCGGCGTGCGGCGTCTCGATCGGATCGCCGAGCGCCTCGACCAGCCGCGCGCCGAGCGTGCGCGCCGCCGCCACGCCGACCTGCTGGCCGAGCACGGCGCGCACGGCCAGCTCGAAGCCGTCGGGCGTGCCCGGCACGCGTAGCCCGTCGCCCGCCGGGAAGCTGTCGTGCAGCACGGCGTTGATGGCGATCGGGTCGGCGTCGAGGTCGAGCATGGCGCGCACCCGGCTGATGACGGCCGGCAGCACGGCCGCCAGCGATTCGCCCACCTGCAGCAGCACCTGCGGCGCCGCGGGGTCGAAGCGCACCTGCAGCCAGCCGGCGTGCGTGCGGCCGCCCTGCGCGACGCGCAGCGTGCGCGAGAGCACGGGCCGGCCGTCGTCGGCCTCGCGCACCGTCTCGACGCCGGCCAGCGCCCGGCGCGCGAAGAATTCCAGCATCGCGCCGGCGTCGTACGGCGGCCGCAGGCCGAGCCGCACCTCGATGCCGGGCGCCGCCGGCGCCTCGGCGGCGCGCCGCAGCGCCCCGGGATTGAGCCCGTAGTGCGCCAGGAACGCCGCGTTGAAGCGCCGCACGCTGGCGAAGCCGCTGGCCAGCGCCACCTGTGTCATCGGCAGCCGCGTGTCGGCGATCAGCTGCTTGGCCGCGAGCAGCCGGCGCGTCTGCAGGTACTGCAGCGGCGAGACGCCGAACTGCGCCTCGAAGATGCGCCGCAGGTGCCGGTCGCTGATGCCCAGGCGCCGCGCCACGGCGGCGGCGCCGGGCGCCTCGGCGGCGTCGGCAACGCCGCTCCAGGCGTCGGGCTCGTCGATCAGCCGCGCCGCCTGCTGCGCCAGGACGCGCGAGGCGTCCTCGGTCGACCAGCGCGCCGCACGCGGCGCCAGCTCGGGCCGGCAGCGCAGGCAGGGCCGGAAGCCCGCCGCCTCGGCCTGCGCCGCGTGGGAGAAGAAGCGGCAGTTCTCGCGCCGCGGCAGCTTCACGCGGCACACCGGACGGCAGTAGATGCCGGTGGAGGTCACGGCCGTGAAGAACGAGCCATCGAAGCGCGCGTCGTGCGCCTTCAGCGCCCGGTAGCAGGCGTCGCCGTCCAGCCCGGCGGCGGGGGTTGAGGCGCTGGCGGCGAGCGGGTTCATGGCCTCGATGATACGCAGCGCAGCGGCCCGGGCTGGCCGTTTCCGGACATCTGCCGCGCCCATGCGTCTCCTACAATGCCTCACCTTTTTCAACCTCAAGCGGAAAACCCATGCAATTCAGCGCGTCGATTTTCAAGGCCTACGACATCCGCGGCGTGGTGCCCGCGACGCTCGACGAGGCGGTGGCCGAGGCGCTCGGCAAGGCCTTCGGCAGCGCCGCGCGCGCCGCGGGCGAGCGGGCGGTGGCGGTCGGGCGCGACGGCCGGCTCTCGGGGCCGGCACTCTCGGCCGCGCTGATCCGCGGGCTGGTCGCCACCGGCGTCGAGGTGATCGACGTCGGCCGCGTGACCACGCCGATGCTGTACTTCGCCGCCAGCACGCTCGCCAACAGCGGCATCCAGGTGACGGGCAGCCACAACCCGAAGGACTACAACGGCTTCAAGATGGTGCTGGCCGGCCGCGCCATCTACGGCGACGAGATCCAGGCGCTGCGCCGCGTGATGGAGGAGGGCAGCGCCACCCTGGCGCCCGGCGGCAGCGTGCGCCAGGTCGACGTGCTGCCGGCCTACACCGAGCGCATCGTGGGCGACATCAAGCTCGCGCGGCCGATGAAGATCGTGGTCGATTCGGGCAACGGCATCGCGGGCGCCTCGGCGCCGGCCATCTTCCGCGCCATCGGCTGCGAGGTGACGGAGCTGTTCAGCGCGGTCGACGGCGACTTCCCCAACCACCATCCCGACCCGAGCAAGCCCGAGAACCTGCGCGACCTGATCGCCGCCCTGCAGGCCGGCGACGCCGAGCTCGGCCTGGCCTTCGACGGCGACGGCGACCGCCTCGGCATCGTCACGCGCGACGGCCAGACCATCTACCCCGACCGCCAGATGATGCTGTTCGCACAGGACGTGCTCTCGCGCGTGCCGGGCGGCACCATCGTCTACGACGTGAAGTGCTCGCAGCGCCTGGCGCCGGCCATCGAGGCGGCCGGCGGCAAGCCGCTGATGTTCAAGACCGGCCACTCGCTGATCAAGGCGCACATGAAGGAGGTCGACTCGCCCCTGGGCGGCGAGATGAGCGGGCACATCTTCTTCAAGGAGCGCTGGTACGGCTTCGACGATGGCACCTACGCCGGCTGCCGGCTGCTGGAAATCCTGAGCAAGAGCCCCGACGCCAACGCCGTGCTGGCGGCGCTGCCGACCAGCTTCTCGACGCCCGAGCTGAACGTGAAGTGCGCCGAGGGCGAGGCGCACGGCCTGGTCGAGCAGCTGGCGGCGAAGGCCGACTTCGCGGCGCCGGCCAGGATTTCGACCATCGACGGCGTGCGCATCGACTGGCCCGACGGCTTCGGTCTGATCCGCGCCTCCAACACCACCCCGGTGCTGGTGCTGCGCTTCGAAGGCCATACCGAGGCGGCGCTCGAGCGCATCCAGGGCGACATGCTGGCGCTGCTGCGCACCGTCAAGCCCGAGGCCCGGCTGGACGAGGCGGCGCACTGAGAAGGTGTGAATAAATCCACTGCGCGGGCCGATCTTGCGTCTGCGGCACTCACCGTGCGCTTGTACGGCTCCGTTCCTCAACGCAACCTCAACCCGCTCGCTACGATTTCTTCACGCCTTCCAACCGCGTCCGGTTTGGCCAGGGTGTCGCATCCGGCATGATCGCGCGCGCGATCACGCTGCGCGCCTACGGCCTCCTGACGCGGCTGGCGCAGCCGCTGGTGCGGCGCAAGCTGCGGCGCCGCGCGCGCGCCGAGCCGGGCTACGCCGAGGCGGTGGAGGAGCGCTTCGGCCGCTATGCGCCCCAGCCGCAGCCGCCGGGCGGCTGGTACTGGATCCACGCCGTCTCGCTCGGCGAGGCGCGCGCCGCCGGGATCCTGATCGAGGCGCTGCGCCGCGCCGCGCCGGGCCTGCGCCTCCTGCTCACGCACGGCACCGCCACCGGCCGCGCCGAGGGCGCGCGCTGGCTGCGCGAGGGCGACCTGCAGGTCTGGCAGCCCTGGGACGAGCCCGGCGCCGTGGCGCGCTTCCTGGAGCACTTCCGGCCGCGCATCGGCGTGCTGATGGAGACCGAGGTCTGGCCGGTGCTGACGGCGGCCTGCGCGGCGCGCGGCATCCCGCTGGTGCTGGCCAACGCGCGGCTCAACGCCCGGTCGTTCGCGTCGGCCGAGCGCATGGGCTGGCTGGCGCGGCCGGCCTACGCGGCGCTGGCCGCCGTCTGGGCGCAGTCGAGCGCCGACGCCGAGCGCCTGGCCTCGCTTGGCGCGCGCGTCGAGGGCGTGTTCGGCAACCTGAAGTTCGACGCGGCGCCCGACGCGGCCCAGCTGGCGCGCGGCCGCGCCTGGCGCGACGCGCTCGGGCGCCCGGTCGTGCTGCTGGCCAGCTCGCGCGACGGCGAGGAGCGGGCCATGCTCGACGTCTTGAAGCGTTTTCGGGCTGCAGCGCCCGTCCCGGCTGTGCGGGGTGCTATCGATGCGATAGCAAAGGCGGACGCGGATACAGGTGCAGCGGCGGCGCCCGTGCAATGGCTGATCGTGCCGCGCCATCCGCAGCGCTTCGACGCGGTGGCCGCGCTGGTCGAAGCCGAGGGATTCACGCTGGCGCGCCGCAGCACCGCGCGGGAAGGCGACGCGCCGCCGCCGGCCGATGTCTGGCTGGGCGATTCGCTCGGCGAGATGGCGCTGTACTACGGGCTGGCCGACGTGGCGCTGCTGGGCGGCAGCTTCGAACCGCTGGGCGGGCAGAACCTGATCGAGGCGGCGGCCTGTGGCTGCCCGGTGGTGCTGGGGCCCTCGACCTTCAACTTCGCCGAGGCGGCCGAACTGGCGCTCGCCGCCGGCGCCGCGCGGCGCACGGACAGCCTGGAGGAGGGTGTGCGCGCGGCGCTCGCGCTGCTGGCCGAACCGGCGCGCCGCCAGGCCATGGCCGACGCGGCCGCACGCTTCGCGGCGGCGCACCGCGGCGCGGCCGAGCGCACTGCGGCGGCCGTGCTCGCGTGCGCGTCGGCCGACGGGCCGGAGCATGGCGCCGACTCGGGGGCGCTCCCCGCAAGGTAGACGCTGCACCGGCCACGTGGTCCGGCATGCCGCTCAAGGGTTTTCCCTCCCAAGTGATTTCGGGAATGCGCGCAACCTTTTGAAGGCGCGTCGAGCGCTTCGTCGTCAATCAGCCGGCAAACCCGTCGAGGGAGACTCGCAATGCACGATCCGCGAAACGGCCATCCGCGCTTTGAACCTGCATCCTCCGAAGCCTCCGGCGCCGCAGGCCCGGGCTTCCTGCGAGGGCGCACGACACGCTGGGGACTCGGCGCGGCCGGGGTACTGACCGCTGCATTGGCCGGCTGCGGAGGTGGCGGCGGCAACGCATCGGGCGCCGCCGCGCTGCTCGCGCTGGCGGCGCAGTCGCCGCAGGCGGTCTGCACGCAGTTGAACGCAACGAAGATCGCCGCCTCGGCGATCGGCCTGCCGACCAGCGGCGTCGATGTCAGGTCGGCGTCGCTCGTGCTCGCCGGCGACGCCGGCAACACCAACGGCGAGTACTGCAAGGTGCTCGCGGCGATCCATCCGGTGGACCCGGCGGCGCCCGACATCAACATCGAGGTCAACCTGCCTTCCACCTGGAACGGCAAGGCGCTGCAGCGCGGCGGCGGGGGCTACAACGGCACGCTCGTCACCGGCCTGGCGCAGGTGCCCTACGGGCTGACCACCGGACCCACGCCGCTCGCGCAGGGCTACGTGACGCTCGGCAGCGACTCGGGCCACGTCGGCGCGACGGCCGACGGCGCCTTCGCGCTCAACGACGAGGCGCTCGCCAACTTCGGCGGCAACCAGCTCAAGAAGACGCACGACGCGGCGATGGCGCTGGTGCAGCGGCGCTACGGCAAGGCCCCGACGCGCTTTTACTTCGCCGGCAACTCGCAGGGCGGCCACGAGGCGTTCAACGTGGTGCAGCGCTGGCCGCAGGACTACGACGGCGCGGTCGCGATCCATCCCGTCTACGACTTCACCATGCTGCAGACCGACGGCAACCACCTGGCGCAGGCGATGTATGCCAACGGCGGCGCCGGCTGGCTGAACCCGGCCAAGCTCGCGTTGCTGCAGAACGCGGTGATGAGCGCCTGCGACGCTCTGGACGGGCTGAGCGATGGCGTGATCAGCAACGTCGCCGGCTGCCAGCGCACGTTCGTGCTCTCCAGCCTGCGCTGCGCGGGCGGCGCCGACACTGGCGACACCTGCCTGTCGGATGCGCAGATCGGCGTCGTCAACACCATCAACTCGCGCTTCGAGCTCGGCTTCGCGCTCGCCGGCGGCGTCAGCTCGTTCGCCCGCTGGCCGATCCTCGAAGGCGCCGACTGGACCGGCCTGTTCGGCTTCGGCACGCGGCCGGTGCCCTCGTCGCCGCCCACCGCCATCACCGACTTCGGGCTGCACGTGCTCGCCGACCCGATGGTGCGCTTCTTCGTCACCCGCAACCCGGCCATCGATCCGCTGACCTTCGATCCGGCCGCCTACGCGGCGCGGCTGGTTGCCGTCTCGAACATCGTCGATGCGAACAGCGCCGACATCTCGGCCTTCGAGGCGCGCGGCGGCAAGATGCTGCTGATGCACGGCACGGCACGGTCGACTCGGCGGTGAGCCCCTACAACACCATCGACTACTACAACCGTCTGGTCGCGCAGTTCGGGCAGCGCCGCCTCGACGGCTTCGTGCGCTTCTACATCGTGCCCGGCTTCGGCCACGGCACGGGGCAGTTCATCGCGTCATGGGACTCGCTGGCCGCGCTCGAGGCCTGGGTCGAACGCGGCACCGCGCCGGGCACGCTGGTGGTGGCCGATTCGAAAGCCGGCAACAACGGCCGCACGCGGCCGATGTGCGTGTACCCGGGCTGGCCGAAGTACAACGGCTCGGGCGACGTGAACTCGGCGTCCAGCTTCACCTGCGCGACGTCCTGATCCAGGACCATGGGCGCCCGTGACCGCTGCTGTGGCAGGCCAGGCTATGGCGCCGCGCCCAGCGCCAGCACCGCGTTGCTGCCGCCGAAGGCGAACGAGTTCGACAGCATGGTGCGTGCGGCGACGCCCTCGCGCGCCGCGCCCGGCACGTAGTCGAGGTCGCATTCGGGGTCGGGCACGTCCAGGTGCAACGTCGGCAGGGCGACCGCGTGGCGCATCGCCAGCAGCGACAGCGCGCATTCCAGCGCTCCGGCGGCGCCGAGCAGGTGGCCGTGCATCGCCTTGGTCGCGCTGACCGGGATGCGCCCGGCATGCTCGCCGAACACCGCCTTGATGGCGGCGGTCTCGACCGCGTCGTTGGCCTGGGTGCCGGTGCCGTGCGCGTTGATGGCGTCGATCCGCGCGGCGTCGAGCCCGGCCGAGCGCAGCGCCGCGCGCATCGCCTGCGCCTGGCCCTCGATGCTGGGTCGCGTGATGTGCCCGATGTCGGTGGTCAGGCCGTAGCCGAGCACCTCGCCCTGGATCGGCGCGCCGCGCGCGACGGCGCGCTCCCACGGCTCCAGCACCAGCATGGCGGCGCCTTCGCCGAGCACCATGCCGCTGCGGTTGGCCGAGAACGGCTTGCACGAGGCCGAGGGGTCGCGCACGTCGATGGCGGCCAGCGTGTGCAGCGCCTCCCAGGCCTTGAGCGAGCCGAGCGACAGCGGCGCCTCGGCGCCGCCGGCGATGGCGAAGTCCAGCGCGCCGTGCGCCAGCCGCAGCCAGGCCTCGCCGATCGCCACGGCGGAGGACGAGCAGGCGGTCGAGTACGTCAGGTTCGGGCCGCGCAGGCCGTACTCGATGGCGACCCAGGCGGCGCTCGCGTTGTGCATGCCCATGAGCACGGTGAACGGCTTGATGCGGTCGGAGGCGTCGCCGTACAACGTCTTGTAGCCCTCGTCGCTGGTGTGCGAGCCGCCCATGCCGGTGCCGACGAAGACGCCGGCGCGGTCGCGGTCGAGCGCCGCGAAGTCGCCGCCGCTGGATTCGGCCAACGCCTGCCGTGCCGCCACCAGCGCGAACTGGCTGACGCGGTCGAGCATGCGCAGCTTGGGCGGCTCGAAGTGGGCAGCGCCGTCGAAGCGCACCGACGCCGCCAGCGGCGCGGCCAAGCGGTGGGTGAAGTCGTTGTCGAGCCGGCGCACGGCGCCGCGCCCGGCCCGGGCGCTGGCGTACAGCTCGGCCGCGCCGTGCCCCAGCGGCGAGACGACGCCGATGCCGGTGACCGCGACGCGCTTCACGGGTGGACCTTGGTGCTGCGCACTGCGGCATTCGCCCTTGAAGCGGCCCGGCGGTGCCATGGGCGAACCTCCGCGCCGTGCGCTGCGGCATTTGCCTTGGGAGCGGCCCTGCGGCTCATGCCGCCGGCGGCTGCGGTTGCACGGGGCCGCCTTCCGGGCGGGCGGTGACAGCGTCGCGCTGCGCGACCAGCTCGTCGATGCGGCGCGCCACGTCGCCCAGCGTCGGCAGCTCGACCGGGTCGGACGGCAGCGTGACGCCGAACTCGTCCTCGACGTTGAACAGCAGCTCGGCCACGCCCAGCGAATCGATGCCGAGCCCTTCGAGCGGCGCGTCGGCCGCGAGCGCCTCGGGGGCGAGCTTGTAGTCCCTGACGAGGATCGCGCGCAGCCGGTCGAGTGTGGTCGTTGTCGTCGTCATGTCGTGTCCATGGGCCGGCCCTGCGCGGGTGCGTGGAGGGCGTGGGATGCAAAGGAGGAGGAAGCCGGGGTGCCCGCAGCAGTGCCCGCGCCGGCGATGCGGACGATGGTAGCGGGATCGACGGCGCAGCGCGTCTTGCCGGCCCATTCGGCGCCCAGCGTCAGCACGGCGGGGGCGTGGCGCAGCAGCGCCATCAGGGGCGCCGCCACCGGGCGCATCGCCAGGTGGGCGAAGGCCGCGGCCAGGCGCAGGCGGGTCGAGAAATGGCGCTGCCAGTCGGCCGCGTAGCGGCGCGCCAGCGCGTGCTGCCAGGCCGCATCGGGCGGCGCCGCGCGAGCGCCGTCCTCCAGCAGCCGGGCGCACAGCAGCCAGGCCGACTGCATCGCCATGCTCATGCCTTCGCCGACGATCGGGTGCGCCTCGCCGGCGGCGTTGCCGATGCGCAGCAGGCCGTCGCCGGCGTCCAGCCGCACGCCCGGGTCGAGCGGCCCGGAGGCCAGCCACGGCCCCTCGCGGCGGGCGCCTTGCAGCGCGGCGTGCACGCCGGCGCATTCGCGCGCGAGCAGCGCCTCGGCCACCTCGCCCGCGCGCAGGCCGGGCGCCGCGCGCCGGCAGGCGTCGAGCCGGTCGCGCCGCACGCAGCACGCTAGCGTGGCGAGGCCGCCGTCGGCGATCACCATGCCGCCGTAGCCGCCGTCGAAGGACAGCACCGCCAGCAGGCCCTCGGCCAGTGCTGCATCGCGGAAATTGGCCTTGAAGGCGAACAGATCGGACGCGGCGCGCGCCTGGCGCCGCTGCGGACGTCCCGAAGGCAGCGCCTCCCAGGAGCCGTGCGCGGCGATGGCGACCGGCGCGCGCAGCACCGCGCTCGCCTGCGAATCGAGCGCGCGCACTTGGCAGCGGAAGTCGCCCGCCGCGCCCTCGACCGCCTGCGCCGACCAGGGCTGCAGCACCTGCGCCCCGGCGGCGCGCGCCTGGTCCAGCAGCATCGCGTCGAGCGTCTCGCGGCCGAGCGCACGGCCCCAGCGATGCGCCTCGGGCGGCGCGCCCTGCGGCGCCGTGTACCGTGCACCCGGCAGCGCGGCGAGCACCGTGCGATCGCCGCGCATCAGCGCCAGCCGGCGCAGCGCGGGCCCGGCTTCTGCGTCGAAGCGCCCGCCCAGGCCGAGCGCGTGCAGCAGCGGCAGGTTGCTCGCCGCGATGCATTCGCCGCACACCTTGCGGCGCGGAAAGCGCTGCTTCTCGACCAGCGCGACCGACCAGCCGGCGCGCGCCAGCAGGATCGCCGCCGTCGAGCCGGCCGGACCGGCGCCGATGACGATGGCGTCGAAGTCGCCGGGCATCGGCTGGCCTCAGCGGCCCCGCATCGAGGCCGATGCCTGGGTTGGTCCCGGCATCGACGCCGATGCGAAGGCAGGAGCCGGAACCGGACCCGAAGCCGCAGCCGCAGCAGAGGCCGACGTCGAGCGCAGCGGCGTGCGGCGGGCGCTGAAGCAGTGGCTGAACAGGCCGGCCGGGTACTCGCTCAGCTGCCAGCCGTCTTGCGGTCCGCATGGCCATAGGGCGCTCAGCTCGTGCCCGGCAAAGCCGGCGTGCACGCTCAGCACCGCGTCCTCGCGCGTCACCGCGTTGGCGCCGAGCGCGCCGATCAGGTGGCTGCCGACGAGCGCCAGCCGGGCGCGGCGCGGCTCGCAGGCGAAGAAGCGGTCGCTGCGCGCCGCGACCGCGCCGAGCAGCGCGCAAAGCGGCGCCGCCTCGAAGTGGTGCAAAAACAGGTTGGCGACGACCAGGTCCCAGCGCGCCGTGTCGTCATCTTCGCCATCGGCCGGCGCCGTGGCCCAGTCGAGCGCGTCGGCCACGCAGGCGTGGGCGCGCCAGCCGAGCGCGGCGTAGCGCTCGACGGTCGTGCGCTCGACCAGCGCCTGGCGGTCGAGCAGCGTCAGCTCGACCGCCGGCCAGTGCGGCGCGAGCGCGCGGGCGACGCCGAGCATCAGCGTGCCGTCGCCGGCGCCGAGTTCGAGCAGCCGCAGCGGAGCGGCGCGGTCGCGGCGGTCGCCGACCAGTTCGCGCAGCGCGCGCGCCACGATGGCGCGCGTGCCCATGGCGCGGTGCACGCGCCGCAGGTCGCGGCGCGAGCGCATCGCCCGCGGGTCGTCCTCGGCCAAGCCGTCCAGGGTTTCGGCGGCGACGGTCCGCGGCAGCGTCATGCGCGTGCTTTCCGTGACGCCGCGCGGGTCACGCGTACCCCGGGCGGGCCGCCGCGGCCGCGCCATCGACCTTGAGCAGCGCACCGTGGCAGCTGAAGCCGGCGCCGAACGACGACAGCCACCACCAGCCGTCGGGCGCGCCGTCGGCGAGCGCCGCCTCCAGCACGAAATAGACGAAGGCGCTCGACAGGTTGCCGTACTCGCGCAGCATCGCCGCGCTGTGGCGCAGGTCGCCGGGCGCCAGCCCGAAGCGTCGCTCCAGCGCCAGCAGCACGTCGCGCCCGCCCGCGTGCAGGATCCACGCGTCGATGTCGGCCGCCTCCAGCCCGGCGCGCGCCAGCACGGTGTCGAGCACCCGCTGCGCGTGCCCGGCCGCCAGCGCCGGCACCTCGCGCGTCAGGATGTTGCGCAGCATGCCGCCGCGCTGCTCGAACATCAGCGCGGCGCGCTCGGCAGGCTCCATCAGCGAGGTGCTGTCGCGCCACTCGATGCGCCGCCCCTCGGGCGCGGGCGAGCGCGACAGCACCGCCGCGCCGGCGCCGTCGCCGAACAGGCAGGCGCTGATCAGCACGCCCGGGTCGTTGTCGAGGTACATGGCGGCGCTGCTGACCTCCACGCAGACCGACAGCACGTACCGGCAGGCGCCCGAGGCCAGCAGCGCGCGGCCCATCTGCAGGTTCGGCAGCGCCGCGGCGCAGCCCTGGCCGACCAGGTCGTAGGCCTGCACGTCGGCGCGCAAACCCAGCCGCTCGACGACGTGGCCCGACAGGCCGGGGCACAGGTAGCCGGTGCAGGTGCTGACCACCACGCCGTCGATCTCCGCCGCCTGCAGCCCGGCGCGGTCCAGCGCGCGCGCGCCGGCCTGCGCCGCCAGCGCCGGGGCGTGCGCTAGGAAGCGCCGCGCCAGCGTGTCGGGGTCGATCTCGAAGACTTCGGCCAGCGACGCGACCGCCAGCCGGCGCGCCTCGATGCCGTTGTCGCGCTGCAGCACGGTGCGCGCGATCACGTGCGAGCGCGCATCCAGCTTCGAGAACCAGTCGGACTGGCGGAACGCCGCCAGGCACTCGGCCTTGGTGAAGCGCGTGGCCGGGGTGGCGGTGCCGATGCCGAGGAAGAACATGGGTGGTGCGACCGGCTGCGTGACGAAAGGGCTTTGCAGTATCGCGGCAAACGGCTCGGCGGCCTTGCGACGGGCTTTTGAAGAAGCCCGCTTGGTCTCGGCTGGGGAGCAGCGAAGCGCAACGTGCCGGATGCCCGGTCCGGGGCTCCGTGGCGACGTCCACGATGCCGCACGGACCAGGGACTAGACTGCCTCTCCCGGGCCGGAAGCGCCCAACCCGACCAGGCATTCGGAAAAGGCCGGCACCCTGTGCTCGACGCCCGAGGTGTTTCGCCCATCGCCAACCCAGGAGAAATCAGTGTCCCGTTCATCGTCAACGTTCCTCTTCGCCGCCCTGGTGCTCGCCTCGCTCGCCAGCATCGACTCGCAAGCGCAAACCACCGCGACGGCCGATCGGTTCGCACCCGAGGTCAGCGGCATGGCCACGCGCATGTACCCGGAGCTGGAGGTCATCTACAAGGACATCCACACTCATCCCGAGCTCGGCTTCGACGAAGTGCGCACCGCCGCCAGGCTCGCGGCCGACATGCGCGCCCTCGGGTTCGAGGTGACCGAGAAGGTCGGCAAGACCGGCGTGGTGGCGATTTTGCGCAACGGCGCCGGCCCGACCGTCCTGGTGCGCACCGAGCTCGACGCCCTGCCGATGGAGGAAAAGACCGGCCTTGCGTACGCCAGCACCGTCAAGGCCGTCTCCAACGGCCGCGAGACCTTCGTGGCGCACAGCTGCGGGCACGACGTCCACATGGCGAGCTGGGTGGGCACCGCCCGTGCGCTGGTGGCGATGAAGGACAAGTGGCAGGGCACGCTGATGTTCATCGCGCAGCCCGCCGAAGAGCTGGTGGGCGGTGCCAAGGCGATGCTGAGCGATGGCCTGTTCACGCGCTTCCCCAAGCCCGACTTCGCCTTCGCGCTGCACACGGCGCCCATGCCCTACGGCACGGTCGGCTACAACGTGGGCGCGATGACCTCGAACTCCGATGGCCTGGAAATCACCTTCAAGGGCCGCGGCGGCCACGGCTCCGCGCCCGACAAGACCATCGACCCGATCGCCATGGCCGCGCACTTCATCAACGACGTGCAGACCGTCGTCAGCCGCGAGAAGGATCCGCAGGAGTTCGGCGTCGTGACCGTCGGCGCGGTGCAGGCCGGCACCGTGGGCAACATCATCCCGGACAGCGCGGTGCTGCGCGGCACCATCCGCTCGTACAGCCCCGCCGTGCGCGACAAGCTGCTGAGCGGCGTGCGTCGCACCGCCAACGCCGCGGCGATGATGGCCGGCGCCCCCGCGCCCGACGTGACGCTGGCCGAAGGCGGCGCCGCGGTCGTCAACACCGAGTCGGTGGTGACGCGCACCGTCGCGGTCTTCAACGCCGCCTTCGGGGCCAAGAACGTGGTGCGCGTGCCACCCAGCACGGCCAGCGAGGATTTCTCGGCCTTCGTCAACGAGGGCGTGCCGTCGATGTTCTTCCTGATCGGCGTGACCGATCCCCAGCAGTACGCGGACTCGCTCAAGCCGGGCGGCAAGCCCTTGCCGTTCAACCACTCGCCGTTCTTCGCGCCCGTGCCCGAGCCCTCGATCAAGACCGGCGTGCAGGCCATGACGCTGGCCGTGCTCAACGTGATGCCGCGACGATAGTTCGGCGCAGAGTCATGGCCCTCCTGCGCATCGCAGGTTGCCTTCCCAAGAAAGGATGAGTGAGTGGTGAAAATCTCTGGGCAAATCCTGCTTCGTGGCGTCCTCGCCGCAACGCTCGCGTGCGGCCTCGGCGCATGCGCCGTGAAGCCCCTGGCGGCGCCAGCGCCGGTGTTGTCGCCGCAGCGCATCGCCGGCATCGTCGCGAGCCCGGACCGCAGTGCGGCGGACCGCACCAACGACCTTCGCCGCAAGCCCGAGCAGATGCTCGCATTCATCGGCGTCCGGCCGGGCATGGTGGCGCTCGATGTGAGCGCCGGCGGCGGCTACACCACGGAACTGCTGGCCCGTGCGGTGGGTCCTGCCGGCAGGGTCTACGGCCAGAGCCAGCCGCGCGATCCCGACCGGGCCCCGCCCGCGCCGGCGGCCCCCGAGGGCGCCGCCGGGCCGCCCGGGGCGGCGCGCGAAGCGTCCCGGCCGGCGCCGCGCCCATCGTCCGTCGCGCTGGCGGAACGCGACGCCCGGCTGCGCAGCGCCGGCGTCGCAGCCGCACCGATCGTTGCCGTGGCACGGCGGCTCGACGACCCGGTGCCGCCCGCGCTCGCGGACGCGCAGCTCGACCTGGTCACCCTCATGTTCAACTACCACGACCTGGGCTTTCTGGGGGTGGACCGCGCGCAGATGAACCGCGCGATCTTCCATGCGCTCAAGCCGGGAGGCCTGTATGTCATCGCCGATCACGCGGGACGGGCCGGCACCGGGATTTCCGAATCCGGAACGTTGCACCGGATCGAGGAGTCGTTCCTGCGCCGCGAGGTCGAAGCGGCCGGCTTCGTGCTGGCCGCCGAGGGCACCTTCCTGCGCAACCCGGCCGATCCGCGGGATCGCAACACCCCGGAGCCGCTGCAGCCCAAGGACGAGTTCGTGCTGAAGTTCGTCAAGCCATGAAATCGCCCCACGGGCTGGGGCATGGACAGCCGTTCGGCTGGTCCGGCGTCATGGGGATGAATGCACTCTCAGGGTCCGGAGTCACTGGCGCGGCTGGCGCGCCGGCCGAGGCGCCGTCGGCGTGGGCGCAGGCCCGGTGGCGGGCGATGCGGCATTTGGCAGTGCGGCGCCTGATGGCGCAGCGCGCGGCAGGGCGGCATCGGCCATCGCGGCCGCGGCGGTGCTGCCGGCACTGTCGCCCGGCGCCAGCATCGCGTTGATCGGCAGCAGGTCGCTCGGCGTCAGCGTGCCGTTGGCCTGACGCAGCCGCAGCCCGCCGAGCAGCACGTTGTAGCGCGCCGCCGCCAGGTCGCGCTTGGTCTGGTAGAGCTGGCTTTGTGCGTTCAGCACGTCGATGTTGATGCGCACGCCCACCTGGTAGCCCAGCCGGTTGGCCTCCAGCGAGCTCTGGCTCGACGCCTCGGCCGCCTCCAGCGCGCGCACCTGGCCCGCGCCCGACACCAGCCCGAGGAAGGCCGAGCGCGTCGCCTGGCTCACGCCGCGCCGGGTCGAGGCCAGCACGGCGCGCTGCTGCTCCTCGAGCGCCAGCGTTTCCCGGATGCGGTTCTGCACCGCGAAGCCGGCGAACAGCGGCAGGTTGAAGGTGAGGCCGACACTCGCCGCGTTGATGCGCGAGCGCGCCGTCGTCGCGCTGGTGGTCGTGCCGTTGGGGTTGTTGGTCACGTTGTAGCCGAGGTTGGCGTCGAGCGTGGGCTTGTGGCCGGCCTGCGCCTTCTGCACTTCGAGCGCGGCCACGTCGAGGCCGAGCCGCGCCTGCAGGATGGCCGGGTTGACCGCCTCGCCCTGCGCCACCCAGAGGCCGACGTCGGCCGGCTCCAGCGCGGGCAGCGCGACCGGTGTGCGCAGTGGCGCCGGCACGCTCCCCGGGCGTCCGACCAGTTCGTCAAGGGCGATGCGCCTGACCTGCAGGTCGTTCTCGGCGGCGATCTCCTGCGCGATCACCAAGTCGTAGCGCGCCTGCGCCTCGCGCGTGTCGGTGATGGTCGAGGTGCCGACCTCGAAGTTGCGCTTGGCCGCGGCCAGTTGCTCGGCCACCGCAGCCTTTTGCGCGCGCACCAGCGCCAGGCTGTCCTGGCTGCCCAGAACGTCGAAGTAGGCCTGGCCGACGCGCACGATCAGGTCCTGCTCGGCGGCGGTGAGCACCGCGCCCGCGATGTCGACCTGCACCTTGCCCTGCTGGTAGGTGGCCCAGTTGACCGGGCGGTAGAGCGGCTGCGTGGCGTTGATGCCGACGGTCTGCGTCGGCAGCCCGCGCGAGACGCTGCCGCTGTCGGTGTTGATGTCGAGATGGGTGCGAGACGCGCCCGCGCTCAGGCCCACCGCCGGCAGGATGCCGGCCTCGCTCTGCGCGGCGCGCGCCAGGCTGGCGTCGTACTGCGCGCGCGCCGACTGGTAGGTCGCGTCGTAGCCGCGCGCCGCCTCGTAGAGCTCGACCAGGGTCTGGCCGCGCGCCGGCCCTGCGAGCGCGCCCGCCAGCGCCGCGGTCAGCGTCATGGAAAAGGGAAGCGGCCGGAGCCAGCGCATGGAAAGTCCTTGAAAAAGCTATAGGGCGAAGGCGGGCACAAAAAAAGGCAAGCCGCGCGTCCGGTGGCCTCATCGTGTCTGGAATGACCTGCAACGTACGAGATCGACGGCGAGCGAAGCGAATGCCCGTTCGTGAAACACCGCGGATCCGGCTTCGCCGGGCCGTCGGTGTCGCCCCTGCAAGGGGCTGAGGCCCGTCCAAGCCTGCCTGCGCAGGCTTGCGACGGGCCGAAGAGTCGCTGCCTCTGGCAGCGACTCTGGGCGGCCAAACGAAACAGGCAAGCTGGGGGGGTGAACTTCAATACCTCGGCACCGTCGGGTCGTGCCGCGCGGCCCAGGCGTCGATGCCGCCGCTCACGTTGGCAACGTCGTCGAAGCCGTTGTGCGCCAGGAACATCGCCACGCGCTGGCTGCGCGCGCCGTGGTGGCACAGGCAGGCGATGCGCTGGCCGGGGTCCAGCTCGGCCAGCCGCGCCGGCATCTCGTTCATCGGGATCGCCACCAGCGCGAAGCCGTCGGGCCGTACGCTGGCGGTGGCGCGCTCCCAGGGCTCGCGCACGTCGAGCAGCACGGCGGGCGCGGCCGCGTCCTGCGCGAACCAGTCGGCCAGCCGCTCCGGAGGAATCTGAGCGATCAAGGAAAAAACTCCCTGCGCTCAGAACCGGAAGCGCGACGGCTCGGGAAAGTTCAGCAACCGCGGCGCCACGGTGTCCCAGGGCTGCGAGGTGCTCCACTGGCCCTCGCCGGTGCGGGTGACGAAGGTGGCGCGCATCATCGGCTCCTCGCCGACGATCGCCGCCAGCCGGCCGCCGATGGCGAGCGCCTCCAGCAGCGCCTTGGGCACGTGGGCGACCGAGCCGCTCAGCACGATCACGTCGTAGCGGCTGCCGGCGGGCAGCGGCGCGGCGCCGTCGGCCTCGCGCACCTCGACGTTGACGGCGTTGTTGCGCCGCAGCGTCTCGGCCGCGTTGCGCGCCAGTCCGGGGTCGATCTCGAGCGTCAGCACCTGCTGGCCGCTGCGCCCCAGCAGGGCGGCCATGAAGCCCGAGCCGGTGCCGATTTCCAGGATCGACTCGTGCGCCTGCACCTTCAGGTCGTTGAGGATGCGCGCCTCGACCTTGGGCGAAAGCATGCACTGGCCGGGCTCCGGCGCGCCGGTGGCGCCTTCGAGCGGGATTTCCATGTCGAAGAAGGCGAGCGCGCGATGGGCCTGCGGGACAAAGTCCTCGCGCCGGATGGCGTCGAGCAGCTCCAGCACCTGCGGGTCGTGCACGTCCCACGGCCGGATCTGCTGCTCGATCATGTTGAAGCGCGAGCGGTCGTTTCCCTGCGGAAACACGACGGGGGAATTCATGGCGAAGGCTCCTTGCGGGCGCACGATGTTCAGGAAAAGCTTTCGATTTTAGGTGGCGCGCCGGCCGGGTCCTGCGGGCCCGGCGCGCGGTGCCAGCGCCGCCGGGCCCAGGCCGCGAAGTCGTCCAGATAGCAGTAGACGACCGGCACCACCACCAGCGTCAGCAGCGACGAGGTGATGATGCCGCCGATGACGGCCTGGCCCATCGGCGCGCGCTGCTCCGAGCCCTCGCTGAGCGCGAAGGCGAGCGGCACCATGCCGAAGATCATCGCCAGCGTGGTCATCAAAATGGGTCGCAGCCGCACCCGCGCGGCCAGCAGCAGGGCCTCGGCGCGGTCGAGCCCGGGCTGCTCTCGGCCCTGGTCGTCCCGGTGCGGCTCGCGCGCGCGGATGGCGAAGTCCACCAGCAGGATCGCGTTCTTGGTGACCAGCCCCATCAGCATGACGATGCCGATGATGGAGAACATCGACAGCGTCGAGCCGAACGCCAGGAGCGCCAGCACCACGCCGATCAGCGTGAGCGGCAGCGCGGTCATCAGCGCCAGCGGCTGCAGGAAGCTCCTGAACTGGCTCGCCAGGATCATGTAGATGAAGACGATGGCCAGCGCCAGCGCCGACACCGCGTAGCCGAAGGACTCCTGCATGTTCTTGGCCGAGCCGCCGAACTGCCAGCGGTAGCCGGGCGGGAAGGCGATGCCCTCCAGCGCGCGGCGGATGTCGGCCGAGATCTCGCCGGTCGAGCGCCGGTCGGCGTTGGCGTTGATGGCGACCTCGCGCGTGAGGTCGCGCCGGTTGATCTGGTTGGGGCCGGTGGTCTCGCGCACCTCGGCCACCTGGTTGAGCCGCACCACGCGGCTGCTGCCGTCGGCGTTGGCGCCGGCGGCCGTGCTCAGCAGGGGCAGCCGCGCCAGGTCCTGCGGCGCCACGCGCGCCTCGGGCGCGAGGCGCACGTTGACGTCGTAGGTCTGGTCGTCCGGCGCGCGCCAGTTGCCCACCGTGGTGCCCGCCACCAGCGTGCGCAGCGCGCCGGCGATCGGCGCCACGCCCAGGCCCAGGTCGGAGGCGGCATCGCGGCGCACGACCAGGCTCACGGTCGGCTTGTCGGGCTTCTGGCTGGAGTCCAGGTCGACCAGGCCGAGAATCGGCCGGATCTTTTCCAGCACGAGCCGGCTCAGGCGGTCGAGCTCGCCCAGGTCCGGCCCCAGCAGCGAGAACTCGACCTGCTTGCTGCCGCCGACCGAGTCGGTCAGCCCGACGTGCGTGACGGTGATGCCGGGCACCTCGCGCAGGCGCTCGCGCAGCACGGCCGAGAGCTGCTCGACGCTGCGCGCGCGGTCCTTGCGGTCCACCAGGCGCACGTAGACGCTGGCGTACATCTTGCCCTGCGCGTTGCCGGTGTTGATCGTGGAGAGCGTGTAGCGCACCTCGGGCATCTCGCGCAGCAGGGCCTCGACCTGCTGCGCGCGCGATTCGGTCACCTCCAGCGCCGAGCCGACCGGCGTGTAGAAACTGATGTTGGTCTCGGAGAAATCCGCCTTGGGCACGAACTCGGTGCCCAGCAGCGGCACCATCGCGACGCTGCCCACGAACACCAGGGCGGCGACCGCCAGCGTGGCGGGCTTGTGCCCGAGCGACCAGCGCAGCAGGCGCTGGTAGCCGTCGGCCAGCCGCTCGGTGGCGCGGTCGAACCAGCCGGTGACGCGGCCGACGGTGCGGTCGTAGAGCGTGACCGGCACGTGGCGCGGGCTGCCGTGCGCGTCGATCGCCGGGTCGTGCCACACGCTGGAGAGCATCGGATCGAGCGTGAAGCTCACGAACATCGAGATCAGCACCGCCGCCACGATGGTCAGCCCGAACTCGTGGAAGAACTTGCCGATGATCCCGCCCATGAAGCCGATCGGCAGGAACACCGCGACGATCGAGAGGGTCGTGGCCAGCACCGCCAGGCCGATTTCCTGGGTGCCATCGAGCGCCGCCCGGAACGGCGTCTTGCCCATCTGCACGTGGCGCACGATGTTCTCGCGCACCACGATGGCGTCGTCGATCAGGAGACCCACGCACAGCGACAGCGCCATCAGCGTGATCATGTTGATGGTGAAGCCGAACATCGCCATGAACCAGAAGGTGCCGATGAGCGCGATGGGCAGCGTCAAGCCGGTGATGACGGTCGAGCGCCACGAGTTCAGGAACAGGAACACGATCAGCACCGTGAGCGCCGCGCCCTCGAACAGCGTCTGGCGCACGTTTTGCACCGCCACGCGGATGGCGCGCGAGTTGTCGGCGATGGGCGCGAGCGTGACGCCGGGCGGCAGCTGCGGGCGGATCTCGGCGATGGCCTTCGTCAAGCCATCGACCACGCCGATGGTGTTCTCGTCCTGCGCCTTCTGCACCGACAAAAGCAGCGTGCGCTGGCCGTTGTAGAGCGCGAGGCTGTCGATTTCCTGCGCGCCATCGACCACCCGCGCCAGCTGGTCGATGCGCACCGGCGCGCCGCCCCGGCGCGCGACGATGATGCGGCCGAAGTCCTCGGGGCGCTCCATGCGCGCGTCGATCTGCACCACCCGGTCCTGCTCCAGCGAGCGCACTGCGCCCAGCGGCAGCGCCTGGTTCTCGTTGCGCACGGCGGCCACCACCTGCTCGGCGCTCACGCCGAAGGCCTCCATCGCCTGCGGGTTCAGGTAGACGTTGATCTCGCGCCGGGTGGCGCCCACCAGCGTGACGGAGCCGACGCCGCGCACGTTTTCCAGGCGCTTTTTCAGCACCTGGTCGGCCCAGCTGGTCAGCTCGATGGCGGACATCGCCTGGCCTTGGCTGTGCGCCGCGCCGGACCGCTCCAGGCAGGCGCGCTCCCCCTCGGGGGGCAGCGCAGCACACGAAGTGGCAAGCGTGGGGGCGTTGTTGCCTGGAAGGACGGCCAACGACCACACGGCGCGCGAGGCCGGGTCGAAGCGCAGCACGCGCGCGTCCTTGACCTCGTCGCGCAGCAGCGGCCGCACGGCGGCCACCTTCTCGCGCACGTCGTCGGCCGCCTTGCGGCCCTCGACGTACAGCTGGAACTCGATGATGACGACCGACTGGCCCTCGTAGCTGCGCGAGGTGAGGGCGTTGATGCCGGCGATCGAGTTGACGCCCTCCTCGATGCGCTTGGTGACCTCGCTCTCGACGATTTCGGGCGAGGCGCCGGGGTAGTCGGTGATGACCACCACCACCGGGAAGTCGATGTTCGGGAACTGGTCGACCTGCAGCCGCTGGTAGGAAAAAAGGCCGAGCACGACGAAGGCGAGCATCACCATCGTCGCGAAGACGGGGTTCTTCAGGCTGACGCGGGTGAACCACATGGGCGGCCGGACCTCAGGGTGTGCCGCGCGGCAGGGCGGCCGGGGCAGCGATGGCGGCGGCGCTGTTCGATGCGGCCGGCACGCGGGACGCGGCGCCCTCCGGCGCGGCGGCGGCCAAACGCACCGCCGTGCCCTCGCGCAGGGTGCCGACGCTGCCGGCCACCACCAGCGCGCCCTCGTCGATGCCGCTCACTTCGAGCATCGGCCGGCCGGCGACCTGGCCGCGCTGGCCGGGCTGGACCGCGCGGTGCGCGATGTGACCGTCCAGCACCAGCTGCACATAGGGCGCGGGCCTGTCGGTGCGCACCGCCGACAGCGGCAGCGCCAGCGCGCGGCGGCGCCCGACCTCGATCGCGCCCTGCGCGAACAGGCCCTGGCGCGCGCCCGCGCCGCCCTCCAGCCGCAAATAGACCGGCACGCCGCGGCTGCCGGCCTGCGCGCTCGGGTTGATCCGCACCACGCTGGCGCCGACCTGGCGCGCGCCGATACCGGCGCCGGCACTGGCCGGGGTGCTGCCGCCCTCGATCTCCAGCGTGGCGCGCTGGCCCGGGCGCACTGCCACCGAATCGGCCGCCGCCAGCGTGGCCTCGACCTCGCGGCCCAGGTCCACCACCTCGATCACGCGGGCGTCGACGCCGACGCGCTCGCCGGGCTGCACCAGCCGCTGCGCCACCTGGCCCGCGATCGGGCTGCGCAGCACCGTGTCGTCGAGCGACTTGCGCGCCACCTCGACGGCGGCCTGCGCGGCGCGCCAGGTCGAGAGCGCCGCGTTCAGGTTCGACAGCGAGGTGTCGAGCGCGCTCCGGGAGATGAAGCCCTGATCGACCAGCGCCCGGTTGTTGTCGTAGGCGCGCTGCGCGACGTCGGCCTGGGCCCGGGCCGAGTCGGCCTGCGCCTGCGCCTGGCGCAGGCGCGAGCGGTATTCGGCCGGGTCGATGCGGGCGATGACCTGCCCGGCTGCGACCGTGTCGCCTTCACGCACGGTCAGGCCGCCGATCTCGCCGGCGGCGCGGGCCTTGACCACGGCCGTGTCGACGGCGCGCAGCGTGCCCGACACCGGCACCGTCTGCACCAGCTCCTGCACCGCGGCGCGCACCACATCGCCGGCGCCGAGCGTGACGAGCGCCGCCACGGGGGCGGCCCCCGCCGGCGCGACGCGCTCCACGCGCTTGGCCGCCAGCAGCCGCCAGCCGCCGAACACCACCAGCGCCAGCAGCACGCCGGCCAGCAGCCACCGGGTGCGGCGGTTCATGCGCGCTCCGCGCCGGGCGCGGCACCGCACAGGCCGTGCAGCACCGCCTCGGTCTGGACGGCGAGGTAGCGCTCGGGGTCGAGCACGACCCCGGGCCCGACGCAGACCGGCGTGGCGTGCTTCCACAGCATGAGGAACATCATCGGAGCGAGCACCGTGTAGATCGCCAGGTCCACCGCCACCGGCGCGAACTCGCCGCGGTCGATGCCGCGCTGGATGACGCGCCGCAGCAGCGCATGGCCGGGCATGACCACCTCGCGCTGGTAGAACGCCGCCAGCTCGGGGAAATTGCTGCCCTCGCTGAGCATGAGCTTGGTGATGCCCGACACCGGCGTCGAGCCCACCCGCTCCCACCACAGCCGCATGACGTGGCGCAGCAGGTCGGGCGTGCTGCCCTCGAAGGCGTCGAACTCCTGGTTCCAGGCGTCGAAGCGGCCCGCCAGGTTCTCGTTGACGACGGCCTTGAACAGCTCTTCCTTGCTCGGAAAGTAGAGAAACAGCGTGCCCTTGGACACCCCGGCGCGCGCCGCGACCTCCTCGGAGCGCGTGGCGGCAAAGCCCTTCTCGACGAACAGCGCGAGCGCCGCGTCGAGCAGCTCGCCCGGGCGCGCATCCTTGCGCCGCTCGCGCCTGGTCTGCGCGGGATGGAGCCTGCCGGCAAAAGGGGGAGAATCAGGCATGCGAAGCTAATGACTGGCGGGTTAGTAATGTAGCCGGCGACCTGTCGCGGGTCAAGGCGACACAATGGCCGGTTCGCTTTTCCATTCATGGGAGCCCTCCAATGACTTCATCTTCAGCACCGGCCGAAACCATCGTGCTCGGCGGCGGCTGCTTCTGGTGCACCGAGGCCGTGTTCGACCGGGTGCGCGGCGTGCTCGACGTGGAGTCGGGCTACAGCAACGGCGCCACGGTCAACCCGAGCTACGAGCAGGTCTGCACCGGGCGCACCGGCCACGCCGAGGTGGTCAAGGTCGTGTTCGATCCGGCGCAGATCGGCCTGCGCGAGATCCTGGAAATCTTCTTCGTGGCGCACGACCCGACCACCCTGAACCGCCAGGGCAACGACGTCGGCACCCAGTACCGCAGCGGCATCTACTACACCGACGAGGCGCAAAGGCAGGTGGCCGAGGAGGTCATCGCCGAGATGGCAGCCGACCGGCAGTTCAGGTCGCCCATCGTCACCGAGGTGAAGCCGCTGGCCAACTACTCGGCCGCCGAGCCGTACCACCAGGACTATTTCCTCAACCATCCGGACCAGGGCTATTGCGCCTTCGTGGTCGGCCCGAAGGTCGAGAAGTTCCGCAAGACCTTCGCGGCGCGGCTCAAGCCCTGAAGCCCCGGCCGAACCCCACTGACATCCTGGTGCAACTGTCCTTGCCGTCCGTTCCCGCATGAGAGGGTCGTCGCGTCTCGCCGCCGTCCTGGTGTTCGTCCTCGCGCTGGCGCTGGGGCTGGCCTCGACCCTGGGCTTCGTGCACCGCGTGCTGCACGGGCCGGCGGGCGCGTCGCGCGCCGCCACGATGCTGGCCGCGTCCGGTAGGGCGCAGACCGAACCGGGGACGCAGGCGCGGCAGCAGGCGCAGGCCGCCAACGCCAGCTCGAACGCCGCCCTGCGCAGCGGCCTGCTGGCGCTGTTCGGCGTGCATGCCGACGCCGACTGCCGGCTCTACGACCAGCTCGCGGGCGGCGCCGCGATGCCGACCGTGCCCCCGGTCGTGCTGCCCGTCACGCTGCCGGCGGCCACGTTCGCCTACTTCCTGGGTGAAGTCCTCGCCCGTTGGGCCACGCTGTTCGATGCGCGCGGCCCCCCTGTGACTCGCTGAACCTCCTGCGCCACACGCCGTGGCCGCCCCGCCGTCGCGAACGCTGTCGCGCGGCGGGACGCGGCCGGCTGTCCTCCCATGGATTCAACGAGTTTTCACAATGACCATCATGTTCCGTCGCGGCGCCATCGGCGCCGCCGTCCTCGCGCTCGCACAGGGCGCAGCCTGGGCTCAGTCTTCGACTGACGCCGACACCACCGCTCCCGCACCCATCGCGCCCCCGCCAGCCGCCAGCCCGGCTTCTTCCGCCGCATCCGAGACGACCGCCAGTCCGCAGCCGAGCCTGAGCGAAGTCACGGTGACCGGCCACCCGCCCGGCGCGAGCGAGCCTATGGCGCCGGCGATCGGCCTCTCGGGCGACAACCTGCTGCTGCGCTCGCGCACCACGCTCGGCGAGACGCTCGACGGCGTGCCCGGGGTCAGCAGCACCTACTTCGGCCCGAACGCCAGCCGCCCGGTGATCCGCGGGCAGGACGGCGACCGCATCCGCATCCTGCAAAACGGCGGCGCCTCGGGCGACGCGTCGGCCCTGAGCTACGACCACGCGGTGCCGGTCGATGCGCTCGTCACCGAGCGCATCGAGGTGCTGCGCGGCCCCTCGGCGCTGCAGTACGGCGGCAGTGCCGTCGGCGGCGTGGTCAACGTGATCGACAACCGCATTCCCAGCGAGCCGGTCGGCGGCTTCGGCGGCCGCGCCGACCTCGAGGCGGCCTCGGGCAACCGCGAGCTGGGCGGCGGCGTGCTGCTCGAAGGCGGCAACGAGCGCTATGCGCTGCACGCCGACGCTTTCAGCCGCGCCAGCGGCGACGTCGCCGTGCCGATCGAGTTGGCCTGCGGCAAGCCGGGCGCGGCCCCGTTTGCCCGGCGCATCTGCAACTCGGCCGGCCGCAGCGACGGCGGCGCGCTCGGCGGCACGGCCTTCTTCGACCAGGGCTGGCTGGGTGCCTCCGTCAGCACCTACCGCAGCACCTACGGCACGGTGGCCGAGGACGACGTGACGATCGGCATGCGCTCCGACCGCTACGCGCTGGAAGGCGAATGGCGCCTGCCCGGCGGCGGCTTCTTCACGACGCTGCACGGCAGGCTGGGCCACACCGCCTACGCGCACACCGAGTACGAAGGCACCCGCGCCGGCACCACCTTCGCCAACAACGGCAACGCGCTGCGGCTGGAGGCGCGGCACCGCGCGATTGGCGGCGTCGAGGGGCTGATCGGCTTCCAGGGCGAGGCCGACCGCTTCTCGGCCGACGGCGAGGAGGCCTTCGCGCCGCACAGCCGCACGCGGCAGAGCGCGCTGTTCATCCAGGAGGAACTGCCGACGTCCTGGGGCCGCCTGAGCTTCGGCGCGCGCACCGAGCGCGTGCGGGTCGCCTCGCTGGGCTCGCCCGACCCGGCGGTGACCCGCTTCGCGCTCGGCGAGCGCAGCTTCGACCCGCACAGCGCGGCGCTGGGCGCGCGGGTCAGGCTCACGCCCGAGTGGCAGCTGACGGCCAACCTGGCCTACACCGAGCGCGCGCCGAAGGACTACGAGCTGTTCGCCAACGGGCCGCACGTCGCGACGGCGGCCTGGGAAGTCGGCGACACGGCGCTGCAGAAGGAGCGCTCGATCGGACTCGATCTCGGCGCGCAGTGGCAGTCCGGCCCGAACCGCGCCCGGGTCAACGCCTACGCCAGCCGGTTTCGCAACTACATCGGCCTCGCCGCGAGCGGCAACCTGCGCGGCCGGGAAGGGGGCGAGCTCAACCCGGCGCCGGCGGACATCGACGGCACGCTGGTGATGCCGGACGTGCTCGCCGAGTACGTCTACCGCGGCGTGCGCGCGCGCTTCACCGGGCTGGAAGCCAGCGGCAACCTGCGGCTCGTGGGCCCGGGCGGCTTCGGGCGCTGGGACGGCGGGCCGCTGGCCGGCTCTTCGCTCGACCTGGAATGGCGCGGCGACCTGGTGCGCGCCACCGACCTCGACAGCGGCGAGCCGCTGCCGCGCATCGCGCCGGCGCGCCTGGGCGCCACGCTGGTGTGGACGCAGGGCCCGTGGAGCGCGCGCGCCGGCTTCGACGCCATCGCCGCGCAGCACCGCGTGCCCCTCGTGGGCCAGCGCGAGACCGCCGGCTACACGCTCTGGAACGCCGCGCTGACCTACCGCATGAAGGCCGGGCGCGCCAGCCTCACCTGGTACACGCGCCTCGACAACCTGACCGACCGGCTGGCCTACAGCGCCACCTCGATCCTGACCACCACGGTCTATCCGAACGCGCCGCTGCCGGGCCGCTCGCTCAAAGTCGGGCTGCGCGCGACCTTCTAGGGCGCCAGGCGCTCGCGCACCCAGGCGCCGTTCTCCAGCCGGTAGCGCAGCCGGTCGTGCAGCCGGCTCTTGCGGCCCTGCCAGAACTCCCAGCGGTCGGGTGCCAGGCGAAAGCCGCCCCAGTGCGGCGGCCGCGGCGGCGCGAGCAGGTGCTTCGCGGCGGCGAGCGCGGCGTTCTTCACCAGCACGTCGCGCCCGGCGATCACCTGGCTCTGCGGGCTGGCCCAGGCGCCGATGCGCGAGTCGAGCGGGCGGCTGGCGAAGTAGGCGTCGCTCTCGGCCTCGCTCACCCGCTCGACGCGGCCCTCGATGCGCACCACGCGCTCCAGCTCGACCCAGTGGAACTGCAGCGCCGCGTACGGGTTGCCGGCCAGCTCCTGGCCCTTGCGGCTGTCGTAGTTGGTGTACCAGACGATGCCGCGCGCATCGAAGCCCTTGATCAGCACGACCCGCGTCGACGGGCGCAGGTCGCCGCCGACGGTGGCCAGCGTCATGGCGTTGGGCTCGGGCACCTGCGCGGCGAGCGCCTCGCCGAGCCAGCGCTCGAACTGGCGCAGCGGGTCGCCGTCGCTGTGCGCCTCGTCGAGCTCGGCGCGCTCGTAGCTCTTGCGCAGGTCGGCCAGCTGCGCGGCGGTCAGGGGCGGGGAGGGAGGGGCGTTCATGCCGGCATTGTCGATGCGCCGCATACTGCGCGCATGAATCCCGCGCCGATTCCCGAAGACGACGGCACCGCGACCGCGCCGCGTCGCCCGCCCGTGGTCCTGGTGCTGGCCTCCGGACGCGGCGAGCGCTTTCGCGCCTCCGGCGGCACGCTGCACAAGCTGCGGGCGCCGCTGGCCGGGCGCGCCGTGCTGGAGCGCACGCTCGATGCGGTGCGCGCGAGCGGCCTGCCGTGGCACCTGGAGGACGCCGGCCACCCCGGCATGGGCGACTCGATCGCCGCCGCCGTGCGCGCCACCGCCGACGCCGCCGGCTGGCTGGTGCTGCCGGGCGACTTGCCGCTGGTGCGGCCCGCCACCCTGCGGCAGGTCGCCGCGCGGCTGGAGGCACAGGCGGACGCGGGAGCAGGCGATGCCGATCCTGAAGCGCCGTTCGCCGTCGTGCCGCGCCATGGCGGCGTGCGCGGGCACCCGGTCGGCTTTGCCGCCGGCTGCCGGGCGGCGCTCCTCGATTTGGAAGGAAATCAGGGCGCAGCGCCCGTCCTGCGTGCGTTGTTTGCTATGAATTCCGTAGCGGCGCTGGAGCTGGACGACGTCGGCATCGTGACCGACATCGACACGCTGGACGACCTGCGCCGCGCCGAGGCGCTCTGGGCGGCGCGCCCGCCCGGCGGCTGAGCGAGCGGTCCGGCGGGCGCCGGTCGGCGCCCGGACGGCGCGCGCTCAGCGCGTGATGACGGCGCAGGCCAGGCGCGGTCCGGAGTTGCCGGCCGGCTGGCTGGTGAAGTCGTCGCGGTCGCGGTGCACCACCAGCGCGCGGCCCAGCACGTCGTTGTCCGCGCCGGTGCCCAGCGAGATGGCGTGCGCCTCGACGTCGATGCGCGCCGTGCCGTCGTCGCCGGCGCGCAGGCTGGGCAGGTCGCCGGCGTGGCTGGCCGGCGTGTCGAAGCGGCCGTGCACCGTGCCGCCCGCGTTGAAGTGGCCGCCGGCGGCGTTGCCGTTGTCGGCGCAGTCGCCCTTTTCGTGGATGTGGAAGCCGTGCTCCGAGTTCGGCGCCAGCCCGCGCACCTCGCCGACCACGCGCACGCCGTGCGGCAGCGCCGTGAAGCGCACGCTGCCGGCCGTCGGATTGGGCGTGACGGCGCCGGTCGGCGCCAGCGTGGCCACCGCCGTGACGGGGCGCGATGCGGTCGGGGTGCCGCAGGCGGCCAGCAGGCCCAGGGTGGCCAGCATCGGGACGAGCAGGGAAGCAGGGCGACGGAACATGGGGTCTCCGGTGAGGATGAAAGAAGCCGGCGCCATGGTAGGGCCTGTCGCGTGTCGGTCTCGACCCGCCCGCGCCTGCTTCACGGCGGTGCTGGCGGTGCGAGCGGCGACGGGGGCGGTGTCGATGACGATGGAGGCACGGATGGCGACGCCGACCCGGTGGCCGGCACGGGAGCCGACGGTCCTCGCGCGGCTTCTGCTTCGGAGCCGGAGCCGGAGCCGGAGCCGGAAGCGGAGGCAGGTGCGGATGCAGGGGCAGGGACAGGTGCGGGGCCGGGCGCGCAGCCAGCATCGGCGCCGAGGCCGGCTTTGTCCCCGGGTCGGGTTCCGGCTGCGGCCTCCGCCTGGGCCTCGATCGACGCCTCCGCCAGCCTGAGCAGCCGCGCCAGCTGGCGGTCGTGGATCGCGTGGTGCCGCAGCCCGTGCAGGGTCTGGCGCGCGTAGTCGAGCGAGCTGCCGTAGCGGCCGGCCGCGCTGGCGAAAATGGCTCGGTAGCGCGCCTCGTCGAGCTCGCCGGTGAAATTGGGGCTGCGGCGCGACAGTGTGAAGGCCAGCGCGCGCACCCGGCCCGCCGGCGTCGCGCAGTCGAGCCAGCGCGGGTCGTACACGCCGGTGGGCATCTCGCGCAGCCACAGGAGCGCCAGCGTGGCGGCGCCCTGGTCGGCGCGCACGCGGTAGACCACGCCGCGGCAGCTGCCGCCCGACAGCAGCGCGAACACCAGGCCCGGGTTCTGCGGCGTGCCGCGGTTGACGCGGCTCCACATCTTGAGCGCGCGGTGCCAGCCGTGCACGTGTGCTGGTCGTCGCTCGACGAACTCGAAGTCCGGCCGCCAGATCAGCGAGCCGTAGCCGAACAGCCACAGGTCGTCCTGCCCGCCCCACTCGGTGAGCACGCGCTCGAGCATGGGCGCGGGATCGCGCAGCGGCGCGGGCAGCGGCGCGTCGTGGGCGCCGGGCGTGCTCTGCGGCGTCGGAGCCGGGGCGCTGTCGGGTGTGCCGCCTACAATTCCTCGATGGTTCACGAACCGATTATTTACCGGCCCCTTTCCTACGGAGATCGACGCATGCCCGCCAACGACGAAGACAGCCAGCAGCGCTTTGCCCTCGGATTCATCTTTGCCCTGATCGCGCTGGTGGTGATGAGCGTCGTTGGCGTCGCGGTGTACCGCTACGGCATGGCCCATGCGCCGGCGCCCGCCGCCGCGGTGGAAGTGCCGGAAACTCCGGCGACCCCCGCGGCGGCGCCGGCGCCCGAGACGCCGGCGGCTCCAGCCGCGCCGGCAGCCCCGGCCTCCGCGGCTGCCGCGCCGGCGGTGCCGGCCATGGCCGTGGTGTCGGAAACCGTGGTGGCCGTGGTGCCCGAGGGCGCCAGCATCCAGATCGGCAACGGCGTCGTGAACTTCTACTTCGCCAGCGGCAGCGCCGACCTGGCGCCGGGCGCCGCCGAGGCGCTGGCGACCGTCATCCAGGGCGTGAAGGCCGGCCGCAAGGCGGTCGTCACGGGCTTCCACGACACCACCGGCGACGCGGCGGTCAACGAGCAATTGGCCAGGAAGCGCGCGCAGACCGTGAAGGACGTGCTGGTCGGCCTGGGCGTGCCGGCCGACAAGGTCACCCTCGAAAAGCCGGCGGTCACCGCCGCCTCCGGCAGCAACGCCGAGGCGCGTCGCGTCGAGGTCCGGCTGGTCGACTGATCGGGGCCCGCTCAGGCGCTCTCGCGCACCACCAGTTCCCAGGGCAGCTCGATGCTGCTGGCGGGCACGGCCTGCCCGCGCATGAGCTGCAGCAGCATCTCCGCGGCGAGCTGCCCGATGCCGGTGCGTGGCGTGCGCAGGCTGGTCAGGGTCGGCACCGTCTGGTCGCTGCCCGGCAGGTCGTTGAAGCCGGCCACCGCCACCTGCCGTGGCACCGCGACGCCCAGGCGCAGCGCCGCCAGCAGCGCGCCCTGCGCCAGGTCGTCGTTGCAGAAGAAGATGGCCTGTGGCGCGGTCGCGCCTGAATTCATGATGCGGCGGAACATCTCGGCGCCGAGCCCGATCGACGACGGCTCGGGTCGCAGCCACTCCAGCGCCGGGTCGTAGCAGCCCGCCTCGCGCAGGGCGTCGCGAAAGCCCTCGGCGCGCTGCAGCGTGCGGGCGTCGAGCTGCGCGGCGGCAAAGGCGATGCGCCGCGCCCCGCGCGCGAGCAGGTGCTGCGTCACGGCGCGCGCGGCCGCCTGCTGCGAGAAGCCGACGCAGTGAACGCCGGGCGCGCGGCTGGTTTCCATGAGGTGCACGCACGGCACGCCGCTGGCGGCGATCAGCGCACGCGTCTCCTCGCTGCGGTCGAAGCCGGTGACCAGCAGGCCGGCCGGGCGGTGCATGAGCTGCTCGCGCAGCAGTTGCTCCTCCTCCCGCGCGTCGTAGTGGGTGACGCCGATCAGCGTCTGGTAGCCGGCCGGGCGCAGCGTGTGCTGCAGCGCCTCCAGCACGTCGACGAACAGCGTGTTGGACAGCAGTGGGATCAGTACGGCCACGTGCGTGCCGCGGTGCGAGGCCAGGGCGCGCGCGGCCGGGTCGGGCACGTAGCCCAGGCGCGCCGCGGCAGCGCTGGCGCGCGCCACCAGCTCGGGCGCCACGCTGCGCTCGCCGCGCAGGGCGCGCGACACCGTGATCGGGCTGACGCCGGCGGCCTCGGCCACGTGCTGCAAGGTGACGCGGCCGCTGCGGCGGCCGGGGTGCGGGTCGGAGGAGCGCATGGTCGCGGGTAAACCCTGTGAATCGCGTATTTGATCTGACGTAGGATAGCGCTATCCAAAGCAAATCCAAACGCATTTGCAACCATCTTCTCTAGGGATTTTCCCTTTGGAGAAGGTGGAGGAAGCGGTTTTGCATTCGTCTGATAGCGCTATCCAAGGAGACAAAAAGCATGAGTTCGCACTGGCTGGTGGTGATGGGTGTGTCCGGCTGCGGCAAGTCGGCCTTCGGGCAGAAACTGGCGGCCGACCTCGGGCTGCCGCTGATCGAGGGCGACGAGTTCCATCCCGCGGCCAATGTCGAGAAGATGCGCAGCGGCGTGCCGCTCGACGACCAGGACCGCGCCGGCTGGCTGGCCATCCTGGGCGAGCGACTGGCCGGCCACGCCGAGGGCGCGGTGCTCACTTGTTCGGCGCTCAAGCGCGCCTACCGCGACCGGCTGCGCGCCGCCGTGCCGTCGCTGCGCTTCGTGTTCCTGGACATCAGCCGCGAAGAGGCCGCCCGGCGCGTGCAAACGCGCGGCTCGCACTTTTTCACCGGCACCCGCATGGTGGACAACCAGTTCGACACGCTGGAGCCGCCCACCGGCGAGCCGGGCGTGATCGCGCTGCCGGCCGCCGCCGCGCTGGCTCACAACAGCGCGGCGGTGCAGGCCTGGCTGGCCGCCGACGCCCAAGCCGCCTGAATCCTCTTACCATGATCGTTCGCCCCACCGGCCGCACGGCGCACCACGCGGCCTTCCGCCTTTCACACCGCCATCCATGAACAGCCTTCACCCCACCGTTGCCGCGGTCACCCAGCGCATCCGCGAGCGCAGCCGCGACGCCCGCCAGGCCTACCTGCAGCAGATCGCCGACATGCGCGGCCGCCAGCGCGGCAGCGACCGCATGGGCTGCGCCAACGTGGCGCACGCCGTGGCCGGCATCCCGTCCAACGACAAGCTCAAGGTGGTGGCCGAGCGTGCGCCCAACATCGGCGTCGTCACCGCCTACAACGACATGCTGTCGGCGCACGCGCCGTTCCAGAGCTACCCCGACCTGATCAAGGACGAGGCGCGCCGCCTGGGCGCCACCGCGCAGGTGGCCGGCGGCGTGCCGGCCATGTGCGACGGCGTGACGCAGGGCACGCCGGGCATGGAGCTGTCCCTGTTCAGCCGCGACGTGATCGCCATGGGCACGGCGGTGGCGCTCACGCACGACATGTTCGACGCCGCGCTGCTGCTGGGCGTGTGCGACAAGATCGTGCCGGGCCTCCTGATCGGCGCGCTGCACTTCGGCCACCTGCCCACGGTGTTCGTGCCGGCCGGGCCGATGCCCTCGGGCATCTCCAACAGCGCCAAGGCCAAGGTGCGCGAGCAGGCGGCGCAGGGCTTGGTCGGGCGCGCCGAGCTGCTCGACTCCGAGATGGCGGCCTACCACGCACCCGGCACCTGCACCTTCTACGGCACCGCCAACAGCAACCAGATGCTGCTCGAAGCCATGGGGCTGCACGTGCCCGGCACCGCCTTCATCCAGCCCGGCGACGCCACACGCAAGGCGCTCACGCGCGAGGCCGTGCGCACCGTGCTCGGGCGCGGCACCGCGCTCGCGGCCGGCGCCGAGGGGGCGGCGGCTTCCGGCGCAGCGGCCACCGACGCCGGCAGCTGGAAGTGCCCGCCCATCGGCCGCCTGGTGGACGAGCGCGCCATCGTCAACGCCATGGCCGCGCTGCTGGCCACCGGCGGCTCGACCAACCACCTGATCCACTGGGTCGCGGTGGCGCGCTCGGCCGGCATCCTGATCGACTGGAACGACTTCGCCGAGTTGTCCGGCGTGGTGCCGCTCCTGACGCGGATCTATCCGAACGGCAGCGCCGACGTCAACCAGTTCCAGGCGGCCGGCGGGCCGGGCGCCGTGATCGGCGAGCTGCTCGACGCCGGCCTGATGCACGCCGACGTGGCCACCGTGCGCGCCGGCGGCATCCGCGAGTACGCCAACGTCCCCTCGCTGGCCGACGGCGGCGGCGACGGGGCCGGTGCGCTGCGCTGGATGCCGGCGCGGCCGTCGAAGGACGAGGCCATCGTGCGCACGGCGGCGAGCCCGTTTTCCGCGACGGGCGGCCTCAAGCTCCTGACCGGCAACCTGGGCCGCAGCGTGATCAAGGTCTCGTCGGTGCCCGAGGACCGCCACGTCATCGAGGCGCCGGCGCGCGTGTTCGACTCGCAGGACGGGCTGCAGCGGGCCTTCGTCGCCGGCGAGCTCGACCGCGACGTGGTCTGCGTGGTGCGCTGGCAGGGCCCGCAGGCCAACGGCATGCCCGAGCTGCACAAGCTGACGCCGCCGCTGGCGGTGCTGCAGGGCCGGGGCTTCCGCGTCGCGCTGGTGACCGACGGGCGCATGAGCGGCGCCTCGGGCAAGGTGCCGGCGGCCATCCACGTTTCGCCCGAGGCGGCCGACGGCGGGCCGCTGGCCAAGGTGCGCGACGGCGACATCGTGCGCCTCGACGGCATCGCCGGCACGCTGGACGTGCTGGTGCCTGCGGACGAGTGGGCCGAGCGCGAGGCGCTCGCCATGCCCGAGGCGCTGCGCGTGGCCGACAGCTTCGGCCTGGGCCGCGAGCTGTTCGCCGGCATGCGGCGCAACGCCCTGACCGCCGAGCAAGGGGCCTGCACATGGCTGTAGCACGGCCCACCCCCGAAGCGGCCTGCGGCGGCCGCGAACGATAAACTTGATGGAGGCTCCGGTATGACATTGACTCCCTTGGACGTGATGCGCGACGCGCCGGTCATCCCGGTGATCGTGCTGCACGACGTGGCGCAGGCCGTGCCGCTGGCGCGCGCGCTGGTGGCCGGCGGCATCCGCATGCTGGAAGTGACGCTGCGCACGCCGGCGGCGCTGCAGTGCATCGAGGCCATCGCGCGCGAAGTGCCCGAGGCGGTCGCCGGCGCCGGCACGCTGCGCAGCGCCGCCGACGCGCAGGCGGCAGCCCGCGCCGGCGCGCGCTTCGGCGTCAGCCCGGGCTACACGCGCGCGCTCGGGCAGGCCTGCCGCGACTTGGGCCTGCCGCTGCTGCCTGGCGTGGCCACCGGCAGCGAGATCCTGCTGGCGCAGGAGGACGGCTTGGCCGACCTGAAGTTCTTCCCGGCGCTGCAGGCCGGCGGCACGGCCATGCTCAAGGCGTGGCAGGGCCCGTTCGGCGACGTGCGCTTCTGCCCCACGGGCGGCATCCACGCCGGCAACGCGCACGAGTTCCTGGCGCTGGCCAACGTGGCGTGCGTGGGCGGCTCCTGGATCGTGCCGAACGATGCCGTCGCCGCCGGCGACTGGAGCCGCATCGAGACCCTGGCGCGCGAGGCGGGCCGGCTGCAGCGCTGAAAGTCCAAAGCAACCCGCCCCTTGCCGAGCGGTCCGATCTTCTCCGCAGCGACACCTTCGTCCGGGGACCGCACACCAGGGTGGGCATCATGCGCCCGAGAGCAGATTCCAGCCCTTCAGGGTCTTCAGCACGGTGGCGTTGAAGACGGCAGGTTCTTCGAACGGGACGTTGTGGGCGGAGTGCTCGAACCAGGCGAGCGACTTGGAGAGAGCAGGCAGGGGCTCGATCCAACGCGCCGCGACTTCGGCAGGGCACTGACGGTCGAGCCGCCCCAGCAGGAAGGCGGCCGGAACCTCCAGCCGCGGTACTGCGGCCGGCACGTCGAGCCGGCTCAGCTCCGGCTGCATGGCCTTGAGCGTGGCGTCGTTGGCGGCGATCAGCCTGCGCACCTCCCCGATCGAGGTCTCGCCCTTGAGCAGCGCGCCGAGCAGGGGGCCCGTCCTGTTGAAGCCCGGGTGGAAATAGCCGCCGAACGCCTCGACCCAATGGTTCTTCACTACCAGGCGGGCGTAATCGTAGGGTGGTGGCCCGATTTGCTGCAGCTCGGCGACTGCCTTGTTTGCGCGTCGTCGCGCTTCGTCGATCAGCCAGGCGTAGCTTGCCGCGTCCTGCTCCAGTGCCGAACTCACCTGGTTGACACCAATGAAGCCGGCGATGGTCTCGGGCCGACGCGCGGCGTGGAGGGCGCCGAGTGCGGAGCCCCAGGAATGGCCGAGCAGGACCAGCGGCCCTGGAAACTCGGTTTTCAGCCGGTCGACCACGACCCCGAGGTCGTCCAGCATCTGCGCGACGGTGAGCTTGGCCGGCGAGGCCGCTGGATCGTAGGAGCGCCCGGCGCCGCGCTGATCCCAGTAGACCATGCGCAGCCTGCCCTCGAGGGCGTGGTTGTAGTGGCGAAACAGCACCGTCTCGCTGCCGCCCGGGCCGCCGTGCAGCACGAGCACGGTCGGCGCGGGCGCAGGCGGACCCTTGACCAGTAGCCATTGCGGCGCGCCGTTCACCTGCAGCCAGCGGCCGTCGGCATCGCGCGCCGGCTCCACGGCCTCGCAGCTGCTCGACAGGCTTCCCGCGAGCGCGACCGCGCTCGCCAGGACGAGGCGCCGGCTCGGGCGCGCTGCCGTCTTGTCGTGAGCCACTCCTCAGCCTCCCCTCATCCACATGCCCGTTCACCACGATCCTTGTCTCCATGGCGGTCGCAACCGGGAGAGCCCAATCAGCGGCGCAGCCATCTTGCCCACACGCGAAATCCCCTGCCAACGACGAGCCACTGCCGCGCAGAACCCAAGACGGGTCGCTGCATCCGACGCAAAATGGGATCCTTCATTCATAGCATGAGAGCGACGCCATGCCACAGCCGACCCGCGAAGGCCAGTCTGTCCCCCAAGTCAAGTTCCGCTACCGCGCGGATGGCGAATGGAAGGAGCTCACCTCCGACGACCTCTTCAAGGGGCGCACGGTGGCGGTGTTCTCGCTGCCCGGCGCCTTCACGCCCACCTGCTCCAGTACCCACCTTCCGCGCTTCAATGAACTGGCGCCGACTTTCATGCAGAACGGAGTGGACCAGGTGGTCTGCATTTCCGTGAACGACCCGTTCGTGATGGAGGAGTGGGCCAAGAGCCAGGAGAGCGACAACATCTTCATGCTGCCAGATGGCAATGGCGTCTTCACCGAGCAGATGGGCATGCTGGTCGACAAGAGCGACTTGAATTTCGGCAAGCGCTCGTGGCGCTATTCGATGCTGGTGCGCGACGGCATCGTCGAGAAAATGTTCGTCGAGCCCGATGAACCCGGCGATCCGTTCAAGGTGTCGGACGCAGACACGCTGCTGCGCTACGTCAACAAGGATGCCCACGAGCCCGACCAGGTGGCGCTGCTCACGCGCGAAGGCTGCGCATTCTGCGCCAAGGCCAAGAAGCTGCTGGACGAGGCAGGGGTGACTTATGCGGACGTGTCGCTGCCGCACAGCATCCGCACCCGTGCGCTGGGGGCGATCGCGAAGGCGGGGACGGTGCCGCAGATGTTCGTCAACGGCGAGCTTATTGGAGGCAGCGACGCCGTCGAAGAATGGGTGAAGCAGCGGCAGGGTTGAGGCGCTGTCCCCCGGCGCCTTCACGAGCGCCCCGGCCAGCGACTGCAGCTCCCGCGCCAGCGCCAGCCCGGCTGGGTCCCTCGTCAGCACCACGTCGCCCGTGAGCGTCGGTCGGTCGATGCGTTTCTCGACCTCCAGGTCGCCGATGCGCACTGCATCGGCTTCGTTGGCACGGGGAACGAAGGACGGGGACGGATTGTGCTTTCTTTATGGCTTTCATGGCTGTAGCCTCACTTCCTCAGGGCCGCTCGATGGCGTCGATGAAGCTGCGGGAGCGCTCGCGCAGGATGTATTCGCTCTCGGCACTGCCCTTCTTCTTCCCGGCCTTCGTGGACCGGGGCCTGGGCAGGTCCATGCCAATGCCCTGCAGTACCCCGGCCCCGGCAGGGGCCGCGCCCCAAAGGAGGCCGAGCATGTGGTGGATTTGCCAGACCTGTGGCGTCGAGCACGCCGAGGCCACCGAGGTGTGTGCCATCTGCGCCGACGAGCGGCAGTATGTGCCAGCCGGCGGCCAGCGCTGGACCACCCTGGCCGAGCTGGCCGCGGCCGGGCACCGCACGCGGGTGAGGGAGCTGGAGTCCGGCCTGTTCGGCATCAAAGTCGAGCCCAGGGTGGGCATCGGCCAGCAGGCGCTCCTCGTGCGCACGGCGGCCGGCAATCTGCTCTGGGATCCCACCGGCTATCTCGACGACGAGGCCGTGCAGCAGCTCCGCGGGCTGGGCGACGTGGCCGCCATCGTGGCGAGCCACCCGCACATGTTCGGCGTCCAGGTGCAATGGAGCCGGGAGCTGGGCGGCGTGCCGGTGCTCGTCGCGGAGCCTGACCTGCGCTGGATCGCGCGACCCGATCCCGTCATTCGCGCCTGGTCGGGAACGCTCGAGCTCGCACCCGGACTCACGCTGGTGCAGCTCGGCGGGCACTTCCCCGGCGCCGCAGTGGCGCACTGGGCCGCCGGCGCGCTCGGCAAGGGCGTGCTGCTCGCCGGCGACACCATCCAGTCCAACCCCGACCGGAGCTCGGTCACCTTCATGCGCAGCTACCCCAACCGCATTCCCCTCTCGGCCGCCGTGGTGGAGCGCATTGCCCAAGGCGCCGAAGCCTTCGCCTTCGAGCGCCTCTATGACAACCTCGGCGGCACCATCGACACGGACGCCCGCGCTGCGGTCCGCCGCTCGGCCGATCGCTACATGGGCTGGGTGCGCGGCGACTTCGACCACCTCACCTGAGGGGCGGGCCGAGCAGGGCCATCCCGTCGTTGCCCGGTTGCGCTGGGCGCGCCAAAGCCGCTAGAAACCAGCGACCGTTCCGGCCGGGTCCGTGCGGCGCCCTGGCGGCAAGCCAAGCCCGGAGGTGTGTTCATGGTCCTGGCGCAAGCGCTTGAACGCAGCGAGCGCCTGCCCGACCACCTGATCCATGTTGTAGTACTTGTAGGTCGCCAGCCGCCCGACGAAGGTCACGTCGGTCAACGCCTCGGCGTCGGCCTGGTACTTCGCGTAGAGCGCCGCGTTCTCGGGGCGCGGCACCGGGTAGTACGGGTCGCCCTCGGCACGCGGGTATTCGTACACCACCGACGTGGTGGCGTGGCGCTGGCCCGTGATGTGCTTGAACTCGCTGATGCGCGTGTAGCCGTAGTCGTTCGGGTAATTGACGGTGCCGACCCGCTGGAACTGCTCCTGCGGCAGGTTCACGTGCTCGAACTCCAGGCTGCGGTACGGCAGCTTGCCGTGGCGGTGGTCGAAGAAGGCGTCGATCGGCCCGGTGTAGACCATGCGCTTCCACGGCAGCAGGTGCTGCACCTCGCGGTAGTCGGTGTTGAGCATCACCTTGATGTTCGGGTGGTCGAGCATGGCCTCGAACATGCGCGTGTAGCCGTTGAGCGGCATCGCCTGGAAGGTGTCGGTGAAGTAGCGGTCGTCGCGGTTGCTGCGCGTGGGCACCCGTGCCGTCACGCTCGCGTCGAGCTCGGACGGGTCCATGCCCCATTGCTTGCGGGTGTAGCCGCGGAAGAACTTGTTGTAGAGGTCGCGCCCGACCTTGCTCACCACCACGTCCTCGGAGCTGACGATGCGCTCCTTCTTCTCGGCCACCGACGCGAACCATTCGTCGATCTCGAACGAGGTGAGCGACAGGCCGTACAGGCCGTTGACCGTGTCGAGGTTGATCGGCATGGGCACCAGCTGGCCTTCCACGTTCGCCAGCACGCGGTGCTGGTACGGCCGCCACTTGGTGAAGCGCGAGAGGTACTCGAAGATGTCGGCCGAATTGGTGTGGAAGATGTGCGGCCCGTAGGGGTGGATCAGGATGCCCGCGTCGTCGTGGCGGTCGTAGGCATTGCCGCCGATGTGCGAACGCTTGTCGACGATCAGCACGCGCAACCCGAGCCCGCGTGCCAGCCGCTCGGCCAGGACGCTGCCCGCGAACCCCGCGCCGACGACGAGATAGTCGAAACCGGCCTCGCCGGACATGTCCGCTGGCACTGCCGGCTGGAACCCTTTGCTGCTTTTGTCCACTGGACCTCCCGTTGACTGAAATACGTGTTGCATCTTAGGTGCCGGCGCCATGCGGGCTCCGGGCAATCGCGTGTCGAGAGACTGCGTGCAGAGTGGCGTAGGCGAAATTGTGAATGTCCCACGGCCCGAAGAAGGCGCTGGTGCGGACGACCAGCGCCTGCGGGTGCGCCGCCAGAATGCGCCGTTCGGCCTCGGCCTTGCTGCGCCCGTACACCCCCCGGGGGTCCACCGCATCGCTTTCCACGTAGGGGCGGCCCAGCGCGCCGTTGAAGACCAGGTCCGATGGAAACGAGACGTCCGGAACGCCGTGCCGGGCGCAGGCTTCGGCCGGCAGGGCGGCGCCTTCGGTGTTTTCCCGAAAGCAGCGCCCCGCCTCGCGCTCGGCACGGTCCAGCACTGGATGGTCGAACTCGCCGGTGGTGGCCAGCGCAGCGGTGGCGCTGGCCAGGGCGGTCGGGCGCGGTGGGTCCGAGCGCACGTCGAACACGCCGGGTTCGTAGAACCCGTTCTGCTGCTTGAGCAGCGAGTTCCAGTCCACCGCCCCAGCAGCGGCCAGACGGTGACGGCCCGGATGTCGGCGCCTTCCCCCGCAGCCGCCGCGCGGCATTCCAGACCTCCATCAGCCAGCGCAACTGCTCGTCGCGGCTGCAGCCAGGGTGGGTTTCCGTCACGGCGACCGGCAGGCGGTAGCGCTCCCAGGCTTCGCGCAGGCGGGCTGCGGGACCGGTTCGGGAGGCCGGCAGATCGATGCGGATCGCTTCCACGTCGACGTAGGTCTGAGGGCCGGTTTCGTTCCTGTGGAAGCCCGGATACAGGCCCACCCGGTGGTCGAGGAAGCGCTCGCTGGTGAGATAGTGGTTGATCCCGATGATGTCGGGCGGGCACGGGGACTGGACGAAGAACGCGAGCTCCCGCGCGTCGATCCCGGCATCGAGAAAGATGCCGTGCCAGGGGTGCTGCCGGTCGAGCCGGCCGCACAGCAGGTCGAAGCTCAGCCAGCGGCGGTCGTTCTCGTGGTCGACCTGGAACTGCATCGGCGGGGTGCCGAAGGCCTTGCCCAGGTCTTCGGTCTGCACCAGCTCGGCCTGCGGGTTGACGCGCCGGATCGCCTGCATCGACAGCACCATGGCGCGGCACTGGTTGAGCGGCATGCGCAGGAAGGCCGCCATTTCGGTGCCGTGGGGGTACCAGTGGCCGTACAGGCCGGAGAACCGGGAGGTGGTCAGCGGCTCGTTGATGGGGGTGTAGCGCCCGATCCACGGTAGCGCTCGGCCACCCGCGCGGCATGCGCGGCCACGATGTCGGGAAACGCCGGGTCGGCCAGGCTGGTGTAGGCCGGGCCGCTGCCGTGGTGGACCAGGCCGGCGATGGGCGAGATGCCGAGTTCCCGCAGCCGGCCGAGGCGCTCGTCGTGCCAGCCCCAGTCATGGCGGTCGATGTGGTCGGGCGAAATGGACTCCAGCAGGACCGGGTAGCGCAAGGTGCGCAGATCCAGCGCGGCGGCCCGGTCCAGGTCGTCCAGCCGGTCGTGGTGCCCCGTTTCCCTGATCTGGTCACGAAACTGCTCGTTGATGCGTGCCAGGGTGCATTCCAGGCCGCCCCACAGCTCGAGCGGCGGCGGGGGTGAAGCCGGCCGAAGGGTCATTGCTCATGAAAAAGAACGAGATGGCTTCCCAGTGAAAAGAGCCGTGGTCTGCTTTTGCGCGAATCGCACGGGTTGTTTTTATCGCCAGAACCGGCCCGACCGGGCAGGCCAGCCGGCCGGTCGGGCCTCGACAGCTGCAACACAGCAATCCGCGTGCCAATCGTTTTCTTCCAGTCGCAACGCACGCATGCCGGCCTGTCCAGCCGCCCGAACAAAGGCTGTGGCCCTTCTCCACCGTCGGGTCGACGGTCCGGCGGCCGTGCGGCTCGCGCCGCTGCGGGATTTCATCGAAAAGTGCCGCCAGCGCTTACCCCGTATGGGCCGGAAGCTATCGAAAGAATAGCAAATGACGGAACCCATCGTTCATGAGGATTTCAGCCCGACCGGGCTGAATGCGCCGGCTGCCCGCACGCCATGCGGCATGCCATGGCGCGCATGGCGGCGGCGGGGGCGGCTTCGTGGCGGGCACCCGGCGTGCATGCGAACGCGCTACGCTCCCGCATCCGGACCGCGGCCGCCCCCGTATACCGGCCGGACCGGCGCAGAAAACATGAAAAGGATTCGATGGGTGACGGCGAAACACGACCGGGCTTGACCGAACGCACCGTGCTCGGCATGAGCGAGGTGCTGTCGGGCCGCGCGCGGCGCCGCCGCAGCCGCTGGCTGTTCGCCGGGCCGGCCTTCCTGGCGTCGATCGCGTACATGGACCCGGGCAACTTCGCGACCAACCTGCAGGCCGGGTCGCGCTACGGCTACGCCCTGCTGTGGGTGGTGCTGGGCGCCAACGTGGTGGCGATGCTGTTCCAGGCGCTGTCGGCCAAGCTCGGCATCGTGACGCGCCGCAACCTGGCCGAGATGTGCCGCGAGCAGTTCTCGCCCGGCACCGTCTACCTGATGTGGGGGGTCAGCGAGATCGCCGCCATGGCGACCGATCTGGCCGAGTTCCTGGGCGGCGCCATCGGCCTGTCGCTGCTGTTCGGGATGCCGCTGCTCGCAGGCATGGCGGTCACCGCCGTCGTCACCTACGCCATCCTGATGACCGAGCGGCGCGGCTTCCGGCCGCTCGAGCTGATCGTCGGCGCGCTGGTGGGGGTCATCGCGCTGTGCTACCTGGTCGAGATGTTCATCGTCCCGGTGGCCTGGGGCGCGGCCGCGCGCGGCGTCCTGGTGCCGCGGCTGCCGGACGCCGGCGCGCTCATGGTCTCGGTCGGCATTCTCGGCGCGACCGTCATGCCGCACGCCATCTTCCTGCACTCCGGGTTGACGCAGGCGCGCGGCGAGGCGCACACCGACGCCGCGCGCCGCAAGCTGATGCGCTTCTCCAACCTGGAGGTCGTCGTGGCGCTGACGCTGGCCGGGCTGATCAACATGGCCATGGTGGTCATGGCCGCGGGCGCCTTCCACCCGGCGCACGCCGAGGTGGCGACCATCGAGACGGCGTACCGCACCCTGGCGCCGCTCCTGGGCGCGGGCGCGGCGGCGGTCTTCCTGGTGTCGCTGATCGCCTCGGGCGTGTCGAGCTCGGTCGTCGGCACCATGGCGGGGCAGATGATCATGCAGGGCTTCGTGGGTTTTCGCATCCCGATCTGGGTGCGCCGGGGGGTGACGATGGCGCCGGCCTTCGTGGTCGTCGCGCTTGGCGTCGACGCCACCGACGCGCTGGTCTACAGCCAGGTGGCGCTGAGCTTCGCGCTGCCGGTGCCGATGGTCGCGCTGGTCATCTTCACCAGCCGGCGCGACATCATGGGGCCGTTCGTCAACGGCCGCGCGGTGCGCGCCGTGGCGGTGCTGGCGACGGCCGCCGTGCTGGCGTTCAACGCCATCCTGCTGCTGCAGATGGCTGGCGTGCAGATCCCGGGGCTCGGCAGCGCCGGGTGACGGCGCGACGGAGGCGCGGCTGCCGCACGGGCCGGGCAGCCGCGACGCTCAGCGCAGGCCGCCGCCCGCCGCCGCTTCGGCGCGCTGGATCAGCTCGATCTTGTAGCCGTCCGGGTCGGTCACGAAGGCGATCACCGTGCTGCCGCCCTTGACCGGCCCGGCCTCGCGCGTCACGCTGCCGCCGGCGGCGCGGATCTTCTCGCAGGCCGCGTGCGCGTCGGGCACCCCGAGCGCGATGTGGCCGTAGGCGGTGCCCATCTCGTAGTGCTCGGTGCCCCAGTTGTAGGTCAGCTCGATCTCGGCCTGCGCCGGGTTGCCCTCGTAGCCGACGAAGGCCAGGCTGTACCTGTACTCCGGGTTCTCCGAAGTGCGCAGCAGGCGCATGCCGAGCACCCGGGTGTAGAAGTCGATGGAGCGCTGGAGGTCGCCCACGCGCAGCATGGTGTGGAGGATTCGCATCGGCGGATTATCGATTCGCTCCTGCCGCGGCGCCAGCCGGCACGCCCGCCGCCGGTGGAATGCCGGGCAGGGACATTGCCCGTCGTGATCCGGAAAAGAAAAAAGCCGCCCGGAGGCGGCTCGTGCCCGCGATGGACGGCGCGGATCAGGTGTTGCGCGCGCGGGCCTGGTCGCGCAGGGCCTTGATCTGGTCGTGGTTGCGCTGCGCGCCCTGCGCCTGGCGCTCGACCACTGCGCGCACGTCGGCCGGCAGGTTCTGCTTCAGGGCCTTGCGGTAGCTCGCCACGGCGAGGTCCTCGCCGCGCTCGGTCTCGTTGAGGATCGACTCGTCGCTGTTGGCGCCGACGGCACCCTTGGTGTGCACCCAGCCGCGGTGCAGGGCGCCGGCAATGGTGCCGCCCTCGGCGGGCGTGCCGCCGTTGCGCCGCACCAGCTCGGCCAGCTCCCGCGCGGCCTGGCCGCACTGCTCGGCGCGCTCGCTGAACACGCGCTTCAGCTCGGGCGAGGTCACCTCCTCGGCGGAGCTGCGGAATCCTTCCTCGCCGTTGCGCGACGTCTCGAGCAGGTCGTTCAGCACATCGACCACGTCCGTGCGATCGGTCGTGGCGCTGCCTGCCACCGCCGCGGTGCCGAGGCCGCCCGCCGCGGCGGCAGTGCTGCTGCCGCCGCTCGTCACGCGGCTGTCCTGGTACGTGCGGTCGACGCGGTCCCAGGCCGCCCGCGTGGCGTTGCGCGCCTGGGGCCAGTCGAGCGAGGAGCTGCCGCGGCGGGTGTTCCATTCGCGCTCCAGCGCGGCCTCGGAGGTGTCGAAGTCGGCGTCGCTGGCGACCCGGCTGGACCATCCCATTTCGTACGCTGGGCGGTAGTCGTCGTAGCTGCGGCCCGCCTCGTAGTAGGGCTCGCGGTTGTAGCTCTCGCGCCAGTAGGCGTCCTCGGCGGTCGGGTTGATGCCTTCGGCCGCGGCCTTGCCGCCCAGCCCGCCGGCGACGGCGCCGACCACCAGCCCGATGGCGGCGCCCACCGGCCCGGCCGCCGAGCCGATGGCGGCGCCCGCGACGGCACCCCCGGTGGCGCCCACCCCGGTGCCGACCGGGTGCGCGCCCGGTGCGCCGGTGAGGGGGTCGTTGTTCGCGTCGGTGGAAGGATTGCCGGGAGGGGTCGTGCGCAGACCGTTGTCGCTGGTGGCCATGGATGAACTCCTTTGAATTCCGGTCGGTAAGGACGGGAGAGGGACGAAAGGATCACGGATCGCCCGAGAGGCGTGGCGCCAATAGGCCCCGTGTCCGGCTGAAGGGCCATGATCCGGCCTCCGCTGCGGGGTGGGGTCGTCCGTGCCTGACGGCGCCTGTAGGAGCGGGACGCGCGGCGTGGGATGAGGGGCGTTCCGCGCGGCCGGGGCGGCTCAGGCTGGCGGCGGATACCACAGGCCCGCGCCGTCGGGCGTGGCCCGTGCGGACGGGGTCATGCCGGCCTGGTGCACCTGCCCCGGCCCCAGGATGTGCCAGACGGTGCAGCCGCGCAGCAGCAGGTAGTCCGCAATGATGCGCCGGTGGCAGCGCCACCACACCGCCTCGGAGCAGACCAGGGCGCTGCGCCGGTGGCTGCCGCTGGCGATCAGCCCGGCCAGCGCCTCCTGGAACGGCGCGGTCAGCGCGTAGTCGGCATAGCGGCGGAAGCTGAGGTTGGTCCAGAAGCCGTTGGGCGAGCCGGCCAGGCTGCCGCCGCGCCGTCCGCCGAGCGCAGGCACGTGCAGGTAGTCAATGCCCTGCGCCGCCAGCGCCGGACGCAGACGCTCCTGGTCGAAATGCGGATGGCGCCGCGAGCCGGGCAGCCTGCGCACGTCGACCACGCGCGCCACCGCGCTGTCCTGCAGCAGCCCGATGAACTCCTGCAGCGGGCGCGTCGAATGGCCGAGCGTGAAGAAAGGCTCCACGGCCTCCGCCCGCGAAGCGCCTCAGTGGGTGTTGCGCTCCAGTCCGGCCAGCCGCAGGCGCTGGCGCAGGTGCGAGACTTCCTCCATCAGGTCGGCGGTGAGGGCGGCGAGCTGCGGGTCGGCGTCGAAGGCGGCTTCGAGCTGGGCGATGCGGCGCGCACGCACCAGCATGATGCTGGCGAAGCGCCGCGGGCCGCCCGGCGTCGGGCTGGGTTCGAGCACGCCGGCCTCGACATGCGCGCTGACCCATTCGGGCTCGACCCGGCAGGCGCGCGCCAGCTCGTCGAGCGTGAGAGCGGCCTCGTCGAGCAGTTCGCCCATTTGTGCGGAGGGAGAGGGGTGGTAAGCGAATTGCATGCTCAGGCTCCTGCGGTTCTGGCGTCGAAGGAAGGAAAGGCGCGCGCCAGCGCCTCGTAGGCGGCGCGCTGGGTGTCGTTGCCGGCCGGCGGCAGGGCGACCTCGAGTTCGAGGTACAGGTCGCCGGCGGGGTTGCCCGGGATACCGCGGCCCTTCAGGCGCAGCTTGCGGCCGTGCTTCCAGCCGGGCTGGACCTTGACCTCCACCGCGCCGGTCGGCGTCTCGACCTCGATCTCGGCGCCCAGCGCGGCTTCCCACGGCGCGACCGGCACGCGTTGGTAGACGTCGCGGCCCTCGGCGCGCCAGCGTCCGCCGGCGCGGAAATGCACCTCCAGGAACAGGTCGCCGGCCGGCGCGCCGCCGACGCCGGGGCTGCCCTGGCCGGCCAGGCGGATCAGCTGGCCTTCGCGCACGCCCTTGGGGATCTTGACCTGCAGGCTGCGCTCCTCGTTGACCACCTGGCCGGCGTCGTCGAGCCGCGCGCCGCGCAGCGAGATGGTGCGCTCGGCGCCGTGGTAGGCATCGAGCACGTCGAGCTCGATCTTGGCGTGATGGTCGCTGCCGCGCATCGAGGCCCGCGCGCTACCGAAGCCGCGCTCGCCGCGCCCCTGCGAGCGCTGCGCCCGCGCCGCGCGGCCGAACAGCTGCTCGAAGAAGTCGCTGTAGTCGCCACTGGCACCGCCCGCGCCCGTGTCCTCGCCGGAGAACTCGAAGCCGGCGTCCCAGTTCGGCGGCGGGCGGAACTCGCGGCCGGCCTGCGCGTGGGTCTGGCTGCCCAGCGCGTCGTAGGCCATGCGCTTCTCGGGGTCGGAGAGCACGGCGTTGGCCTCGTTGACCTCGCTCATGCGCACGGCGGCGTCGGGCTCCTTGCTCACGTCCGGGTGGTACTTGCGCGCCAGCTTGCGGTAGGCCTTCTTGATGTCCTCGGCGGTGGCGGTCTTCTCCACGCCGAGGGTGCGGTAGTAGTCCTTGAACTCCATGCGGTCGCGCTCCTGGAATGCGGCGACACGGCACCGCTTTCACGCTGAACTCTAGGGCACGACGGCGCCATGCGCCGTAGGCCGGCGCCGTCATGAAAAAGGGCGCCGAAGCGCCCCTCAGCCAAGCTTCGACAGGCAAGGCGTCAGCGGCCGAAGGAGCGCCCGCCGCCGCTGCGTCCATAGCCATTGCCGCCCGAGCGGCCGCCGCCGTTGCCGTAGCCACCGCCGCCGCGACGGCCGCGGCCGCCCAGGCTGTCGACGCTGGTGCGCAACGGGTCGGGCTGGCCTTGCGCGCCGGCCACCGCCTCGGCGCGTAGGTGCGCCACCTGGTCGGCCTGGGTCGGGCTGTGGCTGTTGCCGTGGTGGCGCGGCTGGCGCTCCTCGTACAGCGCATGGCCGCCGCCCTGGGCATGGCCTTCGCCATGGTGGGCCGGTGCGCGCCCGCCCTGCGCCGCACGGGGCAGGCCTTGCGCGCCGCCCTGGCGCTGCTGCTGGCCGCCGCGCGGTCCCGCGCCGCTGCCGCCGCCCGCCGGCCGTGCGCCATTGCCGGCGCCACCGCCGGCCGCGCCACGACGCTGGCCGCCACCACCGCCGCCGCCCGCGCGGCCGCCCTGGCCGGCCTTGTTCTCGCGCACGCGCTCCAGCATTTCCTGGCGCGCCGCCTTGGCCGCGGCCTGCATCACCTCGCGGCTGGGCGGACGGCCCGCCCCGCCCCAGATGGTCTGGCGGCCCATGGCGATCGGCTCGGCGCGCTCGCCGAGCTCGGGGCCGAAGCCCTCGACCAGCTTCACCGGGATCTGCTGCTTGGTGAAGCGCTCGATCTCCTGCATGAAGCCCTCTTCGTCCAGGCACACCAGGCTCACCGCCTCGCCGCTGTTGCCGGCGCGGCCGGTGCGGCCGATGCGGTGAACGTAGTCCTCGGGGACGTTGGGAATCTCGTAGTTGACGACGTGCGGCAGCTCGTCGATGTCGATGCCGCGCGCGGCGATGTCGGTCGCCACCAGGGCGCGGATGTCGCCGCTCTTGAAGCCGGCCAGCGCCTGCGTGCGCGCGCTCTGGCTCTTGTTGCCGTGCAGCGCCATCGCCTCGATGCCATTCTTGGTCAGGAACTCGGCCACGCTGTTGGCGCCGAACTTGGTGCGGGTGAACACCAGCACCTGGCTCCACTGGTGCTCGTTGATGATGTGCGCGAGCAGCGGCTTCTTCCTGCCGCGGCCCACCGGGTGGATCACCTGCGTGATGCGCTGCACCGTGGTGTTGCGCGGCGTGACCTGCACGCTCTGCGGGTTCTTCAGCAGCGTGGCGGCCAGCTCGCGGATCTCGTCGCTGAAAGTGGCCGAGAACAGCAGGCTCTGCTTGTCGCGCGGCACCAGCGCCAGCACCTTCTTCACGTCGTGGATGAAGCCCATGTCGAGCATGCGGTCGGCCTCGTCGAGCACCAGGATCTGCACCTGCGACAAATCCAGCATGCCCTGCTGCTGCAGGTCGAGCAGGCGCCCCGGCGTGGCCACCAGGATGTCGACGCCGCGCTTCATCTTGTCGATCTGCGGGTTCATGCCGACGCCGCCGAAGATGACGGTGGAGGTCAGCGGCAGGTGCCGGCCGTAGGTGCGCACCGATTCCTCGACCTGCGCGGCGAGCTCGCGCGTGGGCGTCAGCACCAGGGCGCGGATGCCGATGCCGCCGAACTTGTTTTTCGCGCGCTCGCCCTGGCTGAGGCGGTGCAGCATCGGCAGCGTGAAGGCCGCCGTCTTGCCGGTGCCGGTCTGCGCGCCGCCGAGCAGATCGTGCCCTTCGAGCACCACGGGAATGGCCTGCGCCTGGATCGGGGTGGGGGTGTCGTAGCCGTGCTCGCGCACAGCGGTCAGGATGGCCGGGGCCAGCTTCAGGTCGTCAAAGTTCATTGGAGATGGAGCGCCTTCCATGGCGCAGTGGCATCGGCCCGCCGCGGTGCTCCTGTGTGGGAGCGACCCGGCCAGTCAAGGCAGATGAAGTCAAGGATGGGAGCCGAGAGCCCGATGCGCCGTATGCGCTGGGCCGAGGGGTCCCCGGCAGAAGAGCCGCTGTTGCGGGCAACTGGACCCGGCAACGGCGTGTATTGTCGCACGAGCTGGCGTTGCGCGTCGGCCGGCCCGCCCGCCGGGGTCGGCAGGGCGCGATACGCTGCGCTAAACTCTTACCCTTTCGGTATTACCGGAGGCCCCGTGCGTCTCACCTCCAAAGGCCAGGTCACCATTCCCCAGAACATCCGAGAACTCGCCGGGCTCAGGCCTTACGACGAGGTGGAATTCGAATACAGGAACAGGCAGATCGTCGTCAAGCCCGTCAAGCGCAGCATGACGCCGGGCGAGGAAGCGATTCGCCTGCTGCGCGGCAGCGCGACCTCGAACCTGGGCCTGTCGGCCGACGAATGGCTGGAGATGACGCGTGGCGAGCGCTGAGCCGCTTGAAACCTTCCTCATCGACAGCAACGTATTGATCGATGTGATCCGCGAAGATCCGGTCTGGTTCGACTGGTCGGCCGCCGCTCTCGCCGATGGGCTGGCGCGTGGCAGGCTGGCGATCAACCCGCTGATCTACGCCGAGGTTTCAGCGTATTTCAATTCCGATCGCGACACGGACGCCGCCTTGCCCGCGCGACTGTACGAGCGGCTGGAGTTGCCCTACGCGGCCGCACGCGCGGCGGCGGTGGCGTTCCGGCACTACCGCAAGGGCGGCGGCACACGGCCGTCGCTGCTGCCTGACTTCTACATCGGGGCGCACGCGCAGCTGATGGGCTACACCCTCGTGTCGCGCGACCGCGCGCGCTACAAGACCTATTTCCCCAAAGTCAAACTGATGACACCCAAGCAGAGATAACCATGGCCCAGTACGTCTACACCATGAACAAGGTCAGCAAGACCGTGCCGCCCAAGCGGCAGATCTTGAAGGACATTTCGCTCTCGTTTTTCCCCGGCGCCAAGATCGGTGTGCTCGGCCTGAACGGCTCAGGCAAATCGACCCTGCTGAAGATCATGGCCGGCGTCGATCGCGAATTCGAGGGCGAGGCGCTGCCGATGGCGGGCCTGACGATCGGCTACCTGGAGCAGGAGCCCAAGCTCGACCCCGCGCACACCGTGCGCCAGTCGGTGGAAGAGGCCATGGGCGCGGTGTTCGAGGCCAAGGCCAGGCTGGAGGAGGTGTACGCCGCCTACGCCGACGAGGACGCCGACTTCGACGCGCTCGCGGCCGAGCAGGCCCGGCTCGAAGCCATCATCGCCACCGCCGGCACCGACAGCGAGCACCAGCTCGAGATCGCCGCCGACGCGCTGCGCCTGCCGCCGTGGGACGCCACCATCGGCGTGCTGTCGGGCGGCGAGAAGCGCCGCGTCGCGCTGTGCCGGCTGCTGCTGTCCAAGCCCGACATGCTGCTGCTCGACGAGCCGACCAACCACCTGGACGCCGAATCGGTCGAGTGGCTCGAAGTGTTCCTGAAGCGCTTCCCGGGCACCGTGGTCGGCATCACCCACGACCGCTACTTCCTCGATAACGCCGCCGAGTGGATCCTGGAACTGGACCGCGGCCGCGGCATTCCCTGGAAGGGCAACTACAGCACCTGGCTGGAGCAGAAGGAGGCGCGCCTGGAGGCCGAGCAGAAGGGCGAGGAAGCCCACGCCAAGGCCATGAAGAAGGAACTGGAGTGGGTGCGCCAGAACCCGAAGGCGCGCCAGGCCAAGAGCAAGTCGCGCCTGGCGCGCTTCGAGGAGCTCTCCGACATCGAGTACCAGAAGCGAAACGAGACGCAGGAAATCTTCATTCCGGTGGCCGAGCGCCTGGGCAACCAGGTGATCGAGTTCAAGAACGTGAGCAAGAGCTTCGGCGACCGCCTCCTGATCGACAACCTGAGCTTCAACGTGCCGGCCGGCGCCATCGTCGGAATCATCGGCCCGAACGGCGCGGGCAAGTCCACGCTGTTCAAGCTGATCGCCGGCAAGGAGCAGCCCGACAGCGGCGAGGTCGTGGTCGGCTCGACCGTCAGGATGGCCTTCGTCGACCAGCACCGCGACGAGCTGGCCAACCAGAAGACGGTGTGGGAGGACATCTCCAATGGCCTGGACATCATCAACGTCGGCAAGTTCCAGATGGCCAGCCGCGCCTACGCCGGGCGCTTCAACTTCAACGGCGCCGACCAGCAGAAGAAGGTCGGCACGCTCTCGGGCGGCGAGCGCGGGCGGCTGCACCTGGCCAAGACGCTGATCGCCGGCGGCAACGTGCTGATGCTCGACGAGCCGTCGAACGACCTCGACGTGGAGACGCTGCGCGCGCTGGAAGACGCGCTGCTCGAATTTGCCGGCTCGGTGATGGTGATCAGCCACGACCGCTGGTTTCTGGACCGCATCGCCACGCACATCCTGGCCGCCGAGGGCGACAGCCAGTGGACCTTCTTCGATGGCAACTACCAGGAGTACGAAGCCGACAAGAGGCGCCGCCTGGGCGAGGAGGGCGCCAAGCCCAAGCGCATGCGCTACAAGGCGTTGAAATAGGCTCGCCCCCAGGCTGCGCGCACTGCGTGTCGCTTCGCCCAGGGTCGCTGCCGCAGGCAGCGGCTCTTCGGCCCGTCCGAGCCTGCGCAGGCAGGCTCGGAGCCGCGGGCCTCAGCCCCCGACCGGGGGCGTGTCGGCCGGCCGGCGGAGCCGGACCGGCGACACCCGCGAACGAGAAAGGCCCGTCGATGACGGGCCTTTCTTTTGGGCGGGGTGCTATTTTTTTGATAGCGATGATGCTAAATAGGACGGGCGCCAGCGGCTGATTCAATGAGAATCGGGGGCGGCATCGACGCGCTGCGACGAGGACGCGATGGCGTGCGACGTGGGCAGGGCCGCGTCGTGCCGGCAGACGCGCGGGCGGGGCTCAGCGCTTCGGGAGTTCGAACGCCAGGCAGGTGGTGGTCGCATGCGCGTAGAGCGTGCCGTCGGGGCCGAGCAGCCGGGCCTCGGCGGTGGCGAGCTGGCGCCCGCAGTGGATCACCTTGCCTTCCGCGCGCACGCGTGGCACCCGGGGCGTGAGTCCCTTGACGTAGTTCACGCCGAGCTCCGCCGTGGTGTAGCCGCGCCCGGGCGGCAGCATCGTGTGCACCGAGCAGCCCAGCGCCGAGTCGAGCAGGGTGGCGACCCAGCCGCCGTGGACGGTGCCCAGCGGATTGAGGTGCTGCGCCAGCGGCGTGCCCTGGAACACGGCGGCGCCGGGGCCGACCGAGATCAGCAGGAAGTCGAGCGTCCTGGCGATCGCGGCGTAGGGCAGTTCGCCGTCGAGCATGGCCTGCATGGCTTCGAGGCCGCTCCTGCCCGCGAGCTGCTCGGGCCGCGCGAGGCCGGGGCCCGGGCCGGCCTCCAGGCGCCGGGCGATGTCGCCTTCCTCGGCCAGCCAGCTTTCGAGGTGGTTGTGCTGCGTCATGGGGTCGTCCTTTCGTTTGAGTTGCATCTGCAACTATTGTAGATACAATCATCGGCATGGACGCCATCGCAAAACCCCAGGGCTGCACCCACTTCAGGCTGCGGCGCCTCACGCGGCTGGTGTCGCGGCACTACGACGCGCAGCTCGCCGCGAGCGGACTCAAGACCACGCAGTACTCGCTGCTGTCGAACGTGCTGCTGCTGGGGCCGCTGCGCCCCATCGACCTGGCGCGCGCGATGAACCTCGACGCGTCCACCCTCGCGCGCAACCTCAAGCCGATGCTGGCCGCGGGCTGGCTGGTGCAGCAGCCGGGCCCCGATGCGCGCAGCCGGCTCGTCGCCGTCACCGACGCCGGCCGCGCCAAGCGCGCCGAGGCGCAGGCGCTCTGGCGCACCGCGCAGCGCGGGCTGAACGACCTGCTCGGCGTCGAGCGCGTGGCGGCGCTGCATGCGCTGCTCGACGACAGCCTCGACGTGCTGCAGCGCGCCGGCCCGAACGAAACCTCCGGAGACCACGATGACTGACCCGCAACCGACCCGGCAGCCCCCGGCGCCCGCCACGCCTTCCCCGCGTTACCAGGCCCTGTGGCTGGTGCTGCTGGCCGCCGCCGGCGCCTTCGCGCTCACCATGGGCGTGCGCCAGACGATGGGGCTGTTCCTGTCGGCCCTCAACACCTCGACGGCGCTGGGCATCGGCAGCATCAGCCTGGCCTTCGCGGCCGGCCAGGTCTGCTGGGGCCTGACGCAGCCCTTCGCCGGCGCGATGGCCGACCGCGTCGGCACCGGCCGGGTGATCCTCGCCGGCGTGTTGCTGGTCGCGGCCGGCACGGTCCTCACGCCGCTCATGACCAGCACCGCCGGGCTGATCCTGGCCATCGGCGTGCTCGCCGCGGGCGGCGCCGGCATGGCGGGCCCGTCGGTGCTGATGGCCGCGAGCACGCGGCTGGTGCCGCCGGCGCGGCGCGGCCTGGCCACCGGCATCGTCAACGCGGGTGGCTCCTTCGGCCAGTTCGCGATGGCGCCGATCGCCATCGGGCTGACCGCCGCCGCGGGCTGGGCGGCCGCCATGCAGTGGCTCGGCGTGCTGGTGCTGCTGGCCCTGCCGGCCGCCTGGGTGCTTCGGGGCAACTCGAACGCGCTGGCCGCGCAGGCCGCCGCGGCTTCGGGCACGCGCACCCTGAGCGCGCGCGAGGCCATCGGGCAGGCGCTCGCCACGCCGAGCTACCGCTACCTGGCCCTCGGCTTCCTGGTGTGCGGCTTCCACGTCGCCTTCCTGGCGACGCATCTGCCGGGCGTGGTCGCGGCGTGCGGGCTGCCGCCGGAAGTCGGCGGCTGGTCGCTCGCGGTGATCGGCTTGTTCAATATCGTCGGCAGCCTCGCCATGGGCTGGGCGGTGGGCCGCTGGCGCATGAAGTCGCTGCTTGCGCTGCTCTACGCGACGCGCGGGCTGGCGGTGCTGGTCTTCCTGCTGGCGCCCAAGACGACGGCGGTGATGCTGGTGTTCGCGGCCGTGATGGGCGTGACCTTTCTCTCGACCGTGCCGCCGACCGCCGGGCTGGTCGCCAAGATGTTCGGCCCGGCCAACATGGCGATGCTGTTCGGCATCGTGATGCTGTCGCACCAGGTCGGCGGCTTCTTCGGCGCCTACTTGGGCGGCGCCGTGTTCCAGGCGACCGGCAGCTACGACTGGGTCTGGTACATCGACATCGCGCTGGCCGCGGGCGCCGCGCTGGTGAACCTGCCGATCCGCGAAATGCGCCTGCCGCCGCGCGCGGCGCCGGCTGCGGCCTGAGCGGAGGATCGCCATGAGCGCCGCTCTGGATTCCCGAACGCGCCTCCTGCTGGAGGCGCCGATCCTGCCCACCCTGCTGCGGCTGGCCGCGCCGAATGTGTTGGTGATGGTCGCGCAGGCCGCCGTCGGCCTGATCGAAACCTATTTCATCGGCAAGCTGGGCACCGAGGCGCTCGCCGGCATGGCACTCGTGTTCCCGGTCGTCATGCTGATGCAAATGACCTCCGCCGGCGCCATGGGCGGCGGCATCGCCTCCTCAATCGCGCGCGCGATCGGCGCCGGCCGGCGCGCGGAAGCGGATGCGCTGGTGCTGCACGCCATCGTGATCGCGCTGGGCTTCGGCCTGGCGTTCTCGCTCGCGCTACTGCTCGGCGGCCGCTGGCTCTACGCGCTGATGGGCGGCACGGGCGCCGCGCTGCAAGCGGCGCTGACGTACTCGAACTGGGTGTTCGCGGGCGCGGTGCTGGTATGGCTGTTCAATTCCCTCGCGGCGGTGATTCGGGGTACCGGCAACATGGCGCTGCCGGCCAACGTGACGGTGGCCGGGGTGCTGGTGCTGGTGCCGCTGTCGCCGCTGCTGATCTTCGGCTGGGGGCCGGTTCCCGCGCTGGGCATCGCGGGGGGCGCTGTCGCGCTGCTGCTCTACTACCTGGCCGGCACGATCGCGCTGGGCGCCTACCTGTGCTCCGGCCGCAGCCTGCTGAAGCTGTCGTTCGCGAACCCGCGGCTGCGCTGGCCACTGTTTCGCGACATCCTGCGCGTCGGCCTGGTCGGCGCCATCTCGACCGTGGCGACGAATCTCTCGATCGGCATCGCCACGGCGCTGACCAGCCATTTCGGCGCGGGGGCGATCGCCGGCTACGGCACCGCGGCGCGTCTCGAATACCTGCTGGTGCCGCTGGTCTTCGGACTCGGCGCGCCCCTGGTGGCCATGGTGGGCACCTGCATCGGCGCCGGCCGGCACGAACGCGCGCTGAACGCGACGTGGGTCGGCACCGCCACGGCTTTCGTCCTGACCGAATCGATCGGTCTGGCCGCGGCGCTGTTCCCGCGCCAGTGGCTGACCCTGTTCGGCCACGATCCCGCCATGCTGGAGGCCGGGGCTCATTACCTTCAGACGGTCGGCCCGATGTACGGCTTCTTCGGCGTCGGGCTGGCGCTCTATTTCGCGTCGCAGGGTGCCGGACGCCTGCTGTGGCCGGTGCTCGGCAACATCGCGCGCCTGGCGGTCGCCGGGCTGGGCGGCTGGCTGGCCTTGCGCTGGGGCGGGGAGCTCACGCTCGTGTTCGCGGCGCAGGGCGTGGCGCTGGTGGTCTACGGCACCGTGATCGCATCGGCCATTGCCGGCGGCGCCTGGTTCGGCCTCGTCGGCTGGCCGCGCACCACGGCCGGGCTGCTGCGCCGGTTGCAGCGCTCATGAGTCGACGGCCGGTCGTCTGACCCGGTGCGGACCGGGGCGGTGCCTCAGAGCGCTGGGGGTGCCGCCGCGCCTGCTGAGCGGTTCGCCAGCAGCCGCTGCCTGACGGCGTTGATGTTGCTGCGCAGCGCGTACAGCTCGCCGGCGTACGACAGCGGCACCGCCACCTTGTTGACCACGCGGTCGAGCTCGTCGAGCTCGTCGAGCAGGGCGTCGCGCCCGCCTTGCCCGATTTCGACCTTGTGCTCGATGTCGCGCAGCCGCGCATACCAGCGGAACACGCGGCTGCGCACGCGGAACTGGTAGAGCGGCGGCACCACGCGCCCGAGCGGCAGCATCAGCACCAAAAGGCCGCCCAGCACCAGCCACATGCGCTCGACCAGGTTGCTGGCCCAGAAGGGCAGGTAGCGCTGCCAGAAGGGCGGCGTGCCGTTGATGGCGCGGTCGCCCTCGGGGCTCACCGGCAGCTCGCTGGTTTTGGTGTTGGGGAAGTCGCGCGCGCGGTTGAACCAGCCGGCCTCGCCGTGCAGTGCCTGCGCGGCCTGGGCGAACAGCTGGCGCAGCGCCGGGTGCGTCTCGTCGCGCGACAGCAGCGAGGTGGTCGCCGCCAGCAGCGTGACGTCGTGCGGCGGCAGATCGGCCGCCAGATCCACCACGCCGCGCGGCAGGGTCACCGCCGACAGAAAGGCGAAGCGCCGCGCATAGGCGTCGCCCTGGCCGATGTCCATCAGCCGGATGCCGGGCGCGCGCAGCAGCCGCTGCACCAGCGGCGACTGCGGCGCCGAGGCCAGCACCAGCGCGTCGAGCCGGCCGGCCTGCAGCGCCTCGGCCGCCGGCGCCGGCTCCAGGTGAGAGAGCTGCAGCGCCTGCGCGTCCATGCCGTTGGCGCGCAGCAGCTTGTCCATGATGTCGGGCACGCCGCTGCCGGGCCTGTCGACGTTGACGCGCAGGCCCTTGAGCTGCGCCAGCGAGGTGAGCGTGGCCGTCCTGCGCTCGACCTGGCGCGCCGCGTCGGCGCGGTAGAACAGCCACAGCGGCTCGTAGAACAGGCTGCCGAGCGAAGTCAGCCCGGCCTTCTGGTCGGCCACCGCGTCGGCCGCGCCACCGCGCACGAAGGCGACGTCGGCGCCGCCGTCGCGCAGCAGCGCCAGGTTGTCGAGCGAGCCGTCGGTGGCCTTCAGCTCGACCCGGATGCCGTCGGCGGCGAGCGCCCGCGCATAGCGCTCGCCGAACCCGGCGTAGGCGCTGCCAGCCGGCCCGGTGGCGAGCGTGACGCGCCTGGGCGGCTGCGGGTCGAGCCACCAGTAGGCCGCGACCAGCAGCCCGGCCACGAGGAAGGCCACCGGGCCGATCGAGACGATCAGGTCGCGGACGGCGAGCAGGGCGAGGCGCAGGGGACGGGGCATGGGTGTGATGCGGCAAGACCGTGGTTGCTGCGCGGTCAGTCATTCGTCAGGCAAGGCCGATCAGATGGCTGGCAGACAATGAAAGTGCCAGCGCCGGCAGTGCGGGGCAGTGCTCCCGAATCATAGGCCGGCCTGCCCCGAACTCAACATGGCGCAGGAGGGAACCCATGAACTCCACGGCTCTTGACGAGGACGACATCGCATGCACCGCGCGCGGCATTGCGGATTTCGCATCGCTCAAGCACTGGGTCAACGGTCCGCTTCGGGCATGGCTTCCCCATGAGGCCATGATGTGCGGCCAGTCGGTCGCCCATTCGGGCGGCTATGCCGCCCTTCAACGCTGGGCAACGGGCGTCCCCGAGGCCTACCAGGCATCGATCAGCTGTGTCGGCAGCAACGTCCGCAGTCCAATCCTCACGCGCGCCATCGGCACCGGAAGCCCGGTGTTTTTCGAAGCGGACCGCGACGGCAAGGATGTTCCACCGCGCTGGCTGTCCAACTTCCGGGACGCGCACTGGCACAACGTGCTGGTGCTGATGCATCGCGAGGGCGAAGACGAGGAACTGCTGCGGACTTCCGCAAGCTTCTACAACGTGCCGCCGAATATCGAGCCGCAGGGGTCGAGGCTGCAAGAGATGGTGATGCCTCATCTCCACGCCGCACTGAGCCGCATTCATCGGTCGAAAACGTCGGCACCAAACCCTGCCACAACGCAGCCTGTCACTCTCACGCCGATGGGCTACAACACCTTGGTCGGCGACATGGGAGTCGCATTGTCGGGCGGGTAGCGCCAGCGCGTGCTCTTGGCGCGAGCGCTTTACAAGCAGCTGAAGATGCTGTTTCTGGACGAGGCGACAAGCTATCTGGACACGGCCAGGGAAGACATGGTCAATCGCGCGGTATGTGCGCTCGACATGACGCGCATCGTGATCGCGCACTGCCCACAGACCATTGCCGCGATGGAGCGTGTCATCCGTTTGGACAAGGAGGTCGAGCATGAGGGCCAAAGATCTTCCCACGTCGCAGACGACCGGCAGTTATGGGCCGCGTAGGCTCGCACGCCCCGAGAATTCAACAATCGAAAGAACCAAGAGATCGATCATGAATCGTGACGTCAGGCGTTTTTTGGCAATCGCCCTCGGGCTCATCGCCACAGTTCTGCTGCTCATCTCTGCATACGACAGGTATGCAGCCTTCGAAGTCAGCCACCAAAACGCAGATCTGGGCTGGTGCGCGGTGCTGGCTGTCTGCGCACTGCTGTCGATGCGTAACGTGGCAGCACGCTACCGCAAGCCCTGATTCAAGCTTCGGAAAATGTTGATCGATTGGGACTCAGCATGATTTATGGAATCCTGTGCGCTCTTCTGGTTGTTGCGCTGGTGCTGTTCTTCTCTGTCTATGCGCCCAGCAAGACGGCTGCATTCGATCCCGAAGAAAAGGAGGCCCTATCCCTTCGAAGGCTGTGGCCAACGTATTTGATGATCGTGTACGCGACACGATCATTATTCTCCTGGTGCACTGGTTCCCGGAGGGCAGGGCCTATATTGCGTTGCGCGACTGGAGCTTCTATATCGGATCACTGGTCGGCGTCAGCCCCGGCATGCAGCGCCTCTATCGAAGCGTCAAACGCTTGATCGTCCAGCCGCGACCTTAACGTTGCATCTTCAGCATTCGCCCCATCGGCACCATGTTCGCGTCCAGGCTCTGCATGATGATGATCGAGCCGAACACGACGAGCGCGACGATGAAGACGCCGAACGCGAGCGCGATGATGTTGTTGGTGCCCTCGGGGCCGCTCGAGATGTGCAGGAAGAACACGAGGTGCACGCCCATCTGCGCGATCGCGAGCGCCGCGAGCAGCACGGGCAGCGACTGCGCCCAGATCGTCGCGGTGCCGGCGGCCCAGAACGACGCGAGCGTGAGCACGATCGACAGGCCCAGGCCGGCCGCGTACTTGACGAGGCCGCTCTTGAGCGTCTTTTCCTGACCCGGCGTCTCGTCGCTCTTGGAAAGATCGGCCGGGTCGCGTGGCATGCTGGTCATTTTCCGGCCCCCAGGTAGACGATCGTGAACACGCCGATCCAGACGATGTCGAGCGCGTGCCAGAACAGGTTGAAGCACAGCAGGCGCCGCACCACGGGCCGCGTGAAGCCGAGCGTCGCGATCTGCGCGAACATCACCAGGAGCCACAGCAGCCCGACGCTGACATGCGCGCCGTGCAGCCCGACCAGCGCGAAGAACGCGGACAGAAAGGCGCTTCGGTCCGGCCCCGCGCCGGATGCGATCATCGACGCGAATTCCGTGACCTCCATGCCGACGAAGGCGGCGCCGAGCGCGAACGTGAGAATGCCGGCGGCAAACGCCGCGCCGCGCTTCGCGCGCTCGATCGCGAGCGCGAACAGGCCGCAGCTGAAGCTCGACAGCAGCAGCAGCATCGTCTCGATCAGCACGTGGCGAAGATCGAACAGTCGCACGCCGTCGGGCCCGCCCGCGGTGCGGCCGTGCAGCACCGCATAGGCCGCGAAGAACGCCGAGAACACGACGATGTCGCTGAGCAGAAACAGCCAGAAGCCGTAGGTGACGACGACCTCGGTCGGCGCGGGGCCGCGCTCGGAGCGCGGGACGTCTTCGTGCCGGTCCTCGTGCCGGTTCGCACCCGACGCGCTGACGGTCGCCGCGTGCGCCATCTAGAGCACCGCCTGCGCTTGCTGCTGCGCGCGCCGCCGTGACTCGAACGCGGCGACGGCGGCGGCCGGCACCTCGTGCTCGCGATCCGTGCTCCACGCATGCACGAGCGTCGCGCCGACGATGCCGACCAGGCCCGCTGCCGCCATCCACCAGATGTGCCAGATCAGCGCGAAGCCCATGACGACCGAGAAGAAGGCGAGCACGAAGCCGAGCGGGCTCGGGTTCGGCATCTCGATGTGCGCGCCGGCCGCGCCAGGCTCCTTGCCGAAGCCGGTGTCGCCGGCCTGCTTCGCGTCCCAGAACACATACAGGCCCTCGACCCGCGGCAGCGCCGCGTAGTTCCAGGGCGGCGGCGGCGACGCGGTCGACCATTCGAGCGTGCGCGCGTTCCACGGGTCGCCCGTGAGGTCGCGCCGCCGCTCGCGCGTGCGCACGCTGACCCACAGCTGGATCGCGGTCGCGGCGATCCCCATCAGGATCACGACCGCACCGGCCATCGCGACGAGCATCAGCGGCTGCCAGTCGGTGTTCGGATAGTGCTGCATGCGCCGCGTCGCGCCGAACAGGCCGAGCGCGTAGAGCGGCATGAACGCGAGATAGAAGCCGACGAACCAGCACCAGAACGAAATCTTGCCCCAGCGTTCGTCGAGCGTGAAGCCGAACGCCTTCGGAAACCAGAACTGGTAGCCGGCCATCGCGCCGAACACGACGCCGCCGATGATCACGTTGTGGAAGTGCGCCACCAGGAACAGGCTGTCGTGCACCACGAAATCGACCGGCGGTATCGCGAGCAGCACGCCGGTCAGGCCGCCGATCACGAAGGTCACGATGAAGCCGAGCGTCCAGACCAGCGGCGCGTTGAAGCGGATCGTGCCGCCGTACATCGTGAACAGCCAGTTGAAGATCTTCACGCCGGTCGGCACCGCGATGACCATCGACATGATGCCGAAGAACGCGTTCACGTCGGCGCCCGCGCCCATCGTGAAGAAATGGTGCAGCCAGACCATGAACGAGATCGTGCAGATGCCGAGCGTCGCCATCGCCATCGAGCGGTAGCCGAACAGCGGCTTGCCCGAAAACGTCGAGACCACCTCGGAGAACACGCCGAACGCGGGCAGGATCAGGATGTAGACCTCCGGATGGCCCCAGGCCCAGATCAGGTTGATGTACATCATCATGTTGCCGCCGAGCTCGTTCGTGAAGAAGTGAAAGCCCAGGTAGCGGTCGAGCAGCAGCATCGCGAAGGTCGCGGTCAGGATCGGGAACGCGGCGATGATCAGCATGCTCGACGCGAGCGCGGTCCACGTGAAGATCGGCATGCGCAGGTAGCCCATGCCCGGCGCGCGCAGCTTGAGGATCGTCGTGACGATGTTGATGCCCGCCAGCAGCGTGCCGACGCCCGAGATCTGCAGCGCCCAGAGGTAGTAGTCGACGCCGACGCCGGGCGAGAACTGCAGCTCCGACAGCGGCGGATAAGCGAGCCAGCCGGTGCGCGCGAATTCACCCAGCCCGAGCGACAGGTTGGTCAGCAGCACGCCCGCCGCGGTGAGCCAGAAGCCGACCGAGTTGAGCACCGGAAACGCCATGTCGCGCGCGCCGATCTGCAGCGGCACGACGAAGTTCATGAGGCCGATCATGAAGGTCATGCCGACGAAGAAGATCATGATCGTGCCGTGCGCCGAGAAGATCTGGTCGTAGTGCTCGGGCGGCAGGTAGCCCAGCGCGCCGCCCGCGGCCATCGCCTGCTGCGAGCGCATCATGAGCGCGTCGGTGAAACCGCGCAGCAGCATCACGAGGCCGAGCACGAAGTACATGATGCCGAGGCGCTTGTGGTCCACGCTCGTGATCCAGTCGCGCCAGAGCGCGGTCCACCAGTGCTTCCAGCTGATCAGCGCGAGCAGCCCGACGATCACGAGCACCACCATGATGGCCGCGGACAGGGCGATCGGCTGGTGCAGCGGCAGCGCGTCCCAAGTCAGTTTGCCGAGCATATGTTTCCTTGCGCCAGCAATCGGCGTGCGGAGGGCAGTGCCTCGGCCGCCGGGGCGCTCGCGCTGCCACGGCCCGTGCGTGTGGGCATCGGCTGGTCGAGCTTCAGGATGCTGTCGAACAGGCCGTCGGCGACCTGGCCGTAGGTCTTGGTGCCCTGCACCGTGCCCGGCTGCGCGAGCTGCCGGTAGCCCGCGCCATCGAGCGCATCGGGGCCGGCCCTGGCCTGGGCCAGCCATTGCTCGAATTCGGCATTCGTCACTGCGCGCACGTCGAAGCGCATGTCGGAAAAGCCGGCGCCGCTGTACTGCATCGAGAGCCCCGGATAGACGCCGGGCCGCTCGGCCAGCAGGTGCAGCTGCGTCGTCATGCCGGCCATCGTCGCGATCTGGCTGCCGAGCTGCGGCACGAAAAAGCTGTTCATGACGGTCGCCGAGGTCAGGTCGAACTTCAGCGGCGTGCCGGCTGGAACGACCAGGTGGTTCACGGTCGCGACGCCCTGCTTCGGGTAGATGAACAGCCACTTCCAGTCGAGCGAGACGACCTGGATGTCGAGCGGCGCTGGCGTGTTGCCGTCGCCGAGCGGGCGGCGCGGCGCGAGATCGTGCGAGCCGATCCACGCGATGCCGCCCAGAAACAGGATCACCAGGAGCGGAATCGACCAGACGACGACTTCGACGGGGCCTGAATACTCCCAGTCGGGCCGGCGCGTCGCGCGCTCGTTGCCCGCGCGGAACCACCAGGCGAAGGCGACCGTCATCACGATCACCGGCACGATCACCGCGAGCATGATCACCGTCGCGTTCACGAGCATGAGCCGCTCGGCCGCTGCGACGGGCCCCTGCGGATCGAGTATTCCGGTGTTCATTCCAGCATCCGTTCGATGTGGTGTCGGGATTATGAACCGCATGCCTGGCGCGCGCCATGTCGGCCCGAACCCTGCCTGAACCGCTGGCCGCACCGCATCCACCCGGCGGGCCGGGCGTGCGGCAGGGGGTGATGCCGCGCGGGGGCTACGGCTCGAAGTCGCTGGCCGCCGGCAGCCGGAGCTCGCCCCACGTCAGCGAGGTCGCCGCCCGCACCGCGCGCACCGTCGCGCGCGCCACGGCCTCGGCCGCCATCGCGCCCAGCACCGTCATGCCGGGCCCGGCCTCGGGCGGCACGTGGCAGGTGGCGAGCGCGAACAGGGTGTCGCCGTCGCTCATGGTGTGCACCGGGTTGATGGCGCGCGCCAGCCCGTCGTGCGCCACGGCGGCGAGGCGGTTGGCCTGCACCTTGGAGAGCGTGGCGTCGGTCGCGACCACGCCGATCGTGGTGTTGGTGCCGGCCAGCACCGGGCGGGGCCGCTCGCCGGCGAGCAGCGCGCGGCGGGTGTCGAGCAGCGCGCAGCCGTCGGCGGTGCGCGCGCCCGCCACCACCCGCGCGGTGTCGGGATCGATCACGTCGCCCAGCGCGTTGCAGGCGACGAGCGCGCCGACCGTGACGCCGCCGACCGTGACCGACGCGCCGCCGATGCCGCCCCGCATGGCGCGCTCCAGCCCGAACAGCTTGCCGACGATGGCGCCGGCGCCGGCGCCGACGTTGCCCTCGGCTGGCGAGCGGTTGGACGCGGCCTCGCAGGCGGCCCAGCCCGCGTCGGCGTCGGGCCGGATGCGCGCGTCGCCCAGCGGCAGGTCGAACAGCACCGCCGCCGGCACGATCGGCAGGGTGCCGAAGCGCACGTCGAGCCCGGCGCCGCGCGCCTCCAGCCAGCGCATCGCGCCGTCGGCGGCGGCCAGGCCCCAGGCGCTGCCGCCGGCGAGCACGACGGCGTGGACGCGCTCGACCAGGTTGCCGAGCGCCAGCAGGTCGGTCTCGCGCGTGCCGGGCGCGGCGCCGCGCACGTCGACGCCGCCGACCGCGCCCTCGCGCGCGAGCACCACGCTGCAGCCGGTCGGGCGGCGCGGGTCGGTGAAGTGGCCGACCTCAAGGCCGGCGACGTCGGTAATGGCGCCGGCGCGGGGAGAGGGCGCGGCGGCGGGGCGCGCCAGGGCGCTGTCTTCAGTGGGTTCGGGGGGCATGGGTGTTCGGGCGGGTCGGGCGTGGCGGTGGTGGTTCCGGTATGCGCGTCCGTTCCTCAGGGGATGGAGGGGCCGGGCGCGGCGGCCGGCAGCGCCAGGCCGCGCTCGCGCATCACCTCGCGCAGCAGGTCGGGCGAGTCGGTGATGAGGCCGTCGACGCCCCAGTCGAGCAGCCGCGCCATGTCGGCGCGCCGGTTCACGGTCCAGGGCAGCACGCGCAGGCCGAGCGCGTGCGCCTCGTCCACCTGCGCGGGCGTCAGGTCGGGGAAGGCGGGCGACCAGGTGACGGGAGCCGCGCCGTCGTCATCGGCCGCCGCACCGTCGCCGGCCGCCGCGGCCTGGACGAGCCGCGGTGTCGAGGCGAAGTCGGCGGCGCGCCGGCCGGCGGTCCAGCGCGCGTCCTGCAGCGTGCGCGCGCTGGTGAGGTAGGCGCGCGGCAGTTGCGGGGCGAGCCGCGCGACCCAGGCGAGCGCGCGCCAGTCGAAGCTCTGCACCGTCACGCGCCGCGCCATGCCGGCGCGGTCGATCTCGGCGAGCAGCGCCCGCACCATGGTCTCGGGCGGGGCGGTGTCGTCGGGGCGGGTGGGGTCGAGCTTGGTCTCGATGTTGAAGCGCACCGCGTCGGCGCCGCGCGCGCGCACCCGCTCGAACAGCTGCGCCAGCGTCGGGATGCGCTCGCCGTCGCGCGGCGCCTGCGCCGGGAACTGGGCGGCGTAGCGGCTGGCCGGATCGATGCGGCCGACGTCGTAGGCTTGCAGCTGCGCCAGCGTCAGCGCGCGCAGCGCCGGGCCGGGCGCGGCGAGCCAGGCACCGCCGGCGTCGCGCGTGAAGTCCGGGTTGAGCGCGCTGTCGTGCGAGACCACGACCACGCCGTCCGCCGTCAGGCCGATGTCGAGTTCGAGCGTCGTCACGCCGAGGTCGAGCGCGTTGGAGAACGCCGCCAGCGTGTTCTCCGGCGCCAGCGCGCGGCCGCCGCGATGCGCCTGCACATCGAACGCCGGCGCTGCCGGGTGGCCCGGCAGCAGCGCGAATATCAGGCAAAAGAGGCCGTGGCGCACGCCCTGCATGGTTAATATGCTATCAAAAAAAGAGCAAGCGGGAGCGGCACCCTGCCGCTTCCCGGCCGGCATCGTGCGCGCTCACTTGAGCTGCACCTTGATGGCGTCGTCCCGCACCGTGATGTCGCCGATCGCGTAGGTCTTGCGGCCCACGGTCAGCTCCTCGGCGGTGAAGGTGCGCAGCGCGTAGTCCTGCAGCAGCTCCTGCGCCACCAGCGCGCCGATCTTCTGCAGCCGCTCGGCGTCGCGGCCCGTCAGGCCCTGCAGCGCGATGCGCTCGGCGCGCGGTTGATCGAGCCGCAGCGCGCGCGCCGGCGCGTCGTACTTGAGCGCGCTGCTGACCGTCACGACGCCCTCGACCGCGCGCGGCTCGAACAGCGCGTTCTGGATCGACAGCCGCGCCGTGATGGCGGCGCGGTTGGCGCGGCCGTCCAGGCCCAGGCGCGGATCGCTCAAGCCCACCGTGAAGATCTCGCCGTAGCGCTGCCGCACCGGAAAGCGTTTGGCGATCTGCGCCTGCAGTTCGTCGCGCCCGAGCGTGTACTCGCTGGTGAAGAAGTTGAAGCCGGCCCGCGCCGCGCCGACGGCGGGCAGGGTGGCGGCACCCAGTAGCCCGCGCAGCAGGGCGCGGCGGTAGGACCACCGGGAGGCGGCCAGGGAAGCGGGCGGTGGTAGGCGGCGGGGCATGGCGGGTCGGAGTGGACCGGGGCTGCGTTCGTTCCCAGTGTCTATTCAGGCGGCCTGGTACAGAAGGTGCAAAGAATTCAGTGTCCGCCATGCACGAACCCCGGCGGCAAGCGAAGCGAGGCCCGTTCGGAAACACCGCGGAACCGGCTTGGCCGGGCCGCCGGTGTTGCCCTCGCGAAGGGGCTGAGGGCGCGCGGCTCCAAGCCTGCCTGCGCAGGCTTGGACGGGCCTTGCGGGTCACTCAGGCAGGGCGAGTCGGCGGGATGGCAGATGACCTGGCCGTCGCTTCGGGTGGTGCGGCGCCCCTCGCGTCAGAATGGTTATCGTGGGCCATGAGGATACGGGTGTGCCGCTCAGGCCGGCTCACGCGCAACGTCCTTCCCGGACAACTTGCGCCAGATCCAGCTCGCCGGAATGTGCCGGTCGAGCAGCACGTACGCGGCGACCGAGTCGACGATCATCGTGCGCTCAAGCTCGCGCCGCTGCGAACCCGCCCCGGCGAACAGCAGCTCATCGTCCAGTGCCAGGACGATCTCTCCGGCGGGCGTGAGAGTAGCATCGGCGCCACGAAGAAGAAGCAGCGGCATCGCCCGGAGGTGGCGGTTGCGGTCCTCAGGGTTGCGCAGCAGGTCGGCTAGGGCAATCCCGCCTTCGTCCAGCCAGCCCCGTAGCGCCGGCGCTTGCTCGCTGTTCAGTTTCACCTTCCACAGAGCAGGAAGCGCGTCGCCGCAGTGGTGCCGCAGCCGCGAGATCAGACAGGCGGCCCACTCGTCGCTCTGGGCAGGTATCTCCTGGACGAAGCGCCACAGCAGCGGTGTGCTGACCTGGGCGTACACCTCATGGGCAACGACTTCGGCCGGCACCAGCCGGGCGTCCAGCCGCATCGCCTCGAACAGGGCGGCGCTGGTCGGCCGGTTCTGGCGCGCGGCGAGGAATGCCTGGGGATTGAGCCGCCGCGCATGGGCCAGGATCGACAGGTTGGTGGTGTCGCTGTCGGTGCCGGCCACCAGGCCGACCGCGCTGGCGAGGTCGGCCTGGGCCAGCACCGATGGCTCGGATGCGTCGCCGACGATCACGTCCTGCGCCGGCCGAGCCCCATCAGGGACCTCGATCACGGTGACCTCGAGGCCCGCTGCCCGCAGGTCGCTGGCGACCTCCCGGCCGAACCGGCCATAGCCCCACACGACCCAGCGACCGTCGGAGGGTGGGTTGCCGAGCTCGGGCAGTTTCGCGCCGGGGCCGGCTTCAAGCCAGGTCAGCAACCGGTAGCACGACGGGGCGTGCAGTGCGAGCCGCAGATGGTCGCCGAATCGGTCGAAGGGGTTGATCACCGTCGGCGTGCCGAAGGCGCGCATCCGCTGAGCGATCGAGGCAGAGGCGGTGCGCGCGATGACCGGCAGACCTGGACGTAGCAGCGCCGCCGCCATCGTGACGGCCAGGTTGGCATGGTCGTCGTTGGTCAGTGCCAGCACGCCCACGCAGCACGGGTGGCTCAAGCCGGCGACGTCGAGGTGCTGCGGGTCCGAGGCATCGGCGACCAAGCCGGGAATGTCGGCGTGGTATGCCCCGAGCTCGAGGGCGTCGATCCGGTCGGACGAGTCGTCGATCACGACGATCTGCCGCCCGATCGCGTCGAAGTCCTTGGCCAGCAGCTCGCCGGCACCGCCGAAGCCTGCCAGCAACCAGAACGGTTCACGCAGCCGCGCCACCTTGCGCGTGAACCGCTGGAATGCGAGCGCCTGCTGGAACGACCGGTCCTGCAGCAGGGTCAGCAGCGAGCCGATCGCGTACGCCCACCCGATCACGGTCAGGTAGATCGAGACGATAACCCATAGCCTTTGCGCGGCCGTGAACGGATAGGGCAATTCGCCGAAGCCGATCGTGCTCGCGGTGTAGCTCATGAAGTAGAACGCTTCGAACGGGCTGATGCGCACCGGTTTGCCGTTCGCATCGACTCCCGGGATCAGCGTCAGGCCGAGGGTGCAGATGGCGAAGATGACGATGAGCGTGATCAGCGGCATCCGCATGCGCCGCATGATCAGGAAGATCGACGACGCCGCCTGGCTCGACGACACGATCTGCACGGGTAACCGGGCGTGGCCCGCCGCCTCACGGCGCTCGCGCAGTTGGGCCCAGAAGACGAGCAGCGGGTTGCTCACGGTGCGCCCGCGTCATCCGCGATGGAAGGTGACCGTCTCGGCCACAAGCAGCACCACCGAGACCAGATTGGCCAGCAGCGCGCCACCGGACAGCGACACCATGCTGGCCGTGTGGGCCGCGATCATGCCTTCCTCGGAGATATGGGTGGCCCAGACCCACACGAGGCTGGCTGCGATGAGTTGCAGGTCGGCGACCAGGCTGGTGGCCAGGTGCACTGCGCCGATCTGGGTCCGATCGCCGAACTTCAGTACCGTCGCGATCAAGCTCACCGTGAGCGCGGCGAACAGTTCGTAGATGTTGTGCAGGGCCACGTCGGCAATGTCGCCGATGAAGAACCCGAAGTTCAGCGTCGCGGCCAGCAGCACGAAGAAACCGAAGATGACCTTCTCGAGATTCATGTTCCACCTTCGTCAACGCGGTGTCCGATTGTATCTAGCGCCGATTGCACTGGAACGCCAGCCGAGTCCTTGACGCTGATCCCGGCGCCGGCGATGACCGTCCGCAGCGGGCCTCGTCCTCCCGCACGAACTCTCCGAAGGCGGCGGCACTGCTACTGCGCGGCGTCGCGCCGCTGGCTTCCAGCCGCGTCTTGAGCGCGGGCTCGGCCAAGGGGGCGTTGACCTCGGTGCTCAGGCGCTCGATGATCGGCGCCGGTGATCGCCGCCGTGCTGCAGGAGCAGCAAAGATTCATCCCATGCCGGGGCTGAACACCTAATCCAGCCTGGCCCCCGAGGCTTTCACCGCCCGGGCCCAGCGCGGCGTCTCGCTCGCCAGGAACCTGCCGAAGTCGTCGCCGCCCAGGAAGGCCGGGTCGGCGCCCTGCGCCACCATGCGGCTGCGCACCTCGGGGTTGGCCAGCACCTGCCGGAAGGCGTCGGAGAGCTTGGCGGCCACGTCGGGCGGCGTGCCCCGCGGCGCCAGGAAGCCGTAGAAGCCGACCACCTCGAAGTCCTCGACGCCCGACTCGATCGCGGTCGGCACGTCGGGCAGCGCCGGGTTGCGCTCGCGGCTGGTCACGGCCAACGCGCGCACCTTGCCCTGCCTGTGGTAGCCGGCCGCCTGCGGGATCGACTCGGCCATGAACTGCACCTGCCCGCCCATCAGATCGGTGAAGGCCGGCGCGCTGCCGCGGTACGGGATGTGCACCATGTAGAGGCCGGTGGCGCTCTTGAACATCTCGGGCACCAGGTGGCTGATGCCGCCGTTGCCGGCCGAGCCGTAGTTGACGAGGCCCGGCCGCGCCTTGGCATAGGCGATGAACTGCGGCAGCGTCGCGACCGGCAGCGAGGGTGTGACCAGCAGCGCCAGCGGCTGCATCGCGGTGCGCGCGATGGGCGTGAAGTCGCGCAGCGTGTCGTAGGGCAGCTTGCCGTAGAGCGCGCCGTTGATCACCGCCACGCCGGTGTTGGCCAGCATCAGCGTGTAGCCGTCGGCCGGGCTCCTGGCCACCGCCTCGGCGCCCACCGAGCCGCCGGCGCCGGGCTTGTAGTCGATGACGACCGGCTGGCCCAGCACCGCCTGCAGCTTCTCGGAGAGCAGCCGCGCGTGCTGGTCGAGCGGGCCGCCGGCCGGGAAGCCGATGACGACCTTGATCGGCTTGTCGGGGTAGGCGGCGAGGGCACCGCCGCCCCAGGCCAGCGCCAGCGCGGCGAGGGCGGCCTGGAGCGCGGTGGCGGCCGGGCGACGGCCGGGCGGGGGAATCTTGTCGTGCGTCATGTTTTCCGGAGGTCTGCGTCGGTTGCGGCGGTGCCGACGGATCATAAGGAGAGCGCGGCGCGCTGTCGGGACTCGGCGGCGCGGTCCGGGGCATGGAAGCGCACGCGCCGTCCGCTCGCCGGGTGCGTCGCCAAGGTGACCGCCCGCGCAAGGGCTTTTCCGGTTGCGGTCGGCCGGGAGCGCGTCGTACCCTTGCGGGCTGTCTGGAGAGAACCCGCCCATGGAACGCCCGCACTACAAATTCTGGCCCAAGCGCCTGCCGCATTCGATCACCGTGCCCGCCGTCTCGCTGTGGCACAACCTGGCGACCAGCGCCGCGCGCTATCCCGACAAGGCGGCGCTGGTGTTCTTCGGCCGCGTGACCTCCTATGCCGAGCTCGCCGCGCAGGCCGAGCGCCTGGCGGGCACGCTGCACGCGCTGGGCGTCGGGCGCGGCGACCGCGTGCTGCTCGACATGCAGAACTGCCCGCAACTCGTCATCGCACACTTCGCCATCCTGCGCGCCAACGCGGTGGTGGTGCCGGTCAACCCGATGAACCGCGCGGAAGAGCTCAAGCACTACATCACCGACCCGGACGCCAAGGTGGCCATCACCACCGGCGACCTGGCGGCCGAGCTGGCCCGCGCCAGCGACGCGCTGCCGCCCGAGGAGCGCCTGCGGCACCTCATCGTCACCCAGTTCACCGACGCCTTCGACGCCGAGGCCGCCACCGGTGGCGACGAGGCGATGCCCGCCGCCTGGCGCGACTGGCTGCTCACGCGCCACCCGCTGCCGTCGCTGGTCGGCGGGCAGGTCATGGCCTGGACCGACGCGCTCGCCGCCAGCCACCCGCCGCCCGAGCACGTGGTCGGCGCCGACGACATGGCGCTGCTGCCCTACACCAGCGGCACCACCGGCCTGCCCAAGGGCTGCATCCACCACCACTCCAGCCTGATGCACAACGCGGTGGCCGGGCAGCTGTGGGGCCTCTCGTCGTCCGAAGCGGTGGTGCTGGCCGTGGTGCCGATGTTCCACATCACCGGCACCGTGAGCATGATGCACACCGCCATCCTGAGCGCCGCCACGCTGGTCGTCATGCCGCGCTGGGACCGCGACCTGGCCGGGCGGCTCATCTCGCGCTGGAAGGTGACGAGCTGGACCAACATCCCGACCATGGTGATCGACCTGCTCGCGAGCCCCAACTTCGCCAGCTACGACCTCACCAGCCTGATCTACATCGGCGGCGGTGGCGCGGCCATGCCGCAGGCGGTGGCGCAGCGCCTCTACGAGCTGTACGGCCTCAAGTACCAGGAGGGCTACGGCCTGACCGAGACCGCCGCGCCCTCGCACAGCAACCCGTTCGAGCACCCCAAGCAGCAGTGCCTGGGCATCCCCTTCATGAGCACCGATTCGCGCATCGTCGATCCGGAAACCTTCCAGGAGCTGCCCGTCGGCGAATCGGGCGAGATCATCACCCACGGCCCCGAGGTGTTCCAGGGCTACTGGAAGCGACCCGACGCCACCGCCGACGCCTTCATCGAGTTCGAGGGCAAGCGCTTCTTCCGCACCGGCGACATGGGCCGCATGGACGAGGACGGCTACTTCTTCATGACCGACCGCCTCAAGCGCATGATCAATGCGTCGGGCTTCAAGGTCTGGCCGGCCGAGGTCGAGCTGCTGATGTTTCGGAACCCCGCCATCCAGGAGGCCTGCGTCATCGCCACCAAGGACGCCTACCGCGGCGAGTCGGTCAAGGCGGTGGTGGTGCTGCGCCCGGGGCACGAGGACACCACCGAGCAGCAGATCATCGACTGGTGCCGCGAGCACATGGCCGTCTACAAGATCCCGCGCAGCGTGCAGTTCGTCGATGCGCTGCCCAAGAGCGGCAGCGGCAAGGTGATGTGGCGGCTGCTGCAGGAGGCGGAGGGAGGGCGTTGAATCCCTGCCTTTTAAAGGTTCTCGGTGCACTGTCTGCGTGGACGAGCGCTATTACAAATTTGACTTGTCCCGGCGGGATATCAGTGACTATTCACTTGAGGGTCTGCAGACCCTCAGCGATATTGCGCCCACTCGGCTGTCCACAGTGGCTCGCTGAGTACCGTGCAACTCAGCCTCTTCCGGGCTGTGGACCTACACCACGGGATGGGACGCGACCCAAAGCCCCGCTGCGGGCGTCTGCATCACTACTATTGCATTGAAGTTAAACAAGTGACTTCATACACGGTGATGCCACATGTACCACCGCCCTGCTGCGACTTAATAACGACGCGGAAAGGGATGACTCGTGGGCCCTTTCCAGTTTGGATTGTGCAAATCTCCTTCCCCCGATCATTGGCGCCGATGTTAGTGGTTTGCGGACAATCAAAGTACGGTTGAACGGGGCAGGCCTCACCCTTGCTGGACTCGCAAAATTGAGATACTAAATTTTGCTGCGCATAAACGCTCCCTGCAGCGGCTACCAGAATGGAAGCCAAAACAAAATTTTTCATATTAGCCTTTCTGAAAGGTGACATGTGTTTGCAAAAGATGCGCTTTGCGCCTCTATGATAATCAGTTCTGGTGCTCCTTCCTCGAGTATTTGTTCGAAGCGTTCGACATATGGCAATATTGTGTCCACCGTGCTTCCGCCATAGACCTTATGGACGAGGATGGTTATTTCTTAATCGCTCACCGCTTGAAACGCATTTGTGCGACCCAAGAGCGGCAGCGGCAAGATGATGTGGTAGCGGCTGCAGAGGCAGAGCAGGCGTGATGGACGCCACCGCCAAGTGTTTGGCCTTGGGATGAGGGGGCGAGGACCGGGTCTCGAACGTCTGGCCCGGCGGTGGCGTGCAGGGAAACTGTCCAGACGGGGTTGATGTTTATGGTGCTAATCCCATAATGAGGTCATGCTGACCTTCTTGTACCACCCCAAGGCGCAAGAGGAGTTCGATTTGATCCTGGGCCATGGCGATCCCGAGCTTGAAATCTCCCTTGGCTTGGCGGTTGCCCGCTACGACAGGATTTACGACGGAACGATGCCGTTGTCGAACGGCGAGCTGCTTGGCAGGGGCCATCACCGATCGTCGCTGTATCACGTCGAGTACACCGCGAGCCTGGTGCATTGGGTCGATTTCATCTATGAAGAACTGAACGGCGACGTGCTCGTCCTGGCAATTGACGCCACGCGGCTCGGACTGCGGTTTTTCAACCCGGCTGTGCACGGCGACGCGGAACAGCGGGCCCGGAGCCGCTCTTCGCGTTAATCGTTTTTTTGGCAAGGGAGTGCCCGATGAGAGAACACACTGAATCCGAACGGCGTCTGCTGGAGAAGAGTCCGGGGGCTCGCCAGGCGTTCGAGAACTTCGAAGTCCTCGCCCAACTGGGCGCCACGCTGCGGGCGGTGCGACAGGAGGCGGGGATGTCGCAACAGCGGTTGCAGGCCGTTGTCGGCGTGGACCAGGCGGACATCAGTCGCCTTGAGAATGGCGCGACGGACCGGGAGCCCAACCTGGGAATGTTGCGCAGGATCGCCAACGCAACAGGCTATCGCGTGGTGATCGGGCTGCAAAAGGTCGACGAGGCGGCCGGCAACCCGCGCTTCCTGGTCGAGCTTTGAAGCGCGTCGCCGGATGAGCTGGCGGTCCTACAAAGTCTGGTCGGACATCGTCGGGCTCGCCAGCGCTGCCGCGATGGTGTATCCCGCGTGGCGGGACGACTGGATCGGCAAGCTGGTGGCGCATTTGAAGGGCCCCCGGCCGGCCGGGGCCGACCCCAACGCCGGGCGCGTCGGCGACAGGATCGCGGCGAGCTCCGCGGCGTGGAGCCCGCGCGACAGGTTCTGGCTTCGTGTCGGCGTCGCTCTCCTGTTCTTGTCCTTCGCGCTGAAGATGTGCCATCACAGTGGCTGGCAGCTGCCGTAACGAGGTTGCGTGCCGCCCCTTCGGCACTGGGCTTCGGCGCTGCGCAAACGGGCTCGATACCCTGTGCGTGGCGACGCGCGGCCGGACCGTTCAACGCTCGTCCGTCTCCGGCGCGTCCGCCACCACCCGCGCATGCCGCTGGAAGCTCCAGTACGCGCTGGCCCAGTCCATCAGCACCACCAGCCGGTTGCGGAAGCCGATCAAAAAATAGACGTGGGCGAAGAGCCAGAACAGCCACGCCAGCTTGCCGGAAAAGCGCAGCGGCCCGAAGGGCGTGCCCAGATCGACCACGGCCGAGTTGCGCCCGATGGTGGCGAGGTTGCCGTAGTCGCGGTAGCGGAACGGCACCGTCGGCGCGCCGGCGATGCGCCGCAGGATGTTGCGGGCGGCGGTCTGGCCCATCTGCTTGGCCGCGGGCGACACGCCCGGCACCGGGCGCGGCGGGTGGCCGGGCGCGTGGCTCTGCGCCGCGGCCAGGTCGCCGATCACGCTGATCTCCGGGTGGCCCGCCAGGCTCAGGTCGGGCTCGACCTTCACGCGCCCGGCGCGGTCCACCTCGACGCCGTCGGCGGCCAGCGCCGCCGCCAGCCGCCGCCCCAGCGGCGACGCCGCCACGCCGGCCGCCCAGACCATGCAGCTGCTATCGATCCGATAGCTGGAGGCGCCCGTCCCGCCTGCGCAGGCGGCCGTTTCGACCTGCAATCCGCCGGCGTCGATGGCCGTGACCCGGGCGTTCAGCAGCACGCGCACGCCTAGCCTTTCGAGCTGCTCGTGCGCCTTGCGGCTCAGGCCCTCGGGCATCGACTGCAGCACGCGCGGGCCGCCCTCGACCAGCAGCACCTGGGCGCTGGCCGGGTCGATGCGGCGGAACTCGCCCTTGAGCGTGTGGTGCGCGATCTCGACCAGCGTACCGGCCATCTCGACGCCGGTCGGGCCGGCGCCGACCACGGCGAAGGTCAGCAGGGCGCGGCGGCGCTGCGGGTCGGCCTCGCGCTCGGCCGCCTCGAAGGACATCAGCACGCGGCGGCGGATGTCGAAGGCGTCGGCCAGCGTCTTCAAGCCCGGCGCCCAGCGCGCCCAGTCGTCGTGGCCGAAGTAGCTGTGGGTGGCGCCGGCGGCGACGATCAGGTGGTCGTAGCCGATGCGGGTGCCGTCCGTGAGCCGCACCTCTCGCGCGGCGGGCTGCACGTCCTCGACCTCGCCCAGCAGCGTGGTGACGTTCTCCCGGTCGCTGAACAGCACGCGCACCGGCGCCGCGATCGACGGCGCCGCCAGGCCGGCGGTGGCGACCTGGTAGAGCAGCGGCTGGAACAGGTGGTGGTTGGTGCGGTCGATCACCGTGACGTCGACCGCCGCGCGCTGCAGCACGCGCGCCGCGTCGAGCCCGCCGAAGCCGCAGCCGACGATCACGATCCGGGGACGGTGGGCCACAGGCGGGCCGGGCGGGGGGCTTGGCATGGGCGGATTATCCGCAGCGCCGGCGTGCCGGGCGCACGGTGTGCTCCGCTGCCGCCGTGCGCGGGCTTGTCCTACGGCGGCGCGCGCACGCGCCAGAGTACAAAGCGGCTCCGGCCCTCGATGGAGACCCGATGAAACCGACCCAGCCGGCCGCTGCTCCGCAGCCCGCCCGCAGCGCGTGCCGCGAGCGCTTTCGCGCGGTGCGCGCCGAGAGCCTCGCGCGCACCGCGACGCTCTCGGCGGAAGACCAGTGCATCCAGTCGATGCCCGACGCCAGCCCGGCCAAGTGGCACCTGGCGCACACCACCTGGTTCTTCGAGACGCTGCTGCTGCAGCCGCACGCGCGCGGCTACCGGGCGTTCGATGTGCGCTTCCAGTACCTGTTCAATTCCTACTACGAGGCGCTCGGCCCGCGCCATCCGCGGCCCGAGCGCGGCCTGCTGACGCGGCCCTCGCTCGACGAGGTGCACGCTTACCGGCGGCACGTGGACGCGGCGGTCGAGGCGCTGCTCGACGAGGCGCCCGGCGGCGCGGACGGGGCGGCCATCGAGGCGATCCTGACGCTCGGCCTGCACCACGAGCAGCAGCACCAGGAGCTGATCGTCACCGACATCCTGCACGCGCTGTCGTGCAACCCGCTGCTGCCGGCGTACCTGCCGGCGCCGGGCGACGCCGCGGGGGCCGGGCCGGCCGCGCCACGCCAGCCGGCGCAGGCGGGCGCCCTGCGGCTGGTGGGGGCGGCGCCACCCGCACGCTGGCTGCGCTGCGAGGGCGGCGTGCACCAGGTCGGCCACGCGGGCGGCGCGTTCGCCTTCGACAACGAGACGCCGCGCCACGCCGTGTTGCTGCGGCCCTTCGAGATCGCCGAGCGGCTGGTCAGCTGCGGCGAGTACGCCCGCTTCATCGCCGACGGCGGCTACCGGCGCCCCGAGCTGTGGCTGTCGGACGGTTGGGCGGCGGTGCGCGCGCAGGGCTGGCAGGCGCCGGCCTACTGGCTGGCCGCGGACGATCCACGCCTGGCATGGCAGGGCGGCGAGGCATCCGAGTGGCAGGTGTTCGGCCTGCACGGCGCGCGGCCGATGGACCCGCAGGCACCGGTGGCGCAGCTGAGCTTCTACGAGGCCGCGGCGTACGCCGAATGGGCCGGGGCGCGCCTGCCGACCGAGTTCGAGTGGGAGGTCGCCGCGAGCGGCGCGGCGGGGCCGCCGCTGCGCGAGGCGACCGGCCACGTCTGGCAGTGGACGCGCTCGTCCTACGACCCGTACCCGGGCTTCCGGCCGCTGCCGGGCGTGGCGGCCGAGTACAACGGCAAGTTCATGGTCGGGCAGATCGTGCTGCGCGGCGGCAGCGTCGCCACGCCGCCCGGGCACCTGCGGGCGACGTACCGCAACTTCTTTCCGCCGGCGGCGCGCTGGCAGTTCTCGGGGCTGCGGCTCGCGAGGGACGTTTTTTGATGCGCAATCCGCCCTGGCCGGCCGGCCTGGCGCGCGCGGGCGCGTCCGCAGTCCCTTCCGCGGCCATCGATGTGCCGGGCACGGACTCTGAAGCGGCTGCGCCATCCACCGCCGACGACGCGACCGCCCGCAGCGCCGGGTTTCGCCGCGACCTGCGCCAGGGCCTGGCGGCGCGGCCGCGCAGCATCGCGCCCAAGTATTTCTACGACGCGCGCGGCTCGGCGCTGTTCGACCGCATCTGCGAGCTGCCCGAGTACTACCCGACGCGCACCGAGCTGGCCATCCTGCGCGAGCGCGCCGGCGAGATCGCGGCGCACATCGGCCCGGGCGCCGAGATCGTCGAGTTCGGCGCCGGCTCGCTGACCAAGGTGCGGCTGCTGCTCGACGCGCTGGAAGCGCCGCGGCGCTATGTGCCGATCGACATCTCGGGCGAGCACCTGGTCGCCGCGGCCGACCGGCTGCGCGGCGACTACCCGCGCCTGGCGGTCGAGCCGGTCGTGGCCGACTACACCGGCGATTTCGAGCTGCCCGCGCCGGCGGGCGAAGGGCGGCGCGTGGGCTTCTTCCCGGGCTCGACCCTCGGCAACTTCGACCCCGACGAGGCGCTGCGCTTCCTGCGGCGCGCGGCGCGGCTGCTGCGCGGCGGCGGCCTGCTGCTGGGGGTCGACCTGGTCAAGGAGCCGGCCGTGCTGCACGCGGCGTACAACGATGCCGACGGCGTCACGGCGGCCTTCAACCTCAACCTGCTGCGCCGCGCCAATGCCGAGCTGGGCACGGACTTCGACCTGGCGGGCTTCGGCCACTACGCCTTCTACAACGTGGCGCTGCAGCGCATCGAGATGCACCTGGTGAGCCGCCGCGACCAGCGGGTGCGCCTGGACGGCGAGGACTTCGCGCTGGCGGAGGGCGAGTCGATCCACACCGAGAACTCGCACAAGTTCACCGTCGGGGGCTTCCAGGCGCTGGCCGCGCGCGCGGGCTTCGAGCCGGCGGCCGTGTGGACGGACGACGCGCGGCGCTTCAGCGTGCACTGGCTGAGGGCCTGAGCGTCCCGGGGTGGCCCGCCGCGCCATGCGCGGGACGACTCGGCGCAAAATGCCGGCCAGAGAGGCCATCATCATGAAAGCAACCTGGAAGGGCGCGACCATTGCGCAGAGCGACGACACGGTGGTCGTCGAAGGCAACCACTACTTCCCGGCGAGTTCGCTCGACCGCCGGTATGTCACCTTCAGCAACCACAGGACGACCTGCCCGTGGAAAGGCTCGGCCAGCTACTACTCGCTGCTGGTCGACGGCGAGCTCAACGCCGACGCCGCCTGGTACTACGCCGATCCCAAGCCCGGGGCCGAGGAGGTGCGCGACCGGGTCGCGTTCTGGAAGGGCGTGAAGGTCGAGCCGTGAGCGTGACCCCCACGCTCGGCACTGGCGTGTCCTCGCTGCCCCCTGAGGGCGCTGCCGGCGCGCCGGGTTTCGGGCCGCCCCTGACGGCGCCGGGCGATCTGGTGCGGGTGCTGCGGGAGCAGGGGTACGCGGTGCTCGGCGCGGCGGCGGTGGCGCAGTGGCTCGGGCTGCCGCTCGCGCAGTTGGAAGCGCTGCGGCCCAGCTGGGACGAGCTGCCGCCCGACGAGTACCTGAAGGACGGCGGGCGCTACCGCCAACGCCGCCACGCCTGCTTCGTCGTCGAGCGCGACGGTGAAGCAGGCGCGGCGCTGGTGCAGGCGCCGCACCGCGCGCACTGGCAGCCGGTCGAGTACAACGCGCTGCACGGCGGCATGCGGCGCTGGTTCGCGCCGGTGCGGGACGCCGTCGCGCATGAGCCGGCCTGGCGCCGGCTCATGCTGCGCCTGGCGGCGCTGGCGGGCGAGCTGCGCGGCGCGAACCAGCGCTGGTTCGTCGAGGCGCACCAGTTCCGCATCGACACCACCGACGGCATCGGGCGCCCGACGCCCGAGGGCGCGCACCGCGACGGCGTCGATCTGGTCGCCGTCGTGCTGGTGGCGCGCCACGACATCAAGGGCGGCGAGACGCGCGTGTTCGAGGCCGCCGGCCGCGGCGGCGAGCGCTTCACGCTGGCCGAGCCGTGGTCGATGCTGCTGCTCGACGACGCGCGCGTGATCCACGAGTCGACGCCGATCCAGCCGCTGCGCGAAGGCGAGCGCGGCTGGCGCGACACCCTGGTGGTGACCTGCCGCGCCGGCGCCTTCCAGGGCGACGACGCCGCTCCGACCTGAGGCGAGGCGGCGCTGTCGGGCGCGCCGCGCCGGCAGGCCGCGCCGGCGCCTCCAGGGTCGGGGCGGGCCTTCTGGCGCCGGTCCTACGCCCAGGATGGGCCCCGCACGGTACATTGAGGCGCAGCGGCCGCTGCCGCGCGTCCGCGCCTTCGCATCGAGGCCATCACAAGGAAAGGAGAGCCATGTTCAATCACATCCTCGTCCCCATCGACGGCTCCGACACCTCCATGCTCGCGGTCACCCAGGCCAGCGGGCTGGCGCTGGCGCTGGGCAGCCGCATCACGCTGATCCACGTGATCGACAACTACCCGTTCATCGGCGTCGGCGCCGACTACGCGCTCGGGCAGAACGAGTACCTGGCCGCCGCCACCGCCAGCGCCAACGCGGCGCTGCAGCGCGGCGTCGAGGCGCTCGCCGCCCAGGGACTCGACAGCGACCAGCGCGTGATCGACGGCCACGTGGTGCACGAGGGCATCGTCGATACCGCGCGGGCGCTCGACGCCGACCTGATCGTGCTGGGCTCGCACGGGCGCAGCGGCATCGAGCGGCTGCTGCTCGGCAGCGTGACGCAGCGCGTGCTGCAGGAGGCGCCGATGCCGGTGCTGGTGGTCAAGGGCCGCTGACCGCGCCGGCGCGGCCGGACACCGCCGTTCAGAAGTCCGGCACGCTCTCGAAGCGCAGGTGCTTGCCGTCGGCCGGGTGCGCCAGCTCCAGCAGCGCGGCGTGCAGCAGCAGCCGGGGCGCGAGCGATTGCGACGCCGCGTCGCCGTACAGCGCGTCACCCAGGATCGGGTGCCCGATGGAGGCCAGGTGCACGCGCAGCTGGTGCGTGCGGCCGGTCACCGGCTCCAGCAGCAGCCGGCTCGCGTCGCGACCGGGCAGCGCCTGCAGCACGCGCCAGCGCGTCAGGCTGGGCCGGCCGGCGGCGTCGATCACGCGCAGCGGACGGCGCGGCCAGTCGGCGGCGATGGGCGCGTCGATCTCGCGCCAGCCATCCGACGCGGGCGGCAGTCCCGCCACCACCGCTTCGTAGCGCTTGCGCACCCGGCGCGCCTCGAAGGCAGCGCCGAGCGCGCGCTGCGCCGCCGCGCCGCGCGCCATCAGCACCAGCCCGCTGGTCGCCATGTCGAGGCGGTGCACGACGCGCGCGTCGGGCCAGCGCGCGAGGGCGCGCGCGCTCAGGCAGTCCTGCTTGTCGGCGCCGCGGCCGGGCACGCACAGCAGGCCGGCCGGCTTGTCGAGCACGAGCAGGTGGGCGTCCTCGTACACGAGGCCGACCGGCCGTGCGGCAGGGCCTTCAGGCGGCGCAGACAGGGCAGGCACGCGGGCGGGAGGAAGGGCGGCAGGCATGGTCGAAGCGTAGCGGCAAGGGCGGGCGGTCGGCAGCCGACACGGGCCGGGCACGGGCGGGCCGGCCGCGCGCCTCGCCGGCGGGCCGCGTCTTGCCGCTATTCTCGGAGGCACATGCCAGCCCTCCCTTCCGGCCCTGCCGCACCGTGCACCGGGCGGTTTTCCGAACTCACGCAACTGCGCCCCTTCATGCGCCTGTGGAGCGCACGGCTGCTCGGCACGGCGGCCGCGCAGATGCTGATGGTGGCTATCGGCTGGCACATGTACGGGCTGACGTCGAGCGCCTGGGACCTGGGGCTGGTCGGGCTCTACCAGTTCGCGCCGGCGCTGCTGCTGGCGCTCTACGCCGGCCACGTGGTCGACCGGCACCACCGCGGCCGCATCGTCGCCGCCTGCCTCGCGGTGCAGGGGCTGGTCGCGCTGGTGCTGCTGGCGGCGACGCTCGCATCGCACTTCGCCGGCGCCACCGGCGCGGCGCGCTGGGATTCGCGCGGGCTGCTGCTCGGGCTGTCGCTGGTGCTGGGCGCGGTGCGCGCCTTCCAGATGCCGGCGCAGCAGTCGCTCACGCCGGTGCTGGTGCCGCCTGCGATGCTGCCGCGCGCCATGGCGTTCAGCTCGGCCGGGCAGCAGGCCGCCATCATCGGCGGGCCGGCCCTGGGCGGGCTGCTGTTCGTGGCCGGCATGGCGGTGGTGTACGCGACCTGCGCGGTGCTGTTCGCCGTGGCCTGCGCGCTGGTGGCGCGGCTGCGCTACGACCACGCGCCGCCGGCGCGCGAGCCGGTCACGCTCGCCACCCTGTTCGCGGGTATCGACTTCATCTGGCGGCGCAAGACGGTGCTCGGCGCCATCTCGCTCGACCTGTTCGCGGTGCTGCTGGGCGGCGCGGTGGCGCTGCTGCCGATCTATGCCCGGGACATCCTGCACACCGGGCCGTGGGGCCTGGGGCTGCTGCGCGGCGCGCCGGCCATCGGCGCGCTGGTCATGTCGATCGTGCTGACGCGCCGCCCGGTCGAGCGCCACGTCGGCCGCACGCTGCTGGCGGCGGTGGCGCTGTTCGGCGTGTGCATGGTGGTGTTCGGGCTGTCGCGCAGCTTCGCCGCGTCGATGATCGCGCTGGCGGTGTCGGGCGGCGCCGACATGGTCAACGTCGTCATCCGCCAGACCCTGGTGCAGCTGGAGACGCCCGACGCGATGCGCGGGCGCGTCAGCGCGGTCAACTCGGTGTTCATCGGCGCGAGCAACCAGCTCGGCGAGTTCGAGTCGGGTGCCACGGCGGCGCTGCTCGGGCCGGTCGGCTCGGTGGTGGCGGGCGGCGTCGGCACCGTGCTGGTGGCGCTGGCCTGGGTGCGCCTCTTTCCCTCGCTGGCGCGGCGCGACCGGATCGGCCCGCCGGGTTCGGGCGCAAGCGCGCACGCGTAGCGCCGGCAATACCGCCGTTTGCTATCGAAAAGAGAGCTATAAACCCAGATGGGACGGGCGCCGAGGCCCGATTCAATCGAAAAGCAGACGCGCCCCCGGCACTTCCAGCGTGACGCCGCCGCCGCCGAGCGCCTCGGCGACGCACGGCAGGATCCAGCCCTCGGCCCGCTCGTCGGCGTCGACGCCGGGCCAGTCGATGACATGGCGCGTGCGGCCGTCGCGCACCCGGCAGATGCAGGTGCGGCAGGTGCCGTTGCGGCACGAGCTCGGCAGCTCGATGCCGGCCGCCTCCGCCGCGCGCAGCAGCGTGGCGCCGGGCGCGGCGGCGAACACCCGGCCCAGCGGCTCGACGCGCACCGTGGCGCTGGCGGCGGCCGCTTCGGGAGGTGGCGCCGCCGTCCCGCAGGGCGCGCCCGGGCCGCCGGCGACGACGCTCACTTGTCCTTGATCTTGCCGCGCGGGATGACGGCGGTGGTGACCGTCGGGCGCACCGGCTCGCCGGAGACCGGCTTGGGCGGCGAGCTGTCCTTCTTCGGTTTCTTGGCTTCCTTGTTCGACTTCTGCTGACCTTTGGCCATGGAAAACTCCGTTGTGATGCGCGAATCGCGAGGCAGGCGCGGCAGCCCGCGGGCCTTGCCGGCGTGGCGAAAGGCAGTTTAGCGGCGCGGCGACAATACCCGCCCGATTCTTTCCTTCCTTCTTTTTGCATCCATGTCCGAATACCAGGTCCGACCCGCCACCCTGCGCGACGCCAAGGCCGTCGCCGAAGTCCACGCCGCGGCCGCCAAGGCCGCCTACGCAGGGCTGGTGCCCGAAGACCAGCTGCGCGCGCTGGCGCCCGCCACGCGCGAAGCCAAGTGGCGCGAGGCCATCGAGTTCAGCGAGCCGCAGGTGCACGTGGCGGTGCGGGCGGACGCGCAGGGCCGCGAGGAGATCGTCGGCTTCGTCGGCTTCGACCGCTCGCGCGACGCCAAGACACCCGCCACCACCGGCGAGATCTGGGCGATCTACGTCAAGCCCGCGCACTGGGACAAGGGCGTCGGCGTGGCGCTCTGGGACGCCGCGCGCGACGGCCTCGAGGAAGAGGGCTGCACCACCGTCACCGTCTGGCTGCCGCTGCGCAACGAGCGCGCGCTGCGCTTCCACGAGCTCGCCGGCTTCAAGCGCGAGATGAAGACCGCCAAGACCTCGCAGCTCGGCACCGTCAAGATCGAGGAAATCCGGCTCAAGCGCAAGGTCTGAGCCATGGCCGCCAGCCTGTTCCTGCTGCTCGACGACATCGCCTCGGTGCTCGACGACGTTTCGCTCCTGACCAAGATCGCCGCCAAGAAGACCACCGGGGTGCTGGGCGACGACCTGGCGCTCAACGCGCAGCAGGTCTCGGGCGTCAAGGCCGACCGCGAGCTGCCCGTGGTCTGGGCCGTGGCCAAGGGCTCGTTCGTCAACAAGGCGATCCTGGTGCCGGCGGCGCTGGCCATCAACGCCTTCATCCCCTGGGCGGTGACGCCGCTGCTGATGGTGGGCGGCGCCTACCTGTGCTTCGAGGGGGTCGAGAAGCTGGCGCATCCGTTCCTGCACCGCCGCGAGCACGCGGACGAGGCGGCGCATCTCGCCCAGGCGGTCGCCGACCCGGCGGTCGATGGGGTCGCGGTCGAGAAGGACAAGGTCAAGGGCGCCATCCGCACCGACTTCGTCCTCTCGGCCGAGATCATCGTGATCACGCTTGGCACGGTGGCGGCCGAGGCCTTCAGGACGCAGCTCACCGTGCTCGCGCTGATCGCCGTGCTGATGACGGTGGGCGTCTACGGGCTGGTCGCCGGCATCGTCAAGCTCGACGACCTCGGGCTGTGGCTGAGCCGGCGCGCGGGCGCGGCGCAGCGCGCGCTGGGCCGCGGCATCCTGTGGGCGGCGCCGTGGCTCATGAAGGGTCTTTCGGTGGCGGGCACCGTCGCGATGTTCCTGGTGGGCGGCGGTATCCTGGTCCACGGCGTGCCGGCCGTCGGACACGCGCTGGAAGCGTGGGCGGCGGGCGTGGGCGGCGCGGCCGGCGCAATCGCCTCGATGCTGGGCAACGGCCTGATCGGGCTGGTGGCCGGCGCCGTGGTGCTGGCGCTCGTCGAAGTGGGCAGGAAAGTGGTCAAAAAGGCCTGAAGCGCACGCGGGCCGGGCGCATGCTGCTATCGAAATGATAGTTTTCGGTCCGTGCGGTGCCGCACCCGTCCCCGGTTGAACGGGCGCCGCCGGGCAGGACCGGCCCGCGCTCCGGCCGGAAGCGAGAAAGCCGGATGAGCGCAGCCTGGTAGCGCTGCCGGCTGCCTAGAATCGTCCTCATGAACCCACCGGCCCTCCCGGCGAAACGCTCCCGCCGCGGCAGCGGCGCCGCCACCCTGCACGACGTCGCCAAGCTGGCCGGCGTGGCGCCCATCACCGCCTCGCGCGCCCTGAACACGCCCGCGCAGGTTTCGGCCGAGGTGCTGGCGCGGGTGACCGACGCGGTGCGGCGGATCGGCTACGTGCGCAACACGGTGGCCGGCGGCCTGGCCTCGGCGCGCACCCGGCTGGTGGCGGCCGTGGTGCCGAGCATCTCCGGGCCGGTGTTCCTGCAGACGGTGCAGTCGCTCACCCAGGCGCTCGCCGAGCGGGGCTACCAGCTGATGCTGGGCCAGAGCGGGTATGTCGACTCGCGCGAGGACGCCCTGCTCGAAGCCATCATCGGCCGGCGGCCGGACGGCATCGTGCTCACCGGCATCGTGCATTCGGTCGAGGGGCGCAGGCGCCTGCTGGCGGCCGGCATCCCGGTGGTGGAAACCTGGGACCTCACGCCCACGCCGCTCGACATGCTGGTCGGCTTCTCGCACGAGGAGGTCGGCCGCGCGGTCGCCGGTTTCCTGTGCGGCAAGGGCCGTCGCCGGCTTGCCGTCATCGCCGGCGACGACGAGCGCTCCCGGCGGCGCCAGCAGGCCTTCGCGGAGGCGGCCCGCGCGGCGGGCGCGGGGCCGGTGCCCGTGGTGCACGTGCCCGCACCCACCACCCTCAAGGGCGGGCGCGATGCGCTGGCCCAACTGCTCGGCGCCTATCCCGGCGTCGACGCCGTATTCTGCAGCTCCGACCTGCTGGCGCTCGGCGTGATGATCGAGGCGCAGGTGCGCGGCATCCCGGTGCCGGGGCGGCTGGCCGTCGTCGGCTTCGGCGATCTCGAATTCGCCGCCGACCTGCATCCCGCGCTGACCACCGTGCGCATCGATGGGCTGGCCATCGGCCGCCAGGCCGCGCAGTTCATCGTCGAGCGAGCGGAAGGGCGCGAAGCCGGTGCGCGCATCGTCGACATCGGCTTTTCGATGGTCGAGCGCGGCAGCGCCTGATCCGTATAAACCCTACCGGCCATGCCTTGACGGTCGGCAAGGCGGCGCTATCATTCAGCACACTATGGTAGCGCTACCGTCACGGTGCAGACTTTGATGCGTGCGCTTCCTGCCCTCCACCTGGAAGAAACCCGTCGCGCCCGAAGGCGGCGGCCGGCGCCCTTCGAGACGCCGCACCAGAAAGCACCGATTTTTTAAGGAGACACGTTCCATGAAGAGACTTCTTGCCACTTTCGCCCTCGGCCTCGCAGCGGCCGCCGGCGCGCACGCGCAGGCCTGGCCCGCCAAGCCGGTGACGCTGGTGGTGCCGTTCCCTGCGGGCGGCTCCACCGACATGGTGGCGCGCGCCATCGGGCCGCAGCTCGCCGAGAAGCTCGGCCAGTCGTTCCTGGTGGACAACAAGGCCGGTGCCACCGGCACCATCGGCGCCACGCAGGTCAAGCGCGCGGCGCCGGACGGCTACACCTTCCTCGTCACCTCGCTGGGGCCCCTGGTCATCGCGCCGCACCTCATCAAGGGCATGCAGTACGACGCGCTGAAGGATTTCGAGCCGATCACGGTGGCGGTGCAGGCGCCCAACGTGCTGGTGGTGCCGGCCAAGTCGCCGCACAGGTCGGTCGCCGACGTGATCGCCTACGAGAAGGCCCATCCCGGCAAGATGACCTTCGCCTCGTCGGGCAACGGTTCGAGCGACCACCTCACGGCCGAGCTGTTCTGGCAGCAGACCGGCACCAGCGGGCTGCACGTGCCGTACAAGGGCGGCGCCCCGGCGATCACCGACCTGCTGGGCGGCCAGGTCGATGCGTCGTTCCAGAACGTCAACGCGGTGTTCCAGAACATCAAGGCCGGCAAGCTCCGGGCGCTGGCCGTGACGGGCGACAAGCGCTCGCCGGTGCTGCCCGAGGTGCCCACCATGGCCGAGGGCGGCATCAAGGGCGTCGAGGTCTATTCCTGGCAGGCCATGGTCGCGCCCAGGGGCCTGCCGGCCGACGTGCGAAGCAGGATGCACGCCGCCACCGTCGCCGCGCTCAACGACCCGGCGGTCAAGGCGCAGTTCACCGCGATCGGGCTGGAGGTCGTCGGCAACACGCCGGCCCAGTTCGCCGCCTTCGAGCAGCAGGAGTCCGCGCGCTGGAAGAAGGTGATCGAGACCGGAAAGATCTCCATCGATTGAAGCTCACCCCCAGGCTTCGCGCACTGCGTGTCGCTTTCGCCCAGTGTCCGCTGCCGCAGGCAGCGACTCTTCGGCCCGTCCGAGCCTGCGCAGGCAGGCCCGGAGCCGCGGGCCTCAGCCCCCTCACCGGGGGCAACACCGACGGCTCGGCAAAGCCGGTTCCGTGGTGTTTCCGGAAGGGTTCACGCACCGGATGCGCCAAGCCGCTGAACCACCAAGAAAAAGCCCTTTGACATGAACGCCTCGAGCACCCCCGTCGTCACCGAACTGCGCGTGATCCCCGTCGCCGGCCGCGACAGCATGCTCTTGAACCTGAGCGGCGCGCACGGCCCCTTCTTCACCCGCAACCTGCTCATCCTCACGGACAACGCGGGGCGCACCGGCGTCGGCGAGGTGCCGGGCGGCGAGAAGATCCGCCAGACGCTCGAAGACGCCGCGCCGCTGGTCGTCGGCCAGCCGCTCGGCGCCCACCAGCGCGTGCTGCAGCAGGTCCAGCGCCAGTTCGCCGACCGCGACGCCGGCGGGCGCGGGCAGCAGACCTTCGACCTGCGCACCACGATCCACGCCGTGACCGCCATCGAATCGGCGCTGCTCGACCTGCTGGGCCAGCACCTGGAGGTGCCGGTGGCCGCGCTGCTCGGCGAAGGGCAGCAGCGCGAGTCGGTCGAGATGCTCGGCTACCTGTTCTTCGTCGGCGATCGCACGAAAACCGATCTGCCCTACGCGGACCCGGCCAGCGATCCGCAAGCCAGGGAGGGCGACGCTTGGTGCCGGCTGCGCCACGAGGAGGCGATGACGCCCGAGGCGATCGTGCGCCTGGCCGAGGCGGCCCGCGAGCGCTACGGCTTCAACGACTTCAAGCTCAAGGGTGGCGTGCTGCGTGGCGACGAGGAGGTCGACGCGATCGTCGCGCTGCACGAGCGCTTCCCCGAAGCGCGCGTCACGCTGGACCCCAACGGCGGCTGGCTGCTCAAGGACGCGATCCGCCTGGGCCGGAAGATGCAGGGCGTTGTCGCCTATGCCGAAGACCCATGCGGCGCCGAAGAAGGTTTCTCCGGACGCGAAGTGATGGCCGAGTTCCGCCGTGCCACGGGATTGCCGACCGCGACCAACATGATCGCCACCGACTGGCGGCAGCTCAGCCACGCGCTGGCGCTGCAGTCGGTCGACATTCCGCTGGCCGATCCGCACTTCTGGACGATGGCCGGCTCGGTGCGCGTGGCGCAGACGTGCCGCGACTGGGGCCTGACCTGGGGCTCGCATTCGAACAACCATTTCGACGTGTCGCTCGCCATGTTCACGCACGTCGGCGCCGCCGCGCCGGGCCGGGTGACCGCGATCGACACGCACTGGATCTGGCAGGACGGCCAGCGCCTGACGCAGGAGCCGCTGCAGATCGAAGGCGGCCACGTGCAGGTGCCGACGAAGCCGGGCCTGGGTGTCGAACTGGACATGGTCGAGGTCGAGAAGGCGCACCGGCTCTACCGGCAGCACGGGCTGGGCGCGCGCGACGACGCGGCCGCCATGCAGGCGCTCGTCCCCGGATGGAAGTTCGACCCGAAGCGCCCGGCATTGGATCGCTGACGCCCTGTGCAGCTGTCGAATGCCAGTTCGCTTTTCGTTCGCCAGCTTGGCCGGAGCTCACCGGGCGGCTGCTCGGCGGCCGACGGGCATCGCTGCCCGATCAGGGTTTGGCGTGGCGGCCCGGCTCGACGCTCGTCGGCGCATTTTCAGGCGCGGTGGCATAGGCCCTGCGCTGGCGCTCGCGGCTGTTGACGAGATGGAGTCGCATGGCCGCACGCGCGGCCTCGGGATCGCGGCGTTCGATCGCGGCGTAGATGTCCTGGTGCTCCTGGTTGACCTTCTGAAGGTGCCTGGTGCGGTGTTCGACATCCAGCCAGGAGGACGAAACCCTCGTTCGGGGAATGACGGCCAGTCCGAGCTGGCCCATCAGGTCGCCGTAGTAGCGGTTGCCGGTGGCTTGCGCGATCGCCAGATGGAAGCGGAAGTCCGGGGCCACGGTGTCGCCGACCGTCGTCAGGTGCCGCGAGAAATCCTCCAGCGCATGGCGCATGGCGTCCAGATGCTCGTCCGTGCGGCGGGTCGCGGCCAGGCCCGCCGCGTCCGACTCCAGGCTCGCGCGCAATTCGAGCACATCCAGCATGTCCGCGAGGCCGTCCGGGGAGGGCGCGTCGATGTGGAAGCGGCTCTCGCTCTGGGGCTCCAGGGCAAAGGTGCCGACGCCGTGCAGCGTCTGGACCAGCCCCGCGGCGCCCAGGCGGGACAGGGCTTCGCGGACCACGCCGCGGCTCACGCCGAAGCTTTGCATGAGCTCGGACTCGGTCGGAAGCCTTTCTCCCGGCTTGATGGCGCCGTTGCGCAGCTTGTCACTGAACGCGGCGACCAGTTCGTGCGCGAGGCCCTTGCCCTGCCTGCCGATGCGGCTGACGGGCGCCAGAGGGACCGGCTCGGCCTCCATGCGCCTCTCCGAAGGAGTGTTTGGCATATCGGACATCTTCGGATGATAGGTCGTTTGGAACAGTAGCTTTACCTGTGCCTGCCTGGCAGGCGCGGACCGCACCGTCAAGGTCACGTTACACGGACGGAGGGGACCCGTGTGGCAGAAGCGGGTGGGCTAAAGATACAGTTGTTGTATGACATCAGACATCAAAATTAAGTAGAAAAAGCTTCTCTCTTCAAAATAATCAGAGAAACTAGGGTAAACCCGGTTATTTCCAAGAGAACTGTAAAAGATACTCCGTCAAGTTGTAGGACAACTTACAACTTGGACTGGAAGGCGAAGACACGACGTTCCAGCCTCGGCGAGCACCCCTTACCCCTCTGGAGACAAGCGCAATGAAGATCAAAGGCATTCGGTGGTGGATGGTCAGCCTGGTCACGGCCGGGCTCGTCATCAACTATCTCGCGCGCAACACGCTGTCGGTCGCCGCGCCGACGCTGATGAAGGATCTGAACATCAGCGTCGAGCAGTACTCGCATGTCATCGTCGCTTGGCAGCTCTGCTATGCGTTCATGCAGCCGGTCGCGGGCTACCTGCTCGACACCATCGGCACCAAGATCGGCTTCGCCGGCTTTGCGCTGGCGTGGTCGCTGGCCTGCGCCGCCGCGGCATGGTCCACGGGATGGCAGAGCCTGGCCTTCTTCCGAGGCCTGCTCGGGCTCACCGAAGCCGCCGGCATCCCGGCCGGCGTCAAGGCGACGACCGAATGGTTTCCGGCCAAGGAGCGCTCGGTGGCGATCGGCTGGTTCAACATCGGCTCGTCGCTCGGAGCGCTGCTCGCGCCGCCGCTGGTGGTCTGGGCCCTGCTGCATGGAGGATGGCAATGGGGCTTCGTGATCGTCGGCGTGCTGGGCATCGTCTGGAGCGTGCTCTGGATGCTGCTGTACCGGCACCCGCGCGACCAGAAACTGCTGGGCGACGCCGAACGCGATTACATCCTCTCGGGCCAGGAAGCGAAGTACAGCGAGGCGGGCGCGGCCAAGGCCTCGTGGACCCAGATCATCCGCAGCCGCAGCTTCTGGGCCATCGGCATCCCGCGCATGCTTTCCGAGCCCGCCTGGCAGACCTTCAATGCCTGGATTCCGCTCTACATGATGACCGAGCGGCACATGAACCTGAAGGAAGTCGCCATGTTCGCCTGGATGCCGTTCCTGGCCGCGGACATCGGCTGCGTGCTCGGCGGCTACCTCAGCCCGCTGTTCCACAAGTACTGCAAGGTGTCGCTCTTCACCTCGCGCAAGATGGTCTTCGTCTTCGGCGCCGTGTGCATGATCGGGCCGGCGTGCGTCGGGCTGGTCGCCAGCCCCTACACGGCGATCGCGCTGCTGTGCGTCGGCGGCTTCGCCCACCAGACCCTGTCCGGGGCCCTGTATGCCGTCACGTCGGACATGTTCGGCAAGAACGAAGTGGCCACCGCGACGGGCATGGGCGGCATGGCGGGGTACCTCGGCGCGGCGGCGTTCACGGCACTGTTCGGCGTGCTGGTCACCCAGGTCGGCTACAGCCCGCTGTTCGTCGCGCTGGCGGTGCTCGACCTCGTGGCGGCCGTGGTGGTGTGCGTGCTTGCGACCAACAGCGACCGCAGCGCCAGCCAGCGTCTGCAGCCGCTGACCGTCGTGGCGGCGAAGTGAGACGGTGCTGAATCACCCCCGGGCGCCATCGGTCAGGAAAGGCCGAAGCGCTCCTCTTCCCTTCGCGGCAGCCGACGGCCGGCCGCTGCGGCTGACCAAGATTTTTGAAAGGATTTCCCGATGACCAAGGTCGCATTGAGCGGCGCGGGCGGCAATGTCGGTCGCATCCTGCGCGTCGAACTGCAGAAGCGGGGCGTGGACCTGCGCTCGGCCGGCGGAAGCCAGCCGCTCGAACCTCTGCACCCGGGCGAGGACGTGATGCACGGCGACCTGCGCGAGCCGGCCGTCGTCGACCGGCTGCTCGCCGGCGTGGACGTGCTGGTGCACATGGCGGGCACGAGCGTCGAGCGGCCGCTGCCGGAGATCATCGAGAACAACCTGCGCGGCCTGTACGAGGTCTATGAAGGCGCCCGCCGCCACGGCGTGCGGCGCGTGGTGTTCGCGAGCTCGAACCACGCCTTCGGCATGCACGCCACGGACAGCAGACTCAGGCTCGACGCCGACTTCCGCCCCGACGGCTTCTACGGCCTGTCGAAGGTGTGGGGCGAGGCGATGGCGCGGATGTACTGGGACAAGCACGGCATCGAGGGCGTGTCGCTGCGCATCGGCACCGCCATGGGCCGGCCGCCGGAGAACTTCCGGCAGCTCAGCACCTGGATGGGCACCGACGACCTGGTGCAGCTGGTGATGCGCTCGATCAAGGCGGAGAACGTCGGGTATGCCGCCGTCTGGGGCATTTCCGCCAACACGCGCAGCTACTACGACCTGGAGGAAGGCAACGGGATCGGCTACCGGCCGGTGCAGAACGCCGAGCACTGGGCCGGCGAGATCCTCGCGCAGCCCAATCCGCTGGACGCCGTCGCGCAGCGCTTCCAGGGCGGCGCCTTCGCGTCCATGGACTACACGCCGCCCGAGCGGCGTCCCGGGCGGGGCTGATGGGACGAGAGAACATGGCCGCACGGCTCGATGTCCCTGTGCACTGCGTCGTCGACGCGAGGAACACCGTCGGCGAGTCGCCGGTGTGGTCGGCCGCCGAGCAGGCGCTCTACTGGGTCGACATCCTGGCGCCGGCGGTCCATCGCTGGGTTCCGGCGAGCGGGGCGCGACGCAGCTGGAGGCTGCCGTCCGAGGTCGGCAGCATCGGCCTGCGCGAAGGTGGCGGCCTGGTGGCGGCCTTGCGCAGCGGGTTCCACCTGTTCGATCCGGACACCGGCGCACTCACTTTCGTCGCGCATCCCGAGCCCGAGATGCCGACCAACCGCCTCAACGACGGCAAGGTCGCGCCCGACGGCAGCTTCTGGGCCGGCACGATGGACGACCGGCCCGAGAAGGCGCCGGTCGGCGGCCTGTACCGGCTCGCGCCCGACCACCGCTGCACGCGCATGGCGGGCGGCGTGAAGGTCTCGAACGGGCTCGCCTGGAGCCCCGACGGCCGCACCCTCTACCACTCCGACTCGCGCGGCGGCGTGATCTGGCGCCATGCGCACGACCCGGCGACGGGCGCCATCGGCGCGCGCGAAGTCTTCGTCCGGATGCAGCCCGGCTGGGGCCGCCCCGACGGCGCCGCGACCGACGCCGAGGGCTGCTACTGGAGCTGCGGCATATCGGCCGGGCGCATCAACCGCTTCAGTCCCGAGGGCGAGCTGATCGCCTGGATCGAGCTGCCGGTGACGCATCCGACGATGCCCTGCTTCGGCGGCCCGGACCTGAAAACGCTCTACGTGACCTCGCTGCGCGAGAACTTCACGCAGCAGCAGCTGGATGCGACGCCGCGGGCCGGCGGCGTGTTCGCCATCGAGCCCGGCGTGGCCGGCTCGCCGGTCGCGCTCTACCGCGGCTGACCGAAGAGCCTGAACCGCGGAGAGCACATGGCCCCAGTCGCACCCGAACGCAACGCGGCCCGTCCTGGGCGGACACCCGCATCGCCGGCACCGGCCGGTGGCCGGTGCCGCATCATTGCCTTGCCAGCGGACGGCTCGCCGCGCTGGCCTTCTTCTTTCTTCCTGTACTGAACCGGAGATTCGACCATGAGAGAAAACCGCCTTCGCACGCTGTGGAAGTCGGGTGGCGCCGCCGTCAACGGCTGGCTTGCCATCCCCGACAGCTTTTCCGCCGAGACCATGGCCCACCAGGGCTGGGACGCGCTCACCATCGACCTGCAGCACGGCGTGGTCGACTACCAGGCCATGATCCCCATGCTGCAGGCGATCTCGACCACCGACACCGTGCCGGTGGTGCGCGTGCCGTGGCTGGAGCCCGGCATCCTGATGAAGACGCTCGACGCGGGCGCCTACGGCGTGATCTGCCCGATGGTCAACACGCGCGAGGACGCGCAGAAGCTGGTGGCGTACACCCACTACGCGCCGCGCGGCACGCGCAGCTTCGGGCCGGTGCGCGCGCTCCTCTACGCGGGCGCCGACTATGCGCGGCACGCCAACGACACCATCGTCACCTTCGCCATGATCGAGACGGCCAAGGCGCTCGACAACCTGGACGACATCCTCTCGGTCGAGGGGCTGGACGCGATCTACATCGGCCCGTCGGACCTGTCGCTGGCGCTGGGCTGCCGGCCGGTGTTCGACGACGTGGACCCGAAGGCGCAGGAGGCCATCGACCACATCCTGGCGCGCGCCCAGGCGCACGGGGTGGTCGCGGGCATCCACAACGGCAGCCCCGAGGGGGCGCTCGCGCGCATCGCCCGGGGCTTCCAGTTCGTCACCGTCAGCTCCGATGCGCGGCTCATGGCCGCCGGCGCGCAGCAGGTGATGGCGAAGATGCGCGCGCGCCCGGCGCCCGCGGCCACAGGCTCGTACTGAGTCTCCGTTCCTTCCTGCGCCAGGAAGACTGCGGTCTCCGGCACGGGCTCCCATCACGAGAGCAGGCGACCCCGATCGCCTCGGAGAAGACACATGGCTCAAGCACTCGACATCGGTCGCTCGAATGCGATTCCTGCGCAGGCAGCCGTATCGGCGTCCAGGCCCACGCGCGTGCGCTACTGGGTGCTGCTGATGATCTTCATCGTCACCACGGTGAATTACGCCGACCGTGCAACGCTGTCGATCACCGGCCCGGCGATGCGCACCGAGTTCGGCTTCGGCGCCGTCCAACTCGGCTACATTTTCTCGGCCTTCAGCTGGGCCTACGTGCTGGCGCAGCTGCCGGGCGGCTGGCTGCTCGACAGGTTCGGCGCGCGGCGCGTGTACGCGGCCAGCATTTTCTTCTGGTCCCTGTTCACGTTGCTGCAGGCGTCGATCGGCGTCGTCACCAGCGCCGCCGCGGCGGTGACCACCCTGTTCGTGCTTCGCTTCATGGTGGGCCTGGCGGAGTCGCCGGCCTTCCCGGCCAACGCCAAGGTCGTGGCGGGGTGGTTCCCCACCCAGGAGCGCGGGACCGCCTCGGCCATCTTCAACTCGGCGCAGTACTTCGCGGCGGTGGTGTTCACGCCCCTGATGGCGGCGGTGACGCACTGGCTGGGCTGGCACTACGTCTACATCTTCCTGGGCGTCCTGAGCATCGTGCTGGCGGCCCTGTGGCTGAAGCTGGTGTACAGCCCGGCCAGGCACCCCGCGGTGAATGCGGCCGAGCTGGAGCACATCGGTGCCGGAGGCGGCCTGATCCACATGGGCGAAAGAAGCCACCTGCAGGGCAACGAGGCAGCCGCCGCGCTGCCCAAGGGCTCCACCGGCTTCTATCTCAGGCAGCTGCTTTCGAGCCGGATGCTGCTGGGCGTGTACATCGGCCAGTTCTCGATCAACGTGCTGACCTACTTCTTTCTGACGTGGTTTCCCGTGTACCTCGTGCAGGAAAAGCACATGACGATCCTGAAGGCGGGCTTCATGGTGTCGCTGCCGGCGCTGTGCGGCTTTGCCGGAGGCATTCTGGGCGGCGTCATTTCGGACCGCCTGCTCAGGAGGGGCTGGTCGTTGACCGCGGCGCGCAAGACGCCGATCGTGGCCGGCATGCTGCTGTCGGTGAGCCTGATCCTCTGCAACTACGTGCAGAACGAATACCTGGTGGTCGGCCTCATGGCGCTGGCCTTCTTCGGCAAGGGCGTGGGCGCGCTGGGCTGGGCCGTGATCGCCGACACCGCCCCCAAGGAAGTCATCGGCCTGGCCGGCAGCATCTTCAACATGTTCGGCAACGTCGCCGGCATCGTGACGCCCATCGTCATCGGCTACATCATCGCCGCGACGGGCTCCTTCAACGGTGCCCTGGTGTTCGTGGGCCTCAATGCGCTGGTCACCGTGGTGGCTTACCTGGTGATCGTGAAGGACATCAGGCGCATCGAGCTCAGGCACGCCTGAACGCAACCGGACCGGAGCACTCCCCATGAACGAAACCGACATCGAGCTGAATTCAATGGCCCCCCTGTACATCACGATGCACGAAAGCGACAACGTCGCGATCGTGGCCAACGACGGCGGCCTGCCGGCGGGCACCGTCTTCCCTTCGGGCCTGACGCTGGTCGAGAAGGTGCCGCAGGCGCACAAGGTGGCGCTGCAAGACATTCCCGAGGGCGGCGACATCCGCCGCTACGGCGTCACGATCGGCTACGCGCTCAAGGCGATCCCCGCCGGCAGCTGGGTGCACGAGCGGCTCCTGCGGATGCCCGCCGCGCGCGAGCTCGAAGGCCTGCCCGTCGCCACCGTCAGGCCGCCGCTCCAGGCGCCGCTGGAGGGCTACACCTTCGAGGGCTACCGCAACCCGGACGGCTCGGTCGGCACGCGCAACATCCTGGCCATCACCCAGACCGTGCAGTGCGTGGCCGGCGTGACCGGCTTCGCGGTGGCGCGCATCAAGGCCGAGCTGCTGCCGAAGTACCCCCACGTCGACGACGTGGTGGCGCTCGAACACACGTACGGCTGCGGCGTCGCCATCGACGCGCCCGACGCCGCCATCCCGATCCGCACGCTGCGCAACATCAGCCTCAACCCGAACTTCGGCGGCGAGGTGATGGTGATCAGCCTGGGCTGCGAGAAGCTGCAGCCCGAGCGCCTGCTGCCGCCCGGCACCATCCCGCTGATCGACGAGCGCAACGTGGCCGACATCGGCGCCACCGCCGAGCCGAAACTCGACGTGGTGTGCCTGCAGGACGGCGCGCACGTCGGCTTCATGTCGATGATCGACTCGATCCTGCGCCAGGCCGAGGAGCACCTGGAGCGCCTGAACGCGCGCCGGCGCGAGACCGTGCCCGCGAGCGAGCTCGTGGTGGGCGTGCAGTGCGGCGGCAGCGATGCCTTCTCCGGCGTCACCGCCAATCCTGCCGTGGGCTTCTGCACCGACCTGCTGGTGCGCGCCGGCGCGACCGTGATGTTCTCGGAGGTGACCGAGGTCCGGGACGGCATCGACCAGCTCACCGCCCGGGCCACGACACCCGAGGTGGCCGCCGCCATGGTCCGGGAGATGGCCTGGTACGACGCCTACCTGGACAAGGGCCGCGTCGACCGCAGCGCCAACACCACGCCCGGCAACAAGAAGGGCGGCCTCTCGAACATCGTCGAGAAGGCGATGGGCTCGATCGTCAAGAGCGGCAAGTCGCCCATCAGCGGCGTGATCCCGCCCGGCGAGAAGGCCCGGCAGAAGGGCCTGATCTATGCGGCGACGCCCGCCAGCGACTTCATCTGCGGCACCCTGCAGCTCGCCGCGGGCATGAACCTGCACGTGTTCACCACCGGGCGCGGCACGCCCTACGGCCTGGCCCAGGTGCCGGTCATCAAGGTCGCGACGCGCAGCGACCTGGCGCGCCGCTGGCACGACCTGATGGACGTGAACGCCGGCACCATCGCCACCGGGGAAAAGACGATCGAGCAGGTCGGCTGGGAGCTGTTCCACCTGATGCTCGACGTGGCCAGCGGCCGCAAGAAAACCTGGGCCGAGCACTGGAAGCTGCACAACGCGCTGGTGCTGTTCAATCCGGCGCCGGTGACCTGAGCCGGCTTCGCGCCACCGTCCGCTTCAGCCGCCGACCGATACCGCCAGCAGCGCGAGCGAGGCGGCCGCCATGGCCGCGGTGGCGAGCCAGCCGAGCACCTTCCAGGGCAGCGGCAGCACCATGCGGCCCATCACCTTCTGGCTGGACGACGCGATCATGACCGCCACCATCACCGGCACCGAGATCACCGCGTTGATGACGGCCGACCAGTACAGCGCCGAGATCGGGTTCAGCTCCGACAGGCTGATGCCCAGGCCGATCGCCATCGCGGCGGCCAGGATGGCGTAGAAGCTGCGCGCCTTGGCCAGCGGCAGGCTGAGCCCCTTGCGCAGGTGGAAATAGCTCGCCACCGCGTCGGCCGCCGAGCCGGCCAGCACCGGCAGCGCCAGCAGGCCGGTGCCGATCACGCCCAGCGCGAACAGCAGGAACGCCGCCTCGCCGGCCACCGGACGCAGTGCCGTCGCGGCCTGCTGCGTGGTCTGGACGTCGGTGATGCCGTGCGCGTGCAGCGTCGCCGCGGCCGCGAGGATCATGAAGTAGGCGATCGCGTTGGAAAACCCCATGCCCGCCACCGTGTCGAGCCGCAGGCGCCGCAGCTGGCGGCGCGCCTGTTCGGGCGCGATGCGCAGGGCGTGGTCCTGGGGCACGCGCTTGATCTCCTCGACCTCCTGCATCGCCTGCCAGAAGAACAGGTAGGGGCTGATGGTGGTGCCCAGGATGGCGACGATGGTCGTCACGTAGTGCCGGTCCCACTGGAGCGACGGCGCCACCGTGCCCTTGAGCGCCGCGCCCCAGTCCACATGGGCGGCGAACACCACGCCGACATACGCGAACAGCGACAGCGTCAGCCATTTCAGGACGCGCACATAGCGCTCGTAGGGCAAAAACACCTGCAGCAGCAGCGACACGGCGCCGAAGCCCGCCGCGTACCACGCGCCATGGCCGGGCAGCACCATCGCGGCTGCGGCGCCCATCGCGTTCAGGTCGGCGCCGAGGTTGATGACGTTGGCCACCACCAGCAGCGCCACCAGCGAGGCCACCAGCCAGCGCGGGCAGAAGCGCGCGAAGGTTTCGGTGAGCCCCTTGCCGGTGACGCGCCCGATGCGCGCGCTGGCGAGCTGGATGCCGACCATCAGCGGGTAGGTCACGAGCAGCGTCCAGCCGACGCCGTAGCCGAGCTGGGCGCCGGCCTGCGTATAGGTGGCGATGCCGCTCGGGTCGTCGTCCGCCGCGCCGGTGATGAGGCCCGGACCGAGCTTGGCCCACCAGCGCTCGCGCTCGGCCGGGACGCCGGCATCGGGGATCGTCGTCGGGCGCGGCATGCTCATGAGGGTTTTCGTTCTCTGGAGTGTTCTAGGGCGGGGCTCCACGGTGGCGCGCCGGCGGCGCGACGCCATAGGCGGGCGGCTACTGACGCTGTGGGAGACCGCACCGGGTTGTGGCGCCACGTCGCGGCCTGGGCGACTCGCGTCAGCGCGCCTGGCGGGTTCGAAGCATGACGGCGCACCGAAAGCGGCGCTCGACGTCGTGGCGCCGGCGTGCCGCGCCAGCGCTCAGGCCCGCGCCGCCACCTGCCGCGCCAGCGCGTCGATGCCCGCGTCCGACAGGTCGTCGGCCGCCACCGCCCGGCGCTCGCTCCAGCGCGCGAAGTGCGTGCCCTGCGAGCGCGCATACGCCGGGTCGTAGTGCAGCGCCGTCAGCTCGGCGAACAGCGCGGGCAGCTCGCCGCCTTCGGCCCACTGCTGCCAGCGGCCGATCACCGCCTTGCCGTGCAGTTCCTTCAGCCGCCCGAGCTGCTGAGCCAGTGCCTGCGGGTCGTCGCCCAGGTAGGCGTAGTCGCGCAGCAGGTAGGCCAGCCGCGCTTCGGGCGTGGCGTCGATCTCGATGCAGGCGCTGTCGCGCATGCGCTCGATGAGCGGCTGCGGCAGCGTGAGGCGGCCGATCCGGCGGCTCTCGCCCTCGACGAACAGCGGCCGGGCCGGGTCGATGGCGTCGAGCACCTCGGCGATGCGCGTCTCGAAGGCGGTCTGCGAGGGCTGCGCCACGCCCGGCAGCGCGCCCAGCAGCGAGCCCTTGTGCGCGGCGAACGCCTCCAGGTCCATCACCTGGTGGCCCTGCGCGGCCATGGCCTGCAGCACGCGCGTCTTGGCGCTGCCGGTGGCGCCGACCACGATGCGCAGGTCGAGCGCGGGGCACAGCGTCTCGATCCGGTCGATGACGTGGCGCCGCCAGCTCTTGTAGCCGCCGGCGAGCTGCTGCGCGTCCCAGCCGACCAGGCGCAGCCACGCCACCATCGAGCCGCTGCGCAGCCCGCCGCGCCAGCAGTAGACCAGCGGCTTCCAGCCGGCCGGCCGGTCGGCGAACTGCTCGCGCAGGTGCCGCGCCAGGTTGGCCGCGACCATCGCGCCGCCGACGCGCCGCGCCTCGAACGCGCCCTGCTGCTTGTAGAGCGTGCCGACGACGCGGCGCTCGTCGTCGTCGAGCACCGGGCAGTTGAGGGCGCCGGGGATGTGGTCGATGGCGAACTCGGCCGGCGTGCGCGCGTCGATCAAAGTGTCGAAGCGGTGCCGGTCGGCCACGCGCACCGGCTGCGGCGCCCTCACCGGCGGCCCCGGCCCTGCCGGGCGCGCCGCACCAGGGCCACCACCACCAGCGCGACGCCCAGCACGATGGCGAACCAGCCGACGAGCCAGGCGCCGCCGACCATGTCGCGGTACGCCGGCGTCTTCAGGAACAGGGGCGCGAGCAGCACCGCCGCGCCGATGGCGATGCAGGCGAAGCCGCGCTGGAGCATCAGGGCGGGGGTGGGAGAGGGTGGAGGCATCGCCCTATTTTAGGAGCCGGATTCGACCCTGGCGCGCGTGCGGCCTGCGTCCGACGCTATCGGAATGCTAGCAGGGCAACGGGGCAACGGGGCGGCGGGCGACGGGGGCACGGGGCGGCGGGGCGGTACCGCGCGGACGCCGGGACCGTGGCACCAGGCCCGCCTCTATTCAATGCGTCAGCCGCCCGCGCATCGCCGCCGGATGCCCGGCCAGGCCGAACGACTTGCCGGTGTCGACCAGCGTGTCGCCCTCCACCCGCAGGATGGTGATGTCCCGGTCGATGAAGTTGCCGACGTAGAGGTACTTGCCGTCGGCGCTCCACACCGCGCCCTCGGGCAGGCCGCGCACCTCGACCTCGTTGCCGCGCGTGACCTTCCTGCCGTCGATCCTGAGCGCCACCACCGAGCCGTTGCGGTGGTAGTAGAACGCGTCCTTCGCCGAGTTGCTGCCGCGCAGCAGCACCGCCACCGCGAGCCGGCCGGTCGGGCTCACGGCCAGGCCCTCGGGCGCGTCGCCGACCACCACCTTGTCGACGACGCGCGGCGGCACCGCTTCGAGGTCGACCACGCTCACGGTGTCCACCTGCCCGTCGGCGGCGCCGGCGTTGCCGTTGTCGGCGACCAGCGCCAGTTTGCCGTCGGGCGTCACGTCGACGTTGTAGGGCCACAGGCCCGACGTCATGTCGAGCTTGGCGTTGTACGTGACCTTCTCGCCCGCCACGTCGAGCAGCGCGATCTTGTGGCTCGGGAACTTGACCGCGACGGCGCGCCGGCCGTCGGGCGTGAAGCGCACGTGCGCGACCGACTCGCCCACCGGCACGGTGTCGATCAGCGTGACCTTCTGCCCCGCGATGCGCAGCACGCCGACCGAGTTGTCGGCGCGGTTGGCCACCAGCGCCAGCGTGCCGGCGCGGTTGATCGAGAGGCCCGAGGGCTGCTTGCCGACGGCGAGGGTGTCGATCAACTTCGGCGGCGTGGCGCTCAGGTCGATCACGAACAGGCGGTTGTCGGGCACCGCCTTGCGCGCGCCGCCTTCCTCGACCACGTTGAGCGAGTTGGCGACCAGCGCGAGCTTCTCGTCGGGCGTGATCGCCAGGTTGGTTGGCGGCCCGGCGATGGTGTTGGGCATCGGCAGCGTGCCGAGCATCCTGGGCGCGAGCGGGTCGCTGCCGATGTCGAGCACCTGCACGGTGTCGCGCCCGGGCGCGCCGAGCTGCGCCCGGCCGGCGTCGTCCCAGCTCTGCTTCTCGTCGTTGGCGACCAGCATCAGCTGGCGCTGGCCGGCGACCGTGCCCGCGCCGGGCGCCAGGCCGGCGCAGCCCGACACGGCGGCGAGCGCGGCGACGGCGGCCAGCCCCGCCAGCATGGGGCGGGTGCGCGAGGCGAGGGCGGCGAGGAAGGATGGAGTGCGAAAGGGCATGCGGCCTCCTGGGCGGACGAGAACGGAACGGGAACAGGAACAAGGAACGGGACCGGGACGCGGAGCCACGACTTGCGACCCGACTCGCCAGCCGACCAGCCGACCAGCCGACCAGCCGACCAGCCGACGGGTCATCGTAGCCGGCGCGCCGCCGCCGGCGCTCAGGGAGTTCCTTGAGGCGCGCGGTCCGTCGCCGTCCGTCGCGCGATACTGTGCGCGCCACCGGCGGCGCGGTCGCGTCCGCACGCGGGCCAGGGCCGCGAATTCCAGCCAAAACAGGCCACAGCGCCCGTCGCAATTGCGCCGGCAGCTATCGAAACCATAGCAACAAGGAAATCCCATGGACTACGCCCACTACCAGACCCTCGCCATCACGCGCCGCGGCGCGGGCGATGCCGTGCTCGACATCCAGATGCGCGCCGGCAACGGCAAGCTGCCCACCGCCGGCCACGACGGCCACCGCGAGCTCGCGCAGATCTGGCGCGACGTGTCGGCCGACGACACGGTGCGCTGCGCCGTGCTGCGCGGCGAGGGCATGGGCTTCTCGGGCGGCGGCGACCTGGCGCTGGTCGAGGACATGGCGCGCGACCACATGACCCGCATGCGCGTCTGGCGCGAGGCGCGCGACCTGGTCTACAACCTGGTCAACTGCGACACGCCGATCGTCAGCGCCATGCACGGCCCGGCCGTGGGCGCCGGGCTGGTGGCAGGGCTGCTGGCCGACATCTCCATCGCCAGCAAGGGCGCGAAGATCGTCGACGGCCACACGCGCCTGGGTGTGGCGGCGGGCGACCACGCGGCCATCGTCTGGCCGCTTTTGTGCGGCATGGCCAAGGCCAAGTACCACCTGCTGCTGTGCGAGCCGGTGAGCGGCGAGGAGGCCGAGCGCATCGGGCTGGTGTCGCTGGCGGTGGACGAGGCCGAGCTGCTGCCGCGCGCCTACGAGGTGGCCGACCGGCTCGCCGCCGGCAGCCGCAGCGCCCTGCGCTCGACCAAGTACGCGCTCAACAATTGGCTGCGCCAGGCCGGCCCGGCCTTCGACACCTCGCTGGCGCTCGAATTCCTGGACTTCGCCGGCCCGGACGTGCAGGAGGGCGTCGCCTCGCTGCGCGCTCGCCGCGCGCCGAAGTTCGGCTGAGAGCGCCACCCGGACAGGAGCGCGGCGGCGGCCGGACGCGCAGCCGCCGGGCCGCGGCGGCGCCTGCAGATGCACCCGCCGCCGCGCCGGGCAGGATCAGCTGGCGGCTTGGGCGGCTTGGGCGGCCTTGGCGGCGTAGCGCTGGATCATCAGCTCGGTGTTGCGCTTGCGCTCGGCGTTGACGGCCTGCACGTGCGGCCGCTCGCCCATGCGCTTGAGGTAGTCGCGCGCGGCGGGAATGCGCTCGGCCAGCAGGTCGCGGCCGTAGATGATCTTGCTGGCATTGCTCACGAGCGGCAAATGCACGATGGCCGCGCAGTCGGCCAGCGTGAAGGCGTCGCCGGCGATGAAGGGCGCTGGCGACGCATCGAGGCACGCCAGCTTGGCGAAGGCGGCGATGTTCTTCTCCAGCTGCGCGGCGGTCTTCTGCTTGGTCGCGTCGCTCACCTTGCCGCCGAAGAAGGCCTCGGGGTAGAGATTGCGCGCCACCAGCTCCAGGTGCAGTTCCAGGTAGAGCAGCAGCTCGCGCACCTTGGCGGCGGCGAACGGCTCGGCGGGCAGCAGCGGGCGCTGCGGGTACGCCGCCTCGATGTAGTCGCAGATGACCGCCGACTCGCTCAGCGTGCCCTGCTCGGTCCGGAGGTAGGGCACCTTGCCGAGCGGCGACGCGGCCAGGTCGACCTGGTCGAGCCAGGCCAGCTCCTCCTGGAAGGGAACCTCCTTTTCGAGCAGCGCGAGCTTGGCCTTGTTGTAGTAGTTGCTGGCGGCAAAGCCGCAGAGGGTGGGCATGGGCATGGGATGTCTCCTGGAGCGGGTGTGATGTGAGGGCCGGCGACATTCTGACGGCGGCCCGGCCGCGCGACGGTCGCGCAGGGCGCAGCGCGGCGGGCCGAAGCCGCTACCGCGCCGGCCGGGCGAGGACGGCTGCGAAGGCGGCGGCATCGGCTTCGGTTTTCACCTCGGCCGCGACCAGCGCGGCGCCCGGCGCGGCGGCGGCCAGCGCGATCGCCTTCTTCGGGCACAGGCCGAGGCACGACGACTGCAGCACGCGCAGCACGTGGCGCGCCGGGCCGAGCTGCTTCTTGAGCGTCTTGCGCACGTCCTTGGCGCGCAGCTTCGACGGCCCGCTGCCGCGCTTCTCGCATTCGCCGCACACCAGAACGACGCCGCTGAATTTGGCCTTCACGAGCGGGGCCGCGGCTTCGCCGCTGCTGCTGCTGGACGATTCCCGGGACTTGGAGGACATGTGTGTGGATGCTGACGGAAGGGCGGAAGGGCGGATGCGGAAGCGCGCCGGCGCTGCAGCGCCGCGGCGCCAACGCAGGAGGCCCGATGTTGCGACGTGCCGAGCGCGCCGGATGTCAGCCGCTGCCGCCTTGTCGGCACGCCGGTCCGGCGCGGCGTCAAAATCCGTCCCTCGGCTGCGCGCCGCCGCGGCGCGGCCGCGTCCCTGCCTTGTCATCCGTCGCTTTCCGCCAGACCACCACCATCACTTCCCTGCTTTTTATGTCCCTCGACCCCATCGAAATCGAAACCGGCCCCAACCCGGGCGCCGCCCTCATCGTGCTGCACGGCCTGGGCGCCGACGGCCGCGACTTCGTGCCGATCTGCGACCAGCTCGACCTGGCCGGCGTCGGCCCGGTGCGCTTCGTGTTTCCCAATGCGCCGGTGATGCCGGTGACGGTCAACGGCGGCTACCCGATGCCCGCCTGGTACGACATCCTCGGCGCCAACCTGGTGCAGCGCGAGGACGAGGCCGGCCTGCGCCGCTCGCGCGACGCCATCGAGGGCCTGATCGAGCGCGAGAAGGCGCGTGGCATTCCGACGGCGCGCATCGTGGTCGCCGGCTTCTCGCAGGGCTGCGCCATGGCGCTGATGACCGGGCTGCGCCACGCCGAGCGCCTGGGCGGCATCGTCGGGCTGTCGGGCTACCTGCCGCTGGCCGCCACCACGGCCGCCGAGGCGAGCCAAGGCAACCGCGACGTGCCGATCTTCCTGGCGCACGGCCAGCGCGACGGCGTGGTGCCGATCGCGCGCGCCATTGCCTCGCGCGACGCGCTCGCCGCGCTCGGCTACCAGGTCGAGTGGCACAGCTACCCGATGGAGCACTCGGTCTGCCTGGAGGAAATCGCCGACCTGGGCCATTGGCTCCGGCGCGTGCTGGCTTGAAGCGAAAACCGCTGCCCGCGCAAGCCCGACGGGCACGGGTAGCTATGAAAAAAATAGCGGCGACACGCCGGCAACGCGAGTGGCGCAGCGCCCAAAGGCCGGCGCCGACGCGCTCGGCGCGGGCATGCTAACTTCCGCTCCACAACGACCGAACCGCCAGAACAACATGACTTCTCTGCAGGAGCGCATCGACGCCCTCTCGCCCGCGCGCTTCGCGGGCATGCGCCGCGGCATCGAGCGCGAAGGCCTGCGCGCCTTGCCCGGCGGCGCGCTGGCGCTGACGCCGCACCCGGCGGCGCTCGGCGCGGCGCTCACCCACCCGCACATCACCACCGACTTCAGCGAGTCGCAGGTCGAGATCGTCACCGGCGCGCACCGCGGCGTCGAGGCGACCCTCGACGAGCTCACGCAGATCCACCAGGCCGTCCAGCGGGTGCTCAAGGCGCAGTGCGACGAGGAGATGCTGTGGGCGTCGAGCATGCCGTGCGGGCTGCCGGCCGACGAGACCATCCCGATCGGGGTATACGGCACCTCCAACGTCGGGCGCGCCAAGAGCGTCTACCGCATCGGGCTGTCGCACCGCTACGGGCGGCGCATGCAGACCATCTCGGGCATCCACTACAACTGGTCGCTGCCGGGGGTGAGCAGCGAGCAGTATTTCGCGCTGATCCGCAACTTCCGCCGCCACGCTTTCCTGCTGCTCTACCTGTTCGGCGCGTCGCCCGCGCTGTGCTCCAGCTTCGTCGCCGGACGGGCGCACGCGCTCGAGCCGCTGGGCGCGCGCGGCTCGATGTACCTGCCGCACGCCACCTCGCTGCGCATGGGGCCGCTGGGCTACCAGAGCGAGGCGCAGTCCACGCTGGCCGTGAGCTACAACAGCCTCGACGGCTACGCCGCCTCGCTGCAGGAGGCGCTGACCAAGCCCTGGCCGGCCTACGAGGCGATCGGCATCCGCAACCCCGGCGGCGACTACAACCAGCTCGCCACCAGCCTGCTGCAGATCGAGAACGAGTTCTACGGCACCATCCGCCCCAAGCGCGTGATCTACCCCGGCGAGCGGCCGCTGCACGCGCTGCGCGAGCGCGGCGTCGAGTACGTCGAGGTGCGGCTGATGGACCTCGACCCGTTCGAGTCGGTCGGCATCGCCGCGCCGACGATGCGCTTCCTCGACGTGTTCCTGCTGCACTGCCTGCTCTCGGACAGCCCGCCCGACACGCCGCAGGAAATCGCCGCGCTGGCGCGCAACCAGCACCGCACCGCCGCGCGCGGGCGCGAGCCGGGCCTGCTGCTGGAGCGCGGCGGCCGCCCGGTGGCGCTGGCCGACTGGGGTGCGGAGCTGCTGGACCAGTGCCTGCCCATCGCCGCCGCGCTCGACGCGTCGCACGGCGGCAGCGCCCATGCCGACGCGGTGCGCAGGGCGCAGGAGGGCCTGCGCCAGCCGCAGGGCCTGCCCTCGGCGCGCGTGCTGGCGTCGATCCAGAACGAGTTCGACGACTCGTTCACCGACTTCGTCAACGCGCGCTCGCTGCTGGCGCAGGACGCGCTGCTGGCGCTGCCTTTCGACGCCGCGCTGCAGGCGCGCTTCGAGGCGCTGGCGCGGCAGTCGCTGGAGGAGCAAAGGCGCATCGAGGCCGCCGACACCTTGCCCTTCGAAGCCTACCGTGCGCAGTACGTGTCGCCCGCGCGGCTGGGCTTCGGCAGCGACTGGGGCGAGGTGCCGGCGCCCGCTCCGGCGGCGGTGCCGGCGCCGTCCGCCTGAGGGCGCCTATTCGGGAATCGTGTCGGCGTCCTTGCGGATCGTTTCGCGGTCGCGCCGCGTGGTGTCCAGGAGCCGCCCGAGCGTGCTCTCCAGCAGGCGCTTCAACTTGGCCGCGGCGCCGCGGAAGGCCTCGTCCTGCGTCGCCGCGTGGTGCGTGACCGCCAGCGGCTGGTGGTTGGCCAAGCGCGCCTCCATGGCGCAACGCTTGTCGGCGTCGGCGGCCTTGAGGGCATTCTCGTCGCTCAGGTGCACCTCGACGCGCGTCACCTCGCCCGCGAAGCGCGCCAGGGTGTCCTTGAGCTCGGCGTCGGCCCAGCGCTCCAGGGTTTCCTTGTTCTCGATGCCGTTGGTGGCGTTCACGTGGATTTGCATGTGGAACTCCTTCTTGCGTTCGTCCGTGCGGGGCCGCCGGACGGCGCGACAGGGCGCGGCGCCGCCGGCGGCAGGACGCTCCAGCTTACGCAAGAAGCGCCGCGCGTCCGTAGGACTCGCGCTTGCCGTTAAATTCGGGGGGCTGCGTTCGAGGTCGATTCGGCCCTTTGCGCAAGCTCCACGGGCTCCGGCAGCTATCGAAAACATAGCGATGCCGAGGCTCTGTCCGCAAAAAAGACCCTCCAAGGAAAAGGATTGCCATGTCACTCGATTTCACCGGCCGCGTGGCCATCGTCACCGGCGCCGGCGGCGGGCTCGGCCGCCAGCACGCGCTGGCGCTGGCATCGCGCGGCGCCCGGGTGCTGGTCAACGACCTGGGCGGCGCGCGCGACGGCTCGGGCGGCTCGGCCGGCGCGGCGCAGGCGGTGGCCGACGAGATCGTCGCCGCCGGCGGCCAGGCGCTGGCCAACGGCGCCTCGGTGACCGACTTCGACGCCGTGCAGGCCATGGTCGCGCAGGCGCACGAGGCCTGGGGCCGCGTCGACATCCTGGTCAACAACGCCGGCATCCTGCGCGACAAGAGCTTCGGCAAGATGGACCTGGCCGACTTCCGGCTGGTGGTGGACGTGCACCTGATGGGCGCGGTGCACTGCACCAAGGCGGTCTGGGCGCTGATGAACGCGCAGAAGTACGGCCGCATCGTGATGACCACCTCGTCGTCGGGCCTGTACGGCAACTTCGGCCAGAGCAACTACGGCGCGGCCAAGATGGCGCTGGTCGGGCTGATGCAGACCCTGGCCCTGGAAGGCGCGAAGAACGACATCCGCGTCAACTGCCTGGCGCCCACCGCCGCGACGCGCATGACCGAGGGCCTGATGCCGCAGGAGGTGCTCGACGCGCTCAGGCCCGAGGCCGTGGTGCCCGCCATGCTGGTGCTGGCCGCCGAGGACGCGCCGACGCGCACCGTCCTGTGCGCCGGCGCCGGCACCTTCGAGGCCGCGCACGTCACGCTGACGCAGGGCGCCTTCATCGGCACCGGCGCCGACGCGCCCGAGCAGTTGGCCGCGCGGCTGGCCGAGGTGTGCGACCGCGCGGGCGAGCAGGTGCCGCAGAGCGGAGCGGCGCAGGGCACCAACGAGGTCGGCCACGCGATGGCGGCGGCCCGGGCGCGCAACGGGTAAGCCACGGCTCGGCAGGGACGGAGCGGGACGGGCCGGCGCGAGGCCCGACCTCTGCGCCTCGGCCGCGCAGGATGCGTAGGACGCGCCACCTGCGGCGACGGCCGGACGCCCGCACCGGCTCAGGACGCCGGTGCGCCTGGACCGCGCACCGCCACCGGCGCGTGGCGCAGCCACCGCGGCAGCTCGACGTCGAGCCAGCCGAGCCGCCAGGCGAGCAGCGCCAGCCCGGCCAGCAGCACCAGCAGCGCCACGGCGCGCGCGACGCCGTGGCGCTCGGCGAAGGGGTCGCGCAGGATGGCGAGGCTGTCGCGCGGGACGTGCGCGGTCTGCGACAGCGAGCCGCCCAGCCGCACGTTGACCTGCATGCGCCCGTTGACGGCCCAGCCGCTGGCGTCGAGCAGCGGCCCCAGGCTGCGCTGGCGCAGCTTGAGCCAGGCGATCAGCATGCTCGGCCCCGAGATCGCCAGCACGATGCCGACGAGCGCGATCGGAATCCATTCGCCCAGATCGACGAACTTGCCGAAGATCGCCACCAGCACCGTGCTGATGCTGCCCAGCGCCACCCCGAGCGCGGCGACGGTGCCGACGTCGATGCGCCCGGGCAGCCGCAGCGGCGCGCCCGGCGGCGCCGGCGTCCCCGGCGCGGTGCCTGTGGCGGGGGGGCCACTCCCTTGTCCGCCGACGCCAGGCCCGTGGCCAGCGCGCCGAGCGAGTTCTGCGCCAGCGTCTCGCCGACGGCGGCGCGCTTGGCCACCTGCTCCTCGATCATTCGCACGAACTTCTTGTAGGGCGAGAAGAAGGCCTGCGTCACGCTGGTCGGGTTCTCGATCAGGCGGGTGATGGTGGCGTCCCAGTCGCGGCCCTGGCGGTCGTAGAAGACGCCGTTGCGCCCGACGAACAGGAAATCGACGTCGCCCGCCGTGAAGGCGGAGGCGATCGTCAGCGTCTCGCCCTGGCGCGTGCAGTTGCAGTAGGCCAGGCAGGTCTTGGCCAGCCCGGCCAGGGCGGCGTGGCGCGCGGCGTCGGCCACGCGCACCGTCAGGTCGCAGCTGCGGCCGTCCAGGTACAGCGTGCCGGCCTGGAAGATCGCGCCCTCGCGCCGGTAGAAGGCCTTGAACGAGACGAAGTTCTCCAGCAGCCGCAGCAGGTCGCGCTGGTAGCGCAGCAGCCGCTCCAGATCGACCAGCCGCGCGTTGTGCGGCCCGACGCGCTCGTCCTGCTCGACCAGCGACAGCACCGCGGGCTCGGCCGCCAGCAGCCGCGCCACCTCGTCGGCCGCGATGTCGCCCAGCGGCGTCGCGGGCCGCGCCGCCAGCCAGCGCTCCCAGGGCGCGACGCGCTGCCGCAGCGCGAGCCAGTCGGCCTCGCTCAACGAGGTCGTGGTCGCGCCGAGCAGGGGCCGCACCGCGTCGCGCCGCAGCGCCTGCAGCGCCCCGGCCCAGGCCGGGTTCACGCCGTCGCCCAGGGGCAGCGCGCGGGCCGGCGCGACCGGCGCGAGCGGCAGGCGGGCGACGTCGCGGTCGGCCTGCAGGCCCAGCTCGCGCGCCGCGATGGCCCGGTAGTCCGCGCCGGACGGGTTGAGCGCCGGCAGCGCGCGCGGGTCGTAGTGCGCCAGGCGGCAGCGCGCGAAGAAGTCGTCGACCTTGGCGCGCACCGCCTCGACCGCGCGCGCGGCCGCCAGCAGGTCCGCACCCTCCGGCGCGGCGGGGGCGGCGGGCAGGGCGGCATCGCTGGGCGCGAGGCCGGCATCCCCGGCCGGGGAGAGCGGCAAGCCCGGCAATGCCGCCGAGATTGGCGGGGCCGGCGCGGTCTCGTGTGCCTCGGCGCCGCCGGCGTACCAGTCGTGCAGCAGGCGCACGTCCGCGAAGAACGCCTCGGCGCGGGCCCGGTCCACGCCGGCGTGGCCGTTGCGGTCCTGCGCGGCGCCGTGCGTGCGCAGGATGCGTTCGAGCACCGCGCGGGTCGGCGCGTCGTCTTCGGCGGTGTCGGGCGTCACCACGCCGTCGCCGTTGAAGCGCATGGCGGCCAGCAACTCGCCGCGGTCGGTCACGTCGGCCAGCGTGAGGGTGTCGGCGTCGGCCTTGCCGCGCAGCCGCAGGATGCGGCGCGCCTCGTCGGCCAGCCGCGGGCCGTCGCCGGCCTGCGGGTCGTCGGCGATGGCCGCGACCGCGATCGCGTCGCCGCCCTGCAGCAGCGTGTCGGGGTCGCGCAGCTGGAGGCACATCCATTCGCAGGCGGCCACCAGCTCGGGCGGGCGGATGCGGCCGTCGTGGTCGGCGTCGATCAGCTCCAGCGTGCGCGCGTCGATCTCGGTGCCCTGCGTCGGGCAGGCCAGCGCGACCCAGAGCTTCTGGTCGAGCTCGCCCAGGCGCGCGACGTCGGCACCGTCGCGGAAGATCACCTGATCGACGCCTCCGGCGCGAAAGAATTGCCAGCGGTGGGGAGGAGGGGACATTGACAAGCGAAAAAAGACTGCCCGGGCCGCTGGGGTGCCCGGATGGTGCGGTCGGCCGTCCGGCGCGTGCCGGGCGCCGGCTCAGCTCTGGATGTAGGTGCGCAGGTGCTCGATGGTCTGCTCGTGGTCGCTGATGATGTCGTCCATCAGGTCGCGGATCGAGATCATGCCGACCACCCGCTCGCCGTCGCACACCGGCAGGTGGCGGATGCGCCGGTGGCTCATGAGCGCCATGCACTCGCGCGTTCCGGTGGCGGGCGTCACGGTCAGCACGTCGGGGGTCATGATGTCGGCCACGCGCACCTCCTTCGAGCTCTTGCCCGCGAGCGCGATCTTGCGCGTGTAGTCGCGCTCGGAGAACAGGCCGACCAGCCGGTCGCCGTCCATCACCATCAGCGCGCCGACCTCGAAGCGCGCCAGCAGCTGCAGCGCGTCGAACACGGTGGCGTCGGGGGCGATGCGCCAGGCGTTGGAGTCGCGGCGCTTGAGCAGTTCGGAAACGGGTTTCATGGGAAGGCACTCCAGGGATGGTTCAAGACGGCCGGCGCGGGGCCGCGCCCGTGCAAATCATAGGGGCCGGGACCTGCGGGGCTGTGACGGCGTGCGTTGAAGCTCGTTCACAATCGACGGCGAACGGGCGGCGATGCGCCGCGCGAGAAAGGCACAGCACCCATGGCGATCCAGTGGTTCCCCGGCCACATGCACCTGACGCGCAAGGCCATCGCCGAGCGCGTGAAGGACATCGACGTGGTGATCGAGCTGCTCGACGCGCGGCTGCCGGGGTCGAGCGCCAACCCGATGCTCTCCGAGCTGACCGGCCACAGGCCCGGGCTCAAGGTGCTCAACAAGCAGGACCTGGCCGACCCGGCGCTGACCGCCGAATGGCTGGCGCACTACAACGCCCAGCCCGCCACCCGCGCCATCGGCCTCGACGCCAGCCAGGCCGCGCCCGCGCAGCAGCTCATCGCGGCCTGCCGCGCGCTGGCGCCGGGGCGCGGCGGCCTGGCCAAGCCGATGCGGGTGCTGGTCTGCGGCATCCCGAACGTCGGCAAGTCCACGCTCGTCAACACGCTCACCGGCAGCCGCAAGGCCAGGACCGGCGACGAGGCCGGCATCACCCGGCTGGAGCAGCGCATCGTGCTGGCCGACGACTTTTACCTGTGGGACACGCCCGGCATGCTGTGGCCGCGCATCGTCGCCGCGCAGAGCGGCTTTCACCTGGCCGCCAGCGGCGCCATCGGGCGCAATGCGTTCGACGAGGAGGAGGTGGCGCTGGAATTGCTCGGCACCCTGGGGCGGCACTACCCCGGGCGGGCCGAGGCGCGCTTCGGGCTCGCCGCGCCGGTGGGAGCGGCGCCGCCGACGACCGACGAGCAACTGCTCGAAGCCATCGGCCGCAGGCGCGGCGCGCTGTGGGCCAAGGGCCGCGTCAACCTGCAGAAGGCCGCCGAGATCGTGCTGCACGAGTTCCGCAACGGCGGCCTCGGCCGCGTCACCCTGGAGACGCCGGAAGAATTCGCGCAGTGGCTGGCCGCCGGGCAGCAGCGCGACGCCGAGCGGCGCGACAAGAAGCTTGCGCGGGCGCACAAGCGCGCGGACTCGCCCGGCAGGCCGTCTGGCGGCATGCCTTCGGACGCAGGCTAGCTGCCACTCAGGCAACACGCGGGTGCCGCCTGCGCGGCGATGTGGCGGGCGACCTGGAGCGCGCGCTCGACCTGTTCCCGCGCCTGGAGGAGCGCCGCACGCAACCGGCCGGCACCTTGTCGGGCGGCGAGCAGCAGATGCTGGCCCTGGGGCTCACCCCCAGGCTGCGACTGCATCAGGAAGTCGCAGGCTGCTGGGCAGGGGCGCAGGCCCGGCCCGCTGGGGCACTGTCCCGGCACCCGTTGATCACACACCCATGTTGCCATGTTGCTGGAGCGTCTCAGCAGCGTTCGGGGGCAGCAACCTCGCGCAGGCGCTGTGCCGGAGGGACGAAGTAATAGGCACCCGTGAGTGGCCGCGTATAGCGCGTGAGCGCGTCGCGTGCGCCGGTAACCAGGCCCGCCATGCTCTCCAGCATTCTGGAAAGGTGCCGCTGGTCAGCGCTGAAGCCGACGAACATCGTTCCATGTTCAGTGGCCGTCCCGTACGGCATGTTCCGCCGAAAGATCTTGCCGAACCGGTCCTGATCGGTGCTGGCGACATGCGAGTCCGGTGCCTTGTCGCTGATTTCGATGCTGTCCGGTTTCGTCCGGCCCATCACCCGCTCTTGATCCTTGACTGGAAGCGACTCCCATTTCGCCGTGTCGTGCACCCATTTCTGCAAAAGCAGGATAGTTCCACCCGCGCCTTGCTGTCCTTCCGGTACGAGCGCCACTTCCGGGACATCGACCAGAGATGGATTTTCGGATCCGTCAATGAAGCCGGTCAGATCGCGATCATGGTGATAGGGCCAGCTGGTGGTCTCTGCGGCGACCGACGCCAGTCCGCTGAGGTCGGAAATTATCTGGTGCGCCACATCGAAGATGACGTCGTATGAACCGCCTGAGAGCCACAACACCGCGTCGTGCTGTGTAGCTGGCATCACGAAGCCGTCTATGCCGATCAAGTCTCTGTTGAATCCTTCGACTCCTGCGGGCGCATCGCCGGGAGCCGCTTTGCTCCAGAGCTCCGGTCGGAACCCTGACACCAGGTTGACGCCGCCCACTGTCGTTCTGGGCTCGCGAAGCGAAGAGATCGCCTCCACGAGGGCTGGCCCCTTCTGCCCGCTCAGGACATCGAATTCCAAGTACGCGTGGAATGAAGTTCCGAGAGCGAATATCCCAGCCTGAGCGGTCTTCATGCGGTCATGATAGCGCCCGATCAGCCTCTTGCAGGAGGCCATGCCAGTGGCCCTGCGGAGCCGGCTCCGCTGTGTTTTTCCGGGCGGACCGGGCCTGCCGCCTGCATCGGCGGAGAGGTCGAGCGCGGCGTCGCAACCGACGTGGAGTGCCAGCCGATCAGGGCTTTCGCCCGCCCAGGTAGCCGAACGGGTTGACCGGCTCGCCCTTCCACCACTGGCGCTCGGGCCCCAGCCGGAAGATCGCAAAGTGCAGGTGCGGCGCGTCGGCGAGGGCGTTGCCGCTGGTGCCGACGTAGCCGATCACCTCGCCGCGGCGCACCGCCTGGCCTTCGGCGAGGCCGTCGGCGTAGCGGTCGAGATGCGCGTAGTAGTAGGCGAAGCGCCCGCTCGGGTCGAACTGGTAGACCGTGATGCCGCCGGGCCTGCTCAGGAACAGCTTGGCGATGCGCCCGTCGTCCGCCGCCAGCACGGGCGTGCCACGCGGCGCGGCGATGTCGATCGCCTCGTGGCCGCGCGCGCCGCCGTCGCGCCGCTCGTCGAACACGTCGCGCAGCGCGCCCGCCGGCACGCCCTCGACCGGGATCAGCAAGGCCGGCGGCTCGGCGGCCGCTTCGACGGGCGCCGTGTCCGCCGCCGTGGCGCACCCGGCCGTGGCCAGCAGCAGGGCCGCGAGGCCGACCCGACCCGCGAGCCTCGATCCGGATTCAGGCATGCACGTCGACTGTGAACCCGACCTTGACCACCCGCGCCAGCCGCAGCACGTCCCAGTTGGTCAGGTGGATGCAGCCGTTGGTCTCGGCCGAGCCGACGTGCGCCGGCTCGGGCGTGCCGTGGATGCCCCAGTGCGGCTTGGACAGGCCGAGCCAGTACACGCCCACCGGGTTGTTCGGGCCGGCCGGGATGTCGACCTTCTCGTCGGTCTTCTTCGAGCCCTTGAGCAGCGTCGGGTCGAAGGTGAAGACCGGGTTCTTCGCCGCGTTCTTGATCTCCATGCGCCCGATCGGCAGCGGGTCGGACGGGCTGCCGATGCTGATCGGAAACGCCGCCACCGTCTGCCCGTTCGCGTCGAGCAAATACAGCACGCGCTCGGACTTGTCGATGCGGATCGACACCGCCTTGGGCGCCGGCGCGTCGTCGGCCACGGCCGGCACGACGATCCTGTCGCCGGCCGCGAACCTGATGCCGCGGTTGGCGTCGCGCAGCCATTTCGGGCTGCAATGGAATTTCTCGCCCAGGGCCTCCTCGATCGACTGGTAGCCGAGCGACTTGAGCCGGGCGCGCTCCATCATGTCGGCCGGGATCTTGACGAAGGGGCCGGCGGCGTCCTCCTGGGTCACGGTGTACTCGGCGAGCACCTTGGGCGCACCGTCGCCGGCGAGCGCCTTCCAGGTGTCGGCGTCGATGCGGCCGCTGGCCTTCAGGCCGCGGGCGGTCTGGAGCGCGGCGACCACGCGACGCATGTTGGTGCCGAACGCGCCGTCGATCTCGCCGGGCGAGAACCAGGCGCGGTCGAGCAGCACCTGCGCGCGCAGCACCGCCTCGCCACGGGCGCCTGCGGCGAGGTCGAGCGTGTCGGTGGCGGCGTTGACGCGCGCCATCAACGCGGCGCCGGTCGCGGCGGCGGCAGCGCCCGCGCCGTGCTTGCGCGGCGTCGCGGCCAAAGCGGGGAAGGCTGCGGCGACCGCCAGGAAGGCGAGGGCCTGCCGGCGGGCGGGCAGGAGCGGGGTGGGTGGCATGAACAGGGCTCCGTGGAAGTTCTTTGCCAGTCAACGTAAGCGACGCGCGCGGCCCGCCTTGCCAGCCAATGCCGCTTTTCGGGCGCCGCCGCCGGCGCATCGCGGGTTTGCCGCCAAAACAGCCTTTGGCGCAAGCGGGGCGGAGCTCGGCAGCTATCGAAAGAATAGCGGGTGCGGTACCCCGGGAACGGGAATTGCCAGACGGCTCCTTTCCGTCGAGGATCACTCATGCGCACACCGTTTCGCACTCCGCTCTTCTTCCACACCCCGTTTTTGCTCGCGCTCGCCTGCGCGCTCACCGCCTGCGGCGGCGACAACACCGGCTCGAACGTCAAGGCGCCCGGCGCCGCCGAGAGCGCCAGGACCCAGGTGCTGGAAGCCGGCGCGGCGGCGCTGCAGAACCGCCCGCCGATCGAGGCGCTCAACGCGTACCTCGACGGCTTTCACTTCTACGGCGGCCGCCCGCAGGCCCAGCTGGAGGCGCACCACTACTGCGCCATCGTCAACGAGGACGTGACGCAGTGCGCGATCTATGACGGCAACGTGAAGGACGCCAAGCTGATGGGCGTCGAGTACATCGTGAGCGAGCGCCTGTTCAAGGACCTGCCCGACGCCGAGAAGGCGCTCTGGCACAGCCACGTGCACGAGGTCAAGTCGGGCCAGCTCGTCGCGCCCGGCATCCCGCAGGCGGCCGAGCACGCGCTGATGGAAAAGCTGGTCGGCACCTACGGCAAGACCTGGCACACCTGGCACACCGACCAGCACCAGGCGCTGCCGCTGGGCATCCCGCAGCTGATGATGGGCTTCACCGCCGACGGGCAGACCCAGGCCGACATGGTCGCGGCGCGCGACCAGCGCATGGGCGTCTCGACCGAGGCGAAAAGGAAAGACCGCGAGGACATCGCCGCGCCGCCGATCGACCCCGGCGCCGACGCCTGGCAGAAGGGCCGCGTCGTGCAGCTGGCCGATCCGACGGGCATGGAGCATGGCCCCGCGCAGCAGGGCACGCAGGGCACGTCCGCCACGTCGCCTTCGGCCGGAGCAGGCGGCGGCACCAGCGCCAGCACCGACGCCGCTACAGGCTCAGGCACCGGCACGAAGTAGCCCCGGCGCGCCGGCCCTCATTGCGCCAGCCGGATCCGGCCGTCGCGCACGTACTGCTCGAACACGTCGCGCGGCAGGGCGGCCGAGCCGACGGCGCCGTTGTCGGCGGTCCAGCCGAGCGTCACGCTGTCGGGAGCGGGGTGCAGCTCGACCGGGCCCTGCGGGATGGCGAGCAGGGGGCCGTCGCCCTCGCGGTAGCTGACGTGGCCGGTGATGGTGGCTTGCTGGGGCATGGTGGTGTCCTCGTGACGGCAGGAAGAGATGAACCGGGCCATTGCAGGCCAACGCGGGCGCTCCGCCTGTCAGACCATGCCCCGTGCGCGGTGTGCCGGTGCTGCGCGGCAGTGCCGTACGCCGCTGCGCACGCGCCGCCGGCTCCTCAGTGCCAGCCAAGTCTGCCTTCGCAGCCTCTCCATCGCGCAAATTCCTGCGCTCTTTTCTGGAGAGGCATCGTTTCCCCGCGGAGTTGGCTCCGTGAGTGAACCTATGTCTGGGCTAAGTCGGCCCGACCAGACTGGCTGACTTTCCTTCGACCCGACTGGAGATCGCGCCATGACCACGAATGCATCGACCCCATCCGGAGCGCTGAAAACGTCAACGCAACACGCCCTCGCGAAAGTCCCCGAGGTCACGCTGGGTTTCTGGATCATCAAGATCGCCGCCACCACGCTCGGGGAAACCGGCGGCGACGCGGTCTCGATGTCCATGCACCTGGGTTATCTGGTCGGCACGGCGATCTTCGCGGCGGTCTTCCTGCTTTGCGTGATCGCGCAGATCCGGGCCAGGGCGTTCCACCCCTTCCTGTACTGGGCCACCATCATCGCCACCACCACGGTCGGCACGACGCTGGCCGATTTCGCGGACCGCTCGCTCGGCATCGGGTACGCGGGCGGCTCCAGCCTGCTGCTGGCCTTGCTGCTCGGCTCGCTCCTGCTCTGGCATCGCACCCTGGGCTCGGTCTCGGTGAACACCATCGACTCGCCCCGGGCGGAAGCCTTCTACTGGGTCACGATCATGTTCTCCCAGACGCTGGGCACGGCGCTGGGCGACTGGACCGCCGACACCGCGGGCCTGGGCTACACCGGGGCGGCCCTGGTGTTCGGCGCGCTGCTCGCGCTGATCGCGGCGGCCTACCGCTGGACCCATGTACCGCGCACGCTGCTGTTCTGGGCCGCGTTCATCCTGACCCGCCCGCTGGGCGCCACGGTCGGCGACTTCCTGGACAAGCCGCTCAACGCGGGTGGCCTGGCGCTGAGCCGCTATTCGGCCTCGGCCGCGCTTCTTGCGTCCATCGTGCTCGGCATCCTGCTGTTCAGGCAACGCGCCGCCCGGGCCACGCATTGAACAGGAAGCCGGGCCGATGGCGATCGGCACGCTTATCCTCAAAATGGCGGTGCATGCGAGCGCGTGAGCCGGCGCACGGCTTCGTTCATCGCGGGCACGCCATGGCAGCGGGAGGTTCGATGCGGGTTCTGCTGGTCGAAGACGACTCCATGATCGGTGAAGCGATCCAGAGCGCATTGAGGGATGCCTCCTATGCGGCCGACTGGGTCAGGAACGGGCGGACCGCTCTGACGACGCTGGCTTGCCAGCACTACGACCTGGTGCTGCTCGACCTGGGCCTGCCCGGCAAGGACGGGCTGGACGTGCTGGGCAGCATCCGCGCCCGGGACAACCCCGTGGCCTTGCTCATCATCACGGCGCGCGACGGCCTCGACGACCGCCTGCGGGGCCTTGACGGCGGCGCCGACGATTACGTGCTCAAGCCCTTTCAGATGGCGGAGCTGCTGGCCCGCATGCGCGCCGTGCTGCGGCGCAAGGGCGGCCATGCCGCTCCCGTGCTCACCAACGGCGTGGTGTCGCTCGATCCGGCCACCCGGGAGGCCAGCGTCAATGGCGCCGCCGCGGTGCAGCTGTCCAACCGCGAATTCGCGCTGCTGCACGCCCTGCTGGTCCGGCCCGGCGCCATCCTGTCTCGCAGCGAACTCGAGGAGCGCATCTACGGCTGGGGCGAGGAGGTCGAGAGCAACGCCGTCGAATTCCTGATCCACGCGCTGCGGCGCAAGCTGGGCAGCGAGACCATCAAGAACGTCAGGGGAGTCGGATGGATGGTCTTCAGAAGCGTCTGAACGATTCGGTTCAGCTCAAGCTGTCCTTCACGCTGTCGCTGGCCATTCTCGTCGTGGCCGCGGTGGCCGGGGTCCTGTCGTTCATGTCGGCCTTCGACGAGGCGCACGAGCTGCAAGACGATGTCCTGCGCCAGGTCGCACAGCTCATGGATCGCCAGCGCCTGTCGCCGGCTCCCGCGGCCACCGCCCTCCGCCCCCGAAAGGGCGACGAAGACTCGCGTGTAATCGTCCAGCGCCTGGGCGACGGCAACCCCTCCCCGGCAGGCGTGGATGACGGCGCAGCGCTGCCCCTGCCCGCGACGCTGCCCGACGGCCTGCACACGCTGGAGCTCGGCGGCGAGAAGTTTCGCGTGCTGGCCAGGACGACGGCCGCCGGCGAGCGCATCGCCGTGGCGCAGGAGGCGGGTTTCCGCAACGAGATCGCCCGCGACAGCGCGCTGCGCACCGTGCTGCCCTTCCTGGTCCTCGTGCCGGTCCTGCTGCTGATCGTCGCCGACCTGGTGCGCAAGATGTTCCGGCCCATTGCCGCGCTCTCCCAGGAGATCGACCGGCGTGCCGAGCAGGAGCTGCATCCCGTCGAAGACCGCCACCTGCCGGCCGAGGTGCGTCCGTTCGTGGTGGCGATCAACCGCCTGCTCGCTCGGGTCGCGCAGTCGCTCGCCGCCCAGCGCCGCTTCGTCGCGGATGCGGCGCACGAATTGCGCTCGCCGTTGACCGCGTTGTCGCTGCAGGCGGAGCGACTGGCGCAGGCGCCCATGTCCGCCGCGGCACATGAACGGTTGATGGTGCTGCGCCAGGGCATCGAGCGCGGCAGGAACCTGCTGGATCAACTGCTGACGCTGGCCCGGGCGCAATCGGCTGTGGAAGTGCCGACGTCGCCGGTGTCCATCCAGGGCATCTACCGCCGTGTGCTGGAAGACCTCATGCCGCTGGCCGAAGCCAGGCACATCGACCTCGGGGTCGAGGAGGGGGCGCAGGACGCCCGGGTGTGGGTGAGCGAGCTGGACGTGACCGCCGTGGTCAGGAACCTGGTCGACAACGCCATCCGCTACACGCCGGCGGGCGGGCGAGTCGACCTCGGCGTTGACTCGACGGAGGGACGGGTCGTGCTGCGTATCCGGGACACCGGGCCCGGCATCCCACCGGCCGAGCGGGAACGGGTGTTCGACCCTTTCTATCGCCTGCTCGGCAGCGAGCAGATCGGCTCGGGCCTGGGCCTCTCCATCGTCCAGGCGATCGCCAACCGCATCGGGGCCGAAATCCGCCTCGACTTCTCCGACGAAGCGAAGCAAACTGGCTTGAGCGTTGCCGTCGTCATTCCAAGGAGCGTCCGTTGAAGGCGGCAAGCGCAAGGCGTGGATCGACAACGGCACCGCGGCGCCGGCGTGCCGCGTCTCGGCGGCTCCGGAGCCGGCAGAATGCGCCTGCTTCGAAGGCGCCTGCTTCGAAAAACGATGCCCGTCAGCAGACAGCCAGGGCCTGCAGCCGCGCCGCCAGCAGCCCCGGAAAGCGCCCGAACCACGCCGCATTGGCAGGCGAGGGGTGCGGCAGCGGCGCGAGCCGCAGCGTGCGCGCCCGTCCGGCATGGCGATACTCGATCGCCAGCGTCGCCGCATGGCGGTCGTCGCGCCCCCAGAACGCCTCCAGCGCGGCAGCCGTCGCCGGCGCCTGGCCGATGCCGAACCAGAAGAAGGCCTCGCGCCCGAGCACGATCACGTCGTGGCCGCGCCAGGCGCCCAGCAGCAGGTCGGCCACCAGCGGCTGGAAGCGCCGCTTCACCGCCATCGACCAGGCCTTGTTGCCCACCGGCTTGTAGGGCACGGTGTTGAGCCAGAACACGCCGTCGCCGGCCGCCAGGGATTCGTCGAAGGTGGGCGCCGGCGCGTCGGCGCCGAAGCGCCGCCGGTGCAGCGCGGCGCGCACCAGCTGGCCGCCGCGCCCGACGAAGGCCAAGCCGCGCTCGACCTCGGTGCGGCCGGGGTCGCGCCCGAAGATGCACAGCGGCGCCCCGGCCGGCCCCAGGCCGAGCACCGGATCGCGCCAGTCGCGCCCGTGCGCGGCGTAGGCGGCGAGGTCGATGCCCGCGGTGCGTTCGGCTTCCGCGCGGAAGGCATCGAGTTGGGCGGCGGGCAGGACGAAGGGGCTGGGGGCCATGCGGGAACCTGTGGCGGATCGTGGGCGGCAGGCGCTTCAGGCGGCGATGAACAGCGCCGGGTCGACCATCGCCCGGTTCAGGCTCACGGACCAGTGCAGGTGCGGACCGGTCACGCGGCCGGTGGCGCCCACGGCGCCGAGGCGCTCGCCGGCGGCGAGCGTGTCACCCGGATTCACATCGATGGCGCTCAGGTGGCAGACCATCGTCAGCAGCCCGCCGCCGTGGTCGAGCCACACCGTGCGGCCGTTGAAGAAGTAGTCGCCGGTGTCGATCACCCGCCCCGACAGCGGCGCCACCACCGGCGTGCCCGTGGCGGCCGCGATGTCCATGCCGCTGTGCGGATTGCGCGCCTGGCCGTTGAAGACGCGGCGCAGGCCGAAGGAGCTGGAGCGGCGGCCGGGCACGGGCACCCGCATGCGCAGGTCGGTCGAGGACAAGGAAGCTGGCGGCGGCTCGCTGAAGGTGGCCGTCACCGCCGCCAGGTGGACGCGCTCGCGCTCGTAGCGGGCCTGGTCCGCGCTCGAGAGGTCCACCGTGCGCGGCGCCACGCTCAGGCGCTGCTCGGCGTAGCGCTTGGGCGCCACCGTGTAGGCCAGCGGCCGCCAGCCGCCGCCGGCTTCCGTCCGCACGCCGATGCGGGCCTCGCCGGGCCGGGCCGCGAGCGCGATGCCGATCAGCGCGGTCCATTCGATGGGGTCGCCCACGACCAGCAGCGGCACGTCGCCCGAGCGCGCCGCCGGCCGCGCGGGGGCGGGCCCCAGCGACAGCCGGGCCACGCCGCCCGGCACCGGCGAGGCATGCGGCCAGACCTCGGCGGCCTGCGCAGGCGACGCCGCGCCCGCGCGTGCGGCAGGCCACGCCAGCAGTGCCACGGCGCCTTGCAGGGCGAAGCGGCGGGTGAGGGGTGTCGGGGCGACGAGGCGAGGGCGGTGGAGGGTGGTCATGGGAGCCGTCAGGGCAATGGGGATGCTGGGGTTTCGAACGGGTTGGGCCGGTGGTGCCGAGTGTCGCCTGCGCCGCGCACGGGTGCAAAGACGTGCAATCGTGGAAAATCAGGGTTCCCCCGTGGTTGCCCGACACTTCGGGCCTGCCCCGCGCGGCTCGCCCTTCGCGGTCTTCTTGCCTCTCTCCTTTTCCTCCGCAGAAAGCTTCCCATCGTGATCAAGGGCATTGCCGCGTCCGTCCTGGCTTCGGTGCTCTTTGGCGGCCTCTACTGGCTTTCGCCCTTTCTGGCGCCGCTCGACGGCGAGCAGATCTTCGGCTGGCGCGTGCTGTTGACGCTGCCTTTCACGACCGCGCTGGTGCTCGCGCGCGGCGAAGTGCCGCAGGTGCGCGACCTGGCCCGGCGCGTGCGCCAGCGGCCACGCATCGCGCTGGCGCTGCTGGCCAGCGCGGCGCTCTTGGGCGTGCAGCTGTGGCTCTTCATGTGGGCGCCGCTGCACGGGCGGGCGCTGCCGGTGTCGCTGGGCTATTTCCTGCTGCCGCTCACGATGGTGCTGTCCGGGCGCCTGGTCTACCGCGAACGGCTGCAGCCGGCGCACCGCCTGGCCGCCGGGCTGGCCGCCGTCGGCGTGGCCTTCGCGCTGCTGCGCCCGGGCGCCCTGGCGTGGGAAACGGGGCTGGTCGCGCTGGGCTATCCGGTGTACTTCATGCTGCGCCGACGCCTGCGCACCGAGGGCTTGGCCGGCCACTGGTTCGACATGGCGCTGCTGGCGCCCGCGGCGGCGTGGTTCGCCCTGCGCGCCCCGTCGAGCCTGCCGCTGATCGCCGGGCATCCCGGGCTGTATGCGCTGCTGCCCGCGCTGGGCCTGCTCAGCGGCGTGGCGCTGGCGCTGTACATGGCGGCCAGCCGGCTGCTGCCGCTCGGCCTGTTCGGCCTGCTGACCTACGTCGAGCCCGTGCTGCTGGTGCTGGTGGCGCTGCTGCTGGGCGAAGCGCCGGCCCCCGCCGAAAGGCCGACCTACGCCTTGGTGCTGGCCGCCGTGCTGGTCCTGGTGGCCGACGGCGCGGCGCGGCTGCTGCGGCAGCGGGAGCGCAGGCCGGGGCAGGCCGCGGCGCCCCTGGAGCAGGCGGGCTCGTGAGCCGGCCGCGGTGCACCCACGGCGCGCTGCCGGCGTAGCATGCGAATCTCAGGGCCTCGGCCGCGCGTGAGGCAGGCAGGCTGTCACGCAAGCCGGTGCAGCCCAATCCACAGGCAGGAGCCGCAAATGACGATGACGACGACGCAAGCTTGCAACAGGGTGGCGTGGGCGCTGGGGGCGGGCGTTCTGGCTGCGGCATGCACCAGCAACTCGGTGCGCGTGGGCGGCGCGTCCGAAGCGGCGGTGAAGAACTGCGTGAACGCGGCCGCGCGCGAGCTCAAGGTGCCCCTGTCGGGCCTCTTCGTCGACAGCGGCACCACGCTGCGCGACGGCATCTACACCATCAACCTGAAGGTCGGCCCGCAGGCCCGCTGGGCCGTGTGCACCGTCGATGAGAACGGCGAGGTGCAGGGAGTGGTCTACAAGCGGCCGGAGTAGCGGGAGCGAGGGCCGACCAGGGGCTTTGTCGCCGGGCTGTCCAGGAGGTCGCATCGGGTGGTGATTTCGGCCACGCGCAGGCCGCGCAGGCCGCCGATGAGAAGAATATCTGGACGGTTTGAGGGGCAAGTCATGGAGAGAGCTCAAGCTTTTTCTAAACTCGAGGCTGAAAGTACAGGAGCCGAAGTCTTTCGGAACAGGCCTGCTGGTCAGCCGCGTCGCCCGGGTGTGGCGTGCCGGTGGAGGCAACTCGACGGCAAGCGCGGTTCACGCGGCTGCGAAGTCAAGATTGCGTCGACAACTGCGCAACCTGGGCGCGAAGTGGCGGCAGATCGGTCTGAACGGTCCGCCAGACGATCATGTGGTCCACCGTGAAGTAGCCGTGCGAAAGGGCATTTCGCATTTCGTACGCGAAGCGCCATGGCACATCCGGATGGGCGGCTGCAAACGCTGCGTGAGGCTTCACGACGTTGTTGCTGGCTTCGCCAATCACTTCGAGGTTGCGCAAGACGGCGTCCTGCGTCTTGCGGTCGGCCAGGTAGGTCTCGAGCGTGGCGCCTGCCGTGTAGTCGCGAATATTGTCGATGGCTTCGAGAATATGCTGCAAATAGTCCGCCAGGCGCCGCGGATCGACCCGGCTCATACCGGGATCGCCTCGCGCAGCACCTGATCGCGGAACCTGGGCGGCAGGCCATCGGGAGTGAGCACATCCACCTCGATGCCCAGCAGGCCCTTCAACTCATACCGGATGGCGCCGATGTCCATCAGGGTGGTCTGGGCCGTGGGCTCGACCAACAGGTCCAGATCGCTGCCAGGACCGTCTTCGCCACGCAAAGCCGAGCCGAACACCCGCACGCCGCTCACGCGATGGCTCATACTAATTTGCCTTCAAAGAAATAGAAGTGATCCATTCGAACCCGGTCAGTGACTGGGTTCGGCGTTGATCCTTCTCCATGGTGTGCAAGCCCGCAGCCAAGGCGTCCTCCGCGGCGTCCAGGCTGGCAAACACCGTGTTGGCAAGGCACTCCTCGCGCAGCGCGCGCCACAGGTGCTCGGCCGGATTGAGCTCGGGGCTGTAGGGCGGCAGGAACAACAATCGCATGTTCGCGGGCACTGCGAGATCGCCCGCGACGTGCCAGCCCGCCTGGTCCATGACCATGACGATGAACTCCCGGGCGTGACGCTTGGCGACCTCGGCGAGGAACAGCGACATCATCTCGGCGTTCACCCACGGCAGGACCAGGCTGTCCATGGCGCCGTCGTGCGGGCTGACGGCCGCGAAGGCATAGGTGAACTGGCGCACCAGGCGCGCGCCGACGATAGGCCGCAGGCCCCGGGGCGCCCAGCACCGCCTGGGCCTGCCCAGGAGGCCGAAGCGGCCCTCGTCCTGGAACATCAGCCGCACGGGCCGCCCCTGCCGGGCCTGGCGCTCAACCTCGCGGCGCAGCGTGGGGCGCAGTTTTTTTAAAAGCCACCTGTGCCGCAACGTCGGCCTTGGGGTGCCTCGGGCGCGGCACGACCTTGCGCCAGCCGTGGCGATCGAGCAGCCGGTAGACAGTGCTCGCCGCCACTGCCCTGCCCACGCGCTGCTCGTAGGCATGCCGCACCTGCGCCACCTGCAGCACGTCCCCGGCGCGCGCAGCGGCAATGAAAGGGGTGAGCAGCCCGGCCTCGTCCTCGAGCGTGAGGTGCTGGTGGCGGCGCCCGCCCCTGGGCTTGAGATCGAAGATGGCGTCACCCTCGCGTGCCCAGCGCGAGTGGATGTTGTACACGGTGGGGGTGGCCCAGCCCAGCACCCGCGCAATCTCGGCGGCCGAACTCCCCAGTGTGGCGCGCAGCAACACGCACTGGATGCGCTGGTACTCGGAGTGCCCCCTGGCCTTCTTCAGCCGCTCGGCCAGGCGCTCGATGGTCGAACAGTCCCCCTCGATCAAGGTCTTCATCCGCTTCTCCCATCGCGACAGGATGAATGGGATTATCTACCTTATTGAAGGCTCATTGGTATCAGCGCGATCTCGCGTATGCGGGTGCGGTGCAGGGCGAGGGCTTCGGAAGGGCGCATGGGCCGAGTGTATTGCGGTGCGGTCGATCGGTCCTGCCTTGTGGATGAAATCGGCCTTTGGGGCTTGCTGGCTATGCGCTGAAAGCTACAAAAATGATAGTGACGAGAGGCCGTACGCCCAAGCCTTGCGGCGCTTCGCGCTTGACTGCAATGTCAGACACCTTCCGACCGAAAGCTGCCGCCTCAGCGATGTGTGCAAGAAAGAGTTGGACGCGGTTCAACCCTGAGAGCGAGTGAGCTGACCGAGCACGCCCCAAGGCTTGTTAAAGAGGATCAGGCGGGCGGAAGGCAGAGGGCTCGGCGCGTAAGCTGCGCCGCAGCCTTAGCCGCTCAGTTCGGCGAGCTGGATGCGCAGCGCCGGCAAGGCCGTCTGCACGGTGTCCCACACCAGTTCAAGGTCGATGTCGAAGTAGCCGTGCGCGATGCGATTGCGCATCCCGCGCATGTTGCGCCACGGGATGTCGCCATGCGCTTCTGCCAAGGCCGCATGGCGCTCCATCACCTTCGTGGCGGCTTCGCCGAGAACGATCAGGCTCATGACCACCGCCTGCTGCGTGCGCTTGTCCTGCAGGAACGCGGTTTGTACATGCCTTTGGTAAAGCTGCAGGCGCCGGCCGTGGCCTGACGCATGTGGTCGAGGTGGTCCGCAAGCCGGTTGCCGGTCATACGGGTCTGGCTTCCGACAACACGATGTCGCGGAATCTCGCAGGCAATTCACGTGGCGTGACGACGTCGACGGGGACGCCCAGCAGTTGCTCCAGCTCGTCCTGCAATCCGCCCAGGTCGAGCAGCGTCGCACCGGGCAACGCATCGACCAGAAGATCGAGGTTGCTGCCCTCGCCGTCGTCGCCACGCAGGGTCGAGCCGAAGACGCGCGGGTTGGCGGCACGGAAGCGGCTGGCGGCGCGATAAACCGCGTCGCGGTGCTGGCGGAGTGCGACGGAAGGGCGCATGGCGCGAATTTAGTGGGGCGATAGGGCAGCCGGAATTTCAAGCGAAGTCGGCCTCTGGCGCCCGTTGGACGGACGCGAGTAGCTATCAAAAGTGAGCATCTGCGGCCAGAGAAAGTATGCTCCGAAGCAGGACTTCGAATGTCCGCAATCTCGGCCATGTCCGAGAGCAGTCGCTCCAGGGGACACAACTGATCTTCGGGTGCGCCACTGGCGACGAGGCTGGACAGTTTTTCCTTGGCTTCGGCGCCGAAGGCAGCGACTGCTGCTTCGAGGCTGAGTCGCTTCATGGCTTGCCCCAGCTGTCTTGGGGCAGACGTGCTGCAGGTAGCCTCAGCAACTCTACGGTGGCTCACATCTGGACGGGAGGGTTGGGAACGGACGGGTAAGGTGTGCGAAGCGAAAGGCGGCTTGAGCAGCGGTCGGCCCTGCTATGCCTCTTGCCGCAGCTTCAGCGGCAGCAGCCCTTCCTTCTTCGCATCCAGCAGCACGATTTCGACGATGGTTCCATCCTCGGCATAGCTGATGTTGGTATGCCAGTCCTGCGACACCTCGCGCACGATGGGCTTGTCGGACACGCGGATTTGCAGGATGTCGTCGTTCTCGAAGTAAATGCTTTTCATGGTCTTGGCGTCACTTGCCCCAGTGGTCCTTCAAGCCGCTGGCGCGGTTGAACACCAGCGTGCCCGCCCGGCTGTCCCGCACGAAGTAGCCATGCCGCTCGAACTGGACGGCAGCGCCGCTGGCGCCGCTCGCCAGCGTCGGCTCCACATAAGCCGCCATGGTGCGCAGGCTTTCCGGGTTGAGCTCTTCGGCCAGTTCGCCGCCGGGATGGGGAGCGGCGAACAGCCGCTCGTACAGGCGAACCTCCGCCGGCAGCGCATCGGCCACGGCCACCCAGGTGATGTTGCCCTTCACCTTCACCGCATCCGCCCCCGGCGTGCCGCTCTTGGTGTCGGGCACCAATTTCGCCTGCACCTCGACGAGCCGGCCGTCGGCGTCGCGGGTGGCGCCGGTGCATTCGACGACATGGCCGTACTTCAGCCGCACCTTGTTGCCGGGGAACAGCCGGAAAAAGCCCTTCGGCGGCGTGTCCTCGTAGTCGGTGCGCTCGATCCACAGCTCGCGGCCGAACTTGAAATGGCGCTGGCCCATCTCGGGGTGGTGCGGGTGCACCGGCGCCGTGCACTCGTCCAAAGAGCCTTCGCCCATCAGCGCGTCCCAGTTGGTGACGACGAGCCTGACCGGGTCGAGCACGGCCATCGCGCGCGGGGCGACGGGGTCCAGCGTGTCGCGCAGCGCCTGTTCGAGCGACGAATAGTCGATCCACCCGCCGGACTTGCTGATGCCCGAGCGCTCGCAGAACAGCTTGATCGCCTCGGGCGTGTAGCCGCGGCGACGCAGGCCGGCCAGGGTGGGCATGCGCGGGTCGTCCCAGCCGTCGACGTGGCCTTCCTCCACCAGCTGGCGCAGCTTCCTCTTGCTGGTGACGACGTGCGTCACGTTCAGCCGCGCGAACTCGTACTGGCGCGGGTGCGGGCTGGCGATCAGGCCGCCCTCGGCCAAGCGGTCCAGCAGCCAGTCGTAGAACGGCCGCTGGTCCTCGAATTCGAGGGTGCAGACGCTGTGGGTGATCTGCTCCAGCGCGTCCTCGATCGGGTGCGCGAAGGTGTACATCGGGTAGATGCACCATCGGTCGCCGGTGTTGTGGTGCGTGGCGCGGCGGATGCGGTAGAGCGCCGGGTCGCGCAGGTTGATGTTGGGGTGGCCCATGTCGATCTTCGCGCGCAGCACGGCGGCGCCGTCCGCGAGCTCGCCGCCCTTCATGGCGCGAAAGCGCGCCAGGTTCTCGGCGGGCGTGCGCTCGCGGAACGGGCTCGCGGTGCCGGGCGTGTTGAAGTCGCCGCGGTTCATGCGCATTTCCTCTGCCGTCTGCTCGTCGACGTAGGCCAGGCCGGCCTCGATCAGGTGCTCGGCCGCGCGGTACATGAAGTCGAAGTCGTCGCTCGCGAAATAGACGTGCTCGGCGGGCGCGCCGGGCTGCGCGGGATCGTCGGCGAGCAGGGTGTCGTAGCCGAGCCAGCTCACGGCGTCGCGGATGGCGTCGACGTACTCCTGCTCCTCGCGCTCGGGGTTGGTGTCGTCGAAGCGCAGGTGGCACACGCCGCCATATGCCTTGGCTAGCTCGAAGTTGACCCAGATGCTCTTGGCGTGGCCGATGTGCAGGTAGCCGTTGGGCTCGGGCGGGAAGCGCATGCGGACCTGGGCCGGGTCGGGCAGGCCGGCCGCGTGGTGCGCGGCGTCGCCGGGCGAGCCGCCCCAGCGGCGCTGGGCATAGGTGCCGTGTTGGAGGTCGTTTTCGATGGCCTGGCGCAGGAAATTGCCGGCGGGAGCGCCGGCCTCGGCGCCGTCTTTGTCTGCGGAAGATGTCATGCAGGCATTCTATGAGGGGCCTCAGGCGATGTTACATTGAGTAACTTACTTCACATTGGAGGGTGCACGCCGTTCAATGCCGCCGCGTTCAATGACGGCACGGACGAGCAAGGTCGTCCCTTAAAGGAGTTCCGCATGAACCTCAATTTTTCTTCGCGCATTCTCAAGTGGGCCGCCGCCGGTGCGGTGGCACTGGGCGCGCTGGGTGCAGCTTCCACGGCCAGTGCCGGCGTCAGTTGGTCGGTGGGCGTCAGCGCCCCGGGCATTGCGGTCGGTGTGGTGAACCCGCCCGTGTACTACGCGCCGGCTCCGGTGTACACGGCCCCGGCGCCGGTTTACTACGCGCCGCCTCCGCCCCCCGTCTACTACCGCCCGCCGCCGCCGGTGTACTACCGCCCGGCGCCGGTGTATTACGCACCCCCGCCGCCCGTGTACTACGGGCCGGGCTATTACCGCGGGCATCGTCATGAGCACCGCGACTGGGATCGCGACGGGCGCCGCGACTGGCGTTGACGCGCTGCGCGCTCCCGTTCCAGGGGAGCGCCGCCGCGTCGATGCGCCTCGGGTGATGCAGGGCCGGCCTTCGCGCCGGCTTTTTTTCTGGGGCCGCGCGGCGGCTACATCGCCCGGAACAGGTGCGCGAAGAGCCGGCTCACGGCCAGCCTTTCGGGGCGGCCCCTGAGCAGCAGGTGCAGTCGGCCCGCGTCGTCGCGCTGCACGGCGTCGATGGCCGCCGTGTTGACGACGACGGCGCGGTGCACCTGCCAGAAGCGCTGGGGGTCGAGCTGCGGCAGCAGCTGCCTGAGCGGCGTGCGGATCAGGTACTCGCGCCCGGCTGTCAGCACGCGCACGTACTTGTCGGCGGCCTCGAAATACTGCACCTCCTCGACGGGCACCATGCGCACCGTGGCGCCGGCGCTGCCGGCCTCGCTGGCGGCGATCAGCCGCAGCGGCGCGGCGGTTGCGGCACCGGGTGCGCTGGCTCCTGCGACGCTGGGTTGTGCCATTCCGCCGGCGGCCGACAGCATGCGGCGCCACTCGGCCAGCGTGGCTTCGAGAGAGCCGTCCGCCCGCGCCGCAAGCGCCGCGCGCAGCCGCGCCACGGTCCTGCACAGGCGCTCGGGCTGCACCGGCTTGAGCACGTAGTCGACCGCCTGCACCTCGAAGGCGCGCACCGCGTACTCGTCGTAGGCGGTGACGAACACCAGCTGCGGCAGGGGCGCGCGCTCCAGCGGCCAGCGCTCGGCCAGCTCGGCGGCGGCGGCCAGGCCGTCCTGGCCGGGCATGCGGATGTCGAGGAACAGCAGATCGGGCAGCCGCCGCAGCGCCTCGGCGACGGCGCTCGCGCCATCACCGGCCGTGGCCACCACGTCGAGCTCGGGCCAGGCTCGCGCCAGCTCGGCCCGCAGCGCCTGCGCCAGCAGCGGCTCGTCCTCGGCGATCAGGGCGGTGGGGCGGGTCATGCCTCGATTTTCAGAGGAAAAGTGACCCTGGCGCACGTCCCGCCTTCGGGTGTAGCTATCAATTCGAGAGCGCCGCGTGCGCCGTACAGGCCCGCCAGCCGCTCGCGCACCTGGGCGAGTCCGAAACCGCGGCCGGCTTCCGGGGGCGTGGCGGGGCCGCCGGGCGGCAGGCCCACGCCGGTGTCGCTCACTTCGACGACCAGCAGGCCGCCCGGGCCGGACGCGCCGCCATCGCCGCCATCGCCCTTGCCATCCTCACCTCGCAGCGACGCGCGCACGGCAATGCTGCCGCCCTCGACCTTCGGCTCCAGCCCGTGGCGAATGGCGTTTTCCACCAGCGGCTGCAGCAAGAGCGGCGGCACCGGCACGTCGCGCAGCGCCTCGGGCAACTCCAGCACGTAGCGCAGGCGCGGGCCCATGCGCACCGACATCAGTTCGAGATAGTCGCCCAGCCGCTCGAACTCGGCCGCCAGCGGGTGCGCCAGCGCGCGCGAGCCGGCGAGCGTCGTGCGCAGGTAGCCGTTGAGGCGGTCGAGCATCGCCACCGCGCGCGGCGGGTCGAGCGTGATCAGGGCGCGCAGGTTGGCCAGCGTGTTGAACAGCATGTGCGGCTCCAGCTGGGTTTCGAGCAGCTTCAGCCGGGCTTCGCTCGCGTCGCGCTCGGCCTCGCTGATCTTGGCCGCGAGCGCCGCCGCCTTGCCGCGCGCGTGGAAGTAGAAGCTGGCGACGGCCCCCGCCACGATGGTGATGACCAGGCTGATGCGGCTGTCGCGCGTCGAAGGCACGACGCCGTCGCCCAGGAACAGGTCGGCCACCCGATCCCCGAAAAGGAAGCCGCAGCTGATGCCCGCCGCTGTCAGCAGCAATCCGCGCCAGCCCTCAGGCCAGCCATGGCCGCCGCCGCTGTCGCGGTGGCAGTGACGCTCGTCGACCAGGTAGCGGCCGAACTCGATCACGCCCCAGGTGACGGTGCCCACCGACAGGGCGTAGCCGAGCTGCACCAGGTAGGTCTTGCGGGGCCAGATGAGCGTGGTCAGCACCGCGATCACGCAGCAGAAGGCCACGACCTGCAGGTAGTGACGGGCCGCGTCGCGCCATTGGATGTTCATCGAGCAAGATTCTTGACGAAAAATCCGACGATGGACGCGTAGACGCCGGGCAGCGTGCCGCGGTCGAAGCCCGGCGGGTCGCTCAGCAGGCGCGCGGCCCTGGGCGGCAGGTCGGGCGGCGGTGGCGACAGCACCGAGCCGTGGCCGCCGGCCGGCATGTCGGCGACCAGCGTGCAGCCCTTGCACACGGCGCGCACCGCGTCGATGTGCCACGCCGGCGCGAGCCAGCCGTCCTGCCCCGCACGCACCAGCCCGAGCGGCACGCGCGGCCGCGCCAGCGAGGCCATCTCGACCGGCGCCGCCATCGGCACGGCCGCCACGACGGCGGCGATGCGGGGTTCGCTCCAGCCCTGCAGCCCGGTCTCGCCGCCGAAGCGGCGGTCGATCGCCCAGCGCGCCACGGCAACCTTGAGCGGGTCGAGCGCGCCGCCGGTGAGTTCGGTGGAGAGCCCCACGCAGGTCGGAAAGTCCTCTGCGATGTGGGCATCGCAATGCTTCGCGAGCCGGGCGGGCGACCAGCGCGCACCGGCCAGCGTCAGCGCGGCGAGCCCGCCGGCCGACATGCCGTACATGCCGACACGCTGGAAATCGAGCGTCGCGGCGAAGCGCGGGTCGGCGGCCATGGCGTCGATCGCCTGCGACACCTCTTTCGGACGATGCCGCCAGCTGACGGGGCCGACGTCGCGCATGTCGTGCCAGTTGTCGCCGGCGTGCTCGGGCATCGCGACGGTGAAGCCCGCATCGACCAGCGCGATCGCCAGGTCGGCCTGCGGCCAGGGCGAGCCGCCGGAGCCATGCGACATGACGATCAGCCGGCCATTGCCGCGCTCGGGTGCGGCATTCTGCGCGGCCCGCAGCGTGAAAGGGCCGCGCTCGACCGTGGAGGCGGGCGCGGCGGTGGGGTAGAAGACGGTGATCGGGCCGGTGTCGACCGGGGCCGGCAGCACCGCGAGGCCGGTGGCGGCCCAGGCGCAGGACGTGGCGGCCGCCAGCCATGCCAGCGCCAGCCGGCGCATCGCCTTCGCCGTCACGTCCGGTCTCCGGAGAGCCTGGCGCGTTCGCGCTGCACCAGCCGGTCGAGCAGGTCGCCGCCGGGGGGCAGTGCCCAGACCGAGATGCCGTGCGCCGCGAGGCCGACACCCCAGCCCAGCAGCGGATAGATGGCCCAGGTTCTGCCGCCGAACACCGAGATGGCGATCAGGCCCAGGTTCACGCAGGCGTACACCGCGGCGTGGCTGAACCAGCCGAGCTTGGCCTTGGCGCGGCGCAGCGCCAGGCGGTCGATGTCGAGGGCGTCGAGGGTCATGGTGGTCTCCTGGAGGGGTCAAGGCGGGATCAGGCGGCGGTGGTGCCGGTCAGCACGCGGTCTTGGCGGATCGCAAACTTCCAGAGGCGGATGCCGCGGCCGGCGAAGATGCCGCTGAAGACACCGTAGAGCGCCGGCACGGCGATGGCGAAGGTCGCGTCACGGGCCATTTCCGGGTGCATCGCCAGCGACGCGCCGACGACGTACTTGGTGAGGAAGATGCCCATCATCAGCGCCAGCGGCACCGCGCTGCCGGCGACCTCGAAGCTGCGGCTCGCCGCGTCGTAGCGCGTCGTCGCGGGCAGCGGCAAGCGGAGCACCAGCGCGGCCAGCACCACGCCCGCCGCGGCCCAGCCCGCCAGCGCCGACGGCGCGCCACCGAAGGCCGACGCCACTCCATAGAACGAAAAGCCCACCATCGCGAGCGGCACGGCGGTGGCGCGCCCCAGCGCCACGCGTCCGGCCAGCAGCTGCTTGCCGCCGAGCCAGAGCAGCAGGACGAACACGGCGAACACCCATTTGGGCGTGTGGGCGACGATTTGAAGCAGCATGGCAGGGCTCCTTGAGGCAGGGGTTGAATGAAGAGGGATGGGGCGACTGTCGCGGCGGCGGGCCGCCGGGGCCAGCCCGATGCGACGAAGCGCCGCCCGGCGGCGCGAGCCGCAGCCATGGCGCGCGAACGGAGCGCCGGGTGCCGGGTCCGGCGCTGGCCGGCCCTGCCGCCGCAGGCACCCACGCGCGCCGCGGGGCGTCGGCAACGAGGCTGCGGTCAAGGGCGGCCGGCGCCTATAGGCGCGCGCAGCGGGGGCGATGCCGCTTTACCGACCCTTTACGAGCGCGTGGCCGGGCGGTCGCAATCCCCCATGACGCGCAGGCTACGATGCGCCGCAATGCGCCCGCCTGCGGCGCTTTCGCCAGAATCCGCGTCCATGAACTCCCCCCCGCCCGACCCCCGAGAGGCCCCGCCCACGGCCGGCCTGCCGCCGCCCCGGCGTCCGCGCCGCTGGCTCGGCGCCGTGATCGCCGTGCTGGCGCTGCTCGCCCTGGGCGGCGCGGCCTGGTACCTCGTCAACCGCCCGCCGGCGGACGTGGCCGGCGCTGGCGGTGGTGGCCGCCCCGGCGGGCCGGGCGGCCGTCCGGGTGGCCCCGGGGCGGGCGGACCCGGCAGCGGCGGCCCGCTGGTCACGGTCGGCATGGCGGTGGCGCGGCGCGCCGACATCCCGGTGCAGCTCGACGCGCTGGGCACCGTCACGCCGGTCACCACCGTCACGCTGCGCCCGCAGGTCTCGGGCGTCATGACCGACGTGCTGTTCACCGAGGGCCAGACGGTGAGGAAGGGCGAGGTGCTGGCGCGCATCGACCCGCGCCCGTTCGAGCAGGCGCTGATGCAGGCCCAGGGCACGCGCGAGCGCGACGAGGCGCAACTGCAGGCCGCGCGCGTCACGCTGGAGCGCTACCGCACGCTGCTGGCGCAGGACTCGATCGCGCGCCAGGATGTCGATACCCAGGCGGCGCTGGTGCAGCAGCTGCAGGGCACGGTGACGACCGACAAGGCGGCCGAGGCGGGCGCGAAGCTCAACCTCGGCTACACGCGCATCGTGGCGCCGGTGGCCGGGCGCGTCGGGCTGCGCACGGTGGACCCGGGCAACTACGTGAGTGCCGGCGCCACCACCGGCATCGCCGTCATCACCCAGATGACGCCGATCGACGTGCAGTTCTCGCTGCCGCAGGACCGGGTGCCCGACATCCAGGCGCGCGTGGCGAGCGGCGCCCGGCTGCCCGTGACGGCGCTCGACCGCACCCGCGCCGACGTGCTCGACACCGGCACTTTTTCCACGCTCGACAACGTGGTCGACGTGCAGACCGGCACCGTCAAGGCCAAGGCGCGCTTCGACAACGCGCGCGGCGCGCTGTTTCCCAACCAGTTCGTCAACGTGCGGCTGCTGCTGCGCACGGTGGAGGGGGCGGTGGTGGTGCCGGTGACGGCGCTGCGCACCGCGGGCGAGGGCAGCAACTACGTCTACGTCATCAACGACGACCGCACGGTGTCGATGCGCCCCGTCAAGCGCGGCATCTCGAGCGTGGAGCTGGTCGCCATCGCCGACGGGCTGAAGGAGGGCGAGCGCGTCGTGACCGAGGGCGGCGACCGGCTCAAGGACGGCTCGCGCGTGCAGCTGCCGGACGACGCGGCCCGCGGGCGGCCCCGCGGCGGCGTTCCGGCGCCGCACGGCGCGGCGTCGTCGGCGGCTTCGGCGGCAGCGCCCGCAGCGGCGGCGGGGACCCCGCGTCGGCGCCGGCCCGACTGAGGGGCCGCCACGCCATGCTGAGCCCGTCGCGCCCGTTCATCGAGCGGCCGGTCGCCACCGGCCTCCTGATGCTCGCCATCGTGCTGGCCGGGCTGATCGGCTTCAGGTTCCTGCCGCTCGCGGCGCTGCCGCAGGTGGACTACCCGACCATCCAGGTGCACACGCTCTACCCCGGCGCCAGTCCCGAGGTCATGGGCCGCACCGTGACGGCGCCGCTGGAGCGCAACTTCGGGCAGATGGCGGGGCTGAACCGCATGAGCTCGACCAGCGCGGCGGGGGTGTCGATCATCACGCTGCAGTTCAGCCTGGGCGCCACGCTCGACGTGGCCGAGCAGGAGGTGCAGGCCGCCATCAACGCCAGCACCGCGCTGCTGCCGGCCGACCTGCCGGCGCCGCCGGTGTACGCCAAGGTCAACCCGGCCGACGCGCCGGTGCTCACGCTGGCGATCAGCTCGCAAACGATGCCGCTGATCCAGGTGCAGAACATCGTCGACACGCGCCTGGCGCAGAAGATCAGCCAGGTCTCGGGCGTCGGGCTGGTGACGCTCTCGGGCGGGCAGCGCCCGGCCGTGCGCATCCAGGCCGACACGCGGGCGCTGGCGGCCTACGGCATCGGGCTCGACACCCTGCGCACCGCCATCGCCGCGGCCAATGCCAACAGCGCCAAGGGCAGCTTCGATGGCCCGAAGCGCTCGTACTCGATCAACGCCAACGACCAGCTGCTCACCGCCAACGACTACAGGAACCTGATCGTCGCCTACGCCAACAACGCGCCGGTGCGCATGACCGACGTGGCGCGGGTGGTGGACAGCGCCGAGAACAACCGCCTGGGCGCCTGGGCCGGCCCGGCCTGCGCCGATGACGCCGCGGCCGCGCGGGCGGCGGGCGGGCGCGGCGGCGCCAACGCCGCACCGGCCGGCGGCTGCGCCGGCGAGGCGCGCCAGCAGCTCGTGCCCGCCATCATCCTGAACGTGCAGCGCCAGCCCGGCGCCAACGTGATCGCCACGGTGGACGCCATCCAGCGGCTGCTGCCCGAGCTGCGCGCCGACCTGCCGGCCGCGCTCGAGGTGCGGGTGCTGTCCGACCGCACCACCGGCATCCGCGCCTCGGTCAAGCACGTGGAATTCGAGCTGCTGCTGGCCGTGCTGCTGGTGGTGCTGGTGATCTTCTTCTTCCTGCACAGCCTGCGCGCCACGGTGATCGCCAGCATCGCCGTGCCGATCTCGCTCGTCGGCACCTTCGGCGCGATGTACCTGCTGGGCTACAGCCTGAACAACCTGAGCCTGATGGCGCTGACGATCGCCACCGGCTTCGTGGTGGACGACGCCATCGTCATGATCGAGAACATCGCGCGCTACCTGGAGGAGGGCGAGGCGCCGTTCGCCGCGGCGCTGAAAGGCGCGACGCAGATCGGCTTCACCATCATCTCGCTGACGGTGTCGCTGATCGCGGTGCTGATCCCGCTGCTGTTCATGGGCGACGTGGTGGGGCGGCTCTTTCGCGAGTTCGCGGTGACGCTGGCCATCACCATCCTGATCTCGGCGGTGGTGTCGCTCACGCTGGTGCCGATGATGTCGGCGCGCTGGCTGAAGCCGCAGCCGCACGGCGGCGCGCGCGGGCTGGGCGGCAAGGTGCAGGCCTTCTTCGACCGCGTGATCGCGCGCTACGACGTGTGGCTGCGGTGGGTGTTCCGCCGCCAGGGGCTCACGCTGGTGGTGGCGCTGCTGACGATGGTGCTCACGGTGGTGCTCTACGTCGTGATCCCGAAGGGGCTGTTCCCGACGCAGGACACCGGGCAGCTGCAGGGCCGCATCGAGGCCGCGCAGGACGTGTCGTACGCCCGCATGGCCGAGCTGCAGCAGGCCGCGGCGCGCGCCATCCTGGCCGACCCGGACGTGGCCAACCTCAGCTCCTTCACCGGCGTGGACGCGGCCAACAACACCATGCTCAATACCGGGCGGCTGCTGATCGACCTGAAGGCCGGGCACGCCGACCAGGAGACGGTGATGAACCGGCTGCGCGAGCGCGTGCAGCAGGTCGCGGGCGTGCGGCTCTACGTGCAGCCGACGCAGGACCTGACCATCGACGCCGAGAGCGGCCCGACCCAGTACCGCCTGTCGATCGAGGCGGTGGACAGCGCCACCGTGACCGAGTGGGTGAAAAAGCTCATGGCCCGGCTGCAGTCGGTCAAGGAGGTGCGCAACGTGACCAGCGACGCCGGCGCGCAGGGCCTGTCGGCCTACGTCGACATCGACCGCGACACCGCGTCGCGCCTGTCGGTGACGGCCAGCGCGGTGGACGACACGCTCTACAGCGCCTTCGGCCAGCGCATCGTCTCGACCATCTTCACCGAGACCAACCAGTACCGCGTGATCCTGGAGGCGCTGCCCGACGCGATCGAGACGCCGCGCCAGCTCGGCACGCTCAACCTCAAGACCGGCTCGGGCGCGCCGACGCCGCTGGCGGCCATCGCCACCGTGCGCGAGCAGCTCGCGCCGCTGCAGATCACGCACGTGGCGCAGTACCCGGCGGCGACGGTCGGCTTCGACACCGCGCACGGCGCCTCGCTCGGCCACGCGGTCGATGCCATCCGCCAGGCCGCCAGGGACATCGCCCTGCCGTCCAGCGTCACGATGACCTTCCTCGGCGCCTCGGGGGCCTACGAGAAGTCGCTCGCCAACCAGCTGTGGCTGATCCTGGCGGCGGCGGTGTGCGTCTACATCGTGCTGGGGGTGCTCTACGAGAGCTACATCCACCCGCTCACGATCCTCTCGACCTTGCCCTCGGCCGGCGTCGGCGCGCTGCTGGCGCTCATGCTCACGGGCAACGACCTGGGCGTGATCGGCATCATCGGCATCATCCTGCTGATCGGCATCGTCAAGAAGAACGCCATCATGATGATCGACTTCGCCATCGACGCCGAGCGCAGCCAGGGAAAGCCGGCGCAGGAGGCGATCCACCAGGCCGCGCTGCTGCGCTTCAGGCCGATCCTGATGACGACGCTGGCGGCGCTCTTCGCCGCGGTGCCGCTGATGCTGGGCTTCGGCGAGGGCGCCGAGCTGCGCCGGCCGCTGGGCCTGGCGATCTTCGGCGGGCTGGTGGTGAGCCAGGTGCTGACGCTCTTCACGACGCCGGTGATCTACCTGGCCTTCGACCGGATGGGGCGCCGGTTGCGGCGCGGCGGGGAGCCGGCCGCATGAGCGCCGCGCCGGGCCGCCCCAAGCAAGCTCGCACCGCAGTGCGAAGCACGGAGGTTGCCCAATGAGCGAGAGCGTCTTCACCCAGCTGCGGTTCTGGCTGCTCATCGCGTTCTCGATGGTGATTCCGTTCGCCATCTACGCGGTGCTGATGACCCGGCGGGCCATTTCGCGCCGCGCCGTCTTCGTTCTCGGGCTGACGCTGATCCTGATCGCCGGCGTGGACGTCTACCTGCTGCAGGCGCTGGCCGCGGCGGCCCGGCACACGCCGTCGCTGGTGGACGACGCGATCTTCCTGTCGGAAGTGACCCTCGCGCTGTACCTGGTGCCGGCGATGTTCGGCGGCACGGGCGCCAACGTGGTGTCGCACGTGATCATCGCGCACCTGGTCGAGGCCGAGCAGCGCTTCGAGGACGAGCGGCCTCCTCGCGGGAAGGGGCCATGAACCTCTCGCGCCCCTTCGTCACCCGCCCTGTCGCCACTGTGCTGCTCACCATCGGCGTCGCGCTGGCCGGCATCGCCGCCTTCTTCGTGCTGCCGGTGGCGCCGCTGCCGCAGGTGGACTACCCCGTCATCTCGGTGTCGGCGAACCTGCCGGGCGCCAGCCCCGACACCATGGCCAGCAGCGTGGCGACGCCGCTGGAGCGTCGGCTGGGCACCATCGCCGGGGTCAACGAGATCACCTCCAGCAGCGCGACCGGCTCGGCCCGCGTCACGCTGCAGTTCGACCTCAACCGCAACATCGACGGCGCCGCGCGCGAGGTGCAGGCGGCCATCAACGCCTCGCGCGTGGACCTGCCCGCCACGCTCAGGAGCAACCCGACCTACCGCAAGGCCAATCCGGCGGCCGCGCCGGTCGTCATCCTGGCGCTCACCTCCAGGACCAAGACGCCCGGGCAGATCTACGAGGCCGTCTCCAACATCGTCAGCCAGCGCCTGGCGCAGGTCGAGGGCGTGGGCGACGTCGAGATCGGCGGCGGCTCGCTGCCGGCGGTGCGCGTGGAGCTGCTGCCCTTCGCGCTCAACAAGTACGGCATCAGCACCGAGGACGTGCGCGCCGCCATCCAGGCCAACAACGCCAACCGGCCCAAGGGCGCCATCGAGGGGGAGGGGCGGCGGCTGCAGATCTACACGCCGCAGCCGGCGCGCCGCGCGGCCGACTACCGGGGCTTGGTCGTCGCCTGGCGCAACGGCGCGGCGGTGCGCCTGGGCGACGTGGCGAACGTGGTCGACGGCGTCGAGAACGTGCGCACGCTCGGGCTCTTCAACGGCCAGCCGGCCATCATCGTGCTGATCACGCGCGAGCCCAGCGCCAACGTGATCGAGACGGTGGACCGGGTGCGCGCGCTGCTGCCCGAGCTGCGCGCGCAGCTGCCGGCCGACATCGAGGTGCAGGTGGCCTCCGACAGCACCAACTCGATCCGCGCGTCGCTGCGCGAGATCGAGTTCACGCTGCTGATCTCGATCGCGCTGGTGGTGGGGGTGGTGGCGCTGTTTCTGCGCCGCGCGCGCGCCACGCTGATCCCGGCGGTGGCGACCGTGGTGTCGCTGCTGGGCACCTTCGGCGTGATGTATTTGCTGAACTTCAGCCTCAACAACCTGAGCCTGATGGCGCTCACGGTGGCGACCGGCTTCGTGGTGGACGACGCCATCGTGGTGCTGGAGAACATCACCCGCCACATCGAGGCCGGCATGGGCCGCATGGAGGCGGCGCTGGCGGGCGCGCGCGAGGTCGGCTTCACGGTGCTGTCGATCAGCCTGTCGCTGGTGGCGGTGTTCATCCCGCTGCTGTTCATGGAGGGGCAGGTCGGGCGGCTGTTCCGCGAGTTCGCGGTCACGCTGTCGGCCGCCGTGATGATCTCGCTGGTGATCTCGCTCACCACCACGCCCATGATGTGCGCCTGGCTGCTGCGCCGCGAGCCGCCGGCCGGCGCTGCGGGCAGCCACCCGCCGGGGCGCCTCGCGCGCTGGGCCGAGGCGGGCTTCGGCTTCACGCTGCGCACCTACGCCAAAAGCCTCGACTGGGCGCTGGCCAGCAAGGGCCTGGTGCTGCTGATCCTGCTGGCGGTGATCGGGCTGAACGTCTACCTGTTCGCCAGGGTGCCCAAGGGCTATTTCCCGCAGCAGGACAACGGCCAGCTCAACGCCGGGCTGCGCGCCGACCAGAGCATCTCGTCGCAGGCGCTGGGCGACAAGCTGCGCCAGGCGGTGGACATCATCCACCGCGACCCGGCGGTCGCCACGGTGGTCGGCTTCTCGGGGGGCAGCCGCGCCGGCGGCGGCTTCATGTTCGTCAACCTCAAGCCGGTGGGCGAGCGCACCGAGAGCAGCGCGCAGGTCATCGCCCGGCTGCGCCCGCAGCTGGAGCGCATCACCGGGCTGCGCGTGTTCCTGTCGCAGCGCCAGGAGCTGCGCATGGGCGGGCGCTCCAGCAACTCGACCTACCAGTACACCCTGAAGAGCGACAGCCTGGCCGACCTGCGCCTGTGGAGCGCCCGGCTGGCCGAGCGGCTGCGCCGGGAGCCGGGGCTGCTCAACGTCGACAGCGACGACGCGGACAACGGCGTCGAGGCTTTCGTGCGGGTCGACCGCGACAGCGCCTCGCGCCTGGGCGTGACCTCGGCCGCCATTGACAGCGCGCTCTACAACGCCTTCGGCCAGCGCTCGGTGGCGACCATCTACGACGAGCTCAACCAGTATTCGGTGATCATGGAGTGGGCGCCGCGCTACACGCAGGGCCCGGTCGAGCTGAAGGATTTGTACCTGCCCGCCGCGTCGAAGACGACCACCGCCGCCGCCGCGACCACCGCGACCGCCTCCACCACCAGCGGCGGCACGGTCGCCGTCGCCACGGCGGGCGCCGCGACGCTGCTGCCCGCGCCGTCGCCCAGCGGCAGCACCGGCGTCGTCAGCGCGACGCCGGCGTCCAACAGCGCCGCGACGCCCGCCGCCGCGGCCGCCGCGTCGGCCAACCCGGGGCAGCGCGGCGCCTCCACCGGCGCGCCGATCAGCACCACGCCGACCACCATGGTGCCGCTGGGCGCGGTCGCGACGCTGTCGGAGCGCGCCATCCCGACCTCGATCTACCACGAGGGCGGCGAGCTCTCCAGCACGGTGTCCTTCGACCTGGCGCCCGGCACGGCCCTGGGCGACGCGAAGCGGATCGTCGAGCAGGCCAGCGCCGACATCGCCATGCCGATCAACGTGCGCGGCTCCTTCGGCGGCACGGCGGCGAGCTTCCAGGCGTCGCAGGGGCAGCAGGGCCTGCTGATCGCGGCGGCCCTCGTCGTCATCTACATCGTGCTCGGCGTGCTCTACGAGAGCCTGATCCACCCGGTGACGGTGCTGACCACGCTGCCGTCGGCGGGCGTCGGCGCGGTGCTGGCGCTGCTCTTGTTCCGCATGGAGTTCTCGGTGATGGCGCTGATCGGCGTGTTCCTCTTGATCGGCATCGTGAAGAAGAACGCCATCCTGATCATCGACTTCGCGCTCGAGGCCGAGCGCGCGCGGGGCCTCTCCGCGACCGAGGCGGTGCGCGAGGCCTGTCTGCTGCGCTTCCGGCCGATCCTGATGACCTCGATGGCCGCGGCGCTCGGCGCGCTGCCGCTGGCCATCGGCTTCGGCGAGGGCTCGGAACTGCGCCAGCCGCTGGGCGTCGCCATCATCGGCGGGCTGATCGCCAGCCAGCTGCTGACGCTGCTGACCACGCCGGTGGTCTACGTGCTGATGGACAAACTGCGCCGCCGCAGCCCCGACGAGCGGCGCCTGAGCCGCGCAGCCGCAGGATGAAGCTCACCCCCAGGCTTGCCCACTTCGTGTGGCCGCCCAGTGTCCGCTGCCGCAGGCAGCAACTCTTCGGCCCGTCCAAGCCTGCGCAGGCAGGCTCGGAGCCGCGGGCCTCAGCCCCCTCACCGGGGGCAACACCGGTGGCCCGGCGGAGCCGGTTCCACGGTGTTCCCCGAAGGGGGTGCGCCTGTTTCATACATCCATGACCGCATCGAACTCCCCGAAACGCTATCAAAAACATAGCTGTCCACGTCCGGACAGCGGGCGCCGCAGCCGCTTTTCGCTTCGATGGAGCGCGCTGGCGCCTGCACTGGCCGCGGCGCTCGCCGGCTGCGCGCTCGGCCCGGCCTACCAAGCCCCCGACATCGCCCTGCCCGCCGCCTGGAAGGAGGCCCCCGCCGCCGCCGGCTGGACCGCCGCCGCCCCGGCCGACGCGCAGGACCGCGGCGCCTGGTGGCGCCTGTTCGGCGACCCCGAACTGGACGCGCTGGCCGCGCGCGTCGAGGTCTCCAACCAGAACGTCGCCGCCGCCGTCGCCGCCTACGCGCAGGCCACGGCGCTGGTGCGCGAGCAGCGCGCGTCGCTGTTCCCGAGCCTGGGGCTGTCGGGCGACGCGCGGCGCAGCGGCAACCGCAGCGCCGGCACCGCCACCGGCACGTCCGACCTCACGCTCGGCGCGGCCTGGGCGCCCGACGTGTGGGGCCGGCTGCGGCTGGCGGTGGGCGCCGCGCGGGCGCAGGCCGAGGCCAGCCAGGCCGACCTGGCAGCGGCCCGGCTCGCGGCGCAGGGCGAGCTGGCCACCGCCTACTTCTCGCTGCGCGAGGCCGACGCCGAGCTGGCGCTGCTGGACGACACCATCGCCGGCTACGAGCGCGCGCTGGTCATCGCCAACAACCGCTACCGGGCCGGCGTCGCCGCGCAGACCGACGTGCTGCAGGCGCAGACGCTCTTGGTCAACACCCGCGCCAACCGGGTCGCGCTCGCGCGCAGCCGCGCCGCGCAGGAGCACGCCATCGCCGTGCTGGTGGGTGTGGCGCCGGCGGACTTCAGCCTGCTCGCCGCCGCGAACTGGACGCCCGCCGTGCCGGCCGTGCCGCTGGCCGTGCCGTCGGAGCTGCTGCAGCGCCGCCCCGACATCGCCGCCGCCGAGCGCGCCGTGGCCGCTGCCAACGCGCAGATCGGCATCGCGCGCTCGGCCTATTTCCCGAGCCTGAGCCTGAGCGCGTCGCTGGGCCGCTCGGCCAGCGCCGTGCCCGACCTGTTCAGCGCCGGCAGCACGCTGTGGTCGCTCGGCCTGTCGGCCGCGCAGGTGTTGTTCGACGCCGGCGCCATCGGCGCGCGCGTCGAGGAGGCGAGGGCGGCGCAGGCGGCGGCGGCGGCGCGCTACCGCCAGACCGTGCTCGCCGCCTTCCAGGGTGTCGAGGACCAGCTCACCGCCGCGGCCCGCCTGGGCGAGCAGGAAGAGCTGCTGCGCCAGGCCTCGGCCGCTGCCGACCTGGTCGAGCAGCAGATCCAGAACCGCTACCGCGCCGCGCAGGTCAGCTACACCGACGTCGTCACGGCGCAGGCCACGGCGCTGGCCGCGCGCCGCGCGCTGGCCCAGGTGCGGCTCAACCGGCAGGCGGCGGCGGTGGCGCTGATCCAGGCGCTCGGCGGCGGCTGGGAGGGGCTGGCCCCGCCACCATAATCCACGCTCTTTTCAAGGAGCGTTCGTGGATATTGTTTTGCTGCTCAAGGCGGCCATCATGGGCATCGTCGAGGGCCTGACCGAGTTCTTGCCGATCTCCTCGACCGGCCACCTGATCCTGGCGGGATCGCTGCTCGGCTTCGACGACGACAAGGCCAAGGTGTTCGACATCGCGATCCAGACCGGCGCGATCTTCGCGGTGATCCTGGTGTACTGGCAGAAGATCCACGCGACCGTGGTCGCGCTGCCGCGCCAGCCGAAGGCGCGGCGCTTCGCGCTCAACGTGCTGATCGGCTTTCTGCCGGCGGTGGTGCTGGGCCTGCTGTTCGGCAAGGCGATCAAGGCGCATCTCTTCACGCCGCTGGTGGTGGCCAGCACCTTCATCCTGGGCGGCTTCATCATCCTGTGGGCCGAGCGGCGCGCCCCCGGCTCGGTGCGCGTCGAGCACGTGGACGACATGACGCCCATGGACGCGCTCAAGGTCGGCCTGGTGCAGTGCCTGGCGATGATCCCCGGCACCAGCCGCTCGGGCGCGACCATCATCGGCGGCATGCTGCTCGGGCTGTCGCGCAAGGCGGCGACCGATTTCTCGTTCTTCCTGGCGATCCCGACCCTGATCGGCGCCGGCGTCTACAGCCTCTACAAGGAGCGCGCGCTGCTGTCGGCGGCGGACATCCCGCTGTTCCTGGTCGGGCTGGTGTTTTCGTTCATCAGCGCCTGGCTGTGCGTGCGCTGGCTGCTGCGCTACATCAGCACGCACGACTTCGTGCCCTTCGCCTGGTACCGCATCGCCTTCGGCCTCGTGGTGCTGGCCACCGCCTGGAGCGGGCTGGTGGTGTGGGCGGAGTGAGCGGCCGGGCGCTGGCACGCCGGCGTGGGCCGGAAGTCCGGCGAAGGCCTCCGGAATCGGAGGAAACAGGGCGCCAGCGCCCGTCCTGCCTGCGTCTTCAGCTATCGAAAAGATAGCGATTCAGGAGGCAACCGTCGTGAACGGACTCCTTGGCAGTGCCCGCGCGTTGTAAGGCGGTCCGGCGGTCGCCGCCGCATGGTCGCGGCGCCGCAGCGCCGCCATGATGTCGCAGGCCCGCAGGCGCGCCCGGTTGACCGAGCCCAGCGGCCGGTGCGCCGCCAGGCCGTGGCCCGGGCAGAACGACAGGATTTCCTCCAGCGCGTGACGGCCGGCCGCATCCTGCGCCGGGAACACCAGCCGCGCCACGGCGCGGTAGGGGCTCCGGTCTTCCGGCCACACCCGGCTGGCGTTCTCGACCGGCATGGTGTCGAGGTCGGTGCACAGCTGGACGGCGACTTCGTACTCGGCCGGGGGGGCGAACAGCCAGGCGGCCACGGCACCGTGCGGCGCGTCCTTGCCGCCGCCGCCGCCGCCGGGCCTTTCGTCCGCCCGCTCGCGCAGGCGGGCCTCGACGGGCGCGACGCGGAGCTTCGCGACGTGGTCGCCGTAGCGCAGCGGGGTCTGGCTGTAGCAGGCCCCGGCCAGCGGGTGAAAGGGGGGATGGCCGAAGAAATCCAGATTGGCGCTGTCGAGCCTGGCCGCGTTCGGCGCGGCAGAGCTCGCGCGCGACGTCGCGGAGACGGGCTGCGCCCAGGCCCTGGCCGCGGGAGACGCCGTTTCCAGGGCCGCGAGGGTGGCCAGAAACGCGTGGGCGTCGGCCACCGGAAAGGCGGCGCCGGTGCCGAGCAGGAAATCCTGCGTCGCCTCGCCCTCGTTCTCGCGGCCCGGCAGGCGCGGCCCCCGCACGTCGAACACCTTGATCGCCACGCCGCGGGGCGCGGGCAGCCCGTCTTCGTGGAGAGGGCCGCCCGGCACGGCGGCGGCGAGTCGCGCCAGCACCGGATGGCGGCGCGGCGCGGCGAACAGGCCCTGCCGCAACTCCGGCGGCAGGTCCGGCAGGATGTGCAGCTCGCCCTCGATCAGCCTCGGGCCCCTGGCGTGCGAAGGGCACGCCGCCCGACCCTCGCGGGCGCCGCCACTGCCGGCCTGCAGGGCGGCGACGATCCTGCCGATCACCTCTTCCTCGTCGGGTGCGCGGCTTTCCAGGTCATCGGAGTAGATGACGTATCGCGGTGTCATGGTGCACGGACCTTTCTCGCTCGAGCGAGCGACGACGCTGACGGGACGAGCGTCGGAGCAAGTGGCGTTCCCGGCGGCCGTCAGGCCGAGGGCAGGTCGGCCGGCGCCGGCTGGTGGACGGCAAACCGCAGCGCCACCCGGGTGCCTTCGGGCGTCGATTCCAGTTGCAGCGCGCCGCCCAGGCGGACGGCGCGTGCGTGCAGGCTGCGCAGCCCCGTGCCGTGGCCGGGCGGCGCCGCTTCGGCGGCAAAGCCGTGGCCGCTGTCGTGCACGTCGATGTCCAGCCAGCCGTCCGCATGGACGATGGCCACGTCGACGCGCCCGGCCCCGCTGTGCTTGAGCACGTTGGTCAGCGCCTCCTGCAGGAAGCGCAGCACGTCGAGCCGCTGCGAGGCTTCCAGCGCCAGCGTGTCGAGCCCCGACAGCCGCCAGCGGCAATCGATGCCGTTGGCGTCGAGCAACTGGCCGATGCGGTGGCGCAGCGGCACCAGCAGCTCGCCGAACGTGCGCGCTTCATCCGTCTCGCCGGTGGCGTCGATGATCAGGCGCAGGTCGTCGCGCAGGCTCTTGAGCATGGCGAGCAGCTGCGGCGCCGGCAGCCCGTCGGGCGAGTGTTCGAGCGTGGCGATGCTGCCGACCAGCATGCCGCCCAGCCCGTCGTGCAGGTCGCTCACCAGGTCGACGCGCTCGCGGATGCGCGCATGCGCCAGCTCCAGGCGGTGCTGCTGCGCCAGCGTGGCGCCCAGCTCGGCCTTGGCGGCCTCGACCTGCTCGATCAGCTCCTCGTTGAAGTGCTCGATGCGCTGCAGGTTGGTCACGAAGCGCAGCGCCAGCACGGTCGCCATGCCGAACAGCAGGGCGTAGGAGGCCAGCGTGCTGTAGTAGATGTTGGTCTTGAAAACGCCGAAGAAGGCCAAGAGGTCGTGCACGGCGGCCACCGCGACGATCGCCGCGAAGGGCGCCAGCGCGCGCTGCCTGCGGTTGCGCCGGGGCCACGAGTAGGCCAGCAGAAAGGCGCAGCTGGCCAGGATCAGCAGCCCGGCCGCCATGACCCAGACGTTGCGGTGCGCGCTCATGGCCTGCGGCGCGGCCATCCCCAGGTCCGCCATGCCGGCGGCGGCCAGCGCGAGGAGCGCGGCCGTCGGCCGCGGCGCCTGAAATCCGCAGAACCGCAGGATGAACACCACGAACGTGCAGCCGAAGCCGAGCAGCATCGCCGTGCTGAAGGCCTGCCAGCCGTGCGTGCTGGCAAACGGCCAGGGGCTGGTCGCCACCTCGTTGAGGCTGAACAGCAGCCACAGCACGCACATCAGGGCGAACCAGCCGTAGGCGGCTTCGCGCCGCCGCAGCACCCAGAGCGTCCCGAACAGGCAGGCCACGGCCGTGGTGATGGCCATGCCCAGGATCTTCAGGTCGTGGCGCATCAGGTGCTCGTGCCGGTACAGGGCCTGTACCGTGGCCGGCGCGCCCAGGGTCGGGGCGCTCAGCCCCGGCTGGTAGGCCGAGAAGCCCGAGACGCGCACCAGCAGCGTGTTCGTGCCCGGGCGCAGCAGGGGCGGCGCCAGGTACCACGCGCGCGGCGTGTTCCACGCGCGCGACAGCGGCTCGACCAGGCTGGCATCCATGGCGATGGGCGTGTCGTTGAGGAACACCGCGCCGGCCATGCTGATGTAGGGCAGCAGCAGGCCGATGGCGCGGGGCCGGGCGGGCTCGTCCCAGCGCAGCCGATACCACACCACGCCGTCGAAGCCGGGCCAGCGCGCCGACCAGCTGTCGGGCAACGTGACGGCGGTCCAGCCGTCCCGCGGAGGCGCATCGTCGTCCCATCCTGCCGCCCGCGCCGCCTCGGCGCGCAGCAGCGTCACCGGCGGCGTCGCAGAAGTATCAAGGAAGAGGCCGGCGCGGGCCGGGTGCGGCGCCGCCAGCCACAGCCACAGCCCGATCAGCGCAGCAAGCCATGCCGGCGCCCCTGGTAGACGGCCTCGGTGCGCGAGCCGACGGCCAGCTTGCGATAGATGTTCTTGGTGTGGCATTCGACGGTCAGCCTGGAGATCGACAGATGCTCGGCCATCTCGCGGTTGCTCAGGCCCTGGGCGACCAGCTCCAGGATCTTGAGCTCGCGCGGGCTCAGCGCCACCGGCGCATCGCTGCCCGGCACCGTTGCCACGGCCCTGGACGGCTTCCCCGGCTGGGGCGGGGGCTTCGATTTCGACTTCGGCCGGGGTGCCGGCGCGGCGGGTGCGGGTGCCGGCTGCGCCAGCAGCTCGAGGATGCGCCGGGCGATGAAAGGGTCGATCGGTGCGCCGCCCTGCTCGATGCTGCGCAGGGCCGCTGCGAGCTCCAGGTCGTCGCGCTCCTTGAGCAGGTAGCCGATGGCCCCGGCGCGCAGCGCGGCGACGATCACCTGCTCGGTGCGCCACGCCGACACCACCACCGCCGATACCGCCGGGTGGTGGTCGCGCATCCAGCCGATCAGCTCGACGCCGCTGCCATCGAGCAGCCCGATGTCGACCAGCGCGATGCTGAAGCTGCGCTGCTCGAACGCTTCCCGAGCCTGTGCGAAGCCGTCGGCCAGCGCGATGTGGGCATCGTCGCAGTCGAGCGCGCGCAGCACGCCGCGCAAGCGCGACCGCATCGCCGGGTCGTCGTCGACGATCAACGCGGGATGCAACGCAACAGGGTCGGGAGGGTCCACCATGATGGCGCCGTCAGTGTCGTCCCGATCAAGGAACCTGTACCTGACGGAAGGTTTACCTATTTTGGGGGATTGTCGAAAAACATATGCCTTGTATCTTCTTCAACAGTTTGGCATAGGACGGGGATAAAAAAAATGCAGTGTTTTGAATCAGTTGGCTACCAATCCACCCTCGTGAGGTCGCAGGTATGCCACGTCGCCCAGCCGACGCGTCCTGCCCGAAAAACCATGATTCCCGCAGTCAATGTCTACCGGCAGGGCCTTCGCGAGCACAGCTACGCGATCAGCATCGGCGCCGGACCGGCGCACGCTGACGGCAGCGTCTTCGATACGCTCGAACATTGCCTGCGCGACGCAGGCTCCATGCTGAGGGGCTACTTTCCCGAAGCCGAGCTCCACATCGACGGCCGTTCGTTCGGGGTCTGGCCCACGCAGCTGATCGAGCGCAACGCCGCGGGCCTGCTGGCGCGCATCGAGGAGGCACTGCAGCCCGCCTGATCAGGCCAGCATGTTGCGCAGCGCGGCCTCGATGGCCGCCGCGCTGGCCAGCGGCTTTTCCATCGGGAACAGGTGGCTGCCGTCGAGCATCATGAGGCGGCCCCTGGTCACCTGGCGGGTCAGCGCCAGCCCGACCTGCTTCATCTCGCGCGACTGGCGACCGCCGATGAAGGCCGCCGGGCATTTCAGCGGCTCGCGCCGCAGCAGCGCGCCCAGGTTGTGCGGCAGGGTGTCGTAGATCGCGGTTTCCACGTCGCGGTCGAAGGCTAGCACGCGCGCGTCCTGCGCCATGAAGGTGCCGTGGTCGATGTAGTCGCGCAACACCTGCACGTCCCAGCGGGCGAACGCCTTCTTGCCGCGGAAGTGCTCGAACACCGCCTCGCGGTCCTGCCAGACGTGCCGGCGGCGGCGGCTGACGGTGCCGGGCGAGAGGCTTTTCATCAGCGGCGTGCGCTTGACCAGGCCGAGCGTGCCGGCGCGCCAGCCGCCGATGAGGGGCGAGTCCATCAGCAGCACGCCGCGCGCCAGCTCCGGATGCCGCGCGGCGCACATCAGGCTCAGGAAGCCGCCGAGCGAGTGGCCCACCAGGAACGCCGGCTGCCCGGCCGAGCGCACCGCTTGCCGCGCGAAGTCGGCGAGCTGGCGCACCAGGTGCGGCCAGTTGTCGGTGACGGGGTAGTCGGGGTCGTGGCCGAATTTCTCGACGGCGCTGACCTCGAAGCCGCGCTCGCGCACGCTGTCGAGCATGACGCGGTAGGTGCCCGCCGGAAAGCCGTTGCCGTGCGAGAACACGACCGGGGGCAGGGCGGGCGTCGCCGCGCTCGCCGGCGTGCCTCCTTCGTGCTGCGCACTGCGGTCTTCGTCCGTGGGGCGGCCCGGCGTGGTCAAGGGTGCGCCTTCGTGCTGCGCACTGCGGCATTCGCCCTTGGGGCGGCCCGGCGGGCTCATGCCGTCGCCTCGCTCTCGCGCGCGTGCAGCCGCTTGAGCGCGTAGAGGGCGTCGAGCGCCTCGCGCGGGCTCATCGCGTCGGGGTCGAGCGCGGCGAGCGCCGTCTCCAGCGGGCCGGGCGCCGGCGCTTCCTCGACTTCGGGCGGCGCCGCGAACAGGTCGACCTGCGCCCGGGCGTGCGCCTGCTGTGCCTCCAGTGCTTCCAGCGCCTGGCGCGCGTGGTGGATCACGGCGGCGGGCATGCCGGCCAGCCGCGCCACCTGGATGCCGTAGCTGCGGCTGGCCGGGCCGGGGCGCACCTCGTGCAGGAACACGATGTCGCGCCCGGCCTCCGTCGCGCTCACGTGCAGGTTCACGGCGCCGTGGTGCGTCGCCGGGAAATCGGTCAGCTCGAAGTAGTGCGTGGCGAACAGGGTGAAGGCGCGGCAGCGGTCGTGCAGCTGCGCCGCGATGCCGGCGGCCAGCGCGAGGCCGTCGAAGGTGCTGGTGCCGCGGCCGATCTCGTCCATCAGTACCAGCGACTGCGCGGTGGCCGCGTGCAGGATCTGCGCCGCCTCGGTCATTTCCAGCATGAAGGTCGATTGCGCGTTGGCCAGGTCGTCGGCCGCGCCGATGCGGGTGTGGATGGCGTCGATCGGCCCCAGCCGGCACGACAGCGCCGGCACGTGCGAGCCGATCGAGGCCAGCAGCACGATCAGCGCGGTCTGGCGCATGTAGGTCGATTTGCCCCCCATGTTGGGGCCGGTGACGATCTGCATGCGCCGCTCGGGGCCGAGCCGCGTGTCGTTGGCGATGAAGGCGCCGGCCGATCGCTCGGCCAGCCGCGCCTCGACCACCGGGTGACGGCCCTGCCCGATCTCGATGCACGGGTGGCCCACGAACTCGGGCGCGTTCCAGCCCAGCGTGTGCGAGCGCTCGGCCAGCGCGCACAGCGCATCGAGCGTGGCGAGCGCCGCGGCCAGCCGGGTGAGGGCGCTCACGTGCGGCTGCAGCGCGTCGAGCAGTTGCTCGTAGAGGAGCTTTTCGCGCGCCAGCGCCCGCTCCTGGGCCGACAGCGCCTTGTCCTCGAAGGCTTTCAGCTCGGGCGTGATGAAGCGCTCGGCGTTCTTCAAGGTCTGGCGGCGCCTGTAGTTGTCGGGCACGCGCGCCAGCGCGCCCTGCGTCACCTCGATGTAGAAGCCGTGCACGCGGCTGAACTGCACGCGCAGGTTGGCGATGCCGGTGCGCGCGCGCTCGGCGGCTTCGAGCTGGAGCAAAAAGCCGTCGCAGTTCTCGCCGATGGCGCGCAACTCGTCGAGCTCGGCATCGTGGCCGGGCGCGATCACGCCGCCGTCGCGCACCAGCGCGGCGGGCTCGGGCGCGATCGCGCCGGCCAGCAGCGCGGCGCAGCCGGGGGGCGGCGCCAGCGCCTGCGAAATATCGGTCAAAAGTGCCCCCAGCGCAGGCAGGGCGGGGGCCAGCTGCTCCGATTTCGATAGCGTCTGGCGCAGCGCCAGCAGCTCGCGCGGGCGCGCCTGGCGCAGCGCGATGCGCGCGGCGATGCGCTCGACGTCGCCGGTGTGCTTGAGCCGCTCGCGCAGCGCGCGCCATGGGGCCGGCGTGTAGCCGGCGCGCGCCGCCTGCCGGGGCGCCGGCGCGGGGCCGGCGTTCGCCGTCGGCGCTTCCGCGAGAGAAGGCGCGGCGCCGTCGGGCGCGGCCGGACCGTGCGCCGCGCCTTCGGACGAGGCCGGGTCGCTCGCCACCGCCGCCTGCAGCGCCGCGATGGCCTGGAGCCGCGCCCGCGCCTCGCTCCGGTCGCGCCGCGGCGCCAGCAGCCAGCGCCTGAGCAGGCGGCTGCCCATGCCGGTCATGCAGGTGTCGAGCAGCGAGAAGAGCGTCGGCGCCGCCTCGCCGCGCAGCGTCTGCACCAGCTCCAGGTTGCGCCGCGTGGTCGCAGGCAGCTCGATCAGCTCGCCGCCGCGCTCGACCACCAGGCGCTGCAGGTGCGTCAGCGCGCGGCCTTGCGTGTGCTCGGCGTAGCCCAGCAGCGCCGCGGCCGCGGCGTGCGCGTGGGCGAGCGATTCGGCGCCCCAGGCGGCCAGGCCGGCGCTGCCGAGCTGCTCGCACAGCTTGCGCTCGCCCAGGCCAGCGTCGAACTGCCAGGCCGGCCGCGCCGCGAGCGTGAAAGCGCCAGCGCCGCCACCACCGTTCGCGCCGCTGGCGCGCGCCGCCTTCAGCCGGTTCTGGAACGCGGCCGTGGCCTCGGCGCTGCAGACCACCTCGCTCGGCGCGATGCGGGCCAGCCAGCCTTCGAGCGCGTCGGCGGCGCACTCGGCCAGGTGCAGCTCGGCGCCGGTCACGCTCAGCCACGCCAGCCCGCAGAAATTGCGCGCGCCCGCGTGCACCGCCAGCAGCACCGATTCGCCCTTGTCGCCCAGCAGCTCGGCGTCGGTCAGCGTGCCGGGCGTGACCACGCGCACCACCTTGCGCTCGACCGGCCCCTTGGCCGCGCCGACCTCGCCCACCTGCTCGCAGATCGCCACCGACTCGCCCAGCCGGATGAGCCGCGCCAGGTACGCATCGACCGCGTGGAACGGCACCCCGCACATCGGGATGGGCCGCCCGCCCGACTGCCCGCGCTGCGTCAGCGTGATGTCGAGCAGCCGCGCGGCCTTCTCGGCGTCGGCGTGGAACAGCTCGTAGAAGTCGCCCATCCGGTAGAACAGGAGCGTGTCCGGGTGGTCGGCCTTCAGGCGCAGGTACTGCGCCATCATGGGGGTGTGCGAGGAAACGTCCACTTCATTCATCAAAATCAACCGTTTATGAATCATGCCGCCAGTTCCGGGGCAAATTCGGGACACTTTTTGTCATGTTCGCATGCCTTGCACGCAGCTTCTGAATGCCGGCGGGCAGCTCGGAGCGTATGGTGATGCCGTGCGTCCTTGTACATGAAGAAGGCACGGATCGACCTGCCGTGAACCTCCACACCGCGCAATCCCGTGTTCTTTGCCGTTGCAAAGGAGCGGAGACGGCGGCGTGCCTGAGCTGCGCGTCGTTCAAGCGTTAAATTAACCAACTTGCTAAAAATAAACCTAACAGGTTAATATCGCTATGGAAAAGGGAACCCCTCATTGCAAGCTGCAGAGGGTCAAGGCGCTGATCCAGGCCGGGCAGGTCCGAGCGGCCTTCTCGGCGCTGTCCGGCGGTGCCGCACTGGGTCTGGATTTCGACGGGATGATCGGTGTGGTCATGGCGCTGAAGGTTCAGGATTTCTACAAGAGCATGACCACGCACGCCGACCATCGTATCTGGCAGGACGTCTACCGACCCACGACGGCAGTGGGCAGGGTCTATCTGAAACTCACGGTCATGGATGACGTGCTCATCGTGTCCTTCAAGGAGCTGTGAACATGCGATGTCCCATCTGTGCAGCGGCTGATCTGGTGCATGACACCCGCGATCTGCCGTACACCTACAAGGGCGAAACGACCACGATCCCGGCCGTGGTTGGCGACCACTGCCCGGCCTGCGGTGAAAGCGTGCTCGACGCTGCCGAGTCGTCGCGCGTGAGCGCGGCCATGCTGGCGTTCAACCGCCAGGTTAACGCCAGCATCGTCGATCCCGGCTTCATTGCCCACGTGCGCAAGAAGCTGGCGCTGGACCAGCGCGAAGCGGCCGAGATCTTCGGGGGCGGCGTCAATGCGTTCTCGCGGTACGAGAACGGCAAGACCAAGCCGCCGCTGGCGCTGATCAAGCTGCTCAAGGTACTGGACCGCCACCCCGAACTGTTGAACGAAGTCCGGACGGTGTAGCCGCCCATAGGGGCAGTCTCAGATCAATGAACAGGTAGGCATAGTGACATTCCCAGAGGGCCTCTACGACCTGCTACTGACAGACCGGATGCTTGCCAATCTGGACCGTCAGCGGGCCGATGTTGCTGCGTTCGCCGGTGATCGGTCGGAGCTCCTGCTCGATGTACTGAACCGGCAGCTTTCAAGCGTGCTCGAGAGTGCTGACGGCGAAGACTCCGCCACGGCAATGCGTCAGGTCGAGATCGTCAACGCCTTGCTCGGCTTGCTGCGCCAGCGACTGCAGGCTCTTCAACCGAGATCCGCGGACGCTGTCGACCTGATCGCAACGCCGCCGCAAGTCCTGCGGTCCATCCGGAGCGACAGGCAGTTCCCTGAGGCGCCGGAACTTGGTTTGGCGGTGCCCTGGCTTTTTACCGCCGGCAAGGGATCGCCATCGCTGTTGCAGGAGATCCGCAAGGAGCTGGCTTCGGCCGATCAGGTGGACATCCTGGTCAGCTTCATTACGGTGTCGGGGGTTCGCAGACTGCAAGACGTACTGCAGCAGATCACGGCACGTGGTGGCTGTGGCGACGTGGCAACCCGGCTTCGCATTCTCACCACGACTTACACCGGCGCCACGCAAGCGCGTGCCCTGGACGAACTGGCGCGGCTGCCCGGATGCGAAGTACGCGTGTCGCTCGACGGCCGCCGCACGCGGTTGCATGCCAAGGCCTGGTTGTTTCATCGTCACAGTGGGTTCGGGTCGGCCTACGTTGGCAGCGCCAACTTGTCGGGGGCCGCTCTCACCGGTGGTCTCGAGTGGACTGTGAAGCTGACGCAGCGTGCCCAGCAAGTTTTGTTTGATCGCGCTGCGGCTCACTTCGAAACTTTGTGGGCAGACAGCGAATTCCAGCGCTACGACCCCGACGACCCGAGCCATCGCCGCGCGCTGGTCGAGGCGCTGGGACGGGAGTCCTTTGGCGGCGAGGGGCCGGTGGCTCTTGCGTTCTTTGACCTGCAGCCCAAGGCCTACCAGCAAGACATGCTGGAGCAACTGGCCACAGAGCGGAATCATGGACGGCGACGCAATCTGGTCGTGGCGGCCACTGGCACCGGCAAGACCGTCGTCGCCGCATTCGACTATCGCCGAACCTGCGCCACTGAAGGGGGACGTCCCCGGCTGCTGTTCGTGGCTCACCGTGAGGAAATCTTGCGCCAGGCACTGCGGACGTATCGCGAAGTGCTGCGCGATCCGGAGTTTGGTGAGCTGCTGGCAGGTGGGTCGGAGTCCGAGCGATACGACCACCTCTTTGTCACGATCGACAGCATCACCAGCCGCAATCTGGTGGATCGTTTGGGTGCCGCGCACTGGCACACCGTTGTCATTGACGAGTGCCATCGGCTGGCCGCGGACCGTTTTCATGCATTCGCCACCCAGGTGCGCCCCAGGGTGCTGCTGGGCTTGACCGCAACGCCCGAGCGCAGTGACGGTCAACCCATCGAGCCGTACTTCGACATGCGGCCCGACGGCAGCCCGGCGGTGGAGTTGCGGCTGTGGCACGCGCTGGACCTGCAGTTGCTGGCACCGTTCGAGTACTACGCATGCGACGACGCCACCGACTTCTCTGCCGTGCCGTGGGACCGGCCGGAGAACGGGACGCCATCGATCAACTGGTGACCGGCAACGACATCCGCGCCCGCCTGGTGGCCAACGAGTGGCAGCGGCTCGCGTCGGATGCCGCGCAGTCGCGCGCCGTGGTGTTCTGCGTGTCCGTGGCTCATGCGCGGTTCATGGCCGATTGGCTGAATCGCGTGGGGCTGCCCGCTGCCTGCGTCGTCGGAGAGACGCCCAGCGAAGAGCGACGGCGCGCGCCGCAACGCCTGGCCAGCGGAGAGCTGTGCGCTTTGGTCACAGTCGACCTTTACAACGAAGGCGTCGACCTGCCGGCTGTCGATACCTTGCTGCTGCTGCGGCCCACGCAAAGCCCTGTGTTGTTCCAGCAGCAGATCGGACGCGGGCTGCGGCTGGCGCCGGGCAAGGAAAGCTGCCTGATCCTGGACTTCGTCGGCCAGCACCGCGCTGACTTCCGCTTCGACCGACTGCTGTCCAGCCTGACCGGTCTATCGCGACGTGAGCTGTTGTCGGGTGTCGAACAAGGCTTCGGGAGCCTCCCTGCCGGGCTGCCACATTCACCTGCAGCGCCAGACACGCGAACAGGTGCTGCAGGGGCTGCGGACGCTGACGGCCCAGAACTGGCGACGCATGAAAACCGAGTTGCAGGCCTACGTTGCTCTACGGGGTCGCGCAGCGGTCAGCCTGGCTGGGTTTCTTCACGACCAGGCTCTGGAATTAGACGACGTCTATCGCGCTTCAACCGGGTCCGGGCGAAGTGGTTGGACCAACCTAAAGCGTGAAGCAGGACTGCTGGTTGCGGAGCCCGGCCCTGAGGAGGAGTACTTCAGCCGGCGATTTGCGGACCTGCTGCATGTGGACGATCCGCAGCGTCTGGATGCCATCGAAGCTGTAGCCCACGACCTGCCAAAGGCACAACGAGAGGCTGCCAGAGCGTTGACCACGGTGCAGATGCTGGCCTACCAGGTCGACGGCAGGCATGAGCAGAAAGGCAGCGCTGAAGCCTTTGTTGAGCGGCTGCATGCTCAACCTGGCATTGCTGAAGAATTGCGCGAACTGACCACTTTGCTTCAGTCTCGGACGACACTGCTCGTCAAGCCCTTGCCAGGCATGGAAGACACTCCGCTCGTCCTGCACGCGGGCTACGGAATTCGCGAAATCTTGACGGCTGTGGGATGGCTGACGGCGGAACGACGCACACCCTTCCAAGCCGGTGTGCTGGCCCTGCCCAGTCGGCGCACGGAACTGCTATTCGTCACTTTGGACAAGAGCGAGGGCTACCACGACCGGATCGCTTATCACGACTATGCGATCAGCACCGAACGATTCCACTGGCAAACCCAGAACAGCGCCGGGCCGGACACGTCTGCCGGCCGGCGCTATCTTCATGGAGCCCAGGAGGACTGGCAGTTCCAGCTCTTTGTCCGTGCACGCAAGGGAGACGTTTACAGAGCATGCGGCCCAGTGGTATTGGAATCTGCCGAAGGCGACCGTCCTATGACGATTGTCTGGCGCTTGGTCAGGCCACTGTCCACAAAGCTTTTCCGCGAGTTCAGCGTATTGCGCGGCGTGTAGCTGAGCCACGCTCAGCTCAAGCCGGCGCCAGACTGCTTGGGAGTTGCCGATGATCTGCTCGTCCGTATCTGCAAGGTCCTGATCTTTCACATTATTTTTGGCTTGTTGCCGCAGAATCCCGCGTTGGAACGATGCGTCTTGACGCAAGAGTGGCAAAGCTGCTGCAGCCGGGGTGGCACCGACAAGCGCAGCAAGACTTTGGTCGAGCGCGGCCTGGACTTTGCCCGTGCCGATGAGGCGTTCGCCGGCCAGACGATCGACTGGACCGATCGGCGATTTGATTACGGCGAAGAGCGTTTCATCACCTTCGGGGAGATGGACATGCGCTCTATGCCGTGGTGGTCTGGACCCTGCGTGGCGCAGTCCGCCGCATCATCTCCATGAGGTACGCCAATGAACGCGAAATTGCCCGGCACGCAAAAAGCCTGGACTGATCCCGACGATGCGCCGGAACTGACCGACGAATTCTTCGAGCGCGGCAAGCGGCACATCGGCACGCAGCCCGTGTCGCGCGAGGCGTATGTCCAAGCGGTGCGCGCGCCACGCCGGGGGCGCCCCGTGGGCACCACGAAGGCCGACGCCAAGGTGTCCATCACCATCCGCTTCGACGCCGACGTGCTGGCCGCACTCAGGGCAACCGGACCGGGCTGGCAGACGCGCGTGAACGAGGTGCTGCGGGCACTGTTCGTGACGCATCCGGCGTGAGCGCCAGGAAGCACCCCTGGTTCAGCTTGGCATTTACAGATTCCGCAGGCGAGGCGTCTCAAGCGTTGGCGGCCACCCAGCGCGACAGCGGCGCCACCGCCACCTCGCCGCCCGGCACCGGGTGCGGCCAGCGCAGGCCGCGCAGCACCTCGTACTCGTTGCGCCGCGCCGTGGCGATCAAGTCGTCCGGCACCGCGTCGCGCGCGGGGTGGCACATCAGGACGTCGCCGCTGCGGCAGGCGGCGAGCCAGCCTTCGAGCCGGGCGCGGTAGTCGGCCGCCGAGCCCGAGAAATCGTAGACGCCCAGCAGCGCGCCGTTGGTCGCAAGGCCGTGGCGCGCCGCCTGCCGGGCCAGCGGCGCGCCGCCGAGCGCGAAGATGAGCGCCTGCTTGCCGCGCGCGCCGCGCCCGGCCCCGATGGGCGCCGTGCTGCGCACCCACGGCAGCGCGCCGGCGTAGCGCGCCGCGAGCTCGTCCAGCAGCACCTCGCGCACGCCGCGCAGCTGGTGCACGTGCTGGTGGCCGTCGATGAAGTCGGGCGCGCGGCCCAGGGCGTCCTCGAAGCGCGCCAGCTGGCCGCGGATGACCGAGCGCATCGCCGCGCGCGGCAAAAGGCCGAGGTAGCCGCGCGCGATCAGGCTGGCGGGATGGTGGTCGGTGGCGCCGCCGCGGCGCGTGCCGGTCAGGTCCAGGTGCAGGCCGACGTCGCAGCGCGCCGGGTCGATGCGGCGCAGCTGCGCGGCGCCGTCCGCCCAAGCGTCGCGCTCGACCATGCAGCCGGTGGCCGACAGCGTGCCGGCCTCGACCAGCTCCAGCACCGCCGCGTTGATGCCCGGCGTCATGCCGAAGTCGTCGGCGCAGATGCACAGCCAGCGCGTGCCGGCCGCGGGCGCGGCGTCCCGGGCGGAGGCGGCCTCGGACGCTGCGGTCACGGTGCGATCAAGGTGCGGCCGGACACGGGCACGGGCGCCGGTTCGGGGTCGGACGCGGGAGCGGGGATCTGGAGGACGGCAGGCGCAAGGGCGACAGCGGGGGCAGGGGCAGGGTCGGCCGTGGGGGCAGGAGCGGCAGCGGAAGAGGGCGTTTCCTGCAGACAGTCCGGGTCGCCGCTCGCGCTCCCCGCAAAGCGCCACACGGCCACCTCCGGGTTGGAGGCCAGCATCTCGGCGTGCGCCAGCCACGGAAAGACCCGCGGCGCGGCCGGCGAGCTGACGACACGGGTCGGCCGGGGCGTGCACAGCACGCGCGAGAGACCCTCCAGCCCGACCAGCAGGCGGTCGCGCATGGGCGGATCGAACTGGCCGGCGTCGAACAGCTCCTTGCGCCAGTTGTCGTGCTGCGCGACGTGCTCGGGCGTCCAGTCGGTCCAGACGCTGACCGGCTCCGCGAGCCGCCAGGCCATCGGCAGCTCGTAGACGTAGGTGTCGAGCATCAGCACGTGCTCTTCGGCGGCCGACTGCCGCAGCGCCGGCGTGTCCAGCCCGGCCATCGGCGACGGGGCGCTGCCGCCCAGCGCCGCCACGGCGGCCAGGCACAGCGCGGCCGCGCCGACCATGGTCCAGCGCAGCGCACGCACGCCTCGGCGCGAGCGCTCGACCGCGATCAGCGCGCCCCGCGCCGCCAGGCAGGCCAGCGGCGGCAGCGCCGGCAGCACGTATCCGACCAGCTTGGAGCGCGGCAGCGAGAAGAAGACCACCACCACGATCCACCAGATCCACAGCAGCCGGTCGATGTCCGAGCGCCGCCCGGAGGAGCGCAGGCCGTGCCGGCGTGCGCGCCGGCGGTCGCGCCAGGCGCCGTACAGCCACCACGCCAGCCAGGGCAGCATGAACAGCGCGAGCACCGGCACGTAGAACCACACCGGATGCTCGTTGTTGAAGCCCGCGTCGGCGAAGCGGCGGAAGTGCTGCGTGACGAAGAAGTAGTCGAGGAACGCCGGGTAGCGGGCCTGCATCAGCAGGAACCACGGCGCGGCGATGCCCAGCAGCAGCAGCCAGCCCGGCGGCCAGGCCAGCATCAGCAGCGTGCGGAAGCGCCGTGTGGCGAGGCACCACAGCACGAACACCGCGCCCGGCAGCACCAGCCCGATCAGTCCCTTGGCGAGCACCCCGAGCGCGGCGGCGGCGAAGGCGCCGGCCAGCGCCCCGCGGTGCGGCGCCAGGCGCTCGCGCAGCAGCACGGCATGCACCGCCAGCAGCACGGTGGCGGTGATGCAGCCGGCCACCAGCATGTCGAGGTTGGCGTACTGCGCGCCCACGTAGAAGAAGGGCAGCGTCGCCAGCACCACCCCCGACAGCAGCGCGCTGCGGATGCCGACCCAGCGGCGCACGAACACATAGAGCGCCACCACGGACAGCGTCGCGCCCAGCACCGAGGGCAGCCGCGCGGCCCAGTCCGAGGGGCCCAGCAGCGCCATCGCGGCGGCGCCGATCCAGTAGAACAGCGGCGGCTTGTGGAAGAACGGCAGCCCGTCGAGCTGCGGCACGGCCCAGTGGCCCGAGCGCAGCATCTCGTACATGACGCCGGCGTAGCGGCCTTCGTCGGGGCTGAGCAGCGGCCGCCAGCCGGCGCTGGCGGCGAACCAGACGAACACCAGCAGCACGGCCAGCGGCGCGGCGACGCGCGGTGTCCAGCGCACCGGGGCCAGGCGCCGCAGCCCGCGCGGCGCGCCATGGAAGCGGGGAGGATCACCCAGCGTCGTCGTGCTCGACGGCCAGCCCGTCATGACCCGTCGTCCCCGAGGCCGTGGCCGGACTCCTCGCGCACCACGTAGATCGGGCGGCCCTTGACCTCCTCGAAGATGCGTCCCACGTACTCGCCCAGGATGCCGAGCGAGACCATGTTGACGCCGATGAAGAACAGCAGGCTGACCACGATGGTGGTCCAGCCCGTGACCGGGTTGCCGTCCATCAGGTACTCGACCATCAGATAGCCGCCGTAGACGAAGGTGACGACCGCCAGCAGCAGGCCGACCACGCTGATCATGCGCAGCGGCCAGGTGGTGAAGGCGGTCAGCCCGTCGATCGCCAGGTGCAGCAGCTGGAACACATTGAAGCGGCTGCGGCCCTGCGCCCGCGGCGCCGGCGTGTAGGGCAGCGCCACGGCCTTGAAGCCGACCCAGGCGTACAGGCCCTTCATGAAGCGGCTGCGCTCGGGCAGCCTGAGCAGCGCGTCGACCACCTTGCGGTCCATCAGGCGGAAGTCGCCCGCGTCCTCGGGCACCCGGAAGCGCAGCGACAGATTCAGCAGCCGGTAGAACAGGCCCGTGCCGACGCGCTTCATGGGCGACTCGTCGTCGCGCGCCTCGCGCACCGCGTACACCACCTCGGCGCCGTCGCTCCAGTAGTCGAGCATCGTGACGATGAGCGAGGGCGAGTGCTGCAGGTCGCCGTCGAGCAGCACCACGGCGTCGCCGCGCGCGGCCTGCAAGCCGGCCGTGAGCGCGGCCTCCTTGCCGAAGTTGCGCGACAGCGCCACCCAGCGCACGCCCGGACTGTCGCGCCACTGCGCCATGAGCGCGGATGTGGCGTCGGTGCTGCCGTCGTCGACCACGACGATTTCCCAGGCCAGCCCGGTGCTCTCCAGCGTGGTGCTGAGCAGCGGCAGCAGGTGCGCGAGGTTGCCGGCTTCGTTGAAGCACGGCACCACGCACGACACGCTGCGCCGCCGCGGCGGCGCGCTGCGGGTGCCGCGGACGGTCCGCGTCGCCGTTGCATCCGCTGCGCCCGCCCGGTCGGGCGCGCTCGATACAGGCCGCGACAGGCCCACGTCCATCTCCAGGTTCACCGCCATCGCCTACGACCCCGCACCCGCCGACGTGCCCGGGGCGGCCGGCTTGGCCGGGGACGCCGGGCTCGGCCGCCACGCCAGCCGCTGAAGCAGCGCCAGCGCGCCGGCCAGCACCGCTCCCAGCAGCGCGCCAGCCGCCACGTCGAGCGGAAAGTGCACGCCCACGTAGACCCGCGCCCACCCTGTCAGGAGCGCGACCGCCGCCATGGCCAGCCCGATATCGCGCAGCCGGGGACGCAGCAGCAGCGCGAAGGCGATGGCGAACATGACCGATGCGTGCGTGCTCGGCAGACCGGCGCGCGCGCCGTGCTCGATGTACGCCGGGCTCAGGCCGAGCGCGAAGGGACGCGGGAAATGCAGTGCCGCCGCGATCAGGTGGGCCAGCGTCGCCGCGGCGGCGCCCGCCGCCAGCGCGGCCATCAGCCAGATGCGCTGCGACGGGCGCTGCCACGCGGCGGCGGCCAGCAGTCCCGCGGCCAGCCAGGACGAGTACAGCGCGATCGCCGAGGCGATCGGCAGGAGCAGGGGATGCGGCTGGAATCCAGCCGCGATCGTGTGAAACAACGCAAGGTTCAGCGCTTCCATGAGACATCCGAAAGACAGGGAAGACGCGCCGACACGGCGACCGCAGCGGCTTCGGGCCGGCAGTCGAAGTCGCGCGCGGCGCGCACGGGTTGCCGCTGCACGAACGGCAGTGCGAGTAGACGGCGACCGCCATGGAAAAGCATGGAGAAATTGTAACGTCGGGCCTGCGGCGGCCGGGCGCGGGCTGGCCTCTCGATCGCCGTGCCGCGGCGGGCGCCGGCGCCCGCCGAGAGTCGCGTCTCCTCAGCGCTGCGGCATGTCCTTGGCCGAGTAGCCCAGGCTGACCGTGGCGTCCTCGGGGATCGGCGGCAGGGAGGCGTCCCAAGCCTCCCAGGCGGCGCGCATCGCCGCCAGCCGCTCGGGCTCGCGTTTCGCGCGGTTGGCGCGCTCGCGCTCGTCGGCCGGGATGTCGAAGAGGTAGTCGTTGCCGTCCACGCGCAGGTACTTCCAGTCGCCGTCGCGCAGCGCGCGCTGGCCGCGGTGGTTCATGCGCCAGTGCAGCGGGCGGCGGAAGGCGTGGCGCGCGTCGCGCAGCACCGGCAGCAGCGAGACGCCGTCGAGCGGGTACGCCGCATCGGCCGCCACGCCGGCGGCGTCGAGCATCGTGGCGGACCAGTCCATCGTCATGCAGTGCTGCGCGCTGGTGCCGCCGGCGGCGATCGCGGCCGGCCAGTGGGCGATCCAGGGCACGCGGATGCCGCCCTCGGTCAAGTCCATCTTGCCGCCCACCAGCGGCCAGTTGTCCGAGAAGCGCTCGCCGCCGTTGTCGCTGGTGAAGACGACCAGCGTGTCGTCGGCCAGGCCGTGGCGCTCCAGCGCGGCCATGAGCCAGCCGATGCCCTCGTCCATGTGGTGGATCATGCGGCGGTAGACGTGGATGTTGCCCGCGGCCAGGTCGAACAGGTTGTCCTTGATCTGCGGCGCCCGGGCGGCGTCGTCGCGCGTCTCCCAGGGCCAGTGCGGCGCGGTGTAGTGCAGGCTCAGGAAGAAGGGGGCGTCGGCGCCGTCCTGCCGTTGCGCCGCCATGCGCTCGACGTAGTCGACCGCGCGCTTCGACAGCAGGTCGGTCAGGTAGCCCTCGTCGTCGTGCGGCTGCTCGCCCTGCCAGAGGTCGTGCCGGCCGCTCGAATCGCAGTGGGTGAAGTAGTCCACGCCGCCCGACATCGGGCCGAAGAACTCCTGGTAGCCCGAGCGCAGCGGCCCGAAGGCGGGCGGGAAGCCCAGGTGCCACTTGCCGACGAGGGCGGTGCGGTAGCCGGCGCCTTGCAGCAGCGAGGGCAGCGTCGGATGCTCGGGCGGCAGGCCCAGCGTGGTGCTGCCGCGGCTCCTGCTGTTGATGGGCTCCTCGGCGGCGCCGCGCAGCCGGTACTGGTATCGCGCCGTCATCAGCGCGAAGCGCGTGGGCGAGCACACCGGCGAGTTCGAGTATCCCTGGGTGAAGCGCATGCCGCGCGCGGCCAGCCGGTCGAGCACCGGCGAGACGGGGCCGAATTCGGCATCGCGGCCGCCGTAGCAGCCCAGGTCGGCGAAGCCGAGGTCGTCGGCGACGATGAAGATGATGTTGGGTCGGTTGTTGTTCATTCGACTTTCATTCCGGTGGCGCGGATGACGTCCGCGTAGTGGCGGGACACGTCCGCCAGGCGCTTGGCCGCGGCGGCGCCCGTGGCGCCGTCGTACTGGAGGTCGAGGTTGAGCAGACGGGCCTTCACGTCGGGACGCTGGCGTCGGGCTTGTTCTCGACCACGAAGGGCTGCTTCAGGCTGGCCTGCAGCACGTCGGCCACCGAGCGCGCCAGGATGTCCGCCGGCCCGCCGGGCGGGAAGTTGACGACGAACTTCACCAGCTTGTCGGGAAAGGCGCCTTGCGCGCGGGCCGGCGCCGCGTTCAGGCCGAGCGCCGCCAGCAGCGCGAGGCCGCCCAGGGCGGCGAGCGGCCGCCGGCGGCTGCACAGAGGAGGATGTTGCACGCGAAGGCTTTCGAAGGACAGGGCTGTTGAAGGGGCGCGCCGGCCGGGAGGTGCCGCATCGGCCGGGCGAACTCTACGATACGCTTTGGCAGCCGGCAACGCGGCCGGCCCGGCCGCAGGACGGACGAAAGCTTCGCGTCGGGCCGAAACCTTGGTAGAAACCGACGAGCCCGACCCACGCGGATCGCCACACGCACCGGACATCCCATGAACACCACCCTGACTGCTGCCCCAGGCTCCGCGGCCCCATCGGCGCATCCCGGCGACGCGGCCGGCGGGCCGCTGCCGCCGCCGTCCGCGCCGGGCGAGGCGCCGCCGCCGGCGGTCGGCGCCTTCCGCTACACGCGCTTCGCGCCCCGGCTGCCGCCGCTCGACGAAGGCAGCAGCGAGCCCGGCCGCCATCCGGTCGTGATCGCCGGCGGCGGGCCGGTCGGCATGGCGCTCGCGCTCGGGCTGGCCAACCACGGCGTACGCTGCGTGGTCCTCGAAGCCGACGATACGGTGTGCGTGGGCAGCCGCGCCATCTGCGTCTCGCGCCGCAGCCTGGAGATCATGGAGCGCCTGGGCACGCTGCCGGCCTTTCTGGCGAAGGGGCTGCCGTGGAGCGTCGGGCGCAGCTTTTACAAGACCCGCGAGGTGCTGCGCTTCGAGATGCCGCAGGACGAGCGGCAGAAGCTGCCGCCGATGGTCAACCTGGAGCAGTACTACATCGAGCAGTTCCTGCTGGACGAGATCGACCGGCGCAACCGGGCCGCGCCGGGGCTGATCGACATCCGCTGGGGCACCGAGCTGACCGGCTTCGGCGAGGAGGCCAGCGGCCTCGCGCTGCGGGCGCGCAACGCGCTGGACGAGTACACGCTGCGCGCGCAGTGGCTCGCCGCCTGCGACGGCGGGCAGAGCTTCGTGCGCAAGTCGCTCGGGCTGGCGCTGGAGGGCGCGGCCTACGAGGGCCGCTACGTCATCATCGACATCGAACTGCCGAGCCAGCAGCCGACCGAGCGCCGCGCTTGGTTCGACCCGCCGTGGAACCCCGGCTCGACCGTGCTGATGCACCGCCAGCCCGACGACATCTGGCGCATCGACTACCAACTGCGCGCCGGCGAGAGCACCGAGGAGGCGCTGCGCCCCGAGGCCGTGCGCCGCTTCGTGCAGCGCCACCTCGACGCCATCGGCGAGGGCCACCTGCCGTGGAAGACGGTCTGGACCTCGGTCTACCGCGCCGGCGCGATGACGCTCGCGAGCTACCGCCACGGCCGCATCCTGTTCGCGGGCAATGCGGCGCACGCGATGCCGATCTTCGGCGTGCGCGGGCTCAACTCGGGCTTCGACGACGCCGACAACCTGGCCTGGAAGCTGGCCTGGGTGGTGCGCGGCCTCGCGGGCGAGGCACTGCTCGACAGCTATTCGCACGAGCGCATCGCGGCCTTCCGCATCAACGCCGAGAACGCGTCGCGCAGCACCGAGTTCATGTCGCCGCCCTCGCGCGGCTTCGATCTGCTGCGCGAGGCCGCGCTGTCGCTCGCTGGCCGGCACCGTGACATCGCGCAGCTCGTCAACCCGCGGCAGACCGAGGCGGTGGCGTATGCCGGCTCGGTGCTGTCGAGCCCGGACGACCCGCTCGACGCGGGCCCGCGGCCGGGCGAGGCGATGCCCGAGCAGCCGCTGGCCCAGGGCCACCTGACCGACTGGATCGGCCCGGTCATGACGCTCCTGCTGCTGCGGCCCGACGGCGTGCGCGATGCCGACCTCGACGCCGAGATCGCGGCCCTCGAGGCGGCCGGCGCGCTGCCGTTTTGCGCGCGCATGTTCACGCTGCCGGGCGTCGAGGGCGGCGACGCGCAGGCCGCGCCCGAGGTGTTCGATGCGCTCGGCGCCCGGGACGGCGCCGCGTACCTGCTGCGCCCGGACGGCCACGTCGCTGCGCGCTGGCGGCTCCCGGTGCCCCGCGGCGCCCTGTGGCCCGCCGTGCAGCGCGCCGCCGTGGCGACCCAGGAGCCGGCATGACGACAACGACATTGCCTCCCGGCGCCCGCGACCGGCTTTATGCCGAATGCGCCAACGCCATCAGCGCCGCCGGCGCCGTCGGCGCCGAGTCGCTGTTTCTCGCGCGGCTCGCGCTGCTGCTGTTCGAGCAGGTGGGCGACGAGGCGCGCTGCCGCGAGGCATTGCGCGAGGCACTGCACGAACTGCCGACGCCCTCGCTGTCCGCTTCCGTTCCCGCCCCCGTTCCATCCCAAGGAGACTGAATTCATGCACCGCCGCACCCTGCTCGCCACGCTCGCCTCGACCGCCGCCGCGGCCGCCACGCCCTGGGCCCATGCCCAGGAGTACCCCACGCAGCTCATCAAGTGGATCGTTCCGTACCCGGCCGGCGGCGGCACCGACGTGATCGCGCGCTCGCTCGCCGAGGCGATGCGCCAGACGCTCGGCCAGCAGATCGTGATCGACAACCGCCCCGGTGCGGCCACCAACATCGGCGCCGACATCGTCGCCAAGAGCAAGCCCGACGGCTACACCATCATGTCGGCCGACAACGCGGTGCTGGCCTTCAACGAGCACCTGTTCGGCAAGCTGCCGTTCAGCCCCGAAAAGGACTTCAGCTACATCGGCGCCATCGGCAAGTTCCCGCTCGCGCTGGTGGTGAACCCGGGCTTCCCGGCCAAGGATTTCAAGGAGTTCCTGGCCTACGTCAAGGCCCATCCGGGCCAGGTCAACTACGCCTCGCCCGGCAACGGCTCGCCGCACCATCTGGCGATGGAGATGTTCAAGACCCGCACCGGCACCTTCATCACCCACATCCCGTACCGGGGCGCCGCGCCGGCCATGGCCGACGTGATGGGCGGGCAGGTGCCGTGCATGTTCCTCGACCTGGCCTCGGGCCTGACCATCATGCAGAGTGGCAAGGTGCGGGTGCTGGCGATCGGCTCGAGCACGCGCTCGAAGCTGCTGCCCGACGTGCCGACGCTGGCCGAGGTCGGCGTGCCCAACAGCGAGGTGTTCGCCTTCCAGGGGCTGCTCGGCCCGGCGGGCCTGCCCAGGAACGTGGTCGCCAGGCTCAACGCCGACCTCAACCGCTCGTTCTCGACGCCCGCCGTGCAGAAGCGCTTCGCCGACATCGGCATGGAGGCCATGCCCGGCACGCCCGAGCAGTTCTATGCCTTGGCGCGCGCCGAGTCGCGGCGCTGGGGGCCCGTCATCAAGGCCACGGGCGTCAAGCTCGATTGAGCTCCGCGACCGGGGCGCCGGCCGGCTTCAGGGCTGGTCAGGGCTGGTAGCCCGATTTGCGCACCACCGGCGCCCACTGGGCGCGGTAGGCCTTGAGCATCGCCACCGTCTGCTCGGGCGTGCTGACCACCGGCACCATCTTGGCGTCGTAGAACTTGCGCGTCGTGTCCGGGTCCTGCATGACTTCCCGCACCGCCTGCGCGATGCGCGTCACCTTGGCCGGCGGCATGCTGTTGGGCGCGAACAGCGCGTTCCAGCCGGTGGCGACCAGGTCGAGCCCGGCCTCCTTGAAGGTCGGCACGTTCGGCGTGAAGGGCGAGCGCCTGGCGCCCGAGGTGGCGAGGATGCGGATCTTGCCGGCCTCGTGCTGCGCGATCACGGCGTCGAGCGTGTCGAAGGCGATCGGCACCTGCCCGCCGATCAGGTCGGTCAAGAGCGGCCCGGAGCCGCGGTAGCCGACCACCGCCGTCGGCACCTGGGCCTTCTCGCCCATCATCAGCGCGAAGAAGTGCGGCAGGCTGCCCGTGGCCGGCACGCCGAGGTTGGCCTTCTCGGGGTTGGCGCGCATCCAGGCGATCAGGTGCGACAGCTCCTTGACCGGCACGGCGGACGACACCGACAGCGCGAAGTCGTAGTCGCTCACCACCGACACCGGCACGAAGTCCTTGTCGGCGTCGTAGCCGTTGTCCTTGAAGACCAGCGGCGCGACCACCATCACGGCCGGGTTGCCCAGCATCAGCACGTTCTGGCTGGCGGGCGTGTTCCTGACCTGCTGCGCCGCGAGCCGCCCGCCAGCGCCGGGCTTGTTGTCGACGATCACCGGCACGCCGAGCTTGGCCGCCAGCTTGTCGCCGACGATGCGCGCCACGCGGTCGCTGGCGCCGCCGGGCGTGTAGCCCACCACGATGTGCAGCGGACTGTCGAGCGCCTGGGCGGCGGCGGCGCCGGCGAGGGCGGCCAGCGCCACAGTGGCGGCCAGCCGGCGCAGAAGGGGTCGCAGTTTCATGAGAATGTCCTTGGGTTTTGCAGCTGCTTCGAATCCGGCCGGTACGCCGTGGCGGCGCAGGTCCGGTGCGCCACTGTAGGGCGAACGCATCCGGTTGTTCGAAACAATCGATCTGCGGAGTTATCCCATGATCGCTGCGGCCCACCCGTTCCGCCCGCCGCGTCCGCACCTCGAAGGCGGCCGGCGCGCTGGTGGACAAGGGGCTGGTGCTGCGCACGGCGGCGGGCGACCGGCGCCCGGCCGTGCTGCGCCTCAGCGCCGCGGGCGAGGCGCTCTACGCCGAGCTGTTCCCGCGGGTGGCGCGCGTCAATGCCGAGCTGCAGCGTGCGCCCGGCGCCGCCGGTCACACGGCGGATTGCGGGCCGGCTTCGGCCAGCGGCTGGAGGATGCGCGCCGCGTCGTCGCGCAGCTGGGTCGCCAGGCCGATCGCGAGGTCGAGCCGGCGCAGCAGCCAGGGGCTGATGTCGTTGTCGAACGGATCGGGCAGCGGCACGGCGTCGGTCAGCGTGGCGGGCGACGGGCTGTCGGGCAGCGCCGGGCCGGTGGTCGGCGCGCTGCCGACCGCCGCCTCGATGCGCTGGGCAGCGCGCCCCAGCGGGCCCTCGACCTCGGCGGGGGTGAGCCGGTCGCGCCGCAGCACCAGCATCGACTTGACGGCGCTCAGCTGCGCGAGCAGCTGGTAGCTGTGCGCCTGCAGGTGTTCGAGCGACTCGATGGGCGGGCGCACGGCGCGCGGCTCGGACAGCGAGCGCTGCGTCGCCTGCACCAGCGCCGAGAGGCTGTCGTAGGCCTCGCGGCGCGCCAGCCGCCATTCGAGCTCCGGGCTGCTGTCGACGGCGCGCAGCTCGCCCAGCCCGAGCGCGAGCCGCGCGTGCGCCGCCTGCGCACGCAGCGTGCGCCGCACCAGCGAGGGGATCTGCCCGCGCTCCCACGAGGGCAGCACGTAGCAGAAGGCCCAGGCCAGGGCGGCGCCGATCAGCGTGTCGGTCACGCGCTCGAACAGCGCGAAGGTGGTGCTGGCGTCGCTGTTGAGCAGGTGGGCCTGCACCAGCCCGAGCACGGTCGCCGCGACCGCGGTGACCAGGTAGCGCCGGATCGCAAAGGCGTGGGCGATGCCCTGCGCCACCGTCACCACCGCCAGCAGCACCAGCGCGGAAGGGTGGGCTGACAGCAGCCCGATGGCCAGCACGCACCCGAGCAGGGTGCCGGCCACGCGGGCGTTGCGCCGCTCCAGCGTCTGCGCGAGGCTGCCGCGCAGCACCGCCACGATGGTCAGCAGGATCCAGTACTCGTGCGAGCCCCAGGGCAGCAGCAGCGCGACCGCGTAGCCGGCGGCGATCGCCAGCGCCGCGCGGATGGCGTGGCGCAGCGGCGGCGCGTCCCAGTGCCACAGCGTGCGCAGGGGCCGCCACGACCAGGTGGTCGGGCTGACGAACATCTGCCAGTTGGCGCGCACCACCGCCAGGTCGGGTGCGGCCTCGCCGCGCGCCAGGGCCGACAGGCGCAGCATCTCGTCGTTGAGGTGGCCGACGCGGCTGGCCAGCCCGCGCGCCAGCATGGCGGGCGTCGGCCCCGTGCGGACGGCGCCGGGCGCGGCCTCCTCGGACAGGTGGATGGCCGCCAGCCGCGGCCGACGGTCCTCCACCCGGGGCGGCTGGCGGCCGAGCAGCAGCGCATCGGCCAGCGCGGCGACGTCGTCCGCCAGCGCTTCGAGCACCTGGCGCATCTCGGCCAGTGCCGCGGCATGGCCGGGATGGGTCTTGAGCGCGTCGAGGTCGAGCTCGCTGGCCAGCAGCTGGTCGCGCATTTCGAGCACGACGACCAGCATGCCGGCCAGGCGCTGACGGCGCGGCGTGCGCGGCGATTCGAGCACCACGTCGCGCGTGCTCTGCAGCTGGTCGGCCAGCGCGGCCTGGGCGCGCAGCAGGTGGCCCGGCACTACCGGCATCGCCTCGCGCAGGTCGCGGGTCTCGTCCTGCGGCGTGAACTGGTGCGCCTGGGCGCGCATCAGCGCGGCCACCGACAGCAGCACGTCGGCCATCGCCTGGGCCCGGTAGCGCCCGTTGAGCAGCGCGTGCGCGATCGTGGCATACACCACGTAGAGGCCGGCGCCGATGCCGAAGTCGAGCGTGCTCGCCAGCGCGCTGGCGAGGTCGGGCGGCGGCGGCGTCGCCATCGCGAAGATCATCGCGAACATCGCCGAGATCGCGATCGGCATGCCGCGCTTGCCCCAGGCCATGCCGGCGAAGGCGAAGAAGGTCGCCGGCACCAGCAGCAGGCCCAGCGCCAGCGGGTCGCTGCGCAGCCACAGCACCCCGAAGAACAGCGGCAGCCCGATCAGCGGCGCCGGCAGCATCTGGAAGAACTTGCCGCGGCGCGGCCCCGCCCGGTCGGGCAGGGAGCACACCAGCACGCCGACCGTGGCGGTCGAGGCGGCGTGCGCGCCCAGCCACACATGCACGATGACGGACACCAGCAGCAGCCCGAGCGCGACCGACAGCCCGTTGAGGACGTCGTGGCTCAGCGCGGCGCGCAGGAAGGCGCGGCCCTGGCGGGCGGCGTGCCGCGCCCGCATCACTCGGCCGCGGACGGGTCTTCGACGGGAGCCACGGGCGCTTCGCGGCGGACGCGCGTGAGCTTGCGCGGCGCAGCGGCGGCCGGGGCGGCGGGCGCCGCTGCTTCACCGGCTTCGGCCTCGGCGGGGGCGAGCTCGGCGACGGTGCTGCGGGCATAAAGGTCGGGCGCCGGCTCGCCTTCCACGCCCGCCGGGGCGGCGACGGCGCGCACGCGCTCGCTGGCGCGCAGCTTGTCGTCCACGCCGGCGAATTTCGAGTACTTCGACAGGATGGCGACGAGCTGGCCGTAGATGCGCGGGGCGGCCGCCAGGCACTCCTTCTGCTCGAGGAAGTCGGCCTCGCCGGTCAGGTTGCCGATCAGCCCGCCGGCCTCGGTCACCAGCAGCGAGCCGGCGGCCACGTCCCACGGGTTCAGGCCGGTCTCGAAGAATCCGTCGGTGAAGCCGGCCGCCACGTAGGCCAGGTCGAGCGCGGCCGAGCCGGGGCGGCGCAGCCCGGCGGTGCGCGGCATCAGCTCGGCCATGATGGCCTGGTGCTGCTTGAAGTTGTCGCCGCTGCGAAACGGAAAGCCGGTGGCGATCAGGCATTCGGTGAGCCGCGTGCGCCGGCTCACGCGGATGCGCCGCTCGTTCAGGTAGGCGCCGCGGCCCTTGGTGGCGGTGAACAGGTCGTTGCGGCTCGGGTCGTAGATGACGGCCTGCTCGACCTTGCCGCGCACCGCCAGCCCGATCGACACGCAGTACACCGGAAAGCCGTGGATGAAGTTGGTGGTGCCGTCCAGCGGGTCGATGATCCACACGTACTCGGAATCCCTGGCGCCGTGCTCGGAGCCCGATTCCTCGGCCAGGATGCCGTGGCCGGGGTAGGCCGTCAGCAGCGTCTCGATGATGGCGCGCTCGCTGGCGTGGTCGACTTCCGTCACGAAGTCGTTGACCTGCTTTTGCGAGATGCGCACCGCCTCGACGTCGAGCGCGGCGCGGTTGATGATCGCGCCGGCGGCGCGAGCGGCCTTGACGGCCACGTTGAGCATGGGGTGCAGGAGATTGGACGACATGGGTTTTTCGGGTGCGCGGGAGCGGCTTCGGCGTTGCCCCGGCGGGCTGCAAGAGCGCGGATCGGGGGACAGCCCGGGGACGATCCGGCGATGCGGAAGGTGCGAACCTGGCGATTTTACCGGGGCCTCGTCTGCCGGCCAAAGGCTTGGGGTAATATCGATTGACCGGCCGTATTACCTGCGCCACCATGACCACCCTCACCATCAAGATCCCGCCGCAGCTCGAACGCCAGCTGGAAGCGGCGACGCGGCGCACGCACCTGACCAAGTCCGAACTCGTGCGCCGGGCGCTCGCGGCCTACGTCGGGCGCGAGGAAGGAGACGGGGGTTTTGTCTCGGCGCTGGACCAGGCCGGCGACCTGGTCGGATGCTTCGCCGGCGGGCCATCGGATCTGTCGTCCAATCCGAAGCACATGGACGGCTTCGGCACGGCATGACGGCGCTGCTGCTCGACACCGGTCCCTGGGTGGCGCTGCATTGCCGCGACGACGCGCATCACGCATGGGCCAGGGCGCAGTTCGCGCAATTCGCGGGCCCGTTTTTGACCTGCGAGGCGGTGGTGACCGAAACTTGCTTCCTGCTGGCGCGCGGCGGCTTCGATCCGGCCAAGGCGCTGGCCCTGCTGGAGCGCGGCGTGGTGCGCATCGCCATGACGCTGGCCGAGGAACTGCACGCCGTGCGAACGCTGTTCGAGTGCTACGACAACGTGCCCGCCTCGCTGGCCGATGCCTGCCTGATCCGCCTCTCGGAGCTGTACGACCCGTGCCGGGTGCTGACGCTCGACGGCGACTTCCACATCTACCGCCGCCACGGTCGCAAGGTGATTCCCGTGCTGCGGCCCGAGGCGCTGCCGTGATGAAGACGCGCTTCATCCTGATCCAGACCAGCCACGCCGGCAACGTCGGCGGCACCGCGCGCGCCATGAAGACCATGGGCTTCGACGACCTAGTGCTGGTCGCGCCGCGCTGGGCCAACGTGCTGCGGCGCGAGGAAACCATCCAGCGCGCGAGCGGCGCGCTCGACGTGCTGGCGAACGCGCGCATCGTGGAGACGCTCGACGAGGCGCTCGACGGCGTCACCCACCTGTGCGCCACCGCCATGACGCCACGCGACTTCGGCCCGCCCACGCGCACGCCGCGCGAGCACTTCGCGCCGCTGGCGGCGGGCAGCGCGCAGCACGTCGCCTTTCTGTTCGGCAGCGAGCGCTTCGGCATGCGCAACGAGGACGTCTACCGCTGCCACGTCGCCCTGAGCATCCCGGCCGACCCGGCCTTCGGCTCGCTCAACCTGGCGGCCGCGGTGCAGCTGATCGCCTACGAATGGCGCCTGGCGCTCGGCGGCTTTGCGGTGAAGGACGCCACCGCGCCGCGCGCGCTGGCCGACGCCCGGGCCGTGGCCGGCATGCTCGACCACTGGGAGCGCTCGCTGGTGCAGATCGGCTTTCTCGACCCCGCCGCGCCCAAGAAGCTGATGCCGCGCCTGCAGCAGCTGTTCAACCGGGCGCAGCTGACGCAGGAGGAAATCCACATCCTGCGCGGCATCGCCAAGGCGATGGCGCAGCGCTGAGCCGGAAACATGCCTTGCTATGGTTTCGATAGCTGCCCGCCTAAGCAGGGCAAGCGCTGCAAGCCCCTTCGGCTTAAAAGCCGATACCCGGCGAGCACTACACCGAGGCCAGATGCAGCGTCATGAACGCGCTGTTCGGATCTGCGCGATAGCTGGCGAACGGCGCGCAGGGTACGAAGCCGTGCCGCGCATACAGCCGGCGCGCCGGCTCGAAGTAGGCCCACGAGCCGGTCTCCAGGCTGAGCCGCCGCAAGCCGTCGGCGCGCGCCGCTGCGACGATGTGGCGCAGCACCGCGTCGCCGACGCCATGCCCGCGCGCGGCCTGTACGGTGTGCATCGACTTGAGCTCGCCATGCTGCGCGTCGATACGCTTGAGCGCGCCCATGCCGACGAGCGCGCCCTGGGCGTCGTGCGCGGTCCAGAGGCGGATGTCGGGGTGGCGCAGGCCATCGACGTCCAATGCGTGCTCGCTGCCGGACGTGGTCTCGGCGGCTGCGGTGCGCTGGTGGTGGGCGATCAGCTCGCGCAACTGGGCATCGTCCAGGTCGCCCTGGCGGATGTCGATCGTCATGCCTGCGTGCGGGTGGCCGACTTGGGCCGGAACGCCTTGCACACCGCGTCGTCGGTTTCCAGGTAAGGCCCGCCGATCAGGTCGATGCAGTAGGGCACGGCCGCGAAGATGCCGGGCACGGCCTGCGAGCCGTCGGCGTTCTTGAGCCCTTCGAGCGTCTCGGCGATGGCCTTGGGCTGGCCGGGCAGGTTGAGGATCAGGCTGCGGCCGCGAACGACCGCCACCTGGCGCGACAGGATCGCCGTCGGCACGAAGCGCAGGCCGATCTGGCGCATCTGCTCGCCGAAGCCGGGCAGTTCCTTGTCCGCGACGGCGAGCGTCGCCTCCGGCGTCACGTCGCGCGGCGCCGGGCCGGTGCCGCCGGTGGTCAGCACCAGCGCGCAGCCGGCATCGACCAGCTCCATGAGCGCGGCGCTGATGACGGGCTGCTCGTCGGGGATCAGGCGGGCTTCGAAAGCGATCGGGTTCTTCAGCGCGCGCGTCAGCCAATCCTTGAGCGCCGGCAGGCCCTTGTCTTCATAGACGCCGCTGGAAGCGCGGTCGCTGACCGAGACGATGCCGATGCGCACCGCATCGAACGCGGCGGGCGGCGGTGGGTGAACGGGTGGTGCGTCGCTCATCGTGCGTGGCTCCTGTGCGATGGCATGGCGACGTCGGGGCGGTTGACGCCGTCCGCGGCGAAGCTGCCGCCGGGACGGCTTCCGCTGTGGCTGCCCGCGTCGCCGTCCTCATGGTCCGCATCCCCGGCGGCGTCGTCGCCCTTGCTGGTCGAGGTCGACAGCTGCCCGCGCACCAGCCTGAAGATCTCGCGGTAGGCCTTGCCCTGGCGCGGCGCCTCGCCGGGCTGGCCGGCCTTGAGGTCCTTGCGCGCCTGGCGCACCAGCGCGCGCAGCTGCTGCGCGTCGGTGTCCGGATGCGCGGCGATCCAGTCGCTGAGCGCGCCGTCGTCGGCCAGCAGCCGGTCGCGCCAGCGCTCGGCCTCGTGCAGCGCCAGCGTCTCGGCGGCCGGGCCGCGCCGTTGCGCATCGAGCGCGGCGCGGATGGCGTCGAGCGTTGCCGGGTCGCATTTGCGCATCAGCTTGCCGATGAACTGCATCTGGCGGCGCCGGCCCTCGAAATCGCTGATGCGTCGGGCTTCGGCGACGGCATCGACCAGCTTCTCGTCCAGGCCGAGCCCCTGCAGGCGGGCGCCGGCCAGCGTCAGCAGGTCTTCGCCGAGCTTTTGCAGCTCGGCGCTTTCGCGCTTCAGATCGGTCTTGCTGGCCTCGTCGCTGCCCTTGAGCTCGCGCTTCAACTCGAGGTCGAGCTCGCTGCCTTCCGCCACGAACTGGCCGCGGACGAAGTAGCCTTTTTTGGGTTTTCGGGACATGGGTGATACCGGGAGCGAGGCCTTCGCGGCGGAGGCCGGCAAGTATCATAGTCGCCGCATGACCACATCCCCACCCGGCGGCGTCGCCCACCTTCCGTACGGCGTCGAGCGCCGCCCCGACAGCGGCTTCGCCTACAGTCGCGCCCACTTCGAGAACCTGGTCGATTCGGCGCTGGCGTACGCCAAGAGGCTCGGCGCCACCGACGCTGGCGCCGAGGCCTCCGAGGGCTGCGGCCTGAGCGTGTCGGTGCGCAGGGGCAAGCTGGAGAACGTCGAGCGCAACCGCGACAAGTCGCTTGGCGTCACGGTCTACGTGGGTCATCGGCGCGGCAATGCGAGCACCTCCGATTTCTCCGAGGCGGCCATCGCGCAGACGGTGCAGGCGGCCTACGACATCGCCCGTTTCACGGCGGAAGACCCGGTGGGCGGGCTGCCCGACGAGGCCGACATCGCACGAGAGCAGCCTGACCTGGACCTGTTCCATCCCTGGGCCGTGACGAGCGAGGAGGCCGCCGCGCTGGCGCTCGAATGCGAGGCGGCGGCGCTCGAAACCGACCGGCGCATCACCAACAGCGAGGGCGCCGGCGTGTCGGCGCAGCAGAGCCACTTCTTCAGCGCCCACACGCACGGCTTCCGCGGCGGCTACGCCAGCTCGCGCCACTCGATCTCGGTGGCGCCGATCGCCGGACGCGGCGCCGACATGCAGCGCGACGCCTGGTACAGCTCGATGCGCTCGGCCGGCGACTTGCGCCAGCCCGAAAGCGGTCGGGCGCTACGCCGCCGAGCGCGCGCTCAGCCGCCTGAAGTCGCGCAAGATCAAGACCACCGAATGCCCGGTGCTGTTCGAGTCGCCGCTGGCCGCGGGCCTGCTGGGCGGGCTGGTGCAGGCCACCAGCGGCGGCGCGCTCTACCGCAAGAGCACCTTCCTGCTCGACTCGCTCGGCAAGCCGGTGCTGCCGAGCGCCATCGACGTGATCGAGGAGCCGCACATCCCGCGCGGCAAGGGCAGCGCGCCCTTCGACGACGAGGGCGTGGCGACGCGCGCGCGCAAGGTGGTCGACGCCGGCCGGCTGGAGGGGTATTTCCTCTCGACCTACTCGGCGCGCAAGCTCGGCATGAAGACCACCGGCAACGCCGGCGGCTCGCACAACCTGACGCTGCGCTCGCGCCTGACGCGCGAGGGCGACGACTTGGACGAGATGATCGCCAAGCTGGGCACGGGCCTCTTCGTCATCGAGCTGATGGGGCAGGGCGTGAACTACGTGACCGGCGACTACTCGCGCGGCGCCAGCGGCTTCTGGGTCGAGGGCGGGCGCATCGCGTTCCCGGTGCAGGAGATCACCATCGCCGGCAACCTCAGGGACATGCTGCTGGGCATCGAGGCGGTCGGCGCCGACGCCTACAACTACGGCGCCAAGACCACCGGCTCGGTGCTGGTCAACCGGATGAAGGTGGCGGGTGCCTAGCACGAGACACATCCCCAGGCTTCGCGCACTTCGTGTCGCTTCGCCAACCCCCTTGCAGGGGGCAACACCTTGCGGCCCGGCAAAGCCGATTCCGCGGTGTTCCCCGCCTGGGCTGTTTCAGTTTTCTGCGTCGTGGGTAGCGCAATGCGCCCTGGATGGATGAAATGTCGCGCGGTCACGCTCCGCTGACGATGGACACCTCCTCGGGCGTCGCGCCGGAGCGCGTCGGGCGCTACGGCTGGAAAGCGCTGGCGGGCTCGGCCATCGGCTACGCCATGGACGGCTTCGACCTGCTGATCCTCGGCTTCATGCTGTCGGCGATCTCGAAGGACCTCGGCCTGACGCCTGCGCAGGCCGGCTCGCTCGTGACCTGGACCCTGGTCGGCGCGGTGGCGGGCGGCATCCTGTTCGGCGCTTTGAGCGACCGCTTCGGCCGCGTGCGGGTGCTGACCTGGACCATCGTGCTGTTCGCCGTGTTCACCGGCCTGTGCGCTTTCGCGCGGGGCTACTGGGATCTGCTGGTCTACCGCACCATCGCCGGCGTCGGGCTGGGCGGCGAGTTCGGCATCGGCATGGCACTGGCCGCCGAGGCGTGGCCGGCGCGGCAGCGCGCCCGCGTGTCGTCGTACGTGGCGCTGGGCTGGCAGGTCGGCGTGCTGGCGGCGGCGCTGCTGACGCCGCTGCTGCTGCCTTCGATCGGCTGGCGTGGCATGTTCCTGGTGGGCGTGTTCCCGGCGCTGGTGGCCTGGCTCATCCGCAAGAAGCTGCACGAGCCCGAGGTGTTCGTGCGCAGCAGCGCCCGTCCGCAGCGCGGCAACGCCTTCGCGCTGCTGGTCAAGGACCGCGCGACCGCCAAGGTCAGCGCCGGCATCGTGGTGCTGTGCTCGGTGCAGAACTTCGGCTACTACGGCATCATGATCTGGATGCCGAGCTTCCTTGCGGCCAAGTTCGGCTTCAACCTGACCAAGTCGGCGCTGTGGACCGCCGTCACCATCCTGGGAATGATGGCCGGCATCTTCGCCTTCGGCCAGCTGGCCGACCGCATCGGCCGCAAGCCCAGCTTCCTGCTGTTCCAGGCCGGCGCGGTCGTCATGGTGCTGGCGTATTCGCAGCTGTCGGACCCGGTCGCCATGCTGTGGGCCGGCGCGCTCATGGGGTTGTTCGTCAACGGCATGCTGGGCGGCTACGGCACGCTGATGTCGGAGGCGTACCCGACCGAGGCGCGCGCCACCGCGCAGAACGTGCTCTTCAACCTGGGGCGCGCCGTCGGCGGCTTCGGCCCGGTGGTGATCGGCTCGCTGGCGGCGGCCTACTCGTTCCAGCTCGCCATCGCGCTGCTGGCGGGCATCTACCTGATCGACATGGTCGCCACGGTGTTCCTGGTGCCCGAGCTCAAGGGCACGGAACTGGCGTAGCCGGCGCCGGCGATTCTCCTCACGGAAGTTCCGGCGACGCGACCGTCGTCCGCAGGCTTTCCATGAAGGCCTTCGATGCCGGCGACAGCGAGCGGCCGATGCGCGTGACGACCCCGATGCGGCGCACCAGCGCCGGCTGGCGCAAGGGCAGCGCGACCAGGGCGCGCGTGTCGGTCAGGCGCAGCGCCAGCCGCGGCAGCGCCGCCACGCCGAGGCCGGCCGCCACCATGGCGCCGCCCATCGGCACGCTGGGATAGTCGAAGGCGGGGCGCAGCGCCATTCCCTTTTGCAGGAACACCGCGTCGGTCATCGGCCGGATGCTGCTGCCCGGCGCGCTGGCCAGAAAGGGCCGCCGGGCGCACACCGACCACGGCACGGAGGCCCGCGCCGCCAGCGCATCGTCGCGGCGCACCAGCAGCACGAAGGGGTCGTCGAGCAGATGCCGGTAGTGCAGACGCTGGTGCGGCGCCGGACGGACGCTGAGGCCGAAATCGACCCGGCCTTCGTCGACCGCCGCCAGCAGCGCCTGCGCCGGGGCCTCGACGATCGAAAACTCGACCTGTGGCCAGGATTGACGAAACCGTGCGATGGCGTCCGGCAGCAGCGCCACGCTGGCCGAGGGCAGCGCCGCGACGGTGACGCGGCCGCTGCGGCCTTCCAGGAACTGCGACAGCTCGCTGAAGGCATCGTCGAATTCGCCCAGGATGCGGCGCGCGATCGGCAGCAGCTCGCGCCCCGCGGCCGTGAGCTCGACGTGGCGCGTGTCGCGGTCGAACAGCCGAGCGCCGAGCTGCGCCTCGGCCACGCGCACCGTGCGGCTGAGCGCCGGCTGCGACACGTTGAGCGCCAGCGCGGCGGCGCGGAAGTTGCCGGTGGCGGCCACGCGGGCGAACGCTTCGAGCTGCTGCAGCGTGAGCTTGGCACGCATGCGGACTCCTTGCCATTGATCGAATCAAGTTATCACAGATATAGGAACATTGTCCTTCCGGAATCACGGCGGCGCTCCTAGACTGCGCTCGGACACAACTTCCGGTGGAGGCGAACATGGCAGCAGGCATCCTCGAAGGCATCCGTGTGCTGGAACTCGGCCAGGTGCTGGCCGGGCCCTTCGCCGGCGCCATCTTCGCGGACCTGGGCGCCGAGGTGCTCAAGCTCGAACGCGTGGAGGGCGGCGACGACGCGCGGCACATGGGCGCGGCGTTCCGCCACGGCGACGCGCTGAACTTCCACATCTTCAACCGCGGCAAGAAGTCGCTCGCCATCGACCTCAAGGGCGAGGCCGGCCGCGCCGCCTTCGAGCGGCTGGCGGCCGGGGCGGACGTGTTCATCCACAACCTGCGCCCCGGCGTGGCGCAGGCGTTCGGCATCGACGGCGAGGCGCTGTGCGCGCGTCATCCGCGGCTGGTGTATTGCGAAATCTCGGCCTTCGGGCACGTCGGCCCGATGCGCCTGCAGCCGGGCTACGAGCCGCTGATCCAGGCCTTCAGCGGGCTGTCGAGCACCAACGGCGGGCCGGACGATCCGCCGCTGCGCATCGGCGCCTCGGTGTGCGACCAGGGCAGCGGCATGTGGGCGGTGATCGGCGCGCTGGCGCTGCTGCAGCGCCGCCACGCGAGCGGGCGCGGCGGCATCGTCCACGCCTCGCTGCTGGAAACCGCGCTGGTCTGGAACGGGCAGAAGGCCGACGCCTACGCCAACGAGGGCCGGCTGCCCGAGCGCCACGCCTCGGGGCACCCCGGCTTCGTGCCCTACGAAGCCTTCGACACCGCCGACGCGCCGCTGCTGATCTGCTGCGGCAACGACCGCCTGTTCGCCAAGTTCGCCGCCGCGCTCGGTCGCGCCGACTGGCCGGCCGACGCGCGCTTCGCGACCAACCGCGCGCGGCTCACGCACAAGGACGAGCTGCTGGCCCAGATCCGGCCGCTGCTGCGCGGGCACGGGCGCGCGCAATGGCTGGCCGTGTTCGAGGCCGCCGGCGTGCCCTGCGCGCCCGTGCACACCGTGCCCGAGGCGCTCGCCCATCCGCAGGTCGAGGCGCTCGGGCTGCTGCAGCCGGTGCCGGGGGAGGATTTCCGCCTGAGCGGCCTGCCGCTGTCGTTCGACGGCGAGCGCCCGGCATTCCACGAAGCCGCGCCGCGGCTGGGCGAGCACAACGCCGAGTTCGGCCTGCCGCGGCCGAAAGCGGCCGCGGCGCCGCATGAGCGCCGGATGCCGGGCAACAGGCAACCCAAGGAGAACCGCCCATGAGCGACCTGCCGCGCAGCGTCCACATCCACGAGGAGGGCCCGCGCGAGGGCTTCCAGATCGAGCCCGGCCCGATCGCCACCGCCGACAAGGTGCGCTTCATCGAGGCGCTGGCCGCGACCGGGCTGCGCGAGGTGCAGTGCGTCTCCTTCGTCAACCCCGAGCGCGTGCCGGGCATGGCCGACGCCGAGGCGGTGGCGCGCGCCATCCGCCGGCGCGAGGGCGTGCGCTACACCGGCATCTGGCTCAACCAGCGCGGCATGGAGCGCGCGCTCGCCACGCCGCTCGACGTGGCGGGCGCGGTGCAGGCCAGCGCCTCCGAGTCGTTCTCGCGACGCAACACCGGCAAGGGCACGGCCGAGACCCTGGCCGAACAGCGCCGCGGCGTCGCCTTCTGCGTCGAGCGCGGCATCCCGATCGCCTCGGGCATCGTGATGACGGCCTTCGGCTGCAACATCGAGGGCGCCGTGCCGGTCGCGCGCGTGGTCGAGCGCGCGGCGGCGCTGATCGCGCTGCTGGGCGAACACGGGCTCGAACTGCCGCTGCTGCGCCTGGCCGACACGGTGGGCTGGGCCAATCCGAACGCCATCGCCTCGGTGGTCGGCGCGGTGCGCGAGCGCTGGCCGGCGCTGCGCCTCGGGCTGCACCTGCACGACACGCGCGGCACCGGCCTGGCCAACGCGCTGATGGGGCTGCAGATGGGCGTCGATACCTTCGACAGCGCCTGCGCCGGACTGGGCGGCTGCCCGTTCGCGGGCCACGCGGGGGCGGCCGGCAACATCTGCACCGAGGATTTCGCCTTCATGTGCGAGGAGATGGGCATCCCCACCGGCATCGACCTCGACGCGCTGGTGGAATGCGCTCATCTGGCCGAGCGCATCGTCGGCCACCCGCTGCCGGGCAAGCTGATGCGTGGCGGCACGCTGGGCCGCTGGCGGCATTGAGCGATTCCACGACAGACCCTTCACCCACAACACCGACCGGAGACACCATGCATCCCTTTCCCCGCCGTCGCGGCCTCCTGGCAGCGGGCTTGGCCGCCCTTGCGGCGCTCGCCAGTGCGCCGGCCCGGGCGCAGGCCGACTATCCGGCCAAGCCGATCACGATCGTAGTGCCCTTCGCGGCCGGCAGCGGCACCGACCAGCAGGCGCGCGCCATGGGGCAGGCCCTCACCAGCGCCTACAAGGTGCCGGTGATCGTCGACGACAAGCCCGGCGCGAGCGGCTTCATCGCCTCGCAGTACGTCGCCAAGGCGGCGCCGGACGGCTACACGGTGCTGATGACCACCAACACCACGCACGCGGCCAACGAGCACCTCTACAAGAAGCTGCCCTACGACCCGGTGAAGGACTTCACACCCGTGGCGCTGCTGTCCAAGGGCCACATGCTGCTGGTGGTCAACCCGGCGTCGCCGGCAAAATCCGTCGCGGACCTCATCGCGATGGCCAGGAAGTCGCCGGGCAAGCTCAACTTCGCGAGCGGCAGCTCGTCCAGCCGCGTGGCGGGCGAGTTGTTCCGGCAGATGACCGGCATCGACGTGGTGCACGTGCCCTACAAGAGCAATCCGCTGGCCATCACCGACCTGCTGGGCGGCCAGGTGGACTTCATGTTCACCGACGCGCCCACGGCGCTGCCGCAGGTCCACAGTGGCAAGCTGCGGCCGCTGGCCGCCAGCGGCACGCGCCGCCTGGCCGCGGCCCCGGCGGTGCCGACCATGGCGGAGGCCGGCGTCAAGGGCTACGACATGTCGTACTGGACCGCCGTCTACCTGCCGGCCGGCGCGCCGCCCGAGATCACCCGGCGCCTGAACGAGATGCTCGTGAAGGTGTCGGCCTCGCCCGAGGTGAAGGCCTTCCAGGCCGCCACCAGCGGCGAGATCGTGACCACCAGCCCCGAGGGCCTGGCGAGCTTCCAGTCGGGCGAGTCGCAGAAGTGGGGGCAGGTGATCCGCGCCGCGGGCATCCAGCCCGAGTAGCGCGGCGCGTCCGACGCTGCTGCCGGACGTCTACGGGACCGTCAGCGCGTTCCGGTCGCCGCACCCAAGGGCCTCGCGCACCCGCTCGACGGCCTGCCGGTACGGCAGCGTGAAGCCGTCCAGCGGCTGGTCGGCCGCGAGCCAGCGGAAGGAAAAGACCAGCCCTTCTTCCTCGGGACTGCCGCTGGCGACGTGCTCGAAGGTGTCGGGCAGCCCGGGCGCGGCGCGCATCAGGAACAGGTGCCAGCGTTGCGCGTGCCGGTGCGCGTTGCCCTCGATGCCGGCGGCGCAGTCGCGCTCGAGCGTGCCGAGCGGCTCAAGTCTGCCGGTGAAATCGATGCCCGATTCTTCGAGCAGCTCACGCCGCGCCGCGTCCTGCGGCGATTCGCCCGGCTCGACCGTGCCCTTGGGCAGCTGCATGCCGCGGTCGCCGGGATGGAAGAACACCAGCAGTCGGCCCCGCGCGTCCACGAGGCAGGCGCAGGCCTTGTGGACGACGGCCGTCACGCGGCGGCGGACGACAGGGCGGCCTTCACCGCGGCGCTGACCTGGCCCATGTCGGCCTTGCCGGCCAGGCGCGTCTTGACCACGCCCATGACCCGGCCCATGTCGCCCGGGCCCCTGGCGCCCAGCTCGGCGACGATGGCGCGCACCTCGGCGGCCACCTCGTCGGCGTCCATGCGCTGCGGCAGGTACACCTCCAGCACCTTGATCTCGGCGGCTTCCTTGTCGGCCAGGTCGGTGCGGCCGCCCTGCGTGAAGGCGGCGACCGAGTCCTTGCGCTGCTTGACCAGCCGGTCGACGATGGCCACCACCATCGCGTCGTCGAGCACGACGCGCTCGTCCACTTCCTTTTGCTTCAACGCGGCCAGCAGCAGCCGGATGGTGCCCAGGCGCTCCGAATCCTTGGCGCGCATGGCGGTTTTCATGTCTTCGGTGATCTGGTCCTTGAGGCTCATGGCGGTGTCCTGGGCGAGAAAAAAAATCGGAGTGGCAAGGCCGGTCGCTCGAGTTCTGGCGGCAAATGGCAGAGCGGCGGCACGCCTTGCGGGCGGAAAAACAAAAAGCCGCGGCAGGCTTCCCCGGCGCGGCTGCGTCGCTGGCCGTGGCCAGCGAGATCGTCAATGCTCAGTACAGCTTCTTGGGCAGCTGCATGCTGCGCACGCGCTTGTAGTGGCGCTTGACGGCCGCGGCCTTCTTGCGCTTGCGCTCGGCGGTCGGCTTCTCGTAGAACTCACGGGCGCGCAGGTCGGTCAGCAGGCCGAGCTTTTCGATGGTGCGCTTGAAGCGGCGCAGGGCGACGTCGAACGGCTCGTTTTCTTTTACGCGAATGGTGGTCATTTAAGGGTGAATGTGATGAATTTGGCCTGAAAAAGATCGGGTTCCAGGCCGGGGTTCCTCAACTGGAAAGTTTGGTGGCCGCTGAGGGAAGGCCAAAGTTAGCCCAATATTATAGCCACCCAGGCTGCGCGTACTGCGCGAAGTCCGGGAGGCGTGTCAGAGGCCCATGGCGCACGCATGCGCGCTGGCCCAGGCCCACTGGAAGTTGTAGCCGCCCAGCCAGCCGGTGACATCGACCACCTCGCCGATGAAGTACAGGCCCGGCTGCTTCGACTCCATCGTCTGCGACGACAGCTCGCGCGTGTCGACGCCGCCGGCCGTGACCTCGGCCTTTTTGTAGCCCTCGGTGCCGGCGGGCGTGATCTGCCAGCGGGCGATGCGCTCGGCCAGCGCGGCCAGGGCGCGGTCGGACGCCTCGTTGACCGGGCGCTGCAGCGCGGCATCCTCGCCGATCCACGCGTCGGCCAGCCGCGCGGGCACCAGCGCCGCCAGCTCGTTGACGATGTGCTTGCGCGAGCGGGCCTTGGCCGCCCCGAGCGCCGCCGCCACGTCGGTGCCGGGGGCGAAGTCGATGGCGAGCGGGGTGCCTTCCTGCCAGTAGCTCGAGATCTGCAGCACCGCCGGGCCGGACAGCCCGCGGTGGGTGAACAGCAGGTCTTCGAGGAATTCCATGCGCTCCTTCTTGTCGCCCGTCTGGATGCGCACCGGCAACGCCAGCCCGGCGAGGCCGGCATAGGGCGCCCAGCCCTCGCCGGCGAAGGTCAGCGGCACCAGCGCCGGGCGCGGCGCCACCACGCGCAGGCCGAACTGCCGCGCGATGCGGTAGCCGAAATCGCTGGCGCCGAGCTGCGGGATCGACAGCCCGCCGGTCGCCACCACCAGCCGCGGGGCCTCCACGGGGCCGCGGTCGCTATCGATTCGATAGCTGCCGGCGCCCGTGCCATCTGCGCCAGCGGCCGAAAACGTCACTTTTTCGACGCGGCAGGGCTGCCAGTGCGCGACGCCGCCGGCGGCGCACTCGGCCAGCAGCATGTCGATGATCTGCTGCGAGGGGCCGTCGCAGAACAGCTGGCCCTTGTGCTTCTCGTGGTGCGCGATGCCGTGGCGCTCGACCAGGGCGATGAACTGCTGCGGCGCGTAGCGCGCCAGCGCCGAGCGGCAGAAGTTCGGGTTCCGGCTGACGAAGTGGCGCTGCGGTGCGCGCGCGTCGAGGTCGCGGTTGGTGAAGTTGCAGCGCCCACCGCCCGAGATGCGGATCTTCTCGGCGATGCGCTCGCCGTGGTCGATGAGCAGCACCCGCAGGCCGCGCTGGCCGGCCTGCGCGGCGCAGAACAGCCCGGCCGCGCCAGCGCCGACGACGATGGCGTCGAAGCGGTTCAAGGTTTGCAGGGGGCGGGCCGCAAGCTCAGAAGGCAGCGGACCGGGCCGCGCCGGCGGCCTGCCGGTCAGGGCGCGGCCGGGCTGCGGCCTCCCCGCGCCACAGCGCCGCGTGCAGGGCCACCAGCGCCTGCGTCAGCTTGTGGTGCGGGTCCATGTGGATCATGGGCAGCGACTGCTCGTGGGATTCGCGCACCTTGACCGAGGAGGGCAGGTAGGGCTGCAGCACCGGCAGGCCTTCCTCGACCAGCTCGTCGACCAGACGCCGGGGCAGGTTGGCGCGCGGCTGGAACTGGTTGACCACGATGCCTTCCACGGTCAGGCCGGGGTTGTGGTCGGCGCGGATTTCCCGCACGTTGTCCAGCAGAGTGTAGAGCGCCTTGCGTGAGAAATCGTCGCAGTCGAACGGAATCAGGCAGCCGCGCGCGCCGATCAGGGCCGAGCGGGTGTAGAAGTTCAGCGCCGGCGGGGTGTCGATGTAGATGCGGTCGTAGTCGCCGGCCAGCTGCCGCAGGGCCTCGCGCAGCTTGTAGATTTTCTGGCGCGACTCCAGCTTGGTCTGCAGCTCGTCGAGCTTCGGGCTCGACGCCATCAGGTCCAGCCGCTCGTGCGGCGTGGCCACGATGAACTCGGCGGGTGCGATGGCGTGCAGGCTGTAGCTCAGGGCGTGCTCGAAAAAGCCCGCCACGTCGGGCTGACCTTCCCGGGCCTGCGCGCCCTGCAGGTAGCTGCTGGAGTTGCCCTGGAGGTCCAGGTCGATCACCAGGGTGCGCAGGCCCTGGCTCGCGCTGATGGCGGCCAGGTTGCAGGTGATGGTGGACTTGCCCACCCCGCCTTTCTGGTTGAAAACGACGAGCGGCATGGCGCGGTTCCTTGTGTGGGGCGAAGGGCGGATGACGGATGAGCGGCCTGGGTTGCGCGTCTTCGGCGGAGCTTGAAGAGCGGCTTCGGCAGGAAGCTGGGCTGGATTTCCATTATGGGCAATCTTCCCCGGGGCTTTTCTCGTGACCTTGTCGCCCGCCGCCGGGTCTCCGAACCGCCAGGTCTCCGAACCGCCGGGCCATGCCCGGACGCCGGGGCTCAGGTGCCGAACTGGCCGCCCGCGTCTGGCGCCCCTGCCGCCGCGGCGAGGCCGCGCAGCACGTCGCCGATCACGATCACGGCCGGGCTGCCGAGGCCGGCGCGGGCGAGGTCCTGCTGCAGGTTCGCCAGGGTGGTCGCGACATGCCGCTGGTGCGGCAGGCTGGCGTGCTGGACGACGGCGGCCGGCGTGTCGCCCGGCAGGCCGTGCAGCAGCTCGCGCTGCAGGTGCGCCGCGCCGGCCACGCCCATGTAGATCACCAGCGTGAGGCGCGCCTCGCGCACGGCGGCGGCCAGCGCGCGCCAGTCGGTCGGCGCCTCCCGGGCGCCGGCGCCCGTGCGGGCGTGGCCGGTGACGAACAGCACGCCCTGCGCGTGGTCGCGGTGCGTGAGCGGCACCCCGAGCGAGGTCGCGGCGGCCAGCCCGGCGGTGATGCCGTTGACCACCGCGGGCTCGATGCCCGCGGCGCGCAGGTGCTCCACCTCCTCGCCGCCGCGCCCGAAGATGAACGGGTCGCCGCCCTTGAGGCGCACCACGGTCTCGCCCTCGCGCACCGCGGCGATCATGAGCTTCTCGATGAAGGCCTGCGGCGTGCTCTTGCAGCCGCCGCGCTTGCCGACGTGCACGATGCGCGCGCCGGGACGCGCAAAGGCCAGGATCGCGTCGGCCACCAGGTCGTCGACGAACAGCACGCTGGCCGCCGCGATCGCCTTGACGGCCTTGAGCGTGAGCAGTTCGGGGTCGCCGGGGCCGGCGCCGACCAGGGTGCAGGTGCCGGGGCGGGGGGAGGGGTCATGGTCGGAGGGCCGGAGCAGGCGGTGAGGATCGGGAGGAAAAAGCGTTCGGGCCCGGAACGGGCGGCTCAGGCGGCGGCCGGCGGGGGCACGGCAGCCGTACCGGAGCCGGCTGGGCCGCCGGGATCTGCCGCGCCAGCCGGCTCGGCGTGCCCGTCCGTCGCGGTCCAGCCGGCAACCTGCGCCACGCCGGCTTGTTCGGTCTGCTCGATCTGCTCGGTCCGCATGCCCTGTCCGGCCCGCTCGGCCTGTTCCGCCAGCCGGACGATCTGCCCGACCTGCCGGGCGATCGCCTCGGGCACGGGTGCCTCGCCGGCCAGTACGCGCCGTGTGTAATCGGCCGTGGTCCCGACGTCGATCTCCCGCGGCAGGCCGGGCACCTCGGCGAGCGTGCCGGGCTGCTGCGTCTGCAGCAGCCGGCGCTCGCCGCGCACGAAGCCCTCGACCTGCGCGGTGCGGCGCGGGTCGGCCGCGCTCTCGCCTTCGAGGCCGCGCGAGAGCAGGGCGGTCGCGCCCGTCAGCTCGAAGGTGGCGGCCATGGTGCGGGCGTACTCGGCGTGCGTGTAGCTGGCGACCACCACGCAGGCGCCCTCGCAGGGCTGCATCAGCTTGACCACGCTGTGCGCCGGGTTGCGCAGGCCGATGACGCGGCGTGCGTCGAGCAGGCGCTGCAGGCCGGGGTCGAGCAGCGCGGTCGGCGCGAAGGCGACTTCGCCCCCTGCTATGGTTTCGATAGCTGACAACGTACGCACACCCAGCGCGGAGAGCACATTCGAGGCCAGAACCCGACCCGGTTCGGTGGCCGTGCCGTGCACCAGCACCGGCAGGCCCTCGCGCGCCAGCAGCAGTGCCAGCAGCGGCGTCAGCACCGGCAGCCGGCGCGCGCCGTTGTAGCTGGGCAGCACCACCAGCGGCCGCGCCGTGGCGGGAAAGCGCCGCGCGCGTGCGTGCGTGGCGTCGAGAAAGCCGGCCAGCTCCTCGGGCGTCTCGCCCTTGATGCGCATCGCCAGGCAGAAGGCGCCGGTTTCCAGGTCGGTCACGCTGCCGTCGAGCAGCTGGCCGAACAGGTCGCGGGCCTCTTCGCGCGCGAGCGGCCTGGCGCCCCGCGCGCCGCGGCCGATTTCCTTGATGTAGTGGCTGATGCCCATGGCTGCGCGGATTGTCCCGCAAGGCTTATGCCCGGATGCGGCTGCGCTTATGCCGTGCTCGTGCGCACCATGCGCCTGAGCTCGGGCACGCACGAGCCGCACCGGGTGCCGCAGTGCAGCGCCCCCTGCAGCTGCGCCAGCCGGGCGTCGTCGCTGCCGGCGCAGTGCGCCAGCCGCTCGCCGATGGCCGCAGCGCTCACGCCCACGCAATCGCAGACCACCTTGCCGCGCGCCGCCATGCCGGTCGGCGTGGCGGCGCCGGGGCGCAGCAGCTGACGGCCGAAAGCCCGGGCCGGCAGGCGCTCCTGCAGCAGCGCCTTGATCCAGGCTCCGGCGCGGGTGTCGCCGGCCAGCAGGAAGCCTTGCAGGGGCGCGTCGGGCCCCTGGCGCGCGAGCCGCATGGCGCGGCGCTGGCCGTGGCGCGCGTCGGCGTAGCGCAGGGCGTCGGCGCCGTCGAGCGCCAGCAGCGCCTCGATGCGCGCCAGCAGCGCGTCCGGTGCCGGTTCGTGGCCGGCCGCGCGAAACAGCACGCCGCCGCGCGCGGGCTCGCCGTCGCCCGGCGCGCCGTCAGGGCCGAACGGCACGCAGCTCGCGAACGGAAAGGCGGCCATCAACTCGCCCAGCGCCCGCCGCGCGGCGAGCACCCGCCCGGCGGGCAGCCAGGCCGCGGCCAGCAGCGACCAGGGCAGCTCGGCCTTCAGGACCTTGACGGCCGCGTGCTTGAGCTCGGGCTGCTTCGAGTCGGGGCAGAACGCCGGCGTCGTCAGCGCGTTGACGCCCGCCAGGCGCTGGCCGGTGCTCGATTGACCGCCCAGCACCTCCTCGCCCCAGTGCATGGCGATGAAGGCCTGGCCCGGACCGAGCTCGCCGCTGGCCTGCGCCGGCAGCAGGATCGAGCCGCGCCGCGAGGTCACGTGGACCAGGTCGCCGTCGGCGATCCGGCGGCGCGCCATGTCCTGCGGGTGCAGCTGCACCACCGGCTCGGGCGCGTGGCCGAACAGCCGTCCCAGCGTGCCGGTGCGGCTCGTGCCGTGCCACTGGTCGCGCAGCCGGCCGGTGTTGAGCGAGAACGGATAGCGCACCTCGCGCGGCTCGGCCACCGGCCTGTGGGGCGTGGCGACGAAGCGCGCGCGCCCGTCGGGCGTCGGAAACACGCCGTCCTCGTAGAGGCGGGCGCGGCCGGCGGCGGCGCCTTCGGGCAGCGGCCACTGCTGCGGGCCCTGCGCGTCGAGCATCGCCCAGCCCAGGCCGGTGATGTCCAGGTCGCGCCCGCGCGTCGATTCGCGGTGTTCGTTCCAGATGGCCTCGGCGCCGGCTTCGGCGGCGTCGAGCGGCCAGGGGAACAGCGTCGCGGCGGCGCGCGCCGGCAGCCGCGCCTCCAGCCGCCGCGCGAAGTCGGTGGCGATCGACCAGTCGTGCCGCGCCTCGCCGGGCGCCGCGACGGCCGGGCGCACGCGCGAGATGCGGCGCTCGCTGTTGGTCACGGTGCCGGTCTTCTCGCCCCAGGTGGTGGCGGGCAGCAGCAGGTCGGCGAAGGCGCAGGTGGCGGTGGTGGCGAAGGCCTCCTGCACCACGACGAACTCGCAGCGCGCCAGCGCGCGGCGCACCGTGGCCTGGTCGGGCATCGACTGCGCCGGGTTGGTGCAGGCGATCCACAGCGCGCGGATCTGGCCGTCGGCGGCGGCCTGGAACATCTCGACGGCCGACTTGCCGGGTGCGGCAGGCAATTCGTGGCCCGCGCCCAGGCCCCACAGCGCCGCGATCTCGGCGCGGTGCGCGGGATCGGCCAGGTCGCGGTGCGCCGGCAGCAGGTGGGCCAGGCCGCCGACCTCGCGCCCGCCCATCGCGTTGGGCTGGCCGGTGAGCGAGAACGGGCCGGCGCCGGGCCTGCCGATCTGCCCGGTGGCGAGGTGCAGGTTGATCAGCGCGGTGTTCTTGGCGGTGCCGGACGACGACTGGTTCAGGCCCTGGCAGTACAGGCTGAGCGTCGCCGCCGAGGTGGCGAACAGGCGCGCCGCTTCGAGCAGATCGGCCGGGGCGATGCCGCAGACCTGCGCCACGCGCTCGGGCGTGCAGTCGCGCACCAGCGCCTTGAGCGCCTCGAAGCCGCGGGTGTGCGCGGCGATGTAGTCGGGCCGCGTCCAGCCTTCCCGCAGCATCAGGTGCAGCAGGCCGTTGAAGAGCATCACGTCGCTGCCGGGCGCGAGCCGCAGGTGCAGGTCGGCGATCTCGCAGGTGTCGGTGCGGCGCGGGTCGGCCACGACGATCTTCAGCGCCGGGTTGGCGCGCTTCGCGTCCTCGATGCGGCGAAACAGCACCGGGTGCGCCCAGGCGGTGTTGCTGCCGGCGATGAACAGGCACTGCGCGTGGGCGATGTCGTCGTAGCAGGCCGGCGGCGCGTCGGCGCCCAGCGTCTGCTTGTAGCCGGCGACGGCGCTGCTCATGCACAGGCGCGAGTTGGTGTCGATGTTGTTGGTGCCGACCAGGCCCTTGGCGAGCTTGTTGAAGACGTGGTAGTCCTCGGTCAGCAGCTGGCCCGAGACGTAGAAGCCGACGGCGTCGGGGCCGTGGTCGCGGATCACCTGGGTGAACTTGTCGGCGGCCGTGTCGAGCGCGGCGTCCCAGCCGATGGCCTCGGGCGCGGCGCCGCGCGCGGTGCGCCGCATCGGCCGCAGCAGCCGGGTCTGGCGCGTGACGGCGGCGCTGGCCGTCAGGTGCAGCGTCGATCCCTTGGTGCACAGCCGGCCGAAGTTGGCCGGATGGTCGGGGTCGCCGCGCACGCCGGTGATCTGCGCGCCATCGGATTCGATGATCACGCCGCAGCCCACGCCGCAGTAGGGGCAGGTGGAGCGGGTTTCGTTCATCGGGCGCCGGGCCGCCGGGCGGGCCCGGCGACAGGACGTTCCAGGCCGGTGGCATGCGTCGCGAGTTCGCCCGCGTCCAGATGCACCACGCCGCCCTCCAGCTTCACCGCGAAGCGCGGCGCGCAGCCCTCGTCGGGCTGCTGGGCGCAGCCGTCGTCCAGTCCGAGGGTCCAGTTGTGCAGCGGGCAGGCCACACGGGTGCCGAACACGATGCCCTGGGAGAGCGGGCCGCCCTTGTGCGGGCAGCGGTCGAGCAGCGCGAAGACTTCGTTCTCGGCAGTGCGGAACACCGCGACATCCAGACCCTGGCGGCGCGCCACGCGGCGCGCGCCGAGCGGCGGGATGTCCTCAATGCGGCAGATGGGAGCCCATTCGTTCATCGTCTTCTCCGGGCCTTCAGGCGGGCTGCGCCGCGCGCTGCGCGGGCGCTTCGGGCGAGTTCGTCACGTCCGTGACGATCGCCGGGGCGGGGCCGGCCACCGGCGCGAACTGCCGCGCATCGACTCCCGCCCGGGCCGGTTCGAGCCACGGGTCGGGCGCGCCGTCGAGGGCGAACTGCAAGCGCTCCCAGAGCGCCCGGCGGCCCTCGGCGTCGGCGACGATGCGCTGCTTCACATGGTCCAGCCCGACCCGGGCGATGTAGTGCACCGTGCGCTCCAGGTACCAGCCTTCCTCGCGGTAGAGCTGCAAAAAGGCGCCGGCGTGCTCCATCACCTCCTCGGCGGTCCTGACCTTGACCAGGAACTGCGCCACCTCGGTCTTGATGCCGCCGTTGCCGCCGACGTGGATCTCCCAGCCCGAATCGACGCCGATGATGCCGACGTCCTTGATGCCCGACTCGGCGCAGTTGCGCGGGCATCCGCTGACGGCGAGCTTGACCTTGTGCGGCGCGTACATGGCCCACAGCGCGCGCTCCAGGTCCTTGCCCATTTGGGTCGAGTCCTGCGTGCCGAAGCGGCACCACTCGCTGCCCACGCAGGTCTTGACCGTGCGCAGCGCCTTGGCGTAGGCCAGGCCCGAGGGCATCCCCAGGTCGTGCCAGACGCCCGGCAGGTCCTCCTTCCTCACGCCCAGCAGGTCGATGCGCTGGCCGCCCGTGATCTTGACGGTGGGGATGGCGTACCTGTCGGCCACGTCGGCGATGCGGCGCAGCTCGGCGGGCGTGGTGTGGCCGCCCCACATGCGCGGGATGACCGAATAGGTGCCGTCCCTCTGGATGTTGGCGTGGCTGCGCTCGTTGACGAAGCGGCTCTGCGGGTCGTCCCTGGCCTCCTTCGGCCAGGTCGAGATCAGGTAGTAGTTGACGGCCGGGCGGCAGCTCGCGCAGCCGTCGGGCGTGCGCCACTCCATGAAGTGGAAGACCTCGGCGACGGCCAGCAGCCGGTGCGCGCGGATGGCGTCGCGCACCTCCTGGTGGCTGTGGTCGGTGCAGCCGCACAGCGCCTTCTTCTTGGGCGTGGCCGAGTAGTCGCCGCCGGCCGTGAACATCAGGATCTGCTCGACCAGCCCGGTGCACGAGCCGCAGCTGGCGCTGGCCTTGGTGTGCTTCTTCACCTCGTCGAGCGTGAACAGGCCCTTGTCCTGGATCGCCTTGCAGATCGCGCCCTTGGTCACGCCGTTGCAGCCGCACACCTCGGCGGTGTCGGGCATCGACGCGGCCTTGTTGTGCCCTTCGTGGCCGGCGTCGCCGAGGTTCGATTCGCCGAACATCAGCTTGTCGCGGATGTCGCCCACGTTGCGGGCGTCGCGCAGCAGCTTGAAGTACCAGCTGCCGTCCACCGTGTCGCCGTACAGGCAGGCGCCGACCAGCTTGTCGTCCTTGATGACCAGCTTCTTGTAGACCCCGCCGAAGGGGTCGCTCATCACGATCTCCTCGGTGCCTTCGCCGCCCATGAAGTCGCCGGCCGAGAACAGGTCGATCCCCGTCACCTTCAGCTTGGTCGAGGTCAGCGACCCCAGGTAGCGCCCGATGCCGAACTGCGCCAGGTGGTTGGCCGCCACCTTGGCCTGCTCGAACAGCGGCGCCACCAGCCCGTAGGCGATGCCCCGGTGCGCGGCGCATTCGCCCACCGCGTAGATACGCGCATCGGTCACGGTCTGCAGCGTGTCGCTCACGACGATGCCGCGGTCGCAGTGCAGGCGCATCTTCTGCGCCAGCTCGACGTTGGGGCGGATGCCGACGGCCATCACGACCAGGTCGGCCGGGATTTCGCCGCCGTCCTTGAACCGGACGGCCTTGACGCGCCCGCCCGCGCCGTCGTAGCGGTCGCCGACCAGCGACGCGGTCTGCGCGCCGAGCAGGAACTTCAGCCCGCGCGCCTCGAGCGACTGGCGCAGCAGCCCGCCGGCCACGTCGTCGAGCTGGCGCTCCATCAGCCAGGGCGCCACGTGCACCACGCTGACGCTCATGCCGCGCAGCATCAGGCCGTTGGCCGCCTCCAGCCCCAGCAGGCCGCCGCCGATCACGACGGCGTGCTTGTACGTCTTGGTGGCATCGATCATGGTCTCGGTGTCGGCGATGTCGCGGTAGGCGATCACGCCCTCGAGATCCTTGCCCGGCACCGGCAGCATGAAGGGGTTGGAGCCGGTGCACATCAGCAGGCGGTCGTAGCCGGCCGTGGTGCCGTCGGCGGCGTGCACCACGCGCCGCACGCGGTCCACGTCGACCACCTTCCTGCCGGCGTGCAGCGTGATGCCGTTGTCCTCGTACCAGGACCAGGGGTTGAGCACGATCTCGTCGAGCGTCTGCTCGCCGGCCAGCACGGGCGACAGCAGGATGCGGTTGTAGTTGGGGTGCGGCTCGGCGCCGAACACCGTGATGTCGTAGAGCTCCGGGGCGAGCTTGAGCAGCTCCTCCAATGTGCGAACCCCGGCCATGCCGTTGCCGATCATCACCAGCCTGGATTTCTTCATCGTCGCTCCTTCATGGATGTGGGGGAAGGATCAGGACGCCGGCGCCATTCGCGCCGGCGTGCACGTGTCGTCACGCAAAGACCATGCCAGCGCCACGCGACGTTCGTCGCCGCGCGGCCGCCCGGCGACGGAAATCGGGTCGAATCGGCCGCCGGCGCGCATGGGCATTGGACAGTTTGCTATCGAATCAATAGCTTTCCACGACCAGCCGGGCGCGCCCGCCCCGGTCCGCCCAGGTGCTTGTCCAGCGGATCTGCAGCGCGCGCAGCATCAGCAGCACCACGATGGCGCAGCACCGCGAAGCCGGCGAAGCCCCAGAAGCAGCTGCCGGCGTACTGCCGGCTCAGCCCCATCGCGTTGGGCACCAGGCCGCCGCCCAGGGCGCCGATCTCGCCGATCATCGAGCCGGCCACCGCGGTCGCCAGCGGCCAGCGCAGCGGCACCAGCTGGAACAGCGCGCCGTTGCCGGCCCCGAGCGCCGCGAAGCACAGCATCAGCAGCAGGGTGGTCGCCAGCAGCGAGTCGCCGCTCAGGCCGCACAGCACCAGCGTGACCGCCACCGTCGCCAGCACCGCGGTCAGCGTGTTGACGCCGCCCCAGCGGTCGGCGATCCAGCCGCCGAAGACGCGCACCGCAGCGCCGACGAACGCCGCCAGCATCGAGAGCCGGCCGGCCTCGACCTTGCTCACGCCGAACTGGTCGTGGTAGTACGAGGGCAGGAAGGTGGCGAGCCCGATGAAGCCGCCGAAGGTGACGGCGTAGATCACGCTGAAGGCCCAGCCATCCCGCTCGAACAGGCAGGCGACGTGCTCGCGCAGCGAGGCGTGCCGGTCCACGTCGGCCGGCTCCCGGGCGAACAGCACCATCGCCGCGACCGGCAGCAGCATCGCGCCCGCGGCGATGCCGTAGACCGCCTGCCAGCCATAACGCTGCGCCAGCGCCGGCGCCACCAGCACCGACACCGCCGTGCCCACGTTGCCCGCGCCGACCAGCCCCATCGCCAGCCCCTTGTAGCGCGCCGGAAACGAGCCCGCGCCGAGGCTGAGCGCCACGCCGAAGCTGGCGCCCGCGATGCCGAGCAGCGCGCCCATCGCCAGCAGGCTGCCGTACGAATCGACGAAGAAGCAGCCGAACAGCAGTGCCACCACGATCAGGCCCATCTCGACCAGCGTGGCGTTCTTGCGGCCGATGTACTGCGCCAGCACGCCCAGCGGAAAGCGCAGCAGTGCGCCCGCGAAGATCGGGATCGACAGCATCACGCCCTTCTGCGCGGGCGAGAGGCCGTAGGTTTCGGAGATGAAGGGCGCCATCGCGCCGTTCATGACCCAGATGCAGCAGGAGAACGCGAAGTAGAAGAAGGCCGCCCCCAGCGTGGGGGCGTGGCCGGCTCTGAGAAAGGTGCGAAAGGCCGCCATGGATGGGTTCCTCGGTGAAGCGAACGGGACGTTTTCACCGGGACCTTGCGAGAAGCGTGCCAGCGCGCGGCGCCGGCCGCGGCCCTGCAGTGCCCCTGCCAGCGTGTCGCGCGGCCGCGCCGCGGCTGCACGCTGGCGTGCATGCGGCACGCTTTTCGTGCGGCGCATCCGGGGCGGGGTCGTTTCGTGCGCCGGATTGGCGCAGGCGTTCAGTGGCGGCGCAGGACGGCGAACTGGCCTTCGAGCGTCACCTGCTCGGCGCCCTGGAGCTGCACCGGGCAGCGCTCGGCGATGCCCAGCGTGCGCAGCGCCGCGGCGTAGTGGGCGAGCAGTTCGGGCTCGCCCGCCAGCGTGATGCGCGCGGGCGGCCGCGCGAGCAGGTCGCGGCACTCGGCACCGATCAGCAGGCCGCTCAGGTAGAAGCGGTTGTCCCGCCGGCCGGCGCGGCCGAACAGGTCGTTGGTGCGCACCGCGAAGGCGTCGTGCAGCAGGTTGCCGTCGCGTCCGGCCCGCACGCCCTGCTCGAACCAGCGCAGGTGACTTTTTTCGTCGTCCTGCAGCGTGCCGCCCTTCTCGATCGAGCCCGCGAGGATGCTCTGCTTCGACAGCAACGCGAAGAGCTCGCCGGTCATGTAGGTGCGCAGGCCGACAGCTTGGCCGTCGCGCACTTCCACGTGCTTGGCGTGCGTGCCGGGGTGCAGGAACAGCTGCGCCTCGGGCGTGCGAGCGAACCGGCAGCCGACCAGCTGCGTCTCCTCGCCGCGCATCACGTCGTCCGGCGTGCAAGCGCCCGAGATCAGCAGGATGGGGTGCGGGAAATCGGCGGCGGGCGCGATGGGCTCGGTCAGCAGGTCGCTGCCGTCGACGGCGAAGGGCATCGGCTTGTAGGGCAGCTCGCGCAGTCCCAGGGTGGACGACGCCATGCCGGACATCACGATCGGCACGCCGTCCAGCGAGGAGCCGGCCGCGGCGCGCAGCCGCTCCAGATGCGGCCGCAGCACGGCGCGGTAGAAGTCGACGCGCCGCTCCGGCGGCTGCGCGGCCGCGCTCCACAGGTCGTGCGTCTGCGCCGTGCCCTCGGACGAGTCCTGCTGCGCCAGGACCTTCAAGCCCCGGCATTCCACCAGCCGCAGCCGGAACGACGAGGTGCCCCAGTCGCAGCTGAGAAAGAAGCGGCGGCCGCTGTCCGAAACGTTGTCTGAAACCATGGGAAGCGGCCCGCCGCCTACCACTCCGCCACGCTGCCGTCGGCGTTGCGCCATACCGGGTTGTGCCAGTCGTGGCCGACGGCGGCGCGCTGCCGCAGGTAGTCCTCGTCGATCTCGATGCCCAGGCCCGGGCCCTGCGGAATGGCGACGAAGCCGTCCCGGTAGTCGAACACCGTCTTGTCGGCCAGGTAGTCGAGCAGGTCGTTTTCGGTGTTGTAGTGGATGCCGAGGCTCTGCTCCTGGATGAAGGCGTTGTGGCAGCTGGCGTCGATCTGCAGGCAGGCCGCCAGCGCGATCGGCCCGAGCGGGCAGTGCGGCGCGCCCGCCACGTCGAAGGCCTCGGCCATCGAGAGGATCTTCTTGCACTCGGTGATGCCGCCGGCGTGCGAAACGTCGGGCTGCACGATGTCGGCGCAGCCGTCGATCAGCAGCTGCTTGAAGTCCCAGCGCGAGTACATGCGCTCGCCGGTGGCGATCGGGATCGCGCAGTGACGCGCGATCTCGCGCAGCGCCTCGTTGTTCTGCGGCAGCACCGGCTCCTCGATGAACATCGGCCGCAGCGGCTCGAGTTCGTGCGCGAGCACCTTGGCCATGCCCTTGTGCACCCGGCCGTGGAAGTCGATGCCGATGCCCAGCCCGGGGCCGCCCGCCTCGCGCACCGCGGCCACGCGCGCCAGGGCCTGGTCGATCTTGACGAAGGAGTCGATGTAGCTCATCTCCTCGGTCGCGTTCATCTTGATCGCGGTGAAGCCCTTGGCGACCATCTGCCGGGCGGCCTCGCCCACGTGCTCGGGGCGGTCGCCGCCGATCCACGAATACACCCGGATGGCGTCGCGCACCTTGCCGCCCAGCAGCTCGTGGACCGGCGCGCCGTGGTGCTTGCCTTTGATGTCCCACAGCGCCTGGTCGATGCCGGCGATGGCGCTCATCAGGATCGGCCCGCCGCGGTAGAAGCCGCCGCGGTACATGACCTGCCAGTGGTCCTCGATGTCGAGCGGGTCCTTGCCGATGAGGTTGGCCATCAGCTCCGCGACCGCGGCGGCCACGCTGGCCGCCTTGCCCTCGATCACCGGCTCGCCCCAGCCGGCGAGGCCGCTGTCGGTCTCGATCTTGAGGAAGAGCCACCGGGGCGGGACCTGGAACAGGGTGAAGCGCGCGATTTTCATGGCGGGTTTCCCTCAGGCGGGCGTCGCGACGAGGCGCACGAACTCGCGCGCCCGGGCCGTGAGCCGCTCCAGCGCCTCGGGCGAGAAGGGCTGACGGGTATCGACCAGGCCGCTGCCCAGCCCATAGGCGACGGCGCCGGCCTGGCGGAACGCCGCGATGTTGTCGAGCGAGACGCCGCCGGTCGGCATCAGCGGGATGAAGGGCAGCGGGCCCGCCATCTCGCGGAAGTAGGCCGGTCCGACGGAGGCGGGAAACACCTTGACGATGTCGGCGCCGCACTCGTGCGCGCGCAGGATCTCGGTGGGCGTGAAGGCGCCGGGGATGCTGACGGCGCCGTAGCGCTTCGTCATGCGGATGGTGCCCTCGTCCAGGGTGGGGGAGATGATGAACCGGGCGCCGGCCAGCAGGGCCGCGCGCGCCGTCTCGGCGTCGAGCACCGTGCCCGCGCCGACCAGCAGCTCGTCGCCCAGGGCGCGCGACAGGGACTCGATGGCCGCCAGCGCGCCGGGCGAGTTGAGCGTGACCTCCATCGTCCGCACGCCGCCTTCGAGCAGCGCGCGGGCGATGGCTTGCAGGTCGTCCGGGCGGGCGCCGCGCACGATCGCCACGATCTTGTGTTCGAGGATGTGGGGCAACGGAGACAGCGTCGTCATGCGGCAATCCTGTGAAGCGTCGATGGCTTTTCGCGTCGCGTGGACTTCGGCGCGATGGCCCTTTTTCCTGCAGGGGAACGGCGCGCCGGTTTACAAACCGCCCGCGCTGCGATCTGCTCGAACGGGGTACCCTCACCATCGTAGGGCGGCCCGCGCGGCCCGGGTACTTCTTTTTGCACTTGTCCCCATTCATTCCATGGCTGATCAATTCGTCTTCGCGACCGGGATCGAAAACAGCAACCCGACGATCCACCACGGCAGGCCGCGCGTCGACGAGATGGAGAAGTGCGGCCACTACAAGCACTGGCGCACCGACTTCGATCTGGTGCAGGAGATGGGCATCGGCTTCCTGCGCTACGGCCCGCCGATCCACACCACCTGGCAGGGGCGAGGGGCGCTACGACTGGGCCTTCGCCGACGAGACCTTCGCCGACCTGCGCCGGCGCGACATCATGCCGATCGTGGACCTCTGCCACTTCGGCGTGCCCGACTGGATCGGCAACTTCCAGAACCCGGACTTTCCGCAGCTCTTCGCCGGCTATGCGCGCGGCGTTCGCCGAGCGCTTCCCGTGGGTGCAGCTCTACACGCCGGTCAACGAGATGTACATCTGCGCCACCTTCTCGGCGCTGTACGGCTGGTGGAACGAGCAGCTGCAGAGCGACCGGGCCTTCGTCACGGCCCTGAAGCACATCGTGAAGGCCAACGTGCTGGCGATGCACGCCATCCTCGACGTGCGGCCCGACGCGCTGTTCATCCAGAGCGAGTCGTCGGAGTATTTCCACGCCGAGAACCCGGCGGCCATCAAGCCGGCCGAGACTGCGCAACGACAAGCGCTTCCTGTCGCTCGATCTCAACTACGGCCGGCGCGTCGATTCGGAGATGTACGAGTACCTGATGGACAACGGCATGACGCGCGAGGAATACCACTTCTTCCTGGACAACCGGCTCAAGCACCTCTGCATCATGGGCAACGACTACTACATCACCAACGAGCACCGGGTGGCCGCCAGACGGCCGGACCTGCCCGTCGGGCGAGATCTTCGGCTACCACGACATCACGTCGCAGTATTACGACCGCTACCGGCTGCCGGTCATGCACACCGAGACCAACCTGGCGCAGGGCCCGGCCGGCGACGAGGCCGTCAACTGGCTGTGGAAGGAGTGGGCCAACGTGCTGCGGGTGCGCAACGACGGCATTCCGATCGTCGGCTTCACCTGGTATTCGCTGACCGACCAGGTGGACTGGGACACCGCGCTGCGCGAGGACAACGGCCGGCTGAACCCGGTCGGCCTGTACGACCTGGAGCGCAAGATCCGCCCGGTGGGCGAGGCGTACAAGCGGCTCATCAGCCAGTGGAGGCAGGTGCTGCCGGCGCAGAGCGTGTGCCTGACGGTGCCCTTCGTGATGCCCGAAGACAGCGGCGGCGACTGGGCCGAGGCGCAGAAGGGCGAGGCCAGGAGCGCGCAGCAGGATCCCTCGACCGCGTCCGCCAACGCGACGCCCCAGGCCTGAGCCGTTTTCTATTTTTCTCCACAGTTCCACTGCGAGGATGACCATGAGATTCCAAGACAAGGTGGCCATCGTCACCGGCGGCGCCAGCGGCATCGGGCTGGCCATCTCGAAGCGCCTGGCCAGCGAGGGCGCACGCCTGGTGCTGGTCGGCCGCGCTGAAGCCACCCTGGCCACAGCCGCCCCGCAGGTGCAGGCCGCCGGCGCCCCGGCGGTGTGGGCCAGCCGCTGCGACGTCGGCATCGAAGCCGACGTGGTGGCGACCGTGACGGGCACGCTCGAGCGCTTCGGGCGCCTCGACGTGGTGGTCAACAACGCCGGCCTGATGGAGTTCAAGGCGCTCGACGCGCTCACCGGCGACGACTGGCTGCGGGTGCTCAACGTCGATCTGCTGGGCGCCTTCTACTTCACCAAGCAGGCGTTCCTGCACATGAAGCCCGGCGGCGCCATCGTCAACATCGCCAGCATCCACGCCGTCGAGACCAGCCCGCTGGTCGCGCCCTACGCGGCGGCCAAGGCGGCGATGCTGTCGCTCACGCGCTCGTCGTCGATCGAGGGCCGCGCCAAGGGCCTGCGCACCAACGCCATCCTGCCGGGCGCCATCGACACGCCCATGCTGTGGAACAACCCCAACGTGAAGAGCGGCGTCGAGGTCATCGACAAAGCCGACGTCGGGCGCGCCGAGGACGTGGCGGCGGCCGTCGCCTACCTGGCCTCCGACGACGCCCTTTTCGTGCAGGGCGCGCAGCTGCGCGTTGACGGCGGCCGGCTCGACCTGCTGTAGCGCGGCGCGGGCGCCGCGCCGCCGGCCTACACTCGCCGCATGTGGGTCCTTGGAATCGAATCGTCGTGCGACGAGACCGGCGTCGCCCTGGTCGAGGCCGGCGCCGGCGGCCTGCCGCGCCTGGCGGCGCACGCGCTGCACAGCCAGATCGCCATGCACCAGGCCTACGGCGGCGTGGTGCCCGAGCTGGCCAGCCGCGACCACATCCGCCGCGTGCTGCCGCTGGCGCAGGCCGTGCTCGACGAGGCCGGACAGCCGCTGTCCGCGCTCGACGTGGTGGCCTACACGCGCGGCCCGGGCCTGGCCGGCGCGCTGCTGGTGGGCGCCGGCGTGGCGTGCGCGCTCGGCGCCGCCCTGGGCCGGCCGGTGCTCGGCGTGCACCACCTCGAAGGCCATCTGCTGTCGCCCTTCCTGAGCGCCGATCCGCCCGAGTTCCCGTTCGTCGCGCTCCTGGTGTCGGGCGGCCACACGCAGCTGATGCGCGTCGACGGCGTCGGCCGCTACCGGCTCCTGGGCGAGACCATCGACGACGCGGCCGGCGAGGCCTTCGACAAGTCGGCCAAGCTGATGGGACTGCCATACCCGGGCGGCCCGCGGCTTGCCGAGCTGGCACAGCAGGGCGACGCAGCCGCGTTCCGGCTGCCGCGGCCGCTGCTGCACAGCGGCGACCTCGACTTCTCGTTCGCGGGGCTCAAGACCGCGGTGCTGACGCAGGCGAAAAAGCTCGGCGACGCCTTGCCCGAGCGCGCCGCCGACCTGGCGGCCTCGACCCAGGCCGCCATCGTCGAGGTGCTGCTCAAAAAGAGCCTGGGCGCGCTCGACGCGACCGGCCTGAAGCGGCTGGTGGTCGCCGGCGGCGTCGGCGCCAACCGCTCGCTGCGCGAGCAACTGGGCGCGGCGTGCGCCCGGCGCGGCGTGCGCGTGCACTACCCGGAGCTGCACCTGTGCACCGACAATGGCGCCATGATCGCTATGGCGGCGGCCATGCGGCTGCAGTCGGGCATCGAGCCGGCCCGCGCCGACTATGCGTTCGACGTCCGGCCGCGCTGGCCCCTGGCGTCGCAGCCCGGCGCGGCGGGGTGAATCCGGTTTGCGGCTCGGCACGGCACAGGCCGTTGCGCCGCCTTGCCGTGCATCGGCGCTGCCTCTTGCGGTGGCGCGCCTGCTGCCGCAGGACCCTGGGCGCGGGCCGAGCCTCCCGGCCTCCCAGCTCAAAGGGCTCTATGGGCATGTCGGCAGCGGCAGCACGTCGAGCGCCTGCTGCCAGAGCCGGCGCCAGGCGGGCCAGTCGTGGCCGCCTTCGGTCGTGAAGACGCGCTCCGGGGGCAGGGCGGCGGCCAGCAGCCGGTGGCTGAAGGCGAAGCGGTCGTCGAGCCCGTAGCCCAGGTAGAGCGCCGGCCGGCCGGCGGGCAGCGGCGATGCGCCATAGGCCTGCAGCCAGCGCCACAGCCGCACGTCTTCCTCCTGCTCGGGCGACGGCAGCGGACCGGCGGGCGCCTTCCAGGCGCGCAGCCCGCCGGCGATGGCGATGTCGGTGGCAAGCAGCCGCTGGCCCAGGTAGGGCGCCAGCAGCACGATGCCCGCCACGCCGCCGGGCCGCATCGCCTCGTGGACCAGGGCACCCAGGCCGCCGATGGAGATGCCGACCAGCCAGACCGCGTGGTAGCCCCGCGCACGCGCCGGCGCGATCACGTCGGCGTCGAGCCGCTCGACGATGGTGCGGCTGTCGTAGTAGCCCAGATGGGCATCGACCAGCATCGCGTCGGCGGCGATGCGGCGCCGGCGCAGCGCGTCGATGAAGCCCTCGCGGACGAACTCGTCCGGTCTTGAATAGGCGCCGGGCAGGAACACGACCAGCGTGTCGGCCCGGGCGGCGCAGGCCGAGGGCTCGAAGTACGTGTCCATGGGGGTCCTCGCCGGGCGCCACAGGCCGCAGCCGGCCAGCAGCAGGGCGCTGCCGACGAGGCCGGACCACAGGGCGCGCCGGAGTCTGGGGTGCACGCCGGCATTGTGCCGGCCGCTGCGGCAGGCCGCGGCAACGCGCAAAAAAGAAGGCCGGTCACGTTGCCGTGACCGGCCTGGCGACCGGCCGGAGGCGGGCCGGGCAGGGCGCCCGCGCGGCCTGGCTGCCGATCGTCAGTTGATCGCCAGTTGCGCCACCTTGCTCACGGGCAGCAGCTTGCCCAGCTTGAGCGTCAGCACGCCGTTTTCGAGCTTGGCCTCGCTGGCGGCCACGTCGATGTCGAGCGGCATCTCGTAGGCCGCCTTGAACTGGCGCTTGGCCTCGGCCTTGCTCTCGATGCGGACCACGGCGCCCTCGATGCCGATGGTCAGGTCGTCACGCGACAGGCCCGGAACGTCGAGCGACAGCGTCCAGCTCTTGTCGTCCTGTTCGACCTCGAGCGAGCGGCGCGCGCCGGCAAGGGCCTCGTTGACGAAGCGCTCCAGGCTGCGGTCGTACGAACGCGGGACGAAAGTGCGGCTGCGAACGGCAGGAACGAAAATCATGATGAAACTCCTCGGTGAACACGAAGGGACAAGGAAGGTGTGTCCCGTACACTGCGCGGCCCCTCGAAAATCATCAGCGCCGCATGCCTGCCCATCTGGGCGCCGGGTTGCACGTTTCAAGAGAATGAACTCCCGCTTTATTTGGCGCCGCAAGGCCTTGAAAACCGGCGCGCTGGCGCTATGCGCGGCCGCCCTGGCGCCCGTTCCCGCAGCCCGTGCGCAGCAGGCGCAAGCGCAGGCAGCGGGCCCGATCCGGCTGGCGCTCATCGAGAGCATGAGCGGCCCCTTCGCCAACACGGGCGAGGCGGTGTTTCGCAACCTGCTGTGGGCGGTGGAGCGCGTCAACGCGCGCGGCGGCGTGCGGCTGGCGGGCGGCGCGCGCATGCTGCAGCTCGACCGCTACGACAGCAAGGGCCAGAACGAGGAGGCGCTGTCGGCGCTGCGCTCGGCGCTCGACGACGGCGCGCGCATCGTGCTGCAAGGCAACTCGTCGGCCACGGCGGCGGCGCTGGTCGATGCCATCGACAAGCACAACGAGCGCGACCCGGCGCGCCGCGCCATCTTCCTGAACTACTCGGCGGTCGATCCGGCGCTGACCAACGAGCGCTGCAGCTTCTGGCACTTCCGCTTCGACGCACACGCCGACATGCGCGTCGCGGCGCTGATGGAGGTCGTGCAGGACGACGCGGCGCTCAAGCGGGTCTATCTGATCGGGCAGGACTACAGCTTCGGGCAGGCCGTGCTGCGCGAATCGAGGCGCCAGCTCGCGCGGCGGCGCCCCGACGTGCAGGTGGTCGGCGAGGAGCTGCACCCGATGGGCCGCGTCAAGGATTTCTCGCCCTATGCCAGCAAGATCCTGGCGAGCGGCGCGCAGGCGGTCGTCACCGGCAACTGGGGGAACGATCTGACCCTGCTGGTCAAGGCGGCGCGCGAGGCGGGCTACCAGGGCACGTTCTACACCTTCTACGGCAACGCGCTCGGCGCGCCGGCGGCCATCGGCGACGCCGGCGTCGGCCGCGTGGTGGCCGTGGCCGACTGGCTGCCCAACGTGCCCACGCCCGCGTCCGAGGCGTTCTACCGCGCGTTCCGCGCGCGCTTTCCCAGCCCGGCCGACGACTACGTCCACCTGCGCATGCAACTGCTGGTCGAGGCGCTGGCGCAGGCGCTGGAGCGCGCCGGCGGCACCGACACGGTGGCGGTGGCGCGCGCGCTGGAGTCGGCCGACGTGACCCTGGCCGGGCAGCGTGGCCGCATGCGCGCGGCCGACCACCAGTTCCAGCAATCGCTGGTGGTCGGCGTCATGGACCGGCAGGGCGCGCCCGGCGTCAGGTTCGACGTCGAGGGCTCGGGCTACGGCTTTCGCGTCGTCAAAACCATCGACGCCGCGCGCGCCGAGATGCCGACGACCTGCCGCATGCAGCGCCCCGGCGGTAAACCATCTTCCTGAGACTCGGCAACTGATGCGCGTCGGCGGTCCCGTCAGGATGCGGATCGCCTGGCGAAGACGTGAGCGTGGGAGCGCGCCAGCCAGCGCCTGACAGACACGATCGGTGCCGTGCGGACTTCTCCAGACAGCCTCCGCGCCAGGCGTGACGGAGCCCACGCTCGCCGCCACTCTCCATGGAGCACGAGCCTCTGAAAAGCGGCGAGACGGCAGTAACAAAAATGAAATGGGCAGATGGTGACTCGGCATGGCCTGTCCTCTAGGATCGCGACAAGGTCCCATTCGGACGCTTCATCCAGCAGTCGGAGGTGTGCACGTGGGTCTCTTTCGCAACCCTCTCCACGACGAGTTCGGCAGCTGGCCGATCGCCTACATCCCCTACGGCGGCGCCGACTACGGCGAGATCGCGGCCGTGGCCGAAGCCGTCGGCGACGGTGACGACGGCGCCTTCCACGCCGCCTGGTCGCAGGCGGCCGAGCGCCTCGCGGCGCAGGCGGAGGCGGCCCTGGCGCGTGGCCACCGGGCCAGCGCGCGTGGCCTGTTCCTGAAGGCCAGCTGCTTTCACGCCGCTACCTATCACCCCCTGTACGGCGAGCCTGTGGACCCGCGCCTGCTGGCCTCGTTCCGGCGTCAGACCGCTCTGCTGGAGTCCGCCCTCGTGCTGGACGAGGAAGCGATGGCGCCGCTGCGCATTCCCTTCGAAGGCCACACGCTGCCGGGCTATCTGCTGCCGGCCGAAGGGCGCGCGCACGAGAGGCGCCCGCTGCTGATCCTGACCAACGGCTACGACGGCACGGCGACCGACCTGTACTTCGCCTCCGCCGTGGCCGTAAGCCGGCGGGGTTATCACTGCCTGATGTTCGACGGCCCGGGCCAGGGCGGCGCGCTCTACGAGCAGGCGCTGCGCCTGCGGCCCGACTGGGAAACCGTGGTGCGTGCAGTGGTCGACCACGCGCTGACGCTGGACATCGTCGACCCGCAGCGCATCGCGCTCAGCGGCTGGAGCCTCGGCGGCTACCTGGCGCCGCGCGCCGCCTCGGGCGAGCCCCGCCTGGCCGCCTGCATCGCCGACCTGGGTCTCTGGAGCGTGGCCGCGGGCTTTTTCGTGCCGCGGCAGTGCAGATGGGCGTGCCGCGCGAGCTGGCTGGCCGGCTGGGCGAGTTGCCCGCGCAGTGGATGGAGCACATGGAGGCGCTCATCGCAGGCGAGCCCAAGCTGCGCTGGAGCGTGATGCAGCGCGGCTACTGGGTGCACGGCGTGAACGATCTGCGCGACTATCTGTCCGCGATCGAGCACTACACGCTCGACGGGCGCATCGAATCGATCCGCTGTCCCACGCTCATCACCGTTGCCGAGGGCGACCGTCTGGCCGGCACGGCGCAGGCCCTGTTCGAAGCGCTCGATGGTCCGAAGCAACTGCTGCGCTTCAGCGCCGCGGAGGGCGCTGGAGGCCACTGCGAGATGCAGAACCGCTCGCTGCTCAACCAGCGCGTGCTCGATTGGCTGGACGAGCAGTTCCAACCGGGAGTCCGCACCTGAAGCGATTCCTTTCCTTCCTCGCGATGACTCTGTCGCGTGGCGTGCAATGCGCTCTCACGCGGCGATCACACCGGTCTGACGGAGAGCATGGGCAAGCTGATCGAGTTCTCGTGCGCCAGCGTCTTCACGCCCACGCGCCGGTCATCCGCCCCCATTCGCAGGATGCCGCCGATCCGGCTTTGCCGGTCGGCCGGCATCGCCCCCGGTTGGGGGTTGGCGAAGCGACACGCAGTGCGCGCAGCCTGGGGGCGAGCTATAATCCCAAGGCTTTGCATGTCGCAAGGCGCACGTTGGCCGCAGTTCCAGCTACCAACGCAAGTAACCCGGCGGCGCACTCTTTTCCCCGAGATCGACCACGCGCCGCACACCCCACAGGAAACGAAATGATCGCTGCTTCCATCAAGGCCGAAGTCGTCAAGGACAACGCCCGCGCCGCCAACGACACCGGCAGTCCCGAAGTGCAGGTCGCGCTGCTGACCGCCCGCATCAACGAGCTCACGCCGCACTTCAAGACCCACGCCGAAAGACCACCACGGTCGCCGTGGCCTGCTGCGCATGGTGAGCCGCCGTCGCAAGCTGCTGGATTACCTCAAATCCAAGGACGCCGACCGCTACACCTCGCTGATCGCCAAGCTGGGTCTGCGCAAGTAATCCCCACCCCGTGCCGGAACGCCTGAGTTAGCCCGCTAGCTCAGGCGTTTTGCACTTCGGAGCCGGCAAGACAGGGCGAAGCTGTGTCATTCCAGGGGGGTTTCCGTCGAGCCTCGCTGGAATGGCATCGTGTTTCTGAATTGCGCTCCACCGCCCGCAGATGCTGCGGGTCATGCTATTAAAACAGGAGCAAAAATGAGTCTCTTCAACAAAGTCACCAAGTCCTTCCAGTGGGGCGACAAGACGGTCGTGCTGGAAACCGGCGAAATCGCGCGCCAGGCCAGCGGCGCCGTCCTCGTCGACATCGAAGGCACCGTGGTGCTGGCGACCGTGGCGGCGTCCAAGTCGGCCAAGCCCGGCCAAGACTTCTTCCCGCTGACCGTCGACTACATCGAGAAGACCTACGCCGCCGGCAAGATCCCCGGCAGCTTCTTCAAGCGCGAGGCCAAGCCGAGCGAGCACGAGACGCTGACCAGCCGCCTGATCGATCGCCCGATCCGCCCGCTGTTCCCCGAGGGCTTCCTGAACGAAGTGCACGTGGTCATCCACACGCTGTCGCTCAATCCCGAGGTCGATGCCGACATCGCCGCCATGATCGGCGTTTCCGCCGCGCTGTCGGTTTCCGGCATCCCGTTCAGCGGCCCGATCGGCGCCGCCCGCGTGGGCTACATCAACGGCCAGTACGTGCTGAACCCGGGCCAGACCGCGCGCCGCGACTCGCAGATGGACCTGGTCGTGGCCGGCACCGAGGCGGCCGTGCTGATGGTCGAGTCCGAGGCGCTGCAGCTGTCCGAGGAAATCATGCTCGGCGGCGTGGTGTTCGGCCACGAGCAGGCCCGGATCGCCATCGAGGCGATCCATGAGCTGGTGCGCGATGCCGGCAAGCCGCTGTGGGACTGGCAGCCCGCGCCCAAGGACGAGGCCTTCATCGCCCGCGTCAACGGCCTGGCCGAGGACAAGCTGCGCGCCGCCTACCAGATCCGCAGCAAGCAGGCTCGCACGCAGGCGCTGCGCGAGGCCAATGCCGACGTCATGGCCGCGCTCAAGGAAAGCGGCGAGCCCTTCGACGCCGGCAAGGTGAGCGACCTGCTGTTCGAGATCGAGGCCAAGATCGTGCGCGGCCAGATCCTGCAGGGCGAGCCGCGCATCGACGGGCGCGACACGCGCACCGTGCGCCCGATCGAGATCCGCAATTCCGTGCTGCCGCGCACCCACGGCTCGGCGCTGTTCACCCGCGGCGAGACGCAGGCGCTGGTCGTCACCACGCTCGGCACCGAGCGCGACGCGCAGCGCATCGACGCGCTGGCCGGCGAGTACGAGGACCGCTTCCTGTTCCACTACAACATGCCTCCGTTCGCCACCGGCGAGGTCGGTCGCATGGGCTCGACCAAGCGCCGCGAGGTCGGCCACGGGCGGCTGGCCAAGCGCGCGCTGGTGGCCTGCCTGCCGGCCAAGGACGAGTTCCCCTACACCATCCGCGTGGTGTCGGAGATCACCGAGTCCAACGGCTCGTCGTCGATGGCGTCGGTGTGCGGCGGATGCCTGTCGATGATGGACGCGGGCGTCCCGATGAAGGCGCACGTGGCCGGCATCGCCATGGGCCTGATCAAGGAGGACAACCGCTTCGCCGTGCTGACCGACATCCTGGGCGACGAGGACCACCTGGGCGACATGGACTTCAAGGTGGCCGGCACCACCAACGGCATCACCGCGCTGCAGATGGACATCAAGATCCAGGGCATCACCAAGGAGATCATGCAGGTCGCGCTGGCGCAGGCCAAGGAAGCGCGCATGCACATCCTGGGCAAGATGCAGGAGGCGATGGGCGAGGCCAAGACCGAGATCTCGAGCTTCGCGCCGCGCCTGACCACGCTCAAGATCAACCCCGAGAAGATCCGCGACGTGATCGGCAAGGGCGGCGCGGTCATCCGCGGCCTGCAGGAAGAGACCGGCACCACGATCAACATCGACGAGGACGGCACCATCACCATCGCCTCGACCGATCCGGAGAAGGCCGAGCTGGCCAGGAAGCGCATCGAGCAGATCACGGCCGAGGTCGAGATCGGCAAGGTGTACGAGGGCCCGGTCACCAAGATCCTGGACTTCGGCGCGCTCATCAACCTGCTGCCCGGCAAGGACGGCCTGCTGCACATCAGCCAGATCGCCCACGAGCGCGTCGAGCGCGTGACCGACTACCTGAGCGAAGGCCAGATCGTGGAGGTCAAGGTGCTGGAGACCGACGACAAGGGCCGCGTCAAGCTGTCGATGAAGGCGCTCACCGAGCGGCCCGCCGGCATGGAATTCGGCGGCGAGCGGCCGCCGCGCGGCGACCGCCCGGAGCGGGGCGAACGCGGTGGAGATCGCGGCGGCCGGGGCGATCGCGGTGGCGAGCGCAACGAGCGTGGCGACCGCGACCGCGGCAGCGACCGTGACCGTGCGCCGCGCTACACCAGCGACGAGCGCGCCAGCCAGCCGCGCGGCGAGCAACCCGAGCCGGCGTCGCGCAGCGACCTGCGCGCCGAGCCGCAGCAACGCAGCGAGCCGGTGCGCGACGAGCCCGCGGGTGCCGAGCAGCCGGGCTTCTACGCCTCGCGCCAGAGCCTCGACAACGGCGGCCGGCCGGAGTGAGGCCGGGCGGCGGCGGCGATGACCTTCGGCAGGCCGTCGCTATCTTTTTGATAGCGGTGTCTGCAAGAAGGGCGGGCGCTGCAGCCTGAAAAGACCATGAAAGCGATTGAAATCACTTCCCACGGCGCGCCCGAGGTGCTGCGCCTCGTCGAGCGTCCCGACCCCGTCGCGGGTGCGGGCGAACTGCTGATCCGCGTGGCCGCCAGCGGCGTCAACCGCCCCGACGTGCTGCAGCGCACCGGCAACTACCCGGTGCCGCCGGGCGCGTCGGACCTGCCGGGCCTCGAAGTGGCCGGCGAGGTCGTGGCGGGCGACGAGGCGGCCATGGCCGCGGCGGGCCTGCGCATCGGCGAGCGCGTCTGCGCGCTGGTGGCCGGCGGCGGCTATGCCGAGCTGTGCGTGGCGCCGGTGGCGCAGTGCCTGCCGGTGCCCCGCGGCTGGAGCGACGTCGAGGCGGCGTCGCTGCCCGAAACCTTCTTCACCGTCTGGAGCAACGTGTTCGAGCGCGGCCGCCTGCAGCGCGGCGAGACGCTGCTGGTGCAGGGCGGATCGAGCGGCATCGGCGTCACGGCGATCCAGCTGGCCAAGGCGCTCGGCGCCACGGTGATCGCGACGGCCGGCAGCGACGAGAAGTGCGCGGCCTGCCTGAAGCTCGGCGCCGACCACGCGGTCAACTACCGCACGGCCGATTTCGCCGAAGAGGCGCGCCGCCTGACCGGCGGTCGGGGCGTCGACGTGATCCTCGACATGGTGGCCGGCGCCTACGTGTCGCGCGAGGTCGAATGCCTGGCCGAGGACGGTCGGCTGGTGATCATCGCGGTGCAGGGTGGCGTCAGGAGCGAGCTCAACGCCGGGCTGGTGCTGCGCCGGCGTCTGACCGTGACGGGCTCGACGCTGCGGCCGCGTCCCGTGGCGTTCAAGGGGGCCATCGCCCGGGCGCTGCGCGAAAAGGTCTGGCCGCTGCTGGAAGGCGGCCAGGTCCGGCCGGTGATCCATGCCACTTTCCCGGCAGCGGGCGAGGCCTCTTCCACGCCGGACGCGGCAGCGCCGAGCGGCGCGGCACTCGCCCATGCGCTGATGGAGTCCAACCGGCACATCGGCAAGATCGTGCTGACCTGGTGAACGACATGACGAAGAAGAAACCCCTGATCGCCGGCAACTGGAAGATGAACGGCAGCCTGGCGGCCAACGAGGCGCTGATCGGCGCCGTGCTGCGCGACCTCGGCACCCCCGCCTGCGAGGTCGCCGTGTGCGTGCCGGCGCCTTATTTCGCGCAGCTGCAGCCGCTGCTGGCGGGCTCGGCGATCGCGCTCGGGGCGCAGGACATCTCGGCGCGCCCGCACGGCGGCCCCTTCACCGGCGAGCACTCGGCGGCGATGCTGCACGACTTCGGCGTGCGCTACGCCATCGTCGGGCATTCCGAGCGGCGCCAGTACCACGGCGAGACCGACGAGCACGTCGCCGCCAAGGCCGCCGCGGCGCTGGCCCACGGCATCACGCCGATCGTCTGCGTCGGCGAAACGCTGGCCGAGCGCGAGGCGGGATGCACCGAGGAGGTGGTGCGGCGCCAGCTCGCCGCCGTGATCCACCACAACGGCCACTGCTGCAGCGAGATCGTCGTCGCCTACGAGCCGGTCTGGGCCATCGGGACCGGCCGGACGGCCTCGCCCGAGCAGGCGCAGGGCGTCCACGCGGTGTTGCGCGCCCAGCTGCACCACGCGCTTGGCGACCGCGCGGCGGACGTGCGGATCCTGTATGGCGGCAGCATGAACGCGGCCAACGCGGCCGAGCTGCTGGCGCAGGCCGACATCGACGGCGGCCTGATCGGCGGGGCGTCGCTCAAGGCCCCGGACTTCTTGAAAATCGTCGCGTCCGCGCGCTGAAAAGCGCGTGCGGCGCGTCCCCTAGGAATCGCATCACTATGAACCTGGTTCTCAATCTTCTGGTGGCCGTGCAGATGCTCTCGGCCCTGGCGATGATCGGCCTGATCCTGGTCCAGCACGGCAAGGGCGCCGACGCGGGCGCCGCCTTCGGCAGCGGCAGCGCGGGCAGCCTGTTCGGCGCCAGTGGCAGTGCCAACTTCCTGTCGCACGCCACGGCCGTGCTGGCCGCCGTGTTCTTCGTCTGCACGCTGCTGCTGGCCTATTTCAGCCATGCGCAGCCCGGCGGCGCAGGCGGAAGCAGCCTGCTGGAGCGCTCCGCGGCGGGTGCGCCGCCGGCCCCGACGCCAGCGGCCTCCGGTGCCGCCGCGATCCCCGCAGCCGCAGGGCAGGGCGCGCCCGCAAGCGGGGCTTTGCCGGTCCCTGCGGCGCCTGCTTCGGGAGCCGCCCAGATTCCCGCCAAGTAATCGCCGGCGCCTGCGTCCGGCCGGGCGAAAACGCCCTTATTTCCGGGTAAACTCTAAAGCTGTCCGGGAAGCCAAAGCCTTCACAGGTTCCTCATGCGATCCGGATCGAGAAAACCGCCGTCGTGGTGAAATTGGTAGACACGCTATCTTGAGGGGGTAGTGGCGAAAGCTGTGCGAGTTCGAGTCTCGCCGACGGCACCAAATCTCATCGGCGGGATGCCCTCTTCGGGTGTCCTGCCGGTGGCAAGCGGTGACAATCCCGATGAACCTCGCCTCCTATCTTCCCGTCCTGCTGTTCATTCTGGTCGGCATTGCGGTCGGTGTTGCGCCCCAGGTCATCGGCTATCTGCTGGGGCCGAACCGGCCCGACGCGGCGAAGAATTCCCCCTACGAATGCGGCTTCGAGGCTTTCGAGAACGCCCGCATGCAGTTCGATGTCCGCTACTACCTGGTGGCCATCCTCTTCATCCTTTTCGACCTTGAGATCGCCTTCCTGTTTCCCTGGGCGGTGGTGCTCAAGGAGGTCGGGCCGTCGGGTTTCTGGGCGGCGGTGATCTTTCTCGCCATCCTGGTCGTCGGTTTCGCCTACGAGTGGAAAAAGGGCGCCCTGGACTGGGAATAGCCAGCGGCGACGCAGGCAGCAAGGAACAATCATGGCCATCGAAGGCGTATTCAAGGAAGGCTTCGTCACCACGTCATACGACTCGGTGGTGAACTGGGCCAAGACCGGCTCGCTCTGGCCGATGACCTTTGGCTTGGCATGCTGCGCGGTCGAGATGATGCATGCCGCCGCGGCGCGCTACGACATCGGCCGCTTCGGCGCCGAGGTGTTTCGCGCCAGTCCGCGCCAGTCCGACCTCATGATCGTCGCTGGCACCCTGTGCAACAAGATGGCACCGGCGCTGCGCAAGGTCTACGACCAGATGGCCGAGCCGCGCTGGGTGCTGTCGATGGGCTCCTGCGCCAACGGCGGCGGCTACTATCACTACAGTTATTCGGTGGTGCGCGGCTGCGACCGCATCGTGCCGGTGGATGTCTACGTGCCGGGCTGCCCGCCGACAGCCGAGGCGCTGATCTACGGGATCATCCAGCTGCAGCAGAAGGTGCGCCGCACCCACACCATCGCGCGCGCTTGAACGGATCTCCCGCATGACGACGACCCCTGAATTTGCCATCGACCCTCAGGCGCTCAAGCAGACTCTCGCGGCGACGCTGGGCGACAAGGCCCGGCGCATCGACGTGGCGCTGGGCGAGGTGACCGTGGTGCTGTCCGCCGCCGAGTACCTGCCGGCCATGCGGATGCTGCGCGACGCGCCGGGCTGCCGGTTCGAGCAGCTCATCGACCTCTGCGGCGTCGATTACTCGGCGTACCGCGACGGTGTGTGGGAAGGGCCGCGCTACTGCGCCGTCACGCACCTGCTGTCGGTCAGCCTCAACCAGCGCGTGCGGATCAAGGTGTTCTGCCCGGACGACGATTTTCCGGTGCTCGATTCGGTCACGCCGCTGTGGAACTCGGCCAACTGGTTCGAGCGCGAGGCGTTCGACCTGTATGGCATCGTCTTCGAGGGCCACCAGGACCTGCGCCGCATCCTGACCGACTACGGTTTCATCGGCCATCCGTTCCGCAAGGACTTTCCGCTGTCAGGCCATGTCGAGATGCGCTACGACGAGGAGCTCCAGCGGGTGATCTACCAGCCGGTCACGATCGAGCCGCGCGAGGTCACGCCGCGCGTCATCCGTGAAGACAACTACGCGGACCTGCACTGACGCGGCGCGAGCCCCGGCGACTGAACATGGCTGAAATCAAGAACTACACGCTCAACTTCGGGCCGCAGCATCCGGCCGCGCACGGCGTGCTGCGGCTGGTGCTCGAACTCGACGGCGAGGTGGTGCAGCGCGCCGATCCGCACATCGGCCTGCTGCACCGCGCCACGGAAAAGCTGGCGGAGCACAAGACCTTCATCCAGTCGCTGCCGTACATGGACCGGCTCGACTACGTCTCGATGATGTGCAACGAGCACGCCTACTGCCTGGCGATCGAGAAGCTGCTCGGCATCGAGGTGCCGCTGCGCGCCCAGTACATCCGCGTCATGTTCGCCGAGATCACGCGGCTCCTGAACCACCTGATGTGGGTCGGCTCGCATGGCAACGACTGCGGCAGCTCGACCATGCTGATCTACGCGTTCCGCGAGCGCGAGGACCTGTTCGACATCTACGAGGCAGTGTCCGGGGCGCGCATGCACGCGGCGTACTTCCGCCCGGGCGGCGTCTACCGCGACCTGCCCGACACCATGCCGCAGTACCGCGTCAGCAAGATCAAGAACGCCCGGGCGCTGGCGCGCATGAACGAGAACCGCCAGGGCTCGCTGCTCGACTTCATCGACGACTTCTCGCGCCGCTTCGTCAGGCACCTGGAGGAATACCACGTCCTGCTGACGGACAACCGCATCTGGAAGCAGCGCACGGTCGGCATCGGCGTCGTCTCGCCCGAGCGCGCGCTCAACCTGGGCTTCACGGGACCGATGCTGCGCGGCTCGGGCATCGCGTGGGACTTGCGCAAGAAGCAGCCCTACGAGGTCTATGACCGCATGGAATTCGACATTCCGGTCGGCAAGACGGGCGACTGCTACGACCGCTATCTGGTGCGCATGGAGGAGATGGCGCAATCCAACCGCATCATCCGACAGTGCGTCGACTGGCTGCGCGCCAATCCGGGGCCGGTCATCACCGACAACCACAAGGTGGCGCCGCCCGCGCGCGTGGCCATGAAGGCCAACATGGAAGAGCTCATCCACCACTTCAAGCTCTATACCGAGGGCATGCACGTGCCCGAGGGCGAGGCCTACGCGGCGGTCGAGCACCCGAAGGGCGAGTTCGGCATCTACCTGGTGAGCGACGGCGCCAACAAGCCGTACCGCCTGAAGATCCGCGCGCCCGGCTTCGCGCATCTGGCCTCGATGGACGAGATGGCGCGCGGCCACATGATCGCCGACACGGTGTCGATCATCGGCACCATGGATATCGTGTTTGGAGAGATCGACCGATGAAACCGGCTCACCCCCGAAGCGCCTGCGGCGCTTCCCCCTCAAGGGGGCGCCACCAGCGGCCCGGCAAAGCCGGTTCCGCGGCGGCCCTGGTAGAGGTCCTGGAGAACTGAATTGGCTGAAACGTCCAAGTACGGCATCTCGGATGCCACGCGGGCCCGCTTCAACCGCGAAGTGGCCAAATACCCTGCGGACCAGAAGCAGTCGGCCGTCATGGCCTGCCTGGCGATCGTGCAGCAGGAGCGGGGCTTCGTCAGCCGGGAGAGCGAGGCGGCGGTGGCCGAGTACCTCGGCATGCCCGAGATCGCGGTGCACGAGGTGACCACCTTCTACAACATGTACAACCCGCGGCCGGTCGGCGCCTTCAAGCTCAACGTGTGCACCAACCTGCCGTGCCAGCTGAGAGACGGCGCGACGGCGCTCGCGTACCTGGAGCGCAAGCTCGGCATCCGGATGGGGGAGACCAGCGCCGACGGCCTGTTCACGTTGCAGCAGAGCGAATGCCTGGGCGCCTGCGCCGACTCGCCGGTCATGCTGGTCAACGACCGCATCATGTGCAGCTTCATGAGCGAGGAAAAGCTCGACCAGCTGATCGACGGCCTGCGCGACGCGACGGCGGCACAACGGAAAGCCCAGCCATGACGCCCGACCAGGTCCTTTCGCAGTTCCGTGCCACCGGCGTGCAGACCTGCTTCCACGGCCGCCACATCACGCCGCAGATCTACGCCGACCTGGACGGCACCAACTGGCGCCTGGCCGACTACGAGGCGCGCGGCGGCTACCAGGCTCTGCGCAAGATCCTCTCCGAGGGCATGACGCCCGAGCAGGTGATCGCCGAGGTCAAGGCCTCGGGCCTGCGCGGACGGGGCGGCGCGGGTTTTCCGACCGGGCTCAAGTGGAGCTTCATGCCGCGCCAGTTCCCCGGCCAGAAGTACCTCGTGTGCAACTCGGACGAGGGCGAGCCCGGCACCTGCAAGGACCGCGACATCCTGCACTACAACCCGCACATCGTGATCGAGGGCATGGCGATCGCCGCCTACGCGATGGGCATCACCGTGGGCTACAACTACATCCACGGCGAGATCTTCGCGACCTACGAGCGCTTCGAGGCCGCGCTGGAAGAGGCGCGCGCCGCCGGCTACCTGGGCGACGGCATCCTGGGCAGCGGCTTCAATTTCCAGCTGCACGCAGCGCACGGCTTTGGCGCCTACATCTGCGGCGAAGAAACGGCACTGCTGGAGTCGCTCGAAGGCAAGAAGGGCCAGCCGCGCTTCAAGCCGCCGTTTCCGGCGAGCTTCGGCCTCTACGGCAAGCCGACCACCATCAACAACACCGAAACTTTCGCGGCGGTGCCCTGGATCATCAGGAACGGCGGTGCGGCGTACCTCGAATGCGGCAAGCCCAACAACGGCGGCACCAAGATCTTCTCGGTCAGCGGCGACGTCGAGCTGCCGGGCAACTACGAGGTGCCGATGGGGATCCCGTTCACCCAGCTGCTGGAGCTCGCCGGCGGCGTGCGCAAGGGCCGCCAGCTCAAGGCCGTGATTCCGGGCGGCTCGTCGGCGCCGGTGCTGCCGGCGGCCACGATGATGGAATGCACGATGGACTACGACTCCATCGCCAAGGCGGGCTCGATGCTCGGCTCGGGCGCCGTGATCGTGATGGACGACAGCCGCTCGATGGTCGAGTCGCTCAGGCGCCTGTCGTACTTCTACATGCACGAGTCCTGCGGCCAATGCACGCCCTGCCGCGAAGGCACCGGCTGGATGTCGCGCGTGATCGACCGCATCTGCGAAGGCGAGGGCCGCCAGGGCGACATGGACCTGCTCAATTCCGTGGCCGACAACATCCAGGGCCGCACCATCTGCGCACTCGGCGACGCGGCGGCGATGCCGGTGCGCGCCATGATCAAGCACTTCCGCCCCGAATTCCAGGCCCTGGTCGACCAGAGCACCCGCGCGACGTTGGCTTCGCCGGCGCAGAAGGTGGTGACGCAGGTGCGCGGGGCGCTCAATCCATGATCGAAATCGAACTCGACGGCAAGAAGGTCGACGTCGCCGAAGGCAGCATGATCATGCATGCGGCCGACAAGGCGGGCACCTACATTCCGCACTTCTGCTACCACAAGAAGCTCAGCATCGCCGCCAACTGCCGCATGTGCCTGGTCGACGTGGAGAAGGCGCCCAAGCCGATGCCGGCCTGCGCCACGCCCGTCACGCAGGGCATGGTCGTGCGCACCCACAGCGACAAGGCCGTCAAGGCGCAGAAGTCGGTGATGGAGTTCCTGCTCATCAACCACCCGCTCGACTGTCCGATCTGCGACCAGGGCGGCGAATGCCAGCTGCAGGATCTGGCGGTCGGCTATGGCCCCTCGTCGTCGCGCTACGACGAGGAAAAGCGCGTCGTCGTTCCCAAGGACGCCGGACCGCTGATCAGCATGGAGGCGATGACGCGCTGCATCCAGTGCACCCGATGCGTGCGTTTCGGGCAGGAGGTGGCCGGCGTGATGGAGCTCGGCATGATCCATCGCGGCGAGCATTCCGAGATCACCACCGTGGTGGGCGACACCATCGACTCGGAGCTGTCGGGCAACATGATCGACCTGTGCCCGGTCGGGGCGCTCCTGAGCAAGCCCTTCCAGTTCAGCGCGCGCAGCTGGGAGCTGTCGCGTCGCAAGTCGATCAGCCCGCACGATTCGACCGGCGCCAACCTGATCGTGCAGGTCAAGCAGGACCGCGTCATGCGCGTGCTGCCGCGCGAGAACGAGGAGGTCAACGAGTGCTGGCTGGCCGACCGCGACCGCTTCTCGTACGAAGGGCTGAACGCCGACGACCGGCTGACGCAGCCCATGCTCAAGCAGGGTGGCCAGTGGCGCGCGGTCGACTGGCAGACCGCGCTCGAATACGTCGCCAACGGGCTGAAGCAGGTCCGCCAGGAACATGGCGCCGCGGCCGTCGGCGCGCTCGTCAGCCCGCACAGCACGGTCGAGGAACTGGCGCTGGCAGGCGCGCTGGTGCGCGGGCTGGGCAGCGAGAACATCGACTACCGCCTGCGCAACGCCGACTTCACGCCGGCTGCAGGCATCCGCTGGCTGGGCACCTCGATCGCGTCGCTCTCGACGCTCGACCGGGCGCTGGTCGTCGGCTCCAACCTGCGCAAGGACCATCCGCTCTTCGCACAGCGAATCCGGCAGTCAGCGCGCAGGGGTGCTGCGGTGCATGCTATCGTTTCCGTAGCAGAGATGGCCACGCCGAACGCCTGGGCGATGGCGATGGCCAGCGTGCAGACCGCCGCCGCCGGCGACTGGCCGCAGGCGCTGGCCGACCTGGCGACCGCGATCGGCGCCGAGCGCGGCAGCGCCGCTCCGGTTCGGGGCGAAGCGCATGACGCTGCCAAGGCGCTGGCCCGCTCGCTGCTCGGCGGCGAGCGCAAGGCCATCCTGCTGGGCAACGCGGCGGCGCACCATGCCCGGGCGTCCGAGCTGCTGGCGCTGGCGCACTGGATCGGCGAGCAGACCGGCGCCAGCGTCGGCTACCTGACCGAAGCGGCCAACACGGTCGGCGCGCAGTGGGCCGGGGCGCTGCCGGGCCCGGGCGGCCTGAATGCGGGGCAGATGCTGCAGGGCGGCCTGAAGGCGGTCCTGCTGCTCAACAACGAGCCCGAGTTCGATGCCGCGGCCGGCAGCGCCGCGAAGGCCGCGCTGGCCCGGGCCGACATGGTCGTGACCCTGAGCCCGTTCCAGGCCAACCTCGAATTCAGCGACGTGCTTCTGCCGATCTCGCCGTACACCGAGACCTCGGGCACCTTCGTCAACGCCGAGGGGCGCGTGCAGGGCTTCCACGCGGTCGTCAAGCCGCGCGGCGAGACGCGCCCGGCCTGGAAGGTGCTGCGCGTGCTGGCCAACATGCTGGGTCTGCCGGGCTTCGGCTTCGAGTCGTCGCAGGATGTGCTGGCGCAGGTGCGCGGCGACCAGGACGCGGCGGCGACGCACGTCGCGGCTGAGCGCCTGAGCAACGCACCGGCGCCGCAGGGCGCGCAGGCCGCGGCCGACGACAGGGCGCCCGCCGACGCCGTTCCGTCCGTGGCGTCGATTTACCAGCTCGACAGCATCGTGCGGCGTGCGACGTCGCTGCAGCTGACCGCCGATGCGCGCGGCCGCGCCGCTACCCGCACCAAGCCGACGCTCGACGGGCCCGGCGGGCTGCGCAGCGTCGAGCCGCTCGAGGGAGTGCACGCATGATCGACGCCATTCACGGTTTCGGGCTCGGCATGATCCAGGCCGGCTGGTGGACCGGCGGCGCCTGGCCGGTCATCTGGAACCTCATCAAGATCGTCGCCGTGCTGCTGCCGCTGCTGGGCGCGGTGGCCTACCTGACGCTGTGGGAGCGCAAGCTGCTGGGCTGGATCCAGGTGCGCTACGGCCCCAACCGGGTCGGCCCGTTCGGGCTGCTGCAGCCGATCGCCGACGCGCTCAAGCTGCTGACCAAGGAGCTCATCAACCCGACGGCCGCCAGCCAGGGGCTGTTCCGGCTGGGGCCGGTGCTGGCCATCATGCCGGCGCTGGCGGCGTGGGTGGCCATCCCGTTCGGGCCCGACACCGTGCTGGCCAACGTCAACGCGGGCCTGCTGCTGATCATGGCGATCACCTCGATCGAGGTCTACGGCGTCATCATCGCCGGCTGGTCGTCCAACTCGAAGTACGCGTTTCTCGGCGCCCTGCGCGCGGCCGCGCAGATGGTGAGCTACGAGATCGCCATGGGCTTTTGCTTCGTGATCGTCATCATGGTCAGCGGCAGCCTGAACCTGGGCGACATCGTGGCGTCGCAGGCCCGGGGCATGGGCCGCGACATGGGGCTCGGGTTCCTGTCGTGGAACTGGCTGCCGCTGCTGCCCATCTTTTTCGTCTACGTGATCTCGGGCGTGGCGGAAACCAACCGGCATCCGTTCGACGTGGTCGAGGGCGAGGCCGAGATCGTGGCGGGCCACATGGTCGAGTACTCGGGCATGGGCTTTGCCATCTTCTTCCTGGCCGAGTACGCCAGCATGTGGCTGGTGTCGATCCTGGCGGCGCTGATGTTCCTGGGCGGCTGGCTGTCGCCGGTAGGCTTCCTCGACTTCATCCCGGGATGGATCTGGCTGGGCCTGAAGACCTGCTTCGTGGTCTCGCTGTTCATCTGGTCGCGCGGCACCTTCCCGCGGTTCCGCTACGACCAGATCATGCGCCTCGGCTGGAAGATCTTCATCCCGCTCACGCTGGTGTGGCTGCTGCTGGTCGGAGCGTGGATGCAGACCCCATGGAACATCTGGAAATAGGCGGAGCGACTCCATGACGACCACAACCACGGCGGCGGCGCCGTTCTCGGTGAGGGACTTCCTCAAGAGCTTCATGCTCGTCGAACTGTTCAGGGGCTTCATGCTGACCGGGCGCTATGCCTTCAGCCGCAAGGTCACGGTGCAGTTCCCGGAGGAGAAGACGCCGCTCAGCCCCCGCTTTCGCGGGCTGCACGCGCTGCGCCGCTACGACAACGGCGAGGAGCGCTGCATCGCCTGCAAGCTGTGCGAGGCGGTGTGCCCGGCGCTGGCCATCACGATCGAATCCGAAGTGCGCGAGGACGGCTCGCGCCGCACCTCGCGCTACGACATCGACCTGACCAAGTGCATCTTCTGCGGCTTCTGCGAGGAAAGCTGCCCGGTCGACTCGATCGTCGAAACCCACATCCTCGAATACCACGGCGAGAAGCGCGGCGACCTGTACTTCACCAAGGACATGCTGCTGGCGGTGGGCGACCGCTACGAAAAAGAAATCGCCGCCAGCCGGGCGGCCGACGCCAAGTACCGCTGACACGGCCTGACGCCTCACAGAAAAACGACATTCATGGACGTCCAGACTGGCTTCTTCTATCTGTTCTCGGCGGTGCTGCTGTTCGCGGCCTTCCGGGTCATCACCGCCCGCAACCCGGTCCACGCCGTGCTCTACCTGATGCTGGCGTTCTCGCAGGCGTCGGCGGTGTGGCTGCTGCTGCGCGCCGAATTCCTGGCGATCGTGCTGGTGCTCGTGTACCTGGGCGCCGTCATGGTGCTGTTCCTGTTCGTGGTGATGATGCTCGACCTCAACGTCGACAGCCTGCGGCAGGGCTTCTGGAAGCACTTTCCACTGGCCGCGCTCATCGGCGTGGTGATCGCGCTGGAGATGGCCTACGTGCTGATGGGCGGCTTTCGCGGTCTGGCGCCCGACGCGCAGGCGAGCGCGCCGGCGCTGGCGGCTGCGGCGGGGCAGCCGTACTCCAACACCCGGGCGCTCGGCACCCTGCTCTACACCGAGTACCTCTACCCGCTGCAGATCGCCGCCGTGCTGCTCGTGGTGGCGATGGTCACGGCCATCGCGCTCACGCTGCGTCACCGCAAGGACACCAAGTTCATCGACGTATCCGACCAGGTGCACGTGAAGGCGCGCGACCGGATGCGCGTCGTCCAGATGGAGCCGACGCGCGCGGCGCCGCCCGCCGCTGCGGCCGCACCCCCGGCCGACGGGGCCGTCGTGGAGAAAAAGGCATGACCCTGAGCCTCGAACACTATCTCTCGCTGGGCGCCATCCTGTTCGCGCTGGCGGTGGTCGGCATCTTCCTGAACCGCAGGAACCTGATCGTGCTGCTGATGTGCGTGGAGCTCATGCTGCTGGCGGTCAACCTGAACTTCGTCGCGTTCTCGCACTACCTGGGCGACATGCACGGACAGGTGTTCGTGTTCTTCATCCTGACGGTGGCTGCCGCCGAGTCGGCCATCGGACTGGCGCTGCTGGTGCTGCTGTTCCGCAACAAGTCGACCATCAGCGTCGAAGAGCTCAACTCGCTCAAGGGATGACATGAGCGCCACCCTTTCCGCATCCACCCTGCTGGCCGTTCCGCTGGCGCCCCTGGTCGGCTCCGTGCTGGCCGGCCTGTTCGGCACCCAGTTCGGCGGCAACCGCATCGGACGCCGCGTCACGCACTCGATCACGATCCTGGGCGTGCTGATCTCGTTCCTCGTCTCGGCCTGGGTGCTGCGCAGCGTGGTCGCCGACGGCGCGCGCTTCAACGCCACCATCTACGAATGGATGGCAGCCGGCGGCCTGCGCATGGAGGTCGGCTTTCTGGTCGATGGCCTGACGGCGATGATGATGTGCGTGGTGTCCTTCGTATCGCTGATGGTGCACGTCTATACCATCGGCTACATGGCGGACGACGCGGGCTACGACCGCTTCTTCTCGTACATCTCGCTGTTCACCTTCTCGATGCTGATGCTCGTCATGAGCAACAACATGCTCCAGCTGTTCTTCGGCTGGGAGGCGGTCGGCCTGATTTCTTACCTGCTGATCGGCTTCTGGTACGACCGGCAGAGCGCGATCTTCGCCAACCTGAAGGCGTTTCTGGTCAATCGGGTCGGCGACTTCGGCTTCATCCTGGGCATCGCGCTGGTCGCCGCGTACACCGGCACGCTGAACTACGGCGAGATGTTCGCCAAGGCCGGACAACTGGCGCAGGCCACCCTGCCGGGCACCGGCTGGAACCTGGTCACGGTCGTCTGCATCTGCCTCTTCGTCGGCGCCATGGCCAAGAGCGCCCAGTTCCCGCTGCACGTGTGGCTGCCCGACTCGATGGAGGGCCCGACGCCGATCTCGGCGCTCATCCACGCCGCCACCATGGTGACGGCCGGCATCTTCATGGTGGCGCGCATGTCGCCCTTCTTCGAGCTGAGCGACGCGGCGCTGAGCTTCGTGCTCGTCATCGGCGCCATCACGGCGCTGTTCATGGGGTTTCTGGGCATCATCCAGAACGACATCAAGCGCGTGATCGCCTACTCGACGATCTCGCAGCTGGGCTACATGACGGTGGCGCTCGGCGTGTCGGCCTATTCGATCGCCGCGTTCCACCTCATGACGCACGCCTTCTTCAAGGCGCTGCTGTTCCTGGGCGCCGGCTCGGTCATCATCGGCATGCACCACAACCAGGACATCCGCTGGATGGGCGGCCTTCGCAAGTACATGCCCATCACCTGGATCACGACGCTGCTGGGCTCGCTGGCGCTCATCGCCACGCCGTTCTTCTCGGGCTTCTACTCCAAGGACAGCATCATCGAGGCGGTGCACGAGAGTCCCCTGTGGGGCGCCGGCTTCGCCTACTTCGCGGTGATGGCGGGCGTGTTCGTGACGGCCTTCTACTCGTTTCGCATGTACTTCCTGGTGTTCCACGGCAAGGAGCGCTACGACCAGAACCCGGAGGCGCATCACGCCCACTTCACGGACGAGGAGCCGGACGTCTCGCAGCACGACGATCATCACCACGGCCATGGCCATGACGACCACAAGCCGCACGAATCGCCCTGGGTGGTCTGGCTGCCGCTCGTGCTGCTGGCGATCCCCTCGGTCGTGATCGGCTACTTCACGGTCGAGCCGATGCTCTATGGCGATTTCTTCAAGGACGCCATCACGGTCGATCTCGGCCGGCACCCCGCCATGCGCGAGATGGCCGAGGCGTTCCACGGCCCGATGGCCATGGCGCTGCACAGCGTGAGCACGCCGACCTTCTGGCTCGCCGTGGCCGGCGTGGTGCTCGCCTGGTACATGTACCTGGTCAACCCGGCCCTGCCGGCGGCGATCAAGCGCGCGTTCGGCCCGGTCTACCGCCTGCTCGACAACAAGTACTACCTCGACTGGTTCAACGAGTACGTGGTCGCGCGCGGCGTGCGCGCCCTGGGCACCGGCTTGTGGAAGGGAGGCGACCAGGGCGTGATCGACGGCCTGCTCGTCAACGGCTCCTGGCGGACCGTGGGCCGTGTCGCGGGCGTGCTGCGCGGCCTGCAGACCGGCTACATCTACCACTATGCGTTCGCGATGCTGCTGGGCCTCTTCGTGCTCATGACGTACTTCGTCTGGTTCAACAAGTAAGCGCTGCGCCGGGGAATAAGAAAAATGGGTTTGTTGAGCCTTGCCATTTGGCTGCCGATCGTTTTTGGCACCGTTCTGCTGGCGTTCAGCCACGACAGGTACGCCCGCGCGGTGCGCTGGGCCGCGCTGGCCGGTGCGATCGTGAGTTTCCTGGTGACCGTGCCGCTGTACACAGGCTTTCAGTCGGGCACTTCGGCGATGCAGTTCGTGGAGCAGGGGAGCTGGGTCGAGCGCTTCCACATGAACTATCACCTCGGTATCGACGGACTGTCGATGTGGCTGGTGCTGCTGACCTCGTTCATCACCGTCATCGTCGTGATCTCGGCCTGGGAGGTCATCACCGAGCGCGTCAACCAGTACATGGGCGCCTTCCTGATCCTCTCGGGGCTGATGGTGGGCGTGTTCGCCGCACTCGATGGCATCCTGTTCTATGTGTTCTTCGAGGCCACGCTGATCCCGATGTACCTGATCATCGGCGTCTGGGGCGGGCCCAACAAGATCTACGCGGCCTTCAAGTTCTTCCTCTACACGCTGCTCGGCTCGCTCTTGATGCTGGTGGCGCTGATCTACCTGTACCACGTGTCGGGGGGCAGCTTCGACATCCTGACCTGGCACCGCACCAAGCTCGGCAGCACGGCGCAGACCTACCTGTTCTTCGCCTTCCTCGCCGCCTTCGCGGTCAAGGTGCCGATGTGGCCGGTGCACACCTGGCTGCCCGACGCCCACGTCGAGGCGCCGACCGGCGGCTCGGTGGTGCTGGCCGCGACGATGCTCAAACTCGGCGCCTACGGCTTCCTGCGTTTCTCGCTGCCGATCACGCCCGACGCCTCGCAGCGCTGGTCCGGCCTCATGATCGGGCTGTCGCTCACCGCCATCGTCTACGTCGGCGTGGTGGCGCTGGTGCAGCGCGACATGAAGAAGCTCGTCGCCTACTCGTCGGTGGCGCACATGGGCTTCGTCACGCTGGGCTTCTTCATCTTCAACGGCCTGGGCGTCTCGGGGGCCATCGTGCAGATGATCGCGCACGGCTTCGTGTCGGCGGCGATGTTCCTGTGCATCGGCGTGCTGTACGACCGGCTGCACACGCGCCAGATCGCGGACTATGGCGGCGTGGTCAACCGCATGCCCAGGTTCGCCGCCTTCGCGCTGCTGTTCGCCATGGCCAACTGCGGGCTGCCGGGAACCGCCGGCTTCGTCGGCGAGTGGATGGTCATCCTGGGCTCGGTCCGCGCCAACTTCTGGATCGGCCTGGGCGCGGCCTCGGCGCTGATCACGGGCGCCTCCTACACGCTATGGATGTACAAGCGCGTGTACCTGGGCCCGGTCGGCAACCCGCAGGTCGCCAGCATGAGCGACATCAACGCGCGCGAGTTCCTGATGCTGTCGATCCTGGCGATCATGGTGCTCTGGATGGGCCTGTACCCGAAGGCCTTCACCGGCCCCATGGAGGCCTCGGTGGCCGATCTGCTGCGGCACGTCGCCGTGTCCAAGCTCCCCTGAAACATGGATTGATGTGGCCGTGCCGGCAGCCCTGCGCACCCGGCAAGCCCGCCGCCACGCCGATCGAACGAGAGTACAGAGATGATTGACAAACTCAGCTGGGTCGCGATTTATCCGGAGATCGTGCTGCTGGTCATGGCCTGCATCGTGCTGCTGGTGGACCTGTCGGAGCGCGCCGTGCAGCGCACCCGCACCCATGTGCTGTCGCTGCTGACGCTGGCTGTCGTGGCCGTGCTCACCGGCTTCAACGCGGCGGCCGGCAACACGGTGTCCGGCTTCGGCGGCATGGTCGTCGGCGACCCGATGGGCAACTGGCTGAAATGCTTTTCCGCCGCCTCCCTGATGGTGTTCCTGATCTACAGCCGCCCGTACGCGGCCGACCGCGGCATGCTGCACGGCGGCGAGCTCTTCACGCTCAGCCTGTTCGCGCTGCTGGGCATGTTCGTCATGATCTCGGCGGGCAACTTCCTGACGGTCTACCTCGGGCTGGAACTGCTGACGCTGTCGAGCTACGCGCTGGTCGCGCTGCGCCGCGACAATGCGACCGCCAGCGAGGCGGCCATGAAGTACTTCGTGCTGGGCGCCATGGCCAGCGGCTTCCTGCTGTACGGCCTGTCGATGATGTACGGCGCCACCGGCTCGCTCGACATCAACACGGTCTACAAGGCGATCGCCAGCCGCACCGTCGACCATCAGGTGCTGGTGCTCGGGCTGGTCTTCATCGTCGCTGGCCTGGCCTTCAAGTTCGGCGCCGCGCCGTTCCACATGTGGGCGCCCGACGTGTACCAGGGCGCGCCGACGGCGATCACGCTGTTCATCGCCACGGCGCCCGAGTTCGCCGCGTTCGCGATCGCCATGCGCCTCCTGGTCGACGGCCTGCTGCCGCTGGCCATCGACTGGCAGCAGATGCTCGCGGCGCTGTCGGTCGCGTCGCTGCTGGTGGGCAACATCGCCGCCATCGCGCAGACCAACATCAAGCGCATGCTGGCGTATTCGAGCATCGCGCAGATGGGCTTCGTGCTGCTGGGCCTGGTGGCGGGCGTCATCGACGGCAAGACCTACAACGCCCAGTTCGCCTACAGCGCCTCGATGTTCTACGTCGTGATCTACGTGCTCACGACGCTGGCGAGCTTCGGCATCATCCTGCTCTTGGCGCGCGAGGGCTTCGAGAGCGAGGAAATCACCGACCTGGCCGGCCTGAACCAGCGCAGCCCGCTGTACGCCGGCGTCATGGCGGTGGCGATGTTCTCGCTGGCCGGGCTGCCGCCGCTGGCTGGCTTCTACGCCAAGCTGGCGGTGCTGCAGGCGCTGATCGGCTCGGGCCAGGCGTTCTACATCGGGCTGGCCGTGTTCGCGGTGGTGATCTCGCTGGTCGGCTCGTTCTACTACCTGCGGGTCGTCAAGGTCATGTACTTCGATGCGCCCATCACCGCCACGACCGTCTCGGCGACGCTCGACGTGCGGGCCGTGCTCACGCTCAACGGCGCGCTGATCCTGATCCTCGGCATCGTCCCCGGCGGGCTCATGACCCTGTGCGCGCAGGCGATCATCGCGACGCTGGCGAGTTGAGAAGCGCCGTCGCGTGTCGCAAACCGCATCGGTCTGGGCCGTGCTGCTGATCGCCCTGGCGGCGGCCAACCTGCCTTTCGTCAGCAACCGGCTGCTGGGCCTGGTGGCCCTGCGCGGCGCCAGCAAGCCGCTCGCGCTGCGGCTGGCCGAGCTGTTGCTGCTGTACTTCGTGGCGGGGGGCGTGGGCCTGCTGTTCGAGCGGCGCGCCGGCCAGATCGCGCCGCAGGGCTGGGAGTTCTACGCGGTGACCGGCTCGCTGTTCGTGGTGCTGGCCTTCCCGGGCTTCGTCTGGCGCTACCTGCTCAAGCATCGCGGATGAGGCTCACCCCCAGGCTTGCCCACTTCGTGTGGCCGCCCACCCCCTCACCGGGGGCAACATCGGTGGCCCGGCAAAGCCGGTTCCACGGTGTTTCCCGAACGGGCTTCGCTGCGCTTGCCGCACCTTGTTTGTAGCAGGTTCTGCCAAGCACACTGGATCACTGACATGTCAAAAGACGACGATCACCTGACCGAGCACATGATCGGCAGCGAAGTTCTGTTCAAGGGCAACTTCCTGGAGGCGCGGCGCGACACGGTGCGCCTGCCCGATGGCGGCTATGCCACGCGCGAGTACGTGGTGCACCCGGGCGCAGTGGTGGTCGTGCCGCTGCACGACGACGGCCGCGTGGTGCTGGAGCGCCAGTTCCGCTACCCTGTAGGGCAGGTCATGATCGAGCTTCCCGCAGGCAAGCTCGACGCCGGCGAAGACCCGCTGCTGTGCGGCCAGCGCGAGCTGCTGGAGGAAACCGGCTTTCGCGCCCGCGAATGGGCGCGCGCCGGCATGATGCGGCTGGCGATCGGCTACTCGACCGAGATCATCCACATCTACTTCGCGCGCGGCCTGGAGGCAGGCGCCTCGCGGCTCGACCATGGCGAGTTCGTCGACGTCTTCGCCGCGCCAGCCACCCAGTTGCTCGATTGGTGCCGCGACGGCACGGTGACCGATGCCAAGACGCTGGCCTGCGTTCTGTGGCTGCAGAACGTCGTCTCCGGCGCCTGGGCGCTGCCCTGGCAGGTCGCACCGGCCGGCGCGTCCGGCCGATAATCGCCTGCATGAAGGTTCTTGGACTGCGGTGCTCGCAAGGTCATGCGTTCGAAGGCTGGTTCGCTTCCGGCGAGGCGTTCGACGCGCAGATGGCCGGTGGTCTGGTCGAGTGCCCGCTGTGCGGCAGCCATGAGATCACGAAGCTTCCGAGCGCGCCGCGCCTGAACCTGGGCGCCGGCAGGGAGCGAGCGCCGAGCGTGCCGGCGCCGGCATCGGCGCCCGCCGGGATGCCGGTTGAAGGGCGCTGGCTGCACGCAGTGCGCGAGGCCGTGGCGCAGGCCGAGGACGTCGGCGAGCGCTTTCCCGAGGAGGCCCGCCGCATCCATCACGGCGAAGCGGCCGAGCGCGGCATTCGCGGCCAGGCCAGCCGGGAGCAGGTCCGGGCGTTGCTCGACGAAGGCATCGCCGTGCTGCCGGTGCCGCCGGCGCTCAAGGAAACGCTGCAGTGATCCTCGGTTGCGCGCTCAGCGATAGCGCAGCGACCAACGCCACAGCGCGGCGGGCGTGAGCAGCATGGCCAGGGTGGCGGCCCCGCGAGGCGACAGGCGCCTGCGCCAGCCCCAGTCGTCCGATGCAAAGCAGCGCCAGGCGTGGCCCCGCTCGCCGTCGCGCAGGTGGCGGACGGTGGCGACCTGCGCCAGCTGCCTGAGCAATCGGTCCTTGCCCGGCCGGCCATGCTCGGGAACACGCAACTGCTGCGCCAATTGGTACAGGCGGTGCACGTCGATACCCCGGCCCACATTCGTGATCGAGTCGGCCTGCGCGCGATAACGCGACACGTCCTGCGCGACGAAGCGACCCCACACGCCTTGGTTGGCCAGCCGCACCGACAGCCCCCAGTCGCCGACGTTGCCGTCGTGCTCGCCCCGCATGTAATCGACATAGAGCTGCCGGTCGATCAGCACGCAGTTGGGCGGGATCGAGTCCGTCACGCACCACTGCCACATCGGCTGCGCGCGTGCGGGGCCGTCCCTGCCGTACTCCCGGTGGTGGCGCGTCGCGCGTTCGTGATCGACCTTGCCGTTTTCGTCCATGAGCAGATTGCGGCCGAACCAGACCTTGACGCGCTCGTCCGTCTCTGCGGCGCAGGCCGATGCGAGTGTCGCCAGGCCGCCCGGGCACAGGTGGTCGTCGTCGTGGAGGATGAGGATCCGGTCGAAGCGGGCCTGCTCGCCGAGCGACCACTGGTTCGGATAGTTCCCCTTGGGAGGATCGTTCGGAAGATACCGCACCAGAGTGGCAACGCCACTGGCGGCAATTTCTCTCTGGTTGGCTGCGCGGGATGGCGCATTGCTGTCGTCGCCGATGAGGATTTCGCCGATCAGCGAGCGATCCTGCTCGGCAAGGCTCGCCAGTGCCTCGGCAAGCTGGTCCGGACGGTTGTACGTCGGAATCAGTATCGAGATCGTCATGGGATCGGCGGGCCTGAGGCGCAGCCTCCGAGGGGAGGGCTCACGCCACGCTGGCCGTGCATTGCGACAGCACGCAGCGCACCGCCTCGATGACGTCATCGACATCGCCATCGCTCAGGTTCGCGGAAATGGGCAACGAGACCGTCTGCCGCCCGACACGCGTTGCATGGGGGGTGTCTTCGGGCTTCCAGCCGTAGGTTTCCTGATAGTAGGGATGCTCGGTCAGCGCAAGGTAGTGCACGCCGACGCCGATGCCCTGCGCCGTCATGGCATCGAGGAAGTCGTCGCGGGAAAGCCCGCAGCTCGCGGGATCGACCAGGATGCTGAAGAGGTGGTGGGCGTGCCGCGTGTTCGCCGCGGGTGCGGCGGGCAGGCCCAGCGGGAGAGCGCCGAGTGCTTCGCAGTACCGGTCCCAGATGATCTTGCGGCGCTGCCAGTAGGCCTCGACCTTTTCCAGCTGCTTCAGGCCGATGGCGGCCTGCAGGTCCATCATGTTGTACTTGAAGCCTGCCGCGACCACGTAATAGTGCTTGTAGCCCTCGTCGCCGAAGCGTTTCCAGGCGTCCTTGGTCATGCCGTGCAGGCCGAGCATCTTGATGCGTGCGGCATCCTCCTCGCGGCGAGCGAAGACCATGCCGCCTTCGCCGGTGACGATGTTCTTCGTGACGTAGAACGAGAAGCAGCCGAAATCGCCGAAGGTGCCGGCATTGCGGCCGTGGTACTCGGTTTCGATGGCGTGGGCGCAGTCCTCGATGACCTTGAGGCCGTGCTCCGATGCCAATGCCATGAGGGCGTCCATCTCGCAAGGGCGCCCTGCAAAATGGACTGGCACGATGGCGCGGGTCCGGGGGGTGATCCTGGCGCGCACCTGCTGCGGGTCGATGTTCATGGTGCAGGGGTCGATGTCCGCCAGCACCGGCGTCGCCCCCGCATGGATGATCGAATTGACCGTCGCGCAGAAAGTCAGCGGCGTCGTGATGACCTCGTCGCCGGGGCCGATGCCCGACGCCAGCAGCGACAGGTGCAGCGCGGCCGTGCATGAGCTGAGGGCCACGGCGTGCTCCGCGCCGCGGTAGCGGCGAAATTCACTCTCGAAGGCAGCCACGCGCGGCCCGGTGCCGAGCCAGCCCGAGCGCATGACCGCTTCCACTTCTTCGATTTCGTCTTCTTCGATCTTCGGCGCGCCGAAAACCAGAAAGTTGCCCTTGCTGCGCACGCCCATTGCTCAGACTTCCTCGTTACGTTGATTGCGGCTCCGGCCGGTGGCTGACCGGCACCTGACTTGGCAGGAGCCATTCGTACTCAACTGTAAACGAAAGTAGTCTTATGTATGGGCTGGCGTGCGAATAAAAAACCAAAAGAAGGCATCGGAAGACCGGGGGAGGCCGGCCCTCGCTTACAGGCTGGTCAGGCCGTGAACTGCAGCGCCGCCAGACGCGCGTAGATGCCGCCCCGGGCCACCAGCGCGGCGTGCGTGCCCTGCTCGACGATGGCGCCGTGCTCCAGCACGACGATGCGGTCGGCCTTCTGCACGGTGGCGAGCCGGTGTGCGATGACCAGCGTGGTGCGGCCCTTCATCGCCGATTCGAGCGCCGCCTGCACCATGCGCTCGCTCTCGGCGTCGAGCGCGCTGGTGGCCTCGTCGAGCAGCAGCAGCGGCGGGTCCTTGAGCATGGCGCGCGCGATGGCGATGCGCTGGCGCTGGCCGCCCGACAGCCGCACGCCGCGCTCGCCCAGGAAGGTGCCATAGCCTTCCGGCAGTGCGCGCAGGAAGTCGTCGGCGAAGGCGGCGCGCGCCGCGGCGTGGACCTCGTCGTCGGAGGCGCCGGGCCGGCCGTAGCGGATGTTGTCGGCCGCGCTGGCCGAGAAGATCACCGCGTCCTGCGGCACCAGCCCGGTGCGCGCGCGCAGGTCGTCGAGCGAGAGCGCCGCCAGCGGCGTGCCGTCGAGCAGCACGCGGCCCTGCTGCGGGTCGTAGTAGCGCAGCAGCAGCTGGAACACGGTGCTCTTGCCGGCGCCGCTCGCGCCGACCAGCGCCACGGTCTCGCCGGGCGCCACGCGCAGGCTGAAATCGCGCAGCGCCGGCGTGGCGGGGCGCGACGGGTAATGGAACGTCACTGCTTCGAAATCGATAGCGCTCCCCGCAGGCGGGACGGGCGCCACGGCTGGATTCGATGGTGAAAGGATGGCCGGCTCGGCGTGCAGCAGCTCCATCAGCCGCTCGGTCGCGCCGGCGGCGCGCAGCAGGTCGCCGTAGATCTCGCCCAGCACCGCCGCGGCGCTGGCCAGGATGATGACGTAGACCACCGTCTCGCCCAGGTGGCCGGCCGTGATGTCGCCGCGCAGCACCGACTGCGTGCCCTGGTACAGGCCCCACAGCAGCGCCGCCGAGGTGGCGATGATGATGAAGGCCACCAGCACGGCGCGCGCCTTGGAGCGGCGCACCGCCGTCGCGAAGGCGTGCTCGGTCGCGCGACCGAAGCGCGCCGCCTCGCGCGGCTCGGCCGTGTAGCTCTGCACCACCGGGATGGCGTTGAGCACCTCGGCGGCGATGGCGCTGGAATCGGCCACGCGGTCCTGGCTGGCGCGCGAGAGCTTGCGCACGCGCCGCCCGAACCACATGCTCGGCAGCACCACCAGCACCAGGATCAGGAGCACCTGGAACATGACGTACGGGTTGGTCCAGATCAGCATGGCCAAGGCGCCGGCGCCCATCACGGCGTTGCGCAGGCCCATGCTGAGCGAGGAGCCGACCACCGTCTGCACCAGCGTGGTGTCGGAGGTCAGGCGCGAGAGCACCTCGCCGGTCTGCGTGGTCTCGAAGAACACCGGGCTCTGCCGCAGCACGCGGGCATAGACCGCGTTGCGCAGGTCGGCGGTCACGCGCTCGCCGAGCCAGCTCACGACGTAGAAGCGCGCCGCCGAGAACAGGCCGAGCGCCGCCGCCACGGCGAACAGCATCAGGAAGTGCTCGCGCAGCGCCATCACCTGCTCGCCCTTGTCGGGCTTGACCAGGCCGCCGTCGATCAGGCTGCGCAGCGCCAGCGGAAAGAGCAGGGTGGTGACGGCCGCCATCACGAGGAAAAAGGCCGCCAGCGCGATCTGCACGCGGTAGGGCCGCAGGAAGGGGCGCAGACCCGAGAGCGACCGCGGCGAGGCCTTGCGCGCCGGGGCGGCCGGAGGGGTCAGCGGCGGCGCTCCCGCCGTGGTCTGCGAGGGTGATGAAGCCATGGTCCGATTCTACCGAAAGCTGTAAATACAAAGACAGCCTTGACAGCAATTGCCCAGACAATTATTGTTGCGGCATGGAAGAAACCGATACTGTCCACCTTGCCCAAGGCGCCGCGGCCCGGTGCACACCCGCGCTGCCGGCTCCGGTGCCCGAGTTCTACAAGGCCGAGACCTACCGCGCCGAGGAAAGCATCGGCTACCTGATGCGCCGCATCCTGAGCGCCATTCTGCAGAGCGTCGAGGTGCACGTGTGCGACCCCGGCCCGACCTTCCCGCAATGGCTGCCGCTGTACAAGGTGTACCAGGGCGAGGCCAGCACCGTGGCGGAGCTGGCGCGCGAGTGCGAGCTCGACACCGGTGCCATGACCCGGCTGCTCGACCGCCTCGAAGCCAAGGGCCTGTGCCGCCGGGTGCGCTCGCTGGAGGACCGCCGCGTGGTGCACATCGAGCTGACCGAAGAGGGCCGCACCGCCGCCCTGGAAGTGCCGCAGGTGCTCAGCCGCGTGCAGAACGAGCACCTGGCCGGCTTCAGCGAGGAGGAGTGGAAGCAACTGCGCGGCTACCTGCAGCGCATCCTCGACAACGCGCAGGCCCTGGCCGCGCGCAGGAGCAAGAATGTCTGACGCGCTGCATCTCCCGCACGGGACGTCGCGCCGCGACGCAAGGCCTTCGCCGGGGCGTGCGGCCTGGAGGGCCTCGACGCTGGCCGCGGTGCTGGTGGCGGTTTCGGCCTGCGCCGACCTGTCCGGCATCGAATCGCACGCCCGGCTGCGCGATGCCGGCACGCTGGCGCTGCCGGCCGCCGGCGCCAGCACCGATGCCAATGGCCGCGCCAATCCCAGCACTGCAGCCGACGCCATCGACCGCCAGTGGTGGACCGCCTTCGGCGACGCGCAACTGGACCGGCTGATCGCGCAGGCCCTGGCCGGCAACCCGAACCTGCAGGTCGCGCAGGCGCGGCTGGCGCGCGCCCAGGCGGCGACGGCGCTGGCCGAGGCCGCCGACCGGCCGCAGCTCAACGCGGGGCTCGATCTGACGCGCCAGCGCTTCAGCGCCACCTCGATCTACCCGGCGCCGCTGGGCGGCTCGGTGCGCAACCTCGGCACGCTGCAGCTCAGCGGCGGCTGGGAACTCGACTTCTTCGGCAAGAACCGCGCGGCGCTCGCTGCCGCGCTGGGCGCCGCCAACGCCGCCGCCGCCGAGGCCGACTCGGCGCAGGTCATGCTGGCGGCCAACCTGGCGCGCAGCTACGTGCAGTGGGCGCGCCTGAACGCGCAGCTGACGGTGGCGCAGCGCACGCTGGCGCAGCGCGACGAGACCCTGCGCCTGGTGCGCGACCGGGTCTCCGCCGGGCTCGACACGCGGCTCGAGCTGCGCCAGAGCGAGGGCGGCCTGCCCGACGCACGCCAGCAGATCGAGGCGCTGGGCGAGCAGGTCGCCATCGCGCAGCACGCCATCGATGCGCTGGTCGGACAACCGAATACCGCCGCGACGCTTATTCCGCCTGAGCTGTCAGCTATCAAAGACATGGCAATCCAGCCGGTGCTGCCGGCCGACCTGCTGGGCCGCCGGGCCGACGTGGCGGCGGCGCGCTGGCGCGTCGAGGCGGCCGCGCAGGACGTGGCCGGTGCCCGGGCGCAGTTCTACCCGAACATCAACCTGGCGGCGGTGGCGGGCTTCCAGAGCATCGGCTTCGGCAACCTGCTGAACGCCGGCAGCCAGCAGTGGAGCGTCGGCCCGGCGATCCGGCTGCCGATCTTCGACGCCGGGCGCCTGCGCGCCAACCTGCGCGGCAAGACCGCCGACCTGGACGCCGCCATCGAGAGCTACAACGCCACGGTGCTCGACGCGGTGCGCGACGCCGCCGACCAGGTGAGCTCGGTGCAGTCGGTCGCGCGCCAGCAGGCCGAGCAGCGCGCGGCGCAGGCCGCGGCCGAAGGCGCCTACGAGATCGCGGTGCAGCGCTACCGTGCCGGCCTGGGCAACTACCTCAACGTGCTGACCGCCGAGACCGCGGTGCTGGCGCAGCGGCGCCTGGGCGTCGATCTGGCGGCGCGCGCGCTCGACGCGCGCATCGCCCTGGCGCGCGCGCTGGGCGGCGGCTGGCAGCCGCGTGCCACCGCCACCACTGCGGCCACGGCCGACACCACGCCCGGCATGCCGGCTGCCCGCTGACACCGCCCATTTCGACAGGCACCCACCCTGCGCCCGCACACAGGCCGCAGGCGCCACCCCGCTGACACCGCCCATTCCACAGGCACACCGACCATGACCGATACCGCAAAGACTTCCTCCTCCCCGAACGGCGTTCAGGCCGCACCGGCGCCGGCGCCGGCTGCGCGCAACGGCAAGCGCCGCCGCGCGCTCGCCGGCATCGCCGCCGTGGTCGTGCTGGCGGGCGGCGCCTGGGGCCTCTACGAGTGGCTGGTCGCCAGCCACTACGAGGGCACCGACAACGCCTACGTGCAGGGCAACGTGATCCAGATCACGCCGCAGATCGGCGGCACCGTGATGGCCATCATGGCCGACGACACCGACTTCGTGAAGGCCGGCCAGCCGCTGGTGCGCCTGGACCCGGCCGACGCCCGGGTGGCGCTGGAGCAGGCCGACGCGGCGCTGGCGCAGGCGGTGCGCCAGGTGCGCACGCTCTACGCCAACAACGGCACGCTGGCGGCGCAGGTGTCGCTGCGCCAGGCCGACGTGGTGCGGGCGCAAAGCGACATCGCCCGCGCGCAGGACGACCTGCAGCGCCGCCGGGCGCTCTCGGGCAACGGCGCGGTGTCGAAGGAAGAGCTCAACCACGCCGAGACGCAGCTCGCCAACGCCAGGAGCGCCCTGGCCGCCGCGCAAGCCGGCGTGACCGCGGCGCGCGAGCAGCTCGCCAGCAACCAGTCGCTGACCGAAGGCGTCGGCGTCGAGCAGAGCCCGGGCGTGCTAGCCGCCGCGGCGCGGGTGCGCGAGGCCTACCTGGCGACGCGGCGCACCGAGCTGCCGGCGCCGGTGGACGGCTACGTGGCGCGCCGCACCGTGCAGCTCGGCCAGCGCGTGGCCGCGGGCACGCCGCTGATGTCGGTCGTGCCGCTCAACCAGGTCTGGGTCGACGCCAACTTCAAGGAAGTGCAGCTGCGCAGAATCCGCCTCGGTCAGCCGGTCAAGCTGACGGCCGACGTCTACGGCAAGAAGGTCGAGTACGACGGCCGGGTCGAGGGCCTGGGCGTGGGCACCGGCGCCGCCTTCGCGCTGCTGCCGGCGCAGAACGCCACCGGCAACTGGATCAAGGTGGTGCAGCGCGTGCCGGTGCGCATCGCGCTGCAGCCCGATCAGCTCCAGGCCAACCCGCTGCGCGTCGGCCTGTCGATGGACGCCACCGTCGACGTGACGCAGCAGGACGGCAAGATGCTGGCCGATGCGCCACGCGCCGCGCCACTGGCGCAGACGCAGGTCTACAGCGAGATCGACAGCGGCGCCGAGGCCGAGGTCCAGCGCATCATCGCCGCCAACCTGGGCCGCGGCGTGGCGCCGGCGGCCGGCGTGTCCACGGGCCGCCACGGCGCGACGACGGCGCCTCATCCTGCGGGCGCCGCAGGCTCCGCGACGCCGGGCGCGGCGGACGCCGCGAGCAGCGACAGGTTCGTGCCGCACAGGGCGGCGCGCGGCTGAGGCACGGGCTCCTTCGCAATGGCCGCCGCTTCCGCCCCCGCCCCCGCCTTCATCCCCCACGCGCCGCTCGAAGGGGCGGCACGCGTGTGGGGCACCATCGCGCTGTCGGCGGCCACGTTCATGAACGTGCTCGACTCGTCGATCGCCAACGTGTCGCTGCCGGCCATCGCCGGCGACCTCGGCGTCAGCACGACGCAGGGCACCTGGGTCATCACCAGCTTCGCGGTCGCCAACGCGATCGCCGTGCCGCTGACGGGCTGGATGACGCAGCGCTTTGGCCAGGTGAGGCTCTTCATCGCCAGCATCGTGCTGTTCATGATCAGCTCGTGGCTGTGCGGGCTGGCGCCCAACATGACGCTGCTGGTGACGTTCCGGGCGCTGCAGGGCTTCGTCGCCGGGCCGATGATCCCGCTGTCGCAGACGCTGCTGCTGTCGAGCTACCCGCGCGCCAAGGCGGGGCTGGCGATGGCGATGTGGTCGATGACCACGCTGGTGGCGCCGGTCATGGGGCCGCTGCTGGGCGGCTGGATCACCGACAACATCTCGTGGCCGTGGATCTTCTACATCAACATTCCCGTGGGCCTGGTGGCCGCCGGCGTGACCTGGATGATCTACCGCGACCGCGAGAGCCCGACGCGCAGCGTGCCGATCGACTCCATCGGCCTGGCGCTGCTGGTGATCTGGGTCGGCTCGCTGCAGCTCATGCTCGACAAGGGCAAGGAGCTCGACTGGTTCAACTCCGGCGCGATCATCGCCATGGCGGCGGTCGCCGTCGTCGGCCTCGCGTTCTTCCTGGCGTGGGAGCTGACCGAGGAGCATCCGGTGGTCGACCTGTCGCTGTTCAAGCGGCGCAATTTCTGGGCTGGCGCGCTGGCGACCGCGGTGGCCTACGGCGTGTTCTTCGGCAACGTGGTGCTGCTGCCGCTGTGGCTGCAGCAGTTCATGGGTTACACCGCGACGCAGGCCGGGATGATCATGGCGCCGGTCGGCCTGATGGCGATCGTGCTGTCGCCCATCGTCGGCCTGACGGTCGGGAAGGTCGACGCGCGGCGCTACGTCACCTTCTCGTTCCTGGTGTTCGCGCTGATCCTGTGGATGCGTTCGCGCTTCAACACGCAGGCGGATTTCGGCACCATCATGATCCCGACCATCATCCAGGGCGTCGCCATGGCGTTCTTCTTCGTCCCGCTGGTGACGATCACGCTCTCGGGCCTGACGCCGGACCGCATCCCGGCGGCCTCGGGGCTGTCGAACTTCCTGCGCATCACGGCCGGCGCCATCGGGACCTCGATCGCCACCACGGTATGGGAGAACCGTGCGGCGCTGCACCACGCGCAGCTGGTGGAGTCGGTGACGCAGGCCAACGGCGCCGCGATGAGCGCCATCAACGGCCTGGGCGCGAGCGGCCTGAGCCCGGCCCAGGTGCTGGGCCAGCTCAACGGCATCGTCAACCAGCAGGCCTTCATGCTGGCGACGGCCGACGTGTTCTATGCCTCGGCGGTGCTGTTCATCCTGCTGATCCCGATGGTCTGGCTGTCGCACCCGCAGCGCGGCGGCGCGGGCGCCGACGCGGCGGCTGGCGCGCACTGAGGACGGCGCGCGGCGTGCCGGGCCGCACGCCGCGACACCCGGCCGCGTCCGACGTGCGGGACGACGCCGGCGCACTAGCATGCATCGCACCCTAGGCGTTTGCCCCAGTTGGAAAAAGGCATGCGGCGGCCAAGAATCGATCCGCGCCGCCAATGTCGGGGCGCCCGGACACACCGCATGATCCATCTTCTTTGCCAGCCCCAGGGTGACCGCGCCCGATGAGCGACGTCATCCTCCAGACGCACCGGCTCACCAAGGAATTCAAGGGCTTCACCGCGGTCAGCAACGTCGATCTGGCCGTCGAGCGCGGGTCGATCCACGCGCTGATCGGCCCCAACGGCGCCGGCAAGACCACCTGCTTCAACCTGCTGACCAAGTTCCTGGAGCCGACCTCCGGCACCGATCCTCTTCAACGGGCAGGACATCACCCGCGAGCAGCCGGCGCAGATCGCGCGGCGCGGCATCATCCGCTCGTTCCAGATCTCGGCGGTGTTCCCGCACCTGACGGTGCTGGAGAACGTGCGCATCGGGCCTGCAGCGCGCGCTCGGCACCTCCTTCCATTTCTGGAAGAGCGAGAAGACGCTGGACGCCGCTCGACGACGCGCGCCATGCGCGCTGCTCGCGCGAGGTCGGGCTCGAAGCGACTTGGCCGACGAGCAGACCGTCGAACCTGCCCTACGGCCGCAAGCGCGCGCTGGAGATCGCCACCACGCTGGCGATGGAGCCCGAGCTGATGCTGCTCGACGAGCCGACCCAGGGCATGGGCCACGAAGACGTGCGACCGCGTGACCGAGCTCATCAAGCACGTGTCGGCGGGACGCACCATCCTGATGGTCGAGCACAACATGAGCGTGGTCGCGGGCATCTGCCGACACCATCACCGTGCTGCAGCGCGGCGCCGTGCTGGCCGAGGGCAGTTATGCCGAGGTCTCGAAGAACCCGCAGGTGATGGAGGCCTACATGGGCACCGACCGACGGGCAGTTGCAGGGGGCGCCATGCTGATGGACGCGCCCGCGCTGGAGATCAAGGGCCTGCACGCCTGGTACGGCGAGTCGCACATGCTGCACGGCGTGGACATGGTGGTGCAGCCGCGGCGAGGTGGTCACGCTCCTGGGCCGCAACGGCGCCGGGCGCACCACCACGCTGCGCGCCATCATGGGCCTGACCGGCACGCGCAAGGGCCGCATCCGCGTCAACGGCGCCGAGACCATCGGCCTGCCGACCTACCGCATCGCGCACCACGGCATCGGCTACTGCCCCGAGGAGCGCGGCATCTTCGCCAGCCTGTCGTGCGAGGAGAACCTGCTGCTGCCGCCCGCGCTCAAGGGCTACCGGCGCCGGCATGTCGGTGGACGAGATCTACGCCATGTTCCCCAACCTGGCCGAGCGCCGCCACAGCCAGGGCACGCGGCTGTCGGGCGGCGAGCAGCAGATGCTGGCCGTGGCGCGCATCCTGCGCACCGGCGCGAAGCTGCTGCTGCTCGACGAAATCTCGGAAGGGCTCGCGCCGGTCATCGTGCAGGCGCTGGCGCGCATGATCACCACGCTGCGCGCCAAGGGCTACACGGTCGTCATGGTCGAGCAGAACTTCCGCTTCGCCGCGCCGCTGGCCGATCGCTTCTACGTGATGGAGCACGGCCGCATCGCCGGCGTTCGGCGCCGCCGAGCTCGACGCCAAGATGCCGGTGCTGGACGAGCTGCTCGGCGTCTAGCTCTCCGCATTCCGGTTTCTTTTTTCTTTCGCATCAATCCAGGAGAAGTCATGAAGACCCAGCTGAAAATCGTCGCCCTCATGCTCGGCGCCGCCGGCCTCGCCACCCACACCGCGCAGGCGCAGGACAACAACAAGGTCAAGATCGGCTTCGTCACCGACATGTCGAGCCTGTACGCCGACGTCGAGGGCAAGAACGGCGCCACCGCGATCCAGATGGCGATCGACGACTTCGGCGGCAAGGTCAACGGCATGCCCATCGAGCTGCTCACGGCCGACCACCAGAACAAGGCCGACATCGCCGCCTCCAAGGCGCGCGAGTGGATCGACACGCAGGGCGTGACCATGATCTTCGGCGGCACCAACTCGGGCACCGCGCTCGCCACGGCCAAGGTGGCGCAGGAGAAGAAGCGCGTCTACATCAACAACGGCGCCGGCAGCTCGGCGCTGACCAACGAGCAGTGCAGTCCCTACACCGTGCACTACGCCTACGACACCGTGGCGCTGGCCAAGGGCACCGGCGCCGCCGTGGTGGCGCAGGGCGGCAAGACCTGGTTCTTCCTGACGGCCGACTACGCCTTCGGCGCGGCGCTGGAAGCCGACACGGCCCGGGTCGTGAAGGAGAAGGGCGGCACGGTGGTCGGCAGCGTCAAGCACCCGCTCAACGCGTCGGACTTCTCGTCGTTCCTGCTGCAGGCGCAGAACTCCAAGGCGCAGGTGCTGGGCCTGGCCAACGCGGGCGGCGACACCATCAACTCGATCAAGGCGGCCAAGGAATTCGGCATCACCAAGACCATGAAGATCGCCGGCCTGCTGGTGTTCCTGACCGACATCCACAGCCTGGGCCTGAAGAACAGCGAGGGCCTGCTCATGACCACCAGCTGGTACTGGGACATGAACGACGCCACCCGCAAGTGGTCGGCCCGCTTCTTCGAGAAGACCAAGCGCATGCCGACCGACGTGCAGGCGGCCGACTACTCGGCCACCATGACCTACCTGAAGGCCGTGCAGGCCGCCAAGACCACCGACGCCGACAAGGTGATGGCCGAGCTCAAGACCATGAAGATCGACGACTTCTACGGCAAGGGCCAGATCCGCGCCGACGGCAGCTTCATCCACGACATGTACCTGATGGAAGTCAAGACCCCGGCCGAGTCCAAGAAGCCGTGGGACTACCTGAAGCTGAAGGCGACGCTGCCGGGCGACCAGGTGTTCACGACCAAGGCCGAGAGCAAGTGTGCGTTGTGGAAGTAACCCCCTTCGCCAATCCCCTGCCGGGGGCTGAGGGCCGCGGCTCCAAGCCTGCCTGCGCAGGCTTGGACGGCCCGAAGAGCCGCTGCCTCTGGCAGCGACCCTGGGCCGGCCGCTTCGGGCGGCCGGGCGCGGCGGCCCTCACGAAAGAGGGAAATCGCTGGGATCCGTTGGGGCTGTTGACGGGCTTATGAACATTTCGCTTCCTGCCATGCTGAGCCAGCTCCTGCTGGGGCTGGTCAACGGGTCGTTCTACGCGATCCTGAGCCTGGGGCTCGCGGTGATCTTCGGGTTGCTCAACGTGATCAACTTCGCGCACGGCGCGCTGTTCATGATGGGCGCCATCCTGAGCTGGATGGCGATGAACTATTTCGGCATCAACTACTGGGTGATGCTGATCGCGGCGCCGGTCATCGTCGGGCTGTTCGGCGTGCTGATCGAGCGGCTGCTGCTGCGCTGGATCTACAAGCTCGACCACCTCTACGGCCTGCTGCTCACGCTTGGCCTCACGCTGCTGATCGAGGGAGTGTTCCGCTCGGTGTACGGCGTCTCGGGGCTGGGCTACGACGCGCCGGAGGCGCTCGCGAGCGCCACCGACCTGGGCTTCATGGTGCTGCCCAACTACCGCGCCTGGGTGGTGGTGGCCTCGCTCGTGGTGTGCTTCGCCACCTGGTTCGTCATCGAGAAGACGCGGCTGGGCGCCTACCTGCGCGCCGGCACCGAGAACCCGCGGCTGGTCGAGGCCTTCGGCGTCAACGTGCCGCTCATGATCACGCTGACCTACGGCTTCGGCGTGGCACTGGCGGCCTTCGCCGGGGTGCTGGCTGCGCCGGTGATCCAGGTGACGCCGCTGATGGGGCAGAACCTGATCATCGTGGTGTTCGCGGTGGTGGTGATCGGCGGCATGGGCTCGATCATGGGCGCCATCCTCACCGGGCTGGGGCTGGGCGTGATCGAGGGGCTGACCAAGGTGTTCTACCCCGAGGCCTCGTCCACCGTCGTGTTCGTGATCATGGTCATCGTGCTGCTGATCCGCCCGGCCGGGCTGTTCGGCAAAGAAAAATGAGCTCGCCCCCAGGCTCCCCGCACTGCGTGTCGGTCCGCCAACCCCCTGCCGGGGGCGAGCCGGCCGCTACGGGCGGCCGGGCACGGCGGCCCCTGGATTTGGCTGGCACGCGATTCCCGCAACGCGTGTCGGTGCGCCTGCCGCCGGGCGCGGCGGCTCCAATGAGTAGCAGCCAATGAAGAAAATTTCCACTGTCGTCTATGGGCTGCTCTTCGTGGCGCTGCTGGTGGCACCGTTCGCGGGGGCCTACCCGGTGTTCGTGATGAAGCTGATGTGCTTCGCGCTGTTCGCCTCGGCCTTCAACCTGCTGCTGGGCTACACCGGGCTGCTGTCGTTCGGCCACGCGGCATTCCTGGGCGGCTCGGCGTATGTCGCGGGACATGCGATGAAGGTGTGGGGGCTGACGCCCGAGCTGGGCCTGATCGCCGGCACGCTCACCGGCGCGCTGCTGGGCTGGTTGTTCGGCGTGCTCGCCATCCGCCGCCAAGGCATCTACTTCGCCATGATCACGCTGGCGCTGGCGCAGATGGTGTTCTTCGCCGCGCTGCAGGCGCCCTTCACTGGCGGCGAGGACGGCCTGCAGGGCGTGCCGCGCGGCAAGCTGTTCGGCGTGGTCGACCTGCGCAACGACCTCACCATGTACTACGTGGCGCTCGTGATCGTGGTGGCGGCGTTCCTGCTGATCGTGCGCACCATCCACTCGCCGTTCGGCCAGGTGCTGAAGGGCATCAAGGAAAACGAGCCGCGCGCGCTCTCGCTCGGCTACGACGTCAGCCGCTTCAAGCTGCTGGCCTTCGTGATCTCGGCGGCGCTGTCGGGGCTGGCCGGCTCGCTCAAGACGCTGGTGCTGGGCTTCGCCACGCTCTCCGACGTGCACTGGAGCGCCTCGGGGCAGGTCATCCTGATGACGCTGGTCGGCGGGCTGGGCACGCTGTCCGGGCCGCTGGTCGGCTCGGCGGTGGTCGAGCTGCTGGAGAACAAGATCGGCGAGTTCGGCAACCTGCTCGCGCGGCTGACCGGCGTCGACTGGTTCAACACGCTGGGCGAGTCGGTCACCATCGTGACCGGGCTGATCTTCGTCATTTGCGTGCTGGCGTTCCGGCGCGGCATCATGGGCGAGGTCATCGCGTTCTTCGAGCGGCGGCGCGGCCAGCGTCCGGGAACCACCGCGCTGACGCCTGCCGGCATCACGGGCGGCCTGGCGCCGCGCGCGGAAGCGGAAACCGGCGAAGCCTAGAGCCGCAGCGGCGCGGCATAACCCGTCATCTCCAAATAGCCGCGGCCAACTGCCGCGCCGCGCGCGTCGAGCAGCTCGCTCAGGCCCTCCCAGTAGATGGCGTCGGACGCGCCGCGGCTGTCGAGCTCCTGGTCGTCGAGCAGCGCCCTGACGCGGAAGCGGCCCGCCGGCGTGCGCACCGCCCATTCGACCGGGTAGCGCGCCCGGGTGACCGGACTTTGCCAGCGGCGCAGCGGCTCGAAGGCGACTTCATTGGGCGCGAACACGCGCGGATCGCCCACCTTGGCCGCATCGCCCGGACCAGCACCCTTGCGAAACGAGCCGCCACTCCACAGCGCGCCGCCCGTCTTCTTGCGCACCTCGAAGGCGGTCAGCGCGCTGCCGTCGTCCAGGTTCATGCCGATCCAGTCCCAGCCGGCCGCATCGGGGTGCAGCAACGCCTCGCTCCATTCGTGGTCGAGCCAGGCGGTGCCCGCGACGTCGAAATCGCGGCCGGCCAAGCGCAGCCGGCCGCTCGTTTCAAGCTGCGGCTCGCTGTAGTAGTAGCTGGCCTGGTCAGGCTCGGGGCCCTTGCGTGAGAGGCCCGCGTCGCCCTGCAGCAGCACCGGCTGGGTCGGCCTGAACCGCAGATCGAACCCGAAGTCGGCGGCTTCGACGATGGCGCGGTAGCTGCCGTCGCCGCCGTCGCGCACCAGCGACCAGTCGCGCAGCCGCAGCGCCGTGTCGGCCTCGCTGGCGCCGGCCACGCCCATGGCGGCGCGCGCGATGCGCTGGTCGTGCCACAGCCTGCGGCCCTGCAGGTCGGTCACGGCAGCGTGCACGACGACCAGCTGCTTCGCCGCGAAGGCCGAACGCAGGGTCTGCGCCTCGTCCACGCGCGTGCGGAAGAAAGTGACCTGGAACCCGACCTCACGCGCGGCGGTGCCGCTGCCGGCCCGGGCATGGCCGGTGATGTACCACCACTCGGTGCGCAGCTCGGGATGGCTGCCGAAGTCGCGCGGGAACCGCAGCGTGCGCGGCGGTAGCGGCCAGACGGGCGCCGCTCCGGCCAAGGCCAGCAGCGCCGCAGTGCCCCGCGCGGCATGGAGGAGGGCGGCGCGGCGGCGCATGGGAGCGGGCTCAGGTATTTTCCTCACCAGTCCTCCTTCACCGCCAGCACCGCGTCCCGCCCGCCCGCCGCGCGGCCGGCCAGCCATGCCGTCGCGGTGCCGGCGGCGACCACGGCGGCGCACAGCGCCAGCAGGCGCGCCCAGGGCACGCGCAGGTCCATGCTCCAGTGGAAGCTCTGCGGGTTGACCACGTGCACCAGCACCACCGCCACCGCCAGCCCGAGCGCCAGCCCGGCGGCGGCGCCGATGGCGGTCCAGGCGGCGCCTTCGCCGGCCACCACCGCCAGCACCTGCCGCCGTGTGAAGCCCAGGTGCGCCAGGAGGCCGAACTCCTTGCGCCGCGCCAGCACCTGCGCGCTGAAGCTCGCCGCCACGCCGAACAGGCCGATCGCGATCGCCACCGCCTGCAGCCAGTAGGTGACGGCGAAGCTGCGGTCGAAGATGCGCAGCGAGGTCGCGCGCAACTGGGCGGCCGACGCGATCGTCAGGCCGTCGTCGGGCGCGGCCGCCGAATCGCGGCCCGCATCGTCGGAGGGCTGAGCCTGAGCCTGAGCCTGAGCCTGAGCCTGAGCCGGGGCCGGGGCCGGGGTCTTGCCATTGCCCGGACCCGCATCCGCGCCTTCCGCAGCAGCGGCAGCGGCCGAGGGGGCCCCTGAGGCAGCCGCAGGCGCCGCGATCGCACGCACCGCCCGCTGCACGCCGACCTCGTCGGCGCCGGGTGCCAGCCACAGCGACAGGTCGTTCGCGTCGCGGTCGCCGGTCAGCCGCTCGTAGTCGCGCGCGTCGAGCGCCACCGAGCCGAACTGGCGCACGTAGTCGCGCCACACGCCTGCTACGAAAAACGTAGCGGGCTGCGCACGCGTGGCGGGCGCTGCGGCCCCAAAGACCCGTGAAAGCGGAGCGAACGCGCTGCCCGGCCGGGCGCCGTACAGGTCGACCATCGCCTCGCTCACGTAGATGCCGACCTGCCCGGCGGGCACGGGCAGCGCGTCGCCGCCGACCAGTGGCAGCGAGGCCGCGATGTCGCTGTCACCGAAACCGCGCGCCAGCAGCGTCACGGGCGGGCGCGCGGCGTCGAGCGACACCGTGCGGGAGCGCACCGTGCCCACCCGCGCCACGCCGGGCAGCCGGGCGATGGCCTGCACCTGCGCGGGCGTGAAGGCGCTGCCGGCGCCGGCGGCCGCCGCGCGCACGTACAGGTCGGCCGGCAGCACCGCGTCGAGCCAGTGCAGCATCGAATCCCGAAAGCTCGCGACCATCACGGTCAGCGCCACCGCCAGGCTCAGGCTCGCGACCACGCCGCTGACCGCCACCGCCGCCGTGCCGCGCATGCGCCGGGCGCGCTCCAGCGCCAGCAGGGGCAGCAGGCGGCCGGACAGGGCGGGCGCCAGCCGGTCGTACACCAGCGCGATCAGCCCCGGCAGCGCCGCGATGCCGCCCACCAGCAGCAGGCCGACCGCCACGTAGGCCGCCAGCGGAATGCCGAACACCGGCGGAGCGCCCGCCAGCAGGGCGCCGGCCGCTATCAAAGAAAGAGCAAGGCGCAGCCGCCCCGGTGCCGCATGCGACGCGCCCAGGCCCTTGAGCGTCTGCGCCTCGGGCAGCGCCTGCGCCGCGCGCGCCGGCAGCCAGCCGCCGATTCCCGCAGCGGCCACGCCGAGCAGGCCGTAGGCCAGCGCCGCCGGCGTGCTCCACTGCAGCGCCGGCGCCGCGCCGGCGAAGTAGCCGCCGCCCAGGTCGCCGCCGAGCACGCGCAGCGCCAGCGCGGCGAGCGCCGTGCCGAGCGCGATGCCGGCGGCGCTGCCGACCGCGCCGAGCAGCAGCGACTCGGCCAGCACCAGCCGCAGCCGCTGGCGCGGCGCCAGGCCCAGCACGCCGAGCAGCGCGAACTGCTGCGCGCGCTTGGCCACGCTGAGCGCCAGCACCGAGAACACCAGGAAGGCCCCGGTGAACAGCGCCACCAGCGCCAGCACCGTCAGGTTGACGCGGTAGGAGCGCGACAGGTTGCCGATGCGCGCCACCGCGTCGCCCGGCTCGGCCAGCTCGACGGCGGCGGGCCAGCCGGGCGACTCGCGCAGGCTGCGGACGAACCCGGCGCGGTCGGTGCCGGGCGCCAGGCGCAGGTCGATGCGGGTGAGCTGCCCGCCGCGGCCGAACAAATCCTGCGCCGCGCCGATGTCCATCACCGCCAGCGGCGCCCCGCCGGCCGCCACGCTGCCGGCGATGTGCACGCGGTGCAGCGCGGCGCCGTCCTTCAGCCGCAGCGTCGTTGTCGCCGCCGTTGCCGGTGTGCCGCCGAGCGCGTCGCGCGCCGCGGCGTTGAGGAACACCCGGCCCGGCGCGAACAGCGAGAAGCGCCCCGCGTCCGCCGCCGGGCGCGGCACCAGCGACGGCGCGATCGCGGGCAGCGCCAGCGCATCGACGCCCAGCACGCGCAGCGCGAACGGGGCGAACGGCGCCGTCGCCGCTGGCGCTGCCGCACGGTCGTCCGGCAGCGCCAGCGTGGCGACTTCGAGCGCCGGGCTGGCCAGCGCGACGCGCGGGTCGGCCGCCACGCGGGCGAACAGCGCCTCGTCGAAGCTGCCCTGCGCGGCGCGCAACTCAAGATCGGGCTGGCCGTTGACCGAGCGCACCGCGCTGGCGAACTCGTCGAGCGCCGAGGCATTGATCAGGTGCACCGAGAACGCCAGCGCCACGCCGAGCACGACCGCCACCACCGCCGCCGCGCTGCGCCAGGGATGGTGGCGCAGCTCCTGCCAGGAGAAGGTCGAGAGCAGGGCGAGCATGGCGCATTGTGCTCGGGCCGTGCTGCTGGTGCTGTGGGTCGGGCACGACGTGCGGGCCGGGCAGGCGGCAACTCCGGCTCTGGGCTGAGCGCGGCAGGGACGCATCCGTCCGCCGCCGCGGGGTTCGCGGCCTGGGACCGTGCGCGCGCAGGTGCAGCACCCTGGCGCTGCGCCGGTGCCGGTCTTCTTTCTCTACAGCGCCATGGAAGGCCGCTCGGCCATGGCCGAGCGCCAGCGCTCGAGGTTCGGGTGCCCGTCGGGCCTGACCTTCACCACCCGCGCGAAATCGACCGCCACCACCGCGGTGATGTCGGCGACGCTGAAGCGCTCGACGGCGATGAAGTCGCGCCCGGCCAGGTGCTCGTCGAGCACCCGGAAGAACTGCCGCACGCGCGCGATGCCGCGCTGCGCCAGCTCGGGGATCTGGGCATAGTCCACCGGTCCCGGCAGGGCGCGGTTGGCCATCGTCGGCGAGCCGTTGCGCAGGGCCTCGGCGATGGCCATCAGGCCCTCGAACTCGACGCGCCAGTTCCAGCTCGCGATGGCTGCCTTTTGCTGCGGGGTTTCTCCCAAAAGCGGCGGCTCGGGGTGGCGCGCCTCCAGGTACGCGGTGATCCCGGCGTTGTCGGTGAGCAGCAGGCCGTCCTCGGTGCGCAGCGCCGGCACCGTGCATTGCGGGTTGATGCGGCGGTACGCCTCGCCCAGCTGCTCGCCGCGGCGCAGGTCGATTTCGACCGTCTCGTGGGCAATGCCCTTTTCGGCCAGCAGGATGCGGGCGCGGCGCGGGCTGGGGGCGGTGGCGCAGTCGTAGAAGGTGATTGTCATGGCGTCGGCCGGCCTTGGCTGTCGTGGAGCGCGGGTGTTGCTTTTTCAGTCGGACGTTGCGGCCCGGTCCTGGGTGCGCGTGTCGAAATCGGCGTCGTGGCGCTCGTGCAACTGGCTCGACGGCTCGCCCCACGTGCGGTTCACCTTGCGGCCGCGCTGGGCGGCCGGGCGCCGGGCGATCTGCTCCGCCCAGCGCAGGACATGGGTGTAGGCCTGCACCTGGAGAAACTCGCCCGCCTCGTAGAGCTGACCCTTGGCGAGCGCGCCGTACCAAGGCCACGCGGCCATGTCGGCGATCGTGTAGTCGTCTCCGGCCAGCCAGGCGCTCTCGGCCAGGCGCCGGTCGAGCACGTCGAGCTGGCGCTTGACCTCCATGGCGTAGCGGTCGATGGCGTACTCGATCCTGGTCGGCGCGTAGGCGTAGAAGTGGCCGAAGCCGCCGCCCAGGAAGGGCGCGCTGCCCATCTGCCAGAACAGCCACGACAGGCATTCGGCACGCTCGGCGCCGCCAGTGGGCAGGAACGCGCCGAACTTCTCGGCCAGGTACAGCAGGATCGCCCCGGACTCGAACACCCGCACCGGCGCCGGTCCGCTGCGGTCCACCAGAGCGGGGATCTTGGAGTTGGGGTTGACCGCGACGAAGCCGCTGCCGAACTGCTCGCCGTCGGCGATCCGGACGAGCCAGGCGTCGTACTCCGCGCCGGCGTGGCCGAGCGCCAGCAGTTCCTCCAGCATCAGCGTGACCTTGACGCCGTTGGGCGTGGCGAGCGAGTACAGCTGCATCGGATGCCGGCCCACCGGCAGCTCGCGCTCGTGGGTGGCGCCCGCCGTCGGGCGGTTGATGTTCGCGAAGCGCCCGCCGTTCTGCTGCTTCCACGTCCAGATGCTCGGCGGGGTGTAGGGGGGCGAATCGCTCATGGAAAACCGACACTTTCTTTCAGTCTCGGGGATGCGGGTGACCCCCGTTGAACGGATTCTGTCGCGCTTTGGGCAAAAGGCGAAGCGCGACGCCGTCCCCGGAGCGCCGGGGCACCCGCAGGGCACGCCGCGTGCTGGTCGTACCCCAGCGGTTGCGATGCGCACCTACAAGCGACGCCGCGAACGCCCGGGATGCTGGCTTTTTATTGCAAGGATTCATCATGGCGAACCAAGTCTCCACCGCGTCATCGTCCTCGTCTTCATCGTCGCCGCGCACGGTCGTGCTCACGGGCGCGTCGAGCGGCATCGGCCGCGCCGCGGCACTGGCTTTCGCCCGCGAGGGCGACCGCCTGGTGCTGGCCGCACGCGGCACCGAGGCGCTGGAGGCCGTCGCCGCCGAATGCCACGCCCTGGGCGCGCAGGCGCTGGCCGTGCCGACCGACGTGGCCGATGCGCAGGCCGTGCGCGCTGGCCGATGCCGCGATCGGGCGCTTCGGCGGCATCGACGTGTGGATCAACGACGTCGGCGTCGGCGTGGTGGGGCTGTTCGACGAGACTCCCATCGAGGCGCACCGGCGCGTGATCGAGTCCAATCTGCTGGGACACATGAACGGCGCGCACGCGGCGCTGGGGCACTTTCGCGCGCGTGGACGGGGCACGCTGATCAACGTGATCTCGATCGGCGGCTGGGTGGCGGCGCCCTATGCGGCGGCGTACAGCGCGAGCAAGTTCGGGCTGCGCGGCCTGTCCGAGGCGCTGCGCGCCGAGGTGTCGGCGCTGCCGCACGTCCATGTCTGCGAGGTCTACCCGACCTTCGTCGACACCCCGGGCGTGTCGCACGGCGCCAACTACACCGGACGCCGGCTGCGGCCACCGCCGCCGCTGGTCGATCCGCAGCGTGTCGCCGCCACACTGGTGGCGCTTGCGCGGCGGCCGCGCGCGTCGGTCACCCTGGGCAGCGTCGCGCTGCCGGCGCGGCTGGCACACGCACTGGCGCCCGATCTGCTCGGCCGGGTGACGATGGCGTTGATGAGCGCCGCGTTCGCGCGCGCCGATCGGGCGCCGGTGACCGAAGGCAACCTGTTCACGCCCTCGCAGGGGCATGCGGTGGAGGGCGGCTGGCGCGCGTCGCAATCCGGCCTGGGGCCTGCCGCCGGCGTTGCGGCCGTGGCGGTGCTGGGGCTGGCGTGGTGGCTGGCCAGACGCCCGAACGCCCGTCCCGATTGATGCGAGACCGGCGGCAATGGCGGGGGAGGCCGTCGGCCCACACTGCGACCGGGCTCCTCGCACCGCAGCGGCCAGGCTGCCGTGGCTCAACCTTCCGGAGTCTGCGGCGCTGCGGGCGCGATGCCGTCCGCGCGCAGGTGCAGCACCCGGTCGGCGCGCGCGGCCGCGGCCTCGGAGTGCGTCACCAGCACCAGCGAGGCACCATGCTCGCGCGTCTGCGCCAGCAGCACGTCCATGACGCGCGTGGCGGTGGCCGGGTCGAGGTTGCCGGTCGGCTCGTCGGCCAGCAGCAGGGCGGGGCGGTGCACCAGCGCGCGCGCGATCGCCACGCGCTGCAGCTGTCCGCCCGAGAGCGTCTGCGGCAGCCGCGCGCCGAGGCCGGCCAAGCCGACGAGGTCGAGCATGTGGCGCACGCGCGCGTCGTTTTCGGCGCGGTCGCGCCGGCCCAGCAGCATCAGCGGCAGCGCCACGTTCTGCGCCACGTCCAGGTGCGGCAGCACGTGAAACGCCTGGAACACGAAGCCGACGTGCTCGCGCCGCCACAGCGCGCGCGCCTCGTCGCCGAGCGTGCCGAGGTCGGTGCCGTCGTGCAGCACGCGGCCCGCATCCCAGCGGTCCAGCCCGGCCATGCAGTTGAGCAGCGTCGACTTGCCGACACCCGACTCGCCGACGATGGCGACGAACTCGCCGGGCGCGACGTCGAGCGAGACGTGCTCGAACACGGCGGCGTCGCCGTAGCGCTTGGCGAGGCCGCGGAGGGCGAGGCCCACGGGCGTGCCTTCGTGCGGCGCGCTGCGGTCTTCGCCCGCGGGGCGGCTTGGCGCGCTCATGCGGAGTGGAGCCACAGGATCTGCCGCACGACCTGGCGCGTCGCATCGGGCGCGTCGGCCGCGATCACATGGCGCGCCGGCATGCCGCGCAGCCAAGTCAGCTGGCGCTTGGCGAGCTGGCGGGTGGCGGCGACGCCGCGCTCGCGCAGTTCGTCGAGGCTGGCGGGGCCGGAGGCCGGCCGGTCGCGGGCATCAGGAGCATCAGGGGCATCGAGCATGTCCAGGTATTCCCAGGCCTGCCGGTAGCCGACGCAGCGCATCGACGGCAGCTCGGGCGTCAGGTCGCCGCGCGCGCGCAGCCGCCGCACCTCGTCCAGCAAGCCCGCCGCCAGCATGGCATCGAAGCGCCCGGCGATGCGTGCGTGCAGCCATCCGCGGTCGACCGGTTCCAGGGAAAAAAGGGCACAACCGCTTGTGCCATCTGCATCGTTTGCTCTTGTTTTTGTAGCATGAAAGCTCGACAGCGGCCGCCCGCTGGCCTGCCACACCTCCAGCGCGCGCTGGATGCGCTGGCTGTCGCCGGGCGCGAGGCGCGCAGCGGTGGCGGGGTCGACGGCGGCCAGCCGCGCGTGCATCGCCGGCCAGCCCAGCGCGGCGGCGTCGGCTTCGAGCGCGGCGCGCACGGCCGGGTCGGCGGCGGGCATGGCGTCGAGGCCGTCGATCAGCGCCTTGAAGTAGAGCATCGTGCCGCCCACCAGCAGCGGCAGCCGGCCGCGCGCGCGGATCTCGCCGATCAGCCGCGTCGCGTCCGCCACGAAGGCGGCGGCGTTGTAGGGCTCGCGCGGGTCGCGGATGTCGATCAGGTGGTGCGGCACGGCGGCGCGCTCGGCCGCGCTCGGCTTGGCGGTGCCGATGTCCATGCCGCGGTAGACCAGCGCCGAATCGACGCTGACGATCTCCAGCGGCAGCACCTCGGCCAGCGCCAGCGCCGCGGCCGTCTTGCCGCTGGCGGTCGGGCCGGCGAGACCGATCCAGCGCGGGGTCGGGGTCATCGGAGGGCGATCGGGGGCATGCGCGCGAGCGTAGCAAAACCGGGGCGGCGCGTCGGACCTGCGGCGCGGCCGCGACAGGACGGTATCGCGCCTCGCCTCGCTTCGCCTCGCCGCGCCGCTCAGCTCAGCTCAGCTCAGCTCAGCTCGCGCCGGCGCTGACGCTGGGGACGTTCCTGCGCGCGGCCGCGGTCGCCTGCTGCACCGTGGCGGCGGGCGTCTTGCCGGCCCGGGCCGGACGCGCCGCTGGCGCTTCGAGTGCGTGCGGAAGCGGCGGTGCGACGGCGGCGGCGCGCGCGGCCAGGCGCGCCGCCGGGTCCATGCGGAACAGCTGCCGGAGCGCGTCGCGGTACTGCGCCTCGCCAACCGAGTTGGTGCTGTGGTGCGAGCCGCCTTCGACCAGCACGAACATCTTGGGCACGGTGGCCGCGTCGTACAGCTTGCGCCCGAGGGCCGGGCGGATCAGGCTGTCGAGCGTGCCGTGCACCACCAGAAGCGGCGCGCCGATGTCCTTGACGCGCGCCAGTGAATCGAAGTGCTGCGTGAGGAAGGGCTTGAACGGCAGCCAGCCCCACTTGAAGCTGCCGACCACGTCCGACATCGAGCTGAAGGTGCCCTCGACGATGGTGCCGCGCTCGTCCTTCACGCGCGCCGCCAGGTCGATGCCGATGGCGCCGCCGAGCGAGTGGCCGAAGATGTAGCGCGGCTGCTGCGGATGGCGCGCCGCCAGCCACTTCCAGGCCGCCAGCGCGTCCTCGTGCGCCGTGTCTTCCGAGGGCAGGCCCACCGTGCTCTTGCCGAAGCCCCGGTAGTCGATCGCCAGCACCGAAAAACCCAGCTCGTGCATGCGCCGGATGCGCGTCGCCGAGCCCGCGACGTTGTAGCGCGCGCCGTGCAGGTACAAAAGCACCGGCGTGTCGGCCGACTCGGGCGCGCTGCCCAGCCACAGCCCGTGCAGGCGCGCCGGCTGGCCGGTGAGCGACGAGGTGAAGTCGATCCACACGTCCTGCATGCCCTGCGTCATCGAGGCCGAGTCGCCCCAGCTGCGGTCGCTCGGCTGGAAGATCCATTCGCGCTGGCGCTCGTCGAGCGTCGAGCAACCACCCGCCAGGGCGGCGACAAAGGCGATGACCGCCGCGAGCAGGGACCAGCGTTTCATGGCACCGGTGGACTGATGAGCCGGCGGAAAGTTCCACTGCGCATGTGCCATGGTGCGCCTCCGCATGGCCATCGTGCCGCGCCACCTGCCGTGCCGACGCCAGTCACCGACTCACCGCCCGCGCATGAACAGCGCATCCAGTTCCCGGATCGACACCTGCCGCCAGGTCGGCCGGCCGTGGTTGCACTGGTCGGAGCGCTCGGTCGTCTCCATCTGGCGCAGCAGGGCGTTCATCTCGTCGAGCGTCAGGCGCCGGTGGGCGCGCACCGCGCCGTGGCAGGCCAGGGTCGAGAGCAGCTCGTGGTGCGCGCGCTGCAGCACGCTCTCGGCGTCGTGGCGGGCCAGCTCGGCCAGCACGTCGCGCGCCAGGGCGACCGCGTCGCCGTCGGCCAGCGCGGCGGGCAGCGCGCGCACGGCCAAGGTGCGCGGCGAGAACGGCGCGATCTCCAGGCCCAGCGCCGGCAGCGCGGCGGCGCAGGCCTCGGCCGTGGCCACCTCCTGCGGCGTGGCGGCAAAAGTGGCCGGGATCAGCAGCGGCTGGCTGGCGATGGCCGCGCCGGCCCACTGGCGCTTGAGCCGCTCGTAGACGATGCGCTCGTGCGCCGCGTGCATGTCGACGATCACCAGCCCCTGGGCGTTCTCGGCCAGGATGTAGATGCCCTGCAGCTGCGCCAGCGCGCGGCCGAGCGGCCAGGTGGGGTCGGTCTCGGTGCCCGTGAGCCGGCGCGGGTCCGGCGCGGAGGTCGGAACGTCTTCCGCGTGCGCCGCGACGCCGGCGCGCTGTGCCGGCCACATCGCGGCGGCGTCGCCCAAGCCGCGCTCTGCTACGAAATGAATAGCAGGTTGTGCCCGGTACATGGGCGCTGGCGGCCGATCGGGCTCAAGATCATGGTCCGCCAGCGCCGTCGGCGCGCCGGGCGCGACCGGGGCCGCCATCGTCTTGCCGGCACGCGGTATCGCCAGCGCGCGCTCGATGGCGTGGCGCACCGCCTGGTGCACCTCGCGCCCGTCGCGGAAGCGCACCTCGATCTTGGTCGGGTGCACGTTGACGTCCACCCGCGCGGCGTCGATCTCCACATACAGCGCGTAGACCGGCTGGCGCTGGCCGTGCAGCACGTCCTCGTAGGCGCTGCGCGCCGCGTGCGCGAGCACCCGGTCGCGCACGAAGCGGCCGTTGACGTAGCAGAACTGCCGGTCGCCGCGCGAGCGGGCCGCGTCCGGGATGCCGGCGCGCCCGCGCACCCGCACCGCGCCGCCCGAGTGATCGAGGGCGACGCTGCGCGCCACGAAGTCGTCGTCCAGCGCGTCCGCCAGGCGCCGGTCGCGGCCCATGGCGTGCGACGCGGCGGCGACGGCGCGCCACTGCTCGACCAGCCGACCCTCGTGCCACACGGCAAAGCCGACGTCCGGCCGCGCCAGCGCGTGGCGGCGCGCCGCCTCGACGCAGTGCGCGAGCTCGGTGGCGTCGGTCTTGAGGAACTTGCGCCGCGCCGGCGTGGCGAAGAACAGCTCGCGCACCTCGACCGTGGTGCCGACCGCGCGCGCCGCCGGCCGCAGCTCGCCCGTGGCGCCGTCGAGCGCGAAGGCGTGGGCGGCGCCGGCCGCGCGCGACAGCAGCGTGAGCTCGGCGATCGAGCCGATGGCGGCCAGCGCCTCGCCGCGAAAGCCCAGGGTGCCGACCGACTCCAGCTCGCCCAGGGTGGCGATCTTGCTGGTCGCGTGCCGGCGCAGTGCCAACGCCAGCTCGTCCTGCGGGATGCCGTGGCCGTCGTCCTCGACCGCGATCAGCCGCACGCCGCCGGCCGCCAGGCGGACTGTGATCTCGCGGGCGCCGGCGTCGAGCGCGTTGTCGATCAGCTCGCGCACCACCGAGGCCGGGCGCTCGACCACCTCGCCGGCGGCAATCTGGCTGACCAGTGCGTCGGGCAGGTCGCGGATCGGGCGGCGCGCGGCGGCGGCTTCGGGAAACGGGGCGGTCGAGGCGGGCAGGGCGGTCACCCGGACATTCTAGAAAGAAGGCGCATGCCGGCACGGAGCGGCCGGCGGGCGGGTGTCCCCAAGCCCCGGATAATTGCCGCCATGGAACTCATCGCCTCTCTCATCGACTTCATCCTGCACATCGACCGCCACCTCGAAGCCTTCGTCGTCGCCTACGGCCCGTGGGTGTACGCGCTCCTGTTCGCCATCGTGTTCGTCGAGACCGGGGTGGTGGTGATGCCTTTCCTGCCGGGCGACTCGCTGCTGTTCATCGTCGGTGCGCTGTGCGGGGCCGGGCTCATGAACTTCGCGCTGGCAATTCCGGTCCTGCTGGCAGCGGCGATCCTGGGCGACCAGTGCAATTACAGCATCGGCCGCTACTTCGGCCCCCGGGTGTTCCAGTGGGAGAACTCGCGCCTGTTCAACCGCCGCGCCTTCGACCAGGCCCACGCGTTCTACGAGCGCTACGGCGGCATCACGATCGTGCTGGCGCGCTTCATGCCGTTCATCCGCACCTTCGCGCCCTTCGTCGGCGGCGTGGCGGCCATGGGGCGGGCCAAGTTCACCGCTTACAACGTCGCCGGCGCGCTGCTGTGGGTGCTGGGCATCGCGACCGCGGGCTACTTTTTCGGCAACCTGCCGTTCGTGCGCCAGCACCTCGACAAGATCATCTGGGGGCTGATCCTGGTGCCGGGGCTGATCGCCCTCTTCGGTGCCTGGCGGGCCGGCCGCGGCGACAGGCGGCTGCCCGCGGGCTGAGCCTGCCGCCACGAAAAAAGCGCTGCCATGCCAGGCATGACAGCGCCTTGCGGGAGGCGCGTGCGGGCCGCGCCGCCGTTGCGGAATTTCAGTTGGTCGGGCCGTTGCTGGGGTAGTAGCCCGAGCGCCGGCTGTTGTCCGGCATGCTCTCGGGCGTGCTGGCACGGCCTCCGGGCGCCGCGCTCGTGCTGCTGCTGCTTGAACTCGGCATCGAACTGGTGTTCGAGGAGTTCATTCCTCCCCCGCGGCCCCACATGCCGTCGGCACATCCCGAAAGACCCAAAAGCGCCGTGGCCGCTGCCGCAACCATCCATAGACGTGACTTCATGGTGTCCACCTTTCAAAAGCAGGAATTGAAGTCTGATGCCGCGCAAGAGGGGTGCCGTAGGAGAGCACCGTCCCTGCTTGTACGAAGCTTGTACGAACCGGGAAAGTGCTGGCTTCGTGCCCATACGGCAACCAGGTCGCGCGTCTTGCCAGGGACAGGGGTTGCAGCGGCAACGCCGCCACTGTCGGGCGCCTCCCGACCGGCGAGGAGCGCGCGGCCGGTCGGCCGCGTCCGGCACGCTCAGTAGCGCGGCCCGTTGTTGGGGTAGTAGCCGCTGGCCGGCGGGTAGTAGGGCTGGGCGTTGCGCTCGTCGGCGCGGCGGCCGACCTCGTTGCCGATCAGCCCGCCGATGGCGGCGCCGCCGAGCGTGCCGGCCTTGTTGTCGCTGATCGCATTGCCGATGACGGCTCCCGCGAGCGCGCCGCCGCCGGCTCCGAGCTGCTGGTTGGGCCCCGCGGCGCACCCCGCCAGAGCCATCACCGAGCTGACAGCCGCGGCCATTGTCCAGAGACGTGCTTGCATGATGTCCACCTTTCGGATGAGAGTGAGAAGCTCATGCTGCACAGGCACGGCCGCGAAGCGTGTAGGAGCCTGCCGCCGCGCGCTGTGCGCGAAGCAGGGCATGCCGGATGGTGCCGACCGCAGGGCCCGGCACGTCCGGTGCTTCTACAGCTGCCGGCTTCTCGCCAGCGGCGGGTTCTGCGCGAAGTAGCGCTGGATGCCGCGCATCAGCGCCTCCGACAGGTCGTCCTGGTAGGCCGTGCTGCGCAGCTTGGCCTCCTCTTCCGGGTTGCTGATGAAGGCGGTCTCGACCAGCACGCTCGGGATGTCGGGCGCCTTGAGCACCGCGAAGCCGGCCTGCTCGACCTGGCCCTTGTGCAGCCGCGCGCCGATGCCGCGGATCTCGCCGAGCATGGCGCTGCCGAGCTTCAGGCTGTCGTTGATCTGCGCGGTGGTGCTCATGTCGAGCAGCGCGCGCTGCACCTGCACCTCGTGCACCGCGACGTTGACGCCGCCGACCTTGTCGGCCTGGTTCTCCTTGTTGGCGATCCAGCGCGCGGCGCTGCTGGAGGCGCCGTTCTGGCTCAGCGCGAACACGCTGGCGCCGCGCGCCTCGGGCGTGGTGAAGGCGTCGGCGTGGATGCTCACGAACAGGTCGGCCTGCACGCGCCGCGCCTTCTGCACGCGCACGTGCAGCGGCACGAAGAAGTCGGCGTCGCGCGTCAGGAAGGCGCGCATCGGGCTGCCGTTGACGCTGCTGGCATTGATGCGGTCGCGCAGCTTGTGCGCCACCTGCAGCACCACGTCCTTCTCGCGCGTGCCGCTGGCACCCAGCGCACCCGAATCCTCCCCACCGTGGCCGGGGTCGAGCGCGACGATGATGATGCGATCGGTGCGGCTGGCGGTGGCGGCGCGTGGCGCGGCGGCAGCAGGGGCAGCAGGGGCAGGGCGCACCGGCGCGGTGCCCACCACCGGCGGCAGCGGCGGCGGCGCGATCAGGGCCGGTGCCGGTGCGCGCTCGCCGGACGCGGGCGCCGGTGGGGGCGGCGCCGGGCGCATCGACTGCTGCGCCATCAGGTCGCCCAGCGAGTCCACGGCCGGCGGCGCCGGGCGCAGTGGCGGCGGCGCCTCGTCCGCCGTCGCCACGCTGTGCGGGGCGATGCCGGCGCCGGCGGTGCCGCCGTCCTTGGGCGCCTCGCGCAGGCGCTCGGCGATCAGCGCCTCCATCGGGTCGAGTTCGCGCTGCGGGTACAGGTCGAGCACCAGCCGGTGCCGGTAGGCCGCCACCGGCGCCAGCGAGAACACCTGCGGCGCGACGGCCTGCTTCAGGTCGAACACGATGCGCACCACGCCCGGCGCGTTCTGCCCGATGCGCAGGCCGTTGATGTACGGGTCGCCCGGCTTGATCTTGCCGACCAGCTCGCGCAGCGCCGGGCTCAGGTCGATGCCCTCGATGTCGACCGCCAGCCGCGGCGGGCTGCCGACCACGCGCTGCTGCGTCTGCAGCCGGCCGTCGGACTCGATGGTGACGCGGGTGTACTCGGCCGCCGGCCAGACGCGCACCGCCACGATGGTGGCGCCACGGGCGATCTGCTGCGCGCCGAGCAGCAGCGCCAGGCTGCCCACCTTCAGCGCGCGCCGCCGCGCGGAGGAGGGCGGCAGGGGCGCCGGCGCGAGGGCGGGCGGGCGGTGGCGGGGCGCTTTTTCTTTCTTCATGCGGCCGCCGCCTCCAGCAACTGCCGGCCGCGGGGGGTGCCGGCGCGCAGGGTCACGGTGCGGGTGTCGTCTGTCATGACTTCTATTTTGATAGCAAAGTCCGGCAGTGGGAGGCGGCCGGCGGCGTTTTCGGGCCACTCGACCAGCTTCAGCCCGCCGCCGGCGAAGATATCGCGAAAGCCCGCGTCGTCCCACTCGCGCGGGTCGCCGAAGCGGTAGAAGTCGAAATGGAACACGGCCCGCCCGTCGGGCGTCTCGTGCGGCTCGACCACGGCGTAGGTCGGGCTCTTGATGCGCCCCGCGATGCCGAGCGCGCGCAGCAGGTGGCGCACGAAGGTGGTCTTGCCCGCGCCCAGGTCGCCGCGCAGCTCGACGAAGGCGTCCCGCAGCGCCGGCGAGGCGGCCAGTCGGCGCGCGAAGGCGGCGGTGTCGGCCTCGTCGCGCCAGCACTGCGTGATTTGTTGCGGCGTTCCTACAATCGGCGGGTGATCGGCGGCACTCAACTCGTGACTCTCGTGCGGGACTGGGCCCGGGAGCTCGGATTCTCCCAAATCGGCATCGCGGATGTCGATCTGTCGAGTGCGGAGCCCGGCCTGATGCAGTGGCTGGCCCACGGCTTCCACGGCGACATGCACTACATGGCCGCGCACGGCGCGCGCCGTGCGCGGCCGGCCGAGCTGGTGCCCGGCACCGCGAGCGTGATCACCGCGCGCATGGACTACCTGCCGCGCGCCACGCCGAGCGGCTGGCAGCGCATCGAATTCGACCGGCTGGCGCGGCCCGGAGAAGGCGTCGTCTCGCTCTACGCCCGCGGCCGCGACTACCACAAGGTGCTGCGCGCGCGGCTGCAGAAGCTGGCCGACCGCATCGCCGCCGAGGTGGGCCCGTTCGGCCACCGCGTGTTCACCGACTCGGCGCCGGTGCTCGAAGCCGAGCTGGCCGCGCGCAGCGGCCAGGGCTGGCGCGGCAAGCACACGCTGGTGCTCGACCGCGCGGCCGGCTCGATGTTCTTCCTGGGCGAGATCTATGTCGATCTGGTGCTGCCGCCGAGCGCGCCGGTGACCGCGCACTGCGGCAGCTGCAGCGCCTGCATCGACGTCTGCCCGACGCAGGCCATCGTCGGCGCGCACCGGCTCGACGCGCGGCGCTGCATCTCGTACCTGACGATCGAGCACGTCGGGTCGATCCCGCCCGAGCTGCGCCCGCTGATGGGCAACCGCATCTACGGCTGCGACGACTGCCAGCTGGCGTGCCCGTGGAACAAATTCGCCCGGCGCAGCGCGCTGCCCGACTTCGACGCGCGCCAAGGTCTGGCGGGCGGGCAGCTGGTCGAGCTGTTCGCCTGGAGCGAGGCCGATTTTTTGCGCCTCACCGAGGGCAGCCCGATCCGCCGCATCGGCCACGAGCGCTGGCTGCGCAACGTGGCGGTGGCGCTGGGCAATGCGCTGCGCGCGGCGGCCGGCTCGCCCGTGGCGCAGGCGCCGCTGCGCGCGGCGCTGGCCTCGCGCCTGGAGCACCCGAGCGGCTTGGTGCGCGAGCACGTGGCCTGGGCGCTGGCGCAGGATGGGCTATCGAAAACATAGCATCCTGCGCAGGCAGGATGTGCGCTGGCGGCACTTTCTGTCGAAAAAAAGGCTGCTACCGGGAACGCGGTACCGCCGACACCGCCCCATAGCGATTGCCGTCGTAGCGCAGCAGCACGGTGTCGAAGCGCGGCGCGGCGGACCGCTCGATGCAGTCGCCATCGACGAAGCTGGCGCGGCCCGTGACGTGCGTGCGGCGCAGCAGCAGGTCGGCCAGGCCGTGGCTGCGCTCGGGCGCGATCGACAGCGCGCCGCGCATCTGCTCGAAGGTCGCGCGGCAGCCGGGGTCCCATTCGCTGCGCTCCATCGCCACCTCCAGGCCGCCGAGCACCCGGCGCAGGCGGTCGCCCTGCTGCACGTAGAGCATCAGCGTCTCGCTGGAGTACGGCAGCGCGCGCGACGTGCCGCTGTAGCGCACCCGCACGCCGAAGGCGCGCACCTCGGGCGCGAGCGGGTAGCGGGCGGCATCGATGCGGATGTCGTCGATGCGCACCGCGTCCTCCAGCAGCACCTTCGGCTCGAACAGGCGCGCGGCGATGGTGCTGCGCTCGGTGTTGCCGTTGTCGGCCTGCTGCACCACCAGCACGTCCAGGTCGAACTCGGTCGCGCCCGGCTCGGCCCCCGGGCGCGGCAGCGGCAGCACGACGACGCTGCGCCCCGGCGTGCCCGGCCAGCTGCGGCAGGCGGCGCGCTCCTCGTCGAAGGCGCGCTCCGGGTGGAGCCGGGCGTTCATGCGCCCGGCCAGGCCGGAGTCGCAGGCGGCGTGGCCGGGCAGGGCCCATCCCGCAAGGACGATGGTGAGGACGAAGGCAACCGCGCGCAGGAGCCTGCGTCCAGGCCGTGGGCCAGGCGCCGCCGGCCGGGCGTTGCCTCGGCATGCGCTCCGGAGCGCGGGCGCCGCGCTCATGCCGCCATCGGCATCCATGCCGGCGCGTCCGGCGCATCACCCGCGGGAAGCTGCAGCCAGCGCGCCGCCGCCGCGGCGAGCGCCCCGGCGTCGCCCGTGGTGACCAGCTCGACCGCGCCGACGCCATTGCCACCGTTGGCCAGCAGCCCGGCCGCGGCCAGCAGGCGCTGCGTCTGCTGCGCGACCGGCCGACCGGTGTCGATGAAGCGCACCGTGTCGCCGGTGTGGCGCCGCAGCTCGTCGGCGACCAGGGGGTAGTGCGTGCAGCCGAGCACCAGCGTGTCGGTCTGCCCGGCCTCGGTGCCGAAAGTGCCCGCAGCGCTGGTGTAGCGGGCGCACAGTGCCATGAATTCAGGAGCGTCGTCGCGCTCGATGGCGCGCGCCAGCCCGTCGCACGGCACCAGCGTGAAGTCGGCTTGGGCCGCCAGCGCGGCGTGCAGCGTGCGGAACTTGGCGCTCGCGAGCGTGACGCGCGTGGCCAGCACGGCGATGCGCCGCGTCGCGCTCGACGCCAGCGCGGGCTTGAGCGCCGGCTCGACGCCGACCAGCGGCAGGCCCGGATGTTCGGCGCGCAGCACGTGGATGGCCGCCGCCGTCGCGGTGTTGCACGCCACCACCAGCGCCTTGGCGCCGTGGCGCGCCAGCAGTTCCCGGGCGATGGCGCGCGAGCGCTCGACCACGTAGGCGTCGCCGCGCTCGCCGTAGGGCGCGTGCCCGGTGTCGGCGAAGTAGACGAAGCGCTCGCGCGGCAGTGCGGCGCGCAGCGCATTGAGGATGCTCAGGCCCCCGATGCCGCTGTCGAACACGCCGATCGGGCGGTCGGCGCCCACGAAACCGGCCGGCGCCGCGATCACGCCGGTTCCAGCGCGATCGGGGTGAACTCGCCGCTGGCGATGCGCCGCTGCCACTCGGCGGGGCCGGTGACGTGGGCGCTGGTGCCGCCGGCGTCCACTGCCACCGTCACGGGCATGTCGACCACGTCGAACTCGTAGATGGCCTCCATGCCCAGATCCGCGAAGCCGACCACCTTGGCGGTCCGGATCGCCTTGCTGACCAGGTAGGCGGCGCCGCCCACGGCCATCAGGTAGGCCGATTTGTGCTTCTTGATGGCCTCGATGGCGACCGGGCCGCGCTCGGCCTTGCCGATCATGGCGATGAGCCCCGTCTCGGCCAGCATCATCTCGGTGAAGCCGTCCATGCGGGTGGCGGTGGTCGGGCCGGCCGGGCCCACGGCCTCGCCCGCGACCGGATCGACCGGGCCGACGTAGTAGATGACGCGGTTAGTGAAATCGACCGGCAGCTTTTCCCCTTTGGCCAGCATGTCGGCGATGCGCTTGTGCGCGGCGTCGCGGCCGGTGAGCATCCTGCCGTTCAGCAGCAGCGTGTCGCCCGGCTTCCAGCTGGCGACTTCCTCGGGCGTGAGCGTGTCGAGGTTCACCCGCCTGCTCTTGTGGTGGTCGGGCGCCCAGGCGACGTCGGGCCACAGGTCGAGCGAGGGCGGCGTCAGGTAGGCCGGGCCGCTGCCGTCGAGCACGAAATGCGCGTGGCGCGTGGCCGCGCAGTTGGGGATCATCGCCACCGGCTTGCTCGCCGCGTGGGTCGGGTACATCCTGATCTTCACGTCGAGCACGGTGGTCAGGCCCCCCAGGCCCTGCGCGCCGATGCCCAGGGCGTTGACCTTGTCGTAGAGCTCGATGCGCAGCGCCTCCACCTTCGTCAGATCGGCGCCGGACTGCTTTTTCGCCTGCAGCTCGTGCATGTCGAGGTCGTCCATCAGGCTTTCCTTGGCCATCAGCGCCGCCTTCTCGGCGGTGCCGCCGATGCCGATGCCCAGCATGCCGGGCGGGCACCAGCCGGCGCCCATCGTTGGCACGGTCTTCAGCACCCAATCGACGACGCTGTCGCCGGGGTTGAGCATGGCCAGCTTGCTCTTGTTCTCGCTGCCGCCGCCCTTGGCCGCCACGGTGACTTCGACCGTGTCGCCGGGGACGATCTCGGTGAAGATGACGGCCGGCGTGTTGTCCTTCGTGTTCCTGCGGTCGAACTGCGGGTCGGCCACGACCGAGGCGCGCAGCGTGTTGTCCGGGTGGTTGTAGCCGCGGCGCACGCCCTCGTTGATGGCGTCCTCCAGGCTGCCGGTGAAGCCGCCCCAGCGCACGTTCATGCCGACCTTCAAAAACACGTTGACGATGCCCGTGTCCTGGCAGATCGGGCGCTGGCCGGTCGCGCTCATCCTGCTGTTGGTGAGGATCTGCGCCATCGCGTCCCTGGCCGCCGGGCTCTGCTCGCGCTCGTAGGCTTTCGCCAGGTGCGCGATGTAGTCGGCGGGGTGGTAGTAGCTGATGAACTGCAGCGCGGCGGCGACCGATTCGATCAGGTCGGCTTGTTGGATGGTGCTCATGGTCTAGAGAAGGGTAATGCAGGGCTCCCCGGATTATCCCCTAGCCCCCTCTGGGAAGACGCTTGGAGTGGCGTTCGGATCACGCTGCACGCCTAAGCTGCCCGAACTTCCTAGACGCTTGCATGACACTGGGGATGATTCGGGAATATCCTTTGCGGTGCGTTGTATTACGTAGCGCAGACGCATCGACGTAAATGCTGAAGCTTCCAGCATTGGCTCAATGGCCAAGACCAAATAAAAACTGGGCAATGCCAAGCTTATCTTCTAAAATTTCGGGATAGTGGCCCAGCACCTCGGTGAAAGCAAGTCCAGAGCCCAGTCCTCCGCACTTAGCAGCGAGGAAGACCCGGACTCCAGCAAAGGTCAACATACATGAGCGGTTAAGGCGTGTCATCATTAGAATCTACGAAGCGCGACTGCTAAAGCCTGCCAAAATGAGGTCCTATGTAGATATTTCCTAGATTATTTTCCCGCTTTGTGGAGATTGAAAAATGACAAACGAGAACCCGCTAAATGCGGCTCCTACGACTCCTCAGGAATTTTTAGAAGCAAAGCCGATCACTCGAATATTTGGGTGGTCTTTCGACAAGCAGTCCGATACTGCTTATTTTAATTTACTGGGTGTTGACCAAAATTTTAATCAGTTTAAATGTACTTCTGAAGAAGTAAGAATGCTCGCTATAGACATGGCTTCAATTTCATTTCACGCAGAGAGATTCAAGAAGGACGATTCTGCAGAATCAATAATGACTTATCCATTCGATCCTCAAATGGTTATGGCCGCGTTAAGGTTTGGAAATGGCACTACAGGTAGTGTTCAATTGTATTTTTTTAATTCAAACAAAGAAGCCATTACGATGATTCTTGGTCGTGAGCAAGTTAATCAATTGAACATGTCATTTAATATGGCTCTTGATGCACTCCCGCAGCGTCCTGCCTTTGGTGGAACGCTAGATCTTCTTGCTGAAGCTGGTTCCAGGCCAACATTGCCTGAAGGGGAAACGGAAACTGAAACTTACTTTGGACATGAATATCCGGTAAAAATCTTGAAAGCGTTGGGGTTGCTGGTAATGCGTGCGAACTTGCTGGATCGTGAGCTGCTTCGACTCTTTGAGCGAGTGAGTGGCTTTCCTCAAGAAAAAGCAAATGCTCTTTATTTCAGTGTTAGCAACAATCACGCAAGAGCGAGACAGATTACTGCCTTACTGCCTATGATGAATATTGGCGAGGAAAAAGAAAAGAAAATTCGTGATGCAATTAAGAGAACAGAGAGGCCGATGGAATTGCGTAATGCATTAATTCACGGCGACTGGAAATTCGAAGAAAAAGGTCCTGTGGTTTACACGCAAAATCCCACAGCACCCAATGCCGCAAATCGAGAAAAACAAGTTGCGGTAAACGCAGAATACATTCTAGATATTGCGGCACAATATAAAGATGCTACACTTGCGGTTCAGCTTGCACATATTTGAGTCAAACTGCATTTCTTTTGGCGGCACAATAGAGTGATGCGGTTCGCGAACATAGGGGAAGTCCGTATAAGTTTTTTTGGGGGGCAAATTTTAAGTATCAATTTATATAATCAACGACTTGCGATTGCGTGGGGCCGAGATATAAATTTATACCGACTTTCCTTAA